>LM655173.1:17685-88527 GCA_000824825.2 Mesorhizobium sp. ORS 3324
GCTTCGCCCTAGGATGACGAAATCGCGGGACAGCGCCCCCCTCTGTCCTGCCGGACATCTCCCCCGCAAGGGGGGAGATCCGACGTCACCTCGGCTTTTCGCCGATCTCCAGCGCCGTCGCCGAAGCCACCGCCGGCGCGGCCTCAATCGGTCACCACAATCTCCCAGTCCAGCCGCATCGTCGCGCTCATCGCTTCGCCATTGTCGAGTGGCACCAGCCCCTCGCCGTGATGCGCGTCGACGGTGTGCGATACCGGCTCGAGGCAGAAGAAGCCGGCATCGGGCGACGGCGAATAGAGGATGTAGACGGGAAGCTCGGGCGAGGCGCTCAGTGTGATCCTGATCCCATCCTCGAGCTGCGTGATCGAGGCGCGGCGATCCCAGCCGTCGAAGGCGTTGTTGACCCAGTCCAGCGGCAGCGGGATGGGACGCTCGAAATCCCAGCCCGGATGCTCGCTCACCAGCGAGACGCCGACAGGCAAATGGCGCTCGTCCTCAAGCCAGACACGTTTCGCCTTCGCCTTCAGCAGGGTTGTGTCGCCGCGCGGGAACCAGGGGTGGAAGCCGAGACCGTAAGGCAGGCGCATGCCGGCGCGGTTCTCCACCGTCAGCTGTGCGTCGAGCGCGCCGTCCTGCAGCGAATAGGTGACGGTGGCCGCATAGCGGTAAGGGCCGATCGCGCCGTCTTCGAGCACCAGTTCGGCCTCGGTGTCGGTATGGTACGCAAGCCGCCACGGTCTCTGGAAACCATCGCCATGGATCGGAAAGGCCTCGCCAGGCACATTCGGCTCGACTGCATGGAAGCGGCCGTCGAAGGTGAAGCCGCCGCCGGAGATGCGGTTCGACCACGGCACCAGCAGCTGGCAGCCGGACGAGCCGGTGCCGTCCCCCGGCTTCAGCAGCGGAACCGGCGCGCTGCCGATCGCCAGCGCGTCATAGCGAGCGATCGCCGCGCCCTTCCGGGGTGCCAAAACCAGCCTCGATTGTCCGTCGTTGAGTTCAACCATGTCGGCCCTCGTCGATGGCGATGTTGCCGCTATCTTTACGCGAACTGGTGTTGAAGGAGATGTGAAGTCCGCGGTCGCGGCTCGAAAAAGTTGTCCATCGCTGTCGGGCTGGCCAAACCCCGTTCGTCCTAGGAGCATAGACCGGCAATCAGAGGAGAAACGATATGCCCAGCACTGTCCGCCTGCACCGCGTTCTGGCTACCAAGCCGGAGAAAGTCTACCGCGCCTTCATCGAGGCGGATGCGCTGGCGAAATGGCTTCCGCCGAACGGCTTCACCTGCACGGTGCATCATCTGGAAGCGACCGTCGGTGGCACCTTCAGGATGTCCTTCCGCAATTTCACGACGGGCGAAGGCCACGCCTTCGGCGGCGACTATGTCGAGCTCGTTCCGGGTGAGCTCGTGCGCTACACCGACAAGTTCGACGATCCCAATCTGCCCGGCGAGATGCAGGTGACCGTGGCATTGAAGAAGGTCTCGGTCGGCACGGAGCTCGACATCACGCAGGCCGGCATTCCGGACGCCATTCCGGCCGAAGCCTGCTATCTCGGCTGGCAGGAGTCGCTCCGCAACCTGGCAAGGCTCGTCGAGCCGGAGATCAATCAATAAGCTTGAACGCCGGCTGGTGCTTGGCGACAGGCAGGCCTAGGCGCGTCGCGACGAAACGGATCAGGCGACGCGCTCAGGTTCTTGTTTCGATGCATGTCGTTCTCCCAACCGCTGCGCACTTTAGGGCGACATGCACGGGCTTCATCCGGCTGTCATGATGGTGATGCAAATTCTTAGTCGCCGAACGGACGATGCTCGATCGGCGTACCCCAATTAGCTCCCAGCCCGGCTTGCGACCGGGCTTCTTTTTTAGGTTTCTGCAGCTTGGTCCGGATGGTCCCAATGGCGTTGACGATGGCCTCGGCGGCATGGCGGTCAAGCGCGATATCCAAGAGGCCTTCTGTCGTCCGGATCGAGAGAATGCCTATGGCGCCCTCCTCGTCGGTGACCGTGCCGACATGAAATTCGGTTGGCACGAAAGGTCGTGCCTTTTCCGTACGCTTCATCGTGCACCCCGTGTTGGTGGGGCATCGACAATCGCGCAATCCGGCTACGCCTTCAAGCGGGCTTAGGTTGTATCGGCTCGGTCACGTTCCATCGGATGAATGCGGCGAGGCGGCGGAGCTCATCTCATAAACCCGGTTCCGCAGCTCCGCCAGCAAGCGGCGGGAGAGGCGGATAGGTGCCGAGACGCCGGCGGGACAGCACCCCCTCTGCCCTGCCGGGCATCTCCCCCACTTGGGGTGAGATCAGCAGCTCCGCTGCTCTCGCCAACCGCCATTGGCTTGGCGCAATCCAATCCGGTCGTGCCTCGTGCCGGTCCGTGCTAACAGAGGCGCTTTCAACCCCAACAGCCAGGATGGACAGCGACATGGCGACAGAAAAGGTGGCACTTGTGACGGCGGGCGGCAGCGGCATGGGGGCGGCGGCGGCGAAGCGGCTGGCGGCGGACGGCTTCAAGGTCGGCGTGCTTTCCTCCTCCGGCAAGGGCGAGGCGCTGGGCAACGAACTCGGCGGCTTCGGCGTCACCGGCTCCAACCAGTCGAACGAGGATCTGAAGCGTCTGACCGACGGCGCGCTCGAGCGCTGGGGCCGCATCGACGTGCTGGTCAACAGCGCCGGCCACGGGCCGCGTGCGCAGATCATCGAGATCAGCGACGAGGACTGGCACAAGGGCATCGACACCTATTTCCTCAACGTCGTGCGGCCGACCCGCCTGGTGACGCCGGTGATGCAGAAGCAGAAGGCGGGCGTCATCATCAACATCTCGACCACCTGGACGTTCGAGCCGAGCGCCGCCTTCCCGACCTCGGCGGTGGCGCGCGCGGGGCTCGCCGCCTTCACCAAGATTTTTGCCGACACCTATGCCGGCGACAACATCCGCATGAACAATGTGCTGCCGGGCTGGATCGACAGCCTGCCGGCAGTAGAGGAGCGCCGCCAGAGCGTGCCGATGAAGCGCTACGGCACCTCGGAAGAGATCGCCGCGACGATCGCCTTCCTGGCTTCGGACGGCGCCGCCTACATCACCGGCCAGAACATCCGCGTCGACGGAGGGCTGACGCGGGCGGTGTAAGCGCCTGAACAGCGTCCGCCTTTCCTGCGCGCTTGGCGATGACGATCCAGGGAGCGCGCGGGCGGCGACTATCCACCGATTTCGAACCGTCGCTCGGACGGCTGCATTTGAAACAAATACATTCATCCACCACGATCTGCCCAACCTTTCGGCAGAAATTCTTGCGATATTGAGTAAAATTTTTCCCCGCTCGCGCATAAATTGTATTAGGCTCCCCTTATTCTCCTCTCCTTAAAGAATTGATCACTGAAATATGATTTTTCTCTGTACTCTACGACGATTCCTTGGAACGATAATTTGAATCATAAGTTGATCCGCAATGGTCGGTTGAGTGTGCGCCGACCGTTTCAACCGGATCACACACCAGAGGAGGGTTTGGGAGATGAGCTCCTTTGTCAACGCAGTAGGCGTGCCTCTTCCCTATAGTGGATCGTCCACCCATTGGTTCTCGGCGGCAGGGGCCGGATCGGACATGTACGGCACCTCCGGAAACGACACCTTCTACGGTGCGTCCGGAGTCAATGTCACCATGCACGGCAGCTACGGCGACGACATCTATTACCTCTACGCCGCGGGCAACAAGGCGGCCGAGGGCTACGGGGCAGGCATCGACACCATCAGCACATGGATGAGCTACACGCTCCCCAACAACGTCGAGAACCTCGTCGTCACCAACGCCGGTAACTATGCTTTCGGAAATGCGTTGGACAACATCATCACCGCCAAGGCCGGCCACCAGACGCTGGACGGCGGCAAGGGCAATGATGTCCTGATCGACGGCGGCGGCGGCTACGACACTTTCATCATCGCGAACGGCAACGGAAGCGACCTGATCGCCAATTTCGCCGCGACCGACACCGTCCGTCTCGATGGCTATGGGTTCATGTCGTTCGACGCCGTCCACGCGAACATGGTCCAGGCGGGCCCGAACGTGATCTTGAATCTCGGAACCGGCGAGATCCTGGAGTTCAAGGATACGACGATCGACAAATTCCAGCCCAGCCAGTTCGAGCTGCCGATCAACAAGGTCGGAATGACCCTGTCCTTCAATGACGATTTCAACGTACTGAGCCTTCACAACAGCCAAGGCGGCACCTGGGACACCAACTTCTGGTGGGGAGCGCCGAACGGCAGCAACTTGAGCGGCAATGGCGAGCTGCAGTGGTACATCGACGCCAATTACGCCCCGACGAGCTCCGTCCACCCGTGGAGCGTGAACAATGGCGTGCTCACCATCACCGCGGCGCAGACGCCGGCTGACATCAAGCCGCTGATCAACAATTACGAGTACACCTCGGGGCTCCTGACGACGCACGACACCTTCTCGCAGACCTACGGCTATTTCGAAATGCGGGCCGACCTGCCAGAGCATGCCGGCGCTTGGCCGGCCTTCTGGCTGCTGCCGGAAGACGGCTCGTGGCCGCCGGAGCTCGACGCGGTGGAAATGTACGGACAGAACCCCAACTCGCTTCTGATGACCGCGCACACCAATGAGACGGGAACGCACACCAAGGTCTCGTCCACGGTGAATGTCATGGATACTGCCGGTTTCCACACCTATGGCGTGCTGTGGACGCCGGACAAGCTTGTCTGGACCTATGACGGCGTGCAGGTCGCGGAGGCGGCGACGCCGTCAGACATGAACAAGCCCATGTACATGCTGGTCGATCTTGCGATCGGCGGCCAGGCCGGAGCCCCGCCGGACCATCTCGCCACGCCGGCCGAGATGAAGATCGACTACATCCGCGCCTATACGCTGGACGCCGTGCAGGCGAACCCCCTGATCATGACCAGCAGCAGCACTAGCACCAGCACCACCACAACGCACAGCACCGCCACGCACAGCTTCGGCAACAGCGCGCTGCACCACGGTGGTTCCGAGTTTGGGGGCCACGTGTAAGATTCAGGGACCGGTTCAATGGCTCGGGATCATGCAGCGGCGGCTGAAATGACTGGACCGTCGAGCCTGCGGGCGGTCTTCCTGCGCGCCATCGCCGACGTCGGCATCTTCTCGCTGCTGATCAACATGCTCGTTCTGGTGATCCCGCTCTATTTGCTGCAGGTCTATGATCGCGTGCTGCCCTCCTCCAGCGCCGAGACGCTTGTCTACCTCTCGGCCATGGCGGTCCTCGCGCTCGCCTTCCTCGGCCTGCTCGACGCGGTGCGGGCCGTCTACACACAGCGCGTCGCGGCTGCCGTCGACAGGAAGCTCGGCGCGAGGACATTCGCCCTTTCGTTGGCGCCCAAATATGCCGGCGGCATGTCGCCGCTGCGCGACCTCGCCTCGGTCTGCGCCTTCGTGCGATCACGCGGCGTGGCGGTGCTGTTCGACCTGCCTTTCGCTCCCGTCTTCCTCGCGCTCCTCTATCTTATCCACCCCGTCCTGTTCTGGCTGACGCTAGCCGGCACGGCGCTGCTCGTTGCGCTGGTCGCGGCCAACCAGCTTGCCATCGGCAGGAACGATGCGCTGTCCGCGGAACGCTCGACGCTCGCCAGCCAGGCGGAACAGGTCTTCGTCCGCAATGCGGAGACGCTGCGCGCCATGGGCATGGTCGAGAACGCCGCACGCGTCTGGGGAAGGCATGTCGGGGCAGCGCTCGCCCTCTATGACCGCTCCTCGAGCGCCAATGCGATCTTCAGCGGCGCCTCGCGGGCGCTGCGCATGATGCTGCAGCTGGCGATCCTCGGCGCCGGCGCCTGGCTGGTGATCGAGGGGCAGATGACGGCCGGAATGATCTTCGCCTCCTCGCTGGTGTCCTCGCGCGCGTTGCAACCGCTCGACCAGCTGATCGTCTCCTGGCGGCAGATCGTCGACGCCAGGCGCGCCTGGCGGCGGCTGGAGAAGGCGCTTGCGGCGCATCCGGCGGAAGCGCGGAAACTGGCGCTGCCTGATCCGACGGGCGCGATCTCGGTGCAGGACGTATTCTTCATGGCGCCGAATGCCCAGCCCGGCACCGAACCCATCCTCAAGCGGCTGAATTTCGCGGTTCGCGCCGGCGAAGCCATAGCGATCATCGGGCCGAGCGGCGCCGGCAAGTCGACGCTGGCGCGACTGCTCGTCGGCGCCATCCAGCCGACCGGCGGCTCGGTCCGGATCGACGGCGCCGACCTCAGGACCTGGGACGAAAGCCAACTCGGAAAATGCATCGGCTATCTGGCGCAGGAGGTGGAGCTCTTTCCCGGGTCGATCGGCGACAATGTCGCCCGCTTCGAGGCGAAGGCAGACGATGCCGCCATCGTCGAGGCGGCAAAGCATGCCCAGGCGCATGAGCTTATCCTGGCGCAGCGCGACGGCTATCAGACGATGATCGGCTCCTCGGACAGGACTCTCTCGGGCGGCGAGCGCCAGAGGATCGGGCTGGCGCGCGCCTTCTACGGCAATCCTCGCATCCTCGTCCTCGACGAGCCCAGCTCCCATCTCGACGGCAGCGGCGAGGCGGCGCTCGAAGCGGTGCTCGTCGCGGCGCGGGCAGCCGGCGTCACGACGATCGTGATCACGCATCGCCCGTCCATCGCCACGGCCTGCGACCGCGTGATGGTTCTGCGCGGCGGCGTCATCGAAGCCTTCGGCCCGAGCGCCGAGGTGCTGCGGCAGCCTGTGGTCGGCAAGGGCGCTCCCGCACAGCAGAGCACCGTAGTGACCGGGTCGTTTTCCCCGACGATCCGCACGCACGGCATCCGCTTCGGGTCCTAGAGATGACGGTCGAGAGCCTTGCCTGGGACAGCCGGCCGCGCACCGACATAAGGCGCGTGGCCCTCACCGGCTATGCGGCGATAGCGCTGCTGGCGGGCGGCTTCGGCTATTGGGCCGCCAGCGCGCCGCTCTCCGGCGCGGTGATCACGCAAGGCACGATCTCGGCGACGGGCGGCAACATCCTCATCCAGCAGCCCGAGGGCGGCATCATCCAGCAGCTGCTGGTCCACGAGGGCGACCGCGTGCAGCAGGGCCAGGACCTGGTCATCCTCGACAAGACGGCCGCGCAAGCCGAGCTCAACCGGCTGACCAGACAGTCGATCGCGCTCAAGGCGAGCATGGCGCGCCTGGAGGCCGAACGCGACGGGCTGGACAGGCTGGCGCCGATCACCGAGGCAGCACCGGCGCCGTTCCAGGAGGATTTCCAGAATCTCATCCGCGAGCAGCAGAAGGAGTTCGACGCCAGGCTCGCGCGGTTCCGGTCGGAGCAGTCGATCATGACGCAGCGGGTCGCCATGCATCGCGAGTCGGTCGTTGGGCTGAACGCCCAGAAGCAGGCGATCCAGCAGCAGTCCGATGTGGTGAAGAAGGAGCTCGGCATCAAGACCGGCCTGCTCGACAAGGGCCTCACCAACCGCACCGAATATTCGCAGCTGCTGCGCAGCGAGGCCGATCTCGTCGGCCAGGCCGGCGCGCTGGAGGCAGACCTTGCCGCGGCCAACTCCCAGATCGTAGAAGCCCAGGTGCAAGTCGAGCGTCTGACCACGCAGCGCGTGGAGGAAGCGCTGAGCAAGCTCGACGAGGTTCGCACCAGCCTCGCCGACATCGAGGAACAGATGCGGGCCGCCCAAGCGGTGCTTCAGCGCACGACGATCAAGGCGCCGGCGGCGGGCATCGTGGTGGCGTCGACCTATAATTCCAAGGGCAGCGTGATCGCGCCAGGCGAAAAGATCATGGAGATCCTGCCCACGGCGTCGGGCCTCAACGTCGATGCAAGGCTGCGGCCGAAGGACATCGATCAGGTCCGCGTCGGCCAGCCGGCGAAGCTCAGGCTGTCCGCGCTCAACACACGCCTGACGCCCGAGGTGTCAGCCACGGTGAGCCAGATCTCCGCCGACCGGCTGGTCGATCAAACCACGCACGAACCCTATTTCCGCGCCAAGCTGAAGATCGCCGGCACCCTGCCCCCCGGCGTGAAGGCGGAGCAGCTTTATCCGGGAACGCCGGTCGAAGCGTTCATCAATACGGGCGACCGGACGTTCTTCGAGTATCTGGCACGACCGATGATGGATTCGTTCGCGCGAGCGTTTGCGGAGCGGTAGCAACGGACGGCAGGTCGGACGGGTCGTTCGTGCCTATCGCCGTCGAGAGCAAACATTTCGGCCATTCGAGGTTGTGCATATCCGCTGCTGGTCAGGCCGGCAGCTGCCGGCTGCTTAGCCGGCTCGACAAAAAGTAAGGTAAAAGAAGATTGTCCCTAAGCCTTTTTCGGTGCTTGGCGCGCCGGGGGTGCTTTTCTATCCTTCGTGTTTTTGGTGCGGCATGAGGCCGCCCGAGCGGCGTGCCGCACAGATTAACGGAGAATACAATCGCGGCGAGGGTCGCGCGGCCGGTGGGGTTCAGTGATGAATCATGTGCGTAGCACCCAGGCAACATGCCTACACCGTGACTTCACCTTTGTTGGACGATGGTTATTGCGTCTGCTTCATCGAATGCGCGGCAGACAATGCAGCGCCCTGCTGTGCCTCGCTTCGCTATCCGCCCTTCTGCTTTTGGGATCTCCGGCAAGGAGCCAGTCGGCGACTGACGACAAGCTTGCCCCGAGAGACAGGATCGAACTGCGCGTTTGGCGCTGGACTGCGCTGCGCGACGGCATTGTGGAGGGGTTGCAACTCAACCGAACATTCAGCATCGACCCGACCGGCAAGCTCGATCTCCCAAATATCGGGAGCATTGCCGCCGCAGGACTGCGTGCCGACGAGTTGGCAAAGCTGATTGCTGATCGCCTGCAAGCCAGAAGTGGCCGACCTGAGCGGCCGGATACGATCGTCCAACGCATACCGGAGTCAGCCGTGGAGACGACAGGCTCCGTGGAGCTCATGGGCAATGGAACAGCGCCCGAACCGCCGGCGGCTGCCCCCGCCAACGGCAGTTCGTCGCTCCAGGCTCCGGGCAAAATCGAGAAAGAATTGGGCACGGCACAACCGGACGGGCTCGAGCCCCACAAATCCGTAGAGCCCGCGCTCAAGCTACCAGAGGCACGCGACGAAGATGCGCAAACGTTGCCCGCGGAGCACGAGGCCCTGCGCCGCGAAATCGCGGCATTGCGAGCAGCGCTGGACGCTGCGCAGCGCAACGAGCGCGACGCAAGCGCGCGGGCACGTGCAATGGCCGACACGGCGGCTAAGCAAGCACAAGCCCTGAAAGAGCAGAGGCGAACAGCCGAAACGCGGGCGCTCGATCTGGAGGCGGCGCGGCGCGTTATCGAAGGCTTCAAAGCCAAAGTCAGTCTCTGGGATAGCGAGAAGACCACTTTGCAGGGAACGCAGCGCTCCATGGAGGCCTCTCAGGCTGATGCCAAGCGAGAGCTTGACGCGGAGCGGCACAGAATTGAGCTACTGGAACAAGAACTCACCAAGTCCCGCCAGACTGTGGACGCTTTCAAGACGGGCGCCAATCTGGCTGCGGTCGAGCGGGCCAACGCCATAAGGAGGCAACAGGTTGCCGAGGCCGCGTTGACGCAAGCTGGCGAAGCACTCAAGCAGGAACGCGAACGAGCAGATTCCGCCATCCGCAACCTCGACAGTGTGCGCAAGGAACACGACGCTTCAAGGCAGGTCTCGGTAGAGTTGAGCGCAGCGCTGGAGCAAGAACGTGAAAGGGCTACCGGTCTGGCCCGCAGCCTCAGCGCCGCGCGTGGAACAACGGACATCGTCAAGCCTCGCGGCAGCCGCCGCACCGTGGGCATGAAGCGCGCGTCGAAAGCCACGCCTGCAAGCCCACTCGCAAGTGCGACAGAGCGCTCGCAGGCCCAACATGCGCGCAAACCGGCATCCCCGGACAAACAGAGATCCAAGGTCCGTTATCCGCCGCAACCTGATCTGACGGCGAGTGAGATCATAGTTCTTCCCGCCGAGTTGCTGCCA
This sequence comes from Mesorhizobium sp. ORS 3324, assembly GCA_000824825.2. Taxonomy (GTDB): domain Bacteria; phylum Pseudomonadota; class Alphaproteobacteria; order Rhizobiales; family Rhizobiaceae; genus Mesorhizobium. Next base: position 27,657 of record LM655173.1, read on the forward strand.
ACGCAACCACCGGAGCTCGACCCGGGCGAGTGAAGGAGGCGTTCCGAAGCTATGCCGCAGGAGGACTTTGGCGATGAAGACGTACTTCGCAGCCGCATTGACGATCGGGATCGCGATCGGACCTGCCCTGGCTCTTGACGCGGGCGTAAGCGGTGAGGTCGGCGGTGTCGGGGTCGATGCTGGATCGAGCGCCGGTTCGCAAGGCGCAGCCGTGGGAGCGGGTGCGAGCGCAGACGGTGTCGGCGGCACAAACGTTGGAGCATCGGCGGGTGGCGACGGATCACTCGGCGCCGGCGTCAGTACCAGCGGCAACCTGGGTGGCGTAAGCGCAGGCGTGTCGCCGACAGGCATCGGCGTGGGCGACGATCCTTCCGCCGCAAGCGGATCGGCAAAGGCTCCCGAGAACCCGGGCGCAGTCACGACAGCCACCGCCTCGGCCAAGACTAGGCATTCCAGAGCAGCTGACGGTGAGCTCCAGCGGGTCACCAATGACGGTGAGCTCCAGCGGGTCACCAAGGGGTATCCCTTTGGGTTTTTGGCCCCATTGCAAGCAAAACCCGGCGCGCCAGCTGCCGTGGTGCGCGCCTGCCGCGCGGCGATCACGAGGGCTGCGATGTCCCTTGGCGCCGTGCGTGTTTACGCGGCAAGCGCAGGTCCCCTGCGTCAACGTCGAGGCGCGCTTACGGCGCCGATCGAAGTGCGCATAGCCTACAAAAGACAAGGCGGAATTGAAGTCCGGCAGGCGCGCGTCGACTGTCGCCTCGATACGGCAGGAAAGGTCACCGCAGTGGTGTTCTAGCACCAAGCAAGCTGCACTGTCGGCGGCGAGGCGAACCCGATCTCCGCGCCAGGCTGAAGATCACCGACGCCCTGCCTCCCGGCGTAGCGGCGGGCATTCGAAGCGAGGATCGCATAGTGGCGTTCGCGCTGCTCACAGAAGCATTATTTCGCCGCTTGAGCGGTCAAGCGGCTGGGTGAAGGGGGTGTTCCGAAGCTGTGCCGCAGGAGGGCTTTGGCGATGAAGACGTACGTTGCAGCCGCGTTGACGATCGGGATCGCGATCGGACCTGCTCTGGCTCTTGACGTGGGCGTAAGCGGTGAGGTCGGCGGTGTCGGGGTCGATGCTGGATTGAGCGCCGGTCCGCAAGGCGCGGCCGTGGGAGTGGGCACGAGCGCCGACGGTGTCGGCGGCACAAACGTTGGAGCATCGGCGGGTGGCGACGGATCACTCGGCGCCGGCGTCAGTACCAGCGGCAACCTGGGTGGCGCAGGCATGTCGTCGACAGGCATCGGCGTGGGCGACGATCCTTCCGCCGCAAGCGGATCGGCAATGGCTCCCGAGAGCCCGGGCGCAGTCACGACAGCCACCGCCTCGGCCAAGACCGCGAGACCACCGATTATTCTGCCACGCGCCCTCAGGCCTTCCAGAGCAGCTGACAGTGAGCTCCAGCGGGTCACCAAGGGGTATCCCTTTGGGTTTTTGGCCCCATTGAAAGCAAAACCCGGCACGCCAGCTGCAGTGGTGCGCGCCTGCCGCGCGGCGATCGCCAGGGCTGCGATTCCCCTTGACGCGGTGCGTGTTTACGCGGCAAGCGCAGGCCCCCTGCGTCAACGTCGAGGCTTACTTACGGCGCCGATCGAAGTGCGCATAGCCTATAAAAGACAAGGTGGAATTGAAGTCCGGCAGGCGCGCGTCGGCTGTCGCCTCGATACGGCAGGAAAGGTCACCGCAGTGGCGATCTAGCACCAAGCAAGGCTGCCCTGTCAGCGGCGAGGCGAACCCGATCTCCGTGCCAGGCTGAAGGTCGCCGACGCCTGCCTCCCGGCGCAGCGGCGGGCATTCGAAGCGAGGAGCGCATAGTAGCGTTCGCGCTGCTCACAGAAGCGTTATTTCGCCGCTTGAGCGGACAAGCGGCTGGGATGCCTGAGGTGGGTCGGCGTGATACCGGTGTGCTGACGGAACACCCGGCTGAAATGTCCGGCATTGCCGAAGCCGCATCGGTAGGCGATTTCCCCGATTGCCAGGTCGCTGCCTTCCAGCAGCGACTTCGCGTAATGCACCCTGAGCGCCAGATAGGCTGCCATCGGGCTGATACCGAGCTCGGTCGCGAAAACACGCTCGAGCTGGCGCCGCGAGCAATTCAGGCGGCTTGCGATCTCGGTGACCGATATTTTCTCCTGGAGGCTGCTTTCCATCAAGAGCAAGGCCCGCTTCACCGCGCGGCTCGAGGCTTCGGGAAAAAGATCGCCGACGGGCTGCACGTCCCTGATGTTGCGGATGCGATCGAGCACCAGGATCTTGGCGGCCTTTTCCGCCGCCTTCTGGCCGATGAACTGCGACACGAAATAGCCGGCGAGATCGGCCGCGCCCGTGCCGCCGGCGCATGTCGCGCGACCGCGGTCGACGGAAAACAGGCTGTCGGCATGGGCGTTCACGTCGGGGAACTCGGCGCGGAAATCCTTGATGTGAAACCAGCTGACGGCGGCGCTGTAGCCGTCCAGCAAACCGTAGCGCGCCAGCACGAAGCTTCCCGTGCAGAGCGCGGTTAGCGGCACGCCCCTGTCGGCCGCCCGCAGAAGGAAGGCCTCCTTTTCCGAGCTCAGGCTGCGGTTGGTGTCGAGCAGGCCGCCGACCACGACGACGTTGTCGAAATCCTCCGGATTGCCGATCGCCTTCGTCGGCAGCAATTCGACGCCGCAGCTCGCCCTGATCGGCAGGCCGCGCTCGCCGACGATCTGCCAGTCGAACTCCACCCTGCGGCTGCGATCGCCCTCATCGCCCGCCAGCCGCAGCGTGTCGATGAAAAGCGACAGCGGCGAGAGCGTGAAATCGCGCACCAGGAGAAACGCAAATTTCTTGGCCATTCGTTGCGGAACCGCCCTATTTCAATTCATCCGGCTGCGACATTATCCCGAAACGGCGGCCCAAGCGTTCATCAAAAACGGCGCCGGATTTTCCGCGAACACCGTGCGTAGCCGCCGCGGGGACGATGCAAAGGTTCTCGATCGGCTTAATGGGCGCGTTGCTGGGCATTTCGCTCGTCACTGGGCCGGCTGAAGCTGGCGAGGCAAAGGTTGCGACGACCCGGACCGAGCGCCGCACCGATCTCAGCCGGCCGGTCCAGCGATCCCGGTGCTCGGCCAGATGCCTGCATGTCGCCCAAAGTGCGCAGCGGGGGAACGACATAAAGACAAAGACTTAAGCACGTCTAAGCACGTCGCCTCAATCGGTTTCGTCGCGATGCGCTTTCGCTACGCGGCCTACATCCGGCTTCGTCCTTATGGATGCGTACGATTATATTGGAACGGGCGTATATTCCTCTCAGCCGGTGCCCTCTTAGCGAAAGTCCCCCGTACTAAGTCCCCGCCGGTCAGGCCCGGTGGCCCTTGCCCACACGCCACAAAACCTCACAAGGCTACCGGGCCGCTCCCGTGTCAGAGCGGTTTCAAGGCGCATGCTGGTCGCCTGTCTCGGCCGGCGCACCCGGCCGCCCGCAACCTGTATTGCGGCGTCGGCTTTCGGCCGATCAGCCGCGACCTGCCGCAGATCAAGGTCGCAAGAAGACGCCCCGACCGGCATTCGGGTCGGATGCCGAGGTTCGGCACCGTGGCAAGCACGATGCAGGCTCCGCGGAACCGGCGAGTCGGCGAGCGTTCTGAGATAGGCTATCACGTTGAGCCGGTCGGCTTCATCGGGCACGCCGCGGGACTCCATGTTTCACGCGTCGGTCCGGCAAGGAGATGTAGAGGTCACACTATATTAGAAGATACTAATGGTGTAAAATTGCTTCGACGCGGCGCTTGAGGACCATTCGGTGCATGCGATCGGCATACGATACATGATCGGCCTGGCAGGCGTGATCGCCACGACTGCGGCACCGGAGGATGGTGCTGCGTATGCGCACATGGCCGACAGCGGCTGGACCTACCCACCGGCCTGCTGCCATGGCGATCAAGCCAGCGGCGAGTGCCAGAAGATTCCAAGCATGACGGTGACGCCGAGGCCGGATGGATACGTGGTCGTCCTGCGGCCAGGCGACCATGGCAAGGTCACTCATCAGAACCGCTATTTCGTGCCGTACGACGTGGTCATTCCGTCAGGCGATGACAATTTCCACATTTGCTTGCATCCGACGGAGGAGCACGAAAATTGCTTCTTCGCGCCTGCGAACGCGATGTAGGACGTTGCTATATCCCGCCGATCGAACTTGTGCCCGGCGGCGCGAAAAAGCACGTCCATCTAAATCTGTGATAGGTCTGGTATTTCATATGAGGAGTTGTCGACCGATAGAACGTCACCAAACGCTCGCATATGTGGTATCGATCATCCGGCGAGGTCTGGACACGTTCTCTGGGGATAAACCACTCGCCTTGCTGGGGATCATTCAAGTAGAAGGGGCGGTGCAGCCTGACGAAATAACCTTCTTTTGTCATTCTAACGTGCCTGGAATCGATTGGATGACAATCCTTGTTTCCGCAGCACCTATAGCCAAGAACCGGATCTGTCTTGCCCGTGTACCAATCGTGAGCGTCTGCGTCGCCGGCCAAGACGAGCCACACTAATGCGATACGCCTTCGCCGTTGGTTCATGCAAAAGACCCCTCGCGCGCACCTTATCATATTAGCGATGCCTAAATATTGGGTCGAAAGTCGCATCGAGCGGCGCATAGGTCCCTGAGCCGAAACTTGGCGCTGACGCCAGGCACGCGCCCATGGACTATCGCAATTTGCGGGCATGGCACGGCACGAGCGAAACTCTGAAACTCTATTGTGTTTGTGTGAGCTGCAAACCGAGCGGAGTCGAACGTGACCCTGACCAATCGAGACATCGTCGAGCTGACGGCATGGCGCCACAAGCTGCACCGGCAGCCGGAAATCTCCAACGAGGAAGAGAAGACGGCCAAGGAGGTCGTCTCCTTCCTCGCCGATACCAGGCCGGACAAGGTGCTGACGGGACTGGGCGGGCATGGCGTGGCGGCGGTTTATGACAGCGGGCAGGCCGGGCCGACAGTGCTGTTCCGGTCGGAGCTCGACGCGCTGCCGATCCACGAGCTTTCGGGCGTCGCTCATGCATCGCTGGTGCCCGGCAAGTCGCATATGTGCGGCCATGACGGACACACTGCGATCCTCGCCTCGCTCGGCCGTCAGTTCGGGCGCCGGAGACCGGCGCGCGGCCGTGTCGTCTTGATGTTCCAGTCGGCAGAGGAAACCGGCAATGGCGCGGCCGGTGTCGTCGCCGATCCGCGGTTTGGCGAGATCGCGCCGGATTTCGCCTTCTCGCTGCACAATCTGCCGGGCGTGCCCTTCGGCGAGGTGCGCGTCAAGGCCGGCGTGGTGAACTGCGCCTCGCGCGGCATGCGGATCATGCTCGAGGGCAAAACCGCGCATTCCTCCATGCCCGAAACCGGCACTTCGCCGATGCTCGCGGTGAGCCAACTGATGCCGCGCTTGCCGGCGCTCGGGCGCGGCACCTTCGCCGACGACGATTTCGGCATGGTGACCGTTACCCATTGCTCGATGGGCGAAGCCGTGTTCGGCATCGCGCCCGGCCATGCGGAGGTGTGGGCGACGCTGCGCACCCGCCACGACGATCGCATGGCCGAGCTTGTCGCCGCCGCGGAGGCGCTGGCGGCGGAGATCGCGGCAGAGCATCGCCTTTCCGTGCGTTTCGACTATCACGAGATCTTCGTCGCCAGCGTCAATGCGCCGGATGCGGTGGAGCATCTCAACCGCGCGCTCGACGAAGAGGGTGTTTCGCGCGGCGAGGACGCCCTGCCGATGCGCGCCTCGGAAGATTTCGGCATCTTCGGCCACAATGCCAAATCGGCGATGTTCTTCCTCGGCGCCGGCGAGCGGCACCCGGCGCTCCACAATCCCGACTACGATTTTCCCGACGACCTGATCCCGATCGGCTCGAAAATCTTCATGCGCACAGCGCGCAATCTGCTGGGCTTAGCGGTCCCTTCAAGTCTGAGGTCGACGATGATCGTTCCCGAGAAGGGAGCGGCCCTAACAAGCGCGCCTGTGCTGAAGCCCCACCGCTCCGGCGATCACATCTTTGTGTCGACGTAACGGATCGCAATGCCCTGCGAATCCCCAAATGGGGCAACTGTGCCCCGATAAAATGGGAGTATTTCGAATGCATCCGATCAAGCTTGTCGTCATTGCCGGCGTCGCTGCCCTTGCGGCCTCGCAGGCGTTTGCCGAGGACACGATGGGCACGATGACCATGATGAAGGGCGGGCAAGTGACGGCGATCATGCCCGACGGGCATATGGGCACCATGATGCCCGACGCCAAAACCAGCGCCGAGATGATGAAGACGGCCAAGCCCATCAAGCATTGCATGATGATGATGACCGACGCCAAGGGCAAAACCTACATGCTCGATACGTCGACCAAGAAGGCCCAGGCCGAATGTGAAAAAATGGCGATGTGAGACGTTCCAGCACTTCGCCAACTATCGCTCTCCCGCCGGCATACCGCTGGCGGGATTTCAGCTCCGCCGACCGGTGGCTTGAGCGGCTCTCGTCAGCGCCGGCCCGCGCTGCCGCGTCGGCCCCATGGCTTGATCGGCCCCGCCAGTGTGCTACGGGCCATCAATCACCGTGAGGACAGGCATGGCCGGCATATCGCGCAAACACCCGATGCTGCGGCGCTCGCAGGCGATGTGGGTTTCGCGGCGCGTCTGGCAGCCGCGCCTCGTCTTCTGGGCGGGCGCCCTCTCGATCGGACTGATCAGCGTGCTGTTTGCGATCCTGGCCGACCGGGCGCAGGCGCTGTTCCACGTCGCGATCGGCCATGACGGCGGCTGGCGCTTCTACCTGCCGCTGGCGATGACGCCGCTCGGCTTCCTGCTCTGCGCCTGGCTTGCCCATTCCTTCTTTCCGGGATCGCAGGGAAGCGGCATTCCGCAGGCGATCGCCGCGCGCCACCTGCGCGATGACGAGGATCGCAGCCACATTCTTTCGCTGCGTCTGGTGGTGGGCAAGATCGTGCTCACCGTTATCGGCCTCGCCTGCGGCGCCTCGATCGGCCGCGAGGGACCGACGGTGCAGGTCGGCGCCTCGCTGATGCTGCAGGCGGCGCGCTGGGGCGGCATGGCGCAGGCGCGCGGCTTGATCCTGGCAGGCTCGGCGGCGGGCATCGCGGCGGCCTTCAACACACCGCTTGCGGGCATCGTCTTCGCCATCGAGGAGATGGGGCGTGCCTATGAGGCGCGCACGAACGGGCTGGTGCTGACGGCGGTGATCCTCGCCGGTCTCGCCTCGCTGGGGCTGCTCGGCAACTACACCTATTTCGGCGTGGCAAAAGACACTGTCGCCTTCGCCAGCGACTGGCCGCTGGTGCTGGCCTGCGGCGTCATCGGCGGCGGCTTCGGCGCTCTGTTCTCGCTGCTGGCGCTGAAGATCACGCGACGCATCCGGCGCTGGAACGCGTTGCAGCCGCTGTGGCGCACGCTTGTCGTCGCAGGTGCCTGCGGATTGGTGGTGGCGATGATCGGCATCGCCTCGGGCGGCCTCACCTTCGGCACCGGCTACGCGCAGGCGCGCGGTGCCATCGAAGGCGCTCCGCTGCCGGCGTTCTTCTTCGCGGAAAAATTCGCGGCCGGCGTGCTGTCGATGGTATCGGGCATTCCGGGCGGCATCTTCGCGCCGTCGCTCGCCGTCGGCGCGGGCCTCGGCAGCACGCTTGGCCTGATCCTCGGCGGCGGCACAGGCACCGCCGCGCTGCTTGGCATGGCCGGCTACTTCGCCGGCGTCGTGCAGGCGCCGATGACGGCCTTCGTCATCATCCTCGAAATGACCGGCAACCACGACAATGTCATCGCGCTGATGTGCGCGGCGATGCTGGGCTTCGGCACGGCGCGGCTGATCTCCAACGAGCCGCTCTACCACGCGCTGTCGCGGGTGTTCATCGCCGAGGCGATCCGGCGGCGAAGGGCCCGAAGCATCGAGGCATCGCCGGCGGAGACCGGCGCCACGGGTTGATCATGGCCTGCCCGACGAGTGTTCATCGCGATGCCGCCCGGCGCTGAGGCCGGCCGGCATCGGGACTTTTTCGCGCGCGACGCCTTTGTGGTCGCGCGCGAGCTGATCGGCGCGACGCTTGGGTTGAACGGCGTCGGCGGCATCATCGTCGAGACCGAGGCCTATCGCCCCGACGATCCCGCCTCGCACAGCTATCGCGGCCGCACGCCGCGCAACGCGCCGATGTACGGCCCGCCCGGCGGCGCCTATGTCTACCGCTCCTACGGCCTTCACTGGTGCCTGAATGCGGTGTGCCTGCCGGGCAGCGCGGTGCTGATCCGCGCGATCCAGCCGCTGTTCGGCATCGCCGCCATGCGCGCCAACCGCGCCACCGAGGACGACAGGCTGCTCTGCTCGGGCCCGGGGCGGGTTTGCCAGGCCCTCGGCATCGATGGCTCGCACAATGATCTGTTGCTTACCGCCCCGCCCTTCCAATTTGCCCGCTCCGAGACCGATCCAGCCGCGATCCTCAGCGGACGCAGGATCGGCCTCACCAAGGGCGTCGAAGCCGAGTGGCGGTTCGGCCTCGGCGGCTCGCCTTATCTCAGCAGGAAGTTCTGAGGCCGGCGCCTGCCGCTGTCCGCTTGCCGGCAGCAGAGTTCTGTGTTCTCTCCGGCTTATTTTAGGAAAGGCTTGCGGATGAGATTCGCGATGGTCGCCGCGTTGAGCGTGGCGCTGGTTGGATGTGTGACCTCGCCGGTCGATTACGAAGCAAAGCTTTCGCAGCAAGACCCGAAATGGGCATCGCCGGGATGCCAGCAGGCCCGCATGGCGGCTTCCGACTATGACGCCCGCGAGAAAGAGCACCCCGGCTGGGGCTTCGGCGTCCTGCTTGGTCCGTACAGCATGGGGCTCGTGGCGGCCGTCAAGGAGCATGAGCAGCAGCAACGAAAGCTGTTCGCACGCGATGTGCACCTGCAGTGCTCAAGCCTGCCGTTGCCAAAAGAGCTGGAGGGCGCCCCCGAGGCTATCAAGCCAACGAAATATCCATAGGCATCACGACGCGCCTTCCGGGCACGAGGCGCAAGCAACCTTGTCGTTCAGCCTTCCTGCCATACGCTCAGCAGCGGGCCTTCACTGCCATAGACCGGGTCCTTTTCAGGACGGGCGACCTTCGGGATCGTGCGCAGCGCCTCGGCGTGCTGCTCGCGGCGTGTGCACAGATCGTAGGTGCCGAAGGGCGGATAGGCGCCGACCACCAGAAGATCGGCTGACGAGGACAGGCGATGGTGGCCGGTGCCGGCCGGCAGGATCGCAACGTCGCCGGCCTTGACGGTGAGCACCTCGCCCCTGTCGCCGCCGAAGCGCACCTCGGCCGTGCCGCGCGCGATGCCGAGCACCTCATGAATGCGCGAATGGTAGTGGACGTAGTCGTAGATGCCGTTGCGCCAACTATCGCCCCAGCCATTGGTGCTGAAGAGATCCTCGAAGACGGAAGCCGGATTGACATCGTCCGGCAACATCACGGCGCCGCGGTAGACGATCATCGGCCAGCGCGGATGGTTGGGCACCAGGCCGTCGTCCGCAAAACGGAAGGTGAGCGGCTCCTGCCGCTCGACAAGTTGAGCAAGTTTCGCCGCTCCTGGCATGCCTGTGGCCTTTCCGCCGCTTTCCGAGGCAACGCGAGCCGTCGCACCGCAAAGTACGGCGGCCGCTCGATTGCCGACTGTTCTCAACCAGCGGCGGCGCGCTTTGTTCCCGGGCTAGTCGCGCGCGCCTTGCGTCTAAGCAAGAGCGCGATGGCCAAAGCCGGAAGTGCCGCTGCGGCGGCGGCGAGGAAGACGAGCCGCAACCCTGCCGATGCGGCAATCAGGCCGAGCGCCGGGCTGCCGAAACCGAGCGCCACATCGAGGAAGACCGTGTAGAGTCCCATCGCAAGGCCGCGGCTGCTTGCGGATAAATGCGCGACCGCCTCGGCGCCGAGGCCGGGATAGACCAGCGAGTAGCCAAGCCCCGTCAGGACGGCTCCGATTGCCGCGACCGCCGGTCCCGGTGCCAGCCAGATCGACAGAAGGCCCGCCGCCTCGACCAGCACGAAGATCGCGGCAACGCGGGCACCGCCGAGGCGGTCCGGCAGGTGGCCGAAGCATAGCCTTGCCGCGATCAGCGATGCCGCATAGGCGGTGAAGGGGAGCCAGACCGGGTGCCAGCCGCGCTCGGCAAAGAGCAGCGCCCCGAAGGACAGGATCGCGCCGTAACCGAGGCTGCTAAGAGCCGCTCCCAAGCCGGGAAGCCAGACGGCTTGCGCCACGCTCGCCCATGACTGCCGCGCGGCAACGCTGCCGGCGCTGACGCCGCGCATCGGCAGAGTGGCGAGCAGCGTTGCAAGGGGCAGCACCATCGTGCCGAGAGCGATCGCGGCGAAGCCGCCAGCTTCGTAGAGCGCGGACCCGATCGGTGCGCCGAGCGCCAGCGCCGCGAACATCGCCATGCCGATCCAGGCGATGACCCTTCCGGAGTTCTGTCCGCCGGCAAGCGCGAGGCCCCAGGCTACGCCGCCGGTGATGATGAAGCTCTCGGCCGCGCCCAAAACCGCCCTGCCGACGAAGAGCACCATCGCCGAGGCAGTCGGCCGGTCAAGGAAGGCCAGCGATCCGAGATAGACGAGCCCCGCCAGGGCGGCGGCGACAAGGCCGACCACGACGGCCCGCTTGCCGCCATGCCCATCGGCATAGTTTCCGGCCCCGATGCGTGTGAGTAGAGAGGCCACGAACTGGCTGCCCGTCACCAGCCCGACCGCGAAGGGGCCGAAACCGAGCCTGTCGTGCAGATGCAGCGGCAGGACCGGCAGCGCCAGGCCGATGAGCAGAAAGCCGGCGAACACCGCCGCCATGATCGGCAACAATCCCGTCATCGCCCCGCTTCGATCGGGTGCAGTGTCCGTCGCGGCCATCATCAAGACCCTAGACTTCAAGCATGACCTTGATGGCGCGGCGCTCGTCCATGGCGCGGTAGCCTTCCGCGACGTCCGCCAGCGGTAGCTTGAGGTCGAACACCTTGCCGGGCTTGATCCTGCCCTTGAGCACGCGGTCCATCAGGTCGGGCAGGAAGCGACGCACCGGCGCCGGGCCGCCGAGCATGCGCTTCTGGCCGAAGAACAGGCGCTGGCCGTCGAAGCTCACGCCATGCGGCACACCGACATAGCCGATGGTGCCGCCGGGGCGCGAGCAGGCCAGCGCCTGGTCGAAGGATTCGGCCGTGCCGACGCATTCGAGCACCGAATCCGCGCCGACGCCTTTGGTGAGTTCCTTGATGCGGGCAATGCCTTCCTCGCCGCGCTCGGCGACGATGTCGGTGGCGCCGAATTCGCGGGCGAGCTTCTGGCGGCTGTCGTGGCGGCTCATGGCGATGATGCGCTCGGCGCCCATCTGCTTGGCCGCGAGCACGCCCATCAGGCCGACCGCGCCGTCGCCGACGACCACCACCGTCGATCCTTCGCGGACCTCGGCGGCGTCCGCGGCATACCAGCCGGTGCCGAGCACGTCCGAGACGGCCAACAGGTCGGGCACCAAGTCGGCGGGCGGAATCTCGGAGGTCGCCACCAGCGTGCCATCCGCGAGCGGCACGCGGGCATAGGGCGCCTGCGCGCCGGACATGAACTCGCGCTGCACGCAGGAGGACTGGAAGCCGAAGCGGCAATGCGGGCAGGTGTTGTCGGAGATGCAGAAGGAGCCGACGACGAACTGGCCGGGGCGCACGTTACGCACCTCCGCACCGACCTCGACTACGATGCCGCAATATTCGTGGCCCATATGCATCGGGCCATCGACCGGCTGCAGCCCGCGATAGGGCCACAGATCGGAGCCGCAGATGCAGCTCGCCGACAGCTTGATGATGGCATCCGTCGGGCGCAGGATTTTCGGGTCTTCGATTTCCTCGCAGCGGATGTCGCCGGGCTTGTGAAGAACGGTTGCGAGCATTTTTCTTCCTTTCTGATCAGGCGCCGTATTCGGCGTCGGTGACGTGCTCCAGCCAGTCCACGGTCTTGCCGTCCCTGGGCTCCTGGACAGCGATGTGGACCATCGCGGTCTGCGGCGAGGCGCCGTGCCAGTGTTTTTCGCCGGGCGCGAACCAGACGACGTCGCCGGGCCGGATCTCCTCGACCGGGCCGCCCTCGCGCTGGACGCGGCCGAGGCCCGAGACGACGATCAGCGTCTGCCCCAGCGGATGCGTGTGCCAGGCGGTGCGGGCGCCGGGCTCGAAGGTGACCTGCGCGCCTTGCACGCGTCCGGCGTCGAAGGGGTTGAAGAGCGGATCGATGCGGACCGTGCCGGTGAACCAGTCCGCCGGTCCCTTGCCGGATGGCCTCGTGCCTGCGCGAAGAATGTCCATGGCGATCTCCTGTCAGATGCGTTCGATGCGAAGCGGAAACTCGCCGCGAATGTGCGGGACCTCCTCGCCTTCGTCGAAGCGGCCGGCCTGGCCGGGACGCGAGTTGGTCGCGTCGATTTGCGGGGGAAGATATTGCACCGGGCGCCATTCGACTAGACGAGATAATCCGCATGGACTTATCGGTCTGTGATATAAATACGGACAGGGAGGCTATAATGCAGCGCGCGGACATGAAGGATCTGCTGTGGTTCGTTGCTGTCGCCCGGGAGCGCAGCTTCACCAGGGCGGCAGCCGAGCTCGGCACCTCGCAGTCGACGCTCAGCCACTCCATCAAGGAATTGGAAGCGCGGCTCGGCGTTCGCCTGCTCACGCGCACGACGCGCAGCGTGGCACCGACCGAAGCGGGCGAGCGGCTTTACCAGTCGCTCGCGCCGCGCTTCGAGGAAATCGAGGCCGATCTCGCGGGCCTCGTCGCCTTCCGTGACAAGCCCTCGGGCACGGTCCGCATCACGCTGTCGGACCACGCGCTGCAGACCACCGTCTGGCCGAAGCTCGAGCCGGTGCTTCGCGACTATCCGGACCTCAGCGTCGAGCTCTACAGCGACAACGGCATGCGCAACATCGTGGAGGAACGCTTCGACGCCGGCGTGCGGCTCGGCGAGAGCCTCGACAGGGACATGATCGCGGTGCGGATCGGTCCGGACTGGCGGCTGGTGGCCGTTGCCTCGCCGGAATACTTTTCCCGCTGCCCAGCCCCGAGGACGCCGCAGGATCTGGTCGTGCATAACTGCATCTGCTTGCGGCAGGCCACCTACGGCGGGCTCTATGCCTGGGAGTTCGCCAGGGACGGCCGCGAGCTCAGGGTCCGGGTGGGAGGCCAGCTAACCTTCAATTCGACGATACCCATGATCGACGCGGCGCTCGGGGGCTACGGCATTTGCTACGTGCCGGAAAACCTCGTCAGCCACCACGTCGCCGAGGGGCGGCTGACGCTCGTGCTTGACCACTGGAGCCCGCCCTTCGCCGGCTATCACCTCTACTATCCGAGCCGGCGGCAGCTTTCGCCAGCGATGGCGGTCGTGGTCGAGGCCCTCCGGCATCGGGGCTGAGGCTGCCACACATGGGCCGATGGCTGTTGAACCATTGCGCTTCAGCGCGACAGTTCCTCGACGCGCGGATGCATGTCCGTCTCGGCCGAGACCGCCACCTCCTCGCCGGACCTCGAGAACGCGTAGAGCGTGCCGCGATAGCCCGGCATCGAGAAGGCCACGGAGTCGCGGTCGGCGAGGCCCATGACGACGCGCTGCGGATCGCCTCCGCCCTTCGGCGCGAAGGTGGCAGTGACCTCCAGGCGGCCGCCGTCGACCGGGACGTAATAGACCACCATGTCGAGGCGTCCGTCGTGCAGGCTGCCGGCTTCGATGGGGCGGCCGATGGTGGCTTGCTCGGCAAGGGCCGGCGTCGCCATGAACAGCGCGGCCAGAAGCGATGCGCTCAGGGTTCTGCGGGTCATCGACGTATCTCCTTCCTGATAGATTTTGATCGAACTCTATAATATTTAGATTTCAATCGCAATCTAAAAAGAGAGATAGTCGGCCTGCGGCATGCCGCCGCACCGACCGCGTGGCGAGCCGCCCGTTTCGCATTTCCCCTTGATAGATTGCGTTCGGCCTCTAAATGGGATATAGATTTAGTACGCAATCTAAATGGAGATCGACGATGCGCGTGAGCCGCATTCAGGCTGAGCAGAACCGGCAGACCGTGATCGATGTGGCCAGCCGCCTTTTTCGGGAGCACGGTTTCGACGGCATTGGGCTCAAGGATCTGATGAAGGGCGCCGGGCTGACCCAAGGCGCCTTCTACAAGCAGTTCGCGTCGAAGGACGACCTGGCTGCGCAGGCGTCCAAGCGGGCGATGGAGAGCGCTGCCGACCGATGGGCGGCGGCCACCGCAGCGAATCCCGGCGATCCGCTAGCGGCGGTGATCGCGTTCTACCTCAGCATGGACCATCGCCAAGAGAGGATGGACGGCTGCCCGGTCGCGGCGCTCGGCTCGGATGCCGCCAGGCAAGGGACCGGCGTGAAGGCGTCGTTCGAAGCCGGCATCAAGGAGTATCTCGAAATCATCGGCCGTCTGATCGCCGCGTCCGGCGGCGAGGCGTCCAATGGCAAGACTATGGCCGTTCTCTCGACGATGGTCGGGGGGCTGATGTTGTCGCGCGTCGTCAACGACCCCGACCTCGCTCAGGCCTTTCTGGATGCGGCGACCGAACAGGTTCGCGACACTGTCGCAGCTTGAACGGCGCCGGGCTGGCGTCTCAGGTTGATAGGAGCATAGATGCGACGGATTGTTGTCACGGGCATGGGCGCGATCACGCCCCTGGCCGCGAATGTCGAAACATCGTGGTCGCGCCTCCTGGCCGGCCGCTCGGGCATCCGAAGGCTTGCGGACGAAATGGTGGCGGATTTGCCCGCCAAGGTCGGCGGCGTGGTTCCCTCCCTGGAGGAAGACCCCGAAGCCGGCCTCGATGCGAACGCCTTCCTGGCTCCGAAGGATCAGCGCAAGATCGACCGCTTCATTCTTTTCGCGCTGGCGGCGGCGGAAGAGGCGCTTGCCCAGGCGAGATGGAAGCCGGTCTCGGAACATGGCCGGATCCGCACGGCGACGATCATCGCTTCTGGCATCGGAGGGTTCCCCGCCATAACCGAGGCGGTGCGGACAGTCGACCAGCGCGGTGTGCGGCGTCTTTCGCCGTTTACCGTGCCGTCTTTCCTGGTGAACCTCGCGGCGGGCCACGTTTCGATCCGCTACGGTCTCAAAGGCCACATCGGCGCACCGGTGACGGCCTGCGCCGCAGGCATCCAGGCGATCGGCGACGCGGCTCGTATCATCCGCGCCGATGAGGCTGACATCGCCGTGTGCGGCGGCACTGAAGCCTGCATGAATGTCGTCAGCCTGGGCGGCTTCGCGGCGGCACGCTCGCTCTCGACCTCCTTCAATCACCGTCCCGACCAGGCCTCGCGTCCGTTCGACATGTCGCGGGACGGCTTCGTCATGGGCGAAGGCGCCGGCATCTTGGTCATCGAGGAATTGAACCATGCGCTGGCGCGGGGTGCCGAACCGCTCGCCGAGGTCGTCGGCTACGGCACAACGGCGGATGCGCATCACGTCACGTCCGGCCCCGAGGACGGCGACGGCGCGCGCCGCGCCATGGAGATCGCGATTGCCCAGGCCGGCATTTCACCGCGCGAGATCCGCCACCTCAACGCGCACGCGACCTCCACGCCGGTGGGCGACCTCGGCGAAATCGAAGCGATCAAAAGCGTCTTCGGCACGGATTTCTCGATCGCCGTCAGCGGAACGAAGTCGGCGACCGGACACCTGCTCGGCGCCGCCGGCGGGCTCGGCGCGATCTTCACGGTCCTGGCGCTCAGGGACCAGGTGGCGCCGCCGACCCTCAATCTGAGCGCCCCCGATGCGGCCGGCGAGGGAATAGACTTCGTGGCGAACAGGGCCCGGCCGATGGAGATGGACTATGCGATCGCCAACGGCTTCGGCTTCGGCGGCGTCAACGCCAGCGTGCTGTTCCGGCGCTGGAACGGACAGGGCATGAACGGTCGAGCCGCTCCCGGCTGACGCTTTCTCTCCGGACCTCCTGCTTCTCCAATCCAATCCAAAGAAAGTTATCTCCATGAACAAGACCAATCCTGGCGTCGCCCTCGTCACAGGGGCATCCAGCGGAATCGGGTATGCAACGGCCAAGGTCCTGCAGAAGGCGGGCTTTCGCGTGTTCGGAACCAGCCGTCGCGCAGTCTCCAAGAAAACCGACGGCATTACCATGCTGACCTGCGACGTGACCGACGACGCGTCCGTGGCGAAGCTGGTCGACGCGGTGCTGGCCGATGCCGGGCGCATCGACCTGCTTGTCAACAATGCCGGCATGGGCCTGCTTGGCGGTGCGGAGGAATCCTCGACCGCCCAGGCCCAGGCTCTGTTCGACGTGAACGTCTTCGGCGTCATCCGGATGATCAACGCGGTGCTGCCGACGATGCGGCGTCAAGGAAAGGGCAGGATCGTCAACTTGAGCTCGGTGCAGGGTTTCATCCCCGCCCCCTATTTCGCGCTCTATTCGGCGACCAAACATGCCGTTGAAGGCTATTCGGAATCGCTCGACCACGAACTGCGCTCGTTCGGGATTCGGGTGGCCTTGGTCGAGCCGGCCTATACCCGCACCTCGTTCGAAGACAATCTGGCCAGGCCGGACCGGTTGCTCGATATCTATGACGCCGCGCGCGCCGGCATGACCATGGCCGTGCGGAAGGCGATGGAAAAAGGCGACACGCCCGACGTGGTGGCCAACACCGTTTTGGCGGCCGCGACCGACCCCGCTCCGAAGCGGCGCTATGCGGCGGGAAAGGTGGCGCGCCAGGTCAGCTTGCTGCGCCGTTTCGTCCCCGCATCCGCATTCGACAAGAGCCTGCGAAAGCAGCTCGGGCTGCCGGCCTGACATCCGAGCCGGCGGCAGCTTTTGCCGCCGACAACCTCGTCAGAACCGGGCTTCGAACCCTGCCCTGCCGGCGCGGATCAGCCTTCCACGCGCGCAGAGCAATTTGTTTCAACTATTTCTTGAAACCCGGGCTGCCCAGCCTGTGCTTTGGTGGCCGTCAGCCGGGAGGAGACGTCATGGTCGATTTCATCGCTTTGCCGAAAGCCGAAGTGCACATCCATGTCGAGGGCTGCATCGAGGCCGGTGAGGTCGTCGACAACTGCGAGACGGCCGGCATTGCGCTGCGCCGGCCACGCGAAAGCCTGTTCGAGGCGCATGACCTGAAGAGCTTCCTCGAGATGCTCGACTGGATCTGCGGCACCTTTCGCACGCCCGACCAACTGGCGCATACCGCCTACAAGCTCGCCCAGCGCCTGGCGAAAAGCGGCGTCCGCTACGCCGACGTCATCGTCAATCCGACCCATTGGCGGCACTGGCGCAGGAACATCCCCGGCATGATCGAGGCGTTCGACAACGGCTTCGCCGCGGCCGAGAAAGACGGATTTCCGCCAGTCGGGCTCTGCGTGAGCCTGCTTCGCACGCAATCGGAGGCGGAAGCGATCGAGCTGGTGGAACTGCTCGTCAAGATCAGGCATCCGCGCGTCGTCGCGCTGTCGATCGATGGAAACGAAGCTGCCGCGGGCCGCACCGGTCCGCGCTTCGCGGACGCGTTCCGTCGCGCGGCCGCGGCGGGCTTGCGGCGCACCGTGCATGCCGGCGAGTCGAGCGGACCGGAAGGCGTGCGCGATGCCCTCGAACTGCTCGGGGCCGACCGGATCGATCATGGCGTGCGTGCGATCGAGGACCCCGCGCTGGTGAACCTGCTTGCCGAGAGGCAGATCCCGTTGGGCATCTGCCCGGTCTCCAACCTGACGCTCGGCCTCTACAGCTCGCTGGCGGAACATCCGATCGATCGGCTGCGCAAAGCCGGCGTCGCGGTCTCCATCAACACCGACGACCCGGCGCTGCTTGGCACCACGCTCGAGGATTCCTATGCGCAATGCGCGGCAGCCTTCGCCTGGGACGGCGACATCATCCGGCAGCTCGCCGCGACTTCGATACAGGCGAGCTACGCCGAGCCTTCGGTGAAAGCCCGCCTGATGGAGGAGCTTGCCGCCTGGCAAGCTGAGCTGCCAGCGAGACGCGTGCATCGCCCACGTCCTTCTGTCCGTGCCGTCAACAACGATGAGTAGCGCAGAGCGCACGCAATACGCTCGGCCGCATGGCTTCCGGTTGGGTCCGTTCCATATCGCGGAGACCGCTCAGGCAGCGCTGCCGGTTCGGCGCAGCCTGACTACACGGTTTCGTGAACCATGGCGATCTGAACCGGCGTAACCTCCGCGGGTGCCGCGGCGAACCTCCAGTCGAACCTGCAGCTTCCGGCAACACCGGCAGAGAAGGGTTCGTGCGATAACGCCCATTGGAGGACCAGCATGTCAAACCGCCTGATTTCCGCTGCCGTTGCCAGCGCCTTTGCCGCAGCCATTGGTGCAGCTGCCATTGGCTCCGCATCGGCCGCTATGAGCGAGGCAGAAATGATGAAGATGCGGGAGATGACCAAGAAGGAGGTCGCTTCCGGAAAAATGGAGAAGTGCTTCGGCGTGGCGCTGAAGGGCCATAACGACTGCTACGCGGGCGCTGGAACCACCTGCGCGGGCACGGCAACCAAGGACTACCAGGGCAATGCCTTCAAGCTGGTGAAGAAGGGAACCTGCACAGCCATGACCACGCCCAAGGGCCACGGCTCGCTGAAGCCGATCGGCTGATCTCCAGGAAGCCCGGCGGATGGCTCGCCATCCGCCTCCTGTGCGTGAGCTTTCCCGGAGATCGATCATGAACATACCTCAGTGCGCCGGAGTGGGACTTAAGCCGCAGCATTACCGCGAGATCCTGGAAACCGTGCCGGATATCGGCTTTTTCGAGGTCCACGCCGAAAACTATATGGGCGCGGGTGGACCGCCGCACCGCTACCTGGGCGCGATTCGCGAGCTCTATCCGCTATCGCTGCACGGCGTCGGCCTGTCGATCGGCGCCGCCAGACCCCTCGACCGAGACCATCTGAGGCGCCTTAAGGACCTGATCGCCCGCTACGAACCGGGGCTTTTCTCCGAGCATCTCGCATGGTCGAGCCATGGCGAGGCGTTTCTGAACGATCTCCTGCCGGTGCCCTACACCAACGAAACGCTCCGGCGCATCGCCTCTCACATCGACGAGGTGCAGGAAACCCTCGGCCGCCAGATGCTGCTGGAAAATCCCTCCACCTACATCGCCTTTGCCGAAAGCACCTATGGCGAGCCTGATTTCATTGCCGAGGTGCAGGGGCGCACCGGCTGCGGTCTGCTTCTCGATGTGAGCAACGTCCACGTCGCTTCGACCAATCAGCAATGGGATCCCTTCGCCTATATCGATGCCTATCCGCTCGGCGCCGTGCAGGAAATACATCTTGCCGGCTTCACGCCGGAGACCGACGAGAAACACAGGCCGCTGCTCATCGACACCCACAACCGGCCGGTCGACCCGTTGGTTTGGCAGCTCTACGCCTACGTGATCGGCAAGCTCGGTCCCACGCCGACGCTGATCGAATGGGATGCCGATCTGCCGTCGTGGGGCGAGCTGCACGCCGAGGCCATGCGGGCCGAAGCGCATATGAGGTCTCACCCGACACCGCAGGAGGTGCGCCTTGCAGGGACCGGCTGAACGGCAGCAGGATTTCGCCATGGCCCTGCTCGATGCGGCTCGGGCAACGCCGCCGGGCGTCGTGGGTCCCGATGGCTTGCCAAGTCCGCGCCGCTTTGCGGTCTATCGCAACAACGTTGTGGCCGGCCTCATCGAGACATTGAAGGAAAACTACCCGGCGGTTCATCGTATCGTCGGAGACGAATTCTTCCGCGCCATGGCCGGGCAATTCGCA
Source organism: Mesorhizobium sp. ORS 3324 (assembly GCA_000824825.2). Taxonomy (GTDB): domain Bacteria; phylum Pseudomonadota; class Alphaproteobacteria; order Rhizobiales; family Rhizobiaceae; genus Mesorhizobium. Next base: position 47,476 of record LM655173.1, read on the forward strand.
ACAACCCATCCGCCGCAGTCTCCGATCATGCTGGCCTACGGCGCGGATTTCCCGGAATTCATTGATGGATTCGAGCCTGTGGCGACGTTGCCCTATCTGGCCGACGTGGCAAGGATCGAACGCGCCTGGATCGAGGCCTATCACGCGGCCGATGCCGAGCCGCTTTCCGCCGCCGATCTCCTCGCCATCGATCAGGACCGCCTCGCCCAGGTCAGGCTGGCGCTCCACCCTTCGCTGCGTGTCACGCAATCGCGGTTTCCCGCCCTCACCATCTGGCGCATGAACATTGCAGGCGGCGAGCCCGCAGCCGTCGATCTCGAGGCGGGCGGCGAGGATACTCTGATTATCCGGCCGGGCGCAGAAGTTCGTGTGCATCAGATCCCGATGGGGGCAGCGGCCCTTGTCACGTGCCTGGGCGGCGGCAAGCCAGTGGTGGCCGCGGCTATGGCCGCGCTCGAGGTCACAATCCACTTCGATCTCGGCGCGACATTGGCCGGACTGATCGAAGCCGGCGCTTTCATCGGTTGGAGTTTCGAACAAGATACCGGAGGTGAGCCATCATGATTTCAGCTCCGGAACTGGTCCGTACACTGACAGGGCGTCTTTCCTCCGTCGCCATGGCTGTGGCGCCGCTGTTTCTGCGAGCCGCGCTCGCGGTGCCGTTTTTCCGCTCCGGCCTCACGCGCTGGGACGGCTTCCTGCAGATTTCGGACAGCACCGCCTATCTGTTTGAAGAGGAATTCAAATTGCACATCCTCGGTGCCGAGTATGGTTTCCCGATGCCCGATGCCGTGGCCTATCTGGTCGCGACCGCCGAACTCACTTTGCCGGTGCTGCTGGTCCTGGGCCTCGCCACCCGCTTTGCCGCGCTGGCGATGCTCGTCATGACCGGTGTCATCCAGCTTGTGGTACCCGATGGCTGGGCGAACTTCCACCTGCCCTGGGCCGCCATGGCGATCTCCATAATGGCCATGGGCGCCGGACCCATTTCCCTCGACCGGCAGATAGCCTTACGATTTGCCTCGGAGGCGTACCGGCAATGACCACCAAACCGGTGCTGAAACTTGTGCGAGGGGCGGCTGCTCCCTCGCCGCAGGTGCGGGAGCTGGATTGGTCGATCCTCATGGCCAGGGCCCAGGACGGCGATGCCAATGCCTATCGGCGGCTCCTCGAGAGCATCACGCCTTACCTGCGCGCCCACGCGTCGCGCTGTCACCGCAATCCCAGCGATGTCGAGGACGCGGTGCAGGATATACTGCTTACCCTGCACGCGGTGCGTGCGACCTATGATCCAGCGCGGCCCTTCGGGCCCTGGCTCACGGCCATTGCCAGACGCAGACTGATCGACCGCCTGCGCCGCCAGGGCCGCCGCCGGGTCTTCGAAACGGAATTTGAACCCGCGCACGAAACCTTCGCCGATCCACCCGCGAACTTTGAGGATATGACGGATATCCATAAGATTGCCGCGGCTCTCGACCGCCTTCCTCCCGCACAGCGTGAAGCCTTGCGGCTCACCAAGATCGAAGGGCTGTCGCTGAAGGAGGCCTCGGCGGCGAGCGGAATGAGTGTGGCAGCGCTCAAAGTCGCAACCCACCGTGCCGTCGAGCGCCTGCGGCGATTCTTCTCCGGCGGGAGTGAGTCATGACACCAACAGATGATCTCATCTCCGCGCTTGCCGCCAATCTGAGGCCGGTCAGGCGGCTGCGTCCGCCATTGTTGCGCGCCACCGGTTTCCTGCTCCTGGCTGCATTGATCCTGGCCATGATTGCCCTCGTCCATGGCTGGAGGCCGGGGCTGCTCGTCCGCCTGGCGGAAATCCGCTTCGCCTTGAGCCTTGCGGGCGCTCTCCTCACTGGCGTTCTTGCCGCGGTCGCGGCATTCCTCGTCAGCCTTCCCGGCCGTTCACGTCACTGGCTGTGGCTGCCCATTCCGTCGCTTGCCCTGTGGCTCTTCTCGATCGGCTATCAGTGCCTGAGTTTTTGGACACCGATGGCTTCCGAAGGCGCGTCTCCCGGCGAGACGGCCTCCTGCATCGCCACATTGGTGCTGACCAGCCTGCCGTTGTCGCTCGCCTTGGCTCTGATGCTGCGCCATGCCGCCAGCTTCAACCCGGCGCCGGTGATATTCGCCGCAAGTCTTTCCGTGGCTGGAATTACCGCGGCGGCGCTGACGCTGTTCCATCCGCTCGACGCCAGCGTCGAGATCCTGATGTTCAATCTCGGCACCGGGCTGTTGATCATGCTGTCGGGTGCCGCCATCAACATGTTCCTGTCGCGCCGCGCGGAGATGCCGGAATGATCGGACCATCGCCCATCGGCAATCCGACGCCATCGCGAGCTGCCCTGTCGCTCGCTCTTGGCGGCCTTTCGGCAGGTCTCCTCGCCTGCGCCTGCTGTATCCTTCCACTCGCCTTCGCGCTCGCGGGAATTGGCGGCGCCTGGATCGCTCGCCTCACCGCGCTGGCGCCCTATCAGCCGTACTTTCTCACGGTGGCGGTCGTCTCCATCGGCCTCGGATTCTGGCGCTGCCGCCGCAGCGAAGCTGCCTGTCAACCGGGCTCCCTTTGCGCCAGCCCCGTCTATCGCCGTTCCACCCGATGGATCCTGTTGGCCGCGAGCCTCATTGCAGCGTCGGCGGCCGCTGTCGACGTCTACTTACGGCTCGATCTGTAGGAGATCCCCATGCGCATCTCGATTGCAATCGCTGTCCTGCTCCTCGCCGCCGCGGCGGCCGCGGCTGGACAGCGCACCGCCACATTCTCGGTACCCGACATGACCTGTCCGCTCTGCCCGGTCACCGTTGCCACTGCGATCAAGCGCCTTGACGGCATCGTCTCCGTTTCAACCGATGTCGACGCCAAAACTGCAACGGTTGTCTTCGACGACGGGAAGACGAGCCCTGCGGCGATCGCCGACGCTTCCACCAACGTCGGCTATGCGGCAGCTTTGGTGAGAGAGCAATGATCGAGCTCACCAGCACCATCACCTGTCCGGCCTGCGGCCACCGCAAAACCGAGACGATGCCTGCCGACGCCTGCCAGCACTTCTACGAATGCGAAAGCTGCGGGGTTCTCCTCAAGCCCCTGGCGGGAGATTGCTGCGTATTCTGCTCTTACGGCGACCATCCCTGTCCGCCGAAACAGAGAGAGCGGCAAGCTGGTCTGCGACACCGTTGAGGCCGAGCCGTCGCTGCTCTTCCCCAACCCCGTTGGCGGCACGGCAGTTTCTGAAGGGAAGTCGCCGAGATCGCTCAGCCAGCGCTGCCGGTTCGGCGCAGCCCGACCCGATCGAAGGAGGCTTTGGCGGCGGCGGGGTTGTCGAAGCGCTTCGGCTCGAAGGCAAGCGCCTCATGCATGGGAAGTGCTGCCGAGAAGAGGAATCCTTGCGCGATCATGCAATCGAGCGAGCGCAGGATCAGGCGGTCGGCATTCGTTTCGACACCCTCCGCCATGACCGCTATGCCCAACGTTCGCCCGAGATCGATGACGGCCTTGACGAGCGCCTGATCTTCAACCGACTTGGCCAGGTTGCGTACGAAGTCCTTGTCGATCTTGATCTTGCGGATCCGGCTGTCCTTCAGCGACGCCAGGGTGGAAAAGCCGGTGCCGAAATCATCCAGCACAATCGATATGCCCGCGTCCGCCAGGCGCTCCACCTTCTCGTCGACCCTGTCGCGATCGACGGGCGCCTCTTCCGTGATCTCGATCTCGAGCATCGCCGCGGGCACGTTCTTCGCCTTGAGGCCGTCCAGTATCATATCGTCGACATTGCCCGCCTCGAGCTCGCGCGGCGACAGGTTCATCGCGACCCGGACATCCTGACGCCCGTTTCTCGCGAGCTCTTCGATCATGGAGCAGCAGTTTAGGAACACCGTCTCCGTCAGCAGGGAAAGCAGCCCGGTTTCACGCGCCGCGGTGACGATCTCGGGCGGGGAAATGGCCCCATGGACCGGGTGTCGCCACCGCAAGAGCGCTTCGAAGCCGACGACCGCAGGCGTGTCCAGCCGCACGATGGGCTGGAACCATGAGCAAAGCGCGCCCGCCTCGATCGCTCCGCGCAGGTCGCGCTCGATGCAGTGCTTGCGTTCGAGCCCGTGATCGAGCGCTGCATCGAAGAGGCGATACTCGTTCCTGCCGGAGCGCTTGGCCGCATAAAGCGCGAAATCCGCCCTGAGCAGCATCTCGGTCAAGCGCGGCTTCTCCGACACGTAGATGCCGATCGAAGCGCCGACGCGCACCGAATTCAGCGCCGGATCCGGATTGGCGATGGCGGCGATGATCAAGGACGCAAGCTCGCCGGCCGAATGCTGGGACCGCAAGGCGGGAAAGAGCAGCACGAACTCGTCGCCGCCGATGCGCGCAATCGTTGCCCCCGGCGGGGCATGGTTCTCTATCCTGCGCGCGACCCTGACCAGAAGGTCGTCTCCGATAGTGTGGCCATAAGTGTCGTTGACGGATTTGAAGCCGTCGAGGTCGATCAGCATGGCCACGAACGGACCGTCGGCAAGCCCGAGCCGGGAGATCGCCTGCTCGAGCCCGTTCCTGTTGAGCAGGTTCGTCAGCGGATCCCGTCTGGAATTCCGTTCCATCTGGGCTGCGAACGCCCTCGCCTCGTGTTTGAGGCGGCTCGCCTCGCGGAAGCGCGCCTGTCCGATCAGCGAGCCTCTGATCATGCCTGCGAGAAAAAGCAGGACCGTAAAGGCGAGGACATAACTCTCGATATCGCCTTTCGCCAACACGCAGCCGGCGGCGATCAGCAGCGGCAGCGTCAGGAAATTGATCGATGCCGGCGCGTATGACGCTCCATAGGTGACCGCACCGGCCGACAGGCCCGCAAGAACGATCAGATAGAGCGGCGCCTGGCGCGTGGTATACCCGTGCGACAGCACCGCCAGGAAAGACCATGCGACGCCCGACGCCAGGGCCAGCATCCCATAAAGGGAAAGTCGGGCCTCGACCGGCTTCAACTCGCCATCGGAAGTGTCCGACTGGGCAAGTGCAAGTCCTATGCGCGCGCAATTTATGACGCTGACCGCCGCGAACCACAGCACCGCCGCGGCGCCAGCACCCGAGAGCATCAGCACGGCCAGGATCAGGGCCGACAGCACCGTGCCGATCGGCATCGAGATGAAGAGTCCGGTCCTCAGATCGGCGAGCTGGTCGCGCAGGATTCCCGCTTCGACGGATTCGCTTTGGCCCTGCGGGCCGGAACCTGGGCCAGGCTGCTCGGATTCGCTCATATGCCAAGTGGCTAACCGAGCGTGATGAAAATCACGTTAAGGATACCAGGAGCTTACGACGCAACGCCTGAATTTCCGGCGCGGACATCCGCGCCCGGCTCGCGGCAATTGCGGCGGAAGAAACACCGTTGGTCCCGAGACTCCGGATCGGCCTGTGCGAGATCGGCCTGGCGGCTCGATCAATGCGTCGCTTTCAGAAATCGGGCTTCTCGCAGAAGCGAAGGACGGTCGCGGCCGAATTCCTTTATCAGCTCGCTGGCTTCAGCCTCCGAAATTCCCGTTTTCTCTTTCAACAAAGCGACCAACTGTTTGTCGTCGGTTTGGCCTTGGGAACGATCTTTGACATGTTCACTCATGTCACAATCCTCCTTAAAGCCAAACTCGGAAAGCCCCCTGAATGTTTCAAGAAAAAGTCAGGGTCTGAGCATAAAATTGCTCGCCGCGGAACGTTGCCGGTCCCGACTCTGCGGCTCACCGCCGGTTGCGGCTACGAGGAGCGAATGACAAGCGGAACGATTTTCCGCGTTTGCGCTTTCTGGGTGCATGACTCCCTTACCACCGATCGAATCGCCCCTGCTTTCCGAAGGTAGCCCCGACCGCCGGATCAACTGCGAGGTTGCCCTCGAGCCCGCGTTTGAGGCCTTGGTGAAGGCCTCCCGTGTCAAAGGCTGGTCGGCGCAGGAAGTCGCGGAAACACTGCTCAAGCTCGCAACCGAACATGCAGAGACGATTGTGGGGCGCCAACGAGTGGTCGCGCTATTATGGCGTTGGCGCGTCAGCAGCTTGCTTAGCCAATTCCTCGGCAGATTCAGGTGAATGCTCGACCTGCCCGCAACGGCGCATTAGGGGCATCTGCGCGCGAACGATAGTGGAACGCTCTTCGCCAATCTGACAGCGATCAGCGTTCGGGAAGCCCCGCCTGCTTCAAGGCTTCGACCACCCGGTCTGCCCATTCCGACATGCGCGTGAAGATCGGCAGCGACCGGTATCGCTCGATCGTGAAGCCCGGCTGGGCCGTGAGCAGCTTTTGCGCGGCCCAGCGGGCGGTCTCCAGGTCGCCGCTCATCGCCGACCAGGCGGCGAGGTATCGATAGGACATGATGATGTCGGGATGGGCGGCGATCACCTCGCGGGCGATCGCGACAGCCTTGGAAAGAGAACCTGTCTTTGCCATGGCTGTGGCCATTCCCAGTCTCATGTTGAATGCGAACGGATCCATCGGGCTCAGCGTCATCGCCCGCTGGAACCGATCCGGCGCCTGGGCGGCTTCGTCCTTGTAGATCGCGATCCAGCCATGGCGAGCCCATGCCCAAGCATTGTTTGGATCGAGCGTGAGCGCTCTTTCGATGAAGGTGGCGGCTCGCTCCTGCTCGCCGCACATGCTCAATGCCGAGCCGGCGGCCGCCAAGGCGGTAGGATCGTCGCCGATCGAGCCCGCGGCCCCGACCGCCGCGCGCGCCTTTTCCAACTCGCTTTCCGGGTGCTCGGCCCACAGATACGCGGCATTCGAGGCGTGGCACCAGGCCAGGAGCGCATGGGCGCGGCCATAGGCCGGATCGACCGCGATCGCCTTCTTGAGCAGCTCTATCGCCTGGTCGTTGGTATCCTTGCGGCGGCCCCAAATGTTCGGATAGGCGCGCATGACGATATCGTAGGCCCGCAGGCTGGTCGGCGGCTTGCGCTTGGCCAGCTCGATCTCGGCGCCGCGGATGGCCGGATGGATGGCGCCGGCCACTTGCGCCGCGATCCTGTCCTGGAACTCGAAAACATCTTCGGTCGCGCCCTCGTAGCGCTCGGACCAGAGCTGTGTCCGTGTCTCGGAATCGACCAGCTGCACGGAAATGCGCAGCCGGTCGCCGCCGCGCCGAACCGTGCCTTCGACCACGTAATTGACGCCGAGTTCCCTGCCCACCTCGCGCACGTCGACGAAGCGTCCCTTGTAGGTGAAGGCAGACTGGCGCGCGATGACGAAGAAGTCCCGGATCCGCGAAAGCGCAGCTGTGATCTCCTCGACAACGCCGTCGGCAAAATACTCGTCCTCCGCCCCGCCAAGATTGTCGAAGGCCATCACCGCCACCGAGGGCTGGTCATGCGGCCTCGCCGGGATTGAGACAGGCTGAGGCGGCTGCGCGGTGTCGTAAGCCGACTGTGCCTGGTGATGTCGGTTGCGCGTCTGGAGTGACGCCGCCAGTGCGTTCGTCTGCGCCTCCGGCTCGACATCCAGATGCTTCCTCAGCAGCGCGCGGCAGGACTCGAACTGGCGCAAGGCCGCGTTCTCATGGCCCCTGGCGGCGTGGATACGCATCAATGCCCGATGCGCCGCCTCCGCGGTCGGATCCGAGGCGAGCAGCCTTTCCGCGAGCCGTTCGCAGGCCGCTTCATCCGCGGATCCGGCTTCGGGCGGCGCGCGGCTCAGGCGCTCCACCAACTGCAGCGCCTTCTGCCGGTATCTGACCTGATGCGGGCCGAACCATTCATCAAGGCCATCCGGAATGGCCTCGCCTGCAAGCAAATCACCACGGTAGAGGTCGGCGGCGAAGGCGAGCGCCGCCGTCGCGCTTTCAGCGAGCTTGCGCTCGAAGAGCCAGATATCCGCTTCGTCCGGACCGGCCGTCAGCGCCACCGTTTCCTGATCCCCATCGATGGAAATGGCCGCGTCGCCGGCGGCGGGAAACCATCGCCGGATATCCGCAAGAGCCTGGCGCAAGCTGTTGCGCGACTGCGCATCGCCTCGTCCTGGCCAAAACCCTTCGGCAAGCGCTTCGCGATGGTGGCCGCGGGGACCTGCCAGGACCAGGGCGGCAAAGAGAAGCGCCGACTTGCGCGTCGCGAAGCGGACGGGCTGGCCGTCTGCGGAAATCACTTCGAGACCGCCAAGCAACCGGATGCGCACCCCGCCTCTCCGAATTTTCGAACGCGCGGACAGAATAGCATCTTCACCGGTCGATTTAACGCGGATTTAACGGCGGTCTGCCGGCCGTTCCTCGATGGTTCACGCCCGGCTGAACAACCGCAAATCGCTCCCGTGACAAGCTCCGGCCGTATCTGGAACGGGAGAGCAAAATGGCTCACACGGAAACTCACGCGAAGACCCGCGCATCGGAACGCCGGCTGCTCGGGCCAGCATCGAACCGCATGGCAGCAGCAGTCGCTGCCTTCACGGCGTGGCGGCGGGCCGTTGCAGGACGCAGGGCGTTAGCGGACCTGACGCCCGATCAGTTGAGGGACATAGGCTGTCTGGAGCCCCCTGCGCCGAAGTTCGTCGTCAGGGTCGGGGTCGGCCTGATGACGGAACTGATGTCGATGAGATGAGGTTGGCGAAGATTAGGATGACCGGCGGCGCGACTGCCTAAGTGAGCCGATCGGCCGTCCGGCGCGCGCCTGCCCTGGTCGCGTCCTTAACGCGAGTGCAGCAGAGAGATCTTGAGCCGCGGTGCGAAAAAGCAACGCAAATAGGGTTGATTGGTTATGACGTAGGTATTCTCGCAGATATGGTATTGGTCGTCCGGCGATTCCTGCACACGGTCTCGCGGAATGTTGAAACCATCGGGCAAATAAGTATAGCCACCGTCAACCCTGGACCGCACTGTAGACTGAGGAATGGCGCGGCAATCATGGCCGCCGCAACACTTGAATTTCGTTACCGGGTCGATCTTGTATTCGTACCAATCATGAGCGTTGGCGCCTGTTGTGGCGGCTATGCACATGGTTGTGAAGATCAACCTTCGCATGGCATTCCTCGAGTGTGCGGAGGCGCTGCTCATTCGAGGGTCATGTATATTAGCGTTATGCCAAAAATGCCATGGTCTGCGAATGCCCAACAAGGCCCGGCACTGAGGGACCGCAATGGGTGAAGCGAGGACTGTCTCCGCCTGGCCTGCTCAGATCAGCCTCTGCCCACCATCGATGTGCAAAGTCTCGCCGGTCATGAACTCGCTCTGCATCAGGTAGAGATAGGCCGGCGCGACATCGGCGGGCGTCGCGATCTTTCGCGCCGGAATGCGGGCGCCCATCTGGTCGAAATAGCCTGCTTTGGCCTCGCCGACGATCTCGTCCCACATCTCGGTATCGACCCAGCCGGGCGAGACGATGTTGACGCGCGTCGGCGAAAGCTCCAGCGCCAGCGCACGGGCGAAATAGGTGAAGGAGCCGGCAATCGCGGAGACGACCGAGCCGCCGGGGACCGGCGGCCGATCCTTGTTGATGCCGGAGGTGAAGGTCATCGAGCCATCCTGCTTCAACGTCCGCACGGCGTGCTTGGCCAGCATCACGGCGCCGATCAGCTTGCCGTCGACGAACTGGCGCACGAACGCCATGTCGGCCTCCCCGATCGGATAGTTGGGCGGCGGCGTGCCGGCCGTCACCACCAGATGATCGAAGGCACCGACCTCCTCGAACAGGCGGGCGACGTCGGCCTCGTTCGCCATGTCGGCGGCAAGGCTTCTCACCCGCCCTGCCCCGGCGAGCCTTTTCTCGGCAGCCTTCAGCTTGTCCGCCGAGCGGCCGACGATCACCGCCTCCGCGCCGCTTTCCAGCGCGGCCGCGGCCACGCCGAGACCGATGCCGGAGCTGCCTCCGACGACAATGATCTTGCTTCCCGTGAGCGTAGCCATGGGGGCCTCCGTCTTCCAGCTATGGGGTTGAAAATTATGCGCGGCCGGCGTGGGCCGCTTCGATGTCGGCGAGGATGATCTTCTTCATCCTGTACATCGCCTGACGCGCCCGGTCGGCCTTCGCGCGGTCCGGGTCGTTCATCAGCCGCAGCGCCGGCTCCGGAATGACCTGCCAGTAGACGCCGAACTTGTCCTTCAGCCAGCCGCAGGGCTGTTCGGAGCCGCCGTCCGCCGTCAGCGCATTCCAGTAATAGTCGGTCTCGGCCTGGTCCTTCGTCTCGATGTAGAGCGAGATCCTCTCGTTGAAGGGCGGCATCGAGCCGGCGTTGAGCGCGGTGAAGCGCTGGCCTTCGAGCTCGAAGTCGAAGATCGCGTGCGGCACGGCCCTGTTCGTGCCGCCGACGAAGTCGGTGAACTCGATCGCGCCCAGCGCGCGGCTGTTCTCAAAGACCGACAGATAGAAGTCGCGCGCCTCTTCGGCATTGAGGTTGAACCAGAGGAAGGGATGAACGGTGGCCATGGCGTCCTCGTGAGCTTTGATCACAAATCCTGTGAGGTTTTTTGGCTGGAAAAAGCCCAATGGACAAACCAAAATTTGGCAAGTATTTGTTACGATCACTCACAAATAGGCTTCGCACGCCCCATGACCCGCAGACTGCCGCCGTTGAACGCATTGCCGGCCTTCGAGGCCGCCGCACGGCATCTGAACTTCTCCAGGGCGGCGGACGAGCTCAACCTCACGCATGGCGCGATCAGCCGTGCGGTAAAACATCTCGAGGACCAGCTAGGCGTGCAGCTCTTCGAGCGCGCGACGCGCTCGGTGCGCCTCACCGCCGTCGGCGAGCCCTATGCGCGGGCAGTGCGCGAGGTGCTCGACCAGCTCTCGGTCGCCACCCAGACGGCGACCTCGCGCCTTTCGGGTTCGACGCTCAATGTCAGCACTTCGGACGGTTTTGCCGGAAAATGGCTGGTGCCGAGGCTCTATCGCTTCCACCGCGCGCATGGCGACATTGACGTGCGCGTCTCGACCACCGGCAAGCTCACCAATTTCCGAGGCGACGGCATCGATGTCGCCATCCGCTACGGCGGCGGCCACTACCCCGGGCTGACTTCTGAGTTCCTCACCGGCGAGGAGGTGTTTCCCGTCTGCAGCCCGCGGCTCCTGGAAGGGCCGCATCCGCTCAGGAAGCCCGAGGACCTCAGATATCACACGCTGATCCGCGACGGCTACCGGATCGACTGGGCGGCGTGGCTGGCGAGCGCCGGCGTCGAGGGTGTCGACCCGAACAGCGGCATCACCTTCGATTCCGCCACCTTCGCGGTGGAATCGGCCGTGCAGGGCGAAGGCGTGGTGCTTGGCCGCACCATGCTCGTTTCGGCCGACCTCGCCACCGGCCGACTGGTCCGCCCCTTCGACCACGCGCTGAAGGCCGTCTCCAGCTTCTACCTCGTCTACCCCCCGGAGGCGATCCGCCAGCGCAAGGTCAAGGCGTTTCGGGACTGGATGCTTGCGGAGATCGAAGCGGGCTGAGCTCAGTCCACACAACGGCTTGCCGAGCGTGGTGGCGCAAATGCACGCTCGCGATGTTCACTCGACCATCGCCCGCCCGTCGTGGCGGATCATGTCAGCCGCGCAGCTCTTCCCTGTGCGCCTTCACGAGATCGGCCATGCTGTCGAAGCGGAAATCCACCTTCGGCATGTCGCCGGGGCGCATCGTGGCGCCGAAGCCCTGCTCGGCGTGCCGACGATAGATCCAGCACGATGCCAGACCGAAGCGGTTGGCGGGAACATGGTCATGGAACATGCTTTCGGCCGTGTGCAGGATCTGCCGCTTCTCGACGCCGAGCGTCCCGAGCTTTTCGAGCATATAGTCGAAGTTGCGGTCGGAGGGCTTGTAGGAGCCGATATCTTCCGCCGTGTAGATCGCATCGAAATCCACGCCGAGCTTCTTGTTGCTGAACGAAAAGCTTTTGTTGTCGACGTTTGAGAGGATGACCAGCTTGAAGTGCTTCTTGAGATACTGCAGGGCCTTCGCGGAGTCGGCGAAGGCCGGCCAATCCTTCACGCTTTCGCCATAGGCCATGCACTCCTCTCGAGTGACGGCAACACTCCATTCCTCCGCCAGTCGCCTGTAGACGACCGGCAGAAGCTCGCAGTAGCGCTTTGCCGGAGTCCATTTCTGCTGACTGGATTCGTGCCGGGCGTGCGCCTCGAGTATCTCGGTTCGGCTCAAGCTGCGGCTCACCCGCGCGGTCAGCGGCTTGAGCCCGTCGATCATGCCGGTTTCCCAATCTATGAGGGTGCCGTAGCAATCGAAGGTCAGGGTCTTGAAATCTGTCAGCTTCATGGTGCGCAGCTCCTTGATGTCCATGGTTGGATCGGCGTCGGCGCGGCCGTCAGGCATAGGTTGCAGAGCCTTGATGGATGGGCATGTCGGCCGTTCCCGTTCGCTTCGGCATCACCGTGGCCAGCGCTAAGATCATCACGGAAGCGACGGTCAGGATATACGCCCAGATCGGCGCCGTCCCGAGACTGAGGCTAACCCAGCGAGACGACGAGCACGCCCGTCACGCCGAGAGCCGTTCCGACCATTGGGAGAGAGCGAGACCGAAGTGAGCCGCCACGGCGCCCTCCAGATCGTCGTCTGGCCGGCGCGCGGTCTCGATACGAGCGCTCCTGGAACCGCAATAGTGCCTGGCGGTATGGCGAATGGGCAACCGACGGCATGGGCGGGGGGCGTTGGGGAGCCGCCGGTTACCAAGACGAGGGGCCATCGAATCATTAAATGCATAGGCCCTAATGCATCATGCCAGCAATCGGCGTCCTTGGGAACAGGTTCCAGCTTAAAATTCAATCGCATATAGCCAAGAGTGCACGTTCGCGATGATCTTCGCGCAGGCGTTGCGACAGGAACCAGATCGGCCGTGTCGCGTCATAGAGAGAAGGTCTTGTCGCAACCCAGGAGTGAGGTCGATGGTCAGGCTCCTTGTTTTCGTCGCGGTGGCGCTCGCGCTCGCCTGCGGCGGGACGCTGGCAGCCAGGCTGGACCCCGACACGGTCAATCAGGCCCAATTCGCCGAGGAAGAGCCCAACGGCGTCAGCCCGATGCTCATCAAGGCGCAGGTGCTTCTCGATCGCGCCCGCTTCTCGCCCGGCCTGATCGACGGCCGCCTTTCGGAGAATTTCACCAAGGCCGTCGCGGCCTTCCAGGCGGCGAACGGCCTGCCTTCCGACGGCAAGCTGATGCGGGAGACTTGGGACAAGCTCACGGCAAGTTCCGCCGCCCCTGTGCTGACGACCTATCAGGTCACGGCCAAGGATGCGCGCGGCCCGTTCACCAGGCGCATCCCGGTCCGCATGGAAAGCATGGCCCACCTCAAGCGCCTCGGCTACCGCAATGCGCGGGAGAGGCTGGCGGAGCGTTTCCATGTCAGCGAAGAATTGCTGCGGATGCTCAACCCCAAATCGGGGTTCACAAAGGCCGGCACGAGCCTGGTGGTGCCTGGCATCGGGCGCGGCGATCCTCCTGCAGAGATTGGGAGCGTCGAAGTCGACAAGGCCTCCCGCCGGGTGCGCGTGCTTGACCCGTCGGGCCAGCCGCTTGCGGTCTACCCCGCCTCGATCGGCAGCGAGGAGAAGCCGGCGCCGAGCGGCACGGCCGAAGTCAGGCGCGTGGTGCACAATCCGACCTATCACTACGATCCGAAATTCGCCTTCAAGGGGATCAGGACCAAGCGACCGTTCACCATCGCCAAGGGGCCGAACAATCCGGTCGGATCGGTGTGGATCGACCTCTCGATCGAAAGCTACGGCATCCACGGCACGCCCGACCCCGGCAAGATCGGCACGACCTTCTCGCATGGCTGCATCCGGCTGACCAACTGGGACGCCGAAGACCTCGCCGCCATGGTCAAGCCGGGCACGAAGGTCGACTTCAAGGACGAGACGGCGCAGGACGGGCAGGCTCAGTGAAAAGCAGGCAGGTCGCGAGGCCGGCTCGAGCGCTGCATAAGTCCAGTTTATCGTCACCCCTAGTTTTTCAGAACGTTACACGGCCTTCCGCCGCCTGTAGCTTCGGCGGCGCCTTTTGAACACGGTCTGGACTTGGTGGTTCGATGCAAGCACATGCGAGAGTGGTGATTGTCGGCGGCGGTTGCGTCGGCGCGGGCATCCTTTACGGCCTGGCGAAACGAGGCTGGACCGATGTGGCGCTGCTCGAGCGCACACAGCTCACTGCCGGCTCGACCTGGCATGCCGCGGGCCTCATCCCATCCTATGCCCGCAACATCAATGTCGGCCGGATGATCAAGAAGACCATCGAGATCTATGAAGGGCTGGAGGCAGAGACGGGACAGCCGGTCGGCTGGCACAAATGCGGCCAGTTGCGTATCGCCAACTCTAGGGACCGGCTCGACGAATTCAAGAGCTATATGAGCGTCGTCGACGTCCAGGGCATGCGGGCTCAGTTGCTGACGCCGGCCGAGGCCAGGGAGCTCTGCCCGCTTCTCGACAACAACCATATGCTCGGCGCGCTCTACCACCCGGATGACGGCCATATCGCGCCGGCCGACGTGACCCATGCCATGGCCAAAGGCGCGCGGGATCTGGGTGCCAAGGTCTACTTGAACACCGAGGTCACCGGCTTCAAGCGGACGCCCAGTGGCGAATGGCTGGTTGAGACGAACAAGGGCGACATCACCTGCGAGCACGTGATCTGCGCGACCGGCAATTATGCGCGCCAGACCGGCGCGCTGCTCGGGCTCGACATCCCGGCGATCCCTATCCTGCACCAGTACTGGATCACGGAGGCCGTGCCGGAGATCGTGGAGCGCAAGCGGCAGGGACGGCGCGAAATGCCGATCCTGCGCGACGAAGGCTTCGAGGGGTATCTGCGCGAAGAAGGCGACGGCCTGATGTTCGGGCCCTACGAGCGCACCGCAAATCTTAAGCTCTTCGCCGAGAACGGCGTTCCTTCCTGGTTCGGCGCCGACCTCGTCGAAGAGGATTTCGAGGCGGTATCGTGGAACTGGGAGCAGGCGTTGCAGCTCTTCCCAGCGCTGGGACGCGTGGGCATCAAGGCCAATGTGCGCGGGCCCTTCCAGATGACGGCGGACGAGCTGCCCCTGATGGGACCGGCCTGGGGCCTCACCAATGTGTGGCTGGCCGAGGGCGTGCCGGGCGGCATCCTGTGGGGCGGCACCATCGGCTATTATCTGTCGGAGCGGATCGTGGAAGGCGGCAACAGCCTCGACACCTCCGATCTCGACCCGCGCCGCTTCGGCGACTACGCCAACAAGGCCTGGACGCGCGAAAAGGTGCGCGAGGCCTGGGGCACGCATGCGGAACAAAAATATCCTGGGCAGGACATGCCCGCCGCCCGCCCGCAGAAGACCGCGCCGTCCTATGACCGGCTGACCCAACTCGGCGCGGTGTGGGGCGTGCTCAACGGCTGGGAGATGCCCAACTGGTTCGCGCCGAAGGGCGTCGAGGCCAAGGACCAGTACAGCTGGCGCTGGACGCCCAAGGGCGTGTTCGTCGGCGAGGAAGTCCTGGCGGTGCGCAATGCCGTCGGCCTGGTCGAAATGACGCCGATGACCAAGTTCGAGGTGTCGGGGCCGAAAGCGGCTTCCTGGCTGGACAAGATCCTGGCCAACCGCCTCCCCTCGGTCGGCCGGGTGACGCTGGCGCATCACCTCACGGCGGGCGGCGGCGTGCAGGCGGAGTACATGGTGGCGCGCCTGAGCGCGGACAGCTTCTACCTCATCTCGACACCACGCGCGGAGCGCTGGAACTTCGACGATCTCTCGAAATTGCTGCCCGCGGACAGCAGCGTGAGCCTGAAGAACGTCACCAACGATCGCGGCTGCTTCACGGTCGTCGGCCCCAGGGCACGCGAAGTGCTGCAGCCGCTGACCGAGATCGACCTTTCGAACGAAAAGTTCCCCTGGTTCAGCGTGAAGACCGGTAGCGTGGCTCTGGCCAGCGACGTGCGGCTGCTGCGCGTCAACTATGAGGGCGAGCTCGGCTGGGAGCTCTATCATCCGTTGCCCTACCAGCGGCAATTGCTCGATGCGATCCTGGAGCAAGGCGAGAAGCACGGCATGCGCCTTGTCGGCCTGCATGCGCTGGAGTCGCTCAGGCTGGAGAAATCCTATCGCGCGATGTATCGCGATATGAACCCGGAGCTCAACGCGCTGGAGAGCGGGCTCGAGCGCTTCATCCGCCTCGACAAGGGCGATTTCGTCGGGCGCGATGCGATCCTGAAATACAAGGCGAGAGGCGATCAGCTTCGCTCGGTGACGCTCAGGATCGAGACCGACGGCGCGAGTGCGCTCGCCTGCGAGGGGCTCTATATCGATGGCAAGTTGGTCGGGCGCATAACGTCGGGCGGATATGCCTACGCGCTCGGGCACGACGTGGCGCTGGCCCTCTTACCGGAGCGCCTCGCGAAGCCCGGCACGAAGCTCGACGTCGCGATCCTGGGGGAACGGAAGGTCGCCGAGGTGATCGCGGATTCGCCTTACGATCCCGACAACGGGAGGCCGCGGATGTAGCCGACAATCGAGCGCGGCCGGCTCGATCACCATTGCAATATCCCACGGATCGTTCTGCCCCGCCCTGCGTTGAGTGCACGCAAGGAGGAAACCTCAATGGACGACGATCGGATCGAGAAAATAAGGCAGCGCGCCTACGAGATCTGGCAGCGCGAAGGCAGCCTGGATGGCGACCACGAGCGGCACTGGCACCAGGCCGAGATGGAGATCGACCGCGAGGCGGCCCTGCCGCTGACGGCGGACGATGCGCTGCCCGAAACGCGCGACGTCGACGGCTCGGATCCGCTGACGGTCGAAGCTCTGGCTGCGCGCACCGGGATCAGCAGCGGAGAGGCACAGGAGCTGCTCGACAGGCTTGGCAACGACCGCGCCGCAATCGAGCAGGCGGCGCGGGCCATCCAGGCGAGGCGCCGGCGCTAGCTTGCGGAAGCCCCGCCGACAGCAAGACCATTTCCCTTTCGACAAGAGCGATAAGGCACCGCCGAAATCCGCTTGTCTGTGATACGCGCCTGCATTGTACTTCCCGAGGTCGAAACCTTGGGGAGGCAGGGCGATGAACTTGAAGGCGGCGGCGGTTTCCTGGGCGGCGGCGATGTTGATGGATGGGGCCATGTGCGGCCAGGCACTGGCCTGGGGTCAGGAGGGCCATGCGGTCATCGCCGAGATCGCGCAGCACAGGCTGAGCCAAAACGCCTATGAGGTGATCGAGCAGCTCCTGCGCGCGCATCTCCAGCTCAAGCCGCCGGCCACCGTCTCGCTGGCCTCAATCGCGAGCTGGGCCGACGACTATCGCGCCGAAGGCCACAAGGAGACCTCGAACTGGCATTTCGTCGATATTCCGCTCGCCTCCAGGCCGGGTGATGCGAGCGCCGGCACCACCGCCTACGACCCGGCGCGCGACTGCAAGGACGACGGCACCTTCGGCACCTGCCTGATGAAGGCGCTGCCGGCTGAGGAGAAGATCCTCGCCAATCCGAAGAAGAGCGACGAGGAGCGCTGGAAGGCGCTCGCCATCGTCATCCATCTGGTCGGCGACCTCTCGCAGCCGCTGCACTGCGTCGAGCGCCTGGACAACAACCAGGGCGATCAGGGCGGCAACACGCTGACGGTGACCTTCAATGTTTCGCGGCCGAAGCCGGACGGCTCCACCTATCGCGACCTCACCACCTTCCACGCGGTGTGGGATTCAAGCCTGATCCTGTTCAAATACTATAACTGGGGCAAGGTCGCGCTCGACATCGAGACCGATGTCATCCCGCATCTGGCGCCGCTGCCCGCCGCCGACCAGACGCCGGAAAAATGGCTGGCCGCCTGCCACGCAATTGCGGAGGACGCCTATCGCGCGCTGCCCAAGGGCACGTCGATCAAGGCGGACAACCCGCGTGCGGTGATCCTCGACCAGGCCTATTTCGACAAATTCTCGCCGGTCGCCATCCAGCAGCTTGCGCTTAGCGGCCTGCATCTCGCCGCCGTGCTCAACGAGACGCTGGCGGTGGACAAATAGGCGGCGCCGACTGCGGACCGCGAGGCGCGGACGGCTACTTGTGGGCACCGCCCCGACAGATGCATACTTCGGTACTGCAACCGCGCCTGAGGATAGGCGGAAATGGCTATGAACGAGGAGAAGGACAATCCCGGCGTGGCGGTGTTCCCGCCGCTGCTTTTCCTTGTGGCGCTGATCCTGATGCTGGCGCTGCGCTATGCCTTGCCGCTGGCGATCGGCGGCAGGCCGCTGACCATGGTGCTGGGCATCGTGCTTGCGGCGCTTGCGATCGCCCTCATCGCCTGGGGGCGCATGACGATGCAGCGCGGCGGTACCAATATCGATCCCACGATGCCGACGCTCACCATCGTCACCGGCGGTCCATTCCGCTTCGTCCGCAACCCGCTCTATGTCGGCCTGATGGGCTTGCTCCTCGGGATCGGGCTCATCTTCGACACCTGGTGGGGCGTGCTTGCCGTCGTCCCGGTTTTCCTCATCCTGCATTTCGGCGTGGTGCTGCGCGAGGAGGCCTATCTGGAGCGCAAGTTCGGCGAGTCCTACCGTGCCTACAAGGCGGGCGTGCGCCGCTATTTCTGAGGCGATGCCGATCGCACGGACTCAACAGACCGCCACCTTAGAGCCTGTCGCCTGTACGCCCTGGTTCCCCTCAAACTACCCACAGGCCGGGTACCTGCGTCTGAACGCGGTCGGAGCTGAGGGTGATCTGACGGAGATCAATAGAACAACAGCGGCCCGGCTCTCTGACGGGGTAGGCCAGCATGAGCCGGGCCTAACCGGCGGGGGCTCGGAAACGAAACTCGGCACCGGCTGACGACAAATATACGCCCGTGCTGAAATGATCGGCACGCATCCATAAGGACGAGCTGGTAGTTAGAACCGCCTAGATCCAACGCCGGTGCGGTCTCGAAGGAAGCACCAGCGTCGCTAACTAACCGCGCGGTCTGGCTCTCGGTGGCAGACTTTCACACGGATTTTCGGCCAATCTGGCGGTTCGCCAATCGCTTAGCCACAGCGATTTCTTTTTTCTTTCCAGTGTCTCATTGCGATCGTCACCAGTGTCCGATCGGCCTTGCATCGCGGCGATCGCATAGTCGGCTCTGTTCGTTCGATAGTCTTCCTTTTGGACAGGCATCGTTTCCTCCCTGTCTGCGGGCTTCTCCCTCCTATAGCCTTGACGGAGACACTAACTGGCGTCGGAGTCTACAAATTGTGGATTGTACTAAAATGATACACTGCACCGCGCGCCTTCACCTCACTCGCCCGCCACTCACGGCACCATGAACGCCCCGGCCCCAAATTCCGCGCTTCGCCCACGCGAGCCTCGCCTTCCGCCTTCGAAGGCGCGTCAGCCCTTCATCGAATTGCTGAAGATCTGCACGCCGAGCCGCTCGTTGCGGCGCCAGCGCACCACGGCTCGATAGGCTGCATCGTCGTCGGGAACAACGAGCGTGAAGCGATCCGGTATCTCCACCCGCGGTCCGACGCGCAACTCGGCGCCGTGCTCGTGCTGGTTGCGGACGGAGCACATGATCCTGGCGTCGGCGGTGACGATCGTGGCTTCCTTCAGCACGAATTCTCGCGCATGAAGACGGCGCTCGATGTGGTGAAAGGAGGTCATGGCACACTCATCCCGGAACTTCCTCGGCGGGGGCTTGGCTTCCCTGCCGCGACGCCGCACTTTAGCAGCGAGGCGTTTCCGTTCCGTTAGCGATTACTAATCGCGCGTCCTCTGCCGGGTCTCATTTCCGCACACCTGTCCGGCCGCGACGCCACGCTCGCCCGGCGCAGTCTTGAGACTTCACGGAAGCGGACGTTCCCTCTCACAGTTGGACCCAATATGCGACACTGGCACGGAGGCCATCGCCATGATGCACAGCGATCAGGTTCATATCGATGCCGACATCGTTCGCGAGATGATCTCTGACCAGTTCCCAGAGTATCGCCATGAGCGGATCGAGCGGCTTGGCACGATCGGGACTGTCAATGCAATCTTTCGGATTGGATCGCGCGTGGCGGCAAGGTTTCCCCTGCGCCCGGCGGACCCAGTCGAGTGCTTCGATATTCTGCGCAGTGAAGCCGCAGCCATGGCGGAGTTTGCGGAGCATTCTCCGTTTGCGTCTCCTCAGCCCATCGGCGTCGGCAAACCTGGCCTGCGCTACCCGATGCCCTGGGCGATGCAGAGCTGGATAGCAGGCGATGTTGCCACACCTGACGGGCTTGCAGATTCGACGGCCTTGGCGCTCGACATTGCCAGGCTTATCGCGTCATTGCGCGCCGCGGACACAAAGGGCCGCCGCTTCGATCGGCGAGGACGGGGCGGCCACCTCCCTGACCATGACGACTGGATGTCGGTCTGTTTCAAGAACAGCGAGGATATCCTCGACGTGCCGCGGCTGCGTCGCAAGTGGGCTGATCTGCGCCAACTGCCACCGTGCGGGCCCGACGTCATGAACCACGGAGATCTCATTCCGGCCAACCTCCTCGTGCGAGGGGAGCGCCTTGTCGGCGTGCTCGACTGCGGCAGCTTCGGACCGGCCGACCCTGCGCTGGACCTCGTCGCCGCATGGCATCTTCTCGATCGCGATCGGCGCGAAACCGTGCGCATTCATCTTCGATCAAGCGAGGTCGAGTGGAAACGCGGAGCGGCATGGGCGTTCCAGCAAGCGATGGGCCTGGTATGGTATTACCAGAAAACCAACCCGGCCATGAGCGCGCTCGGCCGCAGCACGCTCTGTCGCATCCTCGATGATCCCGAAATCTGAACCCGATTTCGAACCGCCGCTACCACCCAGGCGCAGTCAAACCGCGATCTCTCATCCGTGCGCGTGCTCGTGATGATGGCCTTCAGGCTCGGCCATGGCGAAGGGCAGGTCCTCGCTGTCGGCGCCGGCCGCCAGTTGCAGCCTGGCGCTGAACGCGTGCGGCTGGGCCGGCGCGACAAGGCTCTGCAGGTAGTGATGGTCGCCGCCGACCGGCGACAGCGGCAGGCGCTCGACAGCGCCGCCCGGCCGCTCGATGGCGACATTGGCCCGCAGGCCCTCGGCATGGCGCGAGAGCCGCAGACGTATGCGTTCGCCCTGCGGCGTGTCGATGATCTCCAGCAGGCCGCTTGCGAGCTTGCCCGCCACCAGGAACGGGTCGGGTGCATGATGGGGGCTGCTCTCCGCCGTCGACTCGGCGAAGCGCACCGTGGCCACGTCGAGCGCCGGGATGTGAGCGAAAAGCTCGGCTTTCAACGATGCGGCGATGTTGTTGGCGGCGGCGAGCAGCAGCCCGTCGTTGACCACGATCGCAACGTCGACATGCAGCTTATGGCCGAGCCAGCGGGCCTTCGCCTCAACCACCTTCTCGACGCCCGCGACATGTTCCGCCGCGTGGTGGACCTCGCCGATTAGGCCGGGCTCTACTCCGTCCAGCATGCGGGTCAGCACCGAACGCGCCGACTGCCAGACGATACCGAAGATGGCTATGGTGATGATGAGGCCGATGATCGGGTCCGCGAGAGGGAAGCCGAGCCAGACGCCGATCGCGCCGGCAACGACGGCGAGGCTGGTGAGCCCGTCGGTGCGGGCATGATAGCCGTCGGCAATCAGCGCGGCGCTGTTGATCAGGCGCCCGACGCGGATGCGGAACACGGCCACCGCCTCGTTGCCGAGAAAGCCGATGACGCCGGCTGCGGCAAGCCAGCCCAGGAACTGCACCGGGCGAGGATTGAGCAGGCGCTCTATCGCCTCGTATCCGGCGACAATCGCGCTCGCCAGGATTATGAGCACGATAGCGATGCCGGCAAGATCCTCGACGCGGCCGAGACCGTAGGTGAAAGTCTTTGTCGGCTTGCGACGCGCCAGCACGAAGGCGATCCAGAGCGGTATGGCGGTGGTCGCGTCGGCGATGTTGTGGATGGTGTCGGCCAGCAGCGCCACGCTGCCCGAGACCGCGACGACGGCAAGTTGCAGCGCAGCCGTCACCGCCAGGATGACGAACGACCATTTGATCGCCCAGATGCCGCGATCGGTGGTCGCGATCGTGGCGTCGATCACGCCATGCGCATGACCATGCGGACCGTGATGGGCGTGGCCAGGTCGGTGGTCATGGTCATCGCCATGCGGCCCGAACCCGAACCAGTCCAAAATGGTTGCCCACATGGCGGCCTCACAGATATTTGGTGAGCTGCTTCAGCTCCTTGAGCGTGTCCCTGGTCGGCTCGCCGCCTTCGACCAGGCAATGCTCCATGTGATCGTGGATCAGCTCGCGCTTGGCATTGCCGACAGCGCTTTCCACGGCGTGGAGCTGTTGCGCGAGGTCCAGGCAGGAGCGGCCCTGCTCGAACATGGTCAGCACGGCGGCCAGATGACCGTGCGCGCGCTTGAGCCGGGCGATGATGTCGGGATGCGAACTGTGTATCGTCATGGCCCTATCCTATCCCCTAGGGTAGGATAGTGCAACGAGCGACGCGCCACCGTTCCAGGTGGGGCCTATGGGTCAATCCGGTCGATCTGTCTGAAGACATCAATGCCGCTTGAAATACTGCACCTCGCGCTCGTGCTTCTCGGCGGCCTCGCGCGATTTGAAGGTGCCGAGGTTCCTGCGCTTGCCGGTCCTCGGATCCACTTTGCGCGAATAGAGACGGTATTCGCCGGACTTCAGCTTGCGGATCATGGCGGCCTCCTCTGCTGCGATCTCATTGCTCTAACCTGCTCAGGCTGTCCGGGGTTCCGGCAGGGCGAACGTGATCCATTTCACGGAAGAGCCGGGCCGAATGTCGGAATCGACGCGGCAGCGACATAATTCGGTCGGATTATTTGTACTCAAATGACTTCCGCAGGCGCTATCTTTGTTGCGAGCGTGCCGGACTGGAGGAGGGTTAGATGGCGACGGCGAAGCTTCACGGGGTTGAACTCGTCAAGGGCCAGAAGTGGACGGTGCGCGTCACCGCCTACGGCACCACACTGATCTTCCCCTTCGAGGCCGAGCAATACGCGCGCTCCTATGCCGACGGCCAGGCCTTTCGCCTCGGCGTCGAGGTGGTCGAGCTGAAGGATTGCGCCTGAGGCTCCTTGCCCTCGCGTGCCGCTAGCGGCACGGTCCAACGCCGGCGGCGCGGCTACACGCATCACAATCGCGCGAGCGCGTTTGGTATTTTCGGAACGGCAGACGTTTTTCATGTGGGCACCTGGGGCTGAGCACAGGAGCAAAGTCATGCATGGAAAAATCGTAGCCGGCTTCGCCTTTGCGGCCTCCCTCGGATTTGCCCAGCCTGTCCTGGCGGCGCCTGACTGGAAGGCGGTGGCGCAGGCGCTCGGCAAATCCGGCACGGAGATGCCGGGGGGCGTCTACCGGATCAGCCTGCCGCGGTCGGACCTCGAGGTCACACTCGACGGCATCGCAATCAAGCCGGGTTTCGCCCTCGGCTCCTGGCTCGCCTTCCAGGGCGCCGACGGCAAGGATGCCATGGTCATGGGCGACCTCGTGCTGACCGAGGACGAGATTAATCCAATGATGAAGCGCCTGATGGCATCAGGGATCGAGGTGACGGGGCTTCACAACCACCTCCTGCGAGCCGAACCGCCGACGATGTACATGCATGTCGAAGGGCACGGCGATGCCGTCAAATTGGCCGAAGGCCTTCACGCCGCCCTGGCGCTCAGCAAGACACCGCTCGGTTCCCCGCCGAACACGAAATCGGAGGCCGGTGATCTGGATACGGCGGCCATCGATCACATCATCGGCAGAGCGGGCAAGGCAAGTGGTGGCGTCTATCAATTCACGATCCCCCGTGCCGAGAAGATCACGGAAGGCGGCATGGCCATTCCGACATCGATGGGTACCGGCATTGCCATCAACTTCGAGCCGCTCGGCAAAGGCAACGCGGCAATCACCGGCGACTTCGTTCTAAGGGCCGAGGAAGTAACTCCGGTGATGCAGCAGCTGAGAGAGCATGGGATCGAAGTAACGGCCTTGCACAATCACATGCTTGCGGATGAGCCACGGCTGTTCTTCATGCACTTCTGGGCACACGACGACGCCAACGCACTGGCGCGCGGCCTCCGAGCTGCGCTGGACAAGATCAACCTGCAGCACTCCTGAACACGCGCCGCCAGCGCGCTCAGCGCCTAATGCCCCCCTGCCCGCGCATGCCGCGATCGGGTGGGTTCAAAGCCGGCGTAACCGACCAAGCTGCGCGTAGCACAATTGCGCGAGCGCGTTATCTGCTCACTTCCAGAACGGGCGGGTCTCTTTGAGCTTTCGCCAACGGGCCTTTGCGCCGCCCCAGCCATGTTCGGCGCGCGCCTGGCTCGCTCCGATCGTCCAGCCAATGGCACGCTGCGCGGCCGGATCGCTAGCAGAAGCATCCGTTCCCGGCAGCAGAGCTTTGGCTGTGGCGGCATCGTTCAAGTCACCAAAGACCGTTTGAAGTTTCTTCAGGCGCTTCAGGAGCGGGTCGACCTGCTTCGACTGATAGAGCGAAGAGAAGAACTCGACCGAATAGCGTAGTTTCTTGAGCTCCTTGCGCAATCTGTGGCGCTGCGCTGTGTCGAGCGTCTCGATCCCGCGTGCGCGCTTGCGGACCCGCTTCCAGCGCTTGCCGAGCGCCTGGCCGGCCAACTTGGTGACCGGCTCCGCAAGCCGCTCGGTCTGGCCGAAATCCTGTGGAACGAGCCAGCCGCGTGTCTCCACGAACCGCGTCAGATCGATGAGGAACGCCTGCACGCGCGCGCCGGCGAGGAGCTCGCGAAGGCGCTGGCGCACTTGCGTTGCCTGCTGTGAGAGCGCGCTGGAAAGCGCGGCAAGACCGGGTTCATCCGGATGGGCTCCGGCCTCCCGTTGCACGATGTCGTTCGTCACCACATCCAGGTCCCTGAGCTTCCCGACCTCCTGGCCAATCCAGCGCGCTTCGTCGTTAAGCCGCGTCATTTCCGGGCTCTCCAGCACCGGAGCGTAGACGGAGAACACGCTGCGCAAGCGGCGCAGGCCGATCCGCAACTGGTGCGGCCCCTCGGAATCATCCAATTTTCGGACCACCACGACATTCGTGGCGATCTGATCCAGGCACTCGCGCAGAACAGTGCGCGCCGCATGCTCGACGATCTCAGCCGGATCGATCGCAACGTCCTCGGCCTTTCGAGGCGCCAGGAGCAGGTCGATCCGCCCCTCTTCGGCAAGGAGATAGCCGCGCGCCGCCTTGGAGAGCCGCGAGAACCTCAGTCCTCCATCGGGAAACAGCACATGCGCGATCTCGAACAGTCCTGTCGGGCTGCCCTCAAGGAGCTCGATCTCCACTTCGCTCAGGTCGGCCGAGCGTCCGCCGGCCCGAATCTGGCCGACATCGACGGCCAATTCCGCGCGGGTGCCGTCCTCGAGCGACAGTTCGCTCGCCGAACGCTTGATCACCGTTTCACAGACGGGCTGAAGCGGAGCGCCGTTGACGCGTTGAAGGAGCTCGTCGCGCACCGAGGCATCGGGAATCGCTTCAGGGCATGCCCGACCGCCTGGTGCCGGATTCTCCACCTCGCCGACCTGCGAAAGGCCGCCGTGCAGTTCTGCCCCGGTCTTGACGGTCTGGACCCAGCGCCGCCCGTCGCGCCTGAGTCTCAGCGCTATTCCCGCCTTTTTCAGCGCGTGGTCGGGGGTATCCAGATAGATGCTTCTCAGCGTTTTCGTCGTTGGGCTGCCTTTGGCCAGCTTCGACGCCCTGACACGCGCCCACAACTCGCTGGGCGATGCTTCGTCGAGGATGAATTTCAGCTCGACTTCGCTCATGTGATCGATTTGTCCTGATTAGATCGAATGCTAAACCATCCGGCACAGGCCCACAACCGACCTTGGCGTGCGACTTGTAAAGCCACAGCGTGCTCAGCGACCGGCAGTTGCTGTGTCACGGTTGACGATCACTCGGCGCCCCGGAGCGGACGACGTCGTGACCGTGTGAGGCGCCGTCATGCTCTCGCGATCCGCGCGGCCCGCTCCCCGCAAAGTCATGTCAGCTTCATAATACCGTTGCGACGATTTCGTACATGAAGGAGGCGGCTTTGCCTTGAGGCCGCTCTTTGGAAAGGATAGGAAAATGGCCAAGATCCCCGGCAAGACCGAAACGATCGCAAACGAGGAATCCGCTACCTTCGAGCCATCCAAGGGTACCGAGGAGGTTCGCGCCGTCGCCGAACAGAGCGTCGAGCAGGCGAAGGAAGCATTTTCCAAACTGGAATCGAACGCCGAAACGACTCAAAAGGCTTTTGAGTCTTCCTTTGAAGTCGCCAAGACAACCCGCAACGAGGTGTCCCTGAAGGCGATTGCCGCGCTGCGAGCCAATGCCGAAGCCGGCTTCAAACACCTTGAAGCACTGGTTGCCGTGAAGTCGCCGTCCGAGTTCTTCGAGCTGCAGGCCGCTTTCGTGAACAAACAGATTGACGCTTCCATCGAGCAAGCCAAGGCCCTGCAGGCGGTGATGTTGAGGGCTGGCGAGGACGTATCCAAGCCGATCAAGGATGCCTTCGAGAAGGCTTTGAAGGAACTCAAGGCCGCTTGACGCTCGGGGCGGTGAAGGCTCTTGGAAGCCGGCGCCGGTACCGCGCCTGATCAATTGAAGGGCCGGCGTCCGAAAGCTCTCGCATGAGCCGACGGACCTAGCTTTGGCCCGACATTGTGGCCAATGAAGCGGCGCGCTGCTGTCGCGGCCAGCAACGGCCGCCAGCGGTCGGCGTACAATCAAGCGGCGTCTTCGGCCGTGCGCTCGGCTATGGCAAACGCCTGGAGGTTTTTTACCTTGCCATGTTCCTCTTCAGCGTTGGAGATGATCGAGTAAAAGGCCGCTCTCGCGATGTCCTTTTTGGATGCCTCCGGATGAAGGGCCTTGACGGCTTTAATCAGCTGCTTGGGCTTCATGTCCGGCGTCACGACACGCATAAGAGTGTCGGCAATTGCCTGCATCTCGCTTGCGTCCATCTGTTTCGTCTCCCAGCTTCCCACTGCTCCAGTTTGCATTGACACTGCGACAAGCTTGAGGCGAACCGCGTCGTATATGCGGACCAATCCAGGTCGGACCGAAGCTGAACGCGCGACCGGTTTGAGCGATTGTCGACTGCCCCGTTAACATAGGTGAACGATGAACCGCAGGGATAAGGCGAGGCCTTTCGTGCCAACCGAAATCCATGTCGGCACCGTGGAGGATGACAAGGGCGCCCTCGGCGTCCTGTCGATACAGACGACCGAGGGTATCTTGGATATCGCGCTCGACCTTCACGCCGCCGATGCCATCGTGAATGCAATTGGCGCTATCCGCTCGAAGCTGGCGCTTGTCGAAGGCTAGAAAAATGCCCGGTCGAAAACCGGGCAGAGGTCTTTCTTAGGAGCCGATCCGATCAACATATTCGGCATCGCTAATGTACGGCATCATCATGACAGCCTGATGAAGCCGCGTTGGGCCATGTTGCCGGTCGCCGAGCGTGAGGCCATTCACAGGAACCGCGGCGGCATTGGCCTGGCTGTATCGACGCGCGGGCTGGCAGGAAGTCGGTGTCGTGCCGCATCGCTTTGTCGACCCCGTTCGACCAGTCCCCATTCGACCAGCCAAGGCATCGATCTAATCCATGACGTATCCGCCGGTCTTTAGGCCGGCGGCACGTATGCGACCTTCTCGCCGTCCTCCTTGACGAACTCGCGCGGCGGATTGTCAAGCAGCGGCAGCACCGCTTCCGACGGCCGGCAGAGCCTGGTGCCTTTGGGCGTCTCGACGATCGGCCGGTTGATCAGGATCGGGTGGGCGAGCATGAAATCGATCAGCTCGGCGTCGCTCCATTTCGGATCGGCGAGGCCAAGCTCGGCATAAGGCGTGCCCTTCTCCCGCAAAAGCTCGCGCGGGGTGATGCCCATCGCTGCGATCAGTTCCAGCAGCCGCTCGCGACTCGGCGGCGTCTTCAGATATTCGATCACCACCGGCTCTTCGCCGCTGGCGCGGATCATGGCGAGCGTGTTGCGCGAGGTGCCGCAAGCGGGATTGTGATAAATCGTGACCGTCATGGCTTTGCCTTCAGAGGCTGGGATTGCTCGATGATTTCGGGCCTTAGCAGCCAGCCCGTCAGTGCCAGCGCGATCAAGGCGCCAAGCAGCTCGGCGACGATGAAGCCCGGCAGATCGACCGGCCTGATGCCGGAAAAGGTGTTGGTAAGCGAACGCGCCAGCGCGACGGCCGGATTGGCGAAGGACGTGGACGCCGTGAACCAGTAGGCGGCGGTGATGTAGAGGCCAACCAGCCATGGCACGGCGCGTTGCTCGAAGCGAAGGCCGGCGAGAATGACGGCGACGAGCCCGAATGTCGCAACGGCTTCGGAGAACCATTGCGCGGGGCCGGCACGCAGCTTCGTGGCAATCTCCAGCACCGGCAAGGCGAACATCAGATGCGCTGCGACCGTGCCGGCTATCCCGCCGACGACCTGCGCGGCCAGATAGGCCGGAAGATCGCGGGCGGGCAGCGTCCGGTTCAGGCAGAACACCAGCGAGACGGCCGGATTGAAATGGGCGCCGGAGATCGGCCCGAGGATGGTGATCAACACCACCAGCATGGCGCCGGTCGGGAGCGTGTTGCCGAGCAGCGCCAGCGCCACGTCATGCGTCAGCGTCTGCGCCATGATGCCGGATCCGACCACCGTTGCGACCAGGAGAGCGGTGCCAAGGGCTTCGGCGGCAAAGCGGCGCGGAAGATCGAAGGAGGTCATTGCCGGCTCCTCTCGCCCGGCCGGCAGCAGGGCGCTGCAAGGGCCGGCGCGCAGATTTCCGGGCGGCCGGAACAGCAATCCTCCATCAGGAACCGAATGAGACCGGACAGCGCGTCGTATTCGGCGCTGTAGACGATCGAGCGTGCGTCACGCCGCGCGGTCACCAGGCCGGCGCGCTCCATTTCCTTGAGATGGAAGCTGACATTGGAGGGCGAGACCTCGACCCGTTCGGCGAGCGAGCCGGCGGCGATGCCGTCCGGCCCGGCGACGACTAGCAATCGCAGCAGCCGCAGCCGGGTCTCCTGCGACAGCGCGCCGAAGGCGATCAGAGCTTGACGTTCGTCCACGTTTCAATAATCCTCGAAATGTTGAAATGAGGAATAACCGACATGCTCACGCCTGACAACCGGAAAATCCCCCCTGCCCTGCCGCCGGATGCCTCGGACCTCACCATCGGCGACCTGCTCGAGGCGCTGGCCGATCACAAGGACAAGCCTCTGGTGTTCCACTATGACGGACGGCCGGTGAAGCCGGGCTACCATGTGACCGAGGTCAAGGCGGGGCAGTTCTCGGCGCTGGACTGCGGCGCCAACCCCGAATCCTGGACGGAAATCTTCGTCCAGCTATGGGACGTCGACGAAGGCGGACCGGTCCACATGCCGGCCGGCAAGTTCGCCGCCATCATCCGCAAGGTCGCCGACCACGTGGCGCTCGATCAATCCGCGAAGTTGACCTTCGAGGTCAGCGACGGGGTGCGGCCGATGGAACTGCACAAGGCGAGCCGGCCGGCGCTTATCGGCGACGTCCTCGAGGTCGAGCTGTCGCCGCGGCCGGCAAGCTGCAAGCCGCGCGACCGCTGGCTCGAAGAGCAATGGAAGACGGCGAGCGCGCCATGTTGTTCGCCCGCGGGCGGCAAAGCCTGCTGCAGCTGAAAATCTTCGTCCCGTTCTCGGACTCGGCGGAGATGCTTTGCGGGCTTGGGTTTCGCCAAGCCCAGGTCGGGCACGAAGCGCAAAGGCCGACCCGTGTTGCCTACTTGGTGACTTCAAACGGGGCCCACATGCCGGCGGCGAAGTGTTTCGGCTGATTGCAGATCAGCAGGTACTTTCCCGGTTCCAGGGTCACGGTCAGCGTGCCCGATTTGCCCGGGGCGAGGTCGGGAACCTCCCCCCTGTCGTCAGCCTTGCTTTCGTCCACCTTGGCGGCGCTCCCGACATAGGGAAGCGGTTGCGCCGGATCCTTCAGATGTATGACGATCATCTCATGGACGGTATCCTTCGAGGTGTTGGTGACCTTGAACGATACGACGCCGGCGGGGGCGCTGGACCGCGACGCTCTCACTCCCTGCGTCGCCTTTGACAAATCGAGGCCCGGCGCCTGGTAGGTCATGCCGGTTCTCATCACCATGCCCGCGCCTTGGTCCCAAAGCTGGACATTTACCACAGTTGCCGCCGACACTGCGGTCGACCACAAGCCAAGCGCCATCGCCGCCGCAAATGCGGCGTTTCCAGGGGGTGTCATTGGATTTCTCCGATTTAGAGAACGCCAGGGCCTGGCGTTGCCGCTGCTTCAAGCGGCCACGTAGCGACGCCTGGCTCTATTGAGGGCGTTTCCTACCCTACTCCAAGGACAACGCATGCCCGGGTCCGGTTAGTCCCGAGTTTCTCTATCACACCCACGTGAGAACGACAGACCGAGGCTAGTCCTCCCGGCACGAGGGTCTGGCCTTGCTGCGCTGCCTTGTCGTAGCGGCGTAGGGGGCCTCAGAACTGAAAGCAGCAGATCCGGCACATCACGAGTTCGCGAGGGTCGGGACGAGCGATGGTCCCACCAGCGTTTAAGCGATACCGCCGGGCGCTTCCATGGCCGCAGCGGCGAAAATCTAACGCTTTGGAGAATATCCATGAAACATCTCCTCGCTCCGATTCTGACCGGCTTGTTCATAGCCTCCGCTGGTGCGGCTTTGGCTGGCAATGTCCACACGGTAACAGGCACGACAGGCCAGCCCAACCAAACGATCGGCACCGCAGAGACCGGAAGTGCTACTCCTGGCAATGCCAGCTCTGCTCCTGGGTCAGCGTTCAACCCCGATGGGGTTGCGGATGGAAAGTACGCAGGCACCCAGCCGCAGAACTCCAATAATCCGAAGAGCGTATCTCAGTACGACGTAGCCGGCTTCCAGCAGTCGCATAACCACTAGGTGATAAAAGGCCGGTAGTCGAAGCCGCCGGGCCTAATTTCGTGAACCAGTCCGGTCGATCTATGCCTCGTCGATCGTAACCAAATCGACGCCGGCCGCCGTCATCACTCCGCGTTTGAGGTAGCCGGCGTGAAGATTAGCCTCTGGCACCGATGCGCCCCGGTTACCACCGCAAATGAATTGTCTGGGAAGATCGGCGATGTTGCCATAAGGGCGACCTTCGACTGCCGATCAACGCAACGATCGGGCCGGCCGGCGCATCGCAGCCGATGCCCGACGGCGGCAAGCCGGCACCCTGCGACTGGAACCGGATCCAGATCGTGGTTGCGGATATCGAGGACGAGGTCGCCCGTCTGGGAGCTCTCGTCGCAAGGTTCCGCAACGACACCGTTGCCGGGATCGGCGGCAAGCGGATCCTGCTCGACGACCCCGCCGGCAAGCCGATCGCGCTGTTTGAGCCGCCGCGCAAATGGCCATTGCCGCCGCCTCCCCCGGGCCGGCAATCGAGAAGGAACTTTCCTTCGGCCGGAACAGTTTCCTCGATCACAATCGGGTAGGAACATGGGAAGGGCGTCGCTTCATCTCCTGAAGGGTGCCGGCTACCTGATCTCGACCGGCAGCGTCGGTCTGCTGGCGATCGTCAGTTGGTCGAACGCATCGAAAGACCCGATCTTGACGGCGTGCCTGCTTGTGGGCGCCGCGACGTCGATTGTCGGCATGTTCTGCCGTTGGCTGTCCTACGAAATCGAAAAAAGGCAAGCGGAGAGCGTCACGACACCGAAAGATAGACAGATAACCGGCACCGGTGCTTCGGATGAACACTCCTGACCGCATTCAAATTAGGGTAGTGTCTCATCTCTGCGCGCCGCTCCAGTGACATGTTGGCGGCGCGCTTCTTTCCGCCCTTCGAACCAAGTTCCTTCGCGGCGGCGCTCTTGCCGTCGCCTGGCGTATCGTCGGTTTCCTCGCCAGTCGCAATGCGCTTCTGACCTTTGGGTCCGGTGGGCATGCTATTGCGCCAAGACATGCAGGGAAACGTAAGGTGCATCTCCCTCTACCCAACTATCGTGCGGCGTTGAGGTGATGTGGAAAACCGCACCCGGAAGCAGATCAAGACGGGTGCCATCCTCATATTCGACAACGCCATGCCCAGACAACACGGTTCCCGTATGCGGCACATGACAGAGCTTGGTTCCTACGGTCGGGGCGTTGTGAAGAGACCATTTCCAGCCTGGCTGATAGGTTGCGCGGCCAAGCTTGACGCCAGCAATGTGGACGATTTCAAATCGACCATGCGGAAATTCACGAACCTCGTCCGGCTGGTCGAAGGCCTTTAGTGCGGTGTCTGTCATGGTCCCAAGCATATAGGAAGACAGAAGAGGCTGCGAGCCCGCCGTCAAGGGCGGCAAATTTCAAACTGACCACTACCCAAATTAGCGATCTCTTGTATTTCTTTCAAATCCGGATCATGCTTTGCATGGGGTCACATGCGCAGCGTTGGGTTCGAAAGGGCAAGCCGTCATGGAATATGCAGTCTGCTACGACCACAGCGGGATCCAGCTGGCGTGGTCGATCTTCGTCGATATCACGGCGTTTTTCCTGATCATGGCAGCATTTGCCGCCGCGCGGCTGATCACGATATCGCGCGCGGACAGCGCAGCTCAGCTTCAGGCCGCGTAATGGCGTGAGGGGTCGTTGCTTGCTCAGGCGAGACCCACCTTCGGCGCCGGTATTTCACTGAACAGCAGCGAGCAGTCGATCTCGTCGCGGAAAGGCGCGTCGGGATCGGACACCAGCCACCCTGCATGCGTGCGCAGGTCCTTCAGCCTGGCGTTCTTTTCCGCGCGCGCTTGGCGCTCCGCCTCGGCGAGCGCGGCCAATGACGCCGTTTCGGAAGCAAGGCGTTTCCTCGAAGAACGAGCCATCCGACCCGCCAGGCGGGATGCCGTTATCCTTGCTCCGGAGGCCGAACCAATCGTCACGCCTTGCCTCTCACAATTCCCCGAAGTAACGGGCGCGCGCCTTCTCGTCCGACGGTGCCTCGGGCCCTAAGCCCATTACATCCGGAACACGTGTCGGATCATCGGCGAAAAGCGCAAAGGCATGCTCGCGTCGCCGGTCCGCCGCCTCTCCCCGCTCGAACAGCAAAGCTGTCTCCATCGCTTCCAGTCGTCGCATCCGGCCGTAAAAATCGTCATGGTCGCTGGCATAAGCTTCTGCTGCCGATCGCCAGTCGGAATTCTCCAGCAAGCGGTCCCGCAGCAGCCGGACGTCGCGGAGCGTCCGCGACAGCCCCCTGCCCCAGGCGGGATCGGTGGCGGCCGCCGTATCGCCGATCAGAACAACCCCGTCGCGATAAGGCCTGTCGACCCATCGATGCGACCCGTCGAAGCTGGCGAGCGGACCGGCCTGCCGTGCCCGATCGAACCAATGGCCTGGCGCGCCTGTCACCTGAAGTTGCCGAACCATCTCGTCCACCGAATGGCGGCCGGACAGGCGCTTCGGCAGGACATCCTTGTGGTAGATGAGATAGATGCGGTTGCGCCCGGGCGCAATTCGCATCGCGATCACCATCCGCCCACCCTTGGGGTCGTAGAAGAGATTGACCGTGTTTGCCGAATGCGGCCGAGCATGATCGGCGAGAAACTCCGAACAGTTGACGTCGCCCTCGAGGATCATACCGGCAGTGACAAGCTGCTCCGGGTCGTGCCTTACCTCAAAGCCGAGAAGTGAGCGCAGCCGTGAATCCCGGCCGTCGGCCAAAACGACCAGGCGCGCAGAGAGACCGTCTTTATCGCTGCCGATATGAACGCGCGGTAGATTTCCAGATGTCACGGCGGAGGCCACAGTTCCACGCCTGACCTCCGTTCCCAGAATCTCGGCATGCCGCAAGAGAATTGATTGCATTTGCGGATGGGGGAAAGTCATGCAGCAGGTCTGGGCGGGAGTCGTGGCGAGCAGATCCCGCACCACGGGCTGCAAGCCGTTCCTGAATCTCGAATAGTAGCCGGCCTCGATGGCGCAGCTTTGGAGAAGCAAACTGTAGATGCCCAGGCGCTGGGCCTCGAGACTTCCCCAAGGCATGAGAACCTCGCCACGGATGCGGTCCCTGAACTCGTCCTGGTGTTCAACGATGAGAATTCTTGCGCCGCGGCCGGCAAGGGCGATGGCCAGTGAAGCTCCTGCAAGGCCGCCGCCAATAATGATCAGGTCGTAGTCTGCGCTGGCGCCGCCGGACAGCGGAGTCCCGCCTTCTTTCCTGTCTGGCATGGCTGACCCCAGAGTAATATTTCCAATTTCTAATATACTGAGCTTGCACCATCGTTGTGTCAAACCGCGCCAACCGCGCGAGGAGCGTGAGATAGGTAAGATGCGCGCCAGTCAGTCGATAGGCCAGAAACTGATTGCACTTTGGAGGACAGGACGGCAGGTGACGGCTGGTCTGGCACCTGTGACACGCGCGCTGCTGGCTTACCGGCTAAACCCCTAGCCGCGCCGGTGTACTCCTGGCTTCGTCCTTATTGATGCGTTCCAGTCATATTGGCAGGAGCGTATATTTCTTCGTCAGCCGGTGCCCTCTTAGCGAAGTCCCCGTACTAAGTCCCCGCCGGTCAGGCCCGGTGGCCCATAATCCCCAAAATCCAACAAGGCTGCCGGGCCGCTCCCGTGTCGGTTGCTCTGCCGATGGCCGAACTTTCTGCATCGTTTCGGTTTGGGACAACGTTGAATCCATCGCCGCTCGGTCGGCACTAAATGGGACAAGCCCTTCTATTTCAACGATGAGTCCGAAAAGCTGCCCGAAACGTCGTCATTGGAGCACTTCGAGCTTTTTCCGCAGGCCGCTGACCTCGCTTCGCGCAGTTGACTCAGGGCGGCGGACGAAAGCCTCGTCCTTCAAGGTTGCCGATTGTTATGTTAGGTTCCGAGTTGCCAATGCACGCGTACGGCCCATTCGTCTGCAGAGTCGGAGTCCGCGATGCCCCCGGTGGACGAGACATCCTTCGAGACGGTTCTGGGCGAACGCGTCCAGGATATGCTTGACGGCTGCACGCGATGTGGCAAATGCGCTGAGGTTTGTCCGAGCCTAGTGCCCGCCGGCATCTCGGATGCGCAGCCCGAAGACCTCATCGGCGGTATCCTCGATCTTGTCCGCACCGGTGACGGTCCGGAGACGTCCCGCAACTGGGCAGCCTCCTGCATGCTCAGCGGAGAATGTATCAAGGCGTGCGACTACGGCGTCAATCCACGCTTTCTCCTTGCCATGGCACGCCTCAGCATCGCGAAGTCCGATAAAGAGCTTGCTGAACGACGCCGACAAGGCGTGGAGAGATACCGCAAGGTCAGCCGCGGTGTGACGATGCTTTCGCGTCTGCAGCTCGAAGCGGAGGTCCTGGAACGGCTGGGTCAAAAGTCAGCGTCGGTATCCACGCCCGCCGAGCCGGCGGATTTCGTGTTCTACACCGGCTGCAACGTACTCAAGACGCCGCACATTGCCTTGCTTGCCCTCGATATCATGGATGTGCTGGGCGTCAGTTATCAGGTCATGGGCGGCCCCAGCCATTGTTGCGGGATTTCGCAGCTCATGTCCGGGGACGCCGAGATGGCCGGTCGGCTGGGATCGAACAGCATGGAGAAGCTGTCGCACTCGAAGTCGGGACAGGTGATCACCTGGTGTCCGACTTGCTACGTCCAGTTCACGGAAACCATCCTGCCGACGGTGGAACGACAGCGCGGCTCCCGCCCGTTCGAGATGAACCCGTTCATGCGGTTCCTCGGCGACCGGCTGGCACAGTTGAAGCCGCATCTGCAGCACAGGGTCGATATGCGCGTCGCACTGCACAAGCATCCTGGCGTAGCCGGCGTCGTGGAAGCCGCCACCGAAATCCTGAAGATGGTCCCCGGCGTTGAGCTTATCGATCTGCACCAGCCGGCGGTGGGTCTGCAGAGCGTGCATGTCGGTGTCCTGCCAAAGTTCAAGCGCGAGTTGCAGCAGAGAGAACTTGAAGCGGCGCGTGACGCGGGCGTTGATGCGCTGGTTGCGGTTTATCATTCCGATCATCGCGAATTGTGTGCACACGAGCGCGATTGGCCGTTCCACATCATCAATATCCTTGAAGTGGTTGGTGAAAGCATGGGGTTGCATCGGCATGATCGCTACAAGGAACTCAAGGTGATTCAGGACGCCGATCAGATCGTCACCGAATGTAGCGACTTGATCGCACGGCACTCCCTTGATGCCCGCGATGCCCGTGACGTGGTGGTCAGGGTTCTGCTTGGTGACCAGCCGCTCCCTCTGAAGGGTGGCCACGAGCGTGGCGCGAGCGTTGTGACCGAGTAGCAATTCGGTCGCTTCTAGTCCCAGTAGCGGAACACCCTGCCCATTCGATTGGGCATCATGAAAATCTCCTCCGCATGCGAAAAGCCGGCATCCCGCCCCATGCCGAGCCATGTGTCGACGGTTTCCGGGAAATCGGCCAGAAGCATGTGCCTTTCCATCGAAGCGAACTCCTCGTCGGAAATAGCCGACCATTCATCGCGCAGCTTGGAAAAGCGCGCGAGCCAGGCGGCACGATCCTCTCCTTCGAACAGCGCCGGCTCCCAGATGGCGAACAGACCCATGCCTCCCAAGGCCCTGTGGGCATTGCGCATCAGCCTTGCCTTGGCCGCCGTCGGCAAATGGTGCAGCGACATGCCGATCCAGATCACGTCGACCGGTTCCGACCATATCGCCATTGCCTGCACGAAATCGCAGCAGCGGAGCTCGACGCTACAAGGAAGGCCCTCCAGTTCCCGCGCTGCCAATTGCAGCGACGCCTCCGACAAGTCGATACCGACATAGCTGCCTATCTCCATCGTCTTCAGCATCGCGGCGGAGGCGCTGGCATCTCCACACGCCACGTCGAGGAACCGGAACGACGCGGGCGCCTGCTCGACAAGCAATTCGCGAAGAAGGCGATAGACGTCCTGATGGAACATCAGGTTCGCGCCGACGATCCTGCGATAGGTTTCAAGCTCCCTGTTGAACATGTCCTGAGGGCCGGCAGCCGCGTTATCCGTCGTCACCGGCATGCTTTCCGTCGACGTATTTGCCATGATGTCCTCCGGCGGAACCTCACTGGGACAACACTAAGCGGCGGCTCCCGCCGCATGGAGATGCAAGGCGCGGAACACCGCCGTGTGGCTAGGGGTCGCAATGCCGAATTTCATGCCCAGCTCGTGCATTCGCCCGGACAGCCAGGCCACCTCGATCGGCTTGCCTCTTTCGAGGTCGTTGGCCATCGATGATTTCACGTGCGGTGGACATGCGTTCCACCTCTCCATGACGCGGCGCTCGAAACCTTCCGCCATCGGATGACCGGCCGCCGCGGCAACCGCCATCCCCTCGTCCCGCAGCTGCTTTACGAAAATCCGGGCCTCGGGATCGTCGAGAATCGGACCAATGCCCGAGCGCATGAGCGACGTTGCGCCGGAGAAGGCCGCAAGCGTCACGAACTTCTCCCAGAGCACGCCGTCGATATCGGCAACCGGCTTCAGCTCCAGCCCGACAGACCGATCGCACAGCGTCTGAAACTCCCGGATGACAGGATCGCGGTGGCCGCCGACAAAGATATGCGGCAGCCCTCCCGCATGGACGATTTCTCCCGGCCTGCCGATGAAGCCGGAAAGGTAGGTGGCGCCGCCGATCACCTTGTCGCCGGGAACATGGCGGCTGAGAATTTCGATGCTGTCGATGCCGTTTTGCAACGTCACGATGCGGGTATTGCCGGCAATCAGCGGTCCGAGCGACGCTGCAGCTTCCTCGCTGTCGTAGAGCTTGACGACAAAGATCACGAGATCGACTGGACCAATGTCGGCGGTCGCGGCGCTCGCGGACACAGCGGGCAGAAAGACGTCGCCAATGACACTCTGAATTTTGAGGCCGCCTTGGCGCATCGCCGCAAGGTGCGCGCCGCGAGCAACGAAGCTGACGTCGCCTCCCGCCTCGGCGAGCCTCGCACCGACGTAGCCGCCGATGCCCCCTGCTCCCATCATCGCGATCCGCATGCCGTCCCTCGACGCCAACATGCCATGACT
Organism: Mesorhizobium sp. ORS 3324; assembly: GCA_000824825.2. Classification (GTDB taxonomy): domain Bacteria; phylum Pseudomonadota; class Alphaproteobacteria; order Rhizobiales; family Rhizobiaceae; genus Mesorhizobium. The sequence goes on from LM655173.1 coordinate 85,372, forward strand.
GCGCCTCGCCGCAGCGAACTCGCAGGCGTTCTAATATTAGCAAAATCTCAATAAACCGACCAGCCGGTCTCGACAGCCCTATTAACCTTCCCCAGGAGGCCGGACCAAGGTCGGTGTCGCAATCGCCGCGGCTGGCCTATAATCTTTGCCGGCGGCGGGGTGAATCACGCGTATGTTCAGGGAGACCTTGAAACGACTTATGCAAGTCTGGAGCGGGCTGTCGCTGGCTTGGCAGTTCGTGATTGCCGGCGGCATCGGGCTTCTGGCCGTGATGCTGGTGGTGGGTCTGTGGGTGACATCGCAGATCCGCCAGGGTGTCATGCATAACTCCGCCACCACCACCGCGCTCTATGTCGACAGCGTGATCGCGCCGCTTTTGCCGGACCTGCGCAAGAGCCAGGAACTGGACTCCACCGTCAAACGCGCGCTGGACGAGACGCTCGGACAGGGAGCGCTCGGAAAGAGGCTGGTGTCATTCAAGCTGTGGCGGCGCGACGGCACCATCCTCTATTCGAAGGATTCCAGCCTGATCGGTGAGCGGTTCAACCCGAACCCCAATCTCGTCGCCGCATTCGCCGGCAACGTCATGGTCAAGTACAACCAGCTGGACGACGAGGAAAACGACAGGGAACGGGCGCTCGGCCTGCCGCTGCTCGAAATCTACAATCCGGTGCGCGAGCCCTGGTCCGGCGATGTCGTGGCCGTCACGGAATTCTACGAGGTCTCTGACGACTTCGAGGCGAATCTGAACTCGGCGCTGTTGTGGAGCTGGCTCGTGGTGGCCGCCGCCACGGCGGCCTCGCTGGCGCTCTTGTCGGGCATCGTCTTTCGCGGCAGTCGCACCATTCAGACACAGCGGGCGGCGCTGGAAGCCAAGGTCACCGAGTTGCAGGTCGCGCTGGCGCAGAATTCGTCGCTGCGCCAGCGCGTGCAGCGTGCCTCGCGCCGCGCCACAGCCATCAACGAGCGCTATCTACGGCGCATCGGCGCTGACCTGCATGACGGGCCGGCGCAACTTGTGGCGCTCGCCGCACTCAGGATGGACAGCCCGGTGCTGGTCGACCCAGCCACGCCGAAACCGCAGCGCGAGTCCGAGATCGCCCACATCCACAAGACGCTCGGCGAGGCGATGCGCGAGATACGCGGCATCTGCAACGGCCTGGTGCTGCCGCAGATCGAGACCCAGGCGGTGGCCGACATATTGCGGCTGGCGGTTGCCGAGCACGAACGCCGCACGGACACCAAAGTGTTGCTGACGCTGCCCGAGCGCTTGCCGGAATTAGGCACCTCGGAGAAGATCAGCATCTATCGTTTCGTGCAGGAAGGGCTGAACAACGCTTACCGGCACGGCAAAGGCAAGGGCCAGCAGGTGAGAGCCACGATGAAAGGCGGCAAGCTGATGGTCGAGGTGCAGGACACCGGCCCGGGCTTCAATCCCGCAAGGAGCGAAGGGCTGGGGCTTGCCGGCCTCAGGGAGCGCATCGAAAGCATTGGCGGGCAGTTCGAGACGCTGTCGGGGCCTGGAGGAACGAGACTGGTAATCACATTGTCTGTCGAGGAGCAGCCGTGACCGCACCCATCCGTATCGCTATTGTCGACGATCATCCGCTGTTTCGCGAGGGCGTGGCGCGCAGCCTCGGCGAGATCGGCGGCTTCGAGCTTGTGGGCGAAGGCGCCAGCGCCGAGGACGCCGAAAGGCTGGTCCGCGTCAGCGCACCCGATATCCTTATGCTCGACATCTCAATGCCGGGCGGCGGCCTCAATGCGCTGGCCAGCATCCTTTCGGTGGCGCCCGAGCAGAAGATCGTCATGCTGACCGTGTCCGAGACCAATGCCGACGTGGCCCAGGCGCTGAAGGTGGGCGCCCGCGGCTATGTGCTGAAAGGCGTCGGCTCGAAGTCGCTGGCCGAGATCCTGCGCGACGTCGCCAACGGCCAGAGCTATGTCTCGCCGACGCTTTCGGCCCGGTTGCTCTCCGACCTCCTGCAGCCCACAGGCCGCAAGCCCGACCCGCTCAGCCAACTCACCGGCCGCGAGGCCGAGATCCTGAGGCTGGTGGCGGAGGGCCTGAGCAACAAGGAGGTCGCCTCCCGGCTGTCGCTGCAGGAAAAGACGGTCAAGCACCACATGACCAGGGTGCTCGCCAAGCTCAACGTGCGCAACCGCACGGAGGCGGCGCTGCTGATGCATGAGGCGAAAGACAGGCAGTAGGGATTAGGCAGTGGGGAACAGGGAAAACGACTCTACTGCCCAATCCCCACTGCCTATTCCCTAAACGCAATCACCCCCGCCTCCGGACGGCGGGGGTGACATGCGAGGGCGTGGGAAAAGGGGGTAGCTTCTCTCAACCCTCACAGGCTTAGCAAGCGGGCCAGGTCCTCCTGGGTCGCCAAGCGGTCGATGATGGTGCGGCCTTGCGCATCGGTCATCTCGAAGCGACCGTTCTCGATCTCCTCCTTCATGCCGTTGCGGTGGACGACGGTGATCTTGTCGCCATCGACCTCGACCGTATCGCCGGTCGACGCATTGACATGGCTGGCCCTGCTGCCTGGATTGGTGTTGCCCTTGCCGCTGTTGTTGCCGGGGCCGGCGTTGGCGTTGGCGCCTCCGGCGTTGCTGTTGCCTGAGTTGCCGCCACTGCTGTTACCGCCGCCACCGTTGCCGCCGCCGTTGCCGCCGCCGCCATTGCCACCGCCGTTGCCATTGCCGGCATGGGCTGCGGCCGCTACGATTTTGCACGTGCCATCGATGGTGAATTTGCAGGGCGCGACAACAAGCGCCAGCGCGGCCGTGGCGCGCAGCGTGAGACGAGCAAGGCGTTCGAGGGCGGGTCTGCGCATGCTGTCCTTGTTAATGCCGGTTCCGCCTCGGCCCTGCCGAGGTTCCGCTCTCAGCCAGGCCGAGGCGGAACCGGTGTCTTGACCAGGAAAACATTCACGGTTTGGTAAGGCTACGGAAGCGGCCCACGACCCATGCCCTGCCCGGTCGGACCTTTTCTGCCGTCACTTGGGGACCAACGTCGCAACCAAAGCGGGTCGCGACCAGGCGGATTCACGCGGCGCGCTTAGTCTTTGTTTGCGCCGTCCCAAAACCGCTGCGCACTTTTGAGCGACATGCTGAGCTGTTTTGCGCGTGTCGTTGGTCCCAAAACCGCTG
>LM655173.1:88627-96560 GCA_000824825.2 Mesorhizobium sp. ORS 3324
CTTTTGGGCGACATGCTTTGGAGGAGAAGAAATTCGAACCTGCGACCGCCGCCACGTTAACCAAATCGCTTGGAAATTGCCCGACAATTCTTTAAGACTGGGCCTCGCGAGAACCGCGCGGACACCCGAACGAGCCGCGGCATGGTGCGGGGCGAGTGTCCTCCTGGACACAAGGAAGCGCCGTAACACTTTGATTTTGCGTATGGATTGTCTCCCCCGGCTTGCGGGGACATGCGCCAAGAGTCCGTTTGTCTGGATCAGTCCCAAGGACCCCCAAAAAAGTACCCCCGCCAAAGGCGGGGGCAAGGTGAGTAGCGGGAGTTCCGTCGTAAGATGATCAGGACCGAAGAGACGAAGCAAAAGGTGGCAACCTGATTTTGCAGCGCTGGCCTTTGGTCCCTTAAAGATCTAATCCAGATAGAACCTCGCTCTCACAAACTCTCTTTTCACAAACTCTCCAGGCGATTGAGATCAGCAATCGTGGCTTTGCGCTCGACGATGGTGCGACCGAATTTGTCCTCCATCCTGAAACGGCCGTCCTCAATCTGCTCCTTCATTCCGTTCGGGTGCGTGACCGTTATACTGTTGCCGCTGACCTCGACTTTGTCCCCGGTCAAAGCATTCACGTGATCGTCGACTTCCGTGGCGTTGGCATTTGCGGTGTTGGCGCTGCTTGCGCTGCTGCCCACGCCACCGCTGTTGCCGCTGTTTCCGCCACTGTTGCTGTTGCCGCTACTGTTGCCCCCGCTATTGCCGTTCGAGCCGCCGTTTCCGTTGTTGCCGCCGCCGTTGCCGCCGCTATTTCCACCGTTTCCGCCGCCGTTGCCGCCGGAGCCTCCGTTTCCATTCCCGCCGCCGCCATTGCCGCCGCCGCCTTTGCCGGCATAGGCCTTGGCCACGACGGGACCGTCGATGGAGAGATGAAGAGGCGCGACAACAAGCGCTAGCGCAGTGAGCGCGCGCAAGACATGCCTGCAGCCCATGCGCGATACGCGCATCCCATACTCCCCATGCCGGCCATCCAGCCCTTCGGCCGAACTACCCCACCGGCAATGTCGCATCATCAGCATCCCCAATCAGCGCGTCATGGGGAAGTGGCCCACGACCCTTGTCTTGTATGTTCAGACCTTTTCCATTTCGATATCAGACTTAAGTCCGATCTCAACCACCGGATGTGGTCCGGTGTGACCGCGCGCACAGCTTTTTCGCCGGCACGCGAATCCATTTACTCGAGCGACGGGACCGGCGCCCTCGCGGTCACGGCCGCGCCGAAGGCGCCGACGATCACGGCGGCGATGCCGGCGCATTGCAGGACGCTGAGGCTCTCATGCAGGAACAGGAAGCCGATCAGCGCGCCGAGCGCCGGCTCCAGGCAGACGAGCATGCCGTAGACCTTGGCCGGCATGCGGGTCAGCGCCATCATCTCCAGCCAGAAGGGCAGCGCGCTGGAGAACAGGCCGACGATCGCCGCGCCCGCCATCACGTGCGGGTCGGCGAGATAGGGCTGGGCGGCGGAGAAACCGAAGGGCAGCGCGAGCGCCGCGGCAATCGCCATGCCATAGGCGGAGGTGCGGACGCCGAGCTCGGCGCCGGCCTTCTGCGCGAAGATGATGTAGAGCGCCCAGCAGCCGCCGGCGGCGAGCGCCAGCAGCACGCCGGCGGGGTCGAGCGCGCGGCTGACATCGGCGAACGGCGACAGCAGCACGATGCCCGCCACCGCCAGCACCACCCAGACGAGGTCGACGAGGCGTCGGGAGCCGAGCGTCGCGACCAGGAGCGGGCCAGTGAATTCCAGCGCCACGCAGATGCCCAGCGGAATGCGTTCGAGCGCGGCATAGAAGAGAAGGTTCATCACCGAGACGGTGACGCCATAGGCGGCGAGCCAGGGTAGGCCTGTGCGCGACGGCACTACCTTCCAGGGCCTCAGCACCGCCGCCAGCAGGAGCGTGCCGATGAGGAGCCTGAGCATCGTCGTGCCCCGGGCGCCGACTATCGGGAACAGGCCCTTGGCGAAGGCTGCGCCCACCTGCACGGAGAGCATGGCGCCGAGCAGTCCGAGGATGGGCAGGGTCCCCGTCCGAGCCTCCGGTTTTGCGGCTTGCGTCGACGCCACTTCTCTCCCATCCCCCTGCCCTGATGGTCCGCGGAGATAAGGCATGGCGATCGCGCTGTCGTGAGGCAGCCTGGCCCGTATGGTGGGACAGGCCCCCATCACACCGCCGCATGACTTGCTGCGCCGCACAAAGGCTTGAAATTCAAGGCTCTTCTCGCTGATCAGCCGAAGCATCAGTCGATACGAATGAGCTATTCTTTCAACGACCAAAATACCCGCTATGGTTGCCGGTATATTTTTCCAGCATCCTCTGCGACAGATACTCTCGGAAATCAGACCAACTGCCCATGAATATATAGGACCATTGGAAAGACCCGCGAGTCGTTAAATTAGCCAACTGCGACATACAACCGCCTACATCACGTCTTTATTTCAAATCCGCAAGGATTTTGTGTTGCACCGCAACATCGACGGCGACATTCGTTAACGGGATGTGTTCGTTGGAGGATGCCGTTATTTTGACCCGGATGGGCATTCCGCTGGCCGGCAACGATAGCGCTCCGGACGGAAATTGGTCGACAGGCAGAGCTCACGGGCTTTGCGCGCGCAATGCGTGGCATTGCGAAAGACCTGTCGGAAACTGCTGATGGCGAGCGCGCGTGACATCCAACTCGATACGCTGCGGGCCGTCGCGGTCATGATGGTGCTCTACGCGCATTTCCTTGCTGCTGGCGACACCTATTTCGGCCATCTCGGCGTGCGGCTGTTCTTCGTGCTCTCCGGCTTCCTGATCACGCGGCTTTTGCTGGAGGCCCGCGACGCCGCCCAATTCGCAACTGGACCGGCGCTGCGCTCCTTTTATGCCAGGCGGATTATCCGGATATTCCCGCCTTATTTCGCGATGCTGGCCGTCGTCTGGCTCACCGGGCTGGAACAGTCCAGATCGACGCTCGCCTGGCATGCGCTCTACCTTTCGAACTTCTGGTACGCGCGTCACAACGACTGGACGCCCTGGGTGCTCGGCCATTCCTGGAGCCTCAGCATCGAGGAGCAGTTCTACCTTGCCTGGCCGCTGATCATACTTTTGGCGCCACGTAGGCGGATCGAGGCAATCACGATCGGCGTCATCTGCTTCTCGCTCGCCTACCGCCTCTACTGGCCGATCGCCGCCAACCCGGCGCTGGCGCGAGACCTTTTGCCGCCAGCCTCGATGGACGCGCTTGCCTGCGGCGCGCTGCTTGCCGTGCGCCGCAGCAGGGGCGCCGATATGCCCCGCTGGATGCAGCTCGGCTGGCCGGCACTCGCCGCGGCGTTCGTACTTGTCGACTGGTCCGATCCCGGTCCGGCGGTTTCAGCGTGGGCGTGGCTGCACTGGATGCTGCGGGAGGTGCTGCCGCTGGTGCCGCTGGTGGCGATCGTCGCCGCCTGCTCGAACGGCCTTGGCGGCAGGCTCGGCGGACTTGCCGAACTGCCGCCGCTGCTTTTCCTCGGCCGCATCAGCTACGGCGTCTATCTCTACCATCCGATCCTGCTCGCCTATGCCGTCAAGGCGCAGCCATGGCTCCCGCTCAACGTCTCGCAACAGGGGCCCGGGCGGTTCCTGGTCGCAGGCGCCGCGACTCTGATTGCCGCGTCGCTCTCCTGGGTCTTTTTCGAGAAGCCGCTCAACAGCCTCAAGCGCTATTTCCCTTATGTCGCGCGGCCAGGCGCACGGGCTGCAAGCGAAGTCCGCCGGTTCGGCGCCGCCCCGGCGCTCGACCTGCAACGAACGGAGGCGAGGCGATGACGGCGACCGCTGCTCCCCTCATCTCCGTGCTCCTGCCGGTCTACAATGCCGAGCCCTACATTGCGGCTGCGATCGGCTCGATCCTGCGGCAGGACTACGGGCGGCTGGAAGTCATCGCCATCGACGACGGATCGACCGACAGGTCGCTGCAGCTGCTCGAACGCTGGCGCCACGACGACAGCCGCGTCTCCATCATCTCGCGCGAGAACCGCGGCCTCGTCGCTTCGCTCAACGAGGGACTTGCGGCCGCGCGAGGCGAGCTCGTCGCGCGCATGGACGCCGACGATTTCGCCTATCCCTGGCGGCTGTCGCGCCAGGCGGCGCTTTTTGCCGAACGGCCCGAGCTCGGGTTCTGCGGCTCCGTCGTCGACATGCTGGTGCGCGGCCGCATCGCCCGGGGCAGGCTCGATCCGGTGTTCCGCCTCGACCTCTCCTTGCTGTCGAAATTCTTCACGATCTTCATGCACCCGACGGTGGTCTACAACCGCCGGGTCATCGACGAGGCCGACCTCCATTACGACGCCGGCTACCGGCATGCCGAGGATTTCGACCTCTTCCGGCGGCTGGCCGACCGCTATCCGGCGGCCATGATCGAGGAGAGCCTGCTCGTCTACCGCGTCCATCCCGGCAGCGTGACCAGCCGGCATATCGGCGAGATGCGGCGCACGCATCTCAGGATCGTCGGCGAGAATCTCGAGCGCCTGGGTCTGGCTGAGGACAGCACGGACCTGCGCGCCATCGGCGAGACGGTCACCCTGGATACCGTGGCCCGGGCGGCAGCCTTCATCCGGACGCTGGAGCAGGGGATCACCGCGCTGCCGGCAGCCGTGCGGCCGAGCTTCGAGGCCGGCGCGCTCAACCTCTTCTATTTCCTCTACCAGCTCGTCAACGACGAGGAGCAACCGGCGCTGACGCATGAGCTTCTGACGCTTGCCGCGAAATGGAAGGTCATCCGCCGCCGCGAGCAATATGCGCTGCGCCCCGGCGCCTGGGCGCCTTGGCTCAGCCAGGCCTCGATGTGGGCGGGCAAGCAGGCGGACCGAGTGGCTTACCGCCTCAAATCCGCGCCGGCGGCGGCAGTGCTGGCACGCTATCGGATGGGGGCGGCATGAGCGGGTTGGGCTTGCAGGGTGGCAACGACGAACGTCGGCGGGACAGCACCCCCCTCTGTCCTGCCGGACATCTCCGGCAGGACAGAGGGGGGTGGGAAGGATCGCGGCGCATCGAATTTATCCGCCGGTCTGACGTAGCCGCGGAGCCCTCGCCATGAACGCCGAGCGTCATCCGCTGCCGTGGCACCCGGCCCTGCCCGCCCCTCCCTGGCCGAGGCAACGGCCGCAGGTCTCCTTCATCGTCTGCACGCGCGACCGCGCGGCGGTGCTGGAAGCCTGCATCGATTCGATCCGCGCCGCCTGCCGCGCGCATCCCGGCTTTGCCGCCGAGCTGGTGGTGGTCGACAACGGCTCGCGCGACGGCACGGCCGACTATCTTTCCCGAATCTCCGCGACCTCCGACATTCCGCTGACCGCGATCTCGGAGCCGCGTCCCGGACTGGCGGCGGCGCGCAATGCGGGGCTGGCGCGGGCGCGCGGGCGGGTGCTGGTCTTTGTCGACGACGACTGCCGGCTCGACCGCAACTACCTCGTCGACCTCGAGCGGCATTATGCGAGCGGCGAGAAATGGCTGATCCGCGGCGGCCGCGTCGAGATCGGCGACGCCCGCGACCTGCCCTTCACCATAAAACGCTGCGACAAGCGCGAGCGGCTGACGCGCGCCGTCCATCCGGGCGGCTTCGTACTTGGCTGCAACATGACCATGCACCGCGACGTCGCCGCCCGCATCGGCCCCTTCGACGAGCGCTTCGGCGCCGGCGGGCCGCTGCGCTCGGCCGAGGACACGGACTATCTGGTGCGCGCCATGCTTGCCGGCATGGCGGTGGAGTATGTGCCCGACATGATGATCTTCCACCACCATGGCAGGCGCGGCCGCAAGGCGATCGACCGGCTGCACCGCGACTATCATTTCGGCAACGGCGCGCTGTGTCTCAAGCATTTCCGCCGCGCGCCGTTCCTGCTTCGCCACTTCTATTGGGCGGCGCGGGGAGCACTGCGCGAGCCGATCGGCGGGCCGCGCTTCGATCAGGAGCTACGGCTGTCGCACTGGCCGATCGTGCTGATGAATCTCGCGGGCGCGGCGAAGTTCGCGCTTCTGGCGCTGACCGGACGGCCGCGACAGCGACCGCTGCCGGCCAAGGAAACCACCGAGGCCAATGCGGAGGCCGGTGCGCGATGACCCGGCCCAAGGCCCCTGCCCTTTCGATGCTGCGGCGGGCGCTTGGCCGCCGGCAGCTCAGCCTGCTGCCGGCCGTCGTCGCGCTCGGGCTTGCGAGTGCCGCGCTTGAAGGCTTCGGCATCGGCCTCATCATCCCGCTGCTCGGCATCATCATGGGGCATGGCGACGCGACCGGCATGGCCGGCCTTTCCGCCCTGCTGCAGAAGGTCGGCGCCGGGCTCGGCGAGCGCGAGCGGCTGATCGCGATTTCAGCCGCGATCCTCGGCTCGATCCTGCTCAAGAACCTGCTTGCCTTCGCCAATTCGGTGCTGACCGCCCATATCTACGGCAAGGCCGGCCAGTCGATCCGCGGCGCGCTCGCGGCACGGCTGCTCGAAGTCGGCTATCCCTTCTTCCTGAAGGAAAGTCCGGGCCGGCTGCTCAACATCATCTCGAACGAATCCTGGCGGGCGTCGGACGCCATCCAGGGGATGCTCGGCGCCATTGTCAGCGCCTCGGCGGCGCTCATCCTGCTCGCCTTCCTGCTGCTGCTCTCCTGGCAGATGACGCTGCTGGTGATGCTCGGCCTGGCGCTCGTGCAAGTCGCGCATATGGCGCTGTCGGCGCATCTCAGAACACCCAGCCGCAGCGTCGCGGCGCGCAACAGCGCGCTCGCCTCGCAGATGCTGCATCTGGTGCATGCCGGCCGGCTGATCCGCATCTTCGGCCAGGAAGCGCGCGAGACGGCGACGTTCGAGAAGGCGTCGGACAGCGTGCGGCGGGCGGCCTTCCTGCTTGCCAGCCGCCAGGGCGCGCTGGCGCCACTGACGGAAGTGCTGCACGCCATGCTGTTCCTGGCGGTGGTGATCGGCGCCTGGCTTGCCGGCTTGAGCTTCCCGCTGGTCGCGGCCTTCCTCATCCTGCTCTACCGGCTGCAGCCGCATGTGAGAGCCCTGCAGATGACCTGGAGCCAGCTGCAGGGGCTTTCCGGCTCGCTGGAAGAGGTCACCTGGCTGCTCGACCCCGAAGGCAAGCCCGCGCCGCCCAAGGGCAGTCGCCCGTTCGCGGGACTCGGCAACAAGATCGCCTTCGTGGGCGTGAGCTTCAGCTATGCCAATGAGGAGCAGCGCGCGGCGGTGCTGCACGCCGCGAGCTTCGACATCGTGAGCGGCCGCTCGACGGCGCTGATCGGCCGCTCGGGCGCCGGCAAGACGACGATCGTCAACCTGCTCTGCCGCTTCGTCGAGCCCGATGGCGGCCTGATCCTCGTCGACGGCACGCCGCTCGGCGAGATCGACCCGGCCGAATGGCGGGCCCACATCGCCCTGGCCAGCCAGGAGCTGGAGCTGGTCGACGGCACCATCCTCGACAATATCACCTACGGCAAGGTCACGGCGAGCGCGGAAGAGGCGCGCCGCGCGGCCGAGCTCGCCGAGGCGCACGGCTTCATCGAAATGCTGCCGCAGGGCTACCAGACGGTGGTCGGCTATCGCGGCGTCAACCTGTCGGCCGGGCAAAGGCAGCGCATCGCGCTGGCCCGCGCGCTGCTGCGCGACCCCGACATACTGATCCTCGACGAGGCCACCAATGCGGTCGACGGACTATCGGAAGCGGCGATCGTGGAAACGCTGAAATCGCGCGCCGGCCGCCGCACGACCATCGTCATCAGCCACCATCACTCGACCATCTCGTTCTGCGACGATCTGGTGATCCTGGAGCATGGCAGGGTGAAAAAGCAGGCACCGTTCGCGGAGATGGCGAGGCTCAGCATGGATGAGCTGTATCAGCCGGAGTGAGGGTTGGAATCTCCCCCCTTGAGGGGG
>LM655173.1:96660-113066 GCA_000824825.2 Mesorhizobium sp. ORS 3324
TCGCCGAAGGCGACAGAGGGGGGCGCCGCGCGGAACGCCAACGCCCTGCGCGCCCAGAGATGAGGTCGGCGATCTACGTGAGACGACCCCCTCTGGCCGCTTCGCGGCCATCTCCCCCTCAAGGGGGGAGATTAGCTGGCGCTACTCACCCCGCCATCGCCAGCGGCACGGCGCTCTTGTTGGGGATCTGGATGTCGATTTCCAGCGTCGACATCGTCGCGCCGCGGTCCATCGAGACCTGAAGGTAGTCCTGGTCGATCTGCACATGCTTGGCGATGACGGCCATGATCTCCTCGCGCAGGATGGAAACGAGGTCGGGCTGGCCGCGGCTCTGGCGCTCGTAGGCGAGCAGCAGCTGCAGCCGCTCGCGTGCCACAGGGGCGCTGGTGCGCCGCTTGAAGAGGTCGAGGATGCTCATGCCGCCCTCCTTCCGAGAAGCCGTTCGAGGAAACCCTTGCGCTCGAAGGGGACGACCACCGGCAGGTCCTCGCCTTCCAGGCGTCTTGCCGCTTCGAGATAGGCCTTGGCGGCAGCGTTGATCGGCTCCGACAGCGTGACCGGCGAGCCGAGGTTCGAAGCGCGCAGCACATCCTGGCTTTCCGGGATGATGCCGAGCAGCGGCGTGGAGAGAATTTCCAGCACGTCGTCGATCGACAGCATCTCGCCGCGCGAGGCGCGCGCCGCGTCGTAGCGGGTGACCAGCACGTGCTTCTGGATCAGCTCGCCCTGCTCCGCCTTCATGGTGCGGGCGTCGAGCAGGCCGATGATGCGGTCGGAGTCGCGCACCGAGCTCACTTCCGGATTGGTGACGATGACCGCCTCGTCGGCGAAGCGCATGGCAAGCTGGGCGCCGCGCTCGATGCCGGCCGGGCTGTCGCAGAAGACGTAGTCGAAGACCGAGCGCAGCCTGGCGATGACTTCGGCCACGCCCTCTTCGGTCAGCGCGTCCTTGTCGCGCGTCTGCGAGGCCGGCAGCAGGTAGAGCGTCTCCAGCCGCTTGTCGCGGATCAGCGCCTGCGACAGCTTCGCCGTGCCCTGGATGACGTTGACGAGGTCGAACACCACACGGCGCTCGGCGCCCATGATGAGGTCGAGATTGCGCAGGCCGACGTCGAAATCGACCAGCGCCACCTTCTTGCCGGTCTTGGCCACGGCAGCGCCGAGCGCGGCCGTCGAGGTCGTCTTGCCGACGCCCCCCTTGCCCGAGGTGACCACGACTACCTTGCCCATATATCCAGCCTCCATTGGCGATTTTTATCTACTGGCCGTGCCGGGCACGGCGGACTGTTTCATTCTGTTTGGTGCATGTCGTTCTCCCAAAACCGCCGCGCACTTTTGGGCGACATGCACTAAAGACTTTCGCACGCGAAACCGGTCCGAAGCTTGCCGCCCCGAAAAAACTCAGCCGAGCGGCACCACGCACAGCGCATCGTTCTCGAGGAAGGCCTGCACGGCCTTGCCGCGCGACACGCCTTCCATCTCTTCGGCCGTGGTGTACCAGCCGTCGACGGCAAGCAGCTCGGCCTCGTTCTTGCGGCAGAAGATGCGCGCCGATGTATTGCCTTCGGAGCCGGCGATCGCCCGACCGCGCAGCGTGCCGTAGACATGGATCGAGCCACCGGCGACGATCTCGGACCCGGACGCGACCGAGCCCAGCACGATGACATCGCCATGCGGGTGGAAGATCGACTGTCCCGAGCGGATCGGCGCCTTGATCATCAGCGTGCCGGCGGCAGGCTCGTGCCGCGCCGGGTGGGCGCCCTGCCCTGATCTCGCCGGCTCGGACTTGGCTGCTTCCGCGGCCTCGGCGTTCTCCGCATCGAGCTTCGCCAACTCGTCCTGCGGCGCCCTCACCTGGCCCGGCTGTACGTCTTCGACGGTGGCGGTTTCGACCGTGATTTCTTCCGCCTTCGCCTTGCGCGCCGCCCTGCCCAAAAGGCCCTCGGCTGTCGCCTCCTTGGCGCCGGAAAGCAGCGGCGGCAGATCGGGACCGAGCTCGGCGCCTTCAAGCTCGATGGCATAGACGCGGATGCCGCGCCGCGCCAGCGTGCCGACAAGCGCGGCGATCTCCTCCGGCCCCGGCTTCAGAGTGTTCAAATCCAGCACCACCGGACGCCCGGTGAAATAGCCGGGCGAGTTGCCGATCCAGTGATCGAGCCCCTCCAGCCAGTCGTCGATCGGCGCCTCCGGCGTCAGCGTGAAGGCGACGAATGAGCGGGCGCGGAAGCGGATGGATTTGTGCTGCAAAGGGGCGGCGAAGGTCACGGCCAGACGAATCCTTACTCAATGGTTAAAGGGTGCCGGGCTAATGGTTAACAAATGGTTAATTTTGCAGGTGGAGGCCGTTAAGGAACTGGCACGGCTAAGTTTTGTGGCAGGGCGGTCACAGGGCTGCCGGCGCTCGTGGTCGGCCGCTGCGCGCTCCGCCATGAACAGATCCCAAGGAGATCGCCTCGCCGCCGCCGAGAGCGAGCGCGATCCATCGCCTGAAGCCGCACAAGACAAAGCCCATCGATAATATTGTTGGCCCGCGCCTTGCCGCATCCTCGATTGAGCGCTATGTTTTTCCAAATCGATCTTGTTGAACGAATGTTGTTTCCGCGCCTCGGCGCCCTGACGATCTTCCCTCTCAATTTCGAAGACTGCGGCGTTTGGCATGAAGCCAGGCGGCGATGATTTGTGTCGATTTGAAAGGAAATCGTATGACTACTGGAACAGTGAAGTTTTTCAACACGACGAAAGGCTTCGGCTTTATCGAACAGGGCAATGGGCAGCCGGACGTGTTCGTCCATATCTCCGCCGTCGAGCGCGCCGGAATGCGTTCGCTGGTGGAGGGCCAGAAGGTGAGCTTCGACATCGTGAAGAACGAGCGGAACGGCAAGAGCGCCGCGGAGAATCTCCAGGCGGCCTGACGAAAGTGCATCCACGGCCTTTGACCACGGATGTACCGGCATCGGCCCTGGAGCATTTGGAGGAGGTCGGGCTTGCCCGGCCTTCTTCGTTTCAGACAGCGAGGTAGAAAATGGCCGAAACGATTATTTTCAAGCCGAAGGGCGACGCCAAGAGCGAAGCCACCGCGAAGACGGCGCGCTCGATAATCGAGGCGGAAACGACAGCCCGCAAAGCAAAGACGGAACGGCTTCGCGCGGCCAGGCTCGCCCGCGGGCCGGTTGAAGCACAGCCAAAGAAAAAGCCGGCAAGGCGAAAATAGCGGCAGAGGCACGACGCCAATCTCCCCCTTGTGGGGGAGAAAGCGATTTCAACAACTTAGCGAAGCTAAGTGTTAGAAATCGCAAGAGAGGGGATTTGCTGGGCGCAGCCTGAGACGTTGGCGGGGCGGAGATCCACTGACACGTTGGCGGGACAGCGCCCCCCTCTGGCCTGCTGGCCATCTCCCCCGCAAGGGGGGAGATTGGCAGCTTCGGCGCCGGTGCTCTTTCTGCGGCGTCGGCGATTCGCGAAAGCGTTGGTGAGGGCTGATCTCCCCCCTTGCGGGGGAGATGGCCGGCAGGCCAGAGGGGGGTGGGACGGAGCGCGACGCTGCTCCAGTATGGATTCCCCCGTAATGGAATGAAGCCCTAGGCCGTCATCGGCGTCGATGCCGCCGGCAGGACTTGCCGCATCGAGCTCGGCGCGATGCCATAGGTGCGGCGCGCCGTGCGGCTCAGATGCGCGGAGTCGGCGAAATTGGCGGCATGCGCGGCGTCGGTCCAGGAAGCGCCGGAGTAGCCGAGTTCCAGCGCATGGTTGAGCCGTGTCCAGAGAAGATAGGCGCGGAAGGAAATGCCGGTCTCCTCGACGAACAAGTGCCTGAAGCGCCCGGCCGAGAGGCCGACATGGTCCGCCACGGTTTCGAGATCGAGCGGCTCGGCGAGGCGCGCGGCGATGAAGGCCGTGGCGCGGAGAATGCGCGGATCGACCTGGCTTGCAGGCGTGGTTCCCGAAAGGGCGTAAAGCACCTCCAGCGCCGCGGCCTCGAGCTCTTCATCCGCATCGCCGGCGTCGAACTTAGAGCGCAGCGCCCGCGCATGCGGCGCGATCTCGGCCGGCGGCACAGCGACGATGCGCTTGCTGCCGAAGCGGTCGATCAGGCCGCGGCCGAGCGCGGATTCCGGCGCGCAGAAAAGATGCGCGATCATCCGGCCCGGCGCCTGGAAGGTGTGCGGCAGGTCCGGCGGGATGACGGCGGCGGCATAGGCCTGCCATGGCAGGCTGTCGCTTACCCGGAACTCGACGCGGTCCGTGAGCGCGATGCCGACCTGCACGGCGTGGTGGGCGTGCAGCTCGCTCGGTCCGAGGGCCTGCCCGATCCACAGGCTGCCGCCCGCCCAGAAGATGATCCTGCCTATGCCCGTAACCCCCATCGCGCCGGTATGGCACGAATCGCGGATGCAGGCAGCCCCTACGTTCAATCCAGCGCGGGCGTGGGCGGATATTTGGTGCGCCATCTCAAGAAATGGAGCCAGGAAATGTCGACCAACCGCCTCACAGAACCGCCCGCCAGCCCGCGCAATCTGCTCGGCCCCTCCTCCCGGCTGCTGCTCGCCGGGCAGGTCCTCTACATCGTCGTCACGCAGTTCCATGCCGGCGGCGATGCCAACGACCATCACGCCATCTTCGCCACCTATGCCGAAAACGCGATCTGGACGGCCGTCCATCTCGGCCAGTTTGCCGGCATGGCGATGCTGCTTGGCGGTCTGGCAGCGTTGTCCTTCGCCTTGGATGAAGAGGAGGAAGCAACGCGGTGGCTGGGTCGCGCGGGCGGCGCCGTGGCGGTCGCTGCGCTCGCGCTCTATGGCGCGCTGCAAGCCGTCGACGGCGTGGCGCTGAAACAGGCCGTGAATGCCTGGGCCGGCGCGCCGGAAGCCGAGAAGGCGGCGCGATTCGCCAGCGCGGAAGCGATCCGCTGGCTCGAATGGGGCATGCGCAGCTACCAGGATTTTGCGATGGGGCTTGCCTTGCTTCTCTTCGCGGCCGCGCTCGCCCGCACCGCCTGGATTGCGCGGCCGGCCGGCTGGCTGATGGGCCTTTGCGGTCTTGCTTATCTGGCGCAAGGCTGGGTGGCCGGCACGCAAGGGTTTACGCTGGCGCAGTCGGTCGCGATCGTGCTTTCCTGGGGGCTCGGGCTGGCCTGGATGATCTGGCTCGCGGTCGCCGCGCGAAGGCGTGGCGCGGCGCTTTCCGCCGCATGAAGACGGCTGTCCGCAAATGATGGCGAGGCGGAGACGGAGAAGGGGAACTCGCTACAAAAGCCCTTCTCCGCCTCGCTGCACCCGGTCCTTCGCTCCGCCAAGCAAGGGACCAAAGCCAACTCAGGCCGCCAGTTGCACGTCGCGGGCGGCGCGCTGCTCCGCGTTGCTAGCCTGCGAATATCCGGCTCGAGCGTTTCGCCGGCATGCCGGTTGTGCAGGCGATATGTTTCAGGCGTGTCTCCGCACGGTATCGGGTTCCGCTCGGTCTTTGCGTCGCGCAAAGCCAACCGGGTGGCGCGAGGCACCCCCCTCTGGTCTGCCGACCATCTCCCCCTCGAGGGGGGAGATTGGCAGCTCGGCGGCCTTCGCCAATCTCTGGCGTAGCAAGGGAGAGCCGGCTTGGAAAATGCCAAAGAGGGGATTTCGTAGGGGCGCCAGCGCCCCGTTATCGAAGGTAGGCGCCTTTCCCCTCTCTTGCGATTTCTAACACTTGGCCTTCTGCTAAGATGTTGAAATCGCTTTCTCCCCCACAAGGGGGAGATAGGGCGCTACTCGCATTGCCGGCGCGGGCCGCCGTCATAGGGCTGGTAGGTGTTGTCCTGCGGATTATAGGTGCGGTAGCGGCTGAAGCAGTCGTCGATGTGGTCGCCCGAATACTGCGGGCCCAAGAGCCGATCCCTGGGGGGCTGGTCCTGCGGCGAGATCTCTTCCGGCGGGCTGCCATAGGTGGTCGCGTAACCGTCCCGTGTGGTGGCGTAGCCTTCCATCTCGGCCTGGTCGTCGGTCATCGCGCCTTGATCGTTCATTCCTGGCTGACCGGATTGGGCGGGCTGGTCGGATTGGTGTGCGTCGGTCGAGGCGGTGCTGCCGCCGCCCGGATCGTAATAGGGCGAGATGCATGGGCGCAGCTCGCCGCTGTAGGAGCGGTAGCTATTTTCTTCCGGACGGTAGCTGCGATAGCGGTTGGCGCACCATTCGAGATGCGCGGCGGGCAATTGCGCCTGCTGTTGCTGCGCCGGCGCCTGAGAAGATGCCTGCTGCGAAGGCTGGGCCGCATTGGCGTCGGGCGCGGGCTGGCCGGGTTGGGAGAAGCCGGGCAAGGGCTGCAATTGGCGCGGCGGCGCGGGCGGCGGCGTTGCCAGCGCGGTGGTCTGCGTGCCGGGATCCGTCCTGGCCGTCTCATCGCCCTTGGGAGGCGCGCCGGCTGCCTGTTGGGCGGGGATGCGTTCGAGAGCCTGCTTTTGCGCATCGACCGGCTGGGCATCCTTGGTCCAGAGCTCGGAGACGCCAATCGCCGGCGTTGCCTGGCGCACCGGCTTGGCGGCCAGCAGCCAGGTGGCGAAGGCAAGCCCGCTGGCAAACACGGCCAAGGTCAGCACGAAGCCGCCGACAATTCCCAACAAAGCCTTCACGGCTGCGCTCCTTTAAGCCTCCCGCTCATAAGAATGTGGGATACGGGATGGAAGTTCCTCGCCCGTGAGAGGAACTAGTCTGAGAGGGGGGCGCGAAGGATCACGGCGCTGCTCAGCTTGCGATCTCTCCTACCCCACCACCTCGCGATACTCCCTCACCTTCCCGTCCTGCCCGCGAATTCGCCATGTCCCGCCCTCACAGCCCTCGATGTGGGAGGCCGCGAGCGGCACCTTGCCGCCGCCATCGGGCAAATCGATGACATAGGTGGGATTGCAGATGCCGGAGAGGCGCTGGCGCAGCTCCGCCACCAGTGCCTGGCCCTTGGCAATCGTGGTGCGGCGGTGCGCCATGCCGCGCGCGAGGTCGCCGTGGTGCAGGTAATAGGGTTTGACGCCTAGCCGATACACCAGCTCGCGGCAGAGTTCCTCCAGCACCTCGACATTGTCATTGACCCCTTTGAGCAAGACGCTCTGGTTGAGCAGCACGAAGCCAGCCTGCCGCATGGTGCGGCAGGCCGCCTCTGTCTCATCAGTTATCTCGCGCGGATGGTTGAAGTGGGTCACCACCGTCACCATCAGCCGGCCCTGCAGGGCAGCCACCAGGCCGGGCGTGATGCGGGAGGGCAGCGCCACCGGCACGCGGGTGTGGATGCGCAGCAGCCGCACATGCGGGATCGCCTCGGTGCGGGCGCGGATTTCTGCCAGCGCCTTGTCTGGCAGCGACAGCGGATCGCCGCCGGTCAGGATCACCTCGCGGATCTCGCCATGCCCAGCGATATAGGCCAGCGCCGGCTCCAGCGCTTCGCGCGTATAGCCGCGGCCGATCGCGGTCAGCGACTCTTTTCGGAAGCAGAAGCGGCAATAGACCGCGCATTGATAGGTGGGGAACAGAAGCACGCGGTCGGCATGGCGGTGCGTCAGCCGCGGCACCGGGCTGAATTCATGGTCGCCGATCGGATCGTCGAGCTCGCCCTCGGTAGCGACCAGTTCCTCCGGCGACGGGATCGCCTGCGCGCGGATCGGGTCGTTCGGATCCTCCCAGTCGATCAGGTCGAGATAGGCTTTCGGCACGCGCACCTTGTGGCCGGCTGCAGCAGCTTGAGCGGCGGCGCGCTCGGCCGGCGACAGCGGCAGCGAAGCGAGGTCGCGCACATGGCGCACGCCGGCGCGGACATCGTCCTGCCAGGCGGCGTCGGGCGGGGTAGCTGGTTGTTTCAGATCTGCGGTCATCGGAGGCTCGGCAATAATCCGTGGGGGATATCGGCTGGATGAGGATGCGGGTCAACCGCCACGGTTGCCGCAGACTCTCATAACTCGAGCTCCCGCCCACCCCCCTCTGGCCTGCCGGCCATCTCCCCCGCAAGGGGGGAGATCGGCAGCTCACGCGGCGGCCCTGCTTTCAACGTCGGCCATTGGCGACGGTCCCGGCGACATCCAATCTCCCCCCTTGCGGGGGAGATGTCCGGCAGGACAGAGGGGGGTGTGACAGAACGCCAGCGTAGCTCGTCTGCCCCCGAATTTCGCCGTCATCGACCCGCGCCGTGTTTTCGGGCAATCTCCCCAAACCCCATGCCATGCGGAGGTGGCGTGCGGCCGAGGGAGGATTGCCATGACTAAAATGCGTGCGGCGGTGCCGCGCTATGAGGATGCCGTGCGGCGCTTCCGCATCGAAGACGAGATCGCGCGGCTTCACGGCGATCCGGCGAGCGGCATCAACGCCTACGTCGAATGCTGCGGCCGCTATACCGGCGAGAACCGGCTGGCGCTGCGCGCGATCTCGGCCGGCGGAGAGCTGCGCGAATACTCATTCGACGATCTCGCCGACATGTCGGGCAGGATCGGCAATCTGCTCAGGGAGCTCGGCGTCCGTCCCGGCGACGTCGTGGCCGGCATGCTGCCGCGCATTCCCGAGCTGGTGGCGCTTGTCCTCGGTGCCTGGCGCATCGGCGCGGTCTACCAGCCGCTGTTCACCGCCTTCGGGCCGAAGGCGATCGAGCATCGTCTCAGCTACAGCGGCGCCAAGCTGGTGGTGACCAACCCCGCAAACCGCGGCAAGCTCGACGAGGTGGAGAACCATCCGCGCGTCGCGACCGTTCTTGGCGCCGGAGAAGCGCTTCCCGCCGGCGACATCGATTTCCGCGCAGCGCTTGCCGCCGCCTCCCCCGATTGCGACCCTGTGATGCGCAAGGGCGACGACCTGTTCATGATGATGTCGACCTCCGGCACGACGGGACACCCGAAAGGCGTGCCGGTGCCGCTTCGCGCCCTGCTCGCCTTCGGCGTCTACATGCGCGACGCGATCGGGCTTCGCGCCGACGACGTATTCTGGAACATCGCCGATCCCGGCTGGGCCTATGGGCTCTACTACGCCATCACCGGGCCCTTGCAGCTCGGCATCGCCACGACTTTTTACGAAGGCGCCTTCAACGCCAAAAGCACCTACGACATCATCGAGCGGCTGGGTGTGACGAGCCTTGCCGGCTCGCCGACCGCCTATCGCCTGCTGATGGCGGAAGGGCCGGAGGCGGCAGCCCGGGTGAAGGGAAAGCTCCGCGTCGTGAGCAGCGCCGGTGAGCCGCTCAACCCGGAGGTGATCCGCTGGTTCGACGCCCAGCTCGCCGCGCCCATCCACGACCATTACGGCCAGACCGAGAACGGTATGATGGTCAACAACCATCATGGGCTGGCGCATCCCGTGCGCGCGGGCTCGGCCGGCTTCGCCATGCCCGGATACCGCATGGTGGTGCTCGACGAGGCCGGCAACGAGCTCGGCCCCAACCAGCCGGGCGTGCTTGCCGTCGATATCGCGAATTCGCCGCTGCGCTGGTTCGACGGCTACCACCAGGCGGAGACGCCGGCGATATCGGGCGGCTATTACCGCCCCGGCGGCACGGTGGAGTATGAGCCCGACTGCTCCGTCTCCTTCATCGGACGTGCCGACGACGTCATCACCTCGTCCGGCTACCGCATCGGGCCCTTCGACGTCGAAAGCGCGCTGATCGAGCATCCGGCGGTCAACGAGGTGGCGGTGATCGGCGTGCCCGATCCGCAGCGCACCGAGATCGTCAAGGCCTTCGTCGTGCTGGCGCCGGCCTACAAGGGCAGCGAAGCGCTCGCCGAAGAGCTGGCCCAGCATGTCAAGAAGCGGCTTTCGGCGCACGCCTATCCGCGCGAGATCGAGTTCGTCGCCGAGCTGCCGAAGACGCCGAGCGGCAAGATCCAGCGGTTCTTGCTGCGGAAGGCGGAGGTGGAGAAGCGGAAGGGGTGAAGCGACGCCGTCGGCGATCGGCGAAGGCGGAGGAACTGCCGATCTCCACCCTTGTGGGGGAGATCGGCGGCTTCAGCGCTCCCGTCTTCTTTTGGCCCGATCTTGTCTTCAAACATGCGTATGTCTTTGGGCAGAACGCAAACTCGGGGGTGCATCATGCGGTTGGTCTGGACGCTTCTCTTCGGGCTCGCGAGCAGCGTGGCCTTCGCATCCTCGCCGGAGGACGACTATATCGCGGCGCGCGACAAGGCGATTTCCGACATCGCGGCGCTGGAAAGCTCGAACGCTGAAGCGGAAACGCTCGATGCCGCAAACACCAAGGCGCTGGCCGATCTCGAAGGGCGTCTTTCCGCCATTCTCGGCCCGCTGGCGGTCGAGGGTTTTCCGGCCACTGGAAAGATCAATCTCGAAAGCCTCAGCCCCTCCGATATTGGCTTCGGCATGCTCGACGGGCTGCGCTATGCCAGGAGCGACGAAGGCCCGAGCATCGTGGCGACGACGCGCGGGCTCACCGAGCGCTGGCTGCAGTCCAAGGCCGACGGGGATGATGAAAGCCTCAGGCTGCCCGCCGGCATCGGCGAAGCCTTGAAGCTCGATGGCTTCTACACCCAGGCCATCGGCAGCGACGCCGCGTTCGTCAAGACGCTCGACTTTGCGCTGAAGAAGCCGGAAGGCGCCGACATCGCCATCGCGCGGCTCGGCGGCTGGACGCAGGATGTGGGGCCGATCTACGACCAGCAGGTCGTCGTCGCGGTGGTCAAGGGCGACCGCGTCCGGATCGCCGAGGCGCCCGCAACACCGCCCGTGCCGAAGATCGCGGCCTGCGAGGCCCTTTGGAGCGCGGCGGACGCGACGGCCCAGAAGTTCCAGGAGACCTATCAGGGCTCGGACCTCAAGGACCAGCAGGCCTATGATTCCGCCAACGCCGCCTGGGAAAAGGGCGACGCCGACTATCGCGCCTGCATGGGCGAGCGGTTGCCGGGCGACCCTGCCTTCCCGGCGCTGCTTGCCGAGGCGCAGGCGCTTGCCGACCACATGGCCGGCAAGTAGCACCGGCTACCCGGCGTTCAGCTTGCGTTGGCGCGGATGTTGCGCCGGCTGTTGCGCCGCGCGGTCGGGCGCACTGCCTCCGCGATGATGACGTTTGTCACCGGCGCAACGTCCTTGCGCGACCTGGCATCCGTCACCCTGTGCAGCCGCTCATAAGGCAGCAGCTCCTGGATGCGGGCATTGAGCGTCACGATCTCGGCGCGCAGGTCCTCGCATTCCTGCTTCTGGATATCGAGCTGGATCTGCTCGGATGCCTGCTGCAGCGAAAGCTGCGACAGGTTGGTGCTGACCACCGACAGGTTCTTCCTGTCGATCTCACTCTCGTTCTTGAGGACGGCCAGCCTTTCCTCCGCAATCTGCCGTTCGGTCACGGCATCGTTCAACTGCGCCTTGAGCCTGGTGGTTTCGGCCGCAGCCTCGCTCCTGTCGTTCGAGGCCTGCTCAAGCCGCGATTGCAGCTCCTGGATCTCGGAGCGCAAGCCGCGCAGCTCCGCCTGGCTGCGCGCCAGCTCGGACGCGGCATCGCTTTCGGCGATGCGGGCGGTCTCGGTCACCTCGGCAAGCTTGGCCTGCGTCGTCTCCAGCGACTTCTGCAGCCGCGCCTCCTCCTTTTCATGACTGCCGATCTGGGCCATGAGGTCGGCAATGCGCGCGGTTTCGCTGGCGTGGGTCGCCGCGAACTCGTCGAACTTGTGCCGGGCCTCGGCCTCGCGCTTCTGCGCCTGCTCCAGGTCGACCGAGAGGCCGACCTGCTTCTCACGCAGCAGCTTGTTCTCGGCAGCGCGCCTGTCGGCCTCGACGGTCTTGGCGGTCAGAGCCTTGACGATCTCGCCGAATTCCGCCTCGCGCCTGGCGCTCTCATTGCCCATCTCGACCAGCTCGAGCCGCACCGCCGCGAGCGCCTCGCGCAGCGACTCCCGGTCCTGGACAAGGCTTGCCTCGCGCTGCTGCCAGGCCTCGGCCGCGCCGTCGCGCTCGCGCTGTTTCCTTGCGGCGTCGAGCAGCTGTTCCGACAGGTTCTTGTGTTCCGCGGTCAGAGCGGCGTTCGCCAGCTCCAGCTCATTGGCGCGCAGCGTGTCGCGATGCAGGACATTCAGCACCTCGCGCGTCATCTGGTGCGCGGTGGCGATCTCTGCCAGCCTCGCCTCGATCTCTTCCAGATGGCCCTGCCCGTCGCGGAAGAGCCCGGCGACGGCCTCCAGGGCGGCCAGCCGGGTCTGGGTATGCGGCGTCAGCCGCGATGCCGTCGGGTCGGGCTGACCTTCGGCGGGAGGATCCTCGCCGCTTGCCGCCAACGCCTCGTCGGCATCCGAATACTCTACCAGGGACGTCTGTTCGTCGGCCGCAAGACATTCCTCGAAAGCTTCCGCCAGATCCGATTGAAGCTCCTGAAATTCCTTGTCTACGTCCTCGGCACGCTTGATCAGGGATTTGAAATTCATAACGGCACACCTCTTACGCTGACACCCGCCGTATTACTTAACGAATTGCTAATCTATCCCTTTACCTTCCGCGCGGGAACCCTCTCCAAAAGAAGGAAGAAATTAAGGTTATCGCGGGTTTCCAGAGGGTTGCGCGATGTTCCGCCAGCGACATCTCGACCAAGAGCGATAAGTGGTTCCAACGGGCAGGCTTCGGCCGCATGACGCCGAGCCGCGAACGACCAGGTAGCTTGGTCCCGGGCTTGTCGGCACGGGCCCCAATCGCGGCATCGGCACCTTCGGATCAATGCCCGACAGTTCCCCAGCGAGGGAAATTTGAATTGACTCTCGTCCCGATCTCGCCAGAATATATTCCTACTCAGAATTTGAGGAGTGGCGGTTGTCAGCGGTTGGGGTTAGCAGCGATGCCGACAGGACGCTTCGCCGGAAATGGCGGCTTCTTTGAACCTGACGAATTGGCACATCTCCAGAACATCTTCGATCAAATCTGTGCGCGTGGCGGGATCGAGCGCCAAAGCGAGCAGGCCGAAATCGTGGCCTCATACCTGATGGTACTTTACGACCGTGGACTGCGCGGGGAGGAGCTGTCTCGCGCAGCTGCGTCGAAATTATTTGGCCACCAAAGTCACCCGCATGGCGCGGCAGCGCAACGATCTTCGGAAAGCGCCTGACAGTTCTGGACCGTCTTCGGCAGACCAACTGATGTCGTCGAGACGCGACGCGGACGCATCGGCATACGAAACGGCGACGGGTTTCGCGCGTTCGCCTGCGCGTGCAACACATCGGTCAGCCGTCATTTAGACGATGTGTTGAGGGGTTCTGCCCTGCAGAGACTATGGGATCACCTGAAAGGACATTTGCGGCTTTGTGTTTCCCGGGTTGGTCGAGCGTTGCAAAGACGTGCGTCGACCTTAGGGGCGGCGCAGACCTTTCGTCGGCCGGCCGCCACCATTCGTCGCCAACCTGGCATGTCGGCATCCGCAGGCAATAGGTCAGCCCCTGCCGTTCGGCATAGCGAACGGCCGACTCCAATGTCGGAAAGGTGAGTTCAATCTGCGCCAGCGTATCGTCGCCGCCCGTATAGCCCAATAACGGGTCGATAAATGGCGCGGTGCGGCGCTCAAAAACGAGAGCCAGCCCTTCGTGCCTGCCTTGCCCGACGTCATCACCGAGCGTGACGGCTTGTAGATGCGGGCGACGGTATCGCGTGGGAACAGCGAGCGCCCCATTTCGAGCGCCGAGTTCCGATTGTCGTTGCTGGGCGACGCCGTCGATCCGTAGCTTGTTCTGCTTCTCGCCGTCCGTGTGACGTTCTCCGTCATCGCATCCCTCCCCGATTGGGAAGGACAGCGCCGACGGCGGCTCGCACCGCCGCCGGCACCGCTCGATCAGTGCTTGATCTCGATGCGCTTGGCCTGCGACTGCGCCCCCGCGGTCTTTGGCAGCGTTATAGTCAGCACACCGTTCTTGAAGCGGGCATCGATCTTGTCTTCCTCGATCTCGTAGCCCAAGGGGATGCGACGCTCGAACCGGCCGTAGACACGCTCGGAGAACTGCCGTTCTTTGTCCTCCGTCTCGGAGCGCTTTTCACCCTTCAGCGTCAGCACGCCATCATCGAGCAGGACTTCGATGTCCTTCTCCTCCAGGCCCGGTACCTCGGCGGCCACCTTGATCTCCTTCTCGTTGTCGGAGATCTCGACGCTCGGCCAGCCGCCAGCAAAGGCGCCACCGAAGGACGGCAAGCCGGAACCAAAGCCGCGGAAGACGTCGTCGAACAGTCGATTCACCTCGCGATGCAGCGACAGGAAAGGATCGCGATCACCGTCGCGAAAAACAGTTGGAATCTGGTTGCCATCGTTTCGGCCCCAGGGAATCAGATCACGGACACTCATCGTTTTTCTCCTTTCTGTTCACCTTTCTGTTCACTTTCTGTTCACGCGGAAGACAATGCCTCAAGCGCCGGGGCAGATCACCCGACGCTTGAGGCGAGGCACGCCGGGGGAAGCCTCAGGCGGCCTCAGCCCCAATTTTCTTTGTTGCCTTGTCCGCCGTAATCTCGATCCGGCGCGGTTTCATTTCTTCCGGAACCTCGCGTTTGAGATCGATCGTCAACAGGCCGTTGACGAGGCTGGCGCCGATGACCTTGACGTGATCGGCAAGCTCGAAGCGGCGCTGGAACGAGCGGCCGGCAATGCCGCGATGCAGGTACTCGCCCTTGTCCTCGCCTGCCTTCTGGCCAGAAACCATCAGCATGTTCTGCTCCTGGGTGATGGCCAGTTCATCCTCACTGAAGCCCGCCACCGCCATGGTTATGCGGTAGTCGTCCTCGCTGGTCTTGGCGATATCGTAAGGCGGCCAGTTATCAACGGTTTCGATGCGGCTTGCGGTCTCGAGCGCATTCAGCATTCGATCGAAGCCGATGCTCGACCGGAACAGGGGAGAAAAGTCGAAGCTTGTTCTCATAGCTACATCCTCCAACGAGCAACATAGATACGAGGAGCGCCAAGGAGGCGACGCTCCCTGACCTTGCCGGCCCTTCAGGCGCCGGCAGATTGGATTTGGGAATTGATTCCTCTCGCGTCAAGGGCTCGGACGGTTCCAGCTTGGTTGGACCGTCGCGGCACCAGGACCGGTGTCTCTCGCCGGCGGAAGATTGGCATTTCGCTTGGATTTCCGACGACTGGGGAGCCTTGGCCAGCGGGCCGTCCGCCCGAACCCAACCTCGAAGCCGGGCTCTTGAAGTTCTATCGGCCGTCACCAACTGAACTGCAGACGTGCGCGGATAGCGCCGTCCGATTGCTTGCTCGCAAAAGACGTCAAAACAAAACGGAGGAAGTGATGAATGACGTTCGGTTTCCCGAACCTGTTATACTCAGATTTTCCACTGCATCGCGTAACGTCGCCAGCAGCTTCGAGGCGCTGGAATGCCTGAACCAGCAATGGCCCGAATGGGCGCGTGGACGCAGCTGGCGTGCGGCCGGGCGTGTCTGTCGCGATGCGCTGGACGGCTGGCGCAGTGCACGTGACGCGCACCGGGCCTTTCTCAAGGCGGCCAGGGGGGCTGGGCTGATTCAGGCAAAAACGCCGTCCCACGGCAATTCGCACCGTGGGCTGGCGATCAACGGCTTGCGACCAGAGATTCCCCTCAATCTACGGCAATAGCCCGTCGGTGCCGCATCATTCAAAGGAAGGCGGGTTGGTGGGCGCGCGAAGTGCCGTGCGCCACCAACCCGCAAAATTGCTATGGAAGCTTTTCTGCTCCGGATGGCGGCGGCAGGACTATCCTGTTGCCAGAGCCGCGGCAGCGAATTTCGGCGCGGTCGCGCTGCAGCCCTCGAGGGGAGATTTCCTTGCCGACCGCGGCGATCGCTCCTTCCCTTGCGAGGTCATGCGTCCAGCCGATCTACAGTGTGCCGGCGATGGCCTGTTGGCGTCGATGGCGCGGCCGCGGCATCGAGCCGGCGTAGCGCATCCATGATCTGGTCCAAGGAGACCGGCTGGTCGCTCCCCGGTGGCCTGCGCAGCGCCGGGACGGACTCGACGGCGCAGGCATCCGAGGCCCAAGACGACAGGATCGCCCGCTTTTCCTGAAGATCGAGGGTGTCGTCCTTCAACACCTCCTCGGGATGCTTGAAGTGCCTTGCCGGCGACAGCAGCCGGTCAAGCGCAGGGTCGGATGTTTCGGGAACAAGAGAAGGGATGATCACCGAGGGATTCTGTCGGTTCATATTGGTCCTCCGTCTTCCAAAAAACTCCTTTGACGGTTCCGGTTTCAACGCCCCTCACGGGTAGCCAGGATTGAAGATGATTTTGTTCCGCGGTTTGGAAAATTCAAGCGTAAAAGCGCCGCCGTCATTCTGATTAAGTCTATGTTTTCAGGCAGCTAGCACTCCGCTGGTGCGAGTGCCAAAAAATTTTTCGGGGCCTCTTGAAACCCGAAAGGGCAAAACCAAATCCAAATGCGCGACGCCGAAAGGATCGCGAGCCCCGCTCCGGTCCTTCCGGTCCGGAGTGGAGGAACCTCTCAAAATCTGTTTGTCCC
>LM655174.1:0-4319 GCA_000824825.2 Mesorhizobium sp. ORS 3324
AAGGCGCTGTTCGAGATCGGCTCGCGCTACGCGGAATCGCGCGGCGTGAAGGAAGACATGGCGGCGGCCGCAAAATGGTACGAGAAGTCGGCAGAACTGGGCTTCGCGCCGGCCGAATACCGCATCGCCAATTTCTACGAAAAAGGCATCGGCGTCGCGCGCGACATCAAGAAGGCCAAGACCTACTACCAGCTCGCGGCCGAGCAGGGCAACGCCAGCGCCATGCACAATCTGGCGGTGCTGTTCGCCATGGCGGCGGACGGCGTGACCGACAACGAATCGGCGGCGCACTGGTTCCAGGAGGCCGCCGACCTCGGCGTCAAGGACAGCCAGTTCAATCTCGGCATCCTTTCGGCCAAGGGCGTCGGCATGAAGCAGAACCTGGAGGAATCCTACAAATGGTTCGCGCTGGTCGCCAAGACCGGCGACAAGGACGCCGCGGCCAAGCGCGACGAGATCGCCAACGCGCTCAGGCCCGAGCAGCTCGAGCGCGCCCGCGCCGCCACGGAACTGTGGAAGGCAAAGCCGCTCAACGCGGTCGCCAACTCGGCCGACGCGCCGGAATCCTGGCAGGACAGCACGCCGCAGACCACCGCCGGCATCGACATGAAGAAGGCGGTGAAGAACATCCAGCTCATCCTCAACAAGAACGGCTACGATGCCGGCGGCGCCGACGGCGTGATGGGCGACAAGACCAAGAACGCCATCATGGCCTTCCAGACCGACAACAAGATGAAGCCGACCGGCGAGATCGACGGACCGCTCGTCAAGGCGCTGCTTGCGCACAAATAACGCCAGGCGCGTCGCTTCCGCGACGGCCTGCCACAGATTTGCCTGTTAACTGATTGAGATGGTTTTTGTTTCGGCGCGGTGGCGGGGTTCGACCCCGCCGCCGCGTCGGCGCAAGAAAAAATTGGCTTTTCGGTGCGATACTGCCGCAATGGCGGCATTCGCCGACCAATGCATGTCGCCCAAAAGTGCGCAGCGGTTTTGGGGGAACGACATGCATCAAAACAAAGACTTAAAGCGCGTCGCTCGGATCCATTTCAGCGCGACGCGCTTTAGCCAAACTGATCGAGATTGAGGGTGGGCATCTATCTCCCGATCGCGGAAATTTCCGTCAACGTCTTCGTCTTGCTGGCGATGGGCGCGGCGGTGGGTTTCCTGTCGGGCATGTTCGGCGTCGGCGGCGGCTTCCTCATCACGCCGCTCCTTATCTTCTACAACATCCCGCCGGCGATCGCGGTGGCCACCGGGGCCAACCAGGTCATCGCCTCCTCCTTCTCCGGCGCGCTTTCACACATGAAGCGCGGCACGCTGGACTTCAAGCTCGGCGGCGTGCTCCTGGGCGGCGGCATCATCGGCTCGACGGCGGGTATCTATGTCTTTGCGCTGCTGCGACGGCTCGGCCAGTTGGACCTGTTCATCTCGCTGCTCTACGTCGCGCTGCTCGGCACCGTCGGCGGGCTGATGCTGGTCGAGAGCGTCAATGCGCTGCGCGCCACGCGCAGCGGCGCAGCGCCCGTGCTGAAGAAATCCGGCCAGCACAACTGGATCCACAGGCTGCCGTTCAAGATGCGCTTCCGCGCGTCAAAACTGTTCGTCAGCGTCATCCCGGTGCTCGGGCTCGGCGCGGCAATCGGCTTCCTGTCATCGATCATGGGCGTCGGCGGCGGCTTCATCATGGTGCCGGCGCTGATCTACCTGCTCAAGGTGCCGACCAACGTCGTTATCGGCACCTCGCTGTTCCAGATCATCTTCACCTCGGCCTACACGACGCTGGTGCATGCGACCACCAACCAGACGGTGGACGTGATCCTTGCCTTCCTCTTGATGGCCGGCGGCGTTGCCGGCGCGCAATACGGTGCCAAGGCCGGCCAGCGGTTGCGCGGCGAGCAGCTGCGGGCGCTTCTGGCGCTGCTGGTGCTGGCTGTCGCCATCCGCCTTGCCATCGATCTCTTCGCGACGCCGCCCAATCCCTACTCGCTCTCCGCCGCGGGCCTGAGCTGATGGCGGGATTGAGAGCGTTTGCCGCCACCGTTTCGCTTTCGCTGCTCTTTGCGCTGTCACCGGCGACCGCGCAGTCGCCGCCGGCCGCAGAGAGCATCCAGATCGGCCTGTCGACCGACGCCATCTCGATCACCGCCGGCTTCTCGGGGGCCGACCTCACCATCTTCGGGTCGCTTGAAAATCCGGACCCGCTGGTTTCCCGGCAAGGGCGCTACGATGTAGTCGTGGTCCTCGAGGGACCGCCGCGGCCGGTCGTCGTGCGCCGCAAGGACCGGGTGCTCGGCGTCTGGATCAACCTGGAATCGGAGACGTTCGAGAACGTGCCGGTGTCCTATTCGGTCGCCACGACGCGGCCTTTGCAGGACATCGCCGATCCGACCAAGTACAAGCAGCTGTCGCTCGGCCCGCAGAACCTCTACATGAAGCCCGCCGACGAGACCGACAGCCCGGCGACCATCGAGGAATTCACGGCGGCGCTGCGCGAGCGCAAGGCGGCAACCGGCCTTTACAGCGAGAACGTCGGCGGCGTGCAGTTCCTGTCGCAGAGCCTGTTCCGCGCCACCGTGCGGCTCGCGCCCAACATCCCAGTCGGCACCCACAAGGCGCGCGCCTTTCTGTTCAAGAGCGGCATGTTCGTGAAAGAAAGCTCCGCCCAGCTCGAAATCCGCAAGTCCGGCTTCGAGCAGTCGATCTTCCGCGTCGCGCACGACTATTCCTTCCTCTACGGGGTGTTCGCCGTGTCGCTTGCCATGCTCACCGGCTGGCTCGGACGGCTCGTCTTCCGCAAGGATTGAGGTCAAAAAGGGTTTCCCTCGCCGCAATCTTGCGGTAGACCGCCGCCTCCCGCCCGACGGGCAACCAACGCACAACCAATTCGGCAAGACAATCCGGCCATCCGGGCGACGGCGCGTTTGCCCACGTCCTCCGTTCCTTGCCGCGAAGCAATGACAGGAGCCTGCGATGCAATCGGCATTCGGCGGCATCGACTTCGGCACGTCCAATTCCACCGTGGGCGTGATCCGCAACGGCCGGGCGCGACTGGTCGCGCTGGAGGGCGAACAGCCCACCTTGCCAAGCGCGATCTTCTTCAATTTCGAGGACGGCCATACCTATTTCGGCCGCCGCGCGATCGCCGACTACACCGACAGCATCGAAGGCCGGCTGATGCGTTCGCTGAAAAGCGTGCTCGGCAGCTCGCTCGCCAACGAGAAGACGCGCATCAAGGCGCGCCTGATCGGCTTCATCGACATCATCGGGTTTTTCATAAGCCACCTGAAAAGGCGGCTGGAAGAGGATGCCGGCGGTCCGGTCGAACGCGTCGTGCTCGGCCGCCCCGTGCAGTTCGTCGACGATGATCCCGAAGCCGACGCGAGAGCGCAAAGCGAGCTCGAAAAGGCGGCGCGCGCGCAAGGCTTCAAGCACATCGCCTTCCAGTTCGAGCCGATCGCGGCGGCGCTCGACTACGAGCAGAAGGTCGCCCGCGAAGAGCTGGCGCTGATCGTCGACATGGGCGGCGGCACCTCCGACTTCTCGGTCGTGCGCGTCTCGCCCGAGCGCGCCCGCGCGGACGACCGCAAGAGCGACATATTGGCCAATCGCGGCATCCACATCGGCGGCACCGATTTCGACCGGCTGCTCAGCGTCGCCCATGTCATGCCGGAGCTCGGCTATCTGACGCCAACG
The DNA here is from genome assembly GCA_000824825.2 of Mesorhizobium sp. ORS 3324. Classification (GTDB taxonomy): domain Bacteria; phylum Pseudomonadota; class Alphaproteobacteria; order Rhizobiales; family Rhizobiaceae; genus Mesorhizobium. Next base: position 3,694 of record LM655174.1, read on the forward strand.
AAAGACGGCAAGCGCAATCTGCCGGCGAGCTATTTCATCGACCTCGCGACCTGGCAGCGCATCAACCTCGTCTACACCGCCAAGGCGATGTCGGATCTCAAACAAATCCGCTTCGAGGCGGAGCGCGCCGATCTGGTCGACCGCTTCATCCACATCGTCGAGCATCGCTACGGGCATGCGATGGCCGGTCTGGTCGAACGGGCCAAGATCGCGCTGACCGATCAGCCTTCGGCCGAAGTGAAGGTGACGCTGCCCGGCGCACGCTTGGCCGCCGAGATCACGCGCGCGGGGCTGGAAGAGACGATCGGCACGGACATCGATCGAGTGACCGCGACTGTCAGGCAGACGATCGCCGATGCCGGCGTTCCGGCTTCGGCCATCACGGCCGTGTTTCTCACCGGCGGCTCGACGGCGATCCCGCTGGCAAAGCGGCGGATCCTTTCATTGGTGCCGCAGGCCGCCGTCATCGAAGGCGACATGTTCGGATCGGTCGGGCTCGGCCTGGCGCTGGATGCACGGCGGAAGTTTGGCTGAGCGTTTTGCCGCTGCGGGGGTTGTCCATCGGGTAGCGATGACATGCCCAGAAGGTACCGAAACGCCCGTGACGTCGTCATCCACGGGCGGAG
>LM655174.1:4419-118058 GCA_000824825.2 Mesorhizobium sp. ORS 3324
GGATCCATGCCGTGACTTTGAAGCGATGCTACGGTGCAGAATTCTGCTCCGCTGCGCCCCCTGGCCGGGGTAACGGCATGGATCCTCGGGTCTGCGCTCCGCTTCGCGTCGCTCCGCCCGTGGATGACGAAGTTCGCAAGCTTCGGCCAATCGCCGACGTTCGCGATGATCTGCATTCTCAGAACGTAGCCCGGATGAAGCCCTTCTTTGTTCAGCTAACCTTTCCACCCAGATGCGCCTTCAGCGCCATCTGCGCGAGGCTCGCCTGCCGGTCGCGGTGGGTGATCATGGCGAAATCGCGTTTCGGCAGATCGACCAGCACGGACCTGAGACTCCCCTCCGCCAGGGAGTGCGCGACGACGAGCTCCGAGATGATGGTGGCGCCGGCGCCGGCCTCCACTGCCTGACGGACGGCCTCGTTGCTGGGCAGGACCAGGAAAATCTGCAGCTCCGCCGGCGAGACCCCTTCGCTGCGCGCAAAATCCTCCAGCGCCTCGCGCGTGCCGGATCCGCCTTCCCGGATGATCCAGCGCAATGCCCTGATGTCGAGGTTTCCCGCCGGGGTCGTCGGAATTTCGGGATGCGACCGTGCCACCACCAGCACCATGCGATCCTCGTCGACCGTGGCGCGCCGCAGGATGTCGGACTCGGTGCGGCCCTCGACCAGGCCAAAATCGGCCCGGCCGTCCAGCACATTGGTTTCGACTTGCCTTGTGTTGCCGATCGTGACGCTGAGACGCACCGCAGGATAGGCCTCGTGGAAGGAGGCTAGGCGCCGCGGCAGCCAGTAGCTGGCGATGGTCTGGCTCGCCGATATCGACAGGCTGCCGGTGACGGTCTGAGAGACATGCTCCAGCACATTGTGGGCCGCGGCCGCGCGCTCGAGGACGGCCTTGGCTTCGGGCAGGAAACGGTGGCCGGTCTGGGCGAGCTCGATGTTGCGCCCGACCCGGTTGAACAGGCGCACGCCATGCTGGCTTTCGAGCGCGCGGATGGCGGCCGAGGCGGCGGACTGCGAGATACCGAGCAGCTCGGCCGCCTTGGTCATGTGGCCGTGCTCGGCGACGGCGACGAAGATACGCAGCTGATCGAGGGTCATGGCTAACTAAGAAGCAAAATCGATCGGAATTACAAGAGCCGCTTGTTAGACAGATTAATAGCTTTGTTCTAACTTTTTGCCTGAACTTGGAAAAAATTGGCTTTTCGTCGCCAAGGTTGGGAATGATCGGGCGCTACAAATCCCTTTTCGCGCATTGGAGCCGCCGGCTGAGACGGCAGTTCTCCGGCGAGCGCTACCATCCCGAGCTCCACTATATGCGCGGTCCTGGACCGAAGACGAAGGCCAAGATGGCGAACGGCAAGAGCGTTCGCGGATCATGAGCCGAGCCGGGCCGCGCGGCGCCAATTCCGCACCCTCGCAGAGGCCGCTGGCTGACTCCCGCCCGCCAAACGAGGGCGACGGCGTCGACACCTCGCCAAGCGTCTCCGACCGCATCGCCAAGACCACCTGCTACGTGTGCGCCTGCCGCTGCGGCATCGACGTCCATATCAAGGACGGCAAGGTGCGCTACATCAACGGCAACAAGGACCATCCGGTGAACCGCGGCGTGATCTGCGGCAAAGGCAGCGCCGGCATCATGCAGCATTACAGCCCGGCGCGGCTGAGGAAGCCGCTATTGCGCACGGGTCCGCGCGGTTCCGGAGAGTTCCGCGAGATCGAGTGGGAGGAAGCGCTTGCCATCGCCACCGGGCGACTTTCGGCGATCCGCCGGACCGATCCGAAGAAACTTGCCTTCTTCACCGGACGCGACCAGTCGCAGTCGCTGACCGGCTGGTGGGCCAGCCGGTTCGGCACGCCGAACTTCGCCGCCCATGGCGGCTTTTGCTCGGTCAACATGGCGGCCGGCGGCCTTTACACGATTGGCGGCTCGTTCTGGGAGTTCGGTGAGCCCGACTGGGACAACACCAAATACTTCATGCTGTTCGGCGTCGCCGAGGACCATGATTCCAACCCGATCAAGATCGGCCTCGGCAAGCTCAAGGCGCGCGGCGCCAAGGTGGTGTCGATCAATCCCTGCCGCACCGGCTACAACGCCATCGCCGACGACTGGATCGGCATCCGTCCGGGCAGGGACGGGTTGTTCGTGCTCGCCCTCGTCCATGAACTGCTCAAGGCCGGCCGCATCGATCTCGACTATCTGCTGCGCTACACGAACGCGCCTGTGCTGGTCGTGCAGGAGCCCGGGTCCGCCGATGACGGACTGCTCGTGCGCGATGATGCCAACAACCTGCTGGCTTGGGACAGGGTGGCAAAAGCCGCTGTCAACGCGGCCGACCCCGGAGCAAAGCCGGCGCTGACCGGCAGCTACATCGTCGACGGCCGTTGCTGCATACCGGTGTTCCAGCTGATTGCCGACCGCTACCTGAACGACAACTACTCGCCCGATGCGGTGGCGGAGCGCTGCGGCATCAGTGCCAACACGATCCGCCGCATTGCTGCGGAACTGGCGCATGTCGCCTTCGAGCAGGTGATCGAGCTGCCGGTAGCCTGGACCGACTGGGCGGGTCGGCGCCACGAGACGATCAAGGGGCGGCCCGTCTCGATGCATGCGATGCGCGGCATCTCGGCCCATTCCAACGGCTTTCATACCTGCCGCGCCATCCATTTGCTGCAGGTGCTGCTGGGAACCGTGGATGTACCCGGCGGCTTCCGCTTCAAGCCGCCCTACCCCCGTTGTGCGCCGGCGGGTCCAAAGCCTGCCGGCAAGAACCTCCAGCCGATGACGCCGCTGGAGGGTATGCCGCTCGGCTTCGTCTGCGGCCCCGACGACCTGCTCGTCGACGAGGCCGGCGCACCTATCCGCATCGACAAGGCCTTTTCCTGGGAGGCGCCTTTGGCCGCGCACGGGCTGATGCACAGCGTCATCCGCAATGCCTGGGCCGCCGATCCTTATCCGATCGACACGCTGATGATGTACATGTCGAACATGGCGTGGAACTCGTCGATGAGCACGGTCGAGACGCTTCGCATGCTGACCGACAAGGACCCGTCGGGCGCCTACAAGATCCCCTTCATCATCTATTCCGACGCCTATTATTCCGAGACGGTGCCGTTCGCCGACCTGGTGCTGCCGGACACCACGTATCTCGAGCGGCACGACTGCATCAGCCTGCTCGACCGGCCGATCAGCCATGCCGATGGACCGGCCGACGCCATCCGCCATCCGGTGGTGCAGCCCGATCGCGATGTGCGGCCATTCCAGTCGGTGCTGATCGAGCTCGGCGCGCGGCTCGGCCTGCCCGGCTTCGTCAACGAGGACGGCTCGGCGAGATACCGCGACTATGCCGACTACATCGTCAACCACGAGCGCACGCCCGGCATCGGCCCGCTCGCCGGCTGGCGCGGCAGGAATGGCGGCTCGATCGGCAAGGGCGAGGTCAATCCGGATCAGCTGCAGCGCTACATCGACAATGGCGGCTTCTGGCACCACGAACTCGCCGCCGACCAGCGCTATTACAAGATGGGCAATCGCGCCTATCTCGACTTCGCGGTCGAGATGGGATTCATCGCGAAGGCCGAGCCTATCGTTTTCCAGCTTTATTCCGAGCCGATGCAACGCTTCCGCCTTGCCGCTCGCGCCCATGGAAAAGCGCAGCCGCCGGACGCCGAGCGCGGCCGCATCGAGACCTATATGGACCCGCTGCCCTTCTGGTACGCGCCCTTCGAGGACGAGGCGGTCGATCCGCAAAAATATCCGCTGCATGCGCTGACGCAGCGGCCGATGCATATGTACCATTCCTGGGGGGCGCAGAATGCTTGGCTGCGGCAGATCACCAGCCAGAACCGGCTGTTCGTGCATCGGGAGACGGCCGGCAAGCTCGGCCTCGTAGATGACGACTGGGTGTGGATCGAGAGCGTCAACGGCCGTGTGAAGGGACAGATCAAGCTTATCGACGGCGTCAACCCGGACACGGTCTGGACCTGGAACGCCATCGGCAAACGGCGCGGCAGTTGGGGGCTGAAGGACGACGCGGCAGAGAGCAATCGCGGCTTCCTGCTCAACCACATCATCGGCGACCAGACTTCTGCCGGTGCCAACGGCAAACGCTATTCGAATTCCGATCCCGTCACCGGACAGGCGGCGTGGTTCGACCTGCGCGTGCGCATCGTTAAATGCGCGCCAGAAGAAGCCGGCTTCACCGAGCCGCAGTTCGAGCGTTTCGCCCAGCCGCCCAGTTTCGAGCCCTCTCCGGACGTGCTTCGCTTCGGCGCCGAATTCCGCATCAAGAGGGAAGCCGCCGAATGACCTGCCTTCCCGCCCGAACCGACAAGAAACTCGGCCTCGTCATCGACCTCGACACCTGCGTCGGCTGCCAGGCCTGCGTCACCGCCTGCAAGGAATGGAATACGGGCGGCCATATGGCGCCGCTGACCGATATCGATCCCTATGGCGGGCATGCCGACGGCGTCTGGTTCAACCGTGTGCACACTTACGAGCACATGACCGAGATGGGCGGCCGCACGGTGAACTTCCCGCGCTCCTGTCTTCACTGCGATCAGCCCGCCTGCGTCACCGTCTGCCCGACCGGCGCCTCCTACAAGCGCGCCTCGGACGGCATCGTGCTGGTCGACGAGGACAAATGCATCGGCTGCAAGCTGTGCAGTTGGGCCTGCCCCTATGGTGCGCGCGAGTTCGACACGGAAGTCGGCGTGATGAAGAAATGCACGCTCTGCATCGACCGCATCTACAACGACAATCTGGCCGAAGAAGATCGCGTGCCGGCCTGCGTCGCCGCCTGCCCGACCAGCGCCCGGCATTTTGGCGACCTCGGCGATCCGGGTTCGGCCATCTCGCAGCTGGTCGAGGAGCGTGGCGGCGTCGCGCTGATGCCGGAGCTTGGCTACAAGCCGACCAACAAATATCTGCCGCCACGTGCCCGCACCGGCCGCGCGGCACGAGTGGACGCGCCGGCGCTGGAGCCGATCAGGGCCGAGGGCGGCTTCCTCGGCTGGATCGACCGCATGCTTTCGAATTAGCCTCGCCCATCATGCATCCCGCTTTCTCGGTCGTCTTCTTCACCACCGCCACCGGGGCCGGCTACGGCCTGCTGGCGCTGCTCGGCGTGCTTGGCGGACTGGGCTTCATCCAGCCCGAATTTTGGCTTGGCCTTGTCAGCATGGCCTTTGCACTCGGGCTGATCGTGGCCGGATTGCTCTCCTCGACCGGCCATCTCGGTCGGCCTGAGCGAGCCTGGCGCGCCTTCTCGCAATGGCGCAGTTCCTGGCTGTCGCGCGAGGGCGTGGCTTCGGTCGCGACCTTCATCCCAGCCGGGCTGTTCGGCATAGGCTGGGTGCTGTTTGGCAAGAGCGGCGGCTGGGTGGCCGTCGCCGGCCTGCTGGCGGCGGTCGGCGCGGTGACGACCGTCTGCGCGACCGGCATGATCTACGCCTCGTTGAAGCCGATCGCGCAGTGGCACAGCCCCTATACTTTGCCGGCCTATCTGATCTTCGCGGGGATGACCGGCAGCGTGCTGCTCAACGCCGTGCTGCAAGGTTTCGACGCGGGCTCGACGGCGGTGCTGGCCGGCGCGCTGCTTGCCGCGCTCGCTGGCTGGGCCTGGAAGATCGCGACCTGGCGATACAACGACCGGCTGGAGAGCCCGACCACCGCCAATACGGCGACGGGACTCGCAGGCGGCACGGTGCGGTCGATCGAATGGCCGCATACGGAAGAGAACTATCTGCTCAAAGAGATGGGCTTCCGCATCGCGCGCAAGCACAGTGCGAAGCTGCGGCGGATCACGCAGGCGCTGGCCTTCGCGGTGCCTGCGATCCTGCTCGCCATCGTCTTCGCCTTACCATGGCCTTTCGCGGCAATTGCGTCGGCGCTCGCAGCCATTTCCCAACTCACCGGCATGCTGGTCGAGCGCTGGCTGTTCTTCGCCGAGGCGAAGCACACGGTCACGCTCTACTATGGCAGGGAGTAGTGTTTCAACCCGGCCGCAGCATCGAGCTGGAGATGGCGAAGATGCGCTCGGCGCCCAGCATATAGGCAACAAGCGTTTCCAGGCGGAACAGGCCGGCATAGGCGCGGTCGAGCACGTTGAGCGAGCCGGTATAGGCGCCGAAGGCCGGCATGATCATGCGCCCGCCGTCGCCGGCGAAGCAGCGCCGCCTTACCGAGCGGCCGCGCTGCACGATGCGCGCGCAAGGGTGGAGATGGCCGGCGATCTCGCCTTCGACCCGCAGCTTCGAGGGCTCATGACGGAAGAGCAGAGAGCCGATCGCGAGTTCCTTCACCGTCTCGCCCGGCAGGTCGGCGGGCGCCTCCGGATCATGGTTGCCGGCAACCCAGAACCAGTCGCGGCCGGCCATCATCGCCTCCAGCCGTTCGCGGAAACTCACATGCATGCGCTCGGCGCCGCCGCCATCATGGAAGGAATCACCCAGGCTGACGACGATTTGAGGTTGATAATCGGCGATAACGGCCTGCAGCCGAAGCAAAGTGGCTCCGGTGTCATAGGGCGGGATCAGCGCGCCGCGCCTGGCGAAGGATGAGCCTTTTTCGAGATGCAGGTCGGAGACTGCGAGCAACCGCAGGTCGGGGAAATAGAGCACGCCGCGCCAGTCGCACACCGCGCGTTCGCCGGCGATGCCGACCAGATCGGCCTCGGCGATCAGCGTTGCGCGCGACAGCGAAAAATTCATCCCCTCTCCGTTCTTTGTTTTGCGCAATTCCGAACGAAAAACCGCGAAACACTTTTCCTGGAATTGCTCCAGCCCGCTATCCGCGACCCATCGCCTCTTCGACCAGGTCGGCGGCTTCCATCAAGAGCGTATCGTTGGCGCCGCCGTTCACCGATTCCTTGCCGATCTCCAGCATCACCGGCACCGCCAGCGGCGAGATCTGGTCGAGATGTTTATGCATGATTCGACCGCGCACACGCGAGAGCATCTCGCCAAGTCTGCTGACATCGAGCAATCCGGCCGAGGCATCGGTGCGCGTCGCCTGCAGCAGGATGTGGTCGGGTTCGTGGCTGCGCAGCACATCGTAGATAAGGTCTGCCGAGACCGTCACCTGGCGGCCGCTCTTTTCCTGGCCGGGATAGCGCTTCTCGATCAACCCGGCGATGACGGCGCAGGTGCGGAAGGTGCGCTTCAGCATCCAGCTGTCGTTGAGCCACGCTTCCAGATCGTCACCCAGCATGTCCTCGTCGAAAAGTGCGGCCAGCGACGGCTTCTTCGCCTTGAACAATGCCGCCATGTCGTCCAGCGCCCAGACTGCCAGCGAATAGTCGGTGGCAACGAAGCCGAGCGGCCGCGCATGCGCGCGTTCCAGCCGGCGGGTCAGAAGCATGCCGAGCGTCTGATGCGCCAGCCGGCCCTCGAAGGGATAGGCGACCATGTAATGCCGGTTGCCGCGCGGAAAGGTCTCGACCAGCAAGTCGCCGCGCTTCGGCAGCACCGATTTCTCCTTCTGCAGGCGGAGCCAGTCGGCCACCTGTTCCGGCAAGGCCCGCCATCGGTCGCTGTCGGCCAGCATGCCGCGCACCTGCTCGGCGAGATAGGTCGACAGCGGGAACTTGCCGCCGGCATAGGACGGGACGATGATGTTGGCGCCGGCGCCGTTGGAGACGACGCATTCGTTCTCGCGGATGCCTTCGAAGCGCAACACCTTGCCGGCGAAGAGGAAGTTGTCGCCGGGACGCAGCGTCTCGGCGAAATACTCCTCGATCTTGCCGAGCACCGGCCCGCCGCGGCCGGCCATGCCGCGCCCCTGGCGGACATAGCGGATGTTGAGCTCCGGCATCTCGACGATGGTGCCGACATTCAGCCGGTATTGCTGCGCGACGCTCGGATGCGAGACGCGCCACAGCCCTTCCTTGGTCCGGCGGATGCGGGCATAGCGCTCATAATTCTTCAGCGCGTAGCCGCCGGTGGCGACGAAGTCAATGACGCGGTCGAAGGTCTCGCGCTCCAGCGCCGCATAAGGGGCGGCGCTGCGCACCTCCTCGAACAGGAGATCGGCATCGAACGGCCCGCCGCAGGCGACGCCCAGCACATGCTGGGAGAGCACATCGAGCGCGCCCTTGACCAGCGGCGGCGTGTCCTGCGCGCCGAGATAATTGGCGTCGAGCGCGGCGCGGCATTCCAGCACCTCGAAGCGATTGGCCGGGATCAGGATCGCCTTCGACGGCTCGTCCATGCGGTGGTTGGCGCGGCCGATGCGCTGCGCGAGCCGGCTGGCGCCCTTCGGCGCGCCGACATGCACGACCAGATCGACATCGCCCCAGTCGATGCCGAGATCGAGCGTGGAGGTGGCGACGATGGCGCGCAACGCATTGTCGGCCATCGCCTTCTCGACGCGGCGGCGCTGGCCGACATCGAGCGAGCCGTGGTGCAGCGCGATCGGCAAAGAATCCTCGTTTGCCCGCCATAGCTCCTGGAAGAAAAGCTCAGCCTGGCTGCGCGTGTTGACGAAGAGAAGCGTCGTTCGATGCTCCTTGATCGCCTCGTAGATCTCGGAAATGGCGTAGCGGGCCGAGTGCCCGGACCACGGCACGCGCTCGCGCGAGTCGAGGATGGAGATTTCGGGCTTGGCGCCGCCGGCGACCGTGATCAGCCCTGCCATGTCGCCGGGTGGATTCTGCGCAACCAACCAGCGCCGCAATTCATCCGGCTCGGCCACCGTGGCTGACAGACCTATGGTCTGCAGCTTGGGAACGAAGGCGCGCAGCCGTGCCAGGCCTAACGCCAGGAGATGCCCGCGCTTCGAGGTGACAAGCGAATGCAACTCGTCGAGCACGACGTAGCGCAGGTCCGCGAAGAAGCGTTTGGCGTCGTTTCCGGCGATCAGCAAGGCGAGCTGTTCGGGCGTGGTGAGCAGGATGTCGGGCGGCACCAGCTTCTGCCGCTGGCGCTTGTGCGAGGGCGTGTCGCCGGTGCGGGTCTCGATCGTGACCGGCAGTCCGATCTCCTCGACCGGCTTGCCGAGGTTGCGCTCGATGTCGACGGCTAAAGCCTTGAGCGGCGAGATGTAGAGCGTGTGGATGCCGCGATGCGCTTCGCCCGGCTTCCTGCGCGGCCGTTTGGCGAGCTCGGTAAGCGACGGCAGGAAGCCGGCCAGTGTCTTGCCGGCCCCGGTCGGCGCGATCAGCAGCACCGATTGTCCAGCTTGCGCCTTCGCCAGCAACTCAAGCTGATGGACGCGCGGCGACCAGCCTTTTGCAGCGAACCATTTGACGAATGGCTCGGGCAGGAGGACGGCGGCATTCTGTTCGGCAAGGCGCGGCTGCTCGGTCACGCGCAACAGGTAGCGCGACGGCAAGCAATCGCCAAGAAAAATCGGAACAAAAGGGGATCATTCTCCCCTTCTCCCCTTGTGGGAGAAGGTGGATCGGCGCGATAGCGCCGAGACAGATGAGGGGTGTTCCAGCGGAGTGAGACGTTGGCGTTCCCTGGAACACCCCTCATCCGTCGCCTTCGGCGACTCCTTCTCCCACAAGGGGAGAAGGAGGGCGTTATGCTACGGCCTCCTGAATCCTGTCGGGCCGCCATAGAGGTAGCCAATGCGCTCGACCGCCTCCTTCAGCCCCTCGCGCGAGACCAGCATGGTGTGGCCGTTGGCGTGGATCATGTCCTTCGCGTCGGTCATGATCGCGACGTGGCCCTTCCAGAAGACGAGGTCGCCGCGCTGCAGCCCCGAAAAATCCGGACCCGGCTCCAACGGCGTGCCGATCGATGCCGCCTGCATGTCGGTGTCGCGCAACACATCCTTGCCCGTCATGCGCATCGACAGTTGCACGAGGCCGGAGCAGTCGATGCCGAAGCCGGAAACGCCACCCCAGAGATAGGGCGTGCCGAGGAACCTTTCCGCGATCGCCACATAGTCGTCTGCCACCTCGGTGATCGGCCGCAGATGGCGGGCGATGACCGCCTGGCCGGAGGGCAGCAGCGCATAGTGCGTGCCGCGCGTTTCGGCGGAGCCGGTTACCGTCACCGTCGAGCCCATCGACAATTGTCCGCCGATCGGAAAACGTAGGTCTGGCCCCGGATAGAGGAAGGTGCGCGGCACCGAGACGATATGGGTCGGAGCATGCGCGCGTGCGCCAAGCAGGTCGTCGGCGACATAGCCGACATAGCCGTCGCGCTCGGCCTGCACCCAGGCCCATCCTTCCGCATCCTCGAAGACCAGCACATCGTCGCCGAACAGCGCCTGCGTGTTGACGCCGGCATCGGGGCTCGGCGCCTTGCGCAGGTCGGCAACAGAAGTCGTGATCCGCGCCGGGCGGCCGGCGACAAAGCGTTCGGCAGCGACCTCGCCCTTCAGCCTGGCATCGGCAAGGTCGGAACGAAAGGCGTGAAGGCGGGCATCCCTGGCAGTCAAATCGGCAATCCAGTCAATTTGGAGATCGGTCAGATGGGCAGCTCATGCGCCCTGACGACGATACCATCGCCGAAGCGCTCGACAAAGAGCGCGCCTTCCACCGTGCGCCGGACCAGCACGTTGCGCTTGTCGAGCTCGTCGCGGTGGCGCGATACCAGCTTCAGCGCGCCCATCGTGTCGAGCGCGCGGGTGATGACGGGCTTGGTGACATTGAGCCTGGCGGCCAGGCCGCGCACCGTATGCGGCGGCGGATCGAGATAGATGGTGAGCAGGATCGCCGTCTGGCGCATGGTGAGATCGGGCTCGCCGCCGCGCACCTGCGACAGCATCACCTGCTGCCACAGTCGCAAGGCCTGGCTCGGGCGCATCGAGATCGACATGCCGCAAGCATGACGGCAAATTGTTTCGCTTCCGTTTCAGTTTCGAACGTTTTGCCTGCTTCGGGTCGAATCCTATCCAAAGCGCTGCGCGACGATCCGCTCCAGCGCGCGAATGCCCTGCGCTTCGCCGCCCGTAAGCCCGTATGGGCGGTCGCTGGGGTTCCAGGCGAAGATGTCGAGATGCGCCCAGTTGGGCGTCTTCTCGACGAAGCGCTTGAGGAAGAGAGCCGCGGTGATCGATCCGGCGAAGCCGTCCGTCGTGACGTTGTTGACGTCGGCGATCTTCGAGGAAAGTTTTGCGTCGTAGGGACGCCACAGCGGCATGCGCCAGAGCGGATCCTCGACGGCGAGCGAGGCCGCGGCAAGATCGGCCGCCAGAGCCTCGTCGCCGGTGTAGAAGGGCGGCAGGTCGGGACCGAGCGCGACACGCGCGGCTCCGGTCAACGTCGCCATGTCGATCAGCAGCGCTGGCTGCTCCTCGTCGGCAAGCGCCAGCGCGTCGGCCAGAACCAGCCGGCCTTCCGCGTCGGTATTGCCGATCTCGACGGTGATGCCCTTGCGGCTCCTCAAAACGTCGCCCGGACGGAAGGCGTTGCCGGCGATCGAATTTTCCACCGCGGGGATCAACACCCGCAGCCGGATATTCAGCTTCGCAGCCATGATCATGGAGGCGAGACCGAGCACGTTGGCGGCGCCGCCCATGTCCTTCTTCATCAAAAGCATGCTCGACGACGGTTTGATGTCGAGACCGCCGGTGTCGAAGCAGACGCCCTTGCCGACCAGCGTCACCTTCGGCGCATCGCTAGGTCCCCATCTCATGTCGATCAGCCGCGGCGCGCCGGTCGAGGCGCGGCCGACGGCATGGATCATCGGGAAATTTCGCATCAGGAGATCGTCGCCCTTGACGACGGAGACGTCGGCGCCGTGCGCGGCGGCCAATGCTTGCGCGGCCTCCTCCAGGTCGCCCGGCCCCATGTCGCTGGTCGGCGTGTTGACGAGGTCGCGGGTCAGGAACACGCCCTCGGCGATGCGGCGCACATGTGCGCCATCTGCCCCTGCCGGCAGCGCGAAGCGCAACGCCTTGCCGGGCTTCTTGCCGTAGCGGGTGAAGACATAACCGCCGAGGACGAGCGCCAGTGCCGCAAGATCGGGCGCAGGCAAATCCTGGGCAAAATGCCATTCGCCCTCGGGCAGGGATCTCGCCAAGGCGCCGACGGCAAGCTGGCTCTCGCCGTCGCCGGTGCCGAACAGCGCGCCGGCGAGCGCGCCACCCTCGCCCGGAAGTATCAATGTGCGGCCTGCCTCGCCGGAAAAGCCGTTCGCCCGTGCCCAGGCGATTGCGGCAGGCGGAAGGCCTGTGCCGTCGAGGCCGTCCTTTCCCACCAGATAAACTGGCAAGGCGGCTTCCGGTTTCTGATCAACGAGTTCGACGGGCATTCAATGGTCTCCGGTCGGTCACAGCGAGTCGGCTTCTTAACCGTCCGTTAGGGTTAACAGAATATTTCTGCAGGAGGAAAGACGGCCAGCAACGGCCGCGCAAGAATGGAGACCAAGGTGCCGATGCCGATCCATGCGCCAAACGTCAAAGGCAAGCGTCTGATCATCACGGCATTGATGGTGGCGCTGGCGGCCAGCGTGGCGGGCTGCGCCAGCACCAGCAAGTTCACCACGGGCTCCATTTCCAGCTCCGACAACAGGCCGCTGGAAACCATGTCGGCTACCGAATTGCACAGCGCCACGGCCAGGCTCGGCGAGTCCTACGCCAGAAACCCGAACGACAAGCCCATCGCCACGAATTTCGCCGCGGCCTTGCAGATGGATGGCGACGCCGACCAGTCGCTCGCCGTGATGCGCAAGCTCGCAATCGCCTATCCCAAGGACCGCGACGTGCTCGCCGCCTATGGCAAGGCGCTTGCCGCCAACGGACAGTTCGAGCCGGCGCTCGATGCCGTACGCCGCGCGCAGACGCCGGAATATCCGGACTGGCGGCTGGTGTCGGCGGAAGCCGCCATCCTCGACCAGATGGGGCAGCGCGACGAGGCGCGCCAGGACTACCGCAAGGCCCTGGAGCTCAAGCCGAACGAACCTTCCATCCTCTCCAATCTCGGCATGTCCTATGTGCTCGAAGGGGACCTGCGCACGGCGGAAACCTACATGCGCTCGGCCGCGCAGCAGCCGAACGCCGACAGCCGCGTGCGGCAGAATCTGGCGCTGGTCGTCGGCCTGCAGGGCCGCTTCGACGAAGCCGAGAAGATTGCCTCGCAGGAGCTTTCGCCGGAGCAGGCCCAGGCCAACATCGCCTATCTGCGCCAGATGCTTGCGCAGCAGAATGCCTGGACCCAGCTCAAGGACCAGGACAAGGGTAAGGCAAAGGTCGCGACGAACTGATCGTTCGGCATCCAGCCATGCCGGGCAAGGAAAAGCCGCGCGGCACTCGCCGCGGGGCTTTTGTCATGACCTCGTCTTAGCTTATTGGCTGCTGGAACTATGCTGGTCGCCGAAGATGCCGCGCTGGCTGACCTGGATGCCGGCCGGTCCGAGGATGATGGCGAACAGGACCGGCAGGAAGAACAGGATCATCGGCACGGTGAGCTTCGGCGGAAGTGCTGCCGCCTTCTTCTCGGCCGCATTCATGCGCATGTCGCGGCTTTCCGAGGCCAGCACGCGCAGCGCATGCGCCACCGGCGTGCCATAACGCTCCGCCTGAACCAGGGCCTGGGACACCGCCTTCACCGATTCCAGACCCGTACGGCCTGCCAGGTTTTCATAGGCGACCTTGCGTTCCTGCAGATAGGAAAGCTCGGCATTGGTGAGCACGAACTCCTCGGCGAGCGCCACCGACTGCGCGCCGATCTCGTCGGCGACCTTGCGAAGCGCCGCTTCCACCGACATGCCGGATTCGACGCAGATCAGCATCAGGTCGAGCGCATCCGGCCATGCCAGCTGGATCGACTGCTTGCGCTTGGTCGCGCGGTTGTTGACGTAAAGGATCGGCGCATAGAAGCCGCCATAGGCGACGACAATGCAGACGAACAGCTTGATGAGAGGCGGCTGCTGCGCCAGACCGCCCAGAATGAACAGATAGACTGCCGCCAGCGCGAATCCGACGAAGGGCAGGATCAGTCGAAAGAACAGGAAGCGCGTCAGCGGATTCTGACCGCGGAAACCTGCCACCTTGAGCTTCTGCAGCGTGCCTTCGTCGGCAAGCGCGCGCCTGAGATCCAGCCGGTCGACGATGTTGCGCATGCCGATCGACTGCTCCTCGCGCAGGCCCTTGCGGCGGCGGTCGGCTTCATTGGCGAGACGCGCACGCTGCTTGGCGCGCAGTTCATCACGCTCGAGCGCCACCGTTTTCATGCGCGCCTTGAGCTGGTTGCCGCCAAGCGCCGGCATCACCGTGAAAACGGTCGCAAAAACCGCGATGCCGACCAGGAGCGCGATGAGGAAGGACGGGTCGGTGAGGGTCTTGACGACCTGGTCTGTCATTAGAGGCCCCTACACTTCGAAATTCATCATCTTGCGCATCACCAGGATGCCGATCGACATCCAGACGCCGGAACAGCCGAGGATCAGATTGCCGACGCTCGTGGTGAACAGCGGCATGATGTAGGTCGGGCTGGTAAGATAGACGAGAAAGGCGACGACGAAGGGCAAGGCGCCGATGATGATGGCGGACGCCTTCGCTTCCATCGATAGCGCCTGCACCTTGGCCTTCATCTTCTTGCGGTCGCGCAACACGCGCGACAGGTTGCCAAGCGCCTCGGAGAGATTGCCGCCGGCCTGCGACTGGATCTGGATGACGATGCCGAAGAAGCCCGCCTCGGTGCAGGGCATGGTCTCGGTCATGCGCAGCGTGGCGTCGGGGATCGACAGGCCCATCTGCTGGGAATCGACGATGCGGCGGAACTCGGAGCGAACGGGTTCGGGAGATTCATTGGCGATCAGGCGGATCGCATCGTTCAGCGGCAGGCCGGACTTGACCGCGCGCACGATGATGTCGAGGGCGTTCGGGAACTCTTCCAGGAAAGCCTTCACGCGGCGCGTGCGGCGGAAGGACACGAACCAGCGCGGCAGGCCGAGGGCTCCGGCGAGAAGCGCGCCGGGCAGGACCAGCAGGGGCGCGCCGGCGAGATGGGCGAGGATCGTGACCACGACGCCGCAGACCACCGAGTAAATGTAGAAGCGCTCGATGGAAACCGTCATGCCGGCCTGGCGGATCTGGGCCTTCAGCGGCGGCTTCTTGAGGTTGCGGTCGTTGGATTTCTGCTTTTCATCGAGCTGCTTGAGCGAGTCCTGGAGGGTTTTGCGCCGCTTGACCGCTTCCGCGGCCCGGTCGCGCGAAGCCTTCACCACCGACCGGTCGGTCTCGGCCGTCTTGATCGTCTCAAGCCGCTTGCCGGCCTGTCTTTCGTTGTCGATGCGCCGGAACAGGAAAGCATAGGCCATCGCGCCGGCGCTGAGGCCGGCAAGCACGACGAAAGCCAGAACCGTGGTGTCAATTCCGAACATCGATCGAGGCCCCTACACCTCCAGATGCACTAGAGCGGCTCAGCTTTTCATAGGATCGCCGACCCGCTCTAAAGATTTGTTTCTGCGCAATTCCGTACGGAAAACCGCCACGCACTTTTCCTGGAATTGCTCTAGTCAGCGCGTTTCTCCATGGCCTCGAGCGCATTGGCGAGACGCTGCTCCTCGCCATAGTAGCGGGCACGATCCCAGAAATGCGGCCGACCGATACCGGTGGAGACATGCTCGCCGATCAGACGGCCGTTCGCGTCTTCGCCCTTGATGTTGTAGAGGACGATATCCTGGGTGATGATGACGTCGCCTTCCATGCCGATCACCTCGGTGATGTGGGTGATGCGGCGCGAGCCGTCGCGCAGGCGGGCCGCCTGGATGATCACGTCGACCGAGCCGACGACGATCTCCCGCACCGTTTTCTGCGGCAGCGAGTAGCCGCCCATGGCGATCATCGATTCGATACGGTTCAGACACTCGCGCGGGCTGTTGGAGTGGATCGTGCCCATCGAGCCGTCATGGCCGGTGTTCATCGCCTGCAGGAGGTCGAACACTTCCGGCCCGCGCACCTCGCCGACGATGATCCGCTCTGGCCGCATGCGCAGGCAGTTCTTGACCAGGTCGCGCATCGTCACCTCGCCTTCGCCCTCGAGATTGGGCGGCCTGGTTTCGAGACGGACCACGTGCGGCTGCTGCAGCTGCAGCTCGGCCGAGTCCTCGCAGGTGATGACGCGTTCCTCGCGGTCGATGTAGTTGGTCAGGCAGTTAAGCAACGTGGTCTTGCCCGAGCCGGTACCGCCCGAGATGACGACATTGCAGCGGACGCGGCCGATGATCTTGAGGATCTCCGCGCCTTGCGGCGAGATGGCGCCGAACTTGACCAGCTGGTCGAGCGTCAGCTTGTCCTTCTTGAACTTGCGGATGGTGAGCGCGGTGCCGTCGAGCGAAAGCGGCGGCGCGATCACGTTGACGCGCGAGCCGTCGGGAAGGCGCGCGTCGCAGATCGGGCTCGATTCATCGACGCGGCGGCCGACCTGGCTGACGATGCGCTGGCAGATGTTGAGAAGCTGCTGGTTGTCGCGAAAGCGGATGCCGGTCTGCTCAACCTTGCCGTTGACCTCGATGTAGACGTTCTTGGAGCCGTTGACCATGATGTCGGCGATATCGTCGCGCGCGAGCAGCGGCTCCAGCGGCCCATAGCCCAAAACGTCATTGCAGATGTCCTCGAGCAATTCCTCCTGCTCGGAGATCGACATCGCGAAGTTCTTGATCGCGATGATGTCGTTGACGATGTCGCGGATTTCCTCGCGCGCGCTTTCGGGATCGAGCTTGGCGAGCTGCGACAGGTCGATCGTGTCGATAAGCGCGGAAAACACCTGGCTCTTGGTGTCGTAATAGGTCTCGCTGCGCTCGCGCTGGACCTTCCTTGGCGGTTCGGGCGGCGCCATCGGCGGCGCCTCGACAGGACGCCGCGGCGGCGCGGCGGCGGCGCTTGGCGCCGGCGCGGCCGGCCGTTCAGGCGTTATCGTCCCGGTGGCGCCGGGAGCAGCCGGAGCGGGTGCTGGCGGACGGAATTCGGGTGGTGCCCGGTTGCCGTCGTCGATGCCTCTTCTACCAAACATGATCGACTATCCGATGCCGCTCGATGAGCGTCACTTCTTGTTGCGCGAAAGCTTGCCGAGGATGGAGCTCAGGCCTGCCTTCTTCTTTGCCTTGATTTCGCTGCGCCCGGTCAGCACATGGGCGATTTCGTTGATGGTGGCGACGACCGGGCTCTTGGTGTCCATCTCGCCAAGCATGCGGCCGTTGTTGGCCGCATTACCGAACAGCAGCGGCTCGAAATTGATCACCGCCATGGGTGTGATGCCTAGCGGCTCGGAAAAGTCCGAGGCCGCGATCTCCGGCCGTTTCGGCACCCCTGCCTGGTTGATGATGAGCTTCGGCGGCGGATCGTTGGGCCGCAGGCGCTTCAGCATGTCCACCATGTTCTTGGTGTTGCGCAGATTGGCGAGCTCGGGCGTGGCCGTGATAACGATCTCGTCGGCCTTGATCAGCGTGGTCTTCGACCAACCGCTCCAGACATGGGGGACATCGAGCACGAGCAGAGGCGCGCTGCGCTGCGCCGTTTCGATGACCTGCGAGAAGGCGTCGGGGTCGAAATCGTAGACGCGTTCGAGCGTGGAAGGTGCGGCGAGCAGCGAGAGATGCTCGGCGCACTGCGCAAGCAGGCGGTCGAGATAGACCTCGTCGACGCGCTCGGGCGAAAACACCGCCTCGGCGATACCTTGCGCCGGATCCTGGTCGAAGTTGATGTTGGCTGTGCCGAAGGCGAGGTCGAGATCAGCGACGACGACTTCGGACTTGAACAGCGACGACATCGCCCAGGCGACGTTGTGAGCGATCGTCGAGGAGCCGACGCCGCCCTTGGCGCCGATGAAGGCGATCGAGCGGCCGATCGGATCGGATTCGGGGTCGACAAAAATCGACGACACGACGCTGACGATGTCGGTCATCGAGACCGGCGCGATGACATATTCGGAAATGCCGGAGCGGATGAGCTCGCGATAAAGCCCGACATCGTTGTAATGGCCGATGACCACCACCTTCGAGGACGGATCGCAATATTCCGCCAGGTGCGAGAGCTGCTCGAGCAGCTGTTTCGGCTCGCTGCGCGATTCCAGCAGGATCAGGTTGGGCGTCGGCGCCGACTGGTAGAATTCGATCGCGGTGGCGATGCCGCCCATATGGACCTTGAGATGGGCCTTGGCCATGCGGCGATCCTCGCCGGCGCGCTCGATGGGATTGGCGACGCCCTCGGTCTCGCAAAAGGCCTGGATCGAGATGCGCGGCACCGGGCGCAGCGCCTGCATGGCGGCAATGTCCTGCTGGGAGGCGTCGCCGACGTCCTCGGGCGTGTCGTAGGCAAGATTGCTCATCGTCATGCTCTTTCCGCCGTCTGGCGCGGCTCAGTACGTCACTTCCGAATTGCCGAGGAACTCGTCGGAGATACCCCTCGCGCGGTACTTGTCGATCACCGCGCCGCGGTTCTCGGCGTCGATATCGGACTGCTTGCGCGGCCCCAGCAGATCATTGGGATTGGCTATCTGCGCCGCGAGGTTGTTTTGATAGGAGCAGCCGAAATCGGCGTAATGCTTGTTCTCCGAGGTCTGCAGCAGGTCGTCCGGCCAACGCCCGCATTTGTCGGTCTGGGCCCTTACCGAGACAAAGGCCACACGCACCGGCGCCGAGGCCTCCGGCACGGCCGACTGGTAGGACGTCATGATGATCCGGCTGCGCTTCACTCCGGCGGCCATGGCAAGCCGGGCGAAATCGCGGCTGGCCGCCTGGGCGGCAAGCTGGTTGGCGGACCCGACCGGAGCCGCGATGGTCAAGGTCGGCGCGGCGCTCTTGTCGTAGCCGTCGAGGAAGCCGAGCAGCGCGTCGCGCTGCGCCCCCGTCATGCCGCGATCGCCGGCGCCGACCGGAAGGTCGATCTTCTGGTTCTTCTCGGCGATGACGATCGGATGCGTTGTGCGGTAGTCGTCGGGGATTGCGCCCACGGTGACACTGTCACGGTGCCAACTGGCGCAGCCGGCGAGCGATGCCGCAAGCGCGACCGCCAGCGCCGGGATCGCCGAGCGGCGGTTCCGCTCGCGGCCTGATGATGCCTGGAGCGTCATGACTTTCGATGCTGACTGAAACATGTCCGCTTCCCCGCTCACTTGTAGATGAAACCAACGACGCCGTGATAGCGGCCCGGCGGCCTGTCGGTCTGCATGGTGCCGTAGACGCGATTGACGCGACCAAGGAACATGCCGGCGCCATCGCTCGGCGGGTTGAAATTGTCGTCCGGCTTGGCCAAATCGTTGCGCGCCACCGGCCGTGCCAGATAGGGCGTGATGATGATGACGAGCTCGCTCTCGTTGCGCACGAAGTCGCGGCTGCGGAAGAGAGCGCCGAGCACCGGGATCTTGGTGAGCCCGGGCAATCCGTTGACAGCCTGTCTGACGTCGTCGCGCACGAGGCCTGCGATCATCATCGATCCACCGGAGGGCAGTTCCACCGTCGTATCGGCAAGGCGCTTGCGCAATGACAACGCGTTCATACCGGGGCTCGTGACGCCGTTAGAGAAGGACACGGAGCCCTCCGTCGTTGGCTCGGACACGGCGGTCCTGACTTTCAGGCTGATGCGGCCGGGTGAGAGCACAACCGGCTGGAACTCAAGCCCGATGCCGTATTCGATCTTTTCGACCGAATAGGTCTTCAGACCGGTCTGGTTGTCATTGGAGACGTTGGAGGAAACGCCCGTCACCATGTTGTATTCGCCGCCGACCTTGAAGGTGGCCTTCTCGCCGGACACAGCGGTGAGCGTGGGCTCCGCCAGCGTCTTCATGACACCGGCCGATTCCATGGCGTTGATATAGGCCTGGATCGAGGACGTACCGACATTGAAGCCTGAATTGGACAGTTGCTTGCCGAGGCCGGTGAAATTGTCACTGATCGCGCCCCAGGAAATGCCGTTGCTGCCGCCGTTGCCTACCATGTTGACGCCGAGCTGCTTCATCACCGAGCGGCTGACTTCGGCCACCGTCACCTTCAGCGTCACCTGATCGTCGCCGATGATCTGCAGCAGGTTGACGATCTTGGAGACCCGGCGCTCCTGGTCGGGGTTGTTGATGTCGACGCCGCCATTGACCGACCCGCCCGCAGCGGTCTGCGAATATTGGCCGGTCGTGGCTTCACCGCCCGAGACGAAGATGGTCGCTAGGTCGACGGCGCGCTTGGCGTCGAGCGGCGTGTCCACCGTGCCGGTGAGGATCACGTTGTCGTTCAGCAGCTCGACCTTGATCTCCGATGTCGGAAGGAAGCGCTTGAGATAGTCTTCCAGACCCGCCACGTCGCGTTCGACCGCCAGGTCGAGGCTGGCGATCTGTTCGCCATTGGGGCCGAAGACGAAGATGTTGGTCTCGCCGACCGCCTTGCCGAACAGATAGATGCGGCGCGCCGTGCGCGTCACCGCATCGGCGACCGCGGGATTGGCGACCAGGATGTCGTAGGCGTCGTTCGGCAAGTCGATGACCACCGACTTGTTGAGACCGAGCTTGACGCGCTGCGTGGCGACCGAGGCCGTCACGCCCGCCGCCCTGTTCGCGGCGTTGGCTTTGACAAGGCCGGGCGCATTGGTGCCAAGCAGGAACAGGCCGATTGCCGCTGCCGCCATGACGGGCAGTTTACCGTTTAGCCTCATTTCCTTGCTCCCACTTCGGAAACTTCGCCCGATTTGATCAATCGCACCGTGCCGCGCCGGCCGTTGCCGTTCACCAGATAGTCGGCCTCACCCAGGTTCTTCTCGTTCGTGTCCGTGATCGGGCGCAGCGCCAGCGTCAGGCGGTCCGCCATCTGCTGCGCCACGGTGATGATCTCCGCCTGCTGCGGCGTCAGCTCCAGCGTCGCGGTCTGGCCGACCCTGGTCTTCTTGCCCTCCTCGTCCTCCTGGATGGTCTGGTCGATAGCCAGGACGCGGATGTTCTTCAGAATGGTCTCGGTGCTGAAGCCGGTGCCACCGCTGCCATTGTCTCCGCGGCGGGTCATGATGACGTCGACGAAATCATTGGGCAGGATGAAGCCGCCGGCCGACGTGTCAGCCGATATCGCTGTCGCCACGGCGCGCATGCCGGACGGCAGGATCGACGACATGAAGCTCTTCCCTTCGCCGACCAGCTTAGAGCGCCGGAGCGGCTCGCCGGTATACATGGCCACGCGGGCCACCGAGCCTTTGAGTTTTTCCATCGCATCGGGCTCGGCGGCGCGGGTGATGAAATTGGCGTTGACGCCGTTAGACGGCCACTGCTCCCAGCTGATGTTGTTGCCGAGCTGGCTGCCCATTGCGACATCGCCGGAAAGGACCAACACGTCCTGCAGCGCTATCGCCGGCTCCTTGGGCGCGTCGACAACGACCTGATGAGGCGGCGGCGCCACCATGTTCTTCGCGACATAACCCGCGCCACCCGCCGCGGCCACCGCCACGCCCAGAATAATCAATCGGGATGCTGGCATTCGTCCGAACCCTTCGCCTCAAGGCAAACCACCTCGCCAGGCCGGACTTTGCAGCTGCAATCGTCAAAACAAGGTTAATGCAATGCTTACGATCGTGATTAATTTAAGGTTTACTCAAATTGGAACGAACCGCTTGCCGTTAACGAAAAAGGCGGCCTTGCCGCCCTGAAAATCCGCTTTCGTTGAAGAACCCCAGCTAGGCGATGAGCCTGTCCAGCGCCCAGACCATCAGCGGCGAATCCGGAAAGGTGATGAGCCCACCGAGCCCAAGTGCCACGCCATAAGGAACACCCACCCGCTCGTCGGCGAAATGGCGCAGGAAACGGTTGTGGCCGGTGTAGGCAGCAAGCGGCGATTTCCGGTAGACCAGAATGGCGACCGTCAGCAGGCCGCCGATCAATGTCGAGGTCACCAAATAGCCGACGAGGTTGATGTTGAGCCCCATCCAGACGGCCGTCGCCGCCAGAAGCTTGGCATCGCCCCCGCCCATGCCGCCGAGCGCGAACAGGCCGAAGGTCACCGCCAGCACCAAGGCACCGGCCGCGAAATGCCAGCCATAGTTCGCCCAGTCCATTCCGGTCAACGGAGCGACCAGGGCGAATGTCGCCAGAAGTAGCACCGGCACCCGGTTGGCGATCGTCATCGACAGCGTGTCCGAGATCGCCGCGAACAGCATGCAGAAAGGAAAGACGACGAAGATCACGGCTTCAAGCATCGACGCGGCGCCCGTGGAAAACTCTCGGCCTGCAGCCTAGGCATATCCGATTAACGATTGATGAGACGGGCCTAACGGCCAGCATCATATAAGAAGGGCCGCCAAAGGGCGGCCCTCTTTCCTAGACAAGAATGTTTCCGTTTATCACGGAGCCGTGCCGGTGTTGACGGCGCCGGCGATGGCGACGAACTTGGCGTTCAGGGCGCCACCGAGCTGGCTGGCGCCGACCATGATGGCGAGCGCGATGAGAGCGGCGATCAGACCGTATTCGATAGCAGTCGCGCCGGATTCGTCCTTCACGAAACGTGCGATGAGATTAGACATTCGAGAGCTCCTACTCCACGTGTTACAGCACTTCCGTCAACTTCTCTTCGCGGTTGATCGGATGCTGAGAATCTAGGGAGAAGCCCTTTCAATCGGCTTAATAAATACCCTTACCGATTCCTTTCAGGAGGCGAACCCGTTGCGTGGTTAACCGTGGCCTAAAC
The DNA here is from genome assembly GCA_000824825.2 of Mesorhizobium sp. ORS 3324. Taxonomy (GTDB): domain Bacteria; phylum Pseudomonadota; class Alphaproteobacteria; order Rhizobiales; family Rhizobiaceae; genus Mesorhizobium. The sequence goes on from LM655174.1 coordinate 26,966, forward strand.
GTCGAAAAGCAGAACGGCGGTGACGAAAAAAGGCGGAGATCCGGCGCACCCGCTATATTACTAAAACAGCGCATGCCGCTGGCGCATGGCCCCAGGGCGGACCAATCCCTATCGCGACCAATCCGCGTTTAACCGTTGGTTCACCAATCTCGTTCATGTTCCGTTGAACAGTCCGCCGCGGAGCGCCTCAATGACCTTGTCGAGATCGCCATTTTCAGCCGCCGTGCTGCTGGCAGTCGCCGCTTTCGTCGTGCCAGCCAGGGCCGGCGCGGGCATCGAGGTCACCATGAACCAGGCAAAGATCGTGAAGCTGTCGCGCCCCGCCGACACGATCGTCGTCGGCAATCCGGCAATCGCCGACGCTTCCGTGCAGGATGCCTCGACGGTCGTTCTCACCGGCAAGGGCTTCGGCGTCACCAATCTGGTCGTGCTCGACTCGGACGGCAGCCCGATCATCGACGAGCAGGTGACGGTCGTCCGGCAGGCCGCGTCTTCGGTGCGCATCTACAGGCGCGCCGAAGTCCAGACCATGTCGTGCACGCCCTATTGCGAAAGCTCTTACAAGAGCGAGGCCGAGAAAACTTCCGAAGCCGAAATGAACACCAGCCACTGACGCCGGTGCCGGCAATCGCTTGGCGACGTTAATGGCGGGTTAAAGGTCACGCGGCGAATTTAACCCTCATCCAAACCGGACCTCAATGGGTCTTCGCTATATCGGCGCCGACATTGCAAGGGATCGGCAGGAACGGGACATGAGTAAGGATCCGGCACCCGGAAACGGCATCGAGAGCACGGCAAAGTCCCGGCATGGCTTCTTCAGCGACAGGCGCGGCAGCACCGCAATGGAATTCGCGCTGCTGGCCATGCCGTTCGCGCTGCTTGTCTTCGCCATCCTTGAAAGCTGCATCTCCTTCGCCGGTCAGGAAGTGATGGCCAACATCACCGACGATGTCGCGCGTCAGCTCAGGACCGGGCAGCTCAGGAAGGCGGACGTCACGCAAGACTCGATCAAGCAGCTGATCTGCACGAAGATGTCGATCATCGTCACCAGCAACTGTTCCGACAACCTGCTGGTGGACCTGCGCGAATATCCGACCTTTGCCGACGCCGCCACTGCGGGGTTCAAGATCGTGAACGGCGACATCGTGCTGACGCAAGGCACGAACTCGACGACCTTCGGGGTATCTCCCGGCCTGGCGGAATCGAAGAACATGCTGCGGGTCTTCTACAAATGGCCGGTGATGACCGATTTCCTGGCCAAGCAGATGGCCAATCTTAACGACAGCAAGACGCTCCATTTCGCATCGGTGACCTGGCAGAACGAACCATTCAACGACAACTAGGACTGCTCGCCGGTTGAGACGACGGCGGCGTGGGGGTGGACATGGACCGTGCGGGGGCACACTGGGGAATTTCGGCCATTGTGGCGCAGGCGAAGCGGTTTTGCCTCGACCGCCGCGGCGTCGCGGCAATCGAGTTCGCATTCATCGTGCCGGTGCTGCTCATCTTGTATTTCATCACGATGGAAGCCTCGCAAGCGATCGAGACCAGCAAGAAGGTCAGCCGCATCGGCAGCATGGTGGCGGATCTCGTCACACAGCAGACATCGGTCACCAAAGCCGATCTCGATGCGATCATGAAGATCGGGACCTCGACGCTCCAGCCCTACAACCGCTCCTCGCCGTCGATCATCATTACCGGCATCCAGATCACCGACGAGACGACGCCCAAGGTGCAGGTGGCCTGGTCGCGCAAGCTTGTGGGCAGCACCTATAGTGTCGACGCAGCGACAGGCAGCACCACGACGGTGCCGTCGACGCTGAACATACGCAACACCTTCCTCGTCCGGGTGGAAAGCGATCTCGCCTATAAGCCGATCATCACCTGGTCGGCCGACAATTCGAAGACGCTTGGATTGACCTCGGCCTTCAACAACATATCGATGGGCGAAACCTATTACCTGAGGCCTCGTCGCGGCCCCACGGTCCCTTGCAGCGACTGCTGAAAGCTATTCCTGGCCGCTCGCTTCCCGTCGCACGGCAGCCAGTGCCGTCGCGTAGTCCTTGGCCACGGCGAGCTCGAACCCGCCGGAATGCTTCGATTCCAGAAGATCGTAGACGTCCGGCGTCAGCGACTTGAGATTGGTCAGGAAAACGGTCAGCCTGCGCTTGGGTTCGGCATCGAGATCGCTGCGCACGGCATGAGGGCCGTATCGCAGAGGGCTCGATGTCCATAGCACCCGAAGCGATGCCTTAGGGATACCGGCGGCCTCGAGGCGCATGATCGTGCCGCCGGTGCCGGTGGGCCGGCCGTCACCGCCGACAGGCTCCCAGCCGAACAGGCCGTCGGCTTCGCCGTCACCGAGCATCGCCTCGGCCGCGGTGGCCGAGGCCGCGCGCGCCAGGAAGGGCGCGTCTTGCGCGATCTTCACGCCCCCGCTGGCGAGCCCGGTCAACGGCAGCAGCGAGCCGCCGACATTGTCGGCGGGCGCGATCGCGATCCGATGCGCGGCCATGGACGCGAGGTCCGGCACCTTGCCGTCGCGCGTCACCAGCACGGAACGGATGCCGACGGCCCCATCGGCGTCGATCGGCGCCACCAGAGGCTCGACGCAGCCACAGCGCTCGGAGGCCGCCGCATAGGCGAGCGCCGAATAGACCGCATACTGGACGCGGCCGCTCGCCTGCGCCTCGATCAGCGCCGCATAATCGCGGGCGACCACGAACTCCACCTTCATGCCGAGCGCGTTGGTATAGGCATCGGTCAGGCGTGCCAGGCCGGGAACGGTGTTGCCGCCTCCGGGCTCGGCGACGATGCCTATGCGAAACGTGCCGATGTCGTCGCGCCAGTCGGCGCGCGTCGGTGAGGCAGCAGAAAACATTGCAACAGCGGCCGCGCACGCCCACAAAGCCCGGCCTGTCGCAGATCTTGCGCCCTTGCCCATCCTTGCCGCACTCCCGCCCACGCTGCGCCCGATCGCCGGACTATGGCGCCAGGCCGTTGCGGTTTGGTTTCCGATTTGCCAACGGCGCCGGGGAACCTTATGTCTGGCTGCTCAGACTGGCAACGATGGCACTCTATGGCGCGGGCTTTCCTGTTCGTTCTCGATTCCTTCGGCATCGGCGGAGCGGCCGACGCCGAGCGCTACGGCGATGCCGGCGCCGACACGTTCGGGCATATCGCACGGGCCTGCGCCGAGGGCCGCGCGGATCGGGAAGGCTTGCGTGAGGGACCGCTCTCGGTGCCCAACATGGTTTCACTCGGGCTCGCGCGTGCGGCGCACGCCGCCACCGGGCAGGCGATCGACATCGGCGGCACGCCGTTGCTTGCCTCGTCCTTCCACGGCGCTGCCCAGGAGGTCTCGAGCGGCAAGGACACGCCGTCCGGCCATTGGGAGATCGCCGGCCTGCCGGTGCGTTTCGACTGGGGCTATTTTCCGGATACCGTGCCGGCCTTCCCGGCCGCGCTGACCGAGGCGATCATCCGCGAAGGCAAGGTGGCGGGCATCCTCGGCAATTGCCATGCGCCCGGAACCGGGATCATCGAACGCTTCGGCGAGGAGCACATCCGCACCGGCAAGCCGATCTGCTACACATCGGTCGACTCCGTGCTGCAGATCGCCGCGCACGAGGCGTATTTTGGCCTGGAAAGACTGTACGAGCTCTGCCTGACGGTGCGCCGGCTGGTCGATCCGCTCAAGATCGGGCGGGTGATCGCGCGACCCTTCGTCGGCGAGACGCCGGCCACCTTCCAGCGCACCCACAACCGCCGCGACTACGCCGTGCCGCCGCCGGAGCCGACCTTGCTCGACCGGCTGACGGAGCGCGGCAGCAAGGTCATCGCCGTCGGCAAGATCGGCGACATCTTCGCCCATCGCGGCATCTCGGAGGTGCGCAAGGCGGGCGGCAACATGGCGATGCTCGACAAGGCGCTCGGCGCCATGGACGACGCCGGCGAAGGCGATCTGGTCTTTGCCAATTTCGTCGATTTCGACACCGAGTTCGGCCATCGGCGCGACGTCGCCGGCTATGCCGGAGCGCTCGAGGCCTTCGACCACCGGCTGCCAGAGGCGCTGTCGCGCATCAGGCCGGGCGACCTTCTCATCCTCACAGCCGACCACGGCAATGATCCGACCTGGCGCGGCACCGACCATACGCGCGAACGCGTCCCGGTGATCGGCATCGGGCCGGGGCTGAGAGGCGGCGACATCGGGCTGAGGCCGACCTTCGCCGATATCGGCGAAACCGTCGCGGATCATCTTGGCCTGGCACCCGGCCGCCACGGGACATCCTTCCTCGCAGCGATTGGCGGCCATGCCAGAACTGCCTGAAGTCGAAACCGTCCGGCGCGGACTGCAGCCGGTTCTCGAAGGGGCGCGGCTGGTCAAGGTCGAAGCGCGCCGGCCCGACCTTCGCTTTCCCTTTCCCGAACGCTTTTCGGAGCGGCTGACCGGCAAGACCGTGACGGCGCTTGGCCGGCGCGCCAAATATCTGACCATGCATATCGAAGGCGGCCCGGTGCTGATCTGTCATCTCGGCATGTCCGGATCGTTCCGGATCGAAACCGCCGGGAGCAGCGACATCCCCGGCAGCTTCCATCACGAGCGCTCGAAGAACGGCGCGCACGACCACGTCATCTTCGATGTCCACTCGCCGAAGGGCGAGCGGTCGCGCGTCATCTTCAACGACCCGCGCCGTTTCGGCTTCATGCTGTTTGCCGAAGGGGCGCCGGACACGCATCCGATGCTGGCGGGGCTGGGCGTCGAGCCCACCGGCAATGCGCTTGACGGCCCGCTGCTCGCCTCGCTGCTCGAAGGCCGCAGGTCGCCGCTCAAGGCGGCGCTGCTCGACCAGCGCCTCATCGCCGGGCTCGGCAACATATATGTGTCGGAGGCGCTGTGGCGCGCCGGCCTGTCGCCGCTGCGCGAAGCAGGCACGCTTGCCGGTTCCGGCAAGAAGGCAAAAGAGCAGTGCCAACGCCTGGCCGAGGCGATCCGTTCGGTCATCGCCGACGCGATCGCCGCCGGCGGATCCTCGCTGCGCGACTATGTCCAGACTGACGGGTCGCTTGGCTATTTCCAGCATTCCTTCGCGGTCTACGACCGCGAGGGAGAGCCCTGCCCGAAACCGGGCTGCAGCGGCCATATCGAGCGCATCGTGCAAAGCGGCCGCTCGACCTTCTATTGCCGGACCTGTCAGCGGTGAGCTAGACCGGTTTCCTCAAGCGAAGCGAGGAGACGACGCCATGACCTATGAAACCATTCTCGTGGAGACGCGCGGCAAGGTCGGGCTGATCACGTTGAACCGGCCGAAGGCGCTCAATGCGCTGAATTCGCAAGTGCTGGCGGAGTTGGTGGCGGCGGTCAACGCGTTCGGCGCCGACACGAGCATCGGCGCAATGGTTCTCACAGGCTCTGAAAAGGCCTTCGCGGCCGGCGCCGACATCAAGGAAATGCAGGCCATTTCCTTTGTGGACGCCTACACGCAGGACTTCTTCGTTGGCTGGGAAGAGTTCACCCGCGCCCGCAAGCCCATCATCGCGGCGGTCGCCGGCTATGCGCTCGGCGGCGGCTGTGAGCTGGCCATGATGTGCGATTTCATCATCGCCGCCGACAACGCCAAGTTCGGCCAACCCGAAATTACGCTCGGCGTCATGCCGGGCATGGGCGGATCGCAGCGGCTGACCCGCTTCGTCGGCAAGTCGAAGGCGATGGACATGTGCCTGACCGGGCGGATGATGGACGCCGCAGAGGCCGAGCGCTGCGGACTGGTGTCGCGGGTGGTGCCGGCCGGCGAACTGGTCGAGGAGGCGCTGAAGGCGGCGACGAAGATCGCCGAGTTTTCACTGCCGTCGGTGATGATGACCAAGGAAGCGGTCAACCGCGCCTATGAGACGACGCTCGCCGAGGGGCTGCGCTTCGAGCGCCGGCTGTTCCATTCGCTGTTTGCGCTCGACGACCAGAAGGAAGGCATGGCTGCCTTCGTCGAGAAGCGGAAGCCGAACTTCGCCAACCGCTGAACCGCGCTGCGTGGAAAGGAGCGGCGCCGCCAAAAACACCGCCAAGCGGCGTTGACGCGCCGGAAAAGCTGAACTATAAGCCGCACCAACCGAGGCGGCCTTGTGGCTGCCCGTTTGTTTTTTGCGCCCCGCGGCACCCCGCTGGCGTCCACCAGATCAGAAGAGAGGCATCATGGCCAATACGTCTTCGGCCAAAAAGGCAACGCGCAAGATCGCCCGCCGCGCGGCGATCAACAAGAACCGCCGGTCGCGCGTCCGCACCTATGTCCGCAAGGTCGAAGAGGCGCTTGCCGCCGGGGACAAGGCCGCGGCGCTGGAAGCCTTCAAGGCCGCGGAGCCGGAATTGATGCGCGCCGCCACCAAGGGCGTCATTCACAAGAACACGGCATCCCGCAAGGTTTCGCGCCTGGCCCAGCGGGTCAAGGTGCTGTCGGCCTGACCCGACTTCCATTTGGAACCGTTATCCTTGAACCCGGCCGCACAGGCCGGGTTTTTTCGTTTGCCGGCAAGTACTTAAAAAGAACGATGCCTCGACCGGATTTCAAAGTTGCGAATGTTTTGCCGGCATATACATAACCGAGGATGTCGGCGTCCACCGGATGCGGGCACGGCCATAATTTAGCCTGTCACAAATTCCGTTTAGCTTTCAAAAGCTTACAGACGGTCATCCACAGCTTGTTCAACTCGCCGGGGGGCGGCGGGGGACAAGTAGCTGTCAAGAGAATTATTTCAGAAAATTTCGTATCGGGCGGCCTTTTTCATATTCGCCGGAAAAGGGTTTGAATCACAATGGCTTTGTCAAAACACGAACCGGCGATACCCGCTTCGAACACGTCTCCGGTAACCAGATTCGTTAAAAATCGGTTAGACGTGGCCTTGCCCTATCCACAGCGATTTCGGTAATGTCCATCCATCGAAGGGACGGGCACTAGCCCTTGACCCAGCCTGAATCGGCCAGCACAAAATGGCGGAATTCATGACGTGGAGCAATTCCGCGCGCGGCTTGGTTTGTCTCTTCGTGGGTAGGGGACTGGCGTAATTGTAACATAGCAGGTCAACGTCGCGCCGGCGTTTTCGCCGGAGGATGTTGTATTGCCCTGACGTGTTCAAGCCGGCTTGCGAAAGCCGGCATTGGTCCCTTGCGCAGCGTTGCAACGATATCGCCGGCGGCGGCGATGGAGGTGCAGCGAAAAAACGTCGCTGGACCCAGAGTGCAGGAGGCGCACTCCCGGCGAAAAAAGGGTACGAGAAGACAAGGAACTGGAACATGCAGAGCGGCATCGAACGGGAGATAGCGGGCGAACTCCCATTCCCTACAACTTTCGTCGGAGGGGACGATATGACGGCATCCAGCGACGCTGAACAGAAGTTCGAGCGGGTCAAGGCCCAGCTGAAGGCGCGTCTGGGAGCCGAGGTCTATTCGAGCTGGTTCGGCCGCATGAAGGTTGCCGAGGCTTCGCGCGGCGTTGTGCGTATCTCCGTGCCCACGGCCTTCCTGCGCTCGTGGATCAACGGCCACTATCTCGACCTTATCGCCGAACTGTGGAGGCATGAGGATCCCGACCTTCTCAAGATCGAGATCGTCGTGCGGACCGCGACGCGCCAAGGCCGCAACAACGTCGAGCCGGAGGTCGCGCCGGCGCGCAAGATGACCAAGCAGACGCAGACCGCGCTCGCCGCCGGCACCGCAAGCGCCGCCCGCGTGGAACGCACGCCCGCGCCCCGCCAGGGTATGCCGGCGGAGACCGAGTTCCGCCACAATGTGCTGGGGTCGCCGCTCGACCCGCGCTACACGTTCACTTCCTTCATCGAAGGTCCCTCGAACCGGGTGGCCTTCGCGGCGGCCAAGGCAGTGGCGGAATCGCAGTCGAGCGCGGTGCGCTTCAACCCGCTCTTCCTCCACGCGACCGTCGGACTGGGCAAGACACATCTTTTGCAGGCGATCGCGGCGGAATCGCTGCGCCACAATCCGAAGTCGCGCGTCGTCTATCTGACGGCGGAATATTTCATGTGGCGCTTCGCCACTGCGATCCGCGACAACAATGCGCTCACCCTCAAGGAGCAGCTGCGCGACATCGATCTCCTGATCATCGACGACATGCAGTTCCTGCAGGGCAAGTCGATCCAGCATGAGTTCTGCCACCTGATCAATATGCTGCTCGACAGCGCCAAGCAGGTGGTGGTCGCCGCCGACCGGCCACCGTCGGAACTGGAATCGCTGGAGCCACGCGTGCGCTCGCGCCTCAATGGCGGCGTGGCGCTCGAAATGTCGGCGCCCGACTTCGCCATGCGCCTCGGCATGCTGAAGCTGCGCCTTGCCACCGCCAAGATCGACGATGCCACGCTCGACATCTCGGACGATATCCTCGATCACGTCGCCCGCACGGTGACAGGCAGCGGGCGCGAGCTCGAAGGCGCCTTCAACCAGCTTCTTTTCCGCCAGTCCTTCGAGCCGCAGATCACCATCGACCGCATCGATGAGATCCTCGGCCACATCTACCGCTCGGGCGAGCCGAAGCGGGTGCGCATCGAGGACATCCAGCGCATCGTGGCGCGCCACTACAACGTGTCGAAGACGGAGCTGCTCTCCAACCGGCGTACGCGTACCATCGTCAAGCCGCGGCAGGTGGCGATGTACCTGTCGAAGGTGATGACGCCGCGCTCGCTGCCGGAGATCGGGCGGCGCTTCGGCGGTCGCGACCACACGACGGTGCTGCACGCCGTGCGCAAGATCGAGGACCTTTCCGGTGCCGACAACACGCTGGCGCAGGAGCTCGAGCTGCTCAGGAGGCTGATCAACGAGCAGGCCTGAGCGCTTCGCCGGCTTTATCCCCAGAAAGCCCGCGCAACCGGCCGGAACCGGTGGCGCGGGCTTGCGCTTGCAGGCTTTTTACTGTCAGCTTACACAGATTCTGAGCTTTTCAGAGCTACGCGGGACGCCGCTCGGTGGTGACCCGCTCATTCATTGAAGCGAGCCTGTTTCGTCATGCGTGTTATCCTGGAACGGTCCAACCTCCTGAAGTCCCTCAACCACGTCCATCGCGTGGTGGAGCGGCGCAACACCATACCGATCCTGTCGAATGTGCTGCTCAGCGCCGAAGGCGCCAGCCTCGAGATGAAAGCGACCGACCTCGACCTCGAAGTGACGGAGGCCACGCCCGCCAAGGTCGAGCGCGGCGGCGCGACGACGGTTCCGGCGCATCTGCTCTACGACATCGTGCGCAAGCTCGCCGACGGCGCCGAGGTGATGCTGAAGACCGACGAGGACGGCAATGCGATGACGGTCACGTCGGGCCGCTCCAGCTTCCGCCTGCAGTGCCTGCCGCAATCCGATTTCCCTGAGCTTTCGGCCGGCTCCTTCTCGCACATCTTCCGGCTCGACTCGGTGGCGCTCAAGGGCCTTATCGAGAAGACGCAGTTCGCCATCTCGACCGAAGAGACGCGCTACTATCTCAACGGCATTTTCCTGCACACGGTGGAGGTGGGCGGCAAGCTGAAGCTGCGCTCGGTGGCAACCGACGGGCACCGCCTGGCGCGCGCCGAGATCGACGCGCCGGCAGGCTCCGAAGGCATGCCCGGCATCATCATTCCGCGCAAGACGGTCAGCGAGCTGCAGAAACTGGTCGACGACCCGGACGTGGCCGTGACCACCGAATTGTCGGACACCAAGATCCGCTTCACCATCGGCAGCGTCATCCTGACCTCGAAGCTGATCGACGGCACCTTCCCCGACTACCAGCGGGTGATCCCGACCGGCAACGACAAGAAGCTGATCATCGATCGCCAGAGCTTCGCCGCCGCCGTCGACCGCGTTTCGACGATTTCGTCCGAGCGCGGCCGGGCGGTGAAGATGTCGATCAATGACGGCCAGCTCACGCTCGCCGTCAACAATCCGGATTCGGGCAGCGCCACCGAGGAACTGGCGGCCGACTATTCGTCCGATCCGATCGAGATCGGCTTCAACGCCAAATATCTGCTCGATGTCGCGGCCCAGCTCACCGGCTCGGAAGCAAAGTTCATGCTGGCGGATGCCGGCTCGCCGACGCTCATCCACGACCTGGCCGACGAGACCGCGCTCTACGTGCTGATGCCGATGCGGGTGTAGGCTTTGTCGCTTTGTTGACGCAATTCCGGACGGAAAACCGCAATGCACTTTTCCTGGAATTGCGCTCTTGTCTGTCGCAATTCCGGACGGAAAACCGCAATGCATTTTTCCTGGAATTGCTCTAGCGGGCCTCGCATGTTGTCGTGACCGAGGATAGCAAACAGCTTCGGCAGCAAAACTATATAAGTAAGTTAACGCTTACCAATTTCCGCAACTATGCGGGGCTTTCGCTCGACCTCGACCCCGGCGCCGTGGTGCTGTCCGGCGACAACGGCGCCGGCAAGACCAATCTGCTCGAAGCCATCTCGCTGCTGACGCCGGGACGCGGGCTGCGCCGCGCGCCCTATGCCGACGTGGCGCGCGAGGGCGGCGATGGCGGCTTTGCCGTGCATGCCCGGATCGAAGGGCCCGGAGGACTGGTCGAAATCGGCACCGGCGTCTCAGGCGGCGACGGCGCCGGAGACGGCGGCAGACGCGTGCGCATCAATGGCGCGCCGGCGAAGTCGGCCGAGGATATGCTGGAATGGCTGAGGATCGTCTGGCTGACGCCGGCGATGGACGGGCTGTTTCCAGGACCGGCCGCCGACCGCCGCCGCTTTCTCGACCGGCTGGTGCTGGCGATCGACCCCGGCCACGGGCAGCGGGCGCTGGATTATGAGAAGGCGATGCGTGGCCGTAACCGTTTGCTTACGGATGGCTCCCGCGACAGCGGCTGGTTCGACGCGATCGAGACGCAGATGGCCGAAACCGGAGTGGCGATCGCCGCGGCGCGGACGGAACTGGTGCGCCTGCTTGCCGCCATGATCGACAGGCTGCCCGGCAGCGGCCCGTTCCCGCAGGCCGACATCAGCCTTTCCGGCGAATTGGAGAGCGAGATCGCTATCGCGCCGGCAGTCGATGTCGAGGAGCGGTTCCGCGCCGCCCTTGCCGGTGGCCGCGAGCGCGACCGCGCCGCCGGCCGCACGCTCGACGGCCCGCACCGGTCGGACCTCGTGGTCCGGCACCGGCCGAAGTCGATGCCGGCCGAATTGTGCTCGACCGGCGAGCAGAAGGCTCTGCTGGTCGGCATCGTGCTGTCGCATGCGAGGCTGACCGGCGAGATGTCGGGGCTGACGCCGATCCTTCTTCTCGACGAGATCGCCGCGCATCTCGACAGCGGGCGGCGCGCGGCGCTGTTCTCCATTCTCGAGGAGCTGAACTGCCAGGCCTTCATGACCGGCACCGACGCGGCGCTGTTTGCCAGCTTGGCCGGACGCGCGCAATTCCTGACGGTCGATCACGGCAGCGTCGGGCCGACGGCCAACTCTTGAAGCGACTGAGGTGCTTGCATGACAAAGCTTCGCTTTGCGTGTGCATGACAAAGCTTCGCTTTGCATGTGCATGACAAAGCTTCGCTTTGCATGTGCATGACGAAGCTTCGCCTCGCACGTGCATGACAAGGCTTCGCTTTGCATATGCGTGACAAAGCTTCGCTTTGCATGTGCGTGACGAGGCTTCGCCTCGCACGTGCATGACAAGGTTTTCTTCCCGCTATAAGGTCCGGCCATGACCAATGCTGCCCTGACCGACGAAGAACTCGAACGCTACGCCCGCCACATCGTGCTGCCCGAAATCGGCGGCGCCGGCCAGCAGAAGCTGAAGCGGGCGCGGGTGCTGGTGATCGGCGCCGGTGGGCTCGGCGCCCCGGTGCTGGAATATCTCGCCGCGGCCGGCGTCGGCACGCTCGGCATCGTCGACGACGACGATGTCTCGCTGTCCAACCTGCAGCGGCAGGTTATCCATGGCAGCGACACGATCGGCATGGCGAAGACCGACAGCGCCTCGGCGGCGATCATGCGCATCAACCCCAATGTCGCGGTGGAGCTGCATCGCCTCAGGCTGACGGCGCAAAACGCCCCTGCCCTCGTCGCCCGCTACGATGTCGTCGTCGACGGCTCCGACAATTTCGAGACGCGCTATGCGCTCGCCGATGCGTGCGCCCTGGAGAAGAAGCCTCTGGTCACCGCCGCCGTCGGCCGCTTCGACGGCTCGGTGACGGTGCTGAAACCGTACGAGACCGGCGCCGACGGCAAGCGCAATCCAAACTATCGCGACCTGTTCCCGGAAGCGCCGCCCGAAGGGCTGGTGCCGTCCTGCGCCGTTGCCGGCATCGTCGGCGCGCTGACGGGCGTCGTCGGCACGCTGGAGGCGATGGAGACGATCAAGCTGATTGCCGGCATCGGCGAACCGCTGGTCGGCCGGCTGCTGCTTTATGACGGGCTCACCGCCCGCTTTGACACCGTTCGCTACAAGGCAGTCTGAACCGATGGACCAGTTGGCAACGACCCTTGTCGGTGAGCTTCCGCCGGACTTCGCGCGGTGGGACGAATTGCTGGCGCTGATCCTCAGCGCCTTCGCCTATATGGACGGCGTCATCGACCCGCCGTCCTCGGCGCATCTGCTGACGCCGGAAAGCCTCAGGCGCAAGGCGGGGCAGGAGACGGGGTTCCTGGCGTTGGAGAACGGTCGGATCGTCGGCTGCATCTTCGCGCTGGAGAGGGAGAAGGATTTCTATGTCGGCAAGCTTGCTGTCGAACCCGGCCTGCAGGGACGGGGCATTGCCGGGCGGCTGATGCAGGCCGTCGAGGATTTGGCCCGCCGGCATGGCAAGCAGGCCCTTGAGCTGCAGACGCGCATCGAGCTGACAGCGAACCACGCCGCCTTCGCCCGGCTCGGCTTTCACGAGACCGGGCGCACCGCGCATGAGGGTCACGACCGGCCGACCTCGATCACCATGCGCAAGGTGCTGTCTTGAGCCTCGCGCTCAGCCCTGAGGAACAGGCAATCGCCGCCGGCAGGGACGGCGCCGCCATGGCAATGCGCATCGTTGCCGAGAGCGCGCGGCTGCTGGGTGCGCCGCGGCTGATCAGAATCGCCTCGGCGCATATCGACGGCGCGCTCTATCACGGCGATTCCGGCACGCTGTTCGCCGAGCGGCTGGTCGAGGGCGGCGCCAAGGTCGCGGTGCGCGCGACGCTCAATGTCGGTGCGCTCGACCTGATGGGCTGCTCGCGCATCCGCCTGGAAGAGCCGCAGCGCGGCATGGCGCGGCGAATGATGGAAGCCTATCGCAAGCTCGGCTGCGAGCAGAGCTGGACCTGCGCGCCCTACCAGGCCGGGCACCGGCCGGCGCAGGGCAGCGATGTCGCCTGGGGCGAATCCAATGCCGTGGTGTTCTGCAATTCGGTGCTGGGCGCCCGCACGAACCGCTATGGCGACTTCCTCGACATTGCCTGCGCCATCACCGGCCGAGCGCCGGATTATGGCCTTCACCGGCCCGAGAACCGCCGGGCGCGGCTGGTGTTCGAAGTATCAGGCCTCTCGCCTTCCTTCCTCGCTTCCGAGATCGCCTGGCCGGTGCTGGGCAGCCTTTATGGCCGCGAGGTCGGCAATGCGGTCGGTGTGGTCACTGGCGTAGCCGGTCACCCTGGTGAGGACGCGCTGAAGGCTTTCGGCGCGGCGGCTGCATCGTCCGGCGCTGTTGGCCTGTTCCACATTGCCGGCGTCACGCCCGAGGCTCCCGATGTCGAAACCATTCTGGCCGGGCCGGAACCGGAGGCAGTGATCCGCGTCACGCGGCAGATGGTGGCGAAGGCCCGCTCCGGCCTGTCGACCGCCGCGGCAGCGAAGGCGATCGATGCGGTGGCGATCGGCAGCCCGCATCTGTCCTCTACCGAGTTCGAGATGCTGGAGCGGCTGATCGCCGGAAGACGGCTCGCCGTGCCGATCTATGCCTGCACCGGCCGGCATGTGCTTGGCTTGCTGGAGCGGGACGGGCGGCGGAACCGGCTCGAAGCGAGCGGGGTCGTCATCGTCGCCGACACCTGCGTCGTGGTGACGCCGATCATGCCGGAGCTTGCGGGCGGCGTGCTGATGACCAATTCGGGCAAGTTCGCGCATTACGCCCCGGGCAACACCGGTTATGCGGTGCTCTACGCCTCGCTCGCCGACTGCGTCGAAAGCGCGATCGCCGGCAAACCGCTATTCACGGACATCGCCGCATGAGCGCCGCAGCCGAAATCCTGGTGCCGGGCAAGACCGGCGAAGGCGAAGCGCTGGTGCTGACGGCGCCGATCAGCTTCTGGGGCGGCGTCGACCCCAAAACCGGCCGCATCGCCGATGTGCGTCATCCGCAGCACGGCGAGGTGATTTCCGGACGCGTGCTGTTCCTGCCGGGCACGATCGGCTCGTCATCGGCTTCCGCCGTGCTGATGGAACTGGTCCACAACGGCCGCGCGCCGGCCGCGCTTGTGCTGCACGAGCCGGACGCCATCCTTCTGCTCGGCCTGATCGTCGCCCGGGAAATGGGCTGGGAAACGCCGATGGCGGTGCGGCTTGGGCGCGACGTGTTCGAGACCTTTCGCGGAACCAGCGTGAAGATCGGGGAAGACGGCGACCTTGCCGTCGCGGCCTGAACGATCGCGACGACTTATAGCGCGTCGCGCTGAAATGCGTCAGGTCCTGAGCGGCAGGACGCGGTCCGGCGGGCGGTGGCCGTCGAAGAAGGCCCGGATGTTGATGATTACCTTCTCGCCCATGTCGATGCGGCCTTCCAATGTGGCCGAGCCCATATGCGGCAGGAGAACGACCTTACCCTTGTGGGCGAGCCGCAACAGCTTGCTGTTCAACGCCGGCTCATGCTCGTAGACGTCGAGGCCGGCGCCGGCGATCTTGCCGTCCTGGATCAGCTTGACCAGCGAGTCCTCGTCGATGATGTCGCCGCGCGCGGTGTTGACGATGTAGGCCGAGGGCTGCATCAGCGCCAGCCGCCGGGCGGACAGAAGATGGAACGTCGCCGGCGTCGACGGGCAGTTGACCGAGATGATGTCCATGCGGGCAAGCATCTGGTCGAGGCTTTCCCAATAGGTGGCTTCCAGCTCGTCCTCGACAGCCGGCAGCACGCGATGGCGATTGTGATAGTGGATGGAGAGGCCGAAGGCCTTGGCGCGCCTGGCGACCGCCGTGCCGATGCGGCCCATGCCGACGATGCCGAGCCGCTTGCCCCAGATGCGCCGGCCGAGCATCCAGGTCGGCGACCAGCCGGCCCATTTCTTCTCGCCGGTGAGCACGTTGGCGCCTTCGGCGAGCCGCCGCGGCACGGCGAGCATCAGCGCCATGGTCATGTCCGCGGTGTCTTCGGTGAGCACGTTCGGCGTGTTGGTGACGGTGATGCCCTTCTTGGCCGCCGCCGCGACGTCGATCTTGTCGACGCCGTTGCCGAAATTGGCGATCAGCTTCAGGTTCTCGCCGGCCTGGGCGATCAGCGCGGCATCGATATGGTCGGTGATGGTCGGGACGAGGACGTCGGCTTCCTTGACCGCCGCGACCAGCTCAGGCTGGGTCATAGGCCGGTCCTCGACATTGAGACGCGCGTCGAACAGCTCGCGCATGCGCGTCTCGACCGGATCGGGCAGCTTGCGCGTGATGACGACGAGGGGCCGTTTTTTGCCTGCCATTGTATCCCCGAAGCTTCCTCGAAACCGATCTCGTTGAGACCTCTTTAACCAAGACAGGCGAAACTTATAGCCAGTCGCGGCATCAGCCCACTCCTGTAACAAGCGGTGCCGCCGAAGACAAAGAAAAAGGGGCGCTCATCCCTACGGACCGGCGCCGAAAGGAATGAAGGTGTCTGGTTTCGCGTCGCTTCGCCTGGCTTTCAGCGCAGCCGTTCTCGGCGCTTTGCTTGGCGCGCCGCAGGCATCCGCGCAGAGCGCGGCCGCGCCGGCGCAAACGGTGACGCTCGGGCCGAGCGGCCTGCCGTTGCCGCGGTTCGTCAGCCTCAAGCCGGCCAGGGTCAACTCGCGCGTCGGCCCCGGCGCCAATTATTCCGTCAACTGGATGTACATGAAGGCAGGGCTGCCGATGGAGGTGATCCAGGAATTCGACACCTGGCGCCGCGTGCGCGATGCCGACGGGTCGGAGGGCTGGATCAACCAGTCGCTGCTTTCGGGCCGCCGCACGGCAATCGTCGCGCCCTGGCAGCGCGGCAAGGGCGGCCGAATCAATCTGCTCGACGAGCCCGACAGGGATGCCGGCGTCGTCGCGATCATCGAGCCAGGGGTGATAGGCTCGATAAAGAAGTGCGACGGCCAGTGGTGCGAAATGACCTTCGAGGGCCATACCGGCTGGATGGCCCAGTCGCAGGTCTGGGGCGCTTATCCCGGCGAAAAGTTCAAGAATTGATCCTGGCCCGGTCGCGCCCGATGCGGCCGAGGTGCGTGTCCTGAAAGCCGGTGGGCAGCTTCAGGCCGTAACCCAGGGCGCGATCGATGGCGATGTGGGCAATCCAGATCAGCGCAACCGCTGTCGTGATCGGGCCAGCGAACAAGACGCCTGCAAGCGCAAGGAAGAGCGGGACGATCAGGATGTGCAGGGCGTTATAGGCCACCGCACCGATCCGCGGACCGGAGAGGTATCCGAGCATCGACAGGTCCGGCGCCAGGATGAGCAGCGCAAACAGCCACCAGGACACGCCGGTCATTTTGTAGAAGAGAATGGCCGCCACGGCAGCCGAGGCCCATTCAAGCCGGATCGCCAGATCGACGGGCCTCATAGCGGACGGATCAGCCGCGGCGCTTCGGGCGCAGCCTCACCACGATGTCGACATTGGCGATCTCCATGCCTTCCGGGGGCTCCGGCAGGTTGGAGACGCTCACCGGGCCGCTGGCGATATCGAAGATCCGGTTCTCGCCCTCGACATAGAAATGGTGGTGGTCGGAGGTGTTGGTGTCGAAATAGGTCTTCGACCCTTCGACCGCGAGAATGCGCAGCAGGCCGGCCTGGGTGAACTGGTGCAGCGCATTGTAGACGGTCGCCAGCGAAACCGGCACGCCGGCGGCGATCGCCTCTTCGTGCAGCTCTTCGGCCGAGAGATGCCGGTCGCCCTTGGCGAAAAGCAGATCGGCCAGCGCAATGCGCTGACGCGTCGGCCTCAGGCCGGCTTCGCGAACCCGCTTGTCCACAGCAACATTTTCCTTCCGGCAGCCCGAATCCATCTATCCCGTCGAAGCTCGTGGCTCAGCCCCCTAAACAGGTCCAGGACGGCAAAAAGACGTCATTGCCAAAAACTGGACACCTCTCGACATATATTCTGTCGCCCAAATGCGATCAATAGCGCGCATTGACCCAGGCAGGCGCACGGGTTAAGCGCAAACGCCGGTTTCCGGCCGCAAACAGAGTGTGTTAGGAAACCAACGACATGGGCGCCCTGCCGCCCGGAACGAGAACGGGGACGGAGTTAATGGCGGGTCAAAAGTCCAGCTACGATTACGAGGAACTGCTTGCCTGCGCCCGCGGCGAGCTGTTCGGACCTGGAAACGCCCAGCTGCCCTATCCGCCGATGCTGATGTTCGACCGGATCACCGAGATCCGCGAGACCGGCGGCGCCTTCGACAAGGGGTTCATCCGCGCCGAATTCGACATCAAGCCGGATCTATGGTTCTTCGCCTGCCATTTCATCGGCAATCCGATCATGCCGGGCTGCCTCGGCCTCGACGCCATGTGGCAATTGACGGGCTTCTATCTCGGCTGGCTCGGCGAACCGGGCAAGGGCATGGCGCTGTCGACCGGCGAGGTGAAGTTCAAGGGCATGGTGACGCCGTCGGTCAAGAAGGTCGAATACGGCGTCGACTTCAAGCGCGTGATGCGCGGCCGCCTTGTGCTCGGCATCGCCGATGGCTGGCTCAAGGCGGACGGCGAACCCATATACGCGGCAACGGATCTGAAGGTCGGCCTGTCCAAGCAGTCGGCCGCCTGATCGTTTTTCGCCACGGCCTTCGCGTGTCCGATGGGATGCGCAAGGGCGCCGCGGCAGTTTATTTTGCGTATGATCGAAGGCCAAAACCGGTTAGGTTTTCGCCCAAGTACGCCGGAAGGAGTTGCGAATGAGACGTGTCGTAGTGACAGGCCTCGGCATTGTGTCGTCGATCGGCAACAACGCCAATGAGGTGCAGTCCTCGCTTTACGATGCCAAGTCCGGCATCAGCTTTTCCAATTCCTTCGCCGAGCACGGCTTCCGCTGCCAGGTGTGGGGCGCGCCGACGCTCGACCCGTCGCCGATGATCGACCGCCGCGCCATGCGCTTCCTGAGCCAAGGTGCGGCCTGGAACCATGTCGCCATGGATCAGGCGATCGCGGATGCAGGGCTTGGTGAGAGCGACATCACCAATGAGCGGACCGGCATCGTCATGGGCTCGGGCGGGCCGTCGACAAGGACCATCGTCGAAGCCGCCGAAACCACGCTCAAGAACGGCAGCCCGAAGCGCATCGGCCCGTTCGCCGTGCCGAAGGCGATGTCGTCGACGGCTTCCGCCACTTTGGCCACGTGGTTCAAGATCCACGGCGTCAACTACTCGATCTCGTCGGCCTGCTCGACCTCGGCGCATTGCATCGGCAATGCCTATGAGCTGATCCAGTGGGGCAAGCAGGACATGATGTTTGCCGGCGGCCACGAGGATCTCGACTGGACGATGTCGGACCTGTTCGACGCCATGGGCGCCATGTCGTCGAAATTCAATGACAAGGCATCGACCGCCTCGCGCGCCTATGACGTGAACCGCGACGGCTTCGTCATCGCCGGCGGCGCCGGCGTGCTGGTGCTGGAAGAGCTGGAGCACGCCAAGGCGCGCGGCGCCAAGATCTATGCCGAGATCGTCGGCTACGGCGCGACCTCCGACGGCTACGACATGGTCGCGCCTTCGGGCGAAGGCGCGGTGCGCTGCATGCGGCAGGCGCTTGCCACGGTGTCTTCGCCAGTCGACTACATCAACACCCACGGCACTTCGACGCCGGTCGGCGACTCCAAGGAAATGGGCGCCATCCGCGAGGTGTTCGGGGACAAGATGCCATACATCACCTCGACGAAGTCCCTCACCGGCCATTCGCTGGGCGCCGCCGGTGTCCAGGAATCGATCTACTCGATCCTGATGATGCAGGGCGCCTTCATCGGCGAGAGCGCCCATATCGAGGAGCTCGATCCGGAGTTCGAGGGCATGCCGATCGTGCGCAAGCGCATCGACAACGCCAAGATCGACACCGTTTTATCCAATTCCTTCGGTTTCGGTGGCACCAACGCAACGCTGATCTTCCAGCGCTATTCCGCATAAGGATTGCCTTTTATGGACGGGCTGATGAAGGGCAAGCGCGGGCTTGTCATGGGGGTTGCCAACGATCATTCGATCGCCTGGGGCATCGCCAAAAAATTGTCCGAGCACGGGGCGGAGCTGGCCTTCACCTATCAGGGCGATGCCTTCGGTCGGCGGGTCAAGCCGCTTGCCGAGAGGCTGGGCGCCTCGCTGGTCGTGCCTTGCGACGTCGAGGACAGCGCCTCGGTCACAGCCACATTCGAAACGCTGCGCGAAGCATGGGGCGGGCTCGATTTCGTGGTGCACGCGATCGGCTTTTCCGACAAGAACGAACTCAAGGGCCTCTACGCCGACACCAGCCGCGACAACTTCGTCCGCACCATGGTGATCTCCTGCTATTCCTTCACCGAGGTCGCCCGCAATGCCGCCGCGCTGATGAGAAATGGCGGCTCAATGGTCACGCTGACCTATGCCGGGTCGGTGCGGGTGATGCCGAACTACAATGTCATGGGCGTAGCCAAGGCCGGACTCGAGGCCAGCGTGCGCTATCTCGCCAACGACTATGGCCCGCGCGGCATCCGGGTGAACGGCATCTCGGCTGGACCGGTGCGGACGCTCGCCGGCTCCGGCGTTTCCGACGCGCGCCACATGTTCTCCTACCAGCAGCGCAATTCGCCGCTGCGGCGCACGGTGACCATAGACGAGGTCGGCGGCTCGGCGCTCTACCTGCTCTCCGATCTGTCTTCGGGGGTCACCGGCGAGATCCACTATGTCGATAGCGGCTACCACATCGTCTCGATGCCGACCCTCGAGGAGCTGAAGCAGAACGACGGCAACCGCGAATAACTCGCCAACGAAAAAATTCTTTCCAGTAAAATTGCGCGCATCGGCGGAAACTCATTTTAAGGAGATTTCGGCTAAAAGGCCCTGCAGTACAGGGACCTTGCATGCGTGCAGTCAGCAACCCGAAGCGAACACCACTGTTCCGGCTGATTACCGTCGCCAGCTCGGGCATGGGCAGTTTTATCCTCGGACTCTGGGGCCTCCAGTTCGGTTTCGGCGATGGCTTCGGCGGCATGCCGGCGGAAACGATGGGGAGCGTCATAGCTGCGCTCTGCGCCCTTTCCGCCGCTGGCGCCGCGCTCTCCTTCTTCGCAGGCATCGATGAATCGGCCGACTACGTCTTCAAGGAAACGCAATTCGACAAGCTGACCGGCGCGCTGTCACGCCAGGCGATTGTCGGAAAGGTCGCCGCGGCGGCGGCGGGAACGATCAAGACCGGCGAACCGGTGTACCTGATCGATATCGACATCGACCGCTTCAAGCAGATCAACGACGCCATCGGCTACAGTCATGGCGACGAGCTGATCCGCGCCTTTACCAAAAGGCTGAAGGAGAACATGCCGCAGGATGCGGTGATCGGGCGCATCGGCGCCGGCGAGTTCGCCGTGCTCTTGCCGGACAGCGAGATCAAGGGATCGCTCGAACGGTTCCTCGAAAATCTGATCAATCAGATGATAGAGCCCTACCAGCTCCAGACGCACCTGCAGTCCGTCAGCATGTCGGTCGGCATCGTGGCCATGCCGAAGGACGGCGTCGATCCGGTGCTCGTCCTTCGCCGCTCGAACCTGGCGCTGCAAAATGCGCGCGCCAGCGGCATCGGCAACTGGTCGGTCTTCCATGCCGATATGGGACGGGTGGCGGACTACCGGCAATGGATCGAGTCCGAGCTGAAGACCGCCTTCGACCGCGGCGACTTCCATCTTCACTACCAGCCGCAATTCGACATGCAGGGCGGCCGCGTGGTCGGTTACGAGGCACTGATCCGCTGGAAGCACCCGGAACGCGGCATGATCCCGCCGATGGAATTCATTCCGATCGCCGAGGAAACCGGCATGATCAACCCGATCGGCGAATGGGTGTTGCGCAAGGCCTGCAGCGACGCCCAATATCTGCCGGAGGATTGCTTCGTCGCCGTCAACATCTCGCCGGTCCAGTTCATGACCAAGGACTTCGTCGGCATCGTGCGCGGGGCCATGGCATCGACCGGCATCAAGCCGTCGCGTCTGGAACTCGAAGTCACCGAGACGGCGATGATGCAGGACCGCGATCGCGCGGCGGTCATCCTGCGGCAGCTCGCCGACATGGGCATCTCGGTGGCCGTCGACGATTTCGGCACCGGCTATTCCAATCTGAGCTATCTGATCGACTTCTCGTTCGGCAAGCTCAAGATCGACCGCTCCTTCGTCAGCCGCATCGATACCGATTCCAGCTCGGGAGCGGTCGTCTCGACCATCGTCGGGCTGTCGCGGGCGCTTGGCGTCGGCATCATCGCCGAAGGCGTCGAGACCGAGACCCAGGCGACGCTGCTCAGAGCCGCCGGCTGCGAGGTGGTGCAGGGCTATCTTTACGGCCGGCCGGCGCCGCTCAAGATCGAGCTTGGCCAGGCGCGCCCCGCTCACGCCAAGCGCGAGCCGGCGCGTCTCGTCAGCCTGCAGTAAGTCACTTAGAGCTTTATCGCCGCGCCGAAAACACCTTGAACATGCCATCGCGCGCGATCTCGGCGTGGCTGGAGAAGGCCGCTGCCAGCACCTGTTCGTAGGGCAACTGGCGATTGGCGACCATGAACAGCCGCCCTCCGGGCCTCAGCGCCTTCGACGCGACACGGATGATACCGGCGCCGATACCTGGTTCCGCCGCCCGGCCGCTGTGGAAGGGCGGGTTCATGACGATCGCGTCGTAGTGCCTGTCGACGCTTTCCGTAAGCAGATCGGTCCACAAGAAACGCGTCTCGACGGCGGCGCGGACGTTCAGCTTCGCCGCCTCCAGGGCCTCGAAATCCGCTTCATAGAGGTCGAGGCTGGACAGTTCCATCGAGCGTTGCGCCACTTCCGCAGCCAGATAGCCCCAGCCAGCGCAGAAATCGGCGACATTGCCCTTAATGTCGGCAGGCAGGTTCGCGGCCAGCAGTTTCGAACCGGCATCGATCCGATCGAAGGAGAACATGCCAGGCGCGGTGCGGAAACGACCATCGACCAGCGGCCAGCCATTTTGCCAGTCATGGATGGATCTGGCGAAAGCTTCGGCCTGCGGTGTCCACTCCAACCAGAACACGACGCCATGATGTTTCGACAAATGCCCCGACAGCGGCACCTTCGCCGTCTGAGGATGAAACAGTCTTTCATCGGGGAGCACGTCGCGGGATCCATCGCGGCGCTCGATGATCACTCCGGCCGGTTCATGTCCAGCGATCATCGACGCCAGCCTGTCGTCTTTGCTGGCCATACGCTTTCGCAAGCTATCGATGCCGTCGTCCTTGCTACCGGCAATGATGACCAATCCACCCGGCAGCACGCGCTCGATGGCATCGGCGATGCGCCGCTCATTCTGGCCGCGATGACGGCCGGTAAGCACGAGCGCCATGTCGAAGCCGGAACCTTCCACGCGCGGCGTAACCGTATAACCGGATGCCTGCAGGGCACGAAAATGCGGCCGGAAGCCTTGCACGAGATGCAACGCCGCCTCGAAACCTTCGGGCAAGCGGAAGCCGGGCTCGGCGCCGAGAAACAGAACGCGGGCATCCTTTCGCGGCAGAGGCAGCGCCTCGGCCTCGAACGGGTAGAACAGCGTCTTCAGCGGCTCCGCGGCCATTCGCATAGTCCTTCAAACAAAACGGGCGCGACCTTGCGGCGCGCCCGTCTCGATTTACCCAGTCAGGCCGATCAGGCGGCGTCTTCCTCGCCTTCCGGCTTCTTCTTCTCCTGGACGATCTCCTTGCCGGTCGCCTGGTCGACGACCTTCATCGACAGGCGAACCTTGCCGCGCTCGTCGAAGCCCATCAGCTTGACCCAAACCTTGTCGCCTTCCTTGACGACGTCCGAGGTCTTGGCGACGCGCTCATTGGCGAGCTGCGAGATGTGGACGAGACCGTCGCGCGGGCCGAAGAAGTTGACGAAGGCGCCGAAGTCGGCCGTCTTGACGACGGTGCCTTCGTAGATCTCGCCGACTTCCGGCTCTGCGACGATGGTGTGGATCCACTTGCGCGCCGCCTCGATCTCCTTGGCGTTGGACGAGGCGATCTTGACCGTACCGTCGTCCTCGATGTTGATCTTGGCGCCGGTCTTCTCGACGATCTCGCGGATCACCTTGCCTCCGGAGCCGATCACGTCGCGGATCTTGTCGGTCGGGATGTGCATGACCTCGATACGCGGCGCGAACTCGCCGAGCTCGGCGCGCGAGGAGGAGATGGCATGCGCCATCTCGCCGAGGATGTGCAGGCGGCCTTCCTTGGCCTGGCCGAGCGCGATGCCCATGATCTCCTCGGTGATGCCATCGATCTTGATGTCCATCTGCAGCGAGGTGACGCCGTTGGCGGTGCCGGCGACCTTGAAGTCCATGTCGCCGAGGTGGTCCTCATCGCCGAGGATGTCGGAGAGCACCGCGAAGCGCTCGCCTTCCTTGATCAGGCCCATGGCGATGCCGGCCACGGGCTTGGCGATCGGCACGCCGGCATCCATCAGCGCCAGCGAGGTGCCGCACACGGTCGCCATCGAGGACGAGCCGTTGGACTCGGTGATCTCCGAGACGACGCGCAGCGTGTAGGGGAACTGGTCCGCCGAAGGCAGCATCGGGTGGATCGCGCGCCAGGCGAGCTTGCCATGGCCGATCTCGCGGCGGCCCGGCGAGCCGAGGCGGCCGGTCTCGCCCACCGAGAAGGGCGGGAAGTTGTAGTGGAGGAGGAACTTCTCCTTGTACATGCCGGTCAGCGAATCGACGAACTGCTCGTCCTCGCCGGTGCCGAGCGTGGCAACGACCAGCGCCTGGGTCTCGCCGCGGGTGAACAGCGCCGAACCATGGGTGCGCGGCAGGACACCGACTTCGGCGACGATCTTGCGCACGGTCTTGAGATCACGGCCGTCGATGCGCGAGCCGGTGTCGAGGATGTTCCAGCGCACGACCTTGGCCTGGAGCTCCTTGAAGACGGTTGCGATCTGCTCGGGGGAATATTTCGGCTCCTCGCCTTCGGCCGGCGTGAACGCGGCCTTGACCTTCGCCTTGACGGCGTCGACCGCGGCATAGCGGGCCTGCTTCTCGGTGATCTTGTAGGCATCGCGGAGCTCGTCGCCGACGACCTTCAGCATCTCGCCCTCGAGCTCGGAATAATCCGGCGCGGTGAAGTCGCGCGGATCCTTGGCGGCGACCTCGGCCAGCTTGATGATCGCGTCGATCACCGGCTGGAAGCTCTTGTGGCCGAACATGACGGCGCCGAGCATCAGGTCCTCGCTGAGCTCCTTGGCCTCGGATTCGACCATCAGCACGGCGTCTGCGGTGCCGGCGACGACGAGGTCGAGCTTGGACTCCTCCATCTCGTCGATATGCGGGTTGAGCACATATTCGCCGTTGATGTAGCCGACGCGGGCGCCGCCGATCGGGCCCATGAAGGGCACGCCGGAGAGCGTCAGCGCGGCGGAGGTGGCGACGATCGACAGGATGTCCGGATCGTTTTCAAGGTCGTGCTGGACGACGGTGACGACGATCTGGGTGTCGTTCTTGTAGCCCTCGGCGAAGAGCGGGCGGATCGGGCGGTCGATCAGGCGGGAAACCAGGGTTTCCTTCTCGCTCGGACGGCCTTCACGCTTGAAATAGCCGCCCGGGATCTTGCCGGCGGCATAGGTCTTTTCCTGGTAGTTGACGGTGAGCGGGAAGAAATCAAGGCCGGGCTTCGGCTCCTTCATCGAAACGACGGTGGCGAGAACCACGGTCTCGCCGTAGGTGGCGAGGACGGCGCCGTCCGCCTGGCGGGCGATCTTGCCGGTCTCCAGGATGAGCGGACGGCCGCCCCACTCGATTTCCACTTTGTGATGATTGAACATATCTTGTCCTTCATGTGCGGAAAGGACCGCGCCGTCTCAACGGTCGCGGGCTTCCTTTCCTGGCTTCCTTCGGGCAGCCACGGGCAAGACAACGGGAGGCTCGGCAGGTCCGGCTCACAAGCCGATCGAGCATCCTGCAATCCTGCCCCATGACCGTCCATGGGCGGTTCCGAATGGCCCTCTGCACTTCCGGAACCGGGTCTGGCCGACCGGTCGGCCGGCCTTGCGCATGACGCCGGGAAACCCTGTTTCCGGGACGCGCCACGCGCGAATTCAAATCTCCTTTTCGGCACCGGCGCACCGGATCATCCGATGCGCCAATGCGCGACCGGCGGACTCTCCGGAGAGAGCCCGCCGGTCAATTCGTCAGCGACGCAGACCGAGCTTGTCGATCAGCGTCTGGTAGCGCGCGTCGTCCTTGCGCTTGAGGTAATCAAGCAGGCTGCGGCGCTGGGAGACGAGAGCAAGCAGACCACGGCGGGAATGGTTGTCCTTCTTGTGGTCCTTGAAGTGCTCCGTCAGGTTCTTGATGCGCTCGGAAAGGATGGCAACCTGGACTTCCGGGGAACCGGTATCGCCCTTGGCGGTCGCGAATTCGGCCATCAATTCCTTCTTGCGCTCGGCAGTAATCGACATCGTGTTTTTCCTTATCTGTTCGAGGAAACGGGACGCCCACGGCCGGGATGTCGTCCAGCGGGGGCCGGTGCAAGCAACGCGTCAGGGCACGAAGCTGCGGCGCATATAGTGCAATTCCCGGCAAAACACCAGCCCAAATGTCAAGCCGGCTTGTCGCAGGTCCTGCCGCCAAAACAAAGGTTTGCGGGAGGCTACAGCCACTTCTTCCATTTGAAGAAGGCGATCAGTCCGACGGCAACAATTGCCATGAACAACAGGGCCGCCGGATAGCCGTAATAGGCTTTCAGCTCAGGCATGTTCCAGGGCGAGCTTTCCGGCTCGAAGTTCATGCCCCAGACGCCGACGAGGAAAGTGAGCGGCATGAAGATCACCGAGACGATCGTCAGATAGGAGATGACGTCGTTGGTGCGCGCCTGGGTCAGCGACAGGTGCATCTCGATCAGGCCGGTCAGCATGTCGCGCTGGTTCTCGACCAGCTCGATCAGCCGCAGCGAATGGTCGAGCGTGTCGTTGAAGAAGATCTTGGTCTCGGCCTTCACGAAGGGCACGTCGTTGCGGATCAGCGTCGCCAGCGCATCGCGCATCGGCCACAGCACGCCCTTCAGCACGTTGGCGTCGCGCCGCAGCTCATGCAGCTGCCGCATCTGATGCTTGTGCGGCGTGTTCAGCATCTGCTCCTCGATGCCGTCGACCAATTCGCTTGCCACCTCGACCGGCGGGAAATAGCTGTCGACGATGGCATCGATCAGCGCGTAGGCGAGATAGTCGGCGCCGCGCGAGCGCAGGCGGTTGGGCATGGCCGCCGCGATGCGCTTGCGCACGGGATCGAACGGATCGCCCTCGCGCTCCTGGAAGGTGACGACAAAGTTCCTGCCGAAGAACACGGCGATCTGCTCGAAACGGTGGGCGGCGACATCGTCGATCATGCGCAGGACCACGAAGGCGTGATCCTCGAAGAAATCCACCTTCGGCCGCTGGCCAGTGTTGACGACGTCCTCCAGCGCCAGCGGATGCAGGTTGAAGATCCGGCCGATCTCCTTGATCAGCTGGATGTTGGCAAGCCCCGTGCAGTCGAGCCAGACGACCGGCCACCGGTCGCAATGGGTGTTGAGCTCGTCGATGCTGGCATTGTCGATGGTCTTGAATTTCTCGGGCGAAATCAGAGTCAGCCTGAGCTCGCTGCGCCGCGCCGCCGGATCGGCGATCAGCGTGCCGGGCGAAGCGCCGACCGGCGGCCGGCGGATCTTCAGCGGCGCGCGTTTCCCGACGCTATCACCCTTTGCCATGAGGTTCTCCGGCGCAAATAGAGCAGTTCAGTGGTCCCGAACTGTCTGGAGCGGTTCACCGTTTCACGGAAACAGCGAACCACTCTATCTCTCTGTTTCACGCAATTCCGGGTTTCACGCAATTCCGGACGGAAACCGTTAAACACCTTCCTGGAGTTGCTCCAACGGAAATTAGCCGAGCGCCGTTACCCGGCAAAGACCCGCTTGGGCTTGAACATGCCCTGCTCGATGGCGCCGATGGCGACGAGCTTGCCGCGCGCGGTGGCGCAGGCCTCCTCGGCCTCGACCGGCGCGTCGCGGCCGCGAATGATGACCGGATTGCCGAGGCGGATCTTGGTCGCCGCGTCGTCGCTGACCGCAACCTGCGGCAGGCAGTCGAGCGCGACGGCTGTATCGACCAGCAGCGCATCGATGGCGCTGAAATCGATCGGTGCCTCGGCCTCGCCCGAATTCTCGCCGTTGCTGCCGAAGCGGGCCGCTTCGAGCTCGGCGACGGTGACGAAATCGTCTGCCGTGAACGGCTCGACCTCGACACGGCGCAATTCGGCGATATGCCCGAAGCAGCCGAGATCGCGCCCCATGTCGCGCGCCAGCGAGCGCACATAGGTGCCCTTGCCGCATTCGACCTCGAGCACGCTGCGCTCGCCACTGTGCTCGACGAGATCGAGGCGTCCGATCTCGATCTCGCGGGCGGGAATGTCGACCGTCTCGCCGTCGCGGGCGAGGTCGTAGGCACGCTCGCCGGCGACCTTGATGGCCGAGAATTGCGGCGGCGTCTGCATGATGATGCCGGTGTATTTCGGCAGCAGCGCCCTCACCTCAGCCTCGGCCGGGCGCCGCTCGGAGCTGTTCGTCACCGGGCCCTCGAGGTCGTCGGTCGAGCGCTCCTCGCCCCAGGCAACTGTGAAGCGGTAGACCTTGGCGCCGTCCTGCACATAAGGCACGGTCTTGGTCGCCTCGCCGAGCGCGATGGGCAGCATGCCGGACGCCAGCGGATCGAGCGTGCCGGCATGGCCGGCCTTCTCCGCCTGGAACAGCCATTTGATCTTCGAGACCGCCTCGGTCGAGCCCATGCCGACCGGCTTGTCCAGCACCACCCAGCCGGAAACCGGCCGGCCCTTCTTCTTGCCGCGACGCGCCACTTATTCCTCGTCCTTGTCGTCTTTGTACTCGTCGCCGTTTTTATTCCGGTCATCGGGGCCGAGATCGCGCGCGACTTCGGGCGATTTCAGCAATTCGTTGATCCTGGCGAAATTGTCGAAGGAAGTATCGAGCCGGAAGCGGAGCTCCGGCATGTACTTCATCTGCCTGAGCGCGCCGGTGATGCGGCCGCGGATGAATTTCGCATGCTTGTTGAGCGCCCCGACCACGGCATCGGCGTCGCCGGCGCCAAGCGGCGAAACGAAAGCAGTGGCGATCTTGAGGTCGGGCGACATGCGCACCTCGGAGACCGAGACGACGCTGTTTTCGATCACCGGGTCGATGATCTCGCCGCGCTGCAAGGTCTCCGACAGGGCATGGCGCACCTGCTCGCCGACGCGCAGCATGCGCTGGGAAGGGCCTGATGTTGTCGAACGGGACATTTTCTTCAGTCCTGAAATCGTGAAGCGCGGGATGGGACCGCGCCACATGTCTCAAATACAAAAAAGGGATTTGGGCGGCAGCCTTGCAGCCGCCGCCCGGGCCATTTCGGCGAGTATATCCGAATTTAGAGCGTCCTGCTCACCATCTCGACGCGGAAGCACTCGATGACGTCGCCGACACGCATATCTTCGTAGTTCTGGAAGGCCATGCCGCATTCCTGGCCGCCCGGCACTTCCGAGACCTCGTCCTTGAAGCGCTTGAGCGTCTTCAGCGTGCCTTCGTGGACGACGACGTTGTCGCGGATCAGGCGGACACCCGCGCCACGCTCGACCTTGCCCTCGGTGACGCGGCAGCCGGCGATCTTGCCGACCTTCGAGATGTCGAAGATCTCGAGGATCTCGGCATTGCCGATGAAGGTCTCGCGCCGCTCAGGCGAGAGCATGCCGGAAAGTGCCGCCTTCACGTCATCGACCAGGTTGTAGATGATCGAGTAGTAGCGGATCTCGATGCCCGCGGCGGCAGCGGCCGTGCGCGCCTGCGCGTTGGCGCGGACGTTGAAGCCGATGATCGCAGCTCCGGAAGTCTCGGCCAGCGAGACGTCGGTTTCGGTGATGCCGCCAGCGCCCGAATGGACGATGCGGGCGCGCACCTCGTCGTTGCCGAGCTTTTCGAGGGCTGCGTTGATCGCCTCGATCGAGCCCTGCACGTCGCCCTTGATGACCAGCGGGAATTCCTTCAGCCCGCTCGTCTGCAACTGCGACATCATCTGCTCGAGCGAGCCGCGCTGGCCGGCGTGCTTGGCGACCGCCTTCTCGCGCGCCAGGCGCTGGCGGTACTCGGTGATCTCACGCGCGCGCGCCTCGTTGTTGACGACGGCGAAACGGTCGCCCGCCTGCGGCGTGCCCTGGAGGCCGAGCACCTCGACCGGCATTGCCGGCGGCGCTTCCGGCACATGCTCGCCGCGATCGTTGACCAGCGCGCGGACGCGGCCCCATTCGTTGCCGGCAACGAGGATGTCGCCGGGCATCAGCGTGCCGGTCTGCACCAGAACCGTGGCGACCGGACCGCGGCCCCTGTCGAGCTTGGCCTCGATGACCGCGCCTTCGGCGGTGCGGTCCGGATTGGCCTTGAGGTCGAGGATTTCGGCCTGCAGCAGGATCGCCTCGAGCAGCTTGTCGATGTTGGTGCCCTTGGTCGCCGACACTTCGACGTCCAGCACCTCGCCGCCCATCGATTCGACGAACACTTCATGGCGCAAGAGTTCCGCGCGCACCTTCTGCGGGTCGGCGTCGCGCTTGTCGATCTTGTTGATGGCCACGATGATCGGCACGCCGGCCGCCTTGGCGTGATTGATCGATTCGATCGTCTGCGGCATCACGCTGTCGTCGGCCGCCACCACCAGCACAGCGATGTCGGTGACCTGGGCGCCGCGGGCGCGCATGGCCGTGAAGGCAGCGTGGCCGGGCGTGTCGATGAAGGTGATCTTCTGACCGTTCTTCTCGACCTGATAGGCGCCGATGTGCTGGGTGATGCCGCCGGCCTCGCCGGAGACGACGTTGGCGTTGCGGATCGCGTCGAGCAGCGAGGTCTTGCCGTGGTCGACATGGCCCATGATGGTCACCACCGGCGGACGCGACACCAGGTCTTCCGGGCGGTCGGCGATGTTGAACAGGCCTTCCTCGATGTCGGACTCGGCAACGCGGCGCACCGTGTGGCCGAATTCGGAAGCGACGAGCTCGGCCGTGTCGGCGTCGATGACGTCGCCCGGCTTCAAGATCTGGCCCTGCTTCATGAAGAACTTGACCACGTCGACAGCCCGCTCGGACATGCGCTGTGCCAGCTCCTGGATGGTGATGGTTTCCGGCAGGATCACTTCACGCATCACTTTCTCGCGCGGCTCGTTATGCATCGCGCGTTTGAACTTTTCCTGGCGCCGCCGCATCGACGACAGCGAACGGCCACGCGCTTCCTCGTCGGAAAGCGCCGAATTCAGCGTCAGCTTGCCGCGGCGGCGGTCTTCCTCGCCCTTGGTGGGCTTGGCCGGACGCGCCACTTCGGGCGTGGAGGGGCGACGAGCCGGCGCACCAGCACCACCACCGGCACGTCTCGGCTTGACCTCCTCCTCGTCGTCGGCCGTGGCGACATCCGCAGCCACCGGCGCACGGCGGCGGGCCTCTTCCTCGGCACGGCGGCGGGACTCGGCCTCGGCCTGGAGGCGGGCCTCTTCCTCGGCCTGACGGCGCGCGGATTCCTCACGCTCGCGCTTGCGGCGCTCTTCTTCCTCGGCGCGGCGCTTGGCCTCTTCCTGGGCGCGCTGCCGGTCCTCGATCTCACGGGCCTTGGAGCCTTCGAGCGCCCTGCGGCGTGCTTCCATCTCGCCACGCGACAATTCGTTCAGCACCATGCCGGAGCGTTCCGGCTGCGGAGGCGGCGCCTTCGGCGCTTCCTGCGCGGCGGGTGCTGGTGCCGCGGCGGCGGGCTTCGGCGTGAACACGGACGGCGCCACCGGCTCCGGCTTGTCGCCAGGCAGCGAGAACTTGCGCTTCTTGGTCTCGACCACGACCGACTTAGTGCGGCCGTGCGAGAAATTCTGGCGCACGGTGCCCTGCTCCAGGCCAGGACGCTTCAGCGTCAAGGTCTTCTTCGGCGTAACGCTCAACGTCTTGTCGTCGCCCGATTTCGTATCGCTCATTCCATATCCTCTGCGGCATCATCTTCGTCAGCAACGGCCGCAAGCATTGCCAAATCGTCCGGGGTTCCGCCCCGATAACGGTCGAGCGCAACCATGCGCTTGTGAACCGCCTTACCCGCATCCTGCGCGAGGACGGCAGCATG
The DNA here is from genome assembly GCA_000824825.2 of Mesorhizobium sp. ORS 3324. Classification (GTDB taxonomy): domain Bacteria; phylum Pseudomonadota; class Alphaproteobacteria; order Rhizobiales; family Rhizobiaceae; genus Mesorhizobium. The sequence goes on from LM655174.1 coordinate 58,425, forward strand.
TATCACATTTGTACCCCCCAATGCCAAGCTCAACTCGGCCTCGGGGAAAAGTTTGTAGGCAGGGATGGCGGGGCCGCCGAGATAAACGGTTGCCCGCCGCGCCTGACCGATCTTGCGCACGCCATCGTCCGAGGCTTCTGTCGCGTGCAGCACGAAGAGCGCCTGCCCGTCGCGCACCGCAGCCTCTACCTTGGCGGCGCCCAGAACGACCGCTCCGGCCTTGCGAGCAAGGCCCAACATGCCAAGGGCGGATCTGGAAAGCAGCCCGTCGACCATGTCGCCGAGATCGGCGGGAACGGTGACCTGCGCCTTGAAGGCGCGGGCAAACAGGTTCTTCGCCGCTGCCTTGTCGATATGTAGGCGATCAGCGGTGACCCAGCAACCGCGGCCGGGCAGATTTCTCTTGATGTCCGGAACGACGGCCGAATCCGGGCCGACGACGAAGCGGATCAGCTCATCCGCTTCGGCCTGCCTGCGCGTGACGATGCAGGTGCGATCGTTCATCTCGTCCACGGGCTTTGCGATGCGTGTTCACCTCACGCACCGACGGTTTCGCCGGCCGCGGCTTGCTCAGCGGCTAGCTCTTCCTCGGAGATCCAGCCGGCCTTCCTGCGGGCGGCCAGCACCATCTGCTCGGCATCGGCGCGCGAGACGCCATGATCGGCAAGCACGCCGGGATAGACCTTGGTCTCGCCGTCCTTGCGTTCCTTCCAGCCGATCAGGTCGTCGGCCGCGTAGCCGGCGAAGTCCTCGATCGTCTTCACGCCGTCCTCGCCGAGCGTCACCATCATGGCCGTGGTGATGCCGGGAATCTCGCGCAGCTCGTCCTTGACGCCGAGCGCCTTGCGCTTCTCGTCGTGCTCGGCCTCGATCTTCTCCAGATATTCGCGGGCGCGCGACTGGATTTCGGTAGCGGTGTCCTCGTCGAAGCCATCGATCGAGGAGATCTCGCCCGAGTCGACATAGGCGACTTCCTCGACGCTGGTGAAGCCTTCGGAGGCGAGCACCTGGCCGACCATCTCGTCGACATCGAGGGCCTCCATGAAGAGAGCCGAACGCTCGACGAATTCCTTCTGGCGGCGCTCGCTCTCTTCCTGCTCGGTCAGGATGTCGATGTCCCAGCCGGTGAGCTGCGAGGCGAGACGCACGTTCTGGCCGCGGCGGCCGATGGCCAGCGACAGCTGGTCGTCCGGCACCACCACCTCGATGCGCTCGGCATCCTCGTCGAGCACCACCTTGGCGACTTCCGCCGGCTGCAGCGCGTTGACGATGAAGGAAGCGGCCGAAGGAGACCACGGAATGATGTCGATCTTCTCGCCCTGCAATTCGCCGACCACCGCCTGGACGCGGCTGCCGCGCATGCCGACGCAGGCGCCGACCGGATCGATCGAGGAATCGCGCGAGATGACGGCGATCTTGGCGCGCGAGCCCGGATCGCGAGCCACCGACTTGATCTCGATGATGCCGTCGTAGATTTCCGGCACTTCCATGGTGAAGAGCTTGGCCATGAACTGCGGATGCGTGCGCGACAGGAAGATCTGCGGGCCGCGCTGCTCGCGGCGCACGTCGTAGACATAGGCGCGGACGCGGTCGCCATATTTGTAGTTCTCGCGCGGGATCAGTTCGTCGCGGCGGATGATCGCCTCGCCGCGGCCGAGGTCGACGATGACGTTGCCGTATTCGACGCGCTTGACGGTGCCGTTGACGATCTCGCCGATGCGGTCCTTGTACTCGTCATACTGACGGTCGCGCTCGGCCTCGCGCACCTTCTGGACGATGACCTGCTTGGCCGACTGGGCGGCGATGCGGCCGAAATCCATGGGCGGCAGCTGCTCGGCGATGAAATCGCCGATCTGGGCATCGGGATTGCGCTCGCGCGCCGAGGAAAGCGCGATCTGCGTCGCGTAATCCTCGACCTTCTCGACCACTTCCATGAGGCGCTGCAGCTTCATCTCGCCCGTATTGGGGTTGATGTCGGCGCGGATGTTGGTTTCCTGACCGTAACGCGAGCGCGCCGCCTTCTGGATCGCGTCGGCCATCGCTGCGATGACGATCTGCTTGTCGATCGACTTTTCACGCGCGACCGCGTCGGCGATCTGCAGCAGTTCGAGCCTGTTGGCGCTTACAACCATTGTCTTTCTCCCGACCTCGCTCCAGGCCTGCGGCCCGAAAGCTCAATCAACTTTCCTACTTGGTTTCGTTTCCTTCGCCGGCGGCATCTTCCGTCTCGCCCCGGCGCTTTTTTGCTTCCTTGCGGGCCCTGTTGTCCTTCGACAGGGCCTCGCGGATGAGATCGTCGGTCAGCACGAGCCGCGCCTCGGCAATCGCATCATAAGGCACGCGCACCGCCGGCTCTTCGCCATAGGCCGCCTTGTCGCGCTCCAGCAAGATGCCATCGGCATCCGCCTCGGCGATCTTGCCCTTGAAACGCTTGCGGTCGGCGACGAGAACCGACGTCTCGAGCTTGACCAGATGGCCGGTCCAGGTGGCGAAATCGGATTTGCGCACCAGCGGCCGGTCGATGCCCGGCGACGACACCTCGAGATGATACGCCTTTTCGATCGGATCTTCGACATCGAGCGCCGGCGACACCGCGCGGCTGACCTCTTCGCAATCCTCGACGGTCATGGTGCCGTCCTCGCGTTCGGCCATGATCTGCAGCGTCAGCCCGTTCTGGCCGGTCAGTTGCACCCGCACGAGGCGGAAGCCGATGGCCTTGAGCACCGGCTGCACAATCAGCGCGATACGAGCATCGATGCCGCTTTCGCGGATGATACGGTCGTCGGCTTCGCTTGCCGCTGCGGTCATCGAATCCCTGTCGCTTTGTCGCTCCGGCCGGCAGGTAATAAAAAAGAGCGGGACCGGGTGGACCCACTCTTCGTCGTACCGACCAAGAATTTGACGTTGATATAGACGATCCCGGCCGGGGTTTCAAGCCTGCAGGCAAAGGAGGGGTGGCGGGTGTGGCCCGGGTGCGGAATTCCCGTCACCAGTTCGTCCGAGCGATGGTGCCCCGCTCCTACTCCCGGGCTTCCACCAGCGACGCGGCAATCGCCGCGATCGCACGAAACAGGACAAGAGGATCATCCTTTGTTGGGAGAAATCCCCGTCGCTGCCAGAATTGCGAAGCGTCTTCATCGATTGCATTAACTATGAGCGTGCGCCCGCCAATCAGTTCTGCCGCCCGAACGCAGCGCTGAAGAGCATGCTTCAGCAAGCCAGTACCGACACCGCGCCCGGCCCATCTGGTGTCGGTCGCAAGCTGGCCAAGAAGGAGACAGGGCACCGGATCTGGCGGTCGCCCGGTGCGGATCGACCGAGGCAAGATTGACGGCACAACAGCCGTCGGCGCCAAACCGTAATATCCAACCACTCGGCCGGTTTCATGGACAACGAGAACCGCCGTGAAGCCTTTCTCCTGATTGGAGAGTGCACGTGTTTTCAGCCAGTGATCAAGCGTAGGTTTCCCGCAGGAAAATCCGGAAACGTCGTGGGCCGCGGTCAGCGATTCGGGCGCCGATAAGGCCACGGCTTAACGCTTCGCCGTGTACTCAGTTTCCCAGGGTGCGCGCCGCCTTGCCAATTCCACCATGTCTGGAACCGGAGCGGTCGGTGCCGCCAGTACCTCCATGAACTCCGCGAATCCTTCCGGGCTCATGCGGATAAGGCGGTTGTCCATCAACACGTCCTCGGCCGCGCGCACGGCGGCATCACGCACGAAATCCGTGCGTGACCGGCCGCGGAGAGCGGCGGCACGATCGATCATCGCTACGTCCGCTTCCGGCAGGCGCATCGAGATCGGGTATTCCTTGCGTTCGGCGGTAGCAGTCATAACTTGTCTCCTGCCGGAAAACATAGCATTTGTAGCGCCAAATGCAATACATAGCGGCCACGCTCCCCTTGAGCGCCTCGCCGGAATCCATTTCAGCGCGACGCGCTCAAGGCAAACGGCTTTAGTCCGGTCTCGAACTACTTCCGGATAAAAGTCAGATAGGCAGGCCGCCGTCCCTCGCGGACGGCCTTTGCCTCGTAGCGTGTGCCGGGCCAGCCCTCATAGGGCTGGTGCCAGTCGGCCGCTTCGCTCGCCTGCCATGCGAAAGCGCCGTGGGCGCGGCAGGCGAGCAGCGTCCAGTTCACATAGCTCTCGATGTCGGAAGCGAAGCGGAACCTGCCGCCCGCTTTCAGCACCCGCGCGAACCGGTCGAGATTGACCTGGCTAACGAAGCGGCGCTTCCAGTGTTTCTTCTTCGGCCAGGGATCGGGATAAAGCAGGTCGACGCCGTCGAGCGAGGCCGGCGGCAGCCAGTCGAGCAGGCGCGTGGCATCGTCGTCATAGACTCTCAAATTGGCGAGCGGGCGCTTGTCGAGCGCCGTCATCATCTTGGCCATGCCGTTGACGAATGGCTCGACGCCGATAAAACCGGTCGCTGGAGCCTCCGTCGCGCGATGCAAGAGATGCTCGCCGCCGCCGAAGCCGATCTCTAGCTGAAAAGCTGAAACCGGCGCCTTGAACAGGGTTCCAAGGTCCGCGGGCGCCTCCGCCGTCAGATCGAGCCGGTAGGCGCGCAGGCCGCGTTCAAGCGCCGCTGCCTGCTGCGGGCGAATGGTCTTGCCGTGCCGGCGGCCGAAAAATCCTTCGGTCGCGCGGCTCGGCCTGTCGTTTGGCTCCATGGATAGGCTTGGCGATGCCGTCAGGCGGCAATCGCATCAGCAACCGCGTCCTTGAGGGCCTTGGCCAGGTCGGTCTTCTCCCAGGAGAAGGAGCCGTCGCGGCCGGCCTTGCGGCCGAAATGGCCATAGGACGAGGTTTTCGCATAGATCGGCTTGTTGAGGTCGAGATGACGGCGGATGCCGGACGGCGACAGGTCCATCACCTGGCGCAGCGCCTGCTCGAGCCTGGCCTCGTCGACCTTGCCGGTGCCGTGCAGGTCGACATAGACCGACAGCGGCTGGGCGACGCCGATGGCGTAGGAGAGTTGGATGGTGCAGCGGTCGGCGAGCTTGGCCGCCACCACGTTCTTGGCGAGATAGCGTGCCGCATAGGCAGCCGAACGGTCGACCTTGGTGGTGTCCTTGCCGGAGAAGGCGCCGCCCCCATGAGGCGCCGCACCGCCATAGGTATCGACGATGATCTTGCGGCCGGTGAGGCCGGCATCGCCGTCGGGCCCGCCGATCACGAACTTGCCGGTCGGGTTGATGTACCAGTTGCAGTCTTCGGCAATCTTGAGGTCGCCAAGCGCCTCGAGGATATAAGGCTCGACGACCTTGCGGACCTTCTTGGAATCCCAGCTCGAATCGAGATGCTGGGTGGAAAGCACGATCTGCGTCACTTCCGCCGCCTTGCCATTGGCATAGCGCACGGTGACCTGGCTCTTGGCATCCGGGCCGAGCTTGCCGGCCTCGCCATTGCCTTCATGGCGCGCAGCGGCAAGCAATTCGAGGATCTTGTGGCTGTAGTAGATGGGTGCCGGCATCAGGTCCGGCGTCTCGCGGCAGGCGTAGCCGAACATGATGCCCTGGTCGCCGGCACCTTCCTCGCCCTGGCGATCGGCGGCATTGTCGACGCCCTGGCCGATATCCGGCGACTGGCCGTGCAGCAGCACCTCGATCTTGGCCGTCTTCCAGTGGAAGCCCGCCTGCTCATAGCCGATCTCACGGATCGCCTTGCGGGCGACGGACTTGAACTTGGCCGGATTGACGACCGGGTGGCCCGACGCATCCATGAGGATGTTGCCGGCCTTGTCCTTCTTCAGCAGGGTCTCGGGAACCCTGACCTCGCCGGCGATGACGACACGGTTGGTAGTGGCCAGCGTCTCGCAGGCGACGCGCACCTTCCACGGGTCCATGCCCGTCTTCTTGGCTTCGCGATAGACGAGATCGACGATCTCGTCGGAGATACGGTCACAGACTTTGTCGGGATGGCCCTCGGAGACGGATTCCGAAGTGAAGAGATAATTCTGCCGCGTCACGGGTGTCCCCTCTTGAAAAGATCGGCAATCTGCCGATTTTGGCGCGCCACGTGTTAGCGGTGCCGGGCGCTGCTCGTCAAGCGGCGCGACGGATCTGGCATGAATATCGGCACAAGCGGCTTGTGCCACCGGCGGGGATGCCGCCGGGGCATGAGCCTGGAATTACTCGGCTTCGTCCGGCGAAAGGGACTTCACAAGATCGATGATCCTGCGGCGCACCTTGACGTCGGGAATCTTGACGAAGGCGCGATTGAGCTGAAGCCCCTCCGGGCTGCCGCAGAATTCGATGGCGAACGCCATCGAGGCATCCTCGGCGAATCCCCGGTTGCCGGCCCCGGCTTCCTGACCCGGGGCATCCTCGAAGAAGAAGGCGACGGGCACGCTCAGGATGGAGGCTATCGCCTGCAGACGACTGGCGCCAACCCTGTTCGTCCCCTTTTCGTACTTCTGGATCTGTTGAAACGTGATGCCGAGATTTTCACCCAGCTTTTCCTGGCTCATTCCAAGCATATTGCGACGCAGCCGAATACGACTCCCGACGTGAATGTCGATCGGATTCGGCTTCTTCTTGTTTTCTTCTGTCATTTTTTCCTCGCCGAATTTTTCCGGCTTTTTCTATTTTTCCCGCCCAAACGAAGCCGGAGCCACCTGCCCCAACAGACCCCCTCCAGCCGACTTCGAGAAAATTTTAGGCGTTACAGTATGAGTTTCTAATGTGCCGACTGTCAATTCGCCCGTAGCCGTTGCCTTACATTCAATGTGAAGGCGGTCAGGGCAAACAGCAACATGATCAGCAATCCGTTAATGCGCCGCTGATCGGCGGTCAGCAGGGCACGCCCAGAGACCGGCACATGCGCATCGATGGCGCCGCGCGCGTCGACCGCCAGGGCATCGACAATGCGCCCACGCGAATCGACAACGGCGGAGATGCCGTTGTTGGCCGCGCGCAACAAAGGCAATCCATTCTCCACCGCCCGAATCTGCGCCTGCCTGAAGTGCTGGTACGGGCCTGGCGTGTCGCCAAACCAGGCGTCGTTGGTGACGTTCACAATAAGTTCAGCTGACGCTACGTCAACCGAGACAAGATCGGGAAAGATAACCTCGTAGCAGATGAACGGAACCGCGCTGAGGCCGTTCGGCACAGCGATCGCGTGCCGCTCGTTGCCGGCGGCGAAGTTCATCGGCCCGGCGACGAGCTGGCCTATGCCGAAACGTTCAAACAGACCCGCGAAAGGCAGATATTCGCCGAACGGCACCAGATGCACCTTGTCGACGGCATCGACGATCTCACCCTTGTCGTTGATCGCCACCACGGAATTGTAATAACGGCTGCCGGCATTGCCCGCGCCGCCCTCCTCGCGCACGACGCCGGCGATCAGCATCTGGCCGTTGCCCAGCATGTCGCCCAGCGCCGTCAGCGCGTCCGGACGCTCGGTGAATAGGAACGGCACGGATGTTTCCGGCCACAGGATCAGTTGCGGCTTGGAGTGGCCCTCATCCGGCGCCTTCCCCGATATCCCCATCAGCGTGGCGAAGATGCGGTCGCGCACCGAGGCGTTCCATTTCTCGCTGAGGTCGACGGCGGGCTGGACGATGCGGACGTCTATCGAGCGGGTGGCCGGCTCGGCCGGGCTTGCGAGCTTGAAATAGCCGAAGCCGACATGGGCTGCGACAAGGACGACGAACAGGGCAAGCCCAAGCCTCAGATGCCGGCGCGCGGCAACAAGCGCGGGAAGCGAAAAGACGAAGACCGCAAGCGCGTTCATGCCGATCATGCCGGTCAACGAGACGCTTTGCATCAGGAGCGGCACCGGCATCGCAGCGTAGCCGACGGCATTCCACGGAAAGCCCGTGAAGAGGAAGTCGCGCAACCATTCGGCAAGACCGAAGCCGAAGGCGAGTGCTGCGATGCGGCCGATGTCGCTGCTCCAGAAAAGCCGCGCCACGACCGTGGCAAGGCCATAGAAGAAGGCGAGCGCCAAGGGAATGCCGACCACGGCGAAGGGCAAGGCCCAGGCGAAGCTGTCGGCCTCGACCAGAAGCGCCTTGCCGATCCACCAGAGGCCAGCGAGGAAATAGCCGAAGCCGAACCACCAGCCGATGGCGAAGGCCGGCCGAAGGCGGCGCAGCCAGCCGTCGGAGGCTTCACCCGTTGAGCCGTCGAGCAGCCAGACGAGCACCGGAAACGACACGAAGCAGACGGCGAAGAAATCGTAAGGCGCCTGGGCGAGGACCGCGAGCGCTCCGGCGACAAACGCCACAAACGCCCGCCGCCACCCCCACAGCAGAATTATCCGGCCGGCAAAGCGCTGCATATAGCTTCCCAAGTCGCGCGAATCAGGCAGCCAGAGATTTAACAGGCCGCGCCGGCTCCTCCAAATGAGGGTGATTTTGAGGGACGTCCTTGTAAATGCTCCATCGCCTGAAGGCGGCAGCTTCAGGTTGCAGCTTAAAAGCCGGATCGGTTCGCCGTCCGGCGGACCGACGCAAACTCAGGTCACGTTGACGTTGTGGTCAGGCTCGGGCGGCGTCTGGTTCTTGATCCATCTTGTCTGTCACCTTGCCGCTCGACGCAACCTGATAACCCTCGTCCACAGATGCTGGCCCGACTAGCGTTTTCGCAATATCGGTCGTCCCATCGAGGATGGGCACTTACGGTCCAGCGGGGGATCTCGCCTCCAACGAATTCTTACGCCCCTATAGGCCCGCAAGGGCCTGAGCCGTGAGTAGCCGAGCTACCAATCGGTACTGCTCGACGAGAAAATCATCATTGGTGAACCATTCGGCATAGGGCGCCATGCGAACTCCTTTCGTTTCAGAATCCTTGATTTGGCTCTCGCCGGCGAACATTAACCGTTTGCCGTCCGATGAACGAACCATCTCAGCGCTGACGGTCATTGCAATCCCTCGCCCATCGTTGGCGCCAACTGGAACGCTCAATGCGTGGTACACGTTGATCTTCAGCTGGGCGGAAGCGCCTGATGCTGTGTCCGTTACGTGATATCCTTTGCTAATGAGGTCCTGCTTTGCTTGACCCTCGATGAGTTCGCGGAGATTCGTGCGCGCATCCACTACTTGCTGAAGACGAGATTCAGCCTCCGACACCGTTGCGGGTACTTTCCCAGAGCTTGCTTCTGCCTCACTTAAGTTTGGCCCAAAGACAGAGGCTTTCGATAACTGTACGGGCTCCACATATACGAAGCCTATGGAGGCTTTCCGCTGTGGATCAATAGTGGACGCTGCGCAAGCGGTGAGGGCAATCGCGACAATGGCAATAATGCTGCGGCGAAGCAATGGAACCTCCAAATCATCAAGATCTATTCGGAGTATTACATTACAGCTTGCGCGGTCAGATAGAGCCTGGAGTACAAATGAGATTTGATATTATAGCCTGCTGCATAGGGCATGGAGCCAGGCCAAAGCCATGCGCGGATCCCGAAAGAAGACGCCGGAACCCAGGACTGTGTGCTTGAACGGGTCATAGACCGGCATGAGGCGAAAAGATCAAGCCTGCTCGGTGCGCGCAGCGCGGCGGCGCTGCCGCTCGCCCTTCGGGCTCTGCACGATGCGGACCCGCTTGACACGGCGCGGGTCAGCGTCGAGCACGTGGAACTCGAAGCCCGGTATGGCCTGCACCACTTCGCCGCGGGCCGGAACCCGGCCAAGCGTGTTGAAGATCATGCCGCCGATGGTGTCGACATATTCACCATGCTCGCCGGCGGCGAAATCCTCGCCGATCATCTTGGCGACCTCGTCGATCTCGGCCTTGCCGTCGACCACGAACACGCCGTCGCCGGCCTGGGTGATCATCGGCTCGTCCTCATCGTGCTCGTCCTCAATGTCGCCGACCACCATCTCGACGATGTCCTCAAGCGAGGCGAGGCCGTCGGTGCCGCCATATTCGTCGATGACGAGCGCCATCTGGGTGCGCGTCGTCTGCATGCGCCCCATCAGGTCCGAAGCAAGCATGGAGGGCGGCACGAACAGCACCGGGCGGATCAGGTCGAGATCGCCGATGGTGCGCGCGAGATCGACCTGGGCGAGATCGAGAGCGGCGGGCGCCGGCGTCTTCCTGTTCGCGCGGCCCCGCTTCACGCGGGCGACCTTGGTGATGTGGGCAAGAACATCGCGGATGTGGACCATGCCGCGCGGGTCGTCCAGCGTCTCTGAATAGACCGGCATGCGGGAATGGCCGGACTGCTCGAAGAGGCCAAGCAGATCGCCAAGCTTGGTGGTGATCTCGACCGCTTCTATGTCGGCGCGCGGCACCATGACGTCCTCGACGCGCACTTCGCGCAGCCGCAGGATGTTGTTGAGCATGGCGCGTTCGCCCGGCGAGAAGGATTCGGCGTCGCTCGCCGTCTCGGCCAGCGCATCGGCGATCTCCTCGCGCAGGTTGGTGCCGTTGCGATGCCTGAACAGGCCTAGCACGCGATCGAAGAGCGAAGGACCAGCATGCGAGGGCTCAGCGGCCGCGCTGCCGGTCGGAATACTCGGACTGGAGCCTTCTTCCGATTTCTCGGAAGGCTTGACCGCGCCGCCGGCGTCCGGACGGGCGGCAGGTTCTGGTTTGTCGTTCATCGCCATCAGGTCAATTGATCTTTTTTGTTACGCGTAGGGATCAGGAATGGCAAGCCTCGCAAGCGCAGCACGCTCGATCGCCTCCATCTCCTCCGCCTCTGCGTCGGTCTCGTGATCATGGCCCAAAAGGTGGAGCAGGCCATGAATGACGAGATGGGTGATATGGTTCTCCAACGGCTTGTCTTCCAGTGCAGCTTCGCGCGCGACCGTCTCGGAGGCCAGCACGATATCGCCTAGCATCGGCGGCAGCTTGCCGCCTTTCGGGAAGGAAAAAGCCGGGAAAGACAAGACGTTGGTCGGCTTGTCCTTGCCGCGCCATTCGGCGTTGAGGGTACGGATATGGGCATCGTCGGAAAAAACGATGCTGAGTTCGGAAGTACCCCTCGCGCCGGTCTCGGCAAAGGCGGCGGCGACTGCCCGATCAACGAGGCCCGTCAGCTCGGCTTCCGACGGCCAAGCGCCGGCCTCGACGAAAATATCGATGTCGACCGGCGTCTCGCCGCTGGATACCAGGTTTTCAGCCATGGGGCTTGGATCAGCTCTCGGCGCCGAGGCCCCTGGCGAGCTTACCGTCGCGGTCGTAGGCCTTGACGATCTCGGCGACCAGCGGATGGCGCACCACATCGCCTTCGTTGAAGCGGACCGTGACGATGCCTGGCACACCATCGAGAATGCGCAGCGCCTCGACGAGGCCCGATTTGGTGTTGGGCGGCAGGTCGATCTGGCTCGGATCGCCGGTGACGATCATGCGCGAGTTCTCGCCGAGACGGGTCAGGAACATCTTCATCTGCATCGGCGTGGTGTTCTGGGCCTCGTCGAGGATCACTGCCGCATGCGCCAGCGTGCGGCCGCGCATGAAGGCGAGCGGCGCAATCTCGATCACCTCGGCGGCGATCGCCCGCTCGACCTTGTCGGCCGGCATCATGTCGTAGAGCGCGTCATAGAGGGGCCGCAGATACGGGTCGACCTTCTCCTTCATGTCGCCGGGCAGGAAGCCCAGCCGCTCGCCGGCCTCGACCGCCGGGCGCGACAGCACGATGCGCTCGACCATGCCGCGCTCCAAGAGCATCGCCGCGTGCGCCACCGCCAGATAGGTCTTGCCGGTGCCGGCAGGGCCGATGCCGAAGACCATCTCGGAACGCTCCAGCGCGCGCATATAGGCGTCCTGGTTGAGCGAGCGGGCATAGATCGTGCGCTTGCGCGTGGCGATCTGGGCGGCGGAGACCTTGCCCTTGCGCTCCATGGTCGGCAGCGTCAGCTGGTCGTCGGCGGCGATCGCCATGCGCACGGCGCCGTCGACGTCCGACTGGCCGATCTCGGCGCCCTTCTGGAGGATGCCGTAGAGGGTATCGAGCGCCCGGCGCGCCTGCTCGGCGGCCGAGGCCGAGCCTTTGATCGCAAGCTGATTGCCGCGCGAGCGGATGTCGACGCCGAGCTTCTGCTCGAGCCTGGCCAGGTTCTCGTCGAACTGGCCGTAAAGGGCGCTGGCAAGCTTGTTGTTGTCGAAGGTCAGTACGATGTGCGCCATGTCGGAGGCCCCGGACGCCTGGTTCTGGGGCAGGTTCTTCAGTTCAGCAGCGCTCAACCGTCTCTCCTCATCTGCCGAGGCTTGTAGCTATGCATGTCGTTGTCTCAACACCGCGAGCACTTTTGAGCGACATGCATCAGGCCAACTCGGCGAACAGGCTGTTGGGGCCCGTCTTCGTGATTCGTACGTCGATAATGTCACCGATTCCTCCGGCCTTGTCGTCAACAATTACCGGCTGCAGCCAGGGTGAGCGGCCAACGATCTGGCCGGCATGGCGGCCCGGCTTCTCGATCAATGTGCTGACCGTGCGGCCGACCAGGCTGGCGATGAAAGCCTTCTGCTGCTCGTTGATCAGCGCCTGCAGGCGCTGCAGTCGCTCGTCCTTCACCGCTTCGGGAATATGGCCGTCCATCTCGGCGCCCGGCGTGCCGGGGCGCGGCGAATATTTGAACGTGAAAGCGGAGGCGTAATTCACGTCGCGCACGAGCTTGAGCGTCGCCTCGAAATCCTCATCGGTCTCGCCGGGGAAGCCGACAATGAAATCGCCGGACATGGCGATATCGCCACGCGCGGCGCGGATGCGATCGATGAGAGCCAGATAGTCGCGTGCCGTATGCCTGCGGTTCATCACCTTCAGTATCCGGTCGGAGCCAGACTGCACTGGTAAATGCAAATAGGGCATCAATGCCGGCAGGTCACGGTGCGCGGCGATCAATTCATCATCCATGTCGCGCGGATGGCTGGTGGTGTAGCGCAACCGCGCCAGGCCGGGGATCTCCGCCAGGCGGAAAAGCAGGCGGCCCAGGCCCCATTCCTCGCCAGTCTCGCCCTCGCCGTGCCAGGCATTGACGTTCTGGCCGAGCAGCGTCACCTCGCGCACGCCGGCCTCGGCCAGGCGCTCAGCCTCGGCGACAATCTGGGCCACCGGCCGCGAGACTTCGGAGCCGCGCGTATAAGGCACGACGCAGAAGGTGCAGAACTTGTCGCAGCCTTCCTGCACGGTGAGGAAGGCGGTGACGCCGCGCTTGGCCACCTCGGCGCGCTTGGGCTGCGGCAGATGCTCGAACTTGTCCTCGATGGCGTAGTCGGTCTCGACGATCTTCTCGCCGCCGCGGACTCTCGCCAGCACGTCGGGCAGACGATGATAGGTCTGCGGGCCGATGACGAGATCGACCGCGGGCGCGCGGCGGATGATTTCCGCCCCTTCGGCCTGCGCCACGCAGCCGGCGACGCCGATCAAAAGCTCGCGCCCAGCCTCGGCGCGCTCGGCCTTCATGTCCCGAATGCGGCCAAGCTCCGAATAGACCTTTTCCGCCGCCTTCTCGCGGATATGGCAGGTATTGAGCAGCACCAGATCGGCGTCCTCGACGGCGTCGGTGGCGACATAGCCGTCGGCGGCCAGCGCATCGGTCATACGCTGGGAATCGTAGACATTCATCTGGCAGCCATAGGTCTTGACGAAGACCTTCTTTGCCGCCCTGGCGGGCGCCGGCTCGCGTTCGGGCGCCATGCCGATGAGGTGACTTTCAATCGCGTTCAATTCCATCGGCCGGCTTCTAACGCCTTTCCGTGACAAAAAACAGACGATTCTGGCAGGCTGCGGCGCCTCGCGTCCGGTTTTCAGGCGATGCGCTGACGACTGGGACGCGGATCTGCGAGCGCGGCCTGCATCATCTCGCGCACCTTTGCTTCCATCAATCTTGCCGTTTCCTTGCGGTTCGAGCCCTTGGAGAACGGCACCGGCTCGCCGAAATGCACCTCGGCATCGAGCGCGCCTTCGGCGAGCAGGGTCTTCAGGTGCGGCAACAGATCCTGGTCGCCGATCCAGGCTGCAATCGGCCGATGGCGGCGGCCCATCGCGACGCCATGCACCCGCGTATAGGCGATCGCCACCGGCTGGATGAAAACCTGTTCCGCGGCACCATCCGAGATGGCCATCGAGGCCGCGCCGAACAAGGTGCTCTTGAACGGCAGCACCAGATTGCCGTCGCCGGTCGATCCCTCGGCGAACAGCACCATCACATCGCCCCTGGCCATGCGCCCGGCGATCTCGCTCGCCTGGTTGCCCGAGCTGCGCTTGCGCTCGCGCTCGATAAAGACGGTGCGCTGCAGCTTGGACAGCATACCGATCAGCGGCCAGCCTTCCATATCGGCCCTGGCGATGAACTTCACATCGACAAGGGAGCCAAGCACCATGATGTCGGTCCAGGAGATGTGGTTGGCCGCGACCAGCAACGGGCGCTCCCTGGACAGCGCGCCCTTCACATGGACGCGCATGCCGAGCGCCTTGAGGACCATATTGTGCCAGATTTTCAAGACGACCGTCTCCGGCCATAGCCTAGTCTTCATCGACAGGAGCTGCAGCGGCACCATCACCAGCGAGCCGGCGACGACAATGCCGAGCGCCAGGAAAAGCCGCAATTTCTTGATCATCAGCGCGCAGGCCCTATCATTACAGCGCCGCGCGCCGTCTCCTGCGCGCAAGGACGCTGCAACATCCCAGTTCGGCGCATGATCCTTTCCGAAAATCGGACCCGATTTTCGAGGTCATGCGCGCGTCTGGCTAGCGAAGATCGCGACGCATGACAAGCGCGCCGGTCGGGCCGTGCTCGGTCGACCTGTAGTAGTTCGGGCGCTGGCCGACCTGGCGGAAGCCGAGCCTGCGATAGAGCGCGATCGCCGGCGCATTGGTCTCGTCGACCTCGAGGAAGAGCGCCTCGGCGCGCTGCGCGTGCAGCTCACGCAGCACCGCGTCCATCAATTGCCAGCCGAGTCCCTGGCGGCGATGCGCGCGGGCGACCGCGACCGTCAGGATCTCGCCCTCCCCGGCCGCAAGCCGCGCCAGCACGAAACCGACGGGTGGCTTTGCTCCTTGTCCGGTCTCGCGCGCCGCGTAACCAAACACGGTGTCCTGTTCAAGCAGCGCCGCGAACTCGCCATCGGTCCAGGGCCGGACGAAATCCTCGCGATGCAGCATCGAAACGGCAGCGCTGTCAGCAACCGTCAGCGGCTCCAGCGCATAGTCCCTGCGTCGCGGGTGAAGGAACGGTATGCGCATCAACGATCCTGTCTCGGCAGAATGAAACCGGCCTGCGGCTTGGCATCGGCGGCGCGCAGGTAAAGCGGCTTCGGCTTTTCGCCCGGCCCCTTGGCGGCGGCCAGCCTGGCATAAGTGGCGATGTCCGCCGTTGCGGCAACCGGCCCGATGTCGAAGTTATTTCCGGCGGCTGCGGCGATCTGCGGCGCGGCGGTGCCCGAGAGAACCGCGTTCGCTTCGACTGCCATTCCGGTCGCCTCTGATATCGTGGCCACTGCAGGACCGTAAGCCAACGCTAACGCTTTATCGAAAAGGGCGGCATGGAACTCCTCGCGGCCGGCATCGAGCGCGGCAAGCACGGCGCGGCCGGGAAAGGCAGTTGCAGCCTCCGCCGCCAGCGCTTCCAGCGTCGTCACGCCGATGGCCGGGATCTTCAGGGCCAAAGCCAGGCCGCGCGCGGTGGAGACGCCGACGCGCAGGCCGGTGAAGGAACCAGGGCCGATCGAGACGGCGACGGCATCCAGGTCCTGATAGCCGATCCCGCCTGTCTTCAAGACGGCCTCGATGACGGCCATCAGACGCTCGGCATGCCCCTTGCCGAGGTCCAGCACCCGGCGGCCAAGCTCGGTGCCCGCGCCCGCGTCGTAGACACAGGCGGCACAGAGACTGGCGGCACAGTCGATGGCGAGCAGCTTCATAGGGGTAGCTTCATGTGGCCGGTTGACCAGCTGGATCGAAACACATTCCCTGTGCCCGGCATGGCTCGCCGCCGCAAGGGCCAAGCCGCATAAATGTTACGCGGCTTTGCATGGCGCGATGCCAGGACGCGGGGCGGCCATCAGGCCGCTGCGGCGATGCGCAGCATGTGGTTGTCCCAGACGTAGTCGGGCTCGGAGCGCGTAGTGCCAGCACCGGCGACTATCTCGCCGGCGCCGGTCGTCGCCATGAAGCCGGCTCCGTCCGCCGCAATGCCGCAAACTTCGACAAGCGATCTGGTCGCGACAACGCGCCCGCTGGCTGCGTCGATGACAGCCAGCGAATTCCCCTCGGGCGAGGTGACGGCGACCCTACCGGCGGCGGGATTGGCGGCGACCGAGCCGATGTAGTTGCGGAAGCCGGAAAGAACCTCCTGTGGCATCTCGAGCAGCTCAAGGTCCTTGCCGCGTACGGCGCGGCCGACCAGCGCCGGGCGGTCGGTCGCCGGTCCGCGATACTGGCAGCCGAACCAGACGGTGCCGGCCAGGTCGCGGTCCATGTGGCGGATGGAGAGCTGGTGCAGCGCCGGCGGCAGCCCGTGCTTTTCGACCAGATCGCCGGTGACGCGGTCGACCAGCGTGTAGGACGGCTTCATCGTCGCGATGTTGAGCTCGGCGCGACCATAGTCCGGATGGGTCTCGATGCCGCCATTGGCAATAGCCAGCGTCCTGCCGTCGCCGAGCAGCAGCAGTTCATGCGGGCCCGTGCCGTAGGTCGGGAACTCGCCGATGCGGCTGAATTTCGACCGAGCGTCATAGATACCGACAACGCCGGCAGCGTTGTCGAAATCATTCTCCGTCGCATAGAGCAGGGCGCCGTCGTCCGAGAACACGCCATGGCCGAAGAAATGCCGGCCGGCGACGCTGGCGATGGTCAACGGCTTCTCGCGGCCGGTGTGGTCGAAGACGACGGCGAAGGTGCCGGGCTGGCGGGCAAAGACCACCGAGCGCTTCGACACCGGATCGAAGGTGACGTCATGCCCGCGGTCGGGCAGATCGATCGTATGCAGGATCCTGCCGGCCTCGGAGACCACGGCGGCGCCGAAGCCGCCGTCGCGCTTGACGAAGGCCGTGGCGAAGACGGCATCCGCGGCAAGCGTGTCCGCCAAGGCGCGCGGCGCCAAGGCGGCGACGAAGCCGGTGCCGGCGGCCCTCAGGAAATCGCGGCGATCAATGAGCAAGGTCCTCATGAGATGGCCCTCAGGTGCATTGGCCCGTTCCGCGACACGACAAGTACCGGTCGGGCACAGTGATGATTGCAGTCGTTGGAGGTCAGCCGAAGCCCCCGGAACTTCGTTATCCTTGGGCGAAGCAGGAGCGCAGCTCCGTCGCGAAGACCCAAGGATCCATGCCGTTGCCTTGGCCGAAGGGTGCAGCGGAGCAGAATTCTGCACCGTTGCAGCGCCTCAAAGTCACGGCATGGATCCTCGGGTCTGCGCTGCGTCGCTACGCTCCTTGCTCCGCCCGTGGATGACGACGGGAGAGGCGTTTCGGCCAATCTCGAAGGCATGCGGCCCACCAAAGCAGATGCCTCTGGACCGCCAAAACCTCCGAACTGAGAGCTGTCGTCAAAATTCCACGTCATTTTCAAAATCATGCATCAATCCCCATCCAGCGACGAAAAGCCGGCGGTCAGGCCGAACTCGGCGGTCAACTTCGTGCCGATCAGGTTGGAGAGGCTGGAGCTTATCAGCGCGAAATGGTCGAGCTTGTCGCGCTGCGCCGGGTCGGCGAGCGCCTTGTCGATCGGACCGCTGACGGACTTCGCCGTCGCCACGCCGTTGGTGAGCTGGATGTGGATGGACTCGGCCATCCACCGCGCGTCGGCGGGCAGTGCATTGCCAAGCTTCGAAGCCTGGAACAGTTCGTCGATGCCTCGAAGATTCCCGGCCAGCGCAGTCGTCGTGTTCTGCGAGCGCCAGTAGATCGCCTGCTTGGGCTTGTCCTCCGCGTCCGGCTTCGCGCCCAGAAAACCCTTGAGCCGCACGTCGCGGACCATCTCTAGCTCGTTGATCAAAGCGCCGACCAGTTCAGTGACCGCTTCCGTGCCGTTGCGATAGAGCGGGTTTTTCGACCCCGGATTGGCCCAGAGCGCCGCAAAGCCGCCGGGCTTGTCGCTCCAGGCGTTGCGAACCTCGCCGGCGATCGCCTGGATATTGGCGGCCACCGCCGCGCCGTAGGCGCAGCGATAGGGCTCGTCCTTGCCGGCGAGCGTTTCGGCGCCGTCGCCGAACAGCACGTATTCGAGCGCGCCGAGCCCCTGCATGGCGACGCTCTTGCTCGCCAGTTGTGCAGGATCGGCTGCGGATGGATCCTTGGCCGCGAGCGTCGCCTGCACCTGCCTCAGGCCGATGCTCTTGCGGTCCGGCCAATAGAGCATCCGCTCCATCCGGTTGTTTTCCTTGATCGGCCCGAAGGCGATGACCTCGGCCACCGACCATGCCTCGACCGTAGCGGAGAAATCCGCACGCGCCGCGTCCAGATTTGGTCGGGAGGGCGCGGCGCAAAGCCGGCGCATCGCCTTGGTCAGGCCGGCGGCGTGGTCGTCCAGGCTGGCATAGGCCGGGCGGACGAAATCGTCGATCGCATGTTCTATGACATAGGAGGCCTTGATTGCGGCCGACGCCGGCATGGCGGCGGCCAGGAACAATGGGAGAGCAAGCGCGGCTGCCAGTCGGTTGAACATCAGAGCGACTCCAAAAATTTGATCAGCGCTTCGCGATCGGCGGCACTGGCGCCGGCAAAGCGGTCTCGCGCCTTTTGGCCTTCTCCGCCGTGCCACAGGATCGCCTCGGCAAGCGTGCGCGCGCGCCCGTCATGCAGATAGAAGCTGTTGCCGTTGACGGTGCCGGTGAGGCCAATACCCCAGAGCGGCGGCGTGCGCCATTCGCTGCCGCTTGCATCCCCCACACGCTGCCCGTCGGCAAGGCCCTTGCCCATGTCGTGCAGCAGGAAGTCAGAGTAGGGCCAGATCAACTGGAAGGCCTGCGCCCTGTTGGGCGTGCCGCGCATGGTGACGAATTTCGGCGTGTGGCAGGAAATGCAACCCATCTCGTAGAACCGCTTCTTGCCTGCCAGCACGTCGGGATCGTCGATGTCGCGCCGCGCCGGCACGGCAAGGTTCTGCGAATAGAAGGTAACGAGGTCGATGACCGGGGACGGCGCTTCCGCGGTGCCCAGGCGCTCCTGCACGCCGTTCGGCATGGCGAGGCAGTCCTTCTCAGCCTTGGTGCAGTCGCCCCATGGCTTCGGCACCTCCGGTGTCGAGATGCCGATATCGCCGGCAAAGGCGTCGGCGGCCTGCTGCCGGATCGAGGCGGCCTGCGCCTTCCAGCCGAAACGGCCGAGCGTCAGTTCGCCACTCAGCGCGTCGCGAACCATGTTCGGCTTGCCGGAGACACCGTCGCCGTCGCGATCCTCCGGATCGGCATGAGCGAGGATGTCGGCCGGAGCGATCTGCTCGATGAGGCCGAGGCCGATCATCGGCGGCGTCAGGCGCGGCGAGAGCCTGGTACGCAGATCGAGCGGGCCATAGGCGAGGTCTTCGACCGAATAGGTGGGCCTGCGCAGTGAGACCATGGTGCCGTCGCCGAGCGTGACCTTCTCTTCCGAATAGGCGATGCGCATGCGGCCCTCGCCCTTGAGGCCCGGAACCGCAAGATCCTGCAGCTGCGAGCCGTAGACCGGATCGGGGAAGTTCAGCACTTTATGCTCGGTGAGCGCCGCCCTCTCCTCGGCATTGCTTGCGTCGCGCGCCAGCCGCAGGAACAGGGAGGTGGAGCCGATGCCGGCTTCCGGCGGACGGCCGCGACCGTCCTTCAGATGGCAATTCTGGCAGGCGCGCTCGTTGAACAGCGGGCCGAGCCCGTCGGAAGCCTGGGTCGAGGACGGCGACGATACCCAGTTCTTGCGGAAAAGCGCGTTGCCGGGCTTGAAGGTCGCCTCTTGTTCGAAAGTGATGTTGGCGGCGGATTGCGAGAAGGCGTCACGGTTGACGTCCTTCAGCGACGTGCCGGCGCCGCCCTGCATCAGCTCGAACGGCTCCGGCCTGGAGAAATCCGTGGTCGGCCGGGTGACGGCCAGGACCCGTGCCTGATCCTTCGGCGTCAGGTCAGTGCGGCCGGCGGCGAGACCGGCTGGTTGCGGCTCGCCGGCCATCGCCAAGGAAGACAGCGTGACTGCCAGCAAAAGCAAAGCCCCGCGATGATTCCGGTATCGCGGGTTCATCTGAAGCGGCAGGCCACAAACTTGGGCCCGCCGCGCGCGGCGCAAGATTTCTACGGGGCGCCGCATTCCCGCATGTCCTTACTCCGCCTCGTTGGCCGAGTCGGCGTTGAGCTGGCCGTATTTCTCCTCGCCGATCGAGGCGAGCAGGTCGAGCTGTGTCTCCAGGAAATCGATGTGTCCTTCCTCGTCAGACAAGAGATCCTCGAACAGCTTCATCGACACGTAGTCGCCCTCATCCTGGCAGATCTCGCGCGAGCGCTTGTAGGAGGTGCGGGCGTCATATTCGCCGGCGAGATCGGA
Source organism: Mesorhizobium sp. ORS 3324 (assembly GCA_000824825.2). GTDB lineage: Bacteria > Pseudomonadota > Alphaproteobacteria > Rhizobiales > Rhizobiaceae > Mesorhizobium. The sequence goes on from LM655174.1 coordinate 78,822, forward strand.
TTCGAGCACTTCCTTCACGTTCTGGCCGATGCGCAGCGGCGCGACGGATTGCAGGTTCGGGTGGCCTTCGAGGAAGATGATGCGCGCCACCAGCCGGTCGGCGTGATGCATTTCCTCGATCGATTCCGCCCGCTCCCTCTTAGCCAGCCTGGTGTAGCCCCAGTCCTCGAGTAGGCGATAGTGGACCCAGTACTGATTGACGGCTCCGAGTTCCAGAAACAGTGCCTCGTTAAGCCGCTCGATGATCTGCGGTTCGCCTTTCATGGAATCTGCTCCCGTATAGGACGCGCAAGCCTCTCACGCGATCCAGGTGTGAAACGATGTCCGCGCCGCTCCCCTCTGAACGGGCATGATAGTTCTCGGTGACCCGAATGATCGTTTCCACCACATTTGGGAAGCAGCCGCAACAGCGGCCGCGCTTGCTCATGGCATGATAGACCTTCGCCGGCACAATAAGCTGCCAGGGATCTTCATCCAGCAGACCGATGATCGTCTGCTCGATCTCCTTTTCGGTGATGATGTTGCAATGGCAGATCAGCATTTACTTGCTCTGGCTGACGGCGCCGCTCCGGCGTCGTTTGGCTGTACTGGGTCGATGTTACTTGAAGACCTTATCGGGCGCATCGAGGCTGTCGGAACCCTCGAAGGCGATGGCGTTGAGCTTGAGCGAGCCGACGGCGCGCTCGATCGACTTGGTCTGGTCGATCAGCGCGTCGATCGCCGCCTGCACGGTGGCATTGCCTTCCGCATTGCCCTCGGCGATCTGCTGGTCATAGGCCTCGCCGGCCAGCGCGCGCGCCTTGATCGCTTCCATCTTGGCGACCGTGACGTCGAGCTTGTCCGACAGCTCCTTGTCGATCGCCGGATCGGCGGCCTTCACCATGTCGGAGACCGACGGGCCGGAAACCACGGTGCCGTCGAGACGTTTATAGCTGGCGTGATAGGCGGCGCGGATACCGACCGTGTCATAGAGATGGGAGTTGTAGGTGTTGTCGGAGAAGCAGTCCTGCTCCTCCTCCGGATCGTGCAGCAGCAGGCCGAGCTTCATGCGCTCGCCGGCGAGCTCGCCATAGGAGAGCGAGCCCATGCCGGTGAAGATGGTCGAGATGCCGGCATTCGGCTCGCCCTCGATAAGGTTCTTGCGCGCCGCCCCGTTCTGCTTCCAGTCGTTGACCATTTCCTGCAGGTCTGAAACCAGAAGGGTGCTCGCCGACTTCAGATATTCCGCGCGGCGGTCGCAATTGCCGCCTGTGCAGTTCTTGAGATCGTAATCGGTGAAGGGGCGCTCGCCGGCGCCAGGCGCGGCGCCGTGCAGATCCTGACCCCAAAGCAGGAATTCGATGGCGTGATAGCCGGTCGCGACGTTGGCTTTGACGCTTCCGGCTTCCTGCAGCGTGCCGGAGAGGAATTCCGGCGTCAGCTTCGAGGCGTCGACCTTCTTGCCGTTGATCTCTATCTCCTTGTTGGCGATGACGTTCGCCGTAAAGAGCGCGTTCTCGTCCGACTCCGTGCCGTAGGTCTTGGCGACATAGTCGATCAGGCCTTCGTCCAGCGGCCAGGAATTCACCCGGCCTTCCCAGTCGTCGACGATCTTGTTGCCGAAGCGGTAGACCTCGGTCTGCTGATAGGGAACACGTGCCGCCTTCCAGGCTTCGCGCGCGGCATTCAGCGTCTCGGACGATGGCTTGGCGATGAGCGCGTCGACTGCCTTGTCCAGCGCCTGCGCGGTGGTCAGCGAATCCTCGTATTTGGCCAGCGCGATGTCGGCATAGGTCTTGATGACCGCCTTCGCATCTGTTGCGGCCTTCGCCGGCAGCACGAACACTGCCGCCGTCAGCGCCGCCGTGGCGCCGATCGCGGCAAGCCGGCTGCCCCATCGTGGCGTGATAATTCGTGGCGTTATTATCGCTTTCATCAATCCCATCTCCTCAGAAATTCAATGACATAGGTGTGCTGCCGCCGGCGCGCGGCGCCAGCGCAAACACGAATGACCGGAAAGGCAAAGTCGCCGCGCAATGGCGCGGCCAATCAGCAAAAGACACCGCAATGCCTCCAATCGAAAGGGTTCAAGGCCCAGACATCAAAGGAACGCGCCAGGAGCGCAGCCCTCCATAAAGCGGCGGAGAGCTTGGAAGTCAACTGGTTTGGTAGAGAAAATTCAATTGAAACAATAGTTTAGAATTATTCTAAACTGCAATTGTCAACTTTATACCAATGACGTCTCCTAAGGTTCCGATTGACAGGAGGCCGTTCTGAGTGCGACCCGGACCAAGGCTCTTGCGGCGGCGGCAGACAATCGCCACTTGCCGGAAGACCCTAGATTTAAAGGCAGAAAAGGACTGCGATGAAGAACGGGGTGGTGATTGTCGGTGCGGGCCATGCCGGCGTCCAGGCAGCTGCAAGCCTGCGCGAGGAAGGCTATGACGGCCCTGTCATCCTGGCCGGCGACGAGAACGAGCTGCCCTATCACAAGCCGCCGCTGTCCAAGACCTTCATCAAGGATGCCGAGGCCAAGCCGCAGCCGCTGCGCGGCGAAGCTTTCTACTCGGGCAACGCCATCGACTACCGGCCGGGCGTGCGCATCGACAGGATCGATGTCTGCGCCCGCAGGCTCGACGTTTCCGGCGGCGGCACGCTTGCCTTCGACCGGCTGGTGCTCGCCACCGGCTCGCGGCCGCGTCTCCTCAGGTTCGAAGGCGCGGAGCTTGCCGGCGTGGTGTCGCTGCGCTCGCTGGCCGACGCGCGGCTGATCCGCGAGCTGAGCGCACAGAGCGAGGACGTCGTCATCCTCGGCGGCGGCTTCATCGGCCTGGAGATCGCGGCGACGCTGAGGGCCGCCGGCCGCAAGGTCACCGTCGTCGAGGCGCTCGAAAGGCTGCTCGGCCGCGCCGTGGCGCCGGCGATCGCCGCGCATGTGCTCCAACGCCTGGAAGCGATGGGCGTGCGCGTGCTCACCGGCACCACGATCGTCAGGCTCGACGGCGAAGGGGGCCGCGTCAGGGCCGCGGTCACCTCGGACGGCGAACGCCTGCCGGCGCAGATGGTCGTCATCGGCATCGGCGTGGTGCCCAATGTCGAGCTGGCGGAAGCCGCCGGCATCGCGATTGCCAACGGCATCCGCGTCGACCAGCATATGCGGAGCTCCATCCCCGAAATCCTCGCCGTCGGCGATGCCGCCTCCTACCGGCACTGGTTCACTGGCGGTGACGTGCGACTGGAATCGGTGCAGAATGCCACGGACCAGGCGCGGCTCGCCGCGCGCACCATCCTTGGCCACACGGAGCCCTATTCGGCCGTGCCATGGTTCTGGTCGGATATCGGCGACATGAAGCTGCAGATGGTGGGGCTGACGCAGGGCGGCGACAGCCATGTCGTGCTGGGCGAGCCGGCCGAGAACAAGTTCTCGATCTACCACTATGCGGGCGACCGCCTGCTCGGCATCGAATCCGTCAACCGACCGGCCGACCACATGCTCGGCCGCAAGATGCTCGGCGCCGGTTTCTCGCCGACGCCCCAGACGGTCGCGGCGGGCGCGGACGCGCTGAAGGGGGCGTTCGCGGGGTTTCAGACCATCGAGCCAGCCAAGGCAGATGCGTAGGTTGCCAATTTTTGCCATGCGCCATAAAATGCTGAAATGAGCACCATGAATATCTCACTGCCCGACAGCTTGAAGCATTTTGTCGATCGGCAGGTGGCGGATCGCGGCTATGGCACGAGCAGCGAGTATGTGCGTGAATTGATCCGCCACGATCAGGATCGTCAACTTCTGCGCGGATTGCTCCTCGATGGCGCGTCATCGGCACCCGGCACTCCGGCTGACGATGACTATTTCGCTGCGCTGCGAAAACGAGCGCTGGGCCAATAAATTAGTGGCCATAAAGGCAGTTATTCCTCGAAGTCTTGCCTTGCGGGATATCGAGGACGCTGTCGATTATTATGCGCGCGAAGTTGGTACGCACATGGCGTTGGGCTATGTCGAGGATCTTCAAAATGCCTACAAACTGATAGCCAGCCATCCGGCATCCGGCTCCCCGAGGTATGGCTACGAAATTGGATTGCCCGGTCTGCGGAGTGCGCAATTCAAGCGCTATCCATACCTGATTTTCTATTTCGAACAGGCCGACCATATCGATGTGTGGCGGATCCTGCACACCAAGAGGGATATTCCGGCTTGGTTACAGAATCTGAGCTCCTGACGGCACGTTCACCTGCTTCGGTGTAAGCCGTCAGGAGATGCGGGGGCGCCCTTCAGGCGGCTCGCGCCTCGCGGATCGAGCTTTCCAGGATATCCAGCGCCTCGGTCATCACGCCGTCCTGGATGGTGATCGGCGACAGGAAGCGGATGACGTTGCCGTAGACGCCGCAGGTGAGCAGGATGAGGCCCTTGTCGAGCGCCTTCAGCCGCACCGCATTGGCGAATTCGGCCGACGGCAGGCCCTTCTTCACGTCGTTGAACTCGACGGCGTTCATGAAGCCCGGGCCGCGGATGTCGACGATCTCGGGCACGTCCTCGCGCATTGACACCAGCCGCTGCTTCAGACGGGCGCCGAGCGCATTGGCGCGGTCGCAAAGTTTTTCTTCCTCGATCACGTCGAGCACGGCGTGCGCCGCCGCAACGCCGATCGGGCTGCCGCCATAGGTGCCGCCGAGCCCGCCGGGGCCGGGCGCGTCCATGATGTCAGCGCGGCCGGTGACGGCCGACAGCGGGAAGCCGCCGGCAAGGCTCTTGGCCATGGTGGTGAGGTCGGGCGCCACGTCGTGATGCTCCATGGCGAACATCTTGCCGGTGCGGGCAAAGCCGGTCTGCACCTCGTCGGCGACGAGCAGGATGCCGTGCTGATCGCAGATCTTGCGAAGCGCGGCCATGAAATCGCGCGGCGCCTCGTAGAAGCCGCCCTCGCCCTGCACGGGCTCGACGATGATGGCCGCCACACGGCCCGGATCGACGTCGGCCTTGAACAGCTTGTCGAGCGCGGCAAGCGAATCGGCGACCGACACGCCGTGCAGCGCGACCGGGAACGGCGCGTGGAAGACATCGGCCGGCATGGCGCCGAAGCCGACCTTGTAGGGCACGACCTTGCCGGTCAGCGCCATGCCCATGAAGGTGCGGCCGTGGAAGCCGCCGGAAAAGGCGATGACCGCCTGGCGGCCGGTGGCGTTGCGCGCAATCTTGATGGCGTTCTCGACCGCCTCGGCGCCGGTGGTGACGAAGATCGTTTTCTTGTCGAACTTGCCGGGCAGCATGCCGTTCAGCCGCTCGGCGAGACGCACATAGCTCTCATAGGGCACGACCTGATGGCAGGTGTGGGTGAAGCGGTCGAGCTGCGCCTTGACAGCCTCGATCACCTTCGGATGGCGATGGCCGGTGTTGACCACGGCGATGCCGGACGAGAAGTCGATGTAGCGGCGGCCCTCGACATCCCAGATTTCCGAATTCTCGGCGCGATCGGCGTAGATCTGCGTGGTCATGCCGACGCCGCGCGAGATCGACTGGTTCTTGCGTTCGGAAATGGCTGAATTCTTCATCACGTCCCTCATCGGGCCGCAGCCCGTTCCGATTGATGGAGCCCTTCTCGCCTTATTTCACGTTTTCCTCAAGTTGGCACCATGGACCAGTCGATTGGGCCTGCCTGAAGGTCGGGAGCCTGATTAACAGCCCGTCGATCGCCAAGCGGAAACAGTTTCCTTTTCCCCCCGATCGATTATCCTCGTTTCATTCGCGACGCGCCGCCGTCAGGAGCGGCTCCGCGGGCCGAGGGGAACCATGAGCAGGAACGTGACATCGTCCGCCTCTTCGCCGCTCCGCCTTCGTTCGAAAATCCTTTTGCTGATGGCCTGCGCGGCAGCGCTCTCGGTGGCCGGCTGCCAGAAACAGCAGGCGGCGGAAAAGAGGCTGCCGGTGATGGTCACCACGCAGACGGTCGCGCTCGCCGACTACGCGCCAAGAACCTCGCTGACCGGCGTGATCGCCGCCCGGACGCTCAACAATCTGTCGTTTCGGGTCGGCGGCCGGGTCGCCGAACGGCTGGTCGATGTCGGCCAGCATGTCGACCGGGGCGCGGTGCTTGCCCGCATCGATCCGCAGGAACAGGAATCGGACCTGCGTTCGGCCCAGGCCGATCTCGACGCCGCGCAGGCGCAGCTCACCCAGGCCGCGGCCACCTACCAACGGCAAAAGACGTTGCTTTCGCAGGGTTTTACCACCAGGCGCGATTTCGACAGCGCCGACCAGGCGATGAAAGTGGCGCAAGGCAGCGTCGACGCCGCGCAGAGCGCTTTAGCCAACGCCAAGGAGAACCTCTCCTATACCGAGCTCAAGGCCGGCGCGGCCGGCGTGATCACCGCGCGCCAGGTCGAGGCCGGACAAGTGGTGCAGGCGGCGCAGACCGTCTTCACCGTCGCCGAGGACGGCGACCGCGACGCCGTCTTCAACGTGCATGAGACGCTGGTTGCCCAGACGCCTTCGTCGCCGGCGGTGACGGTCACGCTGCTCTCCGATCCGCAGGTCAAGGCGATGGGCAAGGTGCGGGAAATCTCGCCGGCTGTCGATACCGCCTCGGGATCGATCCGGGTCAAGGTCGGCATAGCCGACACACCTGCCGGCATGCCGCTGGGTGCCGCCGTGATCGGCACCGTCAGCGCCAAGCCGGTCAAGGCAGTGCTCCTGCCCTGGCAGGCGCTGACATCCGCCGCCGGCAAGCCCGCCGTCTGGATCGTCGATCCTTCCAGCAAGGCGGTGGTGACGACACCGATCGAGGTGCTCGCCTTCGAGTCCGGCGTGGTCGTCGTCGACAAGGGGCTCCAGCCCGGCCAGAGCGTCGTCACCGCCGGCGGGCAGTTGCTCAGCCCCGGACAGGCGATCGAGATGGCGGGGGCGGGACAATGAACCCGCGGCTTGATGTTTCCGTTCTCGTTCTTGTCACGGCGCTTGCCGCCTGCTCGCGCTCGGGAGAGAAGCCGCCCGAGATCATCAGGCCGGTGCTGTCGATAGTCGTCGAACCGAAGTCGGTCGAGACCTTCGGCTTCGCCGGGACGGTCGAACCGCAATACAGCGCCAACCTTTCCTTCCGCCTGCTCGGCCGCGTCGTCTCGCGCGACGTCAAGGTCGGCGACATCGTGGGCAAGGGAACGACGATCGCCGCGCTCGATCCGACGGCGCTGGAACTCGGCCTCCAGGCATCCAGGGCGGAACTATCGAATGCCGAGGCGCAATTCGCCAATGCCCTGGCGAGCGAGGAGCGGCAGCGCGCGCTGCTCGCCTCCGCCAACACCTCGCAGGCCGTCTTCGATGCCGCCCAGCAGGCACGGCAGTCGGCGGCGGCCAGCGTCGAGCGGGCCAAGGCCGCTTTGGCCAAGTCGCAGGAGCAGCTCGGCTACGCGCGGCTGTTCTCCGATTTCGACGGCGTCGTCACGGCGGTCGGCGCCGAAGTCGGCCAGACGGTTTCGCCGGGACAGACCGTCGTCACCGTGGCGCGCACCGACCCGCGCGAGGCGGTGGTCGACATTCCCGACCAGCTGACCGGCGATCTCGACCTCGGCACGCCGTTCCAGATCATCCTGCAGTCGCTGCCCTTGATCACGACGCAGGCCAAGCTGCGCGAGATCGCGCCGCAGGCCGAAGGCTCGACCCGCACCCGCCGCGTGCGGCTGACACTCACCGATCCGCCCTCGGCGTTCCGGCTTGGCTCTACGATCACGGCCACCCGCATGACCAAGGTGGCGCCGACGATCACGCTGCCGATGTCGGCGCTGCTCGAAAAGAACGGCGCCGAGAAGGTGTGGATCGTCGATCCGCAAACCTCGAGCGTCAGCACCCGTGAAATCAAGGTCGCCTCGAAGAGCGGCGGCACCTTCACGGTAGCGTCGGGGATCGAAGCCGGCATGCGCGTCGTCACCGCCGGCGTCCACAGCCTCAGCGAAGGCCAGAAGGTCAAAGTGCCGGAGGGAGGGGTCTGATGAGGGGCTTCAACCTCTCCGACTGGGCGCTCAGCCACCGCTCGCTGGTCTGGTATTTCATGCTGGTCTTCGTGGTGGCCGGCATCTTCTCCTACCTGCATCTCGGCCGCGAGGAAGACCCGGCCTTCACCATCAAGACGATGGTCATCCAGGCCAACTGGCCAGGCGCCTCGGTGAGCGAGACCGTGCGCCAGGTCACCGACCGCATCGAGAAGAAGCTCGAGGAGCTCGACAGCCTCGACTACACCAAATCCGTCACCACAGCGGGCAAGACCGTCATCTTCGTCAACCTGAAGCCGACCACCAAGGCGCGCGATGTCGGGCCGACCTGGCTGCAAGTGCGCAACATGGTCAACGACATCTGGGCGCAATTCCCGCAGGGCGTGCAGGGTCCGTTTTTCAACGACCGCTTCGGCGACGTCTACGGCAACATCTACGCCTTCACCGCCGACGGGCTGACGCCGCGCCAGCTGCGCGACTATGTCGAGGATGTGCGCACCAAGATCCTGACGGTGCCGAATGCAGGCAAGGTGGATCTCGTCGGCGCCCAGGACGAGGCGATCTATCTCGAATTCTCGAGCCGTCAGATCGCGGCGCTTGGCCTCAACCAGCAGCAGATTGTCGCGAGCCTGCAGGCGCAGAACGCGATCACGCCGTCGGGAGTCATCCAGTCCGGTCCGGAGCGCGTCAGCGTGCGCGTCGGCGGCCAGTTCACCTCCGAGGAAAGCCTTCGCGCGATCAATTTGCGCGTCAACGACCGCTTCTTCCGGCTGAGCGATGTGGCGACGATCACGCGCGGCTATGTCGATCCGCCGACGGCATTGTTCCGCTTCAACGGCCAGGACGCGATCGGGCTCGCCATCGGCATGAAGCCCAACGCCAACCTGCTCGAATTCGGCGAGGCGCTGCACCAGGAGATGCAGAAGGTGCTGGCCGACCTGCCGGTCGGCGTCGGCGTGCATCTGGTCGCCGACCAGCCGGTAATCGTCGAGGAAGCGGTTTCGGGCTTCACGCGCGCTTTGTTCGAGGCCGTCGCGATCGTGCTTGCCGTGTCCTTCATCAGTCTCGGACTGCGGGCCGGCTTCGTCGTGGCGCTGTCGATCCCGCTCGTCCTCGCCATCACCTTCACGGTCATGGCCTATCTCGGCATCTCGTTGCAGCGCATTTCGCTCGGCGCGCTGATCATCGCGCTCGGCCTGTTGGTCGACGACGCCATGATCGCGGTGGAGATGATGGTGGCGCGGCTGGAGGTGGGCGACAATCTGCGCAAGGCGGCAACCTATGTCTACACCTCGACCGCCTTCCCGATGCTGACCGGCACGCTGGTGACGGTCGCCGGCTTCATCCCGATCGGCCTCAACTCGAGCGCGGCCGGCGAATATACTTTCACGTTGTTCGTCGTCATCGCCGTTTCGCTTCTGGTGTCATGGATCGTGGCGGTGCTGTTCGCGCCGCTGCTCGGCGTCACCATCCTGCCGGCCAAGATGAAGGCCAAGCACCACGACCAGCCCGGACGCTTCACCTCGCTGTTCCGGCGCATCCTCGTCCTCTCGGTGCGCCGCCACTGGCTGACCATCATCGCGACGGTGCTCCTGTTCGCGGCCTCGATCGCCGGCTTCGGCCTCGTGCAGCAGCAGTTCTTCCCGCCTTCCGACCGGCCGGAGCTGATCGTCGACTGGAACCTGCCACAGAACTCCTCTATCGCCGAGACGCGCGATCAGATGCAGCGCTTCGAGCAGCGGGCGCTGGTCGGCAATCCCGACATCGACCATTTCAGTTCCTATATCGGCCAGGGCGCGGTGCGCTTCGTGCTTGCCTATGACGTGCAGCCGGCGAACCCGTATTTCGGCCAGACCGTCATCGTCACCAAGAGCCTGGAGGCGCGCAGCCGGGTGAAGCCGGCGCTGGAGAAGCTGCTGCGCGAGGAGTTCGTCGGCACCGACGCCTTCGTCAAACTGCTGGAACTCGGCCCACCGGTCGGCCGTCCAGTGCAATACCGGATCGGCGGCCCCGACATCCAGACGGTGCGGGAACTTGCACAGCAATTTGCCGGCGTGATCTCGGCCAATCCGAAGCTCGCCGCGCCCACCTTCGACTGGAATGAGCCGCAGCGGGTGCTCAGAGTCGACGTGCTGCAGGACAAGGCGCGCCAGCTCGGCATCACCTCCTCCGATATCGCCAGCGCGCTGAACAGCACGGTGGGCGGCGCTACGATCACGCAGGTGCGCGACGCCACTTACCTGATCAATGTCGTGGCGCGCTCGCGCGAGGCGGACCGCAGCTCGATCTCGACGCTGCAGAACATGCAATTGCCGACCGGCAACGGCGATGCGATCCCACTGGCCGCCGTCGCCAACATCCGTTACGACCTCGAGCAGCCGACGGTGTGGCGGCGCAACCGCACGCCGACGATCACCGTGCGCGCCGGCATGGTCGGCGACGTGCTGCCGGCGACTGTCGTCAACGAGCTGAAGCCCTCGGTCGACGCCTTCATCGCCAAGCTGCCGCCCGGCTATTCGGTTGCGACAGCCGGCTCGGTCGAGGAAAGCGCCAACAGCCAGGGACCGATCGCCGCCGTGGTGCCGCTGATGCTGTTCATCATGGCGACGATCCTGATGGTGCAGCTGCAGAGCTTCCAGCGCCTGTTCCTGGTGGTGGCGGTGGCGCCGCTCGGCCTGATCGGCGTGGTGGCGGCGCTGGTGCCCAGTGGCGCGCCGCTCGGCTTCGTCGCGATCCTCGGCGTTCTGGCGCTGATCGGCATTCTGATCCGCAACTCGGTCATCCTGATCGTCCAAATCGAGGACCTCGTGGCCGAAGGCAAGGACCGCTGGGCGGCGGTGATCGAAGCGACCGAGCACCGCATGCGACCGATCGCGCTGACGGCGGCGGCGGCGAGTCTGGCGCTGATCCCGATCGCGCGCGAAGTGTTCTGGGGACCGATGGCCTACGCGATGATGGGCGGCATCATAGCCGGCACGGCGATTACCCTGCTCTTCCTGCCCGCGCTTTATGTGACGTGGTTCAGGATCAAGGAGCCGCCGAAGCAGGCGCCTGACAACACGCCGGCGGACAGCGCTGCCGTTGCGGAGGCTTGAGCGGCCGGGTCAGAAGAAGCCGAGATTGCGCTGCAGCGCTGCCTGAAAATGGCGGTTCAAGGCGGCTTCCGCTGCATCGGGGTCGCGGCGCCGACAAGCGGCCAGGATGTCGACATGCTCCCGCAACGTGCGCAACGCCAAGGGCGCGGTTATCTTCCGTTCCAGCCGCAACAGGCGCAGATAGTTCGCCATGCGCCGATAGCTCGACGCGATCAACGGGTTCTTGAGGATGTCGATCACCGCGCCGTGCAGCATCCGCTCCATGGCCTCCATCTCGGCCTGAGCCTCCGGCGTGAGGCCGTCCCTGGCAATGACATCGATCAGCGCGTTGTGCCGATCGAGGATTCGGGCGACCTCGGCCTCGTCTCCCATCTCGGCATAGACCCGCACGGCGGCCCGCTCGATAATGGACCGGAATTGGTAGGTGGAGCGGGTCAATTCCAGGTCCGGCTTGATGAACTGGATGCCTGAGCGGGGATGGATGGTCAGCACGCCCTCCGCTTCCAGCACATGCAGCGCGTCACGCAGAGGCGCGACCGGAATGTCGAGCAACTTGACCAGTTCGCTCTGGGACACGAAAGCCCCGGCGGGGACTTTCTTGTCGAACAGCCCCTCCAGAATCCGCTCATAGGCGATTTCGCTCAGCAGCTTGGCCGCTGGCACTGATTTTTCCGCAACGCCGTCGGGATCGGCCACTTGTCACGTCTCTTCTTCTGATATATCAATCTCATATACTGATATTTCAGATGCCATAGATTATCGATCACGTCCATGCAACTTGTAGACTACCGCCTATGTCGTTTCCAGTTCGCCCGTGATCGCGTCATCGGCGACAGCCAGGTGCGTGCCGACGACGTCAACGTCGTGGCGCTGGAGTTGATCGCCGATGACGGCAAGGTCGGGCTTGGCTTCGCGCAATCGCTGTTCAGCCCGATGCCTTGCGAGGCCGAGATCGACCGCATCTTCCGCCAGGAACTCTGGCCGGGGCTGGAAGGCCAGGCGCCGGCTGCGCTGGCGCACCGCGTGTCGCGGCCACGCGGCGGAAACCAGCGGGTGGCTTCGCTGCCCTTCGGCGAGGCGATCCAGGTGGCGGTGTGGGACCTCGCCGCCAAGCAGGTCGGCCTGCCCTTGTGGAAAATGCTCGGCGGCAAGCGCGACAAGGTCCGCGCCTATGCAAGCGGGCTAGACTTTCATCTCGACGACAAGGCCTTCGCCGAGCTCTTCGGCCACGCGGATTCGATCGGCTACTCGGCCTTCAAGATCAAAGTGGGCAGCGCCGATTTTGCCCGGGACATGCACCGGCTGGAGCTGTTGAGGAAATCGGTGCGCAAGGGCGCGTTGGTGATGATCGACGCCAATGAGGCCTGGGGTGCGAAAGAAGCTCTCAACAAGCTCGAAGCGATCCGCAAAGCCGGCCATGACCTCTTGTGGGTCGAGGATCCGATCCTGCGCAACGACTTCGAAGGGCTGCGCATGCTGCGCGCCGCCGCGTCGTGGACAATGATCAATTCCGGCGAATATCTCGATGCCAGCGGCAAGCGCCAGCTCATGGAGGAAAACGCCACCGATATCCTGAACGTGCACGGCCAGGTGACCGATGTGATGCGCATAGGCTGGCTCGCTGCCGACAAGGGCATTCCGGTGTCGCTCGGCAACACCTTCCTGGAGATTGGCGTCCACATGGCCTGTGCGTTGCCGGAGGTCGAATGGATGGAATACTCGTTCCAGAATTTCGATCATCTGGTCGAGGAGCCTATCGCGATCAAGGACGGCTATGCCTACGCGCCGGATCGGCCAGGGCACGGGCTGCTGTTGAGCGAAGCAGCCAGCAGGACGTGGCGCCGGCCGGAGGTGCTGTCGCGCGAGGATCTCGGCGAGGCGCCGCACAATCCGCGTGTCGGCGTGCCGACGGGGCTTGCCGCCCGGCGCGCCTGAGCAAGCAGCGGTTTCTGCTCATCTCCGGCATCATCATCGTTCTGGCGCTGCTCGGACACCGGCTGCAGTCGGCCCGCGTTCGGTAACCTGCTATCGGGAAGGGAGCGGGAACTACACCCGCACAAACCCCTCGCTCGCCCTCAACAGGTTGCGCGTGTAATCCTCGCTGACGCGATGGCCGATGAGCTGGCTCGCGGTCAGCGTCTCGACCGCCTCGCCGTTCTGCATCACCATCAGCCGCTCGCACATATGGGTGATGATGGCGAGGTCGTGGCTGACCATCAGGAAGGTGAGCTTGCGGCGGCGCCGCACTTCTTCCAGCAGGTTCAGCACTTCGGCCTGCACGGAGGCGTCGAGCGCCGAGGTCGGCTCGTCGAGCAGCAGGATCGAAGGTTCGAGGATCAGCGCGCGGGCGATCGCCACGCGCTGGCGCTGGCCGCCGGAGAGCTGGTGGGCGTAGCGGAAGCGGAAGCCCTTGCCGAGGCCGACCTCGTCCAGCGCGCGCTCGATGCGCTTTTCGCCGTCGGCGATGCCATGGATGGCCAGAGGTTCCTGCAGCAGCCGGTCGACGGTCTGGCGCGGATGCAGCGACCCATACGGATCCTGGAAGACCATCTGCACGTCGCGGTAGAAGGCCTTGTCGCGGGTCTTGCCGAGCGCCTTGCCGTTCACCGTTATGGTGCCGCCGGCAGCAGGCGCCAGGCCGGTGATCGCCCTCAGCAGCGTCGATTTGCCGGAGCCGCTCTCGCCGACAAGCCCGTAGGATTCGCCTTCTCTGACTTCGAGGTCCACGCCCTTCAGCGCGCGAAAGCGGTCGAAGACCACCTCCAGCCCTTCGATGGTGATCGCGGCGGTCATGCCGCCCACTCCGGCTTGCGGTCGAGCACCGGCAGCGGATGGCGCTCGAAGCCGATCCTCGGCATGCAGTTGAGCAGGCCGCGCGTGTAGGGATGCTGGGCATCGCGCAGCTCGGACGCCTTGAGCTGCTCCACCACCTTGCCGGCATACATGACGACGACGCGGTCGCAGAAGGAGGAGACCAGGCGCAAATCGTGCGAGATGAAGATCAGCCCCATGCCGCGCTCGGCCACCAGCTTGTCGAGGATGTTCAGCACATCGAGCTGCACGGTGACGTCTAGCGCCGAGGTCGGCTCGTCGGCGATCATCAGCTCCGGCCCGGCGATCAGCATCATGGCGATCATGGCGCGCTGCCCCATGCCGCCCGAGACCTCGTGCGGGTGGAGGTCGAAAACGCGGGCCGGGTCGCGGATCTGCACCGCGCGAAGCATCTCGAGCGCTCGCTCGCGGGCTTCCGCCTTTCCGACCTTCTCATGCGTGCGCAGCGTCTCGACGATCTGGCGGCCGATGGTCATCACCGGATCGAGCGAATATTTCGGATCCTGCAGGATCATGGCGATACGATTTCCCCGCAGCGCGCGACGCTGGCCGGGCGATATCGAAAGCAAGTCGATGCCGTCGAAATTGAGCTTCTTCGCCGACACCTGCGCCTGCGGCGGGGTCACGCCCATGATGGCGCGACCGGTCTGCGACTTGCCGGAACCGCTCTCGCCGACAATGCCCAGCCGTTCGCGGCCGAGCGAAAAGGATACGCCACGCACGGCCTGGACGATCCCGGTGCGGGTCGGGAAGGTGACGCGCAGGTCGTCGACTTCGAGAAGGGCGCCTTTTGATTGCTTATCCGGATTGCCGCTCATTGGTCGCCGCTCACTGGTCACCGCTCCGGGGATCGAGCGCGTCGCGCAACCCGTCGCCGAGCAGGTTGAAGCCGAGGCTGACGATGAGGATGGCAGCACCCGGCGCCGCGGCCACCCACCACTGGTCGAGGATGAAGCGGCGGCCGGACGCGATCATCGCGCCCCATTCGGGCAGCGGCGGCTGCGCGCCGAGGCCGAGGAAGCCGAGGCCGGCGGCGGTGAGGATGATGCCGGCCATGTCGAGCGTCACGCGGATGATCAGCGAGGAGATGCAGAGCGGCATGATGTGGCGCAGCACGATGCGGAAGGGCGATGCGCCCATCAGTTGCACCGCCTTGATGTAGTCGGAGTTGCGCACCGTCAGCGTCTCGGCGCGGGCGATGCGCGCATAGGGCGGCCAGGAGGTGATGGCGATCGCTATCACCGCATTCTCGATGCCCGGGCCAAGTGCCGCGACGAAGGCCAGCGCCAGGACAAGCTTGGGGAAGGCGAGGAAGATGTCGGTGATGCGCATCAGGATCGTGTCGGTCCAGCCGCCGGCATAGCCGGCCACGGTGCCGACCAGCAGGCCGATGGGCGCGGCGATGACGGCGACGAGGATCACCACATAGAGCGTCCAGCGCGAGCCGTAGACGATGCGCGAATAGATGTCGCGACCGAGGTCGTCGGTGCCGAACCAGTGCGCGGCGCTCGGCGCCAGCAAGCGGGCATTCTTCAGGTCACCCACGGTCGGCGAATAGGGCGCCAGCACGCCGGCAAGGGCGGCAATCACCACCAAGGCAAGGATGATGAGCAAACCAATGAAGGCCAGCCGATTTGCCGTGAAGCGCCGCCACGCGACATAGGCGCGGCCGAGCCTTGCCTGCATGCGCGAGGCCGGCCGCTCGCTGAGCAGCCATTCGCGGCGGGAGAAGGCGCCGGCGTCGGAGGCGGTCATGACGATGCCTCTTGAAGCTGTCGACACCCACTCCGAACTGCTTCGCAGACACCCTCTCCCCCGTTCGACGGGGGAGAGGAAAGGCGCCAAGCGTGCGACCAGCTTTTCCTCTCCCCCGGGCCGGGGGAGAGGTGGCCGGAAGCGTCGGAGTGGGGGTGATTGGCCGCAGCCAAGCCCGAAAGTGCGATACCCCTGCTCATCCTGCCTTGGTCCTTGGATCGAGAAGCCGGTAGAGCAGGTCGGACAGAAGGTTGATGCCGATGAACACCGAGCCGATGATGATGGTGCCGCCGAGCACCGCATTCATGTCGGCGTTCTGCAACGAGTTGGTGATGTAGAGCCCGATGCCCGGCCAGGAGAAGACGGTTTCGGTCAGCACCGAGCCTTCGAGCAGGCTGGCGTAGGAGAGCGCGATCACCGTGACCATCGGCACCGCGGCGTTGCGCAGCGCGTGGCCCCATATGATGCGCCTTTCCGACAGGCCCTTGGCGCGGGCGGCGACGATATATTCCTGCGCCATTTCGTTCAGCATGAAGGAGCGCGTCATGCGGCTGATATAGGCGAGCGCGAAATAGCCGAGCAGCGAGGCCGGCAGGATGATGTGGCGGTAGGCGTCGTAAAAGACATCCCACTGGCCCTGCATCGCCGCGTCGAGGAGGTAGAAGCCGGTGATCGGCGTGAAGGTGTATTCGTAGACGACGTCGAGCCGCGCCGGAAAGGCGACCCACTGCAGCTTGGCGTAGAACAGGACGAGGCCGAGCAGTCCCAGCCAGAAGATCGGCACGGAATAGCCGATCAGGCCGATGATGCGGACAATCTGGTCGATGAGGCTGCCGCGCCTGACCGCGGCCAGCACCCCAAGCGGCACACCGATGACGGCGCCGATGATGGTGCCCAGCGTGGCAAGCTCGATGGTCGCCGGAAAGACGCGGCGAATGTCGGACATCACCGGATTGGTGGTCAGCACCGAGGTGCCGAAATCGCCGCTGAGGGCACTTTTCACATAGATGTAGAACTGCTGGATCAGCGGCAGGTCGAGGCCCATCTCGCGGCGCGTGCGCTCGACGACGGCTGTCGGCGCTCGGTCGCCGAGCACGGCCAGCACGGGATCGATGGGGATGACGCGACCGATGAAGAAGGTCACCGCGAGAAGACCGAGATAGGTCGTCACCGCGATGACCAGGAAACGGCCGATCGATGATAAAATCGCGACGGCACGGGCGCTGCCGCGCCCTGCCGTCGCCTGGTTTTCAGCTACGCTCACGCGTCCGACGAGCCTACTTGGAAACCGTCCAGACGAAATTGGTGTCGAAGCTCGGGCCGAGCTTGAAATCCTTGAGGTTCTTGCGCAGGCCGGCCACTTCCAGCTGCTGGTGGATGATGACGAAGGGGCTGGTGTCGAGGATCTTCTGCTGCAGGTCCTTGTACATGTCGGCGCGCTTGGTCGAATCCTTCTCCAGCAGCGCCGCCTCGGTCTCCTTGGTCAAATCCGGAATGTCCCAGGAATTGCGCCAGGCCAGCGTCTTGATCTTGGCGGAGTCGGAATTGTCCGGGTTGGAAGCGAAGGTCTGGGCGTTGGAGTTCGGATCGAAATAGTCCTGGCCCCAGTTGCCGATATAGATGTCGTGGTTGCGGGCACGATATTTGGTCAGCGTCTGCTTGCCGTCGCCAGGGATGATCTCCAGCTTGATGCCGGCCTGGCCCAGCGTCTGCTGGATCGATTCCGCCATGCCTGTGGTCGGCTGGCCGGTGCGCACGTCCATGGTCACCTTGAAGCCGTCGGGCAGGCCGGCCTTGGCCAGCAGCTCCTTCGCCTTCGCGACGTCGAACTTGAAGGGATTCTCGTCGACAGCGCCAAGGTCGCCCTTGGGCAGGAAGGACTGATGGATCTCGCCGATGCCCTTGAGGATGGTCGAGGCCATCGCGTCATAGTCGACCAGGTATTTGAACGCCTGGCGCACCTCCGGCTTCGCGAGGTTCGGGTTCTTCTGGTTGAGGCTGATGTAGTAGACCGTGCCCTTCGGCGCGCTCGTCGTGGTGAGATCGGCGTTCTTGGCAATGGCATCGAGGTCGTTCGGCTCGAGGTTGCGGGCGACGTCGATGTCGCCGGCCTCCAGCGCCAGGCGCTGCGCGGAGCTTTCCTTCATGTTGCGGTAGATGACGCGCGCGAGCTTGGCCTTCTCGCCATTGTAGTTGTCGTTGCGCTCCAGCACGACGGCTTCGTTGGCGCGCCATTCGCGCAGCTTGTACGGGCCCGAGCCGGCATAGCCAGTCTTCAGCCAGGCATTGCCGAAGTCGTTGTCCCATTTGTAGTCGGCGCTCGGCTTGACGGCCGCGACATGCTCCTTGACCAGTTTGCTGTCGACGACGGAAGCGACGGTTGCCGACAGGCAGTTCAGCACGAAGCTCGGCGCATAGGCCTTGTCGACGACGAACTGGAAGGTGGTGTCGTCGACCGCCTTGGCCTTTTCGGCGACGTTGTCGCCGCTGATGCCCAGCTGCTCGATGATGAAGGCCGGGCTCTTGTCGAGCTTGACGGCGCGCTCGAAGGAGTAGGCGACGTCGGCCGCGGTGATCGGATTGCCCGAGGCGAACTTCATGCCGGGCTTGAGCTTGAAGGTGTAGGTCAGGCCATCGTCGGAAACGGTCCAGCTCTCGGCGAGATCGCCCTTCACCTTGGAGGTGTCGCTGAGGTCGAGGCGAACCAGGAGATCGTAGGTGTTGCCGGTGACCTCGGCCGTCGACAGCTCGAACGCCTCGCCCGGATCCATGGTGATTATGTCATCGATCGCGAAGCCTTCAACCAGCGTGTCGGGAGGCGAGACCGCGAAAGCGGGCGCAGCGAGCAGCGCGGACATCGCCACACCCGCGAGCAAGCCACGAGAGCGAAGAGCAAACCTTTCCATCATCATGTGATCGTTCCCTGTTTTGTTGACCTGAGTTCCCGGCTCAGGGCTGCATTCTTCTCGAAGCCGACAGCGGCTCGGACCGCTTACCGTCGTGGTTTTTGTCCAGTTGGTCAACACCCTATTCGGCGGCGCCGGGACCGGCAACGCGCATTTTTCAAGAGAGCTTATTGGGCCAGAACGAACCGAGATGAGTCGACCAAATGCGCCGGCTAATGGAAGCCGCCAATCAGAAAAAATCTGCCAGGGTTCGCGACCCGGACGCCGCCGTCATTTCAGCTCTGCAACCAGCCCCGCATCTGGGAAACAGGTGGCGGCCTTGCCGATCTTCGCCTGCCAAACCCCGATCGAGCGGCGCGTCTTGAAGCCGGGCAGGCCGTCGGCGCTGCCGACGTCGTAGCCCTTGGCTTCCAGCGCCTGCTGGAGGGCCGCGATATCGGACCGGTGGAGATCGCCGACCGGGCCCCAGGCGCCGGCAAAGGTGGCGTCGCCCTTGGCGATGCGGTCGGCGGCGTGGCCGATGAAGAGCGCATAGAGGTCGCTGGTGTTGTATTCCTTCAGCACATAGAAGTTCGGCGTGACGATGAAGGCCGGGCCGCTGCGCCCGGCGGGCATCAGGAGGAAGCCCTGGGCCTTCATTTCACTGGCCGGAAATGGCTTGCCGCCGACGCGCGCAATGCCCATCGCCGCCCAGTCGGCGATTTTCTTGCCCTGGTCGGGTCCCTCGAGCGCGCAGGAGACTTTCGTCGGCACGGTCACCTCGAAACCCCAACCGCGTCCCCTCACCCAGCCATAATGGACGAGGTAATTGGCGATCGAGGCGAGCACGTCCGGCGTCGAGTTCCAGATGTCGGGGCGGCCGTCGCCGTCGAAATCGACGGCGTGCTTGAGGAAGGAGGTCGGCATGAACTGCGGCTGGCCGAGCGCGCCGGCCCAGGACGACTTCATGGCGTTGACCGGCGCCAGCCCGCGCTCGACGATTTCGAGCGCCGCCAGCACCTCGGTGCGGAAGAAATCCTTCTTGGTCGACATGAACGCCTTGGTGCCAAGCACCTCGAAGGCATCGTAAGGCATCTTGGCGGCGCCGAACCCGGTCTCGCGCCCCCAGATCGCCAGGACGATCTCGCCCGGCACGCCGTAGCGCTTCTCGATGAGCCCCAGCACGCGGGCGTTGGCGCTCTCGCGCGTCCTTCCGCCGGTCGTGACGGCGCGGATGATCTTGTCGGCGAAATAGTTGCCGGGCGGGCCGAACTCGGCCTGATGCTGTATCTGCGGCGTCGTCGGCTTCGCGCCGGGCATGACGAGGTCCGGCAGCTTGAGGTTCGGCTTCACGCCTATGAAGGCGGCGTCAAAGGTTTTCTTCGAGATGCCCTTCGCCTTGGCCTCGGGCCAGAGATCGGTCTGCAGCCAGGCCTGGAACTGGTCGTCAATGGGGGCGGCTGAGGCTGGGATGGTGAGGAGGACGACAAACGCGGCAAGGAAGGAGAGCACGGCCAATCTGAGAGGCTTGCGTTCCTTCACACCCCCCTCTGTCCTGCCGGACATCTCCCCCGCAAGGGGGGAGATTGGCGGCTCAGCCGCCGGCGCCCCTGCTGCAGCGTCGGCGATTTGCGAAAGCGAGCGCGACATCCGATCTCCCCCCTTGCGGGGGAGATGTCCGGCAGGACAGAGGGGGGTGGGACGGAGTGTGACCTTTCCAGGAAAAACGCCTGCCACCAACCCCTCCCCCTCAAAACGTCGTCCTTGACCGCAATGCTGCGGCCAGCGTGCCCTCGTCGAGATAGTCGAGCTCGCCGCCGACCGGGACGCCATGCGCCAGCCTGGTCACCTTGACATCGAAGCCTGAGAGCTGGTCGGTCAGGTAGTGCGCTGTGGTCTGGCCCTCGACGGTGGCGTTGACGGCAAGGATCACTTCCTTGACTTCGCCGCCGGCGACACGGTCGACCAGCGAGCGGATGTTGAGCTGGTCTGGGCCGATGCCGTCGAGCGGCGACAGCGTGCCGCCGAGCACATGGTAGCGCACGTTCATGGCGGCGGCGCGTTCCAGCGCCCAGAGGTCGGAGACGTCCTCGACGACGATCAGCGTGCCGGCGTCGCGGCGCGGATCGGTGCAGATCATGCAGGGATCGGAGGTATCGACATTGCCGCAGGTCGAGCAGATGCGCACCTTGTGGACCGCCTCGCCCATGGCCGCGGCAAGCGGCTCAAGCAGCTGCTCCTTCTTCTTGATGAGATGCAGGGCCGCGCGCCTGGCAGAACGCGGTCCGAGCCCAGGCACCTTGGCCAGGAGCTGGATCAGGCGTTCGATCTCTGGACCGGCGATTCGTTTCGACATCGCTCTGATCTAGAGCAATTCCAGCAAAAGTGCGAAGCGGTTTTCCGTCCGGAATTGCGTCGAAACGGAAAGGTGGCGCAGCTCGCCGTCTTCGTGAAACGGTGAACTGCTCCAAGATTTTTCAGAGCGCTTTGGAACATGCGGCATCCGCGCATGATCCGCCAGGCTGCCCTAGCGGATCATGATCGAGGGTCGACTCAGGCTGGTTTAGAGCGGCCGGTCCTGGCTGACGATCAGCGCGCCGATGGCATCGGTGTTCTCAGGCGTCGACTGGAAACCCATCGTCGCTTCCTGCGGGGCGCTCGGGACCGAGGTGACGTACCGGCCCTTCAAAGTGCCGCCGAAGCGGGAGGCGTCCGGCTCCTCCATCGGCTCCTGCATCGCCACCACCGTCGGCTTCGCCGTGACGCGGCTGCCCTTCGGCGCCGGCGAGACAGAGGCCGTCGTGAAGACCTGCTGGGCTGGGACCATCGTCGTCTTGGCCGGAAGCGCCGGCGCGGCAGCCGCGGTCATGCCGGCCTGCTTGGCCGGATCCGCATGGACGATGGTCTTGACCACCGGCTCGGCGGAAGCCACGAGCACTGGAGCGGCAGGGTCGGTCTTCTGCGACTTGTCGGAGGCCATGGCGACCATGGGTTCGTCGGGCAGCGGCTGCCAGTTGCGGCCGCGCTTCTCGTAGAAGGCGTTGCCGCCGGCAACCATCGTGTAGTGCATGTTCTTGTAAGGGAAGCGCAGGCCGGCGGTGTGGAAATACATCGTGTTCTTGAGCTTGGCCTTGCGCTCGCCCTTGAGCACCGCCTCGGCGGCCAGCTCGACATCGGGCAGCGCCTTCGAATTCATAGGCCGGGTCAGCACGCCGGGAGCGAACTGGCCCCTCTCGCCGACGACCTCGCAGATGGTGCTGCCATGCTGGCCGGAGCGCAGCCGGTTCATCACGACCGTGCCGACGGCGATCATGCCGTCGCGGCTCGACCGGTTCGACTCGAAGAACATCGCCCTTTGCAGGCACTCCTTGTCCTTCATCGAGTATCTGTAGGAACGCGAGCTCAAGAAGCTCGGCGTGACGGCGTCGGTCAGGCTCGCCACCGACATGCCATGTGAAGCGGTCTGGCTGCAGCCAGCCAAAAGGAAGGGGGAAGCGGCGATGCCGATAAGCAGCAGCGGCGTCTTCCATCGCGTCGCGATCAACAATAAAGCCTCACGTCCTGATGCCAGCCCGTCCCGGGATGTGGCAAGAATGAGACTCTTTCCGGCAAAAAAATGGCTAGATGGTTAGCAACCTCTGGACTTGGGTAAAACTTTATGAATGTCGCGAAATGAGCCCGTGAGCAAAGCCGGCAAAATGGTTAATATTGCGGTCCGGGCTCAATTTTCGTTCATAATCAATTAACTGGCGAGGCTCGCCTTAGAACGGCAATTTCATTCCGGGCGGAATCGGCAGGCCCGCCGTCAAGGCCTTGGTCTTTTCCTGCATGACCTGCTCGACCTTATTTTTGGCGTCATTGTGCGCGGCCAGAAGCAGATCCTCCAGGATCTCGGCCTCGTCTTCCTTTAACAGCGACGGATCGATCTTCAGCGCCTTCATCTCGAACTTGCCGGTCAGCGTCACGCTGACCAGGCCGCCACCCGCCTGGCCGGTGGCCTCCAGCGTCGCGATCTCATCCTGCATAGCCTGGAACTTGGCCTGCATTTCCTTCGCCTTGCCCATCAGGCCGAGAAGATCCTTCATCGCAAATATCCTCGTGTTTCGTCAGATTTCGTCATCGTCCGCCGCCGGCTCGACCGGCAGGTCGGCGTCGGTGCCTTCCACTTCAGGCACATCCGGAATGCGCACGTCGATGATCTTGGCGCCGGGAAAGCGGGCGAGTATGGCGGCGACCGTCGGATCGCTCCTGGCGTCCGAGAAGGCGTTCTCGCGCTTCGTCGTCTCCATCTCGGCCAGCGTCTGGCCGCCCTCTTCCTTCGACAGCGACACCAGCCAGTTGCGGCCGGTCCAGGCGCGCAGCTTGGAGGTCAGGTCGTTGAGCAGCATCTTCGGCGCATCGGCGGTCAGGCTGACGTCGATGCGGCCGGGCTCGATGCGCACCAGCCGCACGCAGCGCTTCAGGAGCACCTTGAAGGCGATGTCGCGATTGGCGTCGGCGAGCGCGGCAATATCGGCCAGCGACTTCACCGGAACGGCAGGCGTTTCGACCACCGGCTCAGGTGCGGGAACGAAGGCGGCGGGCACGGGCTGCGCCTCGACCAGCCGCATCGTCTGCGCGCCGCCGTTGGAGGCCGGCATGCGCGGCTGCGCCACCGCGCCGGCGCCGCCATTGCCCGGGCTTGCCGGCGCTCCGTTGGCACGCGGCGCGCCATTCGGCACCGTTGCCGCGCCTTCCAGCGACTTCAGCGCTTCGTCCAGCGTCGGCAGGTCGGCGGCGTGCGCCAGCCGGATCAGCACCATCTCGCCGGCGCTGACCGGGCGGTTGGAGGACTGCACCTCGGGGATACCCTTGAGCAGCATCTGCCAGGTTCGCGACAGCACGCGCACCGACAGGGTGCTCGCGAACTCAGCGCCGCGCCGGCGCTCGTCCTCGGAGAGCGAAGCGTCGTCGGCCGCGGCCGGCACGAAGCGCAGGCGGGTGACGAGGTGGTTGAATTCGGCCAGATCGGTGAGCACGGCGGCCGGGTCGGCGCCGGTGTCGTACTGGGCCCGGAACTCGGCCAAGGCGGCCGCGACATCGCCCTTCATGACATGCTCGAAGAGGTCGATGATGCGGGCGCGATCGGCGAGCCCCAACATGGCGCGCACCGCCTCGGCGCTGACCGTGCCGCTGCCATGGGCGATCGCCTGGTCGAGGATGGAGAGCGAATCGCGCGCCGAGCCCTCGGCGGCGCGCGCAATCATCGCCAGCGCCTCATCGTCGACCGAAATGCCTTCCTTGGCGGCGATCGCCGAGAGATGGGCGACCAGCGCGCCGGCGTCGATGCGCCTCAGATCGAAGCGCTGGCAGCGCGACAGAACCGTGATCGGCACCTTGCGGATCTCGGTGGTGGCGAAGATGAACTTGACGTGCGGCGGCGGCTCTTCCAGCGTCTTCAACAGGCCGTTGAAGGCTTGGGTGGAGAGCATGTGCACTTCGTCGATGATGTAGACCTTGTAGCGGGCCGAAACCGGCGCGTAGCGCACGCGGTCGATGATGTCCCTGATGTCGTCGATGCCGGTGTGCGAGGCGGCGTCCATCTCGATGACATCGACATGGCGGCCTTCCATGATCGCCTGGCAATGCTCGCCGGGGATCGAAAGGTCGACGGAGGGCTGGTCGACGGTCGCGGTCTTGTAGTTGAGCGCCCGCGCCAGAATGCGCGCCGTCGTCGTCTTGCCGACACCGCGCACGCCGGTCAGCATCCAGGCCTGGGCGATGCGGCCGGTGGCGAAGGCGTTGGTCAGCGTGCGGACCATCGGCTCCTGGCCGATCAGCTCGGAGAAATTGGAGGGGCGATATTTGCGCGCCAGCACGCGATAGGCGCCGGCCTTCCCTGTTTCCAGGCTTTCTGGCCCCAAATTTCCGGCTTCGCTCATTCGCCGTCAAAAGCTCCAAGGACCGCGACGGAAGGCGGCCGATTCCTGCGCATAGTCTCACCCGCACGGCTCGGGGCCGTCAATGTCGCGGGGAAAGGCGAAGAGGCGGGAGGCTGGAACAATGACCCGTTCCGGGCTCGTTAGGGCTGCTTCCTTCCGGACCTGACCCGGTTGGCGAGTGGATCGTCCACCACCAACCTCCCGCGCTCCATATCGGCAATTCAGCGGCGAAATGCAAGGGCAGAGGTGAAAGGCCGGCCAGGCCATGCAGGCGACAAAGCCTTCAAATCCACAATAGCGGCCAATGATTCGCTTGCAGCCACCTTGCCGCCGCTCTAGCGTTCTCCGGTTTGGAAAATATGACAAAAGCGAAGGGAACGCCCATGCTGCCTGGCCTCAAGGCCGGATTTGCGCTGGACGCCCGATTGGAGGCGGACAGTGAGCAGCTCATGTGGCTCGGCCTGTGCGAGCTCAGGCTGATGAACGACCGCCGCTGGCCGTGGCTGGTCCTGGTGCCGCAGCGTCCCGGGATCGAGGAGCTGCACGACATGACGCCGCTCGACCAGGCGATGCTGACCTTCGAGACCAATATGGTGGCGCAGGCGCTGAAGAAGGTGACCGGCTGCACCAAGATCAACACTGGCGCGCTCGGCAACATCGTGCGTCAGTTGCATGTCCATGTCATTGCCCGCAGCGAGGGCGATCCCGGCTGGCCGGGGCCGGTGTGGGGGCACGGCATGCGCGAGCCATATCAACGCCCCGAGATCCGCCGGTTTGCCGAAACGATCAAGGCAGCGCTATAAGCCGACCAGTGTCCACCCTGCACCTTGAGTCCCCACCCTCGAGTCACCATGAGCTTCCGCCTGTTTGACGCGCCATTGCGCGAGCCGAGCCAGTTCGTCGGTTTCGCCGGCAATCGGATAGACCGGCAATCGGAAAACCGCGCCGACGACGCCGTCGAAAAGGCCCTCGCCGAACAGTCGGCGCGGCTGATGCTGATGCATGGCGGCAGGCTCTATCTGAAGCTGGATGACGGCAGGTTCGACCCCTGGTTCAAGGTGGCCGAAAGCCAGCCCTTCGACGTTTCGCTCGACCGCGGCGTGCTCCTCGGCTTTTCGGAAAACGGACCGGTGCTTGCGGTGCCGGCCGGCATCGAGCCCGAGCAGCTTCCGGAGACCATCAAGGCGATCGACTACCGCTCCGTCTACATGCAGGGGCTGATCGACGAGGCGGCGGCCGGCGCGCTGGCGCAGGGCGCCGCGCTGCTCGCCTGGCATGCCAGCCACGCCTTCTGCAGCAAATGCGGCAGCCCTTCGGAAATGCGCGCCGGCGGCTACAGGCGCCATTGCCCGGCCTGCGGCACCGAGCATTTCCCGCGCACCGACCCGGTGGCGATCATGCTGACGGCGACGCGCGAGAAATGCCTGCTCGGGCGCGGCCGGCATTTCGCGCCGGGCATGTATTCGGCGCTCGCCGGCTTCATCGAGCCCGGCGAGACGATCGAGGCCGCCGTGCGCCGCGAGACGCTGGAGGAGGCCGGCATTCGGCTCGGCCGCGTCGTCTACCATGCCAGCCAGCCCTGGCCGTTCCCCTATTCGCTGATGATCGGCTGCTTCGGCGAGCCGCTCAACGAGGATATCCAGGCCGACCTCAACGAGCTTGAGGACTGCCGCTGGTTTTTCCGCGATGAGGTGCGCTCGATGCTGGAGAGAACGCATGGCGATGGCTTGATCACGCCGCCGAAGGGGGCGATCGCCCACCACCTCATCCGCGCCTGGGTCGACAGCGAATAGGAGCAGGAGCCGAAGAATGATCCGTCATACCGTCGTGTTCACGCTGAAGTACCCGCCGCATTCGCTGGAGGCGAAGCGGTTCCTCCATGATGCGAAGAAAATCCTCACCGGGATCAAGGGTGTGACGCATTTCGAGCAGCTGCGCCAGGTGAGCCCCAAGAACGACTATCAGTTCGGCTTCTCGATGGAGTTCGCCGACCAGGCCGCCTACACCAGGTACAACGAGCATCCCGACCACGTCGCCTTCGTCCGCGACCGCTGGGTGCCGGAGGTCGAGGCGTTTATGGAGATCGACTACGTTCCGTTGGGCTGGGGCTGATATCGGGTTGGGTGCAAACGTCGGAGATTGGCGGGAGCCTTCGCGCTTCGTCATCCACGGGCGAAGCAAGGAGCGAAGCGACGCGCGTAGACCCGAGGATCCATGCCGTGACTTCGACGCGTTGCGACGGTCCGGAATTCTGCTCGGCTGCGCCCCTCGACCGAGGTAACGGCATGGATCCTCGGGTCTGCGCTCCGCTTCGCGTCGCTCCGCCCGTGGATGACGACTTCGCGAAGGCTCCCGCCAATCTCGAAGGTCGCGAGCTCCGAACAGCCGGTTGACGGCCACTAGGAGCAATTCCAGGAAAAGTGAGTAACGGTTTTCCGTCCGGAATTGCGTAAAAACAAATAGTTAGAGCAGTTCAGCGTTTCCGTGAAACGATGAACTGCTCTAACGGTTCAATCCGCCACCTTCCACTGCTCGCGCGAGGCACTCGCCGGATAGACGCCGAGGATGCGCATCTCGCGTGAGAAGAAGCGCAATTCGTCGAGCGCGAGCTTGACCAGCGGATCGTCGGGGTGGCCTTCGATGTCGGCGTAAAACAGCGTCGCGGTGAAGGCGCCGAGCTGGTAGCTCTCGAGCTTGGTCATGTTGATGCCGTTGGTGGCGAAACCGCCCATGGCCTTGTAAAGCGCGGCCGGCACGTTGCGGACGCGGAAGATGAAGGTGGTCATCATCTTGGCGTCCGGCGACGGGCGCTCGGCCCACCGCTTGTCCTTGGTCAGCACGACGAAGCGGGTGACGTTGCTGTCGGTGTCCTCGACGTTCTGCTCGATGATGTCGAGACCGTAAAGCTCCGCGGCGAGCGCCGGCGCAAGCGCTGCCATGGTCCGGTCCTTGACCTCGGAAACCATCTTGGCCGAACCCGCCGTGTCACCGGCAACCACGGGTTTCCAGCCATTCTTGCGGATGTATTTGCGGCACTGGCCGAGCGCGTGGATGTGGCTGTGCACGGTCCTGATCTCGTCGCGCCTGACGCCCGGCAACACCATCAATTGGAAGTGGATCGGCAAAAAATACTCGCCGACGATATGCAGCCGCGATTCCGGCAGCAGGTGATGGATGTCGGCGACGCGGCCGGCGATCGTGTTCTCGATCGGGATCATGGCGAGCTCGGCCTTGCCGGTCTCGACCGCGTTGAAGGCGTCCTCGAAGGTTGGACAGGGCAAAGGGTCCATCGAGGGGAACATGTTGCGGCAGGCGGTGTCGGAATTGGCGCCGGGCTCGCCCTGGAAGGAGATTCTGTTGGTCTTTTCAGGCATGCGCCAATGTCTCTCTCGAGTATCTCTCAGTTTGAAAGGATATGCCTGGCGCGCTCGAGGTCGTCGGGCGTGTCGACGCCGAGCGGCAGCGACCGGACGATCTCGGCATCGATGCGCATGCCGGCTTCGAGCGCCCGCAGCTGTTCCAGCCGCTCGCGGCGCTCGAGCGGCGACGGCTTCAGCGCCACGAAGCGCTCCAGCGCGGCGCGGCGGTAAGCGTAGAGGCCGATGTGGTGATAGAGCGGGCCTTCTCCCCAGGGCGCCGTGGCGCGGGTGAAATAGAGCGCCTTCAGCCGCGTCGCGGACAGCGGCGAGCCGACGATCTTGACGACGTTCGGATTGGTCTTCTCCTCGTCGCGGACGATCTCGACGCCGAGCGTGGCGATGTCCACGGCGGCATCTGTGAATGGCCTGAGCGAAGCGCCGATGATCTCAGGTTCGATGGTCGGCAGATCGCCTTGGACATTCACGATCGTCTCGACCCTCTTCTCAGGATCGAGGGCAGTGAGGGCCTCAAAGATACGGTCGGAGCCCGATTGGTGGTCTGCGCGCGTCATCACCGCCTCGAAACCATGCGCCCGCACCGCTTGCGCCACCGCCTCGGTGTCGGTCGCCACCACCACGCGGCCGAGCCCGGCCTCGGCGGCGCGGCGGGCGACGTGGACGATCATCGGCGCGCCGGCGATGTCGGCCAGCGGCTTGCCCGGCAGGCGCGTCGAGGCCATGCGGGCGGGGATCAGGATCAATGTCGACATGGGACTTTCGGGGCGCCGTGAAAGCGGATGGAAAAGTGGCAAAAGGTCTCACTGGAAGCGCTCTTATAGGTGTTGCAACGCCGAAGCAAAAGACCTAGTTTCCGCCCGATTTGACTGGCCCGCTCGGGCCTTAGCGATACCGACGGACGGAGTGGACGGGACGGTCCGCCGGAAAAGGGAGCAAGGGGCGTAATGGATTCCACCGAAGTCAACAAGCTGCTCGCCGGATTCCTCGGAACCTGCTTCGTCATCTTTTCCGTGGGCATCGTGTCGAACGCGCTGTTTGCCTCCCCTACCCCCGAGAAGCCCGGCTTTGCCATCGAGGCTCAGGAGCCGACTGAAGGCGGCGGCGCAGCTGCCCCGGCGGCAGAAGCCAAGCCGATCGCCGATCTGTTGGCCAAGGCCAATGTCGAGGCGGGCGCCGCCATCTTCAAGAAGTGCCAGGCCTGCCATTCCGGCGAAAAGGGCGGCCCCAACAAGGTCGGTCCGGACCTCTGGGACGTCGTCGACCGTCCAGTCGCCGAGCATGAGGGCTTTGCCTATTCAGCCGGCATGAAGGACTTTTCCAAGGGCGGCCAGGAGAAGTGGACCTACGACAACCTGAACCACTTCATCACCTCGCCGAAGAAGTTCGTGAAGGGTACGGCGATGGGCTTTGCCGGCCTGCCCAAGGACGAGGACCGCGCCAACGTGATCGCCTATCTGCGCACGCTGTCGGACAATCCGAAGCCGCTGCCGCAGCCAGGCGCTTCGGCCGAAGCCAAGCCCGCCGAGGGTGCGGCACCGGCCAAGCCGGCCGAAGGCGCCGCGAAGCCGGCGGCCCCCGCTCAATAAACCTTCTGTCTCCGACATCTCCTCAGAAAAGCCGGGTTCGTCCCGGCTTTTCTGTTAGGAAAGCCGCATATGCTGCGACAAAAGCCGCCGCTGCGGTTTTCACCGGCGTCAAATGATCTAGATTGCCGATGGATACTGTTTGCGACGAGGAGAACGCATGACGGCTGGCCGCTCCCGGACGATTTTCGCATCGATGCCACTTTTCGTTTCGATGCTGGCGGTCGCCTTCGCCGTCAGCCTGCAGGCCAGTTCCGCCGACGAATGGCACACCACCTCCTCGCTGATCGGCTCTTCCAAATACGGCGAGAATTTCCAGCGCTACGACTACGTCAATCCGAGCGCTCCGAAGGGCGGAACCTACAACTCCGTGGTTACCGGCACCTTCGACAGCTTCAACCCATACATTGTGCAGGGATCGCCCGCCGCCGGCTTTGCGCAATTCGGCGGCGGGCTGCTCTACGACACGCTGATGGACCAGGCGACGGACGAAGGCAGCGTCAGCCACCCGCTGGTCGCCGAGGCCTACAAATACCCGTCCGATTATTCCTCGGCGACCTACCGGCTCAACCCTCAAGCCAAATGGCATGACGGCCAGCCGATCACCGTTGACGACGTGGTCTGGTCGTTCCAGGCGCTGAAGACCAACAGCCCGATGTACAACCGCTATTTCGAGAACGTGACCGAAGCGGTCGCGATCTCAGACCGTGAGGTCGAGTTCCATTTCAACCAGAAGGGCAATCGCGAATTGCCCAAGATCCTCGGCGACCTCCCCATCCTGCCGAAGCACTGGTGGGAAGGCACGGACGCCAGCGGCAAGAAACGCGACATCACCAGGCCGACGCTGGAGCCGCCGCTGGGCTCCGGCGCCTACAAGATCGCCAGCTTCAAGCCGGGGACCGAGATCGTCTGGCAGCGCGTGCCCGACTACTGGGGCGCCAAGCTGCCGGTGAAGGTCGGCCGCGAGAATTTCGATACCCAGCGCTTCACCTATATCCTCGACGACAACGCCGCATGGCAGGCCTTCACCAAGGGTGGGCTCGACGACATCAAGCCGGAAAACAGCTCGCGGCGCTGGGCGACGGCTTACAATTTTCCGGCGGTCGGCGCCGGCGACGTGATCAAGAAGGAATTCAAGACGACGTCGCCGGAGCCGATGCAGGCTTTCGTGCTCAACCAGCGGCGGCCGCTGTTCCAGGATCGGCTGGTGCGCGCAGCGCTGACCTATCCGTTCGACTTCGAGACGATGAACCGCACGCTGTTCTACAACTCGAACACGCGCACCAAGAGCTATTTCGGGGGCACCGAACTGGCGTCGAGCGGGCTGCCGCAAGGCAAGGAACTCGAAATCCTGGAGAAATATCGCGACAAGCTGCCGCCTGAACTGTTCACCCAGGAATTCAAGCTTCCGGTCTACGATTCGCCGCAAGCGGAACGGAAGAACCTGAAGCAGGCGGTCGACCTCTTTGCCCAGGCAGGCTGGGTGATCAAAGGCGGCAAGATGGTGAATGCCAAGACCGGCGCGCCGTTCAAGTTCGAGATCCTTGGCTGGAACGACACTGACCAGGTGATCGCCAGCCCCTGGATCGCCAATCTGCGCAAGATCGGCGTCGATGCGACGCTGCGGCTCATCGACCAGACCCAGTACATCAACCGCGTCAACAACTTCGACTACGACGTCGTCACCAGCATACTCGCGCAATCGGAATCGCCTGGGAACGAGCAGCGCGACTTCTGGAGCTCGAAAGCAGCGGACACGCCGGGATCGCGCAATTATTCCGGCATCAAGAACCCGGTCGTCGACGCGTTGGTCGACCGCATCATCTTCGCCACCGACCGCGACGATCTCGTCGCCACCACCCATGCGCTCGATCGGGTGCTGTTGTGGAACTACTATGTGGTGCCGCAATACCACCGGGCGGTGGTGTGGCTCGCCTACTGGAACAAGTTCGGCATGCCGGAAAAGCAGCCCAGCTACCGCGGCGCCGACATCGACTCCTGGTGGGTCGACCCCGCGAAGGAAAAGGCACTGGCGGCCAAGTATAAGGGCGTCAATTGATGCGGCGGCAGACTTTGCTTCCTCGCCGCGACTTCCTGGCGCTCGGCGCAGCAGCGGCGGCCACGGCTCTGCTCCCCGGCAAAGCCTTCGCCGCCATTCCGACCGGCGCGAAAGTGCATGGCCTGTCCGCCTTCGGAGACCTGAAATACAAGCCCGATTTCACGCATTTCGGCTATGTCAACGTCGATGCGCCGCAGGGCGGCACCTTCAATTTCTCGCCGCCCAACTGGGGCCAAAACCAGAGCCCGCTGACGTTCAACACGCTCAACTCCTTCGTGCCAAAGGGCGATGCGCCGCAGCGCATGGAGATGTGCTTCGATTCGCTTATGGTGCGGGCGCTCGACGAGCCCGACGCCGTCTATGGACTGATCGCCGAGGGCGTGACCATTTCCGAGGACCGCAACGGCTTCATCTTCTCGCTGCGTCCGCAGGCGCGTTTCCATGACGGCACGCCGCTGACGGCTGAGGACGCCGCCTTCACCTTCAAGCTGCTCAAGGACAAAGGGCATCCGGACTATTCGCTGTCGCTGACGCATCTGGACGACGCGGTGGCGAAGGACACCCACACGGTCGAGCTCAAATTCTCCGGCAAGCAATCGGCCCGCACCATCCTCAACGTCGTCGGCTTTCCGATCCTGTCGAAGGCCTTCTACACCGCCAATCCGTTCGATTCCTCGCAGCTCAATCCGCCGCTCGGATCGGGCGCCTACAAGGTCGGGCACTGGTCGGCGGGCGCCTGGATCGAATATGAGCGGGTGGCCGACTATTGGGGCAACGACCTGCCGGTCAATCGCGGCCAGAACAATTTCCAGCGCATCCGCATCGAATTCTACCAAGACCGCACCGCCGGGTTCGAGGCCTTCAAGAAAGGCGAGATTCTCTATCGCGAGGAATTCACCTCGCGTGTCTGGGCGACGGCTTACGATTTTCCGGCCTTCACCGCCGGCAAGGTGGTCAAGCACGAGTTCCCGGCCGAGACGGTGCCCTCGATGCAGGCCACTGCCGTCAACCAGCGGCGCGCGCAGTTCCAGGATCCGCGGGTGCGGCAGGCGATCGCGCTCTGCTTCGACTTCGAATGGACACGGCGCAATTTCTTCTACGGCTCCTACGAGCGCTCGCACTCCTGCTTCGAGAAATCCGACTTTCGCGCCGAAGGCATGCCGTCGCGAGAAGAGCTCGCGCTGCTTGAGCCGCTGCGCGACAAGCTGCCGCCGGAGACCTTCGGCGAGGCGGTGACGCAGCCGGCCTCGGATGGTTCGGGACGCGACCGCAAGCAGCTCGGCAGGGCGGCAAAGCTGCTTGCCGAGGCCGGCTGGAAACGCTCCGGCGATTTCGTCGTCAACGACAAGGGCGCCCGGCTGCCCGCCGAGTTTCTGGTCGACGACGAGACCTTCGTGCAGGTCTATTCGCCCTGGGTCACCAACATGAAGGCGATCGGCATCGATGCCTCGATCCGACTGGTCGATTCCGCGCAATACCAGCTCAGGCAATCGACCTTCGATTTCGACCTGATCTCGGCCGCCTACTCCTTCAGCGCCACGCCGACCCGCGATGATCTCGAGATCTTCTTCCATTCGCGCAGCGCCGCCATATCGGGCTCGCGCAACCTGCCGGGCATAGCGAACCCGGCCATCGACGCGCTGATCGATGCCGTCGGCGCGGCCAAGGACCGCGAAAGCCTCACCGTCGCGATGCGGGCGCTCGATCGGGCCTTGCGCGCGCGGCGCGATTGGATTCCAAGTTGGTACCTGGCGAATCACCGAAGCGCCTATTGGGACATGTTCGGCTTTCCCGAGCACAAACCCGATTTCGGCTTTCCGGTCGAAGCGCTGTGGTGGGTCGACAAGGGCAAGGCGGCAAAAATTGGCAAAGGGTGATTTTCTTGCGGGCGTTGGCGCCGCCCCTCACCTGCCTGCCCGCATCCTCTCCCCGCATAGTGACGGGGAGAGGGGAGCTTTCATCAATGGTTTCGCCAATCACGAGCGTCGCAATCAAAGCGCCGAGATTGCGGCCCGCCCCTTTCTCCCCGTCACTTTACGGGGAGAAATGTCCGGCAGGACAATGAGGGGCGGCGCCGGCCTCGACAATTGGTCTGGAGCGATTGCCTCGGAGGCACCTCTAGATACAGTCTTCTTCCCCAAGGAGGACAACATCTGATGGGCGCCTATATCCTGCGCCGCATCCTTTTGATGATACCGACGCTGTTCGGCATCATGGCGATCTCCTTCGCCGTCATCCAGTTCGCGCCGGGCGGCCCGGTGGAGCAGGTCATCGCCAAGCTCACCAACCAGGGCGGCGCCGATCGCCTCGGCGGCGGTGGCGGCGATGCCGGCGCCACCAATTTCGACGTCGCCGGCGATGTCGGCTCGAAATACCGCGGCGCGCAAGGACTGGACCCGGAATTCATCAAGAAGCTGGAGAAGCAGTTCGGCTTCGACAAGCCGCCGCTCGAGCGCTTCGGCATGATGCTGTGGAACTATGCCCGCTTCGATTTCGGCGACAGCTATTTCCGCGACATCTCGGTGCTCGACCTGATCCTGGAAAAGATGCCGGTGTCGATCTCGATCGGGCTGTGGATCACACTTCTGTCCTACCTGATCTCGATCCCGCTCGGCATCCGCAAGGCGGTGAAGGACGGCTCGACCTTCGATGTCTGGACGAGCGGCGTGGTGATCATCGGCTACGCCATCCCCGGCTTCCTTTTCGGCATCCTTTTGATGGTGCTGTTTGCCGGCGGCTCGTTCTGGGACTGGTTCCCGCTGCGCGGCATCGTTTCCGACAATTGGGCCCAGCTGTCCTGGCCGGACAAGATCCTCGACTATTTCTGGCACATGACGCTGCCGCTGACGGCGCTGGTGCTGTCGGCCTTCGCCACGACGACGCTGCTGACCAAGAACTCCTTCCTGGAGGAGATCCGCAAGCAATATGTGGTGACGGCGCGAGCCAAGGGACTATCCGAGCGCAAGGTGCTCTACGGCCACGTCTTCCGCAACGCCATGCTGATCGTCATCGCCGGCTTTCCGGGCGCGTTCATCTCGGCCTTCTTCACCGGCTCGCTGCTGATCGAGAACATTTTCTCGCTCGACGGGCTCGGCCTGCTCGGCTTCAAATCGGTAATCGACCGCGACTATCCGGTGGTGTTCGCCAACCTCTACATCTTTTCGCTGCTCGGCCTCTTCGTCAATCTTCTGTCCGACCTGATCTACACCTGGGTCGATCCGCGCATCGACTTCGAGCGGAGGGATATCTGATGACAGATGCCGCCGCCGCAACGACGCGAGAACGCGCCGCGCGCCCCCGGCTGTCGCCGCTCAATCAAAGGCGGCTGCAGAACTTCAAGGCGAACCGGCGCGGCTACTGGTCGCTGTGGATCTTCCTCTTCCTGTTCGTGCTGTCGCTGTTTTCCGAGCTGATCGCCAACGACAAACCGATCATCGCCTCCTACAAGGGCGAGATCCTGTTTCCGGTTCTCGTCGCCTATCCGGAAGAGAAGTTCGGCGGCTTCTATGCCGTCACCGACTATCGCGACCCGGTCATTCAGGACGAGATCAATTCGAACGGCTGGATGATCTGGCCGCCGGTGCGCTACTCCTACCAGACCGTCAACAACGCCATTCCGGAGGCGGCGCCCGCCAAGCCCTCCTGGCTCTACGACAAGAAGAAGCGCTGCGGCCAATACCCGAAGGGAGAGGCCGATGAGAACTGCATCGTCGGCAACTGGAACTGGCTGGGCACCGACGACCAGGCGCGCGACGTGCTGGCGCGCGTGCTCTACGGCTTTCGCATCTCGGTGTTGTTCGGGCTGGTCCTGACGCTCGGTTCCTCGCTGATCGGCGTCGCGGCCGGCGCGGTGCAGGGCTATTCCGGCGGCTGGACGGACCTTCTGTTCCAGCGCTTCATCGAGATCTGGTCGGCAATCCCCGTGCTCTATCTCCTGCTGATCATCTCGGCGATCCTGCCGCCGGGCTTCTTCATCCTGCTCGGCCTGATGCTCTTGTTCTCCTGGGTGGCGCTGGTCGGCGTGGTCCGGGCCGAGTTCCTGCGCGCGCGCAATTTCGAATATGTCAACGCGGCGCGCGCGCTCGGCGTGCCCAACCTCACCATCATGTTCCGCCACCTTTTGCCCAACGCCATGGTGGCGACGCTGACCTTCCTGCCCTTCCTGCTGTCGGGCTCGATCTCGACGCTGACCTCACTCGACTATCTCGGCTTCGGCCTGCCGCCGGGCTCCGCCTCGCTCGGCGAGCTGCTGAAGCAGGCGCAGCGCAATCTCAACGCGCCCTGGCTCGGCATCTCCGGCTTCGTCGTCATCTCGGTGATGCTGTCGCTGCTGGTGTTCATCGGCGAGGCGACGCGCGATGCCTTCGATCCGCGTAAGACGTTCAAATGAGCGAGCCCCTGCTTTCCGTCCGCGATTTGAGCGTCGCCTTCGCGCAGGGCGGCACACAGTCGAGCGCCGTCGACCACATCTCCTTCGACATCGCCAAAGGCGAGACGCTGGCGCTGGTCGGTGAATCCGGGTCCGGCAAATCGGTCTCGGCGCTGTCGGTGCTGAAGCTCCTGCCCTACCCCGCGGCGAGCCACCCTTCGGGCAAGATCCTGTTCCACGGCGCCGATCTGCTCGGCGCCAACGAAAAGACCTTGCGCGGCGTGCGCGGCAACAAGATCACCATGATCTTCCAGGAGCCGATGACCTCGCTCAATCCGCTGCACACCATCGAGCAGCAGATCGTCGAGGTGCTGAAGCTGCACCAGGGGCTGGGCGACCGGCAGGCGCGAGCGCGGGTACTGGAACTGCTCACCGAGGTCGGCATCCGCGATCCGCAGAAGCGGCTCGACGCCTATCCGCACCAGCTCTCCGGCGGCCAGCGCCAGCGCGTCATGATCGCCATGGCCTTGGCCAACGAGCCGGAACTGTTGATCGCCGACGAGCCGACGACGGCGCTGGACGTCACCGTTCAGGCGCAGATCCTCGAGCTGCTGGCCAAGCTCAAAAGCCGCAAGGGCATGTCGATGCTCTTCATCACCCACGACCTCGGCATCGTGAGAAAGATCGCCGACCGCGTCTGCGTGATGACCAAGGGCAGAATTGTCGAGACCGGGCCGACCAAGGAGATCTTCGCCAACCCGCAGCATGCCTATACCAAGCACCTGCTCGCCGCCGAGCCCAAGGGCAAGCCGCCGGCGGCGAATGCCGCCGCCAAGGCGGTGATGACCGGCAAGGAGATCAAGGTCTGGTTTCCGATCAAGCGCGGCTTCTTCCGCCGCACCGTCGACCACGTGAAGGCGGTGGACGGCATCGACGTCACGGTGCGCGAAGGCCAGACGCTCGGCGTCGTCGGCGAATCCGGCTCCGGCAAGACGACGCTCGGCCTGGCGCTGGCCCGGATGATCTCGTCGACGGGCGCGATCAGCTTCAACGGGCAGGACATCAACCAGCTTTCCTTCAGCGCCATGCGGCCGCTGCGACGCGAGCTGCAGATCGTCTTCCAGGACCCGTTCGGCTCCTTGAGCCCGCGCATGTCGATCGCGGAGATCATCGAGGAGGGGCTCAAGATCCACGAGCCGAAACTCTCGCCCGACCAGCGCGACGACAAGGTCGTCGACGTGCTGAAGGAAGTCGGCCTCGATCCCGAGACGCGTCATCGCTACCCGCATGAATTCTCAGGCGGCCAGCGCCAGCGCGTCGCCATCGCGCGCGCCATGGTGCTCAATCCGCGTTTTGTCATGCTCGACGAGCCGACCTCGGCGCTCGACATGAGCGTGCAGGCGCAGGTGGTCGACCTTTTGCGCGACCTGCAGGCCAGGCACAACCTCGCCTATCTCTTCATCAGCCACGATCTGAAGGTCATCCGTGCCCTCGCCAATGACGTGGTCGTCATGCGCAATGGCCAGATCGTCGAGGCCGGACCATCCGAACAGATTTTCAGCAACCCGCAAACCGACTATACAAGGGCGCTGATCTCGGCCGCGTTCCGGATCGAGACGGCGCCGGCCGGCGTCGTCAGCCAATAGGCCGGTTGCTTTCACGCAATTTCCGACGGAAAACCGCGCTGCCTACTTTTCCTGAAGTTGCTGATTTTGTTTCACGCAAGTCCGAACGGAAAACCGCTACACACTTTTCCTGGAATTGCTGATTTTGTTTCACGCAATTCCGAACGGAAAACCGCTACACACTTTTCTTGGAATTGCTCCAGATTGAATAACAGGGACTGAAATCCGAAAAATGGAAAAAGGCAAAATCCTGCTTGCCGTCACGGCGTTTCATCCGCAGCGCTGGCACCAGCTGCTGGCGGCCGAGCGCGAGGTGGTGCTGGAGCCGGCCGGCGCCAGCGATCCCTCGATCGCCTACGCAGTGGTGTGGAAGCACAAGCCGAACCTGCTGTCCGGGCTGCCCAACCTTCGCGCCATCTTCTCGGTCGGCGCCGGCGTCGACCACATCTTCGCCGATCCCGGCCTGCCCGACGTGCCGATCGTGAGGGTCGTCGCCGACAATCTCACGCAATACATGACCGAATATGTCGCCTGGCGGGTGCTCGATCACCATCGGCACGGCATGCTCTATCGGGCACAGCAGCCGAAGAAGATCTGGCATGAGCCGCAGCAGCGGCCGGCCGGAGACATCTCCGTCGGCATCATGGGGCTCGGCCATCTCGGTCGCGCGGCCGCCTCGGTGCTCTTGGCGCTCGGCTTCGCCGTCAACGGCTGGTCGCGCACCGAGCACCCGATGCAGGGCGTCTCGAGCTATTCCGGAGAAGCGGGGCTGATCCCCTTCCTCAATGCCACCGACATCCTGGTGGTGCTGTTGCCGCTCACGCCGCGCACACAAGGCATCGTCAACTACGGCCTGCTGAAGGAATTGCGCAGGCGCAACGGCCTCGGCGGCGCGGTGCTGATCAATGCCGGGCGCGGGCGGCTGCAGAAGGATGCCGACATCCTGCGTGCGCTCGACGACGGCACGCTGAAGGAAGCGAGCCTCGATGTGTTTGAGGTCGAGCCGCTGCCGAAGACCAGCCCGCTGTGGAGCCATCCGAAGGTGTTCATCACGCCGCATGCGGCGGCGACCTCGGACCCAGCCCATCTGGTGCCGATCATGCTGCGGCAGATGGATGCGTTCGAGCGCGGCGAAAAGCTCGAAAATGTGGTCGACCGCGGAGCGGGTTATTGAGTTGAAGAAGAAGGCTTAGAGCCGGGAAGTTCCAATTTCTTCTTCGGCTTGCCGCAGTCGCGCCGCTCGATCGAGCGGCTCATGGCGTCGATCTCGCCGGTCGCCTTGTCGGCGTCGCGCTGCGCCTTGGAGCGCATGTCCGGCATGAACGGGCCGAAGCCCATCGCCGGATTGGAGAAGGCAGGCTTGGCGGTGACCGGCAGATTGTATTGCTGCGCCAGCGCGTTGCGGTTGGCGAGCAGCTGATCGCAGGGCACGCCGTCATATTGCAGCGACGACTGCACATTCTCGTCCTGCCGTTCCGACATCGAGGTGCCGCCGACGCAACCGACCGTCATCAGGCAGGATGCCAACACCACCATGTTCCAGCGCATGGTATCCCTCCGTGCGGTATCCGCCCCACGCCTAACCCGACATGCGATTCGGGCTTTTTCGCGGGCAGAGATTCGAGCTTTCTTCGTAGCATAGGATCAATGCCAACGTCGGCGGGACAGCACCCCCCTCTGGCCTGCCGGCCATCTCCCCCGCAAGGGGGGATGTCGCGACGGCTTCGCCAACCATCAGCGATGCAGGATTTGCGGCAGGGCCGAAGCTGCCAATCTCCCC
>LM655175.1:0-503 GCA_000824825.2 Mesorhizobium sp. ORS 3324
GTCAAGGCCGACGGACTGGGCGTCGAGCTCGCCAACGTCAAGATGGCGATGAACCCGTTCGACGAGATCGCGGTCGAGGAAGCGATCCGCATCAAGGAAGCCGGCAAGGCCGAGGAGATCATCGTCGTGTCGATCGGCCCGCAGCAGTCGCAGGAGACGCTGCGCACAGCGCTCGCCATGGGCGCCGACCGCGCCATCCTGGTCAAGACCGACGAGCAGACCGAGCCGCTCGGCGTCGCCAAGGTGCTGAAGGGCGTGGTGGAAGCCGAGAAGCCCGGCCTCGTCATCCTCGGCAAGCAGGCGATCGACGACGATAGCAACCAGACCGGCCAGATGCTGGCCGCACTTCTTGGCTGGGCTCAAGGGACCTTCGCCTCCAAGGTGGAGCTCGAAGGCGACAAGGCCAGGGTTACCCGCGAGGTCGACGGCGGCCTGCAGACCGTGGAGCTGAAGATGCCGGCGATCGTGACCGCCGACCTTCGCCTCAACCAGCCGCGCTACGC
>LM655175.1:603-103256 GCA_000824825.2 Mesorhizobium sp. ORS 3324
ATCAAGACCGAGGAGCCGGGCGGCCGCAAGGCGGGCGTCAAGGTCAAAAGCGTCGCCGAGCTGGTCGACAAGCTCAAGAACGAAGCCGGCGTGCTCTGAAGCGGTCAGGAAAGGAATTAGGAAAATGGCAATTCTCCTCATCGCCGAACACGACAACGCAACCCTTTCCGATCAGACCGCCAAGGCGCTGTCGGCGACACTCCAGATCGGCTCGGACGTCGACGTGCTTGTTGCCGGCAAGGGCGCCAAGGCCGCCGCCGACGCTGCCGCCAAGCTGAAGGGCGTGCGCAAGGTGCTGCTGGCCGAAGCCGACGAGCTCGCCGAGCGCCTGGCCGAGCCTCTGGCAGCCCTCGTGGTCTCGCTCGCCGGCTCCTATGACGCGATCGTCGCGCCGGCCACATCGGTCGGCAAGAACGTCTCGCCGCGTGTGGCGGCCCTGCTCGACGTGGCGCAGGTTTCCGAGATCATCGAGGTGATCTCGCCCGATACCTTCAAGCGGCCGATCTATGCCGGCAACGCCATCCAGACCGTGCAGGCGACCGACGCCAAGAAGGTGATCACGGTGCGCACCGCCTCCTTCCAGGCGGCGCCCGAGGGCGGCTCGGCTTCGGTCGAGACGGTCAGCGCTGCCGCCAATCCCGGCCTCTCCACCTTTGTCGAGAACAAGCTTTCCGAGACCGACCGTCCGGAGCTGACTTCGGCCAAGATCATCATCTCGGGCGGCCGCGCGCTGGGCTCGGCGGAGAAGTTCCAGGAAGTCATCCTTCCGGTCGCCGACAAGCTGGGTGCTGCTGTCGGCGCCTCGCGCGCCGCGGTCGACGCCGGCTATGCTCCGAACGACTGGCAGGTCGGCCAGACCGGCAAGGTGGTTGCGCCGGATCTCTACATCGCCTGCGGCATCTCCGGTGCCATCCAGCACCTCGCCGGCATGAAGGACTCCAAGGTTATCGTCGCCATCAACAAGGACGAGGAAGCGCCGATCTTCCAGGTCGCCGACTACGGCCTGGTCGGCGACCTCTTCGTCATTCTGCCGGAGCTGCAAAAGGCGCTTTGACGCCTTCTGCTTAGGCATATTAAAATCCGAAGGGTGGGGTAGACGAAGTCGCCCCACCCTTTTAGTTTGCGCTGCACAAAAAGCAGGCTTGAAGCAGTTCCAGCAAAAGTGTGCAGCGGTTTTGCGTTCGGAATTGCGCGAAACAAGAAATGGGAGCATTTCCGCTTTTTCGAAGAAACGGAAATGCTCCAGACGGGATTGGGGTAATGAGCAAGATCGAGACGATCGGCATTGTCGGCGCGGGTCAAATGGGGGGCGGCATCGCCCACGTCTCGGCGCTGGCCGGATACAAGGTCCTGATCCACGACATCTCGTCCGACCGCATTGAGAAGGGCATCGCCACCATCAGCGGCAACATGGCCCGCCAGGTCGGCTCTGGAAAGCTCGAGGAGAAGGCGCGCAACGAAGCGATGGCGCGCATCTCCGCGGCATCTGCCATGGCCGATCTTGCCGCGGCCGACCTCGTGATCGAGGCGGCGACCGAGGATGAGACGGTCAAGCGCAAGATCTACGCCCAGCTCTGCCCGCAGCTCAATCCGGAAGCGATTCTGGCGACCAACACCTCATCGATCTCGATCACCCGGCTCGCCGCGCAAACCGACCGGCCCGAGCGCTTCATCGGCATACATTTCATGAACCCGGTGCCGGTGATGAAGCTGGTCGAGCTGGTGCGCGGCATCGCCACCGAGGACAAGACCTTCGAGGTGGCCAAGACCTTCGTCAATCAACTCGACAAGACGATCACCGTCTCG
This sequence comes from Mesorhizobium sp. ORS 3324, assembly GCA_000824825.2. Classification (GTDB taxonomy): domain Bacteria; phylum Pseudomonadota; class Alphaproteobacteria; order Rhizobiales; family Rhizobiaceae; genus Mesorhizobium. Next base: position 2,410 of record LM655175.1, read on the forward strand.
GAGGACTTCCCGGCCTTCATCGTCAACCGCATCCTGCTGCCGATGATCAACGAGGCGATCTACACGCTCTATGAAGGCGTCGGCACGGTCGATGCCATCGACACCGCCATGCGGCTCGGCGCCAATCATCCGATGGGACCGCTGCAGCTTGCCGATTTCATCGGCCTCGACACCTGCCTGTCGATCATGCAGGTTCTGCATGAGGGGCTTTCGGACTCGAAATACCGCCCCTGCCCGCTGCTGGTGAAATATGTCGAGGCCGGCTGGCTCGGCCGCAAGACCGGCCGCGGCTTCTACGACTATCGCGGCGACCATCCGGTGCCGACGCGCTGAGCTTTCTCAGCTATGCTCAAGACGCCGCGGCAAGCGGCGTCACCGTGTCTTCCCCCATGTCCTCGTCCGACGCTGCCGAAACGCAGCCGCGTCCGGCCGCCTTGGCCGCATAGCAGGCGGCATCGGCGCGGGCGATAATCTCGTCCGCTTCGCCGCAGCCGGCGCGGATCGGCGCGAGCCCGATGCTGGCGCCGATCGAATGCGGGCGGCCATCCCAGCTGAAGTCCAGGTTGCGGATGGCGCTGATGACGGAACGCGCCGCGACCGGCCCCCTGGCCGATGCGCCAGACTTCAGGATGACGGCGAACTCGTCGCCGCCGAGGCGGGCGACGATGTCCTCAGGCGCAAGCACGTTGCGGATCGCATCGGCGACGCGCTTCAACAGCGCATCGCCCGCGGCGTGGCCGCCAGTGTCGTTGACTGCCTTGAAATGATCGAGGTCGACGAACAGGAACTGGTGCTCGCCGCCATCGAGACGGCACTGATCGACCAGCTCCTCCATCGTGCGGATGAAGCTCGAGCGATTGGCGAGCCCGGTCAGCGCGTCATGGGCGGCTGCGTAGGCGAGCTGGCGCTGCAGGGCGCGCGCATCGGTGAAATCCTGGAAGACGATGACCAGCCCGCAGAATTCATCGCGGTCGTTCATGATCGGCGACACCACCTGGCGGATGCTGCACCGCGTGTCGTCGCGCCGGACAAGAACAGCGCGGGTATTCTGGTCGCTGTAATGGCGGTCGCTGGCGGAAGGCGGCGTCAGGCCGATCCTCTGCCCGGTTTCCTCGTCGACCGCCCAATATACATGGCCGAGCGCCTTGCCCAGCGCCTCGGCGGCAGCACCGCCGGTCAGCTTTTCGGCAACCGGGTTCATGAAGGTGATGCGGTTGGCGGCATCGGTGCAGATGACGGCGTCGCCGATCGACTGCAGTGTTACCCTCAGACGCTCCTTCTCGTCGGCCAGCATGGCTGCCGAGACCTTGAGGCGCTCTTCGGCCTGCTTGCGCTGGGTGATGTCGGTCAGGCTGCCGATGGCCCGGATCAGCCGGCCTTCGCCGTCGCGCTCGATCGCCTTGCCGCGGTCGAGGATCCAGACCCAATGGCCGTCCTTGTGGCGCATCCGGAATTCGGCTTCGAAGAAAGGCGTCTCTCCGGCAAGGTGCGCCCGCTCCGCCTCGCCGACATGCTTGAGGTCGTCCGGATGGATCAAAGTCAGCCAGCGGTCGGGATCGCCGTCCAGCTCGCCATCATCGTAGCCCAGCATTCTCACCCAGGTTTCGGAGTAGGTCGTGCCGCCCTTGCGCATGTCGAGGCTCCAGACGCCTTGTCCGGCGCTTGTCAGCGCAAAGTTCCACCGCGTCTCTGCTTCGGCGATGCGCGCTTCGGCCTGCTTGCGCGCGTCGATGTCCTCGATCTGCGACACGAGATAGAGTGGCTTGCCGGTCTCCTCCTCGCGGATGACCGAGCCCGCGAGTTGCGCCCAGACCGGCGTGCCGTCCTTCTTGAGGTAACGCTTTTCGAAATGGAAGGAATCGATCTTCCCCTCCCTCAGCGCGACCATGGTCTCCCGCCCGAGCTGCAGATCATCCGGATGCGTGATCTGGAAGAAGGTCATCGCCTCGATTTCCGCGCGCCTGTAGCCGAGCATGGCGGCGAAGGCCGGATTGGTCTGCACGATGCGGCCGTCGAGACCGACGATGGCGACGCCGATCGCCGAATCCTCCATCGCGCGGCGGAAGCGCTGCTCGCTTTCAGCGATTTGCCGATGGTCGTCCGCGATCCGGCGAATGAACAATGCGAAAAGGAAAAGCGACGCTCCGATCACGGCAATCGATAGCTGCAGGCAGGCCCTGAGCGCCTCATCACTGAGCTGAAAGCCCGGCGTCAGAATCGATGCGGCCACGGCAGCGATGCCGGCTGTCATCAAGACCGGCACGGCGCGCTTGCCGGCCCGCGGAGCTCTCAAACCCAACCGCGCCACAATGCGATCCCACCCCATGCGCAACTGCCCGTTGGCACTACCCTGTCGGATCGATTTTAAGGAATGGTTGCGCGAGCGGCGGCGACCGCTCAGCTAACCGGCAAACAATTGCCGGCATGATTAAGGATCGGTGTGAAATCCTACCAGCGGACGAAAAACCGCCCGCCAAGCGCACCAAGCGCGGTGAGGAAGGTGATGGCGATCGTGTACCAGGTGGCGACGAACAGCGGCGAATCGTCGGTGCAGTGCGCGGCATAGAAGGTCGCCGCCAACCCGCCGGCGAGCAGGCCGGCAACCGCACCGGCCAGAACCGGGCGGGTCGGAGCGCCATAGCGCAGCACACTCAGGAAGATCGCCAGCGGACCGATGCCGATCAGCGGAATGAAGGTCATGCAGATGATCGAGTTCGAGCCGACAAGCCGCCTGCCCCAGTCGGCCTCGGGCACGACGAAAAGCTCCAGCATCACCGCGATCACGACGAGCACGGGTGCGGCGGCCATCCATAGTTTCGCCCGCCTGCTCGCCGCGCCGGGCCTCGACAGCGCCCCGATCAGGGTGAAGGCGCTGGCGGCGAGCGCAAGGGTGAAGACGAATTTGGAAAGGAAGCGCATCGTATGCATGGCGAGCATGATGTCGGGACGTGGACCGATGGTCGTGAAAAAGACCGCTGCCGCGACCACCGCCGCCACGCCGACGGCCAGCCACCAGGCCCTGCCAAGCGGCATCGCCTCGCTGCGGGCATCGGCGTCAAGCGCCTTGATAAGGTCCTCGGTTCTCATGTCATTGTCGTCCGAACCTTTTGGCGATCGCGGCAAGCCCGCGATGCAGCGACACGCGCACCGCCGTCTCGCTGATGCCGAGCTTGACCGCCGTCTCGCCGATCGAGCGGCCGTCGACCGTAATCGCCGAAACCACCGAGCGCTGCGAAGGCGGCAGGCCGTCGAGGGCACGGTTGATGTCGCGCTCGCTGACCGTCTCCGCTTCCGGCTCGGCGAAGGTCTCGGCGATCTCGTCGATCTCGACCTCGATACGCCGTCCCCGCCTGCGGAAGGCATCGATGAGCTTGAAGCGGGCGATCGCGTAGACCCATGGCAAGACGGGCGCGTCCTCGCGCCATGTATGCCGTTTTACGTGAATGGCCAGCAAGGTTTCTTGCACGACATCCTCGGGGTCGACCCCGCCCTGAACGATCTTGCGCCGGACGAAGCCGCGGACGAGTGCGGCTGTCCGGTGCAGAAAGTCGGCATAAGCCTTTTCGTCTCCCGCGATCGCGGCCCTGAGCAGCCGGGAGAGCTCGGCTTCATCCTTGCCGGTCACAAGAGTTCACCCCCGATGTTCGCGTCTCGGCCCTGGTTTGTTACGTGGCCGGCGAAATAATGTCCAAGCCAAAGTGCCGGGAAATCACGAAAGTTTGCGGGTGCCGCCACGCCCTCCAATTTTTTATGGGAAGGCGCGGCCCATGCAACGTCCGAGACGATCGCACGGCACGATGCTGCTTATTTCGGCGGCGCAGCGATGATTTTTGCGCCATGGACATGCCGCGGTCGCCTTCAGAATCCGCGAAAACAGCCTCAGGCCGCCGCTTTTCATATTGGCATGGCCCTTGCTTTGTAACCGGCGTGCAGAGCGTCTAGGGTTCCGGCCGTGTCGATCACGGTGCTGGTCCGAGAGACGCAACCGCCAGGGATGCATTGAGGCATCCGGCGGAACACGGCGGGCCAAAATCCCGGGAGAACCCTGCACGGGTTTGCTGGCGCGACCCTCTCCCCGGATGCGCGCTTCGTGAACCCCCAACAAAAGTCCGGACGCAATCCGGACCGTAAACAGGGGTACGCAATGCTTCGCAAGCTGGCTGCAATCATCCTGGCCGCGTCACTCAGCCTTCCCTTCGTCCCGGCCGCGCAAGCGGCGCCCAAGAAAGACTTCAAGATCTGTTGGTCGATCTATGTCGGCTGGATGCCGTGGGGCTATCTCGCCGACAGCGGCATCATGAAGCGATGGGCCGACAAATACGGCATCAATGTCGAGATCACCCGCATCAACGACTATGTCGAGAGCATCAACCAGTACACCGCCGGCGGCTTTGACGGCTGCTCGATGACCAATATGGACGCGCTGTCGATCCCGGCCGGAGGCGGCGTCGACACAACCGCGCTGATCGTCGGCGACTTCTCCAACGGCAACGATGCCGTCATCCTCAAGGACAAGACCGCGCTCAAGGACATTGCCGGCCAGAAGGTCAACCTCGTCGAGCTCTCGGTCTCGCACTACTTGCTGGCGCGCGCGCTGGATACGATCGGGCTCGCCGAGAAGGACATCACGGTGGTCAACACCTCCGATGCCGACATGGTCGCCGCCTATGGCACCAGCGAGGTCACCTCCGTCGTCACCTGGAATCCGCTGGTTTCGGAAATCGTCGCCATGCCGGGCGCCCACAAGGTGTTCGATTCGACGCAGATTCCCGGCGAGATCATCGACCTGATGGTCGTCAACACCGCTACGCTGAAGGACAATCCGGCGCTCGGCAAGGCGCTCGTGGGCGCGTGGTACGAAGCGATGGCGCTGATGACCTCCGGCACACCCCAAGGCAAAGCGGCCAAGGAAGAGATGGCCAAGGCGTCGGGCACCGATCTTGCCGGCTTCGACGCCCAGCTCGCATCGACGGCGATGTTCTTCGAGCCGGCCAAGGCGGTCGAGTTCACCAAGGGTGCCGAACTGCCCAAGACGATGGATCTCGTCCGCAACTTCCTGTTCAGCCACGGCATTCTCGGCACCAATGCGCCCAATGTCGATGTGATCGGCATGAGCTTTCCCGACGGCTCGACATTAGGCGACGCCGGCAACGTCAAGCTGCGGTTCGATCCGGCCTTCATGGCGGAGGCGGCGGCCGGAACGCTCTAGGACCGATCGTCATGCTAGCCAGAGGAACCGGTGCTGCACAAACCGGGACAGGCGCGAACTTGGCCAGCCAGCTCGCCAGCGTGCCGAAGACACGGCTTCGCCTGATCAACGCCACGGTCTCGCGCGGCGGAGCGGTGTTGCTTGGCGCGCTGCCGTTCGCGGCCGTTGCCGCGGTCTATCTGGCCTCTTCGGCGCAACGGTTGGCCGTCAACGCCAACGACAAGCTGTTGCCTTCCCCGGCGCAGATGTGGGCCGCGTTCCTCGACCTGGCGACCGTGCCTGACAAGCGCTCCGGTGACCTGATCCTGTGGGCCGACACCTATGCCAGCCTGGTCAGGCTGTTCGCGGGCGTCGGCCTGGCGACGCTGGTGGCGCTCTTGCTGGGCATCGCCATCGGCTTCATCCCGCGCGTCAGGGCGTTCTTGCTGCCCTTCGTCACCGTTGTCTGCGTTATCCCGCCCCTGGCGCTGCTGCCGATCCTGTTCATCGCGCTCGGGCTCGGCGAAACGGCCAAGATCACCTTGATCGCCATTGGCGTGGCGCCGGTCATGGTGCGCGACATCGCCAACCGGGTCATGGAACTGCCGCCCGAGCTCGTCGCCAAGGCGCAGACGTTCGGCGGCAACAGCTGGACAATGGTTCTAAGGCTGGTCCTGCCGCAAACCATGCCGCGCCTCATCACCTGCGTGCGGCTGGCGCTGGGACCGGCCTGGCTGTTTCTGATCGCGGCGGAGGCCATCGCCTCGACCGAGGGGCTGGGCTACCGCATATTCCTCGTCCGGCGCTACCTGTCGATGGACGTCATCCTGCCCTACGTCGTCTGGATCACGCTGCTTGCCGTCGCCACCGACTGGCTGCTGGCGCGGCTCTCGCGCCTGGTTTCCCCCTGGGCTCATCCGGGGTCGGGCAAATGAGCCGCATCGTCGTCCACGCACTGGAAAAAAGCTATGGCGACGCCCGCGTGCTGGAACGTGTGAACGTCACCGCCGAGCCTGGCGAATTCCTGTCGCTGGTCGGCGCCAGCGGATGCGGCAAATCGACTTTCCTGCGCATCCTGCTTGGCCAGGAGCAACAGAGCGGCGGCGTGGTCATCATCGGAGACCGCCCGATCGTGCCCGAGCCGACGCCGCAGCGCGGCATCGTCTTCCAGCGCTACTCGGTGTTTCCGCATCTGACCGCGCTGCAGAACCTGCTGCTGGTCGAGGACTTCCGCTCCGGCGGACCGTTCGGCCGCGTCTTCGGCGCAAGGCGCAGAACCGCGCGGCAGGAGGCCGAAACCATGCTGGAACGCGTCGGCCTCGCCCATGCGCGCGACCTTTATCCGGCATCGCTTTCGGGCGGCATGCAGCAGCGGCTGGCGATCGCCCAGACCTTGCTTGGCCGGCCGCAGGTCCTGCTTCTCGACGAGCCGTTCGGGGCGCTCGATCCGGGCATTCGCGTCGAGATGCACGAATTGCTCACCGAGCTGTGGATCGAGCACGGCATGACGGTGGTCATGGTCACCCACGACATCGGCGAGGCCTTCAAGCTCGGCACCCGCGTGCTTGTCTTCGACAAGGTGCGCCACGACCCCCAGTTTCCGTCCGCCTACGGCGCGACGATCACCTACGATCTGAAGCTCGACCGCAAGAGCCGGGCTTCCGCACGAGACGTGGCCGAAGTGGCCGCGATGGTCGGGACGACCCGACTGGACAGCGCAATCGCGACGACGGCGTCGTAACGGAGGTTTTCCATGCACAGAGACATTCCAGAGCGCCGGCACCGCCGAGCCGGACTATTTGATCGCCAGCCGCGCCAGCACCTCCATCATCCCAACTTCGAGATCCGCGACATGCAGGGCTGGAAGTCGATCGAGGCGGAGGGAAAGCTGCCCGAGGACGGCTGGCGCAAGGAACAGAAATGGGCGCTGGACATGGGTCTGCCGGGATCGGAATCGATCACCGACAAGTCCATCCCGACCTTCGCGCGCGGCGAGCTGCCGCATTTTGCCGGCATCAACACCTTCCTCAAGGCGCCGTATGTCGAGAATGTCCGCGATGTCGGCCGATATGATGCAGCCGTCATGGGCATTCCCTTCGACAGCGGCACAACCTACCGTCCGGGAACCCGTTTCGGGCCGCAAGGCATTCGTCGCATCTCGGCGCTTTACACGCCTTACAACTACGAGTTGGGCGTCGACCTGCGCGAGCAGATGACGCTGTGCGACGCCGGCGATGTCTTCACCATTCCGGCCAATCTCGAGAAGAGCTTTGACCAGATCACCAAGGGCGTCAGCCACGTCGCCTCCTCGGGCGCGCTGCCGATCATGCTGGGCGGCGATCATTCGATCGGGTTCCCTTGCGTACGCGGCATCGCCGACGTCACCTCGAAGCGGATCGGCATCATCCATTTCGACCGCCACATCGATATCCAGGAAAAGGATCTCGACGAGCGCATGCACACCACGCCCTGGTATTGGGCGACCAACCTGCCGAACGTCTCGGCCACCAATCTCGTGCAGCTTGGCATCGGCGGCTGGCAGGTGCCCCGCTATGGCGTGGCCGAGGCCAGGAAGCGCGGTACCAACGTGCTGACGATTTCGGACATCGAACAGATGGGGTTGGAAAAGACGGCGGAGATCGCGCTCGAACTGGCGTGGAAGGACGCCGACGCCGTCTACATTTCCTTCGACGTCGACAGTGTCGACTGTGGTTTCGTGCCAGGTACGGGTTGGCCCGAGCCCGGCGGCTTCCTGCCGCGCGAGGCGCTGAAGCTGCTCGGGCTGGTCTCGGCGCCCGGCATTTGCGGACTGGAGGTGGTCGAGGTGTCGCCGCCCTACGACACCTCGGACATCACCGCGCTGTTCGGCGTGCGGGTTGTCGTCGAGGCGCTCGGCTCGATGGTCGCCCATGGCACGCTGGGCAAGCACAAATCCATCATCGACAAGCCGACGAGCTTTTGACCATGCACGATGATCATCATCACCACAGCCACGACCATAGCGACGGCCACCACCATCACGGCTCGATTGGCCGCCATCACCATCCGCACGCCGTCGGCCACAACGGGCCGGCCGGCAAACCGTTGCAGTGGCAGACGCCGCATTTGCCGCGCGAGCATGCGCCCGAGCCGCCCGACCCGCGCACAACCGATCTCGATCTGGTCGAAACGGCCTTTCTCGACGGGTTCGCACGGGCACCCGATCCGTCCAGTTTCCTGCGGCTCGCAGGCATCCCGTTCCTCGGCGAAACCGCCGACGGCACGCGACTGCACCTGCTGCGAGTCGAGACACAGGATCTCGTCGATGTCGGCGCCGTGATGCCGCTGATCGGTGGCGCCGGCGTGACCTACAACCCGCTGCCCGCGAAGCTCACGTCACACCGGCGGCGCCTGGCATTCGTCTACCATGACGGCAATGGCCAGCGGCCTCTCGATTTCAGCGAGGCGCGGCTTCTGATCGACAGGTCAGCGGCGGCCGAAATCGCGATGCCCGCACAGTGAACGCCGGCTTTGACTGGATCCTCCCCTCTCAGACAGGTTCAGACCAATGAACAGAATGCTTTCGATCCTCACCAAGCTTGCCCCGGCTGTCTTCGCGAGGCTTGCTCCTGCGGCCACGTCGGTTCTCATGCCGTCGCTGGCCTTTGCCCATAGCGGCGGCTTTCATATCCACGGCCTTCAGAGCGGTCTTCAACACCCGCTGGCCGGCATCGACCATCTGCTTGCTATGCTGTCCGTCGGGATCATTGCGGCGCGAACCGGCGGCAGGGCCTTCATCCTGGTGCCGGCGTGTTTCGTTGCGGCGATGGTCACGGGCGCCATGCTCGGTATCGCCGGCATCGGCCTGCCCTCGCTGGAGTCCGGGATAGCGCTGTCACTGGTTGTTTTCGGCGCCATGGTCGCGCTCGCCAGACCGTTTCCGCTTGCCTTCGCCGCATCGCTGACGACGCTCTTCGGCCTCTTTCACGGCAACGCCCATGGTCTTGAGATTCCGCAGACGGCCGGCGGCATCGCCTATGCGATCGGCTTCCTGACCAGCACCTCGGCTTTGCACGCGACCGGAGCGCTCGCGGCCCTGACGTTGCGAAGCCGGCCGGCCGCCGTCCGCGCGGCTGGGGTCGGCACCTCGCTGGTCGGAGTCGCGCTGGCCGCGCAACTTCTCTGAACCGGCGCTTCAAGGACCGCGCGAACAGGGCCCGAGCCATGCCCGGCCCATTGACGATCGGGCTGCGCATTCGAGGGCTGCTGTGCATATCCTGAAGGTACGAGCCGAGCGGCTCTGACCGCAATCGGGCACGGCAGCTTGTCGCACGGGACCCGGCATTGCCGGCCCGTGCGACCGGACATTGCTCGACTTTAAACAACAGACGGCCATCGGGCATCGCCAGGCGCTCCGCGATATCCCACGGCACACCAATTCACATGGTATTGTCCGCATGGCGCCGGCTTTCACGCCTCCGCGACGGAATGAGCCACCTTCGCAATGTTGACTATCACTATCAGGTATTGGTAGTGCAGCCGTGCTTGAACCCTGTCTCCAGATTTGAGGACGATGCCCCATGAAACTTGCGCTTTCCACTCTCGCCGGCGCCGCCGCGCTGGCGCTCGGCCTGATCGCCGGCCCGGCAAACGCGGAGGATAAAGGCATCATTGTCTACAATGCCCAGCATGAGAGCCTCGCCAAGGAATGGGCGAAGGGCTTCACGAAGGAAACCGGCATCAAGGTCACGCTGCGCAACGGCGGCGACAGCGACTTTTCCAACCAGATCGTCGCCGAAGGGACCGCTTCGCCGGCCGACGTGTTCCTGACCGAGAACTCGCCCGCAATGGCGCTGGTCGAGGCGGCCGGCCTGTTCGCGCCGGTCGATGCGGACACGCTGGCGCAGGTGCCGAAGGAATACCAGCCCTCGACCGGCAAATGGGTGGGCGTTGCAGCGCGCAGCACCGTCTTTGTCTACAACAAGGACAAGCTGAAGGAAGATCGGTTGCCCAAATCGCTGCTCGACCTCGCCGATCCAAGCTGGAAGGGTCGTTGGGGCGCCTCGCCGTCGGGCGCCGATTTTCAGGCCATCGTGAGCGCGATGCTTCAGCTGAAGGGCGAGGACGCGACGGCCGCTTGGCTGAAGGCGATGAAGGCGAACTCCACCGCCTACAAGGGCAACAGCACTGTGATGAAGGCGGTCAATGCCGGTGAGGTCGATGGCGGCGTGATCTACCACTATTACTATTTCGGCGATCAGGCCAAGACCGGCGAGAACAGCAAGAACATCGGGCAGCACTATTTCAAGAACCAGGATCCGGGCGCCTTCGTTTCGATCTCCGGCGGCGGCGTGCTGGCTTCGAGCAAGCATCCGAAGGAAGCGCAGGCCTTCCTGAAGTGGGTCACCGGCAAGGGTGGCCAGGAGGTCTTGAAGACCGGCACGTCCTACGAATACGCGGTCGGCAAGGGGGCGCAGTCCAACCCGAAGCTGGTGCCGCTCACCGACCTGCAGGCGCCGAAAGTCGATCCGGCGACGCTGAACTCCAAGAAGGTCATCGACCTGATGACGCAAGCCGGCTTGCTTTAGTTCGCGTTCGTCCTAAAAGGACACCGACCGTGCTCCTGCGGGAATTCGCTTTCCGCGGGAGCGCTTTTGTTTTGGAGATGGCCTCGTCGATGACGATCATCTTGGTTTACGACCGCATCCGCGGTTTCTCGGCTCGCTTCCGGGCGGCACATTCGGGCTGATGGCGTCGGCGGTCGACCTCACGCGTTCAGGGCTGCCGGCTGCCGCCGGGCAGAACCGACGTCCCATGTCGTGGATCACGCTTGCCGCTGTCCTGGTCTCGCTGGTGGCGTTGCTGCCGCTTGCCTTCATCGTCGGGGTGGCGATCCAGTCCGGCTGGGAAACCGTGCTGGCGCTGATCTTCCGTCCGCGCGTCGGCGAGCTGCTGGTCAACACCATCCTGCTCGTCGTCGTTTCGGTTCCGGTCGCGATAGTGCTGTCTGTGGCGCTCGCCTGGCTGACCGAACGCAGCGACCTGCCCGGCAACCGGCTGTGGTCGTGGCTGTCGGTCGCGCCGCTCGCCATCCCTGCTTTCGTCCACAGCTATGCCTGGATCAGCCTTGAGCCTGGCCTGCATGGGCTCGGGGCCGGCGTGCTGATCTCCGTCATCGCCTATTTCCCGTTCCTTTATCTGCCGATCGCTGCGGCGCTGCGCCGTCTCGACCCGGCGCTGGAAGACGCGGCGGCCGCGCTCGGCCTCGGCCCGTGGCGCGTCTTCGCGCGTGTCGTGCTGCCGCAGTTGAGGCTCGCCATCTGCGGCGGCTCGCTGCTGGTCGCCCTGCACCTGCTTGCCGAATACGGCCTCTATGTCTTCATCCGCTTCGACACCTTCACCACCGCCATCGTCGACCAGTTCCAGTCGACCTTCAACGGCCCGGCGGCCAATATGCTGGCCGCCGTTCTGGTCGCGTGCTGTTTCGTGCTGCTGGGCGTGGAGGTGATCGTGCGCGGCGAGGAGCGCTATGCGCGCGTCGGTTCCGGCGCGGCGCGCCAGCAGCAGCGCGTCCGGCTCGGCCGCGCCACACTGCCTTGCCTGCTGCTGCCCGCCGGCACGGCGCTGCTGACGCTCGGCGTGCCCTTCGTTACCGTCGGCCGCTGGCTGCTCGCCGGCGGCGCCGACGTCTGGCGCTGGGACGAGATCGGCCTGGCGCTCGGCCAGACGCTGTTCCTCGCCATCGCCGGCGCGCTGCTTGCCACGATCGCCGCCATGCCGATGGCCTGGATCTCGATCCGCGCGCCGGGCCGCCTGCAGCGGCTGCTCGAAAGCTGCAACTACATCGTCGGATCGCTGCCGGGGGTGGTCATCGCCCTGGCGCTGGTGACCATTACCGTGCGCATCGCCTTGCCGCTCTACCAGACGCTCTTCACCATCCTCTTCGGCTATGCGCTGATGTTCCTGCCGCGCGCGCTGGTCAGCCTGCGCGCCTCGATCGCGCAGGCGCCGGTGGAGCTCGAGCGCGCCGCCTCCAGCCTCGGCCGCCCGCCGCTCAAGGCGCTGTGGGCGACGACGATCCGGCTGTCGGCGCCGGGTGCGGCGGCCGGCATAGCGATGGTGGCGCTCGGCATCACCAACGAGCTGACCGCAACCCAGATGCTGGCGCCGAACGGCACCCGCACGCTGGCGATGGCCTTCTGGTCCTACAGCGGCGAGATCGACTACGCCTCCGCAGCACCCTATGCCTTGATCATGGTCGCCATGTCGCTGCCGATGACCTTGATGCTCTATGTCCAGTCGAAACGGATGGCAGGACGATGAGCTTTCTCGAACTCAGTGGCGTGGCGAAATACTATGGCAAGGTGACAGCGCTCGCCGGCGTCGACCTGCAGGTCGAGAGCGGCAGCCGCACCGCGATCGTCGGGCCTTCCGGCTGCGGCAAGACCACCTTGCTCAGGCTGATCGCCGGCTTCGAGACACCAGACAGCGGCCGCATCGCGCTCGACGGCAAGGTGCTGGCCAATGGCCACACCGCGGTGCCGGCGCATCGCCGCGGCATTGGCGTGGTGGCGCAGGACGGCGCCCTCTTCCCGCATCTCACCATCGCCGACAATATCGGTTTCGGCATGGCGCGCGGCGAGGACAAGCGCACGGAACGCATCGTCGAGCTCGCCTATATCGTCGGACTGGACAAGGCTGTCCTCAAGCGCCGGCCGCACGAGCTCTCCGGCGGCCAGCAGCAGCGCGTCGCGCTCGCACGCGCCATGGCCATGAAGCCGCGGCTGATGTTGCTCGACGAGCCGTTCTCGGCGCTGGATACCGGGCTGCGCGCCTCGATGCGCAAGGCGGTGGCCGAGCTTCTGGAAGATGCGGGCATCACCACCATCCTGGTCACCCACGATCAGGCCGAGGCGCTGTCCTTCGCCAGCCAGGTGGCGGTGATGCGCGACGGCCTGTTCTCGCAGGTCGGCACGCCGCGCGAGCTCTATTTCCAGCCAAGGGACAGGATGGTCGCCGAGTTTCTCGGCGACGCCATCATCGTGCCGGCCAGGATCGCCGACGGCTTTGCCATCTCGCCGCTCGGCCGCATCGCCGTCGACACTGCCGAACGGCGCGACGTTGCCCGCATCATGCTCAGGCCCGAGCAGGTGCTGCTCAAGCGGACCTCGCGCGAGGGCATGTCGGGAACGCCGGACATGCTGTTCGGCGAAGTGACGGACTCAGAATTCGCCGGCTCGGTTTGCACCATCGCGGTGCGGCTGCTCAACAGCCCCGACCCGCCCGATGCGGCCGCGATCGGCAACACGCCGCTCATCCTGCGCAAGACGGGCGTGGACGCGCCGGCGGTCGGCGAGATCGTGCGCCTCACCGTCTCCGGCAAGGCGCATGTGTTTGCCTGAAGCGCGGGCTGGCTGCGGTGCTCTACCGCACCCGCTCGCCTGTCGCCGGCGACCACAGGGGCCAGTTCTCCAGAAAATCATGGCTGTGGATGACCACGCGAGCGCCGTCGATCAGGATGATCGAATAGGCTGGCGGCGCCTGCTCGACCACTTCGTCGCCGGTCAGATGGAGCATGAAGCGGGCATGCAGGCCGCGCTGCGCCGAAAACGGAATGCCGGCGACTGTCCCGGCGATGTCGCGATGCACATGGCCGAAGAAGATGTAGCGGACATTGCCGTGGCGCTTCAGAACATCGAGCAGCTTCTGCGGCTGTTCGAGGCCGAGCGGATCGAGAATGGCAAGGCCGAGCTCGACCGGCGGATGATGCAGGAAGAGATAGACTGACCTGCCCTCGGCCTCGGCGAGCCGGGCGCCCAGCCAAGCGAGACGATTGTCGCACAGTTCTCCGGTGACCCGGCCTTCGGCCAGGCTGTCGAGGAAGACCAGCCGGCCCTGAGGCGTGTCGAAGACCGATTGCACGAAGCCGTTGCCGTCGCTTCCGTTTTCCGGAAAGGCGGCGATCAGGTTGGCGCGGCGGTCGTGGTTGCCGGGCAGCAGCCGGTAGGGCACGGAGAGCCGGCCGAGCGCCGTTTTCAGATCGGCATAGCTCTCGGTCTCGCCCGACTCGGTCAGGTCGCCGGTGAAGACGCAGAGCGCCGCATCGCCATGGCGGGCATTGATATGGTCGATGCAGCGATCGAGCCGCTCATTGAGGTTCGCGCCGAATCGGATTTCGCCCCGACGGCCGAGATGGACGTCGGTAACCTGGATGATCTTCATTCCATGAACCCACAATCAATCTTGCAAAAGTCGGTCAGCCGGGTGCTTAGAGGGCCGGTTCCGGCACCGAAGCCTTGAACACGTCGAGCCGGCCTCCGGTCTCCGACGAGAAGAAATGCAGGTCGCTCTCGGCGAACTGCAGGCCGACGGCGCTGCCCGGCTCGGGGTGGACGGTCTCGGAGGTCACCACCGAGAACGGCGCGCCGTCGAGATCGACATAGACGACACGGCCGGCGCCCAGTTCCTCGACGAGGTCGACCGTTGCGTCGAGCGCGCCGGGCGTTCCCGGCGCCACCATGCGCACGGCCTCCGGCCGGATGCCGACCGCAACCTTCGAGCCGACGGGGAGCCCCGCGCGTGACACGTTGAGCTTGCGGCTGTCGCCGAGCAGCGACACACCGTCGAGCGTGACCGTGGCTTCGAGCATGTTCATCGCCGGCGCGCCGACGAAGGTCGCCACGAAGCGGCTTGCCGGCCGGCCGTAGACTTGCGCCGGCGTGCCGACCTGCTCGACGCGGCCGCCATTCATCACCACCAGCCTGTCGGCCAGCGTCATCGCCTCCACCTGGTCGTGGGTGACGAAGACGGAGGTGGCGTTGAGCCGCCGGTGCAGCTTGCGGATTTCCGACCGCATCTGCACGCGCAGCTTGGCGTCGAGATTGGAGAGCGGCTCGTCGAAGAGGAACACCTTCGGCTCGCGGATCATGGCGCGACCCATGGCGACGCGCTGCCGTTGGCCGCCGGAGAGCGCCATCGGCTTGCGGTCGAGCAGATGCTCCAGCTCCAGGATGCGCGCGACGGCCTGGATGCGCTGCGTGCGTTCGGCGGCGGGAACGCCGGCCACCTTCAGCGAATAGCCGATATTCTGGGCGACGCTCATATGCGGATAGAGCGCATAGTTCTGGAACACCATGGCGCAGCCGCGCTCGCGCGGCTCGAGCTTGTTGACCACCGTGCCGTCGATGGCGATCGTACCGTCGGAGATCTCCTCGAGCCCCGCGATCATGCGGAGCAACGTGGATTTGCCGCAGCCCGACGGCCCGAGGATGACGACGAACTCGCCCGATGCGATGTCGAGGTTGACGCCATGCACGACCTGCATCTTGGCGTAGCTCTTCCTGACGTCGCGGATGGTGATGGAGGCCATTTTGCGTCTCCTTATTTTTCGGTGGCGATCAGGCCGCGCACGAACCAGCGCTGCATCAGCACCACGACAACCAGCGGCGGCAGCATGACGATCAGCGTACCGGCCATGGCGATATGCCATTCCGGAGCGCCGCCGACATTGGGGATGAGTTGCTTTAGCTCGGTCACCGCCGTCGCATGCGACTGATCCGTGGTGATGAGCAGCGGCCAAAGATACTGGTTCCAGGCCCACAGGAACATGATGGTGCCGAGCGCCGCCATGTTGTTGCGCGACAGCGGCAGAAGGATGTCGATGAAGAAGCGCAGCGCGCCAGCGCCGTCCATGCGCGCGGCCTCCGTCAGCTCGTCCGGCACCGTGAGGAAGAACTGGCGGTAGAGGAAGGTGCCGGTGGCGGTGGCGATCAGCGGCATGATCAGGCCGGTATAGGAATTGAGCAGCCCCAGGCTGAGCGAGACCTGCACGCCCGACACCTTCTCGATCAGCCAGCTGATCCCGGTTACGTCCATTATCGCCTGATAGGGCGAAAGCACGTTGGCGACGACCGCGTAGGTCGGCACGATGCGGACTTCGAGCGGCAGCATCAGGGTGACGAAGATCAGCCAGAAGATCAGCATCCGCCCGGGATAGCGGAAATAGACGATCGAGAAGGCGGTGAGCGCCGAAATGAAGACTTTGCCGGCAGCGACGCCCGCCGCCATGACGAAGCTGTTGAAGAGCTTCGGACCGAGATCGGCCGTCGTCCAGGCCGTCTTGATGTTGACGAAAAAATCGCTGCCCGGCAGCAGCGACATCGGCACATCGTTGACGTCCTTCAGATTGTGCGAGGCGGCGATCGCCACGATGACGAACGGCGCCACGCAGAATACGAAGCCGGCGAACAAGATGAGATGCGTGAAGAAGTTGAGGATCGGGGTGCGTTCGACCATGGCCGCCTCACCGGTAATGCACGCGCCGCTCGATGAAGCGGAACTGGACGATGGTGAGAGCGATGATGAGCAGCATCAGGATGATGCTCTGCGCGGCGGCACCCGAATAATCGAGGCCTTTGAAGCCGTCGGAATAGATCTTGTAGACCATCAGATTGGTCGCGTTGGCCGGGCCGCCGGCGGTCATGATGTCGACGATGCCGAAGGAATCCTGGAAGCTCTCGGTGATGTTGATGACCAGCAGAAAGAAGATCGTCGGCGTGATCAGCGGGAACTGGATATCCCGGAAACGCCGCACGACCCCGGAGCCGTCCATGGCCGCCGCTTCGATCAGCGAGCGCGGGATCGCCTGCAGTGCGGCGAGGAAGAAGATGAAATTATAGCCGACATATTTCCACGAGAAGGCGATGATGACGGAGGCCATGGCGTCGGCGCCGTTGAGGCCGGGATCCCAGAAGCCGGGCCAGAACTTGTTGACGGCGGCCATGAAGCCGGCTTCCGGCGCCAGGATGAAGCGGAACGCCATCGCCAGCGCCGGCGCCGCGATGCCGTACGGCCAGATCAGCACGACGCGGTAGAGGCGTGAGCCGGCAAGCTGGCGATCGGTCAAGGTGGCGAGCACCAGCGCGATGACCATGGCAAGCCCGGTGCTGACGCCGGCAAAGACGAGGCTGGCGGTGATCGAGTTCCAGTAGTCGGCGTTGGCGAGGATCGAGCGGAAATTGTCGAGGCCGACCCAGATATTGCCGCCACCCCAAGGCTGCTGCAGCGTCAGCGACCAATAGACCGCCTGTCCGGCCGGCCAGTAGAAGAAGGTGAAGATCAGGATGAGCTGCGGCACCGCGAACAGGATGCCGATCGTCCATTTGCCGAAAGTGACGCGTTTTTCCATCGATCCGCCGGAGCCGTCGAACGGCTAGCCCTGATAAGAAACGGCCGCCCGCCGATTGAAGCATGATCTCGAAAAGTCGCAACCCGGTTTTCGGGAGGGATCATGCTGAGAAGAAAATCGGCGGGCGGCCTCGATGTCTACTGCTCAGGGCAGCGTCTTGTTGGGGTAGGTCTGCTGGAAGCGGTCGAGGATGGCGTTGCCGTTCTTGACCAGGGCATCGACGCCGTCCTGCACGCTGACCTTGTTGGCGAAGATCGCCTGCATCTGCGTACCGAACTCGGCGCGGATCTGGGTGAAGTTGCCGAGGCGAATGCCGCGGGTGATTTCGGTCGGCTCCGAGGCGGTCAGGCTTTCGATCGCCACTTCACGGCCCTTGTAGGGCGCCTTGTCGTAGAAGCCGCTCGACTTCATGTATTCGAAGCCCGACTTCGTCACCGGAATGTAGCCGGTGTTGGTCGACCAGAACAAAGCGGTCTTGGGATCGTGGATGAAGTTGAGGAAGGCGGCAGCGCCCTTGTATTCGGCGTCCGACTTGCCGGACAGCACCCACAGCGAGGCGCCGCCGACCAGCGAGTTCTTGCGCTCGGTGCCGGCATAGACCGGCAGCTCGGCGACATCCCAATGCATGCCTTCCTTCTGGGTCTTGCCGACCGTGCCGTGGTCGCCGACAGAAGTCATGATGACCTGGCATGTGCCGGTGGCGAAAGCCTGCACCATGTCCTGGCCGAGGTCCTTCGACTTGATCTTGATCAGGCCGCCGTCATACCACTTCTTCAAGTCGGTGACGTACTGCACGAACTTGGTCTTGTTCATTTCCAGGCGGGCATCGAGGCCGTCATAGCCGTTGTTCTTGGTGGCGATCGGCTGGTTGTGGATGGCCGAGAACTGCTCCATCAGCTGCCAGCTTTCGTTGCCGGAGATGTTGATCGCCATCGGGCAATCATAGCCGGCGTCCTTCAGCGCCTTGAGGTCGGCGCCGACATCTTCCCAGGTCTTCGGCGCCTCGGTCTTGCCGATCTTGGCGAAGGCGTCCTTGTTCCAGTACATCAGCGCCGTCGACGAGTTGAACGGGAAGGACAGCATCTCGCCCTTCGAGGTCGCGTAGTAGCGGGCAATGCCGGGGAAATAGTCGCTGTAGTCGATCTTGTAGCCGTTCTCCTCCATCAGCTTGTCGGCGGGCTTGTAGGCGCCCGACAGCATCATGGTGGCGGTGCCGACATCGTAGACCTGGACGACGGTGGGCTGCTTGCCGGCGCGGAAGGCGGCGATGGTGTTCTGCAACGTCGCGTCGTAATTGCCCTGGCTGGTGCAGACCACTTCATAGTCGGTCTGCGAGGCGTTGAAGTTCTTGCACAGCGTGTCGACGACGCGGGCGAGATCGCCCGAAAGGCCGAACCAGAAATCGAACTTAACCGGCTCTGCCAAGGCAGGAACCGCGAGCGCGGTGCTGAGCGCGCCGGCGGCAAGGGCAGTGAGGCCCCGCTTTACGATGATCATGATTTTTCCCTCTTGAGTGGCAATTTGACAAGGTTTTGCGCAAGTCCTTGCCCGCTCTCTTAGAGAAGGTATGTGACAGTTCTGTTGTGGCTTTTGCGGCCCTGTGGACAGCCAGTCTCTCCTCCCCCTCGGCGGTCGCGCCGGCATGAAGCGTCATACCGGCGGCCTAGAAAGCTAGGGCAAGGAAAAGCGGCGGAAAGCCCCCTCGTGGTTAACCGGCTAAATTTGACTCCTATTGCCGGGCCATGCGGCGAAGCAAAACCGTATTTCCTCTCAAGGATTACGGTCCGACCAGGATCACGGTCCGAGTGCGGCTTCCACCAGCCGCTTGGCGTCGGGGCTCGACCATTCCGCCGGACCGTTCATATGCGCGATCAGGCAGCCCTCGCCGTCGATCAGCATCGTCACCGGCAAGCCCAGAGCCAGGCCGCGCGTCTTGGCCTCATTGAACAGGCCCATCGTCGCATCCCGATAATAGCCGAGCGTCTGGATGCCGATCTCCTTCAGGAATTTCTTCGGCTTGGCGTCGTCGCCGGTGTCGACATTGACCGCGACGACCTCGAAGCTGCTGCTGCCCTTTTCCTTCTGCAATGCGTCGAGCGCCGGCATTTCGGCGCGGCAGGGCGCGCACCATGTCGCCCAGAGATTGAGCAGCACCGTCTTGCCGGCATGGTCGGCGATCGTCATCGGCTTGCCGTCGGGTCCGTTGAAGGCAAGGCTCTTCATCGACTGCGGCGGATCGGCCGGCTGCAGCGCCGCGACCTGGCCGACAGCCTTCGCCGCGACCTGCTTGGCCCGCTCGGCCTTGGCCTTGCAGGCGACATCGTCCTTGCCGTTGCCGGCCGCGACTTGGGGCGCGGCGGCGTTGTTGCCAGAACCGCTCTCGCTGACATATACCGCGACCGCGCCGGCCAGCACGCCCGCCGCCAGAGCGGCGAGGATGAGGCGCGGGGCCGGGAAGAATTTACTGCCGTCTGCCATTTTCTTAAAAACTGCTCCGGAGCACGGGTTATAGCGATGAGCGACAAGAAGGCCAGCAACCAGATGTGGGGCGGACGTTTTGCCTCGGGTCCGGCCGCGATCATGGAGGCGATCAACGCGTCGATCGCCTTCGACCGCAAACTCTATGCGCAGGACATAAGCGGATCGATCGCCCATAGCGAGATGCTTGCTGAGACGGGCATTATTTCGGCGGCCGATCAAGAAAAAATCGCTCACGGGCTGAACACGATCCTGAAAGAGATCGAGGCCGGCACGTTCGAATTCTCGACGAAGCTCGAGGACATCCACATGAATGTCGAGGCCCGCCTTGCCGACCTGATCGGCCCGGCCGCCGGGCGCCTGCACACCGCCCGCTCGCGCAACGACCAGGTGGCCGTCGACCTGAGGCTCTGGGTCAAGCAGGAATGCCAGCGCGTCGCCCAGGCGCTGAAGGACCTGATCGCCGCATTCCTCGAACGCGCAGAGGAGCACGCCGCGACGGTGATGCCCGGCTTCACCCACATGCAGGCCGCGCAGCCGGTGACCTTCGGCCATCACTGCATGGCCTATGTCGAGATGTTCGGCCGCGATCTCTCGCGCGTCCGCGACGCCATCGAGAGGATGGACGAAAGCCCGCTTGGCGCAGCCGCCCTTGCCGGCACCAGCTTCGGCATCGACCGCCACATGACGGCGAAGGCGCTTGGCTTCCGCGAACCGATGCGCAATTCGCTGGACAGCGTCTCGGACCGCGACTTCGCGCTCGAATTCCTCGCCATCGCCGCGATCTGTGGCACGCATCTGTCGCGGCTTGCGGAGGAGATCATCATCTGGTCGACGCCGCAATTCGGCTTCATCCGGCTGTCGGATAGTTTCTCCACCGGTTCCTCGATCATGCCGCAGAAGAAGAACCCGGATGCCGCCGAGTTGGTGCGCGGCAAGACCGGTCGTATCAACGGCCATCTCGTCGGCCTGCTGACGGTGATGAAGGGCATGCCCCTGACCTACGGCAAGGACATGCAGGAGGACAAGGAATCGGTCTTCGACGCCGCTGAGACGCTCGACCTGATGCTGGCGGCGACCACCGGCATGGTACGCGACATGACGGTCAACGCCGCCGCCATGAAGAAGGCAGCCGGCGCCGGCCACGCCACCGCCACCGACCTCGCCGATTGGCTGGTGCGCAATCTCGGTCTCCCCTTCCGCGAGGCCCATCATGTCACCGGTCGCGCCGTGGCGCTCGCCGAGGAAAAGAAGGTCGGCCTGGAAAAGCTGTCGCTGGAGGACCTACGCTCGATCCATCCCGGCATCACCGACGGCATCTTCTCGGTGCTTGCGGTGCAGAATTCGGTCAAGAGCCGGGTGAGCTTCGGCGGTACCGCGCCGTCGGAAGTGAGGAAGCAGATCCGCTACTGGAAAAAGCGCCTGGCCAAGGCGTAATGCCGGGATGCAATGCGCCGAAAACTCGGCTAAAAGCGGCAACGCAAGAAAACAGCTCGAACGGATGGATCGATGACCGGAAGCAGGATTTTGGTGACGCTCGCGCTGCTGGCGGCGGTTGCCAGCGTCACGGCCTGCGGCAGGAAGACCGGCCTCGACACGCCTTACGAGGCGGCCGTGCAGGCGCGCAAGGATGCGGAAAAGGCCAAGCAGCCTTTGCCGCCCGAGCCGGAGAAACCGGTCAAGGACAAGAAGTTCATCCTCGACCCCTTGCTCTAGAGCCGATGAGATAACCCGATCTCATCGCGCTCCAATTTCCGGAAGTACTCTCGTGAACCATTTCGACTACCGCGGCGGCGTGCTCCATGCCGAAGATGTCGCAATTCCCGATATCGCCACTGAGGTGGGCACGCCCTTCTATTGCTATTCGACGGCGACGCTGAGCCGGCATTTCCGCGTCTTCAGGGAGGCCTTTGCCGGCCTCGACGCGCTGGTCTGCTACGCCATGAAGGCGAACTCCAACCAGGCCGTGCTGAAGACATTGGCAAAACAGGGCGCCGGCGCCGACGTGGTGTCGGAAGGCGAATTGCGACGCGCGCTCGCCGCCGGCATCCCGGCGGGCAAGATCCTGTTCTCGGGCGTCGGCAAGACCGCGCGCGAGATGGACTTTGCCCTTAGCGCCGGCATCCTCTGCTTCAACGTCGAATCCGAGCCGGAGCTGGAACTGCTCTCGGCACGCGCCGCGGCCCTCGGCAAGGTGGCGCCGGTCTCGCTGCGCATCAATCCGGATGTCGATGCCAAGACCCACAAGAAGATCTCCACCGGCAAGGCCGAGAACAAGTTCGGCATCCCGTGGCAACGGGCGCGCCAGGTCTACGCCCGCGCGGCTGAACTGCCGGGCATCAAGGTGACCGGCATCGACACCCATATCGGCAGCCAGATCACCGAGCTGCAGCCTTTCGACGATGCCTTCGCGCTGCTTGTGGAACTGGTCGGCGTGCTGCGCGCCGATGGTCACTCGATCGAGCATGTCGATCTCGGCGGCGGGCTCGGCATCCCGTACCGCGTCGACAACAGCCCGCCCCCGCTGCCCGATGCCTATGCCGAGATCGTCAGGAAGCATGTCATCCCCCTCGGCCTGAAGGTGATGTTCGAGCCTGGCCGGCTGATCGTCGGCAATGCAGGCATCCTGGTCGCCGAAGTGATCTATGTGAAGGAAGGCGACGCCAGGAACTTCCTCGTCGTCGACGCCGCCATGAACGACCTGATCCGGCCGACGCTCTACGATGCCTTCCACGACATCCGGCCGGTGGTGCAGCCGCCGGCCGCCACGCCGCGCATGAAGGTCGACGTTGTCGGCCCCGTCTGCGAGACGGGCGACTTCCTCGGCCTCGACCGCGATCTGCCCAGGCTGAAGGCCGGCGACCTCATCGCAGTCTCCACCGCCGGCGCCTATGGCGCGGTGCAGGCCGGCACCTACAACACCCGGCTTCTGGTGCCGGAAGTGCTGGTCGACGGCGACCGTTTTCACGTCGTGCGGCCGCGCCAGACTTATGAGGACTTGATCGGGCTCGATTCGATCCCGGATTGGCTGAAATAGCCCGTCTCGCGCCGAGCAGCGCCTAGATTCGCAGGAGCAGCGCCTTGGCTTTGGCGATCCTCTCCTCGTCGCGGCGGTAGAATATCCATTGCTTGGTGCGCTTGGCGCTGAGCAGGCCCGTCTGGGTCAGCACACGCATATGCTCGCTGAGCGTCGCCTGGCTGATACCGAGCTTTTCCGCGATCAGGAGCGCGCAGACGCCGTCCTCGACCAGATCGCCATCGGCCTGGCGGGGGAAATGCGCGCGCGGATCCTTCAACCAATCAAGGATCTGCAGCCTGCGCTCGTTGGCGATCGCCTTGAAGATATCGACCTCTTGCATTTAGCCATTTTGCTAAGTTACTAATTGAAGTCAATCCCGAGGAGCAATTGATGTTGAACACAAGCAAGCCGGACAAACGGACGATCACGCGCGAACGCATCGCCGCCGTGGAGCCGCGCATCCGTCCCTTCGTGCGGCACACCCCGGTGATGCGCGTCGACATGGCGGATTTCGGCCGGCCGGCCTTCCCGGTCGAACTCAAGCTCGAATGCCTGCAGCATTCAGGCTCGTTCAAGGTGCGCGGCGCCTTCACCAACCTGCTCGAGCGGCAGGTGCCGCAAGCCGGCGTCGTCGCAGCATCGGGCGGCAATCACGGCGCGGCGGTCGCCTACGCCGCCATGAAGCTCGGGCACAAGGCCACCATCTTCGTGCCCGAGGTCAGCCCGCCGGCCAAGCTCGAGCGCATCCGCGGCTACGGCGCCGAGCTGGTCGTCGGCGGCGCGCGCTATGCCGAAGCGCTGGCCGCCAGCGAGGATTTTGCCGAAAAGACGGGCGCGCTGCAGATCCATGCCTTCAACCAGGAGGAGACGCTGATCGGCCAGGGCACGCTCGGCCTCGAGATCGAAGCCGATTTGCCTGAGATCGACACGCTTCTGGTCGCCGTCGGCGGTGGCGGCCTGATCGGCGGCATCGCCGCCTGGTTCGCCGGCCGCATCCGTATCATCGCCATCGAGCCCGAGGGCGCGCCGACGCTCTACCGCGCCTTGGAGGCCGGCAAGCCCGTCGATGCGCCGGCCGAAGGCATCGCCGCCGATTCGCTGGCGCCGAAGCGCGTCGGTGAAATGATGTTCCCGATTGCGGAAGCCTTCGTCGAGCGCTCGATCCTGGTCAGCGACGACGACATCGTGGCTGCGCAGAAAGCGCTCTGGGACAGCGTGCGAATCATCGCCGAGCCCGGCGGGGCCGCCGCCTTTGGCGCGATGCTTTCCGGCCGCTATGCGCCGGCTTCTGGCGAGCGCGTGGCTGTCCTAGTCTGCGGTTCCAACACAAATCCCGCGAATTTCTGACCATAATCGGGGCGAACCTCTTCACGATTTTGGAACCCGCCTCGCCTTTGCCGTGTTTGCTGGTATTCTTCTGCTCATGAGGTCCGGGCTATCCTGCCCGGGCAGGAAGGGCCGATGACGGAACGACCCACTTCCAGCGAACGCGGCCTGGCTGGGCGTCTGGCGCTCAGCCGACTGGCGACGCGAACCTCGATGATCTTCGAGCGTGGCTGGCCTTTGCTGCTGCCCCTGGCAGTCGTCGCCGGCTTGTTCCTCAGCGTCTCGTGGCTGGGCCTGTTTCAGCGCCTGCCGGATCCTGGGCGGATCGGTCTCCTGATTGTCTTTGGCGTAACGGCGCTGGCGGCGCTCTATCCGTTGCGCTTCTTCCGCATCCCTTCCGCCGCCGAGGTCGACCGGCGCATCGAGGCAGCGAACGAGCTACTGCACAGCCCCGTGCAGGTGCAGACGGACCGGCCGAGCGGTGCCGAGAGCCTGTTCTCGCAGGCTCTGTGGCGCGAGCATCAGAAGCGCATGGCCGAGCGGCTCCTGAGTCTCGGCGCCGACAGGCCGCGCACAAGGGTGCCGGATTACGACCGCTGGGGGCTGCGGGCGTTGGTGGGCCTGCTCTTCGTCACCGCCTTCGCCTTCTCCTTTGGGCCCTTCGGCGGCAGGATCGGCGACGGCTTCGTCGCCCGCGCCGCGCGCGATGTCGTGCCGCCGCGCATCGACGCCTGGGTGACGCCGCCCGCCTATACCGGCAGGCCGCCGCTGTTTCTGACCGCCGACGCCCATCAGGCCGCGCAGACCTTCAACGTCCCGCAGGGCAGCGATGTGTCGCTGCGTGTCACCGGCGGCTCCGGCGAGGAAACGCTGAGCTATGCCGATCCGAGCGGCAATGCCCGCGCCATCGAGCCGGCCGCGCCCAAAGGCGCGGAGCCCGCCGCCGGCCGGGCCCCAGCTGCCCCGCTCAAGGTGCGCCAGTTCTCCGGCAAGCTTACCAGCGACGGCATGCTGACGCTGAAGTCCGGTGACGACGATCTCGGCCACTGGGCCTTCGCGATCATCCCGGACAAGCCGCCGACGATCCGTTTCGTCGGCGAGCCGAAGCGCGCCGTCAACGGCGCCATCGAGCTCAACTACCAGATCGACGACGACTATGGCGCGGCCTCGGCTAAGGCGGTCTTCGCGCTGTCCGATCCGCCGCCGGCCAACGCCCACCCGCTCTACGGCCCGCCCGACATGCCGCTGACGCTGCCGCGCCGCGGCGGCAAGGCGAACGCCGCCAAGACAACCAAGGATCTGACCGAGCATGTCTGGGCCGGCAGCACAGTCAAGCTGACGCTGACCGCCACCGACGATGCCGGCCATACCGCCAGCAGCGAGACCAAGACGCTTATTATGCCGGAGCGGCCCTTCTCCAATCCGCTCGCCCGCGCCGTGATCGAGCAGCGCCGGCTGCTGGCGCTCGACACCAACGCCAAGCGGCGCGTGCTCGACCTGATGGACGCCATCACGCTGCGCCCCGAGGACACCTTCGACAACATGTCGCATTATCTCGCGATCATGAGCGCGCGAAGCCGGCTCAAGCTCGCCGGCAACGACGACCAGATGCGCAGCGAGGTGTCCTATCTGTGGGAGATCGCGCTCGGCATCGAGGACGGCAATCTGTCGGCCGCCGAGAAGCGGCTGCGCCAGGCGCAGCAGGCGCTGCAGGACGCCATCAAGAACGGCGCCAGCGACGAAGAGATCAACAAGGCGATGAAGGAACTGCGCGAGGCGATGAACCAGTTCCTGCAGGAATTCGCCCAGCGCGCGCAGCAGAACCCGAACATGCCGCAGATGCAGCAGAACGGCCGTGAGCTGCGCCAGAGCGACATCAACAGGATGATGGACGAGATCGAGAACCTCGCCAAATCCGGCGACCGCGACCGCGCCCAGCAGCTCCTGTCGGAGCTGCAGGACATGATGAACAACCTGCAGGCCGGCCGCCAGCAGCAGGGCGGCGAGCAGGACAGCGAGATGCGCCAGCAGATGGACAAACTGGGCGAGATCATGCGGCGCCAGCAGGAGATGATGAACGACACTTTCCGCCTCGACCAGATGCAGCGCGGCGAGCGGCAACGCGGCGCAAACCGCGACGAACAGCTCGGCGAGGAAGGCCAGCAGGGCCAATCGCAAGATCAGCAGAGGCCGAGTCCCGGCGACGGTCGCGGCCAGCAAAAGCCGATGACGCAGCAGGAATTCTCGGACGCCATGAAGCAGCTGCAGGAGGGCCAGGGCCAGCTGCAGAGCGAGCTCGACAAGCTGAAGAAGGGCCTCGAAGGCATGGGCATGCAGCCCAACGAGGGCTTCGGCGAGGCCGGCAAGTCCATGGGCGATGCCGAGCAGGCGCTTGGGCAGAACGAAGGCGACCAGGCGGTCGGCCATCAGGGCCGCGCGCTGGATGCGCTGCGCCGCGGCGCCAAGGACATGATGAAGCAAATGCAGGCCATGCAGGGCGACCAGGGCGGCAGCGAGCAGGGCGGACGTCAGCAGGACGCCGACCGCGACCCGCTCGGGCGGCCGCGTGCCACGAAGGGGCCCGACGACGGCAGCTCGGTCAAGGTGCCGGACGAGATCGACGTGCAACGCGCCCGCCAGATACTCGATGCGATCCGCAAGCGCCTCGGCAATGCGCTCAGCCCCGATATCGAGCGCAGCTACCTCGAACGGCTGTTGGAGCTGAAATAGTTCACTCGCCAGAGATCTTCGAGGAGTTCTTTGGCCAGATATGACGGCGCCCGCCTGCTTTGAGCAGATCGCCGAAAGGCGTGGAGGATATCTGCAAACTGGCGTCTACGCTGCCGGCGCGGCCTGCCTGGTCAGCATGAAAGCCTCGCGAATCGCGTTTTCCATGCCGTCGATCGCCTCGCCGGTCGCCAGCGGATTGCGGTGCAGCACCACATTGGAGGAATCGATGTCGCCGAAGCCGTCGGCGGCGGTCAGTTCGCGGCAGTCGGCTGGGATGTTGCTGCGCGAGATCGGCGCGATCGCCAGACCGGAGGTGACGGCCAGCGTCAGCCCGCCATTGGTGTCGCTGGTATAGGCGACGCGGTAGTCGAGGCCGCGCTGCTGCAGCGATTTGATCGCGAAGTCGCGGCACCAGCCGTCGCGGCTGTAGAGCGCGATCGGCACCGGCCGCTCCTCATGCATATGGTGCAGCTTCGACGTCACCCAGACCGTCGGGTCGTGCATCAGCACCTCGCCGCCGGAAAAGCCTTCCCACTCGAACACCACCGCGAGATCGAGCTCGCCCGCCGCGAGAGCCTTCACCTGCGAAGCCGAATGGGCGTAGCGCACGGTGACCTCCACGCGCGGATGGCGCTTGGCGAATTCGCCGAGCGCCCGCGACAGGATCGAGCGGCCATATTCGGCAGGTATGCCGATGCGCACTAGCCCGCCGAGCGGCGGCGCCACCAGCGACGCAGCCGTCTCGTCGAGCAGCGTCACGATGCGGCGGGCATTGGCGATGAGCTCGCCGCCGCGCCGCGTCAGCGCCACGCCGCGCGAGCCGCGCTCGAACAGGCTGTCGCCGATCATGTCTTCCAGCTTCTTCATCTGCATGGAAACCGCCGACTGGGTGCGTCCGGCCTTCTCGGCGGCCTTGGTGAAATTGCCCGTTTCGGCCACCGCCACGAAGGTGCGCAGGAGGTCGCTGTCGAGGGTGGGCTTCATGGATATCGCCATAAGAATTCTTGATCGCTGGCATCATTCCAATTCGTTTGCAACATGTCAAACGCCGCAGGATAGTTGCCTCTCCCATTGGATATGCGGCCGCGAAATCGGCCGCGGACCAATCGAAGAGTCCTCACTCGTGCCCGCTGCCCGAAAACGGTGGCGGGCTCTTTTTCGCTGGATCGAGCATGCAGAACCGGATGGTGCTTGGCGTCTTGAGCCTCTGCCTGGGCGTTCTGGTGTTTTCGTTGCAGGATCCGCTGGTGAAGGCGGTGTCGGGCGGCTATCCGGTGACCGAGGTGATGGCGATCCGCGCCATCGTCGCGCTGCCGATCCTGATCGCGATCGTCCATGCCGATGTCGGCCTGAAGGCGCTGCTGTCGAAGCGAGCCGGCATGCTCACGCTGCGCGCCTTCATTCAGTTCTCGTCATACACGGTCTATTACCTCGCGATCGCCGCCTTGTCGCTGGCCGACGCGATAGCGCTCTATTTCATGGCGCCGCTCTTCATCATGGCGATGGCCGGCCCCTATCTCGGCGAGCGCGTCTCCTGGCGGATGCTGGCGACGGTGCTCATCGGCCTCGTCGGGGTGGTCGTGATGCTGCGGCCTGGCGCTGGATTGTTCGATTGGGCAGCGCTGCTGTCGCTCGGCTCGGCCTTCCTCTACGGCTTCTCGCAGCTGATGGCGCGCCGGATTGGCGATACCGAATCCTCGACGGTCATGGCCTTCTACCAGAACGGCGCCTATCTCACCGGGGCGATGGTCGTCGCCGGCGCCTTCCATCTTGCCGGCATCGCCCACGCGGCCCATCCGAGCCTCGACTTCCTGGTGCGGCCCTGGGTCTGGCCGACGCTGCCGGACTTCCTCAAGATGGCGGCCTGCGGCTTCGTCGCTTCAGCCGGCATGATCCTCTTGTCGCAGGCTTACCGGATGGCGCCTGCCAATCGCGTCGCCACCTTCGAATATACCGGCATCCTCTGGTCGCCGCTCTGGGGCTTCCTGTTCTTCGCCGAGGTCCCGAGGGCGACGACGGTGCTTGGAGCGGCGCTGATCATCGGCGCCGGCCTCCTCGCGCTCAACGGCGAGCGCCGCCGCAGCGCGGCGCCGGTGCTCGCCGCGACCGGCGACGCGGCCTAAGCAATTTCAGGAACGGCTGAGACAGTCAGGCGAAGCAGCTGAGCGCGCGGCCGACGCGGGCGCGGATCTCGGCAAGCGTGAACGGTTTCTGCACCACATCGAGGATGATGCCGTTCAATTCCTCGGCGCGCTCGCGCTGGTCGGCATAGCCGGTCATCAGCATGATCCTCATCGTCGGGAACTGTTTCGCCGCTGCCGTCGCCATCTCGATGCCGTCCATCTCCGGCATGCGGATATCGGACACCACCAGATCGTAGCCGCCGCGGTTCTGCTGGATCAGCGCCAGCCCTTGCGCGCCGTCGGCGGCGACCGTGACACTATGCCCGTCGCGCTCCAGCGCGCGGGCGGCGAGGGTGCGGACGGACTCATCGTCCTCGACGATCAGAAGCTTTGCCATGCCGAGATAGATGCCGTCGAAACGTTGACGTTTTCTGAAAATTTGAAACGTCAGTTCGGCCTTTTCGACCCAGCCTCAGGCGTCGCCCTTGACCACCCCGACGAACGGTAGCTCGCGAAACGCATGCGCGACATCCATGCCGTAGCCGACGACGAAATAGTCTGGGCAGTCGAAGCCGACATAGTCGGCGTTGAGCGTGGTCTGGCGGCGCATGCGCTTGTCGAGCAGCACCGCGATGGCGCAGCTTCGGGCGCCGCGCGACAGCATCAGCTCGCGGGTGAAGGAAAGCGTCTTGCCGGATTCCAGTATGTCGTCGATCAGAAGCACGTCGCGGCCGGCGACCTCATTGTCGATGTCGCGCAGCACCTTGACCTCGCCGCTGGTGGTGCCGGCGCCATAGCTGGAGATGAAGATGAACTCGACCTCCGGCGACAGGCCGACATCATGCATGGCGCGGATGAGATCGGCGGCGAAGACGAACGAGCCCTTGAGGATCGAGATCACCAGAAGGTCGTGATAGTCGCGCCCGGCGATCTCCTTGGCGAGCTCGAGATTGCGGCGGGCGATCGCCGACGCCGAAAACAGAACCTCGATATCCTTGCCGCGCACAACTGGCATCAACTACCTTCCAAAGAAATCGTCCAAAGCGAAACGCCCAGGCGTATTGAGATTCAGGTCAGGCCGGCCTCGCCTGAATATCGACACACCTAGCCGGCGAAAGTGACCGATACGGCCCTCACGCCGTTTCTAGGCACATCGAGGCGGCTGGAAAAGCCGAATCTTTCACCGGGCGCCAGCGAGCGGTTGGAAGTCCCCAGCCGGTAGCGGATGACGTTGCTGGCATTGTCGGTGACTCGGATCTCGAGCGGCGGCAGGGATGCGGCCTCTATTCCGTCATTGGCGGCCTCGCCGTCGACGAACAGCACGGACTTCAAACCGGACGCGTCGACCCGCGACGTCACGCCCGAAATGCTGAACGCGCTTGCCGGCTGCGCATTTGACCAAAACGAACTCTGGCGCACAAGCGCATGTCCGCCCGACACCCAGAAAGCGACGAGCGCCGCACTGACGCCGGCGATCCAGAAGATAGGACCGCCGCGGGAGCCCGGCCTGGCCGGCAGGACCTCCGGCCGGCGCAGCATGTCCATGCCTTCGAGCGAAGGCGTTGACAGCGTCTGCGGCGGCGAGACCGCCGGTTCCGAACGTCCGGCAAAACGCGGCAGCACCACATAATCGGCATCGACGATGTCGGCCGGCGCATCGAACATGACGCGCTCCGGCACTGCATTTGCCGCCGTCCCGGTCATGATTTCGCCGGAAACAAGGCGCGCGGTTCGATCCTCAGCCATTGCGGCCCCGTGCAATCTTCGTTGCTTTTGGGTAAACGCAAATGGTTAACGCTTCCCCACCGGAACCGCTGTGAAACGTCGAAAACGAGCACAAATTAACCGACCATTAACCATGCCGGCCGATGGTCTTGGCAGAGAACAGGCTGGCAGGACGCCGCCCAAGGTTTCAGGTCGCCGAACGTGATCCGCTTCGAAAATGTCGGCCTCCGATATGGCATGGGTCCGGAGATCCTCCGCGACATCTCCCTGCACATTCCGGAGCGCTCCTTTCAGTTCCTGAGCGGTCCCTCGGGCGCCGGCAAGACCACCTTGCTGCGTCTGCTCTTCATGTCGCTGAAGCCGACGCGCGGCCTGATCACCATTTTCGGCAAGGATCGCTCGCGCATCTCGCGCAGCGAGCTGCCGCTGCTCAGGCGCCGCATCGGCGTGGTGTTCCAGGATTTCCGCCTGCTCGACCATATGACGACCTACGAGAACGTGGCGCTTCCCTTGCGCGTGCGCGGGCGCGAGGAGGCAGGCTATCGCACCGACGTCACCGAGCTCTTGAAATGGGTCGGCCTCGGCGACCGCATGCATGTGCTGCCGCCGGTGCTGTCCGGCGGCGAGAAGCAGCGCGCCGCCATCGCCCGCGCTCTGATCGAGCAGCCGGAGATTCTGCTTGCCGACGAGCCGACCGGCAATGTCGATCCTCCGCTGGCGCGCCGGTTGCTGCGGCTCTTCATCGAGCTCAATCGGCTGGGCACGGCCGTTGTGATCGCCACGCACGATCTCGGCCTGATGGAGCAGGTCGATGCGCGGCGCATGATCCTCGCCGGCGGAAGGCTGGATATCTATGACTGACCTTTCGGCCGATCACCTGCACGACGAAGCTGCCGAGACGACGGCGAGTGTCCGGCGCGCCCAGCGCAAGATGGCGCCGATCGTGCCGGCGCAGAACATTGCCGGCCGCGCGCTGGTACTGGTCATAGCCATCATGACGTTCCTCTCCTGCCTGACCTTCGGCGCCGTGACGCTGGTGCGCGACACGGCTTCGGTCTGGGAGAATCAGATCTCGCGCGAGGCGACGATCCAGATCAAACCGGCCGACGGGCTCGACATGGAGGCCGCCCTTGCGCAGGCCTCTGAGATCGCCAGCGAGTTTCCCGGCGTGAAGGGCACCAGGATCATCGACCGCGATGCGACGGCGCGCTTGCTTGAGCCGTGGCTGGGTAGCGGTCTCAACATCGATGAGCTGCCGGTGCCGCGCCTCATCGTCGTCACCATCGACGAGTCCAATCCACCCGACTTCGCCGCCATGCGCGCCGCAATCACCCCCAAGCTGCCGAGCGCGGCGCTCGACGACCACCGCACCTGGGTCGACCGGCTGGTCGCCATGGCGCACACGACGGTGACGATCGGCTTTGCCGTTCTGGCGCTGATCTTGTCGGCAACGGTACTGACAGTTGTGTTCGCCACGCGCGGCGCGATGGCCGGCAACGGCCATATCATCGAGGTGCTGCATTTCGTCGGCGCCGAGGCGCGCTTCATCGCGCGCGAATTCCGCTGGCATTTCCTGGTCACCGGCATGAAGGGCGCCGCCGCCGGCGGCGCTGCCGCAATTCTCGTCTTCATCGTCTTTTCCTGGTGGTCGTCGCGCAACATGGCGACGCCGCAGGCCGACCAGGCGACCGCGCTGTTCGGCAATTTCGCCATCGGCTCCACCGGCTATTTCGGCGTCGGCCTGATGGTGCTGGTGATCGGTGCGCTGACGGCGGCGACCTCGCATGCGACCGTCGTCGCGTATCTCAGCGACATCGATATCCGCCAGCCGGAGGGCGGCTGACGATGTTCCGATCCGCTGGACAAGTGAAAGCCGGCTTAAATGCATGATGTTCATGCGATAAACGATCACGGAGTGGGCAACTGCCGTAACGCAATGTGCGTCGCCTCACCTATCAAAGGCCGCATTTCGGAGTTAACCATAGGGCACTTTCAGGATTAACCTGGGGATGATGGACGCGAGGGACTCGACCAGGACGGCTGGACGGATGCCAGCGGTGCTTGCACGTGCCGCCGCACCCGGCAGGTTCGGTCGTCTCAGGTTCGCGTTGCGTATCTGCAGTTTCTTCGTGCTTGCCCTCTTGGCGCTTTTTGCCGGCGGCTTCGGCTGGTTTGCCGACAAGGTCAGCCACATGACCACGCCGCTCAATCCGGAAAAGGCCGACGCCATCATCGTGCTCACTGGCGGCCAATCCCGGCTCGACGCCGCCATGGAACTGCTGGCGTCCGGCAAGGGCGAGCGGCTCTTGATCAGCGGTGTCCACCCTTCGGCGAGCCGCCGCCAGTTGCAGATGGCTTTGGGCGGAGACAAGCAGCTGTTTTCCTGCTGCGTCGACATCGACCGCGCCGCGCTCGACACCATCGGCAATGCCGAGGAAAGCGCCAAATGGGTGGAACGCCACGCCTATGGCAGCATCATCCTCGTCACCAACAACTATCACATGCCGCGCAGCCTGCTCGAGATGGGTCGGCTGCTGCACGGTGCGAAGCTCGAGCCCTATCCGGTAGTCAACACCAATCTCGGCAATGGCGGCTGGCTGACCAAGCCGGAGGCGCTGCGCGTGCTGCTCACCGAATACAGCAAATATGTGCTGGCGCTGGCGCGCGGCATCCTGCCGCTGCGTCAGACCTCGGAGGGTATGACACTCGCCGAAGCCTCGGTGGCCAAGGGCGAGAAGCAACCAAGCCAGGTCATCCCGTAGCCTCAGTTCCACGCAGGCGCGCAATCTCCTGCTCGAGGCTGGCGATGCGCCGATCGCGCTCAGCCAGCGCCGCAGCCACGTCCGCCGCCTCGAAGCGCTGCGGGATGTGCTGAGGACAATTGGCATCCCAGGCGGTGACGGTGAACAGGATCGCCTGCTCCGGCCGCGCCTTGTAGTTTGCCGGCATCAGCCTCGCCGTCAGTTCCGCATCGTGCTCCACGACGCGTGCCTTGCCCCAGATCTTGATGCGCTGCCTATGCATGTAGTCGATCAGGAACAGGAAGGCTTGCGCATTGTCGGCAAGATTGCCCTGCGTGATGAATTGCCGGTTCCCCGAGAAATCCGCAAAGCCGATCGTGTGCTCGTCGAGCACCTTGAGGAAGCCGGCGGGACCGCCGCGATGTTGGATATAGGGCTGGCCCTCGCCATTGGCCGTCGCGAGAAACACGCTGGTCTGCGCCTCGATGAAGGCGGCAAGATCCGGCGTGATCGCCGTGCGCCAGCCTCCGCGTTCCTCGACCCGTGCATAGGACTCCCGCGAGCCCTTGCGGGACTGGATCGCCTTGACGGTGGGCGTGAAGGCGACGTCGCTGGTGAAGGCATTCATGGCGACACTCCTCGCAGAATTGCCACGACAGATAGCCTCTTCCAAAACACGGATGTAGAGTGCATACTTGCAATCCATCCTTCCATTTTCTGGAAGAACAAGTGGACCGTCTCGATGCCATGTCGCTGTTCGTCGCCGCGGTGGAGGCCGGCAGCCTTTCCGCCGCCGCGCGGCGCGCCGGCATGCCGCTGGCGACCGTCAGCCGCAGGCTTTCCGACTTGGAGAAACATCTCAAGACACGCCTGCTCAACCGCTCGACGCGCCGCCTGACGCTGACCGACGCCGGCCAGTCTTATCTGGCCGCCTGCCGCCGCATCCTCGGCGAAGTGAGCGAGGCCGAGCGCGCCGCCGCCGGCGAATATATGAGCCCGACCGGCGAACTGACCATCACCGCGCCGGTCGTCTTCGGCCGCCTGCATGTGCTGCCCGTGGTCACCGGTTTCCTCGCCGCCTATCCCGATGTCGATATCCGCCTGACGCTGTCGGACCGGATCACGCAGTTGGTCGAGGAGCATATCGACCTCGCCCTGCGCATCGGCGAGCTCCCGGATTCGGCCATGGTTGCAATGCGCGTCGGCTCGATCCGCCGCATCGTTTGTGCCAGCCCCGCCTATCTTGCCGGGCATGGCACGCCGGCCGAGCCGCGGGATCTCGCCGGCCACAACTGCATCACCTTCGAAGGGCTTGCCGCCCCGGCGACATGGAGCTTCGGCACGGGCAGGAGCGAAACCACGGTTCCGGTCCGCTCGCGGCTACAAGTCAACACCGCCGAGGCGGCAGTCGATGCGGCGATCGCCGGTCTAGGCCTGACGAAGGTGCTGTCCTACCAGGCCGACGCCGCCGTGCGCGAAGGCACGCTTCGCGTGGTGCTCGAGCCTTTCGAGCCGCCGCCCTGGCCGGTCAGCCTTGTGCATGCTGGCCAGGGCTTGCTGCCGGTGAAACTGCGCGCTTTCCTCGATTTCGCCGCGCCGCGCCTGAAGGAGCGGCTGGTGCGGTCGCTATGACTGGGTTCGGCCACCGCGCCGTTTCCTTTTTGCCCGCGCTTGGTGTAACCAACGCACACTTCCACACCGGGCTTTTTCCCGCATGCTCATTATCCGCTCGCTGGCGTTCAACCTCGCCTTCTATCTCAGCCTGATCGTCCAGATGATCTTCTGGACGCCCTATTACTTCCTGTCGCCGCGCCACCGCGCCTGGTACGTGCCGAAATTCTGGTCGCGCACCTCGATGTGGCTCTACGACAAGATCGCCGGCACGAAGAACGAAATCACGGGGCTCGAGAACCTGCCCGAGGGATCCTTCATCCTTGCGCCCAAGCATCAGTCCTTCTGGGATGCGATCGCCTTCTTCCCCTACCTGGACGACCCGCTCTACATCCTGAAGCGGGAGCTGACCTGGATCCCCTTCTTCGGCTGGTACATCATGAAGATGCGCATGATCCCGGTCGACCGCGGCAGCCGCTCGAAGGCGCTGAAATCGGTCGTAGCCGCTACCAAGGCGGAGATGGCGCGCAATCCACGCCAGCTCATCATCTATCCCGAAGGCACACGCCGCCCGCCGGGCGCCGAGCCGTCCTACAAATACGGCATCGTCGAGATCTACACCCAGTTGGGGGTTCCGGTGGTGCCGGTCGCCCACGTCGCCGGCCTCTACTGGCCGCGCCGCAAGTTCATGCGCTTCCCCGGCACCATCAAGGCCCGCTTCCTGCCGCCGATCCCGCCCGGGCTCGGTAAGGAGGAATTCATGCAGCGGCTGATTGGCGAGACGGAAGCCGCCTGCGACGAGCTTCTGGTCGAGGCCGCGCGCGCGCCGAACCCGCCCCCCATGCCGCCGACGGCGTTGAAGCGGCTGGCGGAGCTCGGCGCTGCGGCAAAGAGCTGACGCGCGCTCAAGGCAGCGCCGCCAGGGCAGTGGTCAGCACCAGCGTCGCGGCGAAAACCACGTTGATGACCCGCGACGCCAGCGGATTGCGCAGCAGCCCCGCGAAAACCGTTCCAGCGAGAAGCCAGATCGCGTGGATGGCGACGATCATCGCTGCGAGCACCAGCAGCTTGGTCGAAAGCCCGAGTCCGTCGACCGTTGATGAGGCACCCGCGAATACCGCGCCGATCGCCATATAGGCCTTCGGGTTGGCGACCGCGAGCATGAATCCGCCGAGGAAGGTGGGGCGTGCCGCCGCATTTCTACCTTCGGCAAGCGGCGGCGCGGTCGCTATCCTGACGGCGAGATAGAGGATGTAGGCGGCCGAGGCGACCGTCAGCACGGGCGCCAACCCCGGCAGCGAGGCGAGCATGCCGACAACGCCGGCGGCCACCACTACAAGCACGCAGACCGTTCCAAGCACGACGCCTGAGGTGTAGCGCAGCGAAGGGCGAAGACCGAAGGCCGCGCTGATTGCCGTCACGCTGATCGTCGCCGGACCGGGGCTGCCCATGACGACGCTCGCCGCCACGACCAGCCCCAGCACCTGCTGCCAGGGCTGCGCTCCGGACAGAACTCCTCCTGCCATGCCGAACCCCAATTCCTGCCGCGATACAGCAAAGGGTTATCGCGGGGTTCACGCATGGTCTTGGACGATTGTGTGCGGACTTGCCGCACAGGCGCATTGTTAGGCGCTGGCCCGGTCGAGCGCGGCGATATCGTCGGCGGATAGTTTCAGCGAGGCTGCGTGGATCAGGCTGTCCATCTGGGAAGGCGTCGTGGCGCTGGCGATCGGCGCGGTGATGCCCGGCCGCGCCATGATCCAGGCAAGCGCCACTTCCGCCTGCTTGGCCGAATGGCGTGCAGCCGCCGCATCGAGCGCGGCGAGGATGCGCATGCCGCGCTCGTTGAGATACTCGGCCACGTCTTCACCGCGCGCGCTTTGGCCGAGATCGTCCTTGCCGCGGTATTTGCCGCTCAGGAACCCCTTGGCGAGACTGAAATAGGTGATGACGCCGACGCCCTCCGTCTTGCAGAGGTCGAGCAGTGGCCCGTCCAGCGAGGAGCGATCGTACAAATTGTATTCGGGCTGCAGGACCTCGTAGCGCGGCAGGCTGCGCAGGCTGGCGACGTCGAGGGCCGCGCGCAATTGCCCGGCATCGAGATTGGAGCAGCCCGGATAGCGGATCTTGCCTTTCTCGAGCAGGCGCTGATAGGCGCCGAGCGTTTCCTCGTAAGGCGTGGCGGGGTCCGGCCAATGCGAGAGATAAAGGTCGATGACGTCGGTCTGCAGCCGCTTCAGCGACGCGTCGACCGCCTTTTCGATATAGGCCGCCGACAGGTCCCGCTTGCCTTGGCCCATGTCGGAGCCGACTTTGGTGATGACGACGACCTTGTCGCGGTTGCCGCGGCTTTTCATCCAGTTGCCGATGATGGTTTCGGATTCGCCGCCCTTGTTGCCAGGCGCCCAGCGCGAATAGGCATCGGCGGTGTCGACGGCATTGAAGCCGGCCTCGACAAACCGGTCGAGCAGGTCGAAAGAAGTCTTCTCGTCGGCGGTCCAGCCAAAGACGTTGCCCCCAGAACCAGCGGCGCGATGGAAAGGTCGGTGCGACCGAGACGGCGTTTCTGCAAGATTGATCTCCATGATGCTGGGATGGGCTCGACGCCCGGGAGGGATGGATGATTTGCCGATAAGCTAGGTCTTGCCCTGACGGGGTCAAAGGCATGGTTTTGCTTTTTGATCGGGCCAGGCCGTCACGAAGGCGCGACTTGCCGCGCAACTTGCTCCAGCCAGTGGTCGCGAATGCCGAGCGCTTTCAAATGATCGAGCGTGCTCAGGACATAGTCCTCGTTCCGGCCCGACTGGCCGACGGCGCCGCGAACGACTGCCGCGGCATGGCTGGCGTCGAGCCCGCCGGCATATTGTTCATGCGCGCGGTCGACGATGTAGGCGACCGCCTCGACTGTTCCACCGCCGCCTCCCACCCCGTCGAGCCGGACATCGAGCATGCGTTCGAGATAGACGTTCGTCACCAGCTCGCGCTCGCGCAGATAGGAAAGCACCTCGTTCCGCAAATCGCCGGGCACGCGGAAAGCCAGCCCAATGCAGGAGCCGCCGCGGTCGAGACCGAGCACCAGGCCGGGCCGTTCGCGCGTGCCGCGATGCACGAAGGAATAGACGCAAAGCGAGCGGCGATAGCCGTAAAGACGGGCGCGCCGCGTTTCGACATGCGCGAATCCCGGACGCCAGATCAGCGACCCATAGCCAAAAACCCAAAAATCGCCCATATCGCCAAGCCTGATCGCATGCGAGCGACAACATCGCACCGGTAAGGTGCTTCTTCTGTCCCCGCTTGTCGTGCGTAAGAACAACAGCCCGCTCGCCGCATGAGGGGTAACGAGAGCCGCAGCATGACGTCAAGTGACGAGCGATCGCGCAAACCTCGCCGCCGGCTGTTCTGGCTTGCCGCCTTCATCCTGGCGCTGTTTGCCATCTACAGCGCCGGCTGGTTCTATCTCGCCGGCCGCCTCAAGACCGAGGCCGACCAGGCCGTCGCCCGGCTGAGCGGCAAAGGCATCGCCGCCGGCTGCGCCAACATGACCGTTAGCGGCTATCCGCTGAGCTTCGCGGTCTCCTGCGACACCATCGCTTACGAGGACGACGCCAAGAACATCGCCGCCTCCACCGGCAGCTTCAACGCGGTGGCTCAGATCATCCAGCCCTTGTCGCCGGTCGCCGACGTCAGGGGTCCGCTCAGAACCTCGGCGCCGGGCATGCCGCCGCTGTGGATCGACTGGGACAAGCTGCGCGCGACGGTCAACCTGTCCTGGCCCTTGCCGCGGCGCGTCTCGCTGCAGGCCGAAGGATTGTCCGGCCAGACCGACCCGGCCGATGATTCGGACCCGGCCGAGCTGTTCTACGCGGCAAAGGCGGCAGGACAGCTGGAACCCAAGGACCAGGATGTCACTTATGCCGGCAGCTTCGCCGATCTCGAAATCGACGCCGACGCGATCGGCGGACGCGCGCTTCCGGCACTTGACGGCAGTGGCGAGGCGACGTTGAGGAACGGCATCGCGCTGATCGCGGCGCCGCCTAAGAGCCTGCGCGGCCAGTCGGTCGACATCGCCAAGCTCGACCTGTCGTCGGGAACGGCACGCGTGACCGTGTCCGGACCGATCTCGGTCGACGCGGACGGTCTGGTCGACGCCAATCTGACGATCAAGCTCAAGGACCCGAAAGCGGTGGCGGCCATCCTTGGCGGCGCCATCCCAGAGCACAAGAACGAGATCGAGCAGGGCTTTGCCGGCCTGGCCATGCTCGGCAACGAGCCGTCCATGCCGCTCAGGATCGTCAAGGGCAAGGCTTCGCTCGGCTTCATCCCGCTGGGCAAGATCAAGCCGGTCGAGTAGGCCGAAAATGCCGGGGCCAGTCAGACTGCTCAGCGTCGGCGCGCTCACCCTCGACACGATCCTGCGTGTCGAGACGCTTCCCACGCATCAGGGCAAGTTCATCGCCGGCGATGGCGTGCAGATCGCCTCGGGCATGGCGACCAGCGCCGCCTGCGCCGCGCATCGCCTCGGCGCCGGCGTGTCGCTTTGGGCGAGCGCGGGTGACGATGCGGTCGGCGATCGGCTGATCGCCGAGATCGAGGCGGAAGGGGTCGACTGCAGCCTGATCCGCCGTGTCGCCGGTGCGTGTTCGGCGCTGGCCGCGATCGTGGTGGACGCCCATGGCGAGCGCATCATCGTGCCGTTCTACGATAGACAAGCGCAGGCCGACCCCGAGACCTTGCCGCTTGCCGATCTGTCCGCCTTTGACGCCGTGCTGGCGGATGTGCGCTGGCCGGGCGCAGCAGCGCTTGCCCTGACGGCCGC
The DNA here is from genome assembly GCA_000824825.2 of Mesorhizobium sp. ORS 3324. Taxonomy (GTDB): domain Bacteria; phylum Pseudomonadota; class Alphaproteobacteria; order Rhizobiales; family Rhizobiaceae; genus Mesorhizobium. The sequence continues at coordinate 42,333 of LM655175.1, forward strand.
GCGGGACGCTGGCCGTCCGGCAATCCTCGACGCCGACACCGCACCCGTCGAGGTGCTGGAGCGGCTCTTGCCGCTGGCCTCGCATATCGTCGCCTCGGAACCGGCGGCGCGCATCGTCTGCGGCCACGCGCTCGACCCGGAAAGCGCCTGCGCCGACCTCGCCTCGCGCACCGACGCCTTCGTCGCGGTGACGGGAGGCGCTGCAGGAACCTGGTGGCATGACCGGGAAGTCGGCCGCGTACGCCATGTCGAGGCGCCGAAGGTGAAGGCTGTCGACACGCTCGCCGCCGGCGACGTGTTCCACGGCGCCTTTGCCGTCGGCCTTGCCGAGGCGATGCCGCCCGAGCAGGCGCTGCGTTTTGCCAGCGCCGCCGCCGCGCTCAAATGCCAGCGCTTCGGCGGTCGGCTCGGCGCGCCGGACAGGGCCGAGACATTGGCGATGATGGCGGCGCATTGGCCGACATCGGGATGCGACTAGGTCTCTCGACACAGGGATTTTGAAGGTTGCAGGCTCGTCGGCGGGCAAGATTTCGCCGTTCGTTTCGGTGAAATCAGCGCAAATGCTGGCGATTGGGTCGAAGCGCCCCAACCTCGTCATCCCTGGGCGGAGCAGCCGCGAAGCGGCGTCGCGGAGACCCTGGGATCCATTCCGTTACCTTGGTCGAAGGGTGTAGCGGAGCAGAATTCTGCACCGCGGGAGCGCTCAAGCGTCACGGCATGGATCCTAGGGTCTGCGCTGCGTCGCTTCGCTCCTTGCTTCGCCCTAGGATGACGATCGCGATGGGCGTTCCGGCCAATCTCCAGGGCATGCGACCTGCCAACGCAATCATAATCGATCGGAAACTGGGAGAGCCTAAGGCTTGGCTGGATGTTCGACCGCCTGACGACCGAAATCCGGCACGTCGATGTCTTGGCCGGCCTCGATGATCGAGCGGCGGATGGCGCGCGTGCGGGTGAAGAGGTCGAACAGCTTCTCGCCGTCACCCCAGCGGATCGCCCGCTGCAGCGAGGCGAGATCCTCCGAGAAGCGCGCCAGCATTTCCAGGATCGCGTCCTTGTTGTGCAGGCACACGTCGCGCCACATGGTCGGGTCGGACGCCGCCAACCGGGTGAAATCTCGGAAACCGGAGGCGGAATATTTGATGACTTCCGATTTCGTCACCGTCTCGAGATCGTCGGCGGTGCCGACGATGTTGTAGGCGATGATGTGCGGCAGATGCGAGACGATGGCGAGCGTCATGTCGTGATGCTGCGGGTCCATCGTATCGATGTTGGAGCCGCAGCGCCGCCAGAGTTCGGAAAGCTTCTCCAGCGCTTCCGGGTCCGTGCCCGGCAGCGGCGTGAAGATGCACCAGCGATTGTCAAAGAGGTCGGCGAAGCCGGCATCGGGCCCGGATTTTTCCGTGCCGGCCAACGGATGGCCGGGGATGAAGTGCACGCCCTTCGGCACATGCGGCTCGATCTGCGCGATGACGGAGGCCTTGGTCGAGCCGACATCGGTGAGGATGGCGCCTTTCTTCAGCGCCGGGGCGATCTCGGCGGCGACCTCGCCGGACGATCCGACCGGCACCGAGACGATGACAAGATCCGCGTCGCGCACCGCTTCCTTGGCATCCGTGCTGTAGGAATCGCCGAGGCCGAGCTCCTCGGCTCGCTTGAGCGTCGTTTCGCTGCGCGTCGCAATGGCGATATGGCGGGCAAGACCTTCGCGGCGGATGACGCGGGCGAGCGACGAGCCGATCAGGCCGATGCCGACCAGCGCAATTTTCTCGAACATCGGTGATGCCATGGTGCTTCAGCTTTTCAGGAAATTCGTCAGCGCTTCGACCACGCCGCGATTGGCCTCCTCGGTGCCGATGCTCATGCGCAGCGCGTTGGGGAAGCCGTAGCCGGTGACGCGACGCAGGATATAGCCGCGCGCGCTGAGATAATCGTCCGCCGCCGCCGCCGAATGCTTTTTGTCGTCGGGGAAATGGATCAGCACGAAATTGCCGACGCTGGGCGTCACCCGCAGCCCGAGCAGGGTCAACTGCTCGCTGACCCAGGCCAGCCATTTCTCGTTGTGCGCGACGCTGCGCTCGATATGGGCGCGGTCGCGGATCGCCGCGATGCCGGCTTCGATTGCGGTGGCATTGACGTTGAACGGGCCGCGCACGCGGTTGATGGCATCGACGATATGCGCCGGCCCGTACATCCAGCCGATGCGCGCGCCGCCGAGGCCGAGCTTGGAGAAGGTGCGGGTCATGACAACGTTCTCGGAGCTGCCCGCCAGCTCGATGCCGGCCTCATAATCGTTGCGCCGCACATATTCGGCATAGGCCGCGTCGAGCACCAGAAGCACGTTCTTCGGTAGGCCGGCATGCAGCCGGCGCACCTCCTGGAAAGGCACGTAGGTGCCGGTCGGATTGTTGGGATTGGCAAGGAAAACGATCCGGGTCGCCGGCGTCACCGCGGCGAGGATGGCATCGATGTCGGCGCGTTCGTCGGTTTCCTTGACGGCCACCGGCTTGGCGCCGGCGGCCTGGATGTAGATCTTGTAGACCATGAAGGCGTGTTCGGTGAACACGGCCTCGTCTCCGGGGGCGAGATAAGTCTGCGCCAGAAGCCCCAGGATCTCGTCGGAGCCGTTGGAGCAAACGATGTTTGCCGGGTTGAGGCCGTGTATGTCGGCGATCGCCTCGCGCAGCCGGCGGGCGCTGCCGTCTGGGTAAACATCGAGCTTCGCCGCAACCGCTCGCGCGGCCTCGATTGCCTTCGGCGAAGGGCCGAGCGGATTCTCGTTGGACGACAGCTTGTAGACCTTCGTCACGCCGGCGGGCGCGGTGCTCTTGCCCGGCACATAGGCCTCTATGTCCATGATACCCGCGCGGGGTGTTGGACGTGCCTGATCCTGCTTCATATCGCCAATCCGTCGAGAGGGCCTCTGTCCGAGGCCGCTGCGGAAATACAGGCCATGGCCCGGAATGTCGAGTGCCGGTGCTTGCGCCAAGATGCTGGCCTCAAGAGGCTGCCCGTTGACGAAGCGCGACGCTGGCCCTAGAAGAGCAGCCGGACTTCCCGTGGTGATTTGGCCGGTCGGCTTGCAGCCACGTTAAACAATTCGCTAAAGGGCCGTTTGCAACCTGTAACCGGCTTTGCGACGGCAAGCCGGTTTTTTTGTTGTCCGCTGCCGGCCGGACGCCGCATCGACGAAATCGATGCGGACTGGATGGGGAACGCAATGGCTGCTCAGCGTGTTGCAAGGACCAACAACGAGGCCGACAATCCGTCGAGCCCGGTTCTGCAGTTCGGCTCCGACAAGCCGCTGAAGCTCGATGCGGGAACGCTGCTGTCCCCCTTCCAGATCGCTTACCAGACTTACGGCACCCTCAACGACGCCCGCTCCAACGCCATCCTCGTCTGCCACGCGCTGACCGGCGACCAGCATGTCGCCAGCACAAATCCGGTGACCGGCAAGCCCGGCTGGTGGGAGGTGCTGATCGGTCCCGGCAAGATCATCGACACCAACCGCTTTTTCGTCATTTGCTCCAACGTCGTCGGCGGTTGCCTCGGCTCCACCGGCCCCGCCTCGACCAATCCGGCAACGGGGCGGCCCTACGGGCTCGACCTGCCGATCATCACCATCCGCGACATGGTGCGCGCGCAGCTGATGCTGGTCGATCATTTCGGCATCGAGAAGCTGTTTTGCGTGGTCGGCGGCTCGATGGGCGGCATGCAGGTGCTGGAATGGGCCGCCAGCCATTCGGAGCGCGTGTTTTCCGCGCTGCCGATCGCCACCGGCGCCCGCCACTCCTCGCAGAACATCGCCTTCCACGAGGTCGGCCGGCAGGCCGTCATGGCCGATCCTGACTGGCACGGCGGCAAATATCTCGATTTCGGGAGGCGCCCGGAAAAGGGTCTCGCCGTGGCGCGCATGGCCGCCCACATCACCTATCTGTCGGAAGCGGCGCTGCACCGCAAGTTCGGCCGCAACCTGCAGGACCGCGAGGCGCTGACCTTCGGCTTCGACGCCGATTTCCAGATCGAAAGCTACCTGCGCCACCAGGGCATGACTTTCGTTGATCGCTTCGACGCCAATTCCTATCTCTATCTTACCCGCGCGATGGACTATTTCGACCTCGCCGCCGACCATGGCGGACGCCTGGCCGACGCCTTCGCCGGCACCAAGACGCGCTTCTGTCTTGTGTCTTTTACGAGCGACTGGCTGTTCCCGACCGAGGAAAGCCGCTCGGTCGTCCATGCGCTCAATGCCGCCGGCGCCTCCGTCTCCTTCGTCGAGATCGAAACCGATCGCGGCCACGATGCCTTCCTGCTCGACGAGCCGGAACTGTTCGCGGCCATCAACGGCTTCATTGCCTCCGCCGCCCGCGCCAGGGGGCTCAGCCTATGAGCGCCTCGAGATCTGTTTGTTTCAACCGCATTTCTGTGACGTCATTGGCCGCAAATGCTCCAAGACCGAAGGTGTGCTCATGAGCGTCAACCGCGCCCAGCGGGTCGATCTCGACGTCGTCGCCGATCTCATTCCCCCGCATTCGCGCGTGCTCGATGTCGGCTCGGGCGACGGCGTGCTTCTGGAGCTTCTGCAGGAAACCAGGCAGGTCGACGGGCGCGGCATGGAATTGTCGCAGCGCGGCGTCAACGAATGCGTGGCGCGCGGCCTTTCCGTCATCCAGGGCGATGCCGACAAGGATCTCGGCTTCTACGCCGACAAGGGCTTCGATTTCGTCGTCCTGTCGCAGACCCTGCAGGCGACCCGCAATCCGAAGCTCGTGCTCGACGAATTGCTCAGGATCGGCAACCGAGCCATCGTCTCCTTCCCCAATTTCGGCCATTGGCGGGTGCGCTTCTCGCTGCTGATCAAGGGCAGGATGCCGGTCACCAAGGACCTGCCCTATTCCTGGTACGACACCCCCAACATCCACTTCTGCACCATTCGCGACTTCGTCAATCTGTGCGAAGAGCTCGGCGCGACGGTCGAGAAGGCGACCGCCCTCGACGCCAACGGCCAGAAGATCGGCCTGTCCATGCCCTGGTGGTTCTGGAACTTCTTCGGCCAGCAGGCGGTGTTCTTGCTGAAGCGATAGGCGCGCTCGTTTGACAGCGGCAGCCAAGCCTTATAGCGACATGGTTCTGGCAAAACCTGATTGCGCGACGATGGTCGACGAACATCCAACCTATTCAATTGTCGTAGAGATGGAAAACGCCCAGTTCATAGACTGGGACGAGATGGGCGTTGGGCTGACGGCCTTGGCGCGCGAGATCGCTGCAGTTTCCTCGACCGGCTCTGCCAAGCCGAACATTGTCATATCTTTCGCCGGGCAAGCTTGGGAAGCCCCATCGCTGCGAAGCCGTATCGAGGCCAAGGCGCCGCAGTTGAAAGAGGTGGCCGAGGTGAGCTTTACGGCCTATCCCGGCGGGCGATATTACGACCTCAAGAACAATGGCGTCTCAGTAGCCGACGCGAAAGTAGTGGTCTTCATGGACTCTGATACGGTTCCGGAGCCTGGCTGGCTTTCAACCCTCTTGCGGCCATTTCGGGATCCCGAAATCGTCTGCGTAAATGGCTATACATATCTTTTGTGCGACGATTTCTTTTCAAGAACCTTCGCTTTGATCTGGTTCTTCCCGATGCCCCGGGGCGACCAGAGATTCGCCGAGAAGCGAGCAATCAATGCCAACAACGTAGCCTTTCGACACGACTGGATTTCCAGCCACCCCTTTCCGGAAAACAATGGCTTCAAGGTTTCCTGCACCTTGCTGCTGCATCAGCTGCGGCGCGAAGGCCACGAGCTTCACAGCGTCAACGCTCGTGTACATCATTACTGCCCGCGGGGTTGGCGGTTCTTCTATTGGCGCGCGCTGGTGACTGGCCGGGACGCCGACCGGAAATTCGTCGCGCTTCGTGCTCCCGGCCGCGCCCGGCGGATCATCAAACCGTTCAGCCGCTGGTGGACCATGTCGTGGCGCACGACACGACGCGTGATACGGCATGCGCCGCAAACAGGCATGCCGCTCTGGCAGATCCCGTTTTCGCTGGCGGTCGGCCTGACATTCTACACTCTGGCATTTTTCGGCCATTTCAGCCTGGCTGCCGGCCTCGTTCGAGACGAGATCGAAATCGTGCCGGACTATGTCGGGCACAGCTAGTCTGCTCGTCTTTTCGTCCGCATCGTCGCCACCTCTTTCACCCGAGCACATCCGTAGCCTTGTGCGGATGCTCGACGCCGTCAACGAAGACGACGTCGGATTGAGAGTTGTCGGTGCGCAAATTGAGGATCGCCCGATAGGCGGGAGAATTGTACCAGTCGCGCACGTGCTGCCGGTCCGGAAATTCGATGACGATCGCGTAGCCCGGCCAGCTGTTCTCGACCACCTCGACTTCACCACCATGGACAAGGAAGCGCCCGCCGAACGGCGCCAGCGTGGCGTCGATTTTTTCGAGATACTCCACGATCCACGGGCCGGGCGTGACGTGGCGCATATGGGCAATGGCGTAAGCGGTCATGGTCTGCTCCTTCAATTGATCGAAGCCGACGGCCCGGCTTCGTCGAGGAGCAGTCTGCAGAGGGAAGGTATTCCGGTCGATTACCTTCGAGGTTATCAAAAACGCTGCCGACGCCTCACGCGGCAAACCATGATATCGGCCGGTAACTGCAGCGACCAGGCGGTTGCGAGCGGAAATAGTGTTGCCCTCAAACCGCAATGCCGCGGAAACTGGCCGGAATCCGGCACTTCCCGCCGCATCTCGGGATGACACCAAGACCGCTTTTTTGTAGCGTCGGCGCCGAAACCAATTAGGGGCGGATCAAGGGCGGGCAGGGAGGGCAGCCATCAAACCCATCCGACAGCAGCCGAACCCGGCTGGTAGCGGCGACTGCGTATCGAGCGAAGCGGCTCCGCTGATCACCGTGATCACGCCGACGCACAACCGGCGCAGCCAGGTTGTGCGCGCCGTGGAAAGCGTTCTTGCCCAGACACTTACCCGCTTCGAGCACATCGTGGTCGACGACGGCTCGACCGACGGGACGGCTGCGGCGCTGGCCGAAATTCTTGACCCCAGGCTGATCTATGTCGGCGCGAAATGGCGCGGCGCCAATGCCGCGCGCAACGCCGGCATCGAGCGTGCCCGGGCGCCGATCGTGACCTTCCTTGATTCGGATGATGTCTATCTGCCGGACCGGCTGGAGCGGACGCTGGAGCGTTTCGACAAGAACCCGTCGCTCGAAGTGCTGATCAGTTCCTACGTCTCGGTGAAGGGCAACCGCAGCAGCAAATGCGTCAACCGCGAGGCCTTGCTCGACAAGAGCACGCTGCAGCGCGCCCTGGTTTCGCAGACGATCTTCATAGCCGGCTCGGCGATCACGGCCAGGCACGATTCGCTGCTCGCGATCGGCGGATACGACAGCGACATCACGCGCATGCAGGACCGCGAGCTGCTGTTGCGTTTTGCCCGCCGCAGCGGCGCCTTGCTGTCGGAGGATATCGACTGGAAGAAGTACAATTCGCAGAATTCGATCTCCGGCCGTCGCGACGGCTATGTCGAGGCCTATGCCAACCTGATCGACAAGCACCCTTACATCGCCGACCGCTACCCCGACGTTCCGCCTTACATGATTGCGCGGCAGATCATCGCCGATATCCTGAAGGGCAGGCTGCCGCAGGCCTTTTCCGGCTATCTCGCCAACCGGTCCTCGAAGGCGCTCGGCTACTCGCCGACCGAACTGGTGCGCGGCTATGTCGTCGGCCGCCGCTGGCGCCGCGGCTGCTATGACGAGTTCCGCGCCAAATACGGTGCCCGGCCTGCCTGAGGTCGCGCGACGGTTTTCGGATCGCAATTGTGCAGAACGGGCACGCTCACCGATCCAGTTCCGGAAAATACGGGTCGGAAAACCGCTGTCGCAGGCGCTCGCCAAGCAGGCAGTCCGTCGGCGCCCCCGCATCGACGCGGATCGTCGCGGCATCGCCGACGCCGCTCACCTCCTGGATCAGCTTGCGGCGGATCGCGGTCGAGAATTCGGAAGCGGCATGGATCGGCAGCACGAACGAGCCGGGGCCGCCGGTCACGCAATCGGCATAGTAGCGGTCGAGGCGGCTGACGCTCGGCGACGGACGGATCAGGATCGGCAGGCCGTTGATGACGATGCCCTTTGCTAAAGCCGCATCGCGGGTCAGGGCGACAGGCGGCCCGGCGTTGTTGGGGCCGTCCCCCGATATGTCGATGACCCGGCGCGGCGCGGAAAAGCCGCTTTTCTCCAAAAACCCGCCGCCGAAGCCGAGAGCGCCCGAGATCGATGTGCCGCGGAAGCTCCGGAACGGACGGCTCGCGATCTTGTCTGCGAAGGCATTGGCGCTGTCCGCGCCGTCTATGACCTGCCACGCGATCACACCGTCGTCGCGCACGACGCCCGCCCATTCGAAATAGGCGAGCGCGATCCGACCAGTTCGACCCGAGCGCACCGCGCTGATGAAATCCGGATGGCGCAGCGCCTCGACATAGCCGGCGCGCTGCAGGGCGAACTCTTCCTCGTCCATCGACTGCGAGATGTCGACGGCGAGCACGAGCTCGACATCGACCGGAGCGCCGTCGCCGATCGCGGGCAACGGCCCTGCTTCGGCGCAGGCAAGGCATGCAAGCAGGTTCAGCAGCTTAAGCATGGCAGGCTCCGACCACGCCGGGATTCTTCCCGGCGATCGCGGCGAAATAAAGCTATTTCCCGGCGCGCGCTGGGGCCGGTGGCGGTTCGATCGCCCCGGCGCGGAGGCGGGCCGGCTTGAGCGCCTCTCCGCCGCTGTCCTTGACGATGGTGAGCGCGCGCGGGAAGAACTGGTTGTTGTGCAGGCCGCGCCCGATATTGAGGATAGCCGCGCCCGGCAGCCGGGTCTCCAGCATCGCCAGCACACGCCGCAGCGTCGCTCCGTCAAACGTGTCCAGCGCCTCGTCGATGATCACCCATCTCGGGTGCCTGAGCGCGAGCCGGGCAAAGGCCAGCAGCCGCTGCTCCTCGTCGGCCAGCTCATGCTCCCACCGCGCCGAGCGGTCGAGCTGGGACGACAGGCGCTCCAGGCCGACCTCGCCGAGCACCGCCGAAATCTCGGCGTCGTCGATCTCGGCACCCTCGGTATGGTTGAGCACGTCGCGCAGCGTGCCGAGCGGGAAATAGGGCGTGCGCGGCACGAAGAACGGCGTTTCCCCGGCCGGCATGCCGATGCGCCCACCGCCCCATGGCCAGAGGCCGGCGATGGCGCGGAAGAACAGCGTCTTGCCGGCACGCGGATCGCCAGTGATCATGACGCGCTCGCCGGCCTGGATCTCGACGCTGGTCTCGGCAAGCCTGGTGCAGCCATCTGGCGAGGCGACTTCGAGCTTATCGAATGTCAGCTTGCCATTTGCGTTCTCGCCGAACTCGATGCGCTTTGCCCGGTGGTGCAGGATGTCTGTCTCGCCCAGCGCGATGCGGAAGTCGGCGACGCGCATCAGCGTTGCCCGCCAGTCGGCGATGGCGCCGATATTGTTGATGAACCAGCGCAGCGAGGAATTCACCTGGTTGAAGGCGCCGACCGCCATCATCAATCCGCCGAAGCTGATGTCGCCGGCGAAATAGACCGGCGCGGCGACCAGGATCGGCGCAACCACGGTGATCCAGCCATAGGCGTCGGTGACCCAGGACAGGTTGATCTGGGCGCTGTAGATGCGCCGCATGGCGCCAAGCACGGTGCCGAGGTCGAGCTCGAGCTGCCGCCTGGCATCCCCCTCACCATGCGTGAGCGCGATCGCGTCGATATTCTCGTTGACCCGGACCATCGAGGAGCGCAGCTCCGCCTCCCGCGCATACCGATCGCTGTTGAACCGGATCAGCGGCCGGCCCACCAGCCAGCTCAGCCAGGAGGCGATGCCGGCATAGAGGATCGCCGCCCAGACCATGTAGCCGGGTATCGCCAGCGAATAGCCGCCGACATGGAAGACGAAGCCGGAAGAGAGCTCCCACAGCACGCCGATGAAGGACACGAGAAGGATGAAGGATTGCAGCAGGCCAACGCCGAGATCGGTCGACAGGTCGGAGAGATGCGCCGCATCCTGCTGCATACGCTGGTCGGGATTGACGCCGATGGCTCCCGCATGGGTGAGCCGGAAGGCGCGTGCCGGCTGCATCCATTCATCGATCAGGTCCAGCGTCAGCGCCTCGCGCAGCTTCAGCCGGATCGTCTGGTTGAGCCAGGTCTGGCCGACATTGAGCACCAGCAGGCTGCCGGCGATTTCGGCAAAGACCACCAGCTGGTGCAGGAAGCTCGACAGGTCGCGACGCGCCAGCGCATCGAAGAAGGGCTGATTCCAGCGGTTGAGTATGACCTGCCCGACCGAGGTCGCGACGACGACGCCGACAATGCCGATCGAGACCCACAGGATTTGGCTGCGCACCGGCGACGTCTTCAGCGCCAGCCTGATCGCTGCCAGTTGGTCGGCGAGGCTGCTGGTTTCAACCGAGAACTTAGCCTGATCGGCGCCGGGTTTGTAATAGACTTGGTCATCCATATGCGTGATCCCTGCATTCGGGAACGGTCGTCCGCGCCGATGCCGCGCCGCAACCCTGTCCCCCGAGATAGGGTGATGACTGCCGTGCGACGCAAGACTTGGCGTCGATCACGAACGCGTCACCCGCCTGCCCGGCGGCATCGGGTCGGCAGCCCGGCGCCCGAGCGTCGTTGCGCCCTGCGGCGAGAAGACGGGCACGAAAACGCGGCGCGAGGCGCGCTGCGCGACGGGCACGCCCTGGTAGAGCCGCTTCTGCGCCTCGACGACGATGACGCCGGAAAAGATCGGCCAGAATCGCCGGCCGGCACGCTCAAGCACGTTGTGGAACTGCATCATGAAGCGTCGCGGCGACGGCGGGAAGAACAACGCGTCGGACCATGCGGCGGGTGTGAAATTCGCCTCGCGCAGCAATTCGGTGAGCTGGCCGCGCGAGAACGGACGGCCGCTGCCGAAGGGTGTGTGCTCGAAACGCGCCCAGACGCCGCGCCTGTTGGGCACGACGATGACGACCCTGCCCGCCGGCGACAGCACGCGCCAGATCTCGTTCAGCGTCTCGCGCGGATTCTCGACATGTTCGAGCGAGTGCACGAGCAGCATGCGGTCGATGCAGGAATCGACCAGCGGAAGCTCCTCGTCGAAGACCAGTGCCGTCGCCGTAGGTCCGGTCGCCGGCCAGACCACCGCCCCTTGCGTCGCCGGCATGAAGGCAAAGACGCGCTCGGCATCGGTGCCGAACCGCTCCAGCCATGGCAGCGTATAGCCGAGGCCGACCAGGCGTTCGTTCGGAACGGTCGCCCATATCGAAGACAGCGCCATGGTGATCGCGCGCTCGGCCAGGCGCCCGAGCGTGGTCGAATAGAAGGAGCGGAGGTCGACGATATCCGAATGCATGGCCGGGACGGTAGCCGCGATATCCGACGAGTTCAACAAAGACGGATGACATCGCCGGCCGGCCGCCCTATGTCTGCGGCGACTCCCGCATCGGCTCGAAATCGGTTTCGATCTCGGAAAGCGCGATGCAGCAGCTAACAAGTGTTAGAGCGTCCTTTTGTGCGTCCACGTGGACGCACGGCGCTCTAGGAGAGCGACGAGATGCCGGTCGAAATCGAACAGTTCATGTGCCGCACCGACAATTTCGGGGTGCTGGTGCACGATCCCGAAAGCGGGCAGACGGCTATCATCGACGCTCCGGAAGAAGCCCCGATCCTGGCTGCGATCAAGCGCACCGGCTGGACGCCGACGATGATCCTGACCACGCATCATCATGGCGACCATGTCGAAGCCAATCTGGCCCTGAAGGAGCGCTTCAAGCTTACCATCGTCGGGCCTGAAGCCGAAAAGGCAAAGATCCCCGGCATCGACGAGACCGTCAGGCAAGGCTCCGTTATCCATCTCGGCGAGGAACGGATCAATGTCATCGAGACGCCCGGCCACACCGCCGGCCATGTTTCCTATCATCTGCCGGCCTCGAAAATCGCCTTCACCGCTGACACGCTTTTCGCGCTGGGTTGCGGCCGGCTGTTCGAATGCAAGCCGCCGGTGATGCACGCGTCACTGAAGAAGCTTGCCGCGCTTCCGGCCGAGACCGTCATCTATTGCGGCCACGAATACACTTTGGCCAACGCCCGCTTCGCGCTATCGGTCGATCCCAGCAATTCGGCGCTCAAGGAACGCGCCGCCAGGATCGAGGCGCTGCGCGCCGACAACAAGCCGACCCTGCCGACGACGATCGGCGAGGAGCTGTCGACCAACCCGTTCCTGCGCTGGCACGATCCGGCCATCCGGCGGCATCTCGGCATGGAGAAGGCGAGCGACGTAGAGGTGTTCGCCGAAATCCGCAAGCGCAAGGACAATTTCTAAATGCATGTCGCCCAAGAAGTGCGTAGCGGTTTTGGGATAACGACATGCATCAAAACAGGCCTGCTTGCATGACCAGCGCCGCCGAAATCATCGCCACGCTCGACCTCAAGCCGCACCCGGAGGGCGGCTGGTATGCCGAGACGTTTCGCGACGGCTTGGGCGGCAAGCGCGGCTATTCGACCGCGATCTATTTTCTGCTCGAGGAAGGCCAGCTTTCGGCGTGGCACCGGGTGAAGGATGCGGCGGAGGTCTGGCACTTCTATGCCGGCGCGCCGCTGGCGCTCGCCATGCATGAGGATGGCTCAGGCACCGTCATCGAACAGGTGCTGGGCGCCACGCTCGCCGCCGGAGAGCGGCCGCAGATCGTCGTGCCGGCCGGCTGGTGGCAGTCGGCGCGCAGCCTCGGCGAATGGACGCTGGTCGGCTGCACGGTGGCTCCGGGCTTCGACTTCGCCGCCTTCGAGCTGGCCGAGCCCGGCTGGCAGCCGAAAACCGCTTAAGTCAAGAGGAACCCCAGCGTGATTGCCAGCTGGGCTGCATAGTAGAGCACCCAGACCGCGTAGCGCATCCAGGCGCGATGCGGCGAGGTCGCCGCGAGCAGGAAGCGCTCCGCCGCCAGCAATCCGTCGGAAGCCATGAACAACACAGCGCCGGCGATGACCCAAAAAAAGCCGGTGGTGAGGGCCGAAATGCCCATAGCGAGGATGGCCGCGACATAGCCGGCGATCGGAACGCGCAGGACGGGGCCGACGCGGCGCCACAGTAGTGCGAGCATCACGACAACGAACACAGCCATCGCCATCGCGACCGCGCCGCGCCACAATTCCGCCGTGAGCAGCCCTCCCCCGCCACCGGCCTTCAGGAACAGAGCGACGTAGGCGACATGCGCGGCAAGAAAGCTCGCCAGGCCGCCAAGAAAGGCCTTCTCGCCCTCTCGCGACAGGAACGCGTCGCCGACGGCGCTGAGCGCCAGTGCCGCGACGAGCAGCGGCGGACCGCCCTGCATGACGGCAAGCGCCGCCAGCAAACCGACGGCCAGCGTCTTGGCGGCGGAGCGGGCGATGCGCGGCGACAATTCGAGCGCAAAAGCATAGATCGCGGCGGCGGCAATCGAGAACAGCAGCGTCGCGTTCGGGTTGGCATCGATGCCGCCCGGGAACGGCATCATGCGCTTGCTCCGCCGGTCGCCCGCTTGCGCAGAAAAAGCGACTTCGCCGCGAGCGCCGCTCCGCCGGTGATGAGCACGCAGGCTGCGAGGATGCGCAGCGACGGCTCGGCAACGCCCGCCGCGATCAGCACCTGCGTCGACAAAAGCGGTGCGGCATAGCTGGCCGCCCCCAGCACCTGGATATTGCCGCGCTTGACGCCGATGTCCCAGGCATAGAAGGCGGCGCCCACCGGCATCAGGCCGAGCCCGACGACGGCCAGCCACTGGCCCGGGCTGTCAGGCAGCACGGTCTTTTCCAAAAGCAGATGGCAGGCGAGCGAAAGCACCGATGTCGCCGCGCAGAACCAGGTGACGGTCGAGGTCGGCACCGATGGAAAGCGCCGCGACAGCAGTGAATAGGACGACCATAAAAGCGCGCAGACGCCCGCCATCGCATAGCCGAAGGCGTAGCGCGCGTCGAAGGCGAGCCCGCCGCCCTTGGTGACGATGAGAAAGGTGCCGGCCAGGCCGAGCAGCGCGCCGACAACATGGTTCCAGGCCAGCCGCTCGCCCGGCATCAGCGCCGAGCCGAGCACGATGAGCAGCGGCCAAAGATAGGCGATCAGGCTAGCCTCGACGGCAGGCGCGTTGCGCAGCGCCGTGAAGTAGAAGAAATGGTAGCCGAACAGGCCGGCAATGCCGATCAGCCACACCTGCGGCGGGGTCTTCCGGCTCTTGTCGGGCGCCGGCATCACCAGCCTTGCGGCAAGCCCGACGCAGGTGCCGATGGCGAAAGTGATGGCCGACAGCAGGAACGGCGGCACCTGCCCGGAGGCGTCGGTGAGCAGCGCAAGCAGCGCCCACATGGCGACCGCCGAGAAACCGATCAGTGTTGCGCGCCCCATCCCTGCCCCCGGCGGCGCGTCGTAGCGCCCTCAGCAATTCCAGGAAAAGTGTGCAACGGTCAGGCTCGGCGACTTCGCCGTAGCCTTCCGTCCGGAATTGCGCAAAACAAAGTTTACTCGACTGCTTCGAACCGTCTCGCGCTTATGGTCAGCGGACCGATCTGGGTCCCGACCGTAGCGCGGATCGGCGCATATACGCCGGATTGGCCGAGCGGTGCAAATGTCACCATCATGCGGCTCTTGTTCTGGAGGAACTCCAGCGCCTTGCGGCCCTTGCGATAGCCCGCCACCGGCTCGAAGCCCATCTTGCAGGTCACCGTGTCGCCCTTGTAGCCGGGCACCGAGATCGAGCCTTTCGAGGCATAGGTGAGCGACAGATTGGCGCGCATCTCGCCGTCATAGAACTTGACGGTCCGCCCGCAGACCTTGTCCAGGCTGTCGGCGTGGATGACGGTCGCCGCCATCGGATCGAGCACCGACTTCAGGTCGCCGTCGTTGACCGGGACCCAGCTCTTGGGATCGCGCTTGCCGGGCTCGGGAACGACCTTCGTCGAGGCGACCCCGCCATTGGCGAAGCGTATGTCGACCACCGAAGCCTTCTTGCCGGAAGTGTAGTCGGCCCGGAAGGCCTGCGGCTGCATCTGTTGGCCCGAAATCGTTCCTTTCGAAGAGATCGTGCCCTTGGTGTCGTCGAAGAGCCTGCCGAGGCCGGCGGCCGAGACGGTGCCGTTGATCGCATAGGCGTCGCCCTCGTAGCGGCTCGAAAACGTCGCCCTTGCGATCGACAGGCCGAGGAACGAGACCGTGTATTCGCCCTTGAAGGATTGCGGCGAGGCAGCAGCGAAGCCGGTCGTAGGGACACTGGCGGCGAGCAGGGCGGCAAGGGCATGGGATGGGCGAAGCATGACGAGCGCAGAGTCCTTGGTACTGGCCGGAAACGCTCTTGTTCCAGCCTGGCAATCCCTTCGCGAAGGGCTTATAGGGCGAATTTCGGCCTTTATATGGAGCGCGCTTGGCCGCCGCGTAGGTCCCGGAGCTTGACGCAGTGGCGAAATGCAACTATGGAACGCCAACTTTTCCAAAGGCCGCCTGACCGAGACCGCGCGCCGCCTGGCGCGGGCAGAATGGTTTGGCAGGTTCAGAACTGAAGGTTAGACAAGATGTCCCGCACCTGCGAGCTCACTGCCAAGGCAGTCCAGACCGGCCACAATGTGAGCCATGCCAACAACAAGACCAAGCGCCGCTTCCTGCCGAACCTGGTCAATGTGACGCTGATTTCCGAAGTGCTGAACCAGAATGTGCGTCTGCGCATTTCGGCCAACGCGCTGCGTTCGGTCGAGCACCGCGGCGGCCTCGACGCCTTCCTGGCCAAGGCCGATGCCAAGGATCTGTCGCAGCGCGCCCGCCTGCTCAAGAAGCAGATCGCCAAGAAGCTCGCCGAGCAGTCGGCCGCCTGAAGCATCGTTCTGGCGGCGAATGACCGCCCCGAGCGCCGGCCCAATCCGGCGCATAAAACGTGAGCGAGCGTTTCGACAGAACGCTCGGCTGGTTCCATTACCCAGGATAAAAAAATGAACTTCCTCAAGCGATTCCTGCCCTTCGTGGCCGCCATGGCGCTTGTCGTCGTGGCATCGAACATCCTCGTCCAGTTCCCGATGCAGGGTCAGATCGGCGGCCTGTCGCTGGCCGACCTGCTCACCTGGGGCGCCTTCACCTATCCCTTCTCCTTCCTGGTCACCGACCTTGCCAATCGCCGCTATGGCCCGACCGTGGCGCGCAAGGTGGTGTTCGTCGGCTTCATGACGGCGGTGACCTGCTCGATCCTCGTTCCGCCCTTCCTGTTTCGCCACGGCCTGATCGAATTCGAGACCGCCGCCGACCGGCTGGTGCGCATCGCGGCCGCTTCCGGCGCCGCCTTTCTCACCGCGCAACTGCTCGACGTAACCGTGTTCAACCGTCTGCGCCGACAGAGCTGGTGGCGCGCGCCGATCTTCGGCACGCTGGTCGGCTCCGTGTTCGACACGCTTGTGTTCTTCGGCGTCGCCTTCTCCGCCGCCTTCGCCTTTGTCGGCCCGAGCGACAGCTTCGCGCTGCAGACGGCGCCGCTGATGGGCGTGCTGCCGGTCGAGACCATGCGCTGGGTGTCCTGGGCGCTGGGCGACCTCTCGGTGAAGCTGATCATCGCGGTCGTGGCGCTGATCCCCTACCGGCTGCTTGCCGCCCGCTGGAGCCAGCCCGCCCTCGCCTGACGGTCAATGCAGGTCGCCCAAAAGTGCGCAGCGGTTTTGGGAGAACGACATGCATCAGAACAAAGACTTGAAGCGCGTCGCCTGAATCCGCTTCAGCGACGAGTTTTGAAGCCGTTGGGGACGCGCCCGCAGGCTTTACGCTTTGTTACGGCCATTGATGCAGGATCGCGAAAACGATCCAGGACATCGCGGCCAGCATGACCATCCAGGGCACAGGTTGGAAACATGACCTCCTGCTTGCGCTCTGCGCGATGCTGGTCGTGCTGGCGATCCATGCCATCTCCGGCTTCCCGACGATTGCGGACCTTGGCGCCGACAATGACAGCATGCTGAGGCTGGTCGAGGTCCGCGACCTGCTGGCCGGCCAGGGCTGGTTCGATCTGCACCAGTACAGGATGGGCCTCGACGGCGGCTTCGTCATGCATTGGTCGCGGCTGATCGACACGCCGATCGCGCTGATCATCCTCGCCTTCCATGCGCTGGGCGCCGGTGCTGCCGCTGCGGAAAGGGCGGCGCAGATCATCTGGCCGCTCTCCCTTTATGGGCTCACCATTTTCGTCATCCTGCGCGCCTCGCGGCGCTTTGCCGGCGCGGATGTGGCAATGCCTGCCCTGGTGCTTTCCACCGCCGGGCTTTTCTTCCTTGGCATCTTCAGTCCTGGCACGCTCGACCACCACAATGTCCAGCTCCTGCTGACGGCGGCCAGCCTCTGGCTGCTGATGGAGGCTCCGTTCTGGAGACCGGCGGCCCTTCTGTCCGGCCTTTGCGCCGGCCTCACGCTGGCCGTCGGCATGGAGACCGCTCCCTATGTGGCGGCACTTGGTGCCTCTGCAGCCGTGCTCTTCATTTTCGACGAAGAAGAGCGCCTGACGGCGCGAAACTTCGGCATCGGATTTGCAGTGGTGGCGGTGGCGGTCTTTGTCGCCACCATCCCGCCGGCGACCTGGGGCGCGACCCAGTGCGATGCCTTCTCGGTCTTCCAGTTCGCGATCGCGGCGCTGTCCGGCTTCGGTCTGGCGGCAATTGCCGGTCTCTCCGGACGGTCGACCGCCACGACACGGCTCGTCCAGACGCTGGCGCTGGCGATTGTTGTCTCGGCCGTCGCGATCGTGTTCTTCCCGCAATGCCTGGCATCGCCTTACGCCGGCATGGACGAGCGTATCCACACCTACTGGCTGAACGACGTCGTCGAGGCGCAGCCCTTCCTCAGCGTCGCCGTCAACCAGCCGAAGCTGATGGCCTCGCGTTATGTGACGCCCTTCATCGCGCTCCTCTTGATCGCGCTGCAGGGTCGCAGCCGCCGGCTGCACCGCGAGGAAGCCATTGCCGGCGTGCTGCTCGGCGTCGCATTCGCCGTCAGCCTCTGGCAGGTGCGCGGCTCGACCTTCTCGGTCGCCTTCGCTGTGCTGCCGCTCTCGACCTGGATAGCCGGGATACGCCTGCAGGCAAGCGCCGCGCAGTCATGGCGCGTCTCGAGCCGCATCGCGGCGGCTTGGCTGGTGTCGCTCAACGCGACTTGGGCCGGCGTCGCGGTCGCCGCGCAGTCCGTAGCTCACAGGGCGCCCACTGGACCCAATTCCGACGCCGATCATGCAGTGACCTGCGGCAAGGCCGCGGACTTCCATGATCTTGCCGCCATGGCGCCGACCACGGTGCTCGCGTCGTCCAATCTCGGCTCGGCCATAGTGATGTTCACGGGCCACAGGGCGTTGGCCGGCCCCTACCACCGCAATGTCGGCGGCAACCTCGCCATGCTCGACGCCTTCATGGGAACTCCGGACGCCGCCCGCGCCGTCATCGAGCGCGAGCATGTCGGGCTGGTCGCCATCTGCCGCGGCAATACCGAGGAAATGTCGCTGGCGCAGGATGCTCCCACAGGCCTGGCGGCGCGCTTGCTCAAGCGGGACGTGCCGGATTGGCTGGAACCGGTCGGCACGACCGCCGGCAAGCCGATCGCGATCTACAAGGTCCGGCTCAATCCTGGTGCAGGATGAATTCCAGATAGAGGTTGCGCTGCAGGATCGAGTGGTTGTCGTCCGACACCAGCGCCTGCGGGATCCCGCCGCGTCAAAAAATCATCCGGTGCGCCGCAGGCTGCCGCGCCGCATGTCGCGCGCGCTCTCCTCGTCGAAGAGCGCAGCAAGCTGCTCGGTCATGGCGCCCGCCAGCTCCTCGGCGTCGACGATGGTGACGGCGCGGCGATAGTAGCGGGTGACGTCGTGGCCGATGCCGATAGCCAAAAGCTCGACCGGCGAGCGCGTCTCGATCAGCTCGATCACGGCGCGCAGATGGCGCTCCAGATAGTTGCCTGGATTGACCGAGAGCGTGGAATCGTCGACCGGCGCGCCGTCTGAGATCATCATCAGGATCTTGCGCTGCTCGGGCCGGCCGATCAGCCGGTTATGCGCCCAAAGCAGGGCCTCGCCGTCGATGTTCTCCTTGAGCAGGCCCTCGCGCATCATCAGCCCGAGATTGCGGCGCGCCCGCCGCCACGGATGGTCGGCGGACTTGTAGATGATGTGGCGCAGGTCGTTGAGCCGGCCGGGATTCGGCGGCTTGCCGTCCTTCAGCCATTTCTCGCGCGCCTGCCCGCCCTTCCACGCCCGCGTGGTGAAGCCGAGGATTTCCACCGAAACGCCGCAGCGCTCCAGCGTTCGCGCCAGGATGTCGGCGCAGGTCGCGGCGACCGTGATCGGCCGGCCGCGCATCGAGCCCGAATTGTCGAGCACCAACGACACCACCGTGTCGCGGAACTTGGTGTCGCGCTCCTGCTTGAAGGAGAGCGGCTGCATCGGATCGATGACGACGCGCACCAGCCGCGACGGATCGAGATAGCCCTCCTCCAGGTCGAAGTCCCAGGAGCGGTTCTGCTGCGCCATCAGGCGGCGCTGCAGCCGGTTGGCCAGCCGGCCGACGACGCCGGAGAGATTGGCGAGCTGCTTGTCGAGGAAGGCGCGCAGCCGGTCGAGCTCCTCTTCCTCGCACAGATCCTCGGCCCCGACCGTCTCGTCGAAGGCGGTGGTGAAGACCTTGTAGTCGATCTCCTTCGGCAGGTTGAGGAAGGGATTGTCGTTGCGGCGCGCTTCGCCGGGCGTCTCAGCGTCGGAATCGTCCTCGTCGGAGAGGTCGTCGGACGTGGCGTCGGTCGCCTCCGTTTCGGCCGACTCTTCCTCGTCGGCGGATGCCTCGGCATCTTCGGACTGCGACTGCTCGGAGCCGGAATCGTCCTCGCCGCCTTCCTCGCTCTGCTCCTCGCCCTGCTGTTCGTTCTCTTCGTTTTCCTCTGAGTCCTCGGTCTCCTGGTCGTCGCCGAGCTCCTCGGCCATTTCCATGGAGACGAGCATGTCGCGCACGATGCGGGCGAAGGCCTGCTGGTCGTCGAGCTTGGCCGACAGCCCGTTGAGGTCGCCGCTCGCCTTCTCCTCGACCCAGGGGCGCCACAGATCGACCAGCCGCTCGCCGCTCTTCGGCACGGCGCGGCCGGTGAGCTTCTCGCGCACCATCAGCGCCACCGCCTCCTCGAGCGGCGCGTCGGCCTTGTCCTTGACGTCGACGAGGTTCGCCCTTGCGTATTTGTCCTCCAGCATCGAGCCGATATTGTCGGCCACGCCCTGCATGGCGCGGCTGCCGATCGCCTCGACGCGTGCCTGCTCGACGGCGTCGAAGATGGCGCGCGCGAGCTTGCCCTCGGGCGCCAGCCTGCTGTGGATGCGCTGATCGTGGCAGGCGCGCTTCAGCGCCATGGAATCGCCGATGCCGCGGGTGATGGCGATGTCGTTGCGGGTGGCCTTCTTCGGCAGCTCGGGCAGGCGGGCGCGGCTGCCGGCCAGCGCCGGCCGGTCCTTGGCGAAGCTGACCTCGAGGTCCTTGTCGCCGGCGACGGCGCGCATGCAGACGGTAACGGCGCGCTTGAAGCTGTCCGCTTCAGACCCGTTCTTCGGCTTGTTGCGCGTGTTGTCGCCTGGACCCGCCATCGATCATTCCCTGCGCGATTTGACCCGAAAGGCTAAGCCTTTCGGCACGCGCCTACCCCAGCACCACGTTCGCCGCGCTCTCCGGCAGGTCCTCGCCGAAGGCACGCTGATAGAATTCGGCCACCACGGAACGCTCCAGCTCGTCGCACTTGTTGAGGAAGGTCAGCCGGAACGCCATGCCGATGTCGCCGAAGATCTCGGCATTCTCGGCCCAGGTAATGACGGTACGCGGGCTCATCACGGTCGACAGATCGCCGTTGATGAAGGCCGAGCGCGTCATGTCGGCGACGCGCACCATCTTGTTGACGATGTCCTTGCCCTTGTTGTCGCGATAGTGCTTGGCCTTGGCCAGCACGATGTTCACCTCGTTGTCGTGCGGCAGGTAGTTGAGCGTGGTGACGATCGACCAGCGGTCCATCTGCGCCTGATTGATCTGCTGCGTGCCGTGATAGAGGCCGGTGGTGTCGCCGAGGCCGACCGTGTTGGCGGTGGCGAACAGCCGGAAGGCCGGATGCGGGCGGATGACCCGGCTCTGGTCGAGCAGTGTCAGCCGGCCCGACGATTCCAGCACGCGCTGGATGACGAACATCACGTCCGGGCGGCCGGCGTCGTACTCGTCGAAGCAGAGCGCCACATTGTGCTGATAGGCCCAGGGCAGGATGCCGTCGCGGAATTCGGTGATCTGCAGGCCTTCCTTGACGACGATGGCGTCCTTGCCGACGAGATCGATGCGGCTGACATGGCTGTCGAGGTTGACGCGCACGCAGGGCCAGTTGAGGCGGGCGGCCACCTGCTCGATATGGGTCGATTTGCCTGTGCCGTGATAGCCCGACACCATGACGCGCCGGTTGTAGGCGAAGCCGGCGAGGATCGCCAGCGTCGTCGCCCGGTCGAAGAGATAGTCGGGATCGATATCCGGCACATGCTCGGTCGAGCCCGAATAGGCGGGAACCACCATCTTGGAGTCGAAGCCGAATTTCTCCCTCACCGACACCGTCGTGTCGGGCAGGTTGGCGATGTCGCGATCGACCTTGTTCATCACTATCAACGTCTCCACGGGCGAAACGCCGCGTTTCGCCGGCAATCGATTTTGTTCGGGGGCGGTCTTAGAGCCTTTTCCAACCTTATGAAAGTTGGAAAACGACACGAACCGTAGGGTCGCTCAGCAGAGCCCTGCCTGCTTGAGCACGCGATAGGCCTGCAGCACATCGCGGAACCGGTCTTCCGAACCTCTGTCGCCGCCGTTCGCATCCGGATGGTGGCGCTTGACCAGTTCCTTATAGCGCGCCTTGATGTCCTTGCCAGTCGCCTTTGTATCAAGGCCAAGCGTTTCCAGCGCCTTGGCCTCAAGCGGCTTTGCCTTGCGTTCGCGCACTTCCCGCGTCCCGCCGCCGAAGAGATTGAAGGGATCGCGCATGCGGTTGTAATAGCCCGCGCGCCCCGAGCGCATCTGCGCGAAGTCCGGCGCCGAACGCATGCCGCCGCCATTGACGCCCATGCGCCAGGTCGGCCGGTGGCCGGTCAGCGCCTCCTTCTGGAAGCGGGCGATCTCGCTGTCCGACACGCCCGAGAAGTAATTGAAGCTCTTGTTGTATTCGCGCACATGTTCGAAGCAGAAACGGAAATACTCTCCCTCCTTCAGGCGCCCGACCGGCGCGCGATGGGTGCCGGCTTCCGTGCAGCCATCCCACTGGCAGATCGGCGCGCGCGACTTCAGCTCGGCGTCCTTTTCCGGCCGGATGCGAATTTTCTCGAAATATTTGGGATACGGTTTCATCTCACCCATTTATGGGCTGTTCGCCAGTGCGAAACAAGAATTGACATTTTGCCGATGATCGCCCTAACCGCTGAATCGCGGCTTAAAAGCGGTCGAAAGTGCAGATTTTGCGGCGGTGCCGCAGATACCTTGCGGCTAGCCGTCAAGTGGTGAAGGGAAGCCCCGATGTCCATACAGTCGACGATGGAAAGCAAGCTGAAGGCGGCATTTTCGCCGGAAAGGCTCACCGTCATCAACGAAAGCCATCTTCATGCCGGCCATCATCATGTCGAGCATGGTCACGAGGCCGTCTTCGACGGCACCGGCGAGACGCATTTCCGCATCCGCATCGTCTCGCCGAACTTTGCCGGCATGAGCCGCATCGACCGCCACCGCGCCGTCAACGCGCTGCTTGCCGATGAATTGAAAACCGGCGTGCATGCGCTGGCGATCGAGCCCGCCGCGCCCGGTGAACGGACGAGCTGGTAGTTCACACGACCGTCGCCTTCAGGAAAGCCATGACCGCAGCGGTCAGCGCGTCGCCGTCCGCGCCGAAGCGGCGATTGATCGCCAAATGCGAATAGGCGCTGCCGTCGAACAGCGTGACCTTGGTGCCCCCAGCCCGCAGCAGGTCCGCGAATTGATGCGCGGCGGCCGCGCGGATCGGCGAGTTCGAATAAGCGACGAAGACAGGCGCATGCTTGGCCGTCCCGACATAGGTCGCCGGCGAGAGCGCCCGCCACTGGCTCGGGTCGGAAAATGCCTGCGCGTAGACCGGCCTCAACCTGCCGCCTTGCGCCTTGGCCAGGGCCACGATGTCATAAGCTTCGGTGTCGTCGAGCACCAGCGCCGCGACGCCGGGCAAGCCGCCCCGAAGCCCGGCCAGCGCCGCGAGATGGCAGCCGGCCGAATGGCCCATGACGGCGATGCGGTTGGGATCGCCGCCATAGGCGGCAATGTTGGCGCGCACATAGGCATAGGCTTTCTCGACGTCGTTTGCCTGGGTGGCGACATCGGCCTCGGGCAGCATGCGATAGTCGATCGAGACGAACACGAAGCCGTTGTCGAGCAAGAAGGCCGGCTTGGCGTTGACATTGTTGCGGTTGCCGATCCGCCAGGCGCCGCCATGAATGAAGAGGACGACAGGCCGCCCCTTGGCGCCCTCGCGCGCATAGATGTCGAGCTTGGCCGGACCGTAGTCGAGCGTCTGCGGTGCCGGCTGGCGGAGGCGCCAGGCTGCCGATGCGCCAGCCGGCAGCATTGCCGCCATGGATGCCATGATGAGGCTGCGTCGATCGATCATCACACCTCCGACCGCCTTGCGGCGAATCAGTTACGGATCAATAATGGCGACATGCGGACGCAATACCAAATCCGCCCTTGAAGGTCCGTCGGTAATCACCACGTAACTGTCAGGCGGGGCAATTTCGGCCAGATCGGGTGCCCTCCAGGAGGTCAATGCTGGAATGCTTAAGTTCTCCTTCATGTGAAGGGAACCACAATGGTTTCCGGCAGTTGAGTGTATGATGAGCCGACTGGCAATCAGAACGGGCTCTGAGAGCAAAACACCATGCGCGAGAACCAATCCGACGTCTTCGATCTGTTTTCGGAGATTTACGCCAACGCGGCCCAGGAAGAGATCAGTCTCCAGCAATATCTGCTAGCCTGCCGCGAGGACAAATCCATGTACGCCTCGGCACCCGAGCGGATGGTCGAGGCGATCGGCGAACCCAACCTTATCGATACCAGCAAGGACGAGCGGCTCGGGCGCATCTTCTCGAACCGCACCATCAAGATCTACCCCTCCTTTTCCGACTTCTACGGGATGGAGGACACGATCGAGCGCATTGCTGGGTATTTCCGCTATGCATCGCAGGGGCTCGAGGAGCGCAAGCAGATCCTCTACCTCCTCGGCCCGGTCGGCGGCGGCAAGTCCTCGCTCGCCGAACGGCTGAAGAAGCTGATGGAGCAGCGCCCGATCTATACGCTCAAGGTCGGCAATCAGATCAGCCCCATTTTCGAATCGCCGCTCGGCCTTTTTCATCCCGACCGGATGGGCGATCTGCTGGAGGATAAATACGGGATTGCCCGCCGTCGCCTGAACGGTCTCATCTCACCCTGGGCGGCCAAGCGCCTGGACGAGCTTTCCGGCGACATTTCCAAATTCAGCGTGGTCAAGCTGTCGCCGTCGCGGCTGCGCCAGATCGCCATCGCCAAGACCGAGCCAGGCGACGAGAACAATCAGGATGTCTCGGCCTTGGTCGGCAAGGTCGACATCAGGCAGCTGGAACACTTCAGCCAGTCCGACCCGGATGCCTATTCCTACAGCGGCGGCCTGAACCGGACCACGCAAGGGTTGCTCGAGTTCGTCGAGATGTTCAAGGCGCCCATCAAGGTCCTGCACCCGTTGCTGACGGCAACCCAGGAAGGCAGCTACAACGGCACCGAGAACTTCGGCTCCTTCCCCTACCAGGGCATCGTCGTTGCCCACTCCAACGAATCGGAATGGCAGCAGTTCAAGAACAACAAGAACAATGAGGCCTTTCTCGACCGCATCCTCGTGGTCAAGGTTCCCTACTGCCTTCGCATCACCGAAGAAAGGCATATCTACGAGAAGCTGCTGCGCGAGAGCGATCTGGCGAACAGTCCCTGCGCCCCCGAAGTGCTGGACATTCTCAGCCGCTTCACCGTCTCGACCCGCCTTGCCGAGCATGACAATTCGCCTCTTTACACCAAGATGCGCGCCTATGACGGCGAGAACCTCAAGGAGGTCGACCCGAAGGCGAGGTCGGTCCAGGAATATCGCGATGCCGCCGGCGTCGACGAAGGCATGACCGGCGTCAGCACGCGCTTCGCCTTCAAGATCCTGTCGCAAACCTTCAACTACGACACCAAGGAGGTGGCCGCCGATCCGGTGCATCTGATGTACATCCTGGAAGAGGCGATCAAGCGCGAGCAATTCCCGAAGGAGGCGGAAGCCGCCTATCTCGAATTCATCAAGTCGGAGCTTGCGACGCGCTACGCCGAATTCATCGGCCACGAGATCCAGAAGGCCTATCTGGAATCTTACGCCGAATACGGCCAGAACCTTTTCGACCGCTACATCGCCTACGCCGATGCCTGGATCGAGGATCAGGATTACAAGGATCCCGATACCGGGCAGATCCTCAATCGCGAGGTCCTGGACAAGGAATTGTCGCAGGTTGAAAAGCCGGCCGGCATCGCCAATCCCAAGGACTTCCGCAACGAAGTGGTCAAGTTCACGCTGCGTGCCCGGGCACGCAACCACGGCCGCAACCCATCCTGGACGAGCTACGAAAAACTTCGCGAAGTCATCGAGAAGCGCATGTTCGGCCAGGTCGAGGATCTGTTGCCGGTGATCAGCTTCGGCTCCAAGCAGGACAGCGTCACCGAGAAGCGGCACAATGAATTCGTGCAGCGCATGGTCGAGCGCGGCTATACCCAGCGGCAGGTGCGCCGGCTGGTCGACTGGTACATGCGCGTGAACAAGGCCGGCTGAGCAAGAGCCGGAACCGTTCCATGCCGATCTTCATCGACCGCCGCCTGAATCCGAAGGACAAGAGCCTGGGCAACCGTCAGCGCTTCCTGAGGCGCGCGCGGGAAGAGCTCAAGCGCAGCATCCGCGACCACGTCCGCACGGGCCGCATCGCCGACATCGACCGGGAGCATGCCGTGCCGATGCCTCGGAAAGGCACCAGCGAACCGACCTTCAGCGACGCCAAGGACAGCGGCCGGCGCCAGCATATCCTGCCCGGCAACAAGACCTTCACCGCCGGCGACCTTATCCCCAAGCCTAGCGGCGGGGGCGGCGCCGGCTCCTCGGGTCCGGGAACCACGGAATCCGAGGATGACTTCCGCTTCGTGCTGTCGCGCGAGGAAGTGCTCGACCTGTTCTTCGAAGACCTCGAACTGCCCGATCTGGTCAAGCTCAATCTCAAGCAGATACTGAGCTTCAAGCCCAGACGAGCGGGCTTCACCGCAAGCGGAACGCCAACCAACATCAATGTCGGGCGCACGATGCGGCACAGCCACGGGCGCCGCATCGCGCTCAAACGACCCAAGCATGAGGAACTGGACGCCATCGCTCGGCAGATCGCCGAGCTGGAATCGAAGCCGCCAGACGCGGCGATCCGCGAACGCATCGTCGCGCTGCGCGAGGAGCTTGACCGGCTTGAGCGCCGGCGCAGGCGAATTGCCTATGTCGATCCGGTCGACATCCGTTTCAACCGCTTCGATCCGCAGCCGATACCGAATGCCAGCGCCGTCATGTTCTGCCTGATGGACGTGTCGGGATCGATGGGAGAGCGCGAGAAGGATCTGGCCAAACGATTCTTCGTGCTGCTGCATTTGTTCCTGACGCGGCGCTACGAGAGGACGGACATCGTTTTCATTCGCCACACCCATGAGGCCAAGGAGGTGGACGAGCATACTTTCTTCTATCACACAGAGAGCGGCGGCACGGTCGTTTCCACGGCGCTCGAGGAAATGTATCGCATCATCGAGAAACGCTATCCGGTCGCAGAGTGGAACATCTACGCCGCGCAGGCTTCCGACGGCGACAATTTCGCCACCGACTCGGAGCGCTGCATAGAACTGCTCGACGGCAAGCTCATGCGGCTCTGCCAGTATTTTGCCTATGTGGAGATCATAGACGAACGGGAAAGCCACATTTTCGGCACGACCGAAAACGGGACGACGCTTTGGCGCGCCTACAGCGAAGTCGACGAGAAATGGCCGAACTTCCAGATAAGGCGCATCGCTGCTCCGGCCGATATCTACCCGGTCTTTCGCGAGCTCTTCGCCAGGCAGCCAGCCCTGCGTAAGAACGCGTGAGGACGTAGGTCGATGGGACGTGGGCCGATGGTCAGTCAGGCGCGCAAATCCGAGCTGCTTTTTTCCGGATCGGACTGGGACTTCAGGAAACTGGCGCGGGTCTACGACGAGATCGAGGCGATCGGCATCGACGAGCTTCGCCTCGACATCTACCCAGTGCAGATGGAAGTCATTTCCTCCGAGCAGATGCTCGACGCCTATTCATCGGTCGGCATGCCGCTGATGTATCGGCACTGGTCGTTCGGCAAGCACTTCCTCTACAACGAGCTGCTCTACCGCAAGGGCGCGCGCGGCTTGGCCTATGAGCTGGTCATCAACTCCAATCCCTGCATCGTCTATCTCATGGAAGAAAACACCATGGCCCTGCAGGCCCTGGTGACGGCCCATGCCGCGCTTGGGCACAACCACTTCTTCAAGAACAATCATCTTTTCCGGCAGTGGACGGACGCCGGAGGCATCCTGAGCTATCTGGATTTTGCCAAGAGCTACATTACCCGCTGCGAGGAACGGCACGGCCTTGCCGCCGTGGAGGCGGTCCTCGATTCCGCCCACGCGCTCATGGAACAGGGCGTGTTCCGCTACCACCGGCCGCCGAAGCTGTCATCGGAACAGCAGCGCGAAGGGCTTCGCGAGCGCCTCGAATATGAGGAGCGTTCCTACAACGATTTGTGGCGCACGCTGCCCCCCTCGCCGGAGACCGGCAAGACCGAGACAGACGGCAACGTCGCCGCCGAGCGGAAGAAATCGCTCAATCTGCCGGAGGAGAACCTGCTCTATTTCCTCGAGAAGAACAGTCTCGTCCTAGAGCCTTGGCAACGCGAGATCATCAGGATCGTCCGCGTCATAGCGCAGTATTTTTATCCGCAGCGGCAGACCCAGGTGATGAACGAGGGTTGCGCCACCTTCGTGCACTACACGCTCATGAACATGCTTTTCGACCGTGGCCGCATCAGCGAAGGCGCCATGATCGAAATCCTGCGCAACCATTCCAACGTGATCTTCCAGCCGGCCTTCGACGATCCGCGTTATTCCGGCATCAATCCTTATGCCCTCGGTCTCGACATGATGCAGGACATCCAGCGCATCTCGACGGAACCGACCGCGGAGGACCGCGACTGGTTTCCCGACATCGCCGGCCGTGGCGACTGGCGCGACACCTTGCTCGACGCCTGGGCCAACCACCGCGACGAATCCTTCATCCGGCAATATCTGAGCCCGGCCCTGATCCGGAAATGGCGGCTCTTCGTGCTGTCCGACACCGCCGACGAGCCGCACTACGAAGTCGCCTCGATCCATAACGAGCGCGGTTACAGCAAGATTCGGTCCGCGCTGGCCCAAAGCTACGACGTGGGGGCGAGTCGGCCCGACATCCAGGTGGTTGACGTGGACCTTCTGGGCGATCGCCATCTGCGGCTTCAGCACACGGTGAAGGACAACATCATGCTCGAGGGCGAAAGCCGCGATGCGACCTTGCGCCATATCCGAAGGCTGTGGGGCTACGACGTCAGCCTCGCGGCGATCGATGCCGAAACCGGCGCGATGCTCAGCGAGCGCTCGACAAAGGAACTTTGAGATCGGAGACCGAACTCCACCCAAGGTGAGTTGATATATTCAGGTGATGCCGGCCTGCAAATGGCGGCTTCACCTGAATATCAACTCACCTTAGCCTTGGCTTTCGCCGGCTGGCCTGATCCTCAACCTCGCGATGCGGTTCTTGTCGCGCTTCATCACCACGAAGCGCATGCCGTGGAACGTGAAGGCCTGCTTTTCCTCGGGGATCGTCTGCGTCTCGTGGATGACGAGGCCGGCGATCGTCGTCGCCTCTTCGTCCGGCAGGTCCCAGTCGAGCGCCCGGTTGAGATCGCGGATCGGCACCGTGCCGTCGACGACGACCGAGCCGTCCGCCTCCTGCTTGACGCCCTGCACGTCGACATCGTGCTCATCGGCGATCTCGCCGACGATCTCCTCGATGATGTCCTCCAGCGTCACCAGCCCTTCCACCTCGCCATATTCGTCGACGACGATGGCGAAATGCGCCTTGCGGCGCAGGAAGGCATTGAGCTGGTCCTGCAAGGTGGTGGTGTCGGGAACGAACCATGGCTTCGACGCGATCTTTGTCACGTCGATCTTGGAAAAGTCGTTGCCGACCTCGTTGAGCGCCCTCAGCAGATCCTTGGCGTGCAGCACGCCGACGATGTTGTCGAGCGATCCTTTCCAGAGCGGCATGCGCGTGTGCGGGCTCTGCAGGATCTCGCGCACCACCATTTCCGGCGGATCATCGGCATTGACCGAGCGCATGTTGGTACGATGGACCATGACATCCGACACTTCGAGCTCCTCGAGATCGAAAAGCTCGCCCAGCCGGTCGCGATCCTCGCGCGCCTGCCCGCTGCGGCGGGAGTCGTCGCCATTCTCGTCCGGGTCTTCATCGTCGTCATTGGGCTCGATCGGCTGCAGCGTGTGGCCGAAAGCGGCAAGCAGGCGCGTGCGGAACAGAAGCGCCAGCGCGATGATGGCGGCAAGGACGGCTGCGGCGATCCAGCCGGCGTTGCTCATCCGGGATGGCTCGCCTTGAGGAAGGACAGCACTTCTGAGGGCGGCACGTCCTTGGCGATGAAGGCCTGACCGATACCGCGCGTCAGGATGAAGGTGAGCGCGCCGCGCGACACCTTCTTGTCCTGGGTGATGAAGCCGAGCAGCGCCTCGGCATCCGGCAGATCGCCTGATATGTCGGCCATCCGCCAGGGCAGTCCGACGGCGCGAAGATGCGCCTCGACGCGCTCCGCATCGTCCGGGCTGGCCAGATTGAGGCGCGCCGAGAAGCGATGTGCCAGCGCCATGCCGATGGCGACGCCCTCACCGTGGACGAGGCGTGCGCCGTCATAATTCGTGGCGGCTTCGAGCGCGTGGCCGAATGTGTGGCCGAGATTGAGCAGCGCGCGGTCACCGGTCTCGAACTCGTCGCGCGCGACGACATCGGCCTTGGCCCGGCAGGCCTCCGCGATGGCTTCGGTCCGCTCCGGACCGCCGGCGAATACTTTCTGCCAGTTCTCCTCCAGCCAGGTGAAAAAGGCCGGGCGGTCGATCAGCCCGTATTTGGCGAGCTCGGCATAACCGGCGCGGAATTCGCGGATCGGCAGCGTGTCGAGCACGCCGGTGTCGGCCAGCACCAGCTTGGGCTGGTTGAAGACGCCGACTAGGTTCTTGCCGCGGGCGCTGTTGATGCCGGTCTTGCCGCCGACGGAAGAATCGACCTGCGCCAGCAGCGAGGTTGGCACCTGCACGAAGTTCATGCCGCGCCGCACGATGCCGGCGGCGAAGCCGGCGAGGTCGCCGATGACGCCGCCGCCGAGCGCCACGACGACATCGCGGCGCTCGAGCCTGGCGGCGAGCACGCCGTCGACCACCTCCTCGAGATGGGAGAAGCTCTTGGTCTTTTCGCCGGCCGGGAGCGTGATGACGGCCGCCTGGATGCCGCCTTTCTCGAGGCCGGCCTTCAGCGTGTCGAGATGCGCGGCGGCGACATTGTCGTCGGTGACGATGGCAGCGCGAGTACCGGGAAGGCGGCCGGCAATTTCGGCTCCGGCTCTTGAGAGCAGGCCGGGGCCGATCAGAATGTCGTAAGCGCGGTCGCCGAGCCCGACCTCGACCTTCACCGGTTCGATATCAATCACGGCTCTACCTCGTCGTCGCTGGGGGCAATCGCGGCGATTCCCAGATGGGAACAGAGCGCGCACACCACCTCGCCGGCGATGACCTCCTTGCGGTCGTCGCGGGTCGGAACCGTGATGTCGGCCGTGGCGTAGACCGGATAGCGTTCGCCCATCAGGCGCTCCAGAGTGCCGCGCGGATCGGGGCTCTTCAGCAGCGGCCGGTTCTGCTTCTTCGAGACCCGCTCCATCAGGAGATCGAGATCGGCCTTCAGCCACACCGACACGCCATGCACCGCGATCGCCTCGCGCGTCTGCGCGTTCATGAAAGCGCCGCCGCCGGTCGACAGCACCTGCGGGCCGTTCTCGAGCAGACGCAGGATCACCCGCTGCTCCAACGCCCGGAATTCGGGCTCGCCATAGCGCTCGAACAGCTCCGGCACGGTCATGCGCGATACGCTCTCGATCTCCTGGTCGCTGTCGGTGAAGGGCAGCGAAAGCATCGTCGCCACCTTGCGGCCGATCGCCGTCTTGCCGGCGCCCATCAGGCCGACAAACACGATCGAGCGGCTGCCGAGCCGCTCGAGCAGCGCGGCACGGCCTTCGTCCGGCGGATTTGCTGGTAGCGCGTTCATGCGGAACCCTTCTTTGCGCCGTATCGACATCAAAAGCCTGTTTGCGTCAAGCACGGCGCCGCAAGCAGCCGGCTCGCGCGGCTATCCAACGGAACCTTCGACGACGAAATCCTTCGTCCTTGAATTGCCCGGATTGGCGTCCCATAAGGGCACAGGGTTTGGAAAACGCAGAACAAGAAGACGGGCGAAGACTGAATGCCGACATTGTTTCGCTTTGTCGTGACGCTGGCGGTTCTTGCAGGCATTGCCTATGGCGCGATGTTCGCGCTGGCGATGTTCGTGGAGCCGAGGAAGGCGGAAATGAGCGTGCGCATTCCCGCCGAAAAGCTCAATCCGAAGAAGAACTAACCAGGCAAAACTGATCCCGGCGATATGAACAGCGCGGCCCGCATCGAAGCCTTTCTGGAGATGATGAGCGCCGAGCGGGGGGCGGCGGAAAACACGCTTTCCTCCTATCGCCGCGACCTGGAGGACGCCTCCGCCGCGATTCGTGGCGGGCTGGCGCAAGCGGCCGCCGCCGACATCCGCGCCTATCTCGACGATGTCGCAGCGCGCGGCTTCGCGCCGACCTCGCAGGCGCGCAAACTGTCGGCGATACGTCAGTTCTTCAAATTCCTTTACGCCGAAGGCCTGCGTGGCGACGACCCGACCGGCACGCTGGACAGTCCGAGGAAGGGCTGGCCGCTGCCGAAGACGATGAGCGAGGCCGAGACCGGCCGCCTGCTCGACCGTGCGGCCGAGGAGGCGGCCGGCGCCGCTCCGGACGGCGACAGAATGGCGGCGCTGCGCCTGCACGCGCTGGTCGAGGTGCTCTATGCCACCGGCCTGCGGGTATCGGAGCTGGTCGGCCTGCCGGTCACGGTGGCGCTGCGCGACGACCGCTTCTTCATGGTGCGCGGCAAGGGCGACAAGGAGCGCATGGTGCCGCTTTCGGTCAAGGCGCGCGCCGCGATGCGCGCATGGCTTTCGGAACGGTCGGCAAGGCCGGCCTTTGCCGACAGCCCCTATCTGTTTCCGGCCGCTTCCGACAGCGGCCATCTCTCCCGGCAGGTTTTCGCGCGCGACCTCAAGGGCCTGGCGACCCGGGCCGGCATCGCTTCGGCCAAGATCTCGCCGCATGTGCTTCGCCATGCCTTCGCCAGCCATCTCTTGCAGAACGGCGCCGATCTCAGGGCCGTGCAGCAGCTGCTTGGCCACGCCGACATCTCCACCACGCAGATCTACACCCATGTGCTGGAGGAGCGGCTGGTGCGGCTGGTCAACGATCATCACCCGCTTGCCGACTAGGCCTCATATCGCTATGTGAGGGCGACGTTCCACCGCCCGGAACCAGCATTTCCAGGGTTCCGCCAGCCATTGCCTCCCGACGGATCGGTCCGCCCAAGCATGTACAATTACCTCGATTTCGAAAAGCCGGTGCAGGACCTGGAGCTCAAGATCCTCGAGCTGAAGAAGCTCGCGGAGAACGGCGAGGCGGTCGACGTCGCCGACGAGATCAGCAGGCTGGAGAAGCGCTCGCGCGATGCGCTGCGCGATCTCTACAAGGCGCTTACCCCGTGGCAGAAAGTGCAGGTCGCGCGCCATCCCGACCGGCCGCATTGCGTCGACTACATCAAGAGCCTGTTCAGCGATTTCACGCCCTTGGCCGGCGACCGCAATTTCGGCGACGACCAGGCGATCGTCGGCGGCTTCGCCCGCTTCCGCGGCGAGCCGGTGGCGGTGATCGGCCAGGAGAAGGGCTCCGACACCGCAAGCCGCATCAAGCACAATTTCGGCTCGGTGCGGCCCGAGGGCTACCGCAAGGCGGTGCGGCTGATGGAGCTGGCCGACCGCTTCAAGATCCCGCTTCTGACGCTGGTCGACACCGCCGGCGCCTATCCCGGCGTCGGCGCCGAGGAACGCGGCCAGGCCGAGGCCATCGCGCGCTCGACCTCTGCCTGCCTGGCGCTCAAGGTGCCGTCGATCTCGGTCGTCATCGGCGAAGGCGGCTCCGGCGGCGCCATCGCGATCGCCACCGCCAACCGCGTCTACATGCTGGAGCACGCCATCTATTCGGTGATCTCGCCCGAGGGTGCCGCCTCGATCCTGTGGCGCGACACCACCCGTTCCAAGGACGCGGCGACCAGCATGAAGATCACCGCGCAGGATCTTCTCGAGATGAAGATCATCGACGCCATTGTTCCCGAGCCGATCGGCGGCGCCCAGCGCGCGCCGGAAACGGTGATTGCCGCCACCGGCGACCTCATCGCCAAGACGATGAAGGACTTTGCCGGCGCCAACACCGATTTTCGCGAGCAGCGCCGCGAGAAATATCTGGCCATTGGCCGCAGCCTCTGACCCGGCCCGGCATTCAACTGTGGCCAGGATGAGCATTTTCGCCACAAAAATGCCGCCGGATTCGGCTCAATGGAATTTGCCGTGAGGGGTTTGCCAAGGCTTGCGGTAAGGAATTTTCAAGGTTAACGGGCTTACGGTCCACTGGTGTTCAGCCTGCGGGCCCGTCGCGCCGTCGCCATGGCCCGAGAGAAAAGACATAGCCTTGCCGATGTTTGCCAAGCTTGCCCGCACCGGAGTCCTGATCGCCGCCATCGGCGTTGCCGGCTGCAATGATTCGTCGATGAAGGATTTCGCGCCGGAAGCCAACAAGCCGCTGCCGGACAAGATCCTGGCCGACATGAAGGCCAAGGGAATGGTGCGCACCTCCTCGGTGATGGCGCGCATCTTCAAGGAGGAAGGCAAGCTGGAGATCTGGAAGGCCAAGACCAACGGCCGCTACGATCTCGTCGCCAGCTACGACATCTGCAAATGGTCGGGCAAGCTCGGCCCCAAATACACCGAAGGCGACCGCCAGGCGCCGGAAGGCTTCTACACGGTGCGTCCATCGCAGATGAATCCCAGGTCGCACTACCACCTGTCCTTCAATATTGGCTTCCCCAACGCCTATGACCGCGCCAACGGTCGCACGGGTCAGAACCTGATGGTGCATGGCGCATGCTCCTCGTCCGGCTGCTATTCGATGACCGACGCCCAGATCGAGCAGATCTATGCCTTCGGCCGCGATGCCTTCGAGGGCGGCCAGACCGAGTTCCAGATCCAGGCCTTCCCGTTCCGTATGACCGCCGCCAACATGGCACGCTACCGCAACGACCCGAACTACGAGTTCTGGAAGATGCTGAAGGTCGGCTACGACAATTTCGAGATCACCAAGGTGCCGCCGAAGGTTGACGTCTGCGAGAAGCGCTACGTCTTCAACCAGGTGGCGCCTGAAGGCACGACCTTCGATCCGACGGGCCCCTGCCCGGCAACGACACAGCCGGATTCGCTGAAGACAGCCTTTGCCGACTACGAAAAGCGCTATGACGCCGCCTTCAACTCCGCCATCAAGGGAAGCACGCTGCCGCCCAAGCCGGCCATCGCCGGCATCAAGGAGGCCAGCATCGTTTCCGACTGGTCGAAGCGCCGCGCCCGCGGCGAGCGCGTGCCGATCGAGCCCCCGTCGATGAATGCCGACGGCTCGGTGACCGAGACGACGCGCATGGGCCGCATCGATTCCCCGCTCGGCCGCAAGATGGCGGCGATCGACGCGGAGAAGGAAGCCAAGCGCAAAGCCGAGGAGCAGCGACTGGCGGCGATCGAGGCGGCCAAGGCTGCCAAGGCGCAGGCGCTGGCCGAGAAGGAAGCCGCCAAGCAGGCGGCGCAGCAGCCGGTGGTTACCGCTGGCGTGACGCAGCCGGCCGAACCGGCGGTCGAGACGCAGGCGGCAAGCGCCGACGAAGGCACGGTCTCGAAGCTGAAGAAGAAGCTGCTCGGCATGTTCGGCGGCTGAGATTGCTCGATCTTGGCCAGGTCCGCCGCTATCTATGATTTGAAGGGGCTGAACTGCCCGTTGCCGGTGCTCAAGGCGCGCAAGCGCCTGGCCGCGATGCGTCCCGGCAGCCGCCTGTGGCTCGAGACCACCGACCCGCTCGCCGTGATCGACATTCCGGCCTTCTGCGCCGATGCCGGCCACCAGCTGATCGAGACGGCGGCGATCGACGGCGGCCACCGCTTCCTGGTCGAGCGCGGCGACGCGGCCTGAGCCTGCTTATAGGCCGGCGATCGCCAGCGGATTGGCCTCGAGCGCCGCGCGGTCCGGCGTGTCGACCGACGGTCTGTTGGTGAGGGCGGAGAACAGCCGCTGGACATAATCTTGCGGCATGTCGAGCGTGATCAGCACCAATCGTGTGCCGCGCTGGCCGTCCGGCCAGGCCGGCAGCCTTGCCGGGGGATGCAGAATCTTCTGCACGCCGTGGATGACCAGCGGCCGTGACGGATCCTCGTTGAGCTCGATGACGCCCTTCATGCGCAGCAGCTTCTCGCCATGCGTTGAGCGCAGGAGATCGAGGAACATCTCGATCGCAGAGAACGGCACGGGTCCGTCATGGACAAGCGAGTGCGAGCGCACGCGGCTGTCGTGACGATGATCGTGATGATGGTGCCCGTGATCATCGTGGTCGTGATCATGGCCATGGTGATGGTCGTGATCGTGCGCCGCCTCCTCTCCGAGCCAGCGCCGCACATCGGCGCTTTTGGTTTCGGGATTGTAGAGGCCGCAATTTAACAGGGAAGCCGCGCCTGTGGCGGGATCATTGGCGTCGAGCAGCACCGCGCCCGGATTGATCTGCCTGAGCCTCGCCAGCAACGCCTCGACATCGCCCGGATCGGCAAGGTCGGTCTTGGTGAAGACGATGCGGTCGGCGACTGCCGCCTGCTTCACGGCCTCGACGTGGCCGTCGAGCGCCGCATCGCCGTTGACCGCATCGACCAGCGTGATGACGCCGTCGAGCCGGAAGGCCTGGACCAGTGCCGGATGCGCCATGATCGACTGCAGCACCGGCGCGGGGTCGGCAAGACCGGTGGTTTCGACCACGACGCGGGCAAGCCTGGCGATACGACCGGTCTGCAGCCGGTCGACGAGGTCGGCGAGCGTATCGACGAGATCGCCGCGCACGGTGCAGCAGAGACAGCCGTCGGAAAGCTGGATGATGCCGTCGGAGGCCTGCTCGACCAGCAGATGGTCGACCGCCACCTCGCCGAACTCGTTGATGATGACCGCCGTGTCGGCAAGCTGCGGATCCTTGAGCAGACGGTTGAGCAGCGTCGTCTTCCCGGCGCCGAGAAAGCCGGTAAGCACCGAGACGGGAATGGGAAAACCGCCGCTCATCCGCCCGTCACCGGCTAGTTCGCGGCCTTGGCCGGCTGATCGCCCTGCGCCGCGGCGGCGGCCGTTGCGGCCGGTTCGGCACCCTTCGGCGCGGGTACGTCGGGCCGCCAGGTCGGCAGCGGCACATCGGCGTAGTTCTGATCGGTTTGGTCGACGAAAGCCTTGGGCGCCGGTCCGGTCGCGCCGCCCAGCCCGACGGCGATCAGCGTCGGGTGGTCGAGCTTCACCTGATATGGCGACTTCGGCTTGTCCTTGGCCGCAACGGCAGGCGCTGCCTCGGATTGCTCGTCCTTCGTCTTCTTCTTGCAGATCTCGTCATGCAGGTCGTTGGGCGACAGCGTATCGCCATAGGATTTGAGCGCGGCAAGCGTGGTCGCGCCTGCTGCCGGCATGTCGAAGCCCTGGTCGAGCAGCTTGGCCGCCGCCTCGGCGCGGCTGATGGCCGATTTCTCGCCGAGCACCACGGCCACCAACGTGCGCCCGTCGCGCGTCGCCGAGCCGACCATATTGAAGCCGGAGGAACAGACGAAGCCGGTCTTCATGCCGTCGGCGCCGGGATAACGCCCGATCAGCAGGTTGTAATTCGGGATCGCCTTCTTGCCGACGGCAAGGCCCTCGATCGAGAACCACGGCGCATATTGCGGAAAATCGGTGCGGATCGCGCTCACCAGAACGGCGAGGTCGCGCGCGGTCGTGTACTGGTCCGGCGAATAGAGCCCGTTCGGATTGACGTAATGCGTGCCTGTCATGCCGAGCCTGGCGGCCTCGGCGTTCATCCTTTCAGCGAAGGCCTCTTGCGACCCGCCGATGTTCTCGCCGACCGCCATGGCGATGTCGTTGGCCGACTTGACCAGCATCATCTTCAGCGCATTGTCGAGCCGCATTACCGAGCCCGGCTTGAAGCCCATCTTGCTCGGCGGCTCGCCGGCGGAATGTTTCGTCACCTTGATCGGCGAATCGAGCGCCACCTCGCCGGCGGCGATCGCCCGGAACGCCACATAGGCCGTCATCAGCTTGGTCAGCGAGGCGGGGTACCAGCGCTTGAAGGCATCCTGATGCTCCAGCACCTTGCCGCTCTTCAGGTCGAACAGCACCACCGGATTGGCGCGCGCGGCGCCGGAAAGCATCGGCAGCGCCAGCCCGCCCGCAAGCAACAGGTTGAGGAAATGCCTTCGCCGCATGATCTATTCCGAAATCGCCTCTTGCCGTAACTGCCGCCGGGTCCGTAAGATTTCGTTACGCGATGGCCAGCATAATGCGGACCGACCCTCGACCTCGGAACGCATTCTTTGCGTGCTATTTATCCTATGTGTCGCCAAAATGGCAAAGCGCCAGACAATCACAATTGCTGGGCGGGCGCGAACCGCCTGCCCCAACAAGAGATGGACCGATCATGCCAATTCTGAACCGTGCCGCCGAAATGCAGGAAGAAGTCGCCGGCTGGCGGCAGCATCTGCACCAGACGCCGGAACTGAACTTCGACGTGTTCCAGACCGCCGCTTTCGTCACCGAAAAGCTGCAGGCCTTCGGCTGCGACGAGGTCGTGACGGGGCTCGGCAAGACCGGAGTGGTTGGCGTCATTCGCGGCCGCAAGGGCAATGGTCCGACCGTCGGGCTGCGCGCCGACATGGACGCGCTGCCGATCGCCGAGGTCACTGGCAAGCCCTATGCGTCGACCGTGTCGGGCAAGATGCATGCCTGCGGCCATGACGGCCACACCGCCATGCTGCTCGGGGCCGCCAAATATCTCGCCGAGACCCGCAATTTCGCCGGCACCGTGGCGGTGATCTTCCAGCCGGCCGAGGAAGGCGGCGGCGGCGGCAACGAAATGGTCAAGGATGGTATGATGGAGCGCTTCGGCATTTCCAAGGTGTTCGGCATGCACAACATGCCGGGCCTTCCCGTGGGCGAGTTCGCCATCAAGCCGGGCCCGATCATGGCGGCGACCGCCGAATTCACCATCACCGTCAAGGGGCACGGCGGCCATGCGGCCATGCCGCACGGCACCATCGACCCGATCGTTATTACCAGCCAGCTGGTCGGCGCTCTGCAGACCATTGCCTCGCGCAGCACCGACCCGGTCGAGGCCGTGGTGGTGTCGGTGACGAAGTTTCACGCCGGCGATGCCTATAACGTCATTCCCGAAAAAGCCGAGATCGCCGGCACGGTGCGCACGCTGAAGAAGGAAGTGGCCAAAAAGGCGGAAGAGCGCATTCGCGCCATCTGTGCCGGCCTTGCGTCGGCCTTCGGCGCGACGATCGAGGTCAACTACGACCCCAACTATCCCGTCACCTTCAACCATCCGGAAGAGACGGTCTTCGCCAGCGATGTCGCCGCCGAGGTTGCCGGCGACGCGCATGTCCACCGCGCCATCCAGCCGGTGATGGGCGGCGAGGATTTTTCCTATATGCTGGAAGCGCGCCCGGGCGCCTTCATTTTCATCGGCAATGGCGACAGCGCCGGCCTCCACCATCCGGCCTATGACTTCAACGACGAGGTCATCCCGCACGGCATGAGCTACTGGGTGAGGCTGGCGGAGACGGCGCTCGCCACCTGACGCTCCCGCGATCATGGACGGCGGAATCCCCGCTGCCCCTGCCCAACCTTGGCAGGAATGACGTCTGGCGGGAACGGCACCAGATGCTTCGCACGGCGTCGATTGCGTATAACCCGCCTCTTGGCTAACCGGCCCGAAGCGGTTATGTGTCTGGCCGCGTGGTCCCGTAGCTCAGTAGGATAGAGCGGCAGATTCCTAATCTGTAGGTCACAGGTTCGATTCCTGTCGGGATCACCATGCTTTTCAAGCACTTGGAGCAATCCAGGGAAAAGTGCGAAGCGGTTTTCCGTCTGGAATTGCGTGAAAACAAAGAGATAGAGGGGTTCGCCGTTTCCGTGAAACGGTGAACCGCATCAGCTTATGGGCGCCCGCCCTGTAGGGAAGAGCGCCCTGGTTGCCGGGACGTCGCGTTCACTTGGCGACCGTCAATCAATGGGCCGTTTGCGAATGCGGCCCGCCCGGCATCGAGATGCCGCTCAACGCCGCTCCAGCCTCGGCCATCTCGCCATTCCTCGCGAGATCGCCGAGGGAGACGATGCCGACGAGCCGCTTGTCTCGGTTGAGAACTGGCAGCCGACGCACCTGCAGGTCCCGCATGTTCTCGAGAACATGGTCGAGCTCCTCGTCATCGAAGCAGTATTTCACCTCCGGGCTCATGACCTCACGCACTTTGGCGTCAGGTCCCTTGCCCAACGCTATGCCGCGGATGACGATGTCGCGGTCGGTTATCATGCCGACCAGGCGGTCGCTGTCGCTCACGGGCAATACTCCTGCGTCGAGCCTGTCCATCATCTGCGCTACGTCGCGAATTGACTGTTCGGGATTCGCGAGCATGACGTCCTTTGTCATACAGTTGCCGACCTTCATGGCAATCTCCCGCTGGTTCCAAGGCCCACCGCCGCAATGGCAACAAATCCTAGGCGGTATTGTTCCATCAAATCGGGACTAGATCGGCCTCGCCCTGCTTTTCAAAAATCGACGACGGGCGTGTCCGGCATCTGCTGCTCGAACAGGGTCCAGAAGGTGGCGCCTCGGGCCTCGGAAAACCACTGCTCGAAATCCGCAAGCGCGGCATGGATGGCGGCGGATCGGTTCCCGCTCGAATCCTGGAACATTGCCAGCGCAACCGGCGCAAAATGCGAGATTACCTCCGAGCGCGCCTCGCTGTCGGCATTCCAGCCGAGACTCGCGCGCAAGGCGGCGAAGGCATGCGCCACGGCGATATCCTCGCTTTCCGCGGCGGCCATCGCATCGGCGATCGCCTGCATGAGGTTGAGCCGCCTGAAGGCGAATGCGCGATCCTGCTCCAGTGCTGCAATCTGCCTTGCCGCCTCGCGCCGGAAACTCGTCTCCGCAGCCTCGGCGGCCTCCGCCGAAGTCCTCAGTTCAAGCAGAAAGGATGCTGGCATCGCGTCACTTCCCCGGAAAGCTCCGACACATTTTCAAGGCCCGGCTCTAAGAGGATGGCGGAAGAGAGTGGGAGTCGAACCCACCAAGGACCGGCTCGCGGCCCCTCCCGGATTTGAAGTCCGGACGCCCCACCGGGGACGATGCTCCTCCAGGATCTCCTGCCGGTGGCCCATTGTCGCCCTCGCGGCGAAACAGGTCCAGCCGATGCTTGTTGATGCGCCGCAGGTCACCACGCCGCAAGGTGACGCCGTGCCGGTCGAGAAATTCAAGGATATGAACGGCGACCTTGCGTCCGCTGCCCACACCGTCGCGCAACTGTGCGGCGCTGAACTGCCCGTCATGCCCGGCTGCCAGATTGCAGACGATCTCGACGATCTCGGCCAGCGCCGGGCGAAGGAAGAAGTGATCATGCGCAACCTCGTGCACCATGCCGATACGCCCGGCAAGCTTCAGAAGTTTGCGGATTTCCGCTTCCGGCCTGCCAAGCTCGCCGGCGATGTCGCGCACTCTTGGGGGGTGGAATCTCGCTGAGCCGGCCATCAGCGGCTCGACCTCACGCCAAAGCGCCTCCTCCCTGGCCGCAAGACGAACCTCATGGCCCGGAAGCCGTATCCAGGCGCCGTCGAGCTCGATCTGACCGGCGCGGGCGAGGCTTCGCATGGCAGCGGCGAAGGCCGATGCAGGCAGGCAGGGATCGAGCTGAAGGCGCAGTTTCTC
This sequence comes from Mesorhizobium sp. ORS 3324, assembly GCA_000824825.2. Lineage (GTDB taxonomy): Bacteria > Pseudomonadota > Alphaproteobacteria > Rhizobiales > Rhizobiaceae > Mesorhizobium. The sequence continues at coordinate 83,781 of LM655175.1, forward strand.
CGTTCCGATGCCCGGCAAATCCGGGTTGCCGGCATGGAAGGCCTCCAGGAAAGCGTTCAGGTCGCGCTTGAAGCGAGCCCAACGCATTGACGAAACCGCGAACCGCGTTTGGCCGACTGCAAAGGTGGCAAGGCCGAGACGACCGACCAGGCTTGCGACCTCGTCGGCGGCGAGCGCCCGGTCGCGCGCGAAGGCGCCGAGGTCGAGACAGCGAGGCGGCGTGTCGAGAAGTGCCGCGACAGCCTTGTCCGGCGCCGGGACGGCGTACGCTTCGAGCCTGGCCAGCCGTTCCGGCGAGCGACGTTTGCGGCTCGGTGCCCTCAGGTCGATGAAGCGCCCGCCGCCGATGGTTCGCTGCGCCGAGGTGTCGCGAACCACATAAGCGTCGCCGGCAGCGACGGCGATCGGGCTCTCCAAGACAATCTGGACCTTGGCCGTGCCGCCAGGCGCTATGGGCTCGTCGCCGAGAAGGACGATCCTGGCCCCGACCTCGGCAGCGGCGTGATGAAGCCGCACCGGGAACCATTGCGCGATCGGCTTTGGCTCGCCGGGCAGGACGCGCAGCTCGGCGTCGATCCTGTCCGCAGGCGCGTGAAGCACGGGATCGAGGATCACATCTCCGCGCCGTATCGCCTCCTTGCTGACGCCGTCGCCGGCCAGATTGAGCGCGCAACGGGCTCCGGCGCGGCCGCGCTCGGTCACCCGATTCTGGGCGTGGATCGAGCGAATGCGCGCGGCAAGCCCCGAGGGGCTCACCACGACGCTGTCGCCGACTCCGACGGTGCCTGAAAGGACGGTGCCGGTGACGACCGTGCCGATGCCGTGCAGGGTAAAGCAGCGGTCGACCGCCAGTCGAAAGCGGCCCGAGGCTGAGCGTCCGGCAAAGCGCGATGCCTCTTCGAACAGCAGGCGTCGGAGGTCGCCGATGCCTTCGCCGGTGACGGCGGAGACAGGGAAAACCTCAGCCTCTTCCAGGATGGTTCCCACGAGGGCGGATCGGATGTCCGCGACGACAGCCGCGCGTCGTGCGGCATCTGCCAGATCGCACTTCGAAAGCACGACCAGCCCGCGCCTGACGCCAAGGAGATCGATGATCGCCAGGTGCTCACGCGTCTGCTGCATGACGCCGTCGTCGGCCGCCACCACCAGCAGCACGAAATCGATGCCGCTGGCGCCGGCGACCATGGTGTGCACGAAGCGCTCATGGCCGGGAACGTCGATGAAGCCGACGACGTCCCCGCCCGGCGTCGGAAGATAGGCGAAGCCAAGATCGATCGTCATGCCTCGCGCCTTCTCTTCCTGGAGCCGGTCCGTGTCGACGCCGGTCAGCGCCTGCACCAGCGCCGTCTTGCCGTGATCGACATGCCCCGCGGTGCCGACGATCATGGCTCGAGCTCCTCGAGCGGCAACGTGGCGCGGCGTTCGGCCTCGGTGATTTCGCGCCTGGTGAGCGCAGCGCGCGCCGCAGCCATGTACCGGCTTGCGAGGCCACTGCCGCCTGCCTGTGCGCGCAGGAGCCACGCATAGGCTTCGACAGGATCGGCGGGAACGCCAGCGCCGAGATGGCGGGCGGCGCCGAGCATGGCCTGACCGTCCGCGTCGCCGCGCAACGCGGCCTTGCGCCACCAGCGGACCGCTTCGGCAGGATCGCGCGGCACGCCGAGGGCTTCGTGGTGGAGCAAGCCGATACGGGTCATCGCCGATGCGATCCCCTGCGCGGCGGCAGCCAGCGCCCAACGCCGCGCTTCGGCAAGGTCAGGCTCGACCACCTCACCCTTGAGAAGCATCCAGCTCAGCATGTCCTGCGCCGGTCCGTCGCCCTGCTCCGCCGCGGCCCGATAGAGCTCGGCCGCGCGGCTATAGTTCTGCTCGACGCCTTCGCCGCGGAAACAGAGCGAGGCGAGATTGCGCTGCCCGACCGGGTCGCCGGCTTCGGCGGCGAGCGCCAGCCAGCGGAAGGCGAGATTGTCGTCACGTTCGACCCCGAGCCCCTCGGCGAAACAGGCGCCGATATTGTTTTGGGCGCGAGCCGATCCGGTCCGCGCCAGCGGTTCCCAGATGCCGAGCGCCGTGGCGTAGTCGCCGCGTTTGGCAGCCGCGAGGGCGACGGCCAACTGGTCAGCCGCGGGTATCTGCGCAGGCTTGTGCGCGAGACGATCAAGCCACCGCACCACCGCCTCCCAGGGAGAAGCTGGCAAGATCGGCCACCAAGCCGGCCTCGTCTTCAAGGCAGCGCAGATCGAGCATGAGCGCCTGCCTTTCGATGCGCCCGATCACCGGAACGGGCAGCGCCCGCAATGCCGCCGCGAGCGTTTCCAGGGCCTGACCGCTTCCCGATTGGTGGCTGATGGCAAGCCCGGCGCTCGCCAGGGTGTCGAGCGGCAATGCGCCCGATCCGACCTGGCTTCGGCACTCCACCACGTCCACTGCGAATTCATCGCTGAGAACATTGGAAAGGACTGGAGCGAGGCGCCGGGCCTGCGCGGCAATATCGGCAGCAGGGCGCGCGAGCAGCCTCAGCGTCGGCAGACGTTCCACCAGGCGATCCGGATTGCGGTAGAGCTTCAGCGTCGCCTCCAGCGCGGCCAGCCGGAGCTTGTCGAGGCGAAGCGCCCGCTTCATCGGGTTTCGGTTGACCTCGGCAAGAAGATCCTTCCGGCCGACGATGAAACCGGCCTGCGGTCCTCCGAGCAGCTTGTCGCCCGAGAAGGTGACGAGATCGGCGCCGTCCGCAATCGCCTCGCGCACGGTGGGCTCGTGCCTGAGGCCGTATTGGGTAAGGTCGATGAGCGTGCCCGAGCCGAGATCGTGGACAAGAGGCACACCGCGCTCCCTGGCGATCGCCGAAAGCTCGCGCGCCGAGACCTCCGCTGTGAACCCATCGATCCGGTAATTGGATGTGTGTACCTTTAAGACGATCCCGGTCGCCGGACCGGTGGCCGCCAGATAGTCCTTGGGATGCGTGCGATTGGTGGTCCCAACCTCAACGAGCGTCGCGCCCGCGCGGGTCATGATGTCCGGCATGCGAAATGAGCCGCCGATCTCGATCAGCTCGCCGCGCGACACGACGGCCGCGCGGCCGAGCGACAGCGTGTTCAGGACGAGAAGCACCGCGGCCGCGTTGTTGTTGACGACGGTTGCGTCCTCGGCCCCGGTGAGCTCGCATATGAGGGCCCGCAGGTGATCGTCACGCTCGCCGCGTCTGCCTGACCCGACGTCGAATTCGAGCGCCACTGCTTCGCGCATGGCAGCGCGCATCGCCTCCAAAGCTTCGCCCGCGATGAGCGCACGACCGAGATTGGTGTGCAGCACGGTTCCGGTCAGGTTGAAAACCGGGCGCAGCGATGGACGCTCCGCGGCCTTGAGGCGGACCAGCGCATCGGCGGCGAGGTCGCTCGGCTCGGGCACTGCAGCCCCGGTGCGGCAAGCCGCCCGCGCTTCTTCAATCGCATCCCGGATGGCGCGCGTAGCGGACTGCTGGCCGAAGCGCTCGACCGCCGCAGCCGCGAGCGGGGTCTTCAGCACGCGGTCGACTGACGGGAGATCGCGCAGGCGGCTTGTGGGCAGACCGATCATCGCGCACCTCAATAGCCGATGAGGAACGGGTTGAAGGATCCGCGGCGATAGCCGCCTTCGCGGACGAGGATGTCGAGCCCAAGCGTCGCCACGTCGTCGGCAACTGGGTCGAGACCGGGATCCTTATGCTGATGAAGGATCTTCACATAGCAGCCGCAGGAGTCGCAGGTCTCTGCCTTCACCGTGCCCGGTCCGCCTTCGATCTCCTGGTAGCCGATGCCCTCGGTCGAGCCGCACAGCGTGCATTTGATGCGCACGTGGTTCCACAGCGTGCCGCACAGCGAGCATGCGCAGAACCGCGCCCCATGAGAGCCCGGCCAGCCAACGATGATCGAGGATGCCGGCGGGCTGCCGCAGGCGGGGCATGCGCCTTGGCCCACCGGCACCAGCGCGCGGGCATCGAGGCGGGCGGCGAGACGGGCGAAGTGAACCTGCAGCGCGGCCGTGACATAGACGTGCTCGGCGAGCGCCTCCATGGGGATCGCATTCGCGAGCACATTGCGTACCATGGCATCGCGGTTCGCCGGAATGGCCTGCTTCAAACGGTCGAGCGCATCGGCCGCGGCGACCGGCTGCTCCATCTCCGACACCGCGGCGACGAGTCGGTCGAGTGTCTCGGCGGCCGTGTCGAGTGCCGGGTTGTTGCGGTCGAGCGGCGGCATTCCAAAGCTGCGCGCGCGCTCGCGCGCTGCAGCACTGGGCATCTGCGGCTCCGCCAAGCCATCCTGGATGGCGTCCTGCACACCGGCGAGGCCGGCAAGGAAGCGGAGATAGGGGCCGAGCTCATGGCCTGCCGCCAGCGCGTTCCACCGCTCAGCACGGCGAGAGAACAGTAGTGCAGGCTCAGGGAGGCGGGCAAAAGGAGGAGCAGAGACTTCGCCGATGGCGGTGGGGTCGGAACCGGCCGGATTGATCTGTCTTGGCATTCGAACCTCACGAACCGCACGGGCCACGTGGCTGCCTGACCGGCGCACAAAATCATGCGCAAACACAAAACTAGGGCGGAAAAGTCATCCCGCCAGCGCCCGCTCTATTCGGCGGGCTTCGATCCCGATGGTCCCGCTCCCTTGCTCGATTTGGCGACGAGCTCCCGCAGCCATTTGCGGTGATGCCGCCAGGCCCAGCCGCCGGTCACCCGTCCTCGCGTCATGGCGGGAATGGTGCCGCGCACCCAGATGGCCGAGTAGAAATGGACGATCCAGACGCCGATGATCGCTACGGCCGCGATGGAGTGGACAAGTATGGCCACGCGCTTCTGATCGATCGTCGTATATTGGGAGAAATATTGATCCCAAGCCACCAATCCGCTGGAGATGAGGATCACAATCAGCACCGACATTGACCAGAAGACGAGCTTCTGGCCGGCATTGTACTTGCCGACCTCAGGAGCGTTGTCCTCGTGATTGGCCAGCACGTCACGGAAGCGGGCGAGCCATGTTCCGTCCCCGCGTCTCCACAAATTGGCCTTCCAGAAGCGAAGGAAAAGCCCAAGAAAGCTGAAGAAGAGCACAACGCCGATCCACGGATGGATAAAGCGCGTGAACTGGCCCCCACCGAAAAGGCGGGACAGGAAGAACAGGCTCGGGTGGAACATCGCAAGACCGGACAGGGCGAGCAGGATCAGGCTGGCTGCCGTTATCCAGTGGTTGATCCGCGCGCCCACCGTGTACCGGTCTACGATGACCGGCTTTCCGGGATGTATCTGTTCGTTTGGCTTCACGTCATCGGCGGCCATGGCTATCGCCTTCCGTCAACTCTTCGGCGTGCTCCTCATCCGCCTCGGACACCCGGTTGGGTCCCATGATCAGATGGTGGAGCAAGCCGACGCCGGCCGCCACGCCCAAGACCGTGAGGCCCGCATATTTGGTCACACCTTTCCACGCCTCCACCAGCGGACTGATCCTCGGATCCTTCGGCAGGCCGGAGTAGATTTCCGGCTGGTCGGCATGGTGCAGCACATACATCACATGTGTGCCGCCGACGCCCGGCGGATCGTAGAGGCCGGCGTTGAGGAAGCCGCGCGACTTCAGGTCCTCGACGCGCTTGGCGGCCCAGCCCTTCATCTCATCCTTGGTGCCGAAGACGATCGCCTGGGTTGGGCAGGCCTTGGCGCAGGCCGGGCCCTGGCCGACCGCGACGCGGTCCGAGCAGAGCGTGCATTTATAGGCCGTGTGGTCGACTTTCGAGATGCGCGGGATGTTGAACGGGCAGCCCTTGATGCAGTAGCCGCAGCCGATGCAGTTCTCGTGGACGAAATCGACGATGCCGTTCGAATACTGCACGATCGCACCCGGCGCCGGACAGGCCTTGAGGCAGCCCGGATCGGCGCAGTGCATGCAGCCGTCCTTCCTGATCAGCCATTCGAGCTCGTTGGTCTCGGGATTGTCCCATTCGCTGTAGCGCATCAGCGTGAACATGTCCGGCGTGAGGTCGGGAGGATTCTCGAAGGCGCCGGCGAAAGCGCCGACTTCCGGATGCGTGTCGTTCCACTCGATGCAGGCCGTCTGGCAAGCCTTGCAGCCGATGCATTTCGAGACGTCGATGAGCTTGGCGACTTCCGTCAGCCGCTGCTCGGGAGCAGGCACGGTCGAAGCCGAGCGGCGGATGAGGTCCTTCTCGGAGAGACGCGGTGCCGTCTCGGTCGTGGAAGGGTTGGGAAGGGGAGGAAACATCGCTCGCTCCTCCTATGCCACCGGCCCCGGCGCGGGCTCGATATTGACCAGGAACGCCTTGTACTCGGGCGTCTCGATATTGGCATCGCCGACAAAGGGAGTGAGCATGTTCGGGCCGAAGCCTTTCTTTGCCGCTCCTGTGAAGCCCCAGTGCAGCGGAATGCCGACGATGTGGATGGTCCTGCCATCGCAGATCAGCGGCTTGATCCGCTTGGTCACCATGGCCTTCGCCACGACAGAACCGCGCTTCGACCAGACGCGGACCCAGCCGCCCTTGGTGATGCCCCTCTCGGCCGCCAGCTGTTCCGATATCTCCACGAAGAACTCCGGCTGCATCACCGCGTTGACGATGACGTGCTTGGTCCAGAAGTGGAAATGCTCGGTCAGGCGGTAGGAGGTCGCCGCATAGGGGAACTCCTTGGAAGCCGCTTCGGCAAACTGGGCCATGTCGCCCTCGAAGACGCGGGCGGCCGGATTGCCGCGGACTTTGGGCGCGACCGGATTGACGATCGGCGACTCGAACGGCTCGTAATGCGCAGGGAACGGTCCGTCGCGCATCATGCCCCGGGTGAAGAAGCGCGAGACGCCTTCCGGGTTCATGATGAACGGGCCGACCTGATCGGGCTTCGCGGTCGGCGCAATGTCGGGCACATCGTAGCCCGACCATTTTTGGCCGTCCCATGCGATCACTTTGCGGCTCGGATCCCACGGTTTTCCAGTGAGGTCCGCGGAGGCCCTGTTATAGAGGATGCGGCGGTTGGCGGGCCATGAGAACGCCCATTTCGAATAGAAGCCGGCGTCGTCCGGATCGCTCGTATCGCGCCTTGCCATGTTGTTGCCGTTCTCGTTGAAGCAGCCGGAATAGATCCAGCAGCCGCAGGCGGTCGAGCCGTCGTCACGCAGCGCGGCAAAGGCCGGCAGCAGCTTGCCGGGCTCGGCCAGCACCTTCGTCGGGTCGGCGGTATCGGTCACCCGGGCGAGCGCCCTGCCGTTGATCTCCTGCGCAAGTTCCTCGGCCTTGGGATTGCCGGGATCGGCATAAGGCCAGTTGAGCTTGACGATCGGATCGGGGAAGGCGCCCCCTTCCTTGGCGTAGAGCGCCTTCAGGCGCAGATAGAGCTGCGCCATGATCCACGTATCGCGCTTGGCCTCCCCGGGAGGCGTGCCGCCGGCCCAATGCCATTGCAGCCAGCGTCCCGAATTGACCAGCGAGCCGTCGTCCTCGGCGAAGCAGGTCGAGGGCAGTTGGTAGACCTCGGTCTGGATCTTCGTCGGATCGACATCGTTGTACGGCCCGTGGTTCTCCCAGAACCGCGCCGTTTCCGTGTCCAGGGGATCCATGATGACGAGGAATTTGAGCTTCGAGAAGGACTCGATCACCTTCTTCTTGTTCGGAGCCGCCTGCAGCGGGTTGAAGCCCTGGCAGAAATAGCCGTTTATCTTGCCTTGGTGCATCAGTTCGAAGGCACGCAGCAGATCGTAGCCCGGCACGTCGAGTTTCGGCAGGTAGTCATAGGCGAAGTCGTTCTGCGGCGTTGCCGCATCGCCCCACATCGACTTCTGGAAGCTCACGAAGAACTTCTTGTAGTTCTGCCAGTAGCTCATCTGGTTCGGCCGCAGCGGCTTGAAACCGCGCGTCGACATGTATTTCGCAAGGTCCGGCTCCTTCTGAGTGGGCAGTGTGAGATAGCCGGGCAGCAGGTTCGACATCAGCCCGAGGTCGGTCAGCCCCTGGATGTTGGAGTGGCCGCGAAGCGCGTTCATGCCGCCGCCGCGTATGCCGATATTGCCGAGAACAAGCTGCAGCATCGCCATGGCGCGGATGTTCTGCGAGCCCTTCGAGTGCTGGGTCCAGCCGAGCGCGTACATCGAGGTCATCGCCTTGGTGGGCGAAGAGGTCTCCGCGACCATCGCGGCCACCTTCAGGAATTTGTCCGTTGGCGTGCCGCAGATGCGCTCGACCATCTCCGGCGCGTAGACGGAGACGTGGTTCTTCAAGAGGTTCCAGACGCAGCGCGGGTTCTGCAGCGTCTCGTCGACGACGGCAAAGCCGTCCGGCCCGATATCGTAGTCCCAGGTGGACTTGTCGTAGTCCCGTTTCGCCTCGTCATAGCCGGAGAAGAGGCCGTCCTTGTAAGTGAAGCCCTCCTTGACGACATAGGTCGCGTTGGTGAAGGCCTTCACATAGTCCCATTGCACCTTGTCGTGCTGGATACAGTAGTTGATCAAGCCGAGCAGGAAGGCGATGTCCGTTCCTTGGCGGATCGGTGCGTAAAGGTCCGCCACCGAAGCCGAGCGTGTGAAGCGGGGGTCGATCACGATGAGCTTGGCGCCGCGGTTGGCTTTTGCTTCGGTGACCCATTTGAAGCCGCACGGATGCGCTTCCGCGGCATTGCCGCCCATGATCACGACGAGATCCGTATTCCTGATGTCTGTCCAGGAATTGGTCATTGCGCCACGGCCGAATGTTGGGGCGAGACTCGCCACCGTCGGGCCGTGTCAGACACGCGCCTGGTTGTCGAACACCAGCATTCCCGTGCTGCGCACCACCTTGTAGGTCGCGAACGCGGTTTCATTGGTCGAAGCCGAGGCGGCAAGGAATCCGGTGGAGATCCACCGGTTGACCGTCACGCCGTCATTGTTCTTCGCGACAAAGTTCTTGTCGCGATCGTCCTTCATCAGGCGGGCGATGCGGTCGAGCGCGTCTTGCCAGCCTATCGACTCGAACTTGTCGGACCCGGGTCTGCGGACCATCGGACGCTGCAGCCGGGTCGGAGATTTCACGAAGCCGAGCAGAGCCGATCCCTTTGGGCACAAGGTGCCGCGATTGGTCGGGTGGTCGGTATCGCCCTCGATGTGGGTGATCTCGGCCTGCTCGCCCTTCTTGAGGTTCCCCTTCGAATACATGATGACGCCACAGGCCACCGAGCAATAAGGGCAGGTGTTGCGCGTCTCGGCCGTGTTTACGAGCTTGAAGGGCCGTATCGCCGCCGCATGCGCGGCCTCGATGTCGGCGAACCCGAAAGCCCCCAACGTCGTGCCGGCGACACCCGCGCCTGCGGTGAGCAGGAACGCGCGCCGCGAGAGTTCAACGTTCATCTGGATTTCCTCCCGAATTCCATGCCCATAGGCATCCAGAACCAGGGAATACGGACGCCACTTTGGGCCGAATTGGCGCAATGTCATCTAGGGCGCAGATCGGAATCGGCAAATGTTTTGCGCAGGAAAATGCGATTGACGCTCCTCGGAATGAGACACTAAAGTGCGGTGTGGTGTTGGAAACGGCTCCCGCGTTGCGGGGCGATATCACCGAAGCCCCTCCGCGCCTGACCAGCCTTGCTCATGGCGGCGGTTGCGGCTGCAAGCTGGCGCCGTCGGTTCTGCAGCAACTTCTCGCCGAGCAGGCCCAATTCAATCCCTTTCGGCAACTCCTTGTCGGCACCGAAACCGGAGACGATGCCGCGGTTTGGCAGATCGACGACACGACCTGCGTGCTCGCGACCACCGATTTCTTCATGCCGATGGTGGACGATCCGTACGATTTCGGCCGCATCGCTGCGAGCAACGCCCTCTCCGACATTTACGCGATGGGCGGGCGACCGATCATGGCCCTAGCCATCCTTGGAATGCCTCTCGAGAAGCTCCCGACACACACGGTGCGGGAGATCCTGAAGGGCGGCCGCGATATTTGCGCCACCGCCGGAATACCGGTCGCTGGCGGCCACTCGATCGACACGCCAGAACCGATCTATGGGCTTGCCGTCATCGGCACCTGCCGGCCGGCGGACATCCGGCGCAATTCGGCAGCTAGGCCGGGAGATGCGTTGATCCTGACCAAAGGACTCGGCGTCGGGATCTATTCGGCGGCCATCAAGAAGCAGGCGTTGTCGCCAGACGGCTATGAAGAGATGGTTGCTTCGACGACCCTTCTCAATCGGATCGGGGCCGAACTCGCCGAGGACGCGAGCGTGCATGCGATAACCGACGTGACCGGCTTCGGCTTGATCGGACACGCCCTTGAGATGGCGCGCGGTTCCGGTTGCGCACTCGTGATCCGCGACCACGATGTTCCCGTCTTTGCACAGGCCGCATCGCTTGCGGAACAAGGCTTCGTCACGGGCGCATCGCGGCGTAATTGGGCAAGTTACGGCGACGCGGTACGGCTGCCCAGGGGCATGCCGGAGTGGCGGCGCCATCTTCTTACCGATCCACAGACTTCAGGTGGGCTGCTGATTGCCTGCGAATCTGGCAGTGCCGGCGCCCTGGTCGAGACAATCGTCGCAAGCGGCTATCCGTCGGCCAGAGTGATCGGGTGCGTCGAGCACGGGCGACCCGCCGCGGTCATCGAGGAATGAGCGTAGATGGCCGATGGTACTGTCGGCTGGGACCAGTTAGCGCCCTTAACTATTGTTTTAATTTGTCTTTTCGACCTTGCGGTTCCGATTTGCAGGCGCAGACCGGACGCAAGGAATGTCAGGAAGCGGCCGCTCCGTTTACGAACCGATTTCGTCCTTCGAGCCCTTGGCGGTCTCTCCGGCCAGAGCCAGGATGCGGCGGGCGCTCTCTTCGTCGGTGATGAAGACGGTCGGCGCGATCAAATGCATGGCACCGAGGAGCGCTTCTGTCTTCTCGTGCCCGCCGGACGCGAGTATGCGCAAGGGGGCACGGCGCAGCCGATCGACCTCGACCGACATCACCCGGTCGTTGATAGGGTGGTCCAGCAGCTCGCCCCGCCGATTGTAAAAATGAAAGAGGACGTCGCCGACAGCCCCGCGCGACAGCAGCGCCTCGCGATCTCGCTCGTCGAGGAAGCCGCCGCGGTAGAAGGTGGTGGCCGAGGCGATGCCGCCGATGGATACCAGGACGGCATCGAGCCTGTCGGCCATCCGGAACACTTCCTGCAGGCCGCAGCGCTCGACCAGCGCCACCTTCGTCTCGACGCTGTCGACCACGGCCGGCGTTGGGATCAGGTAACCGTCGCCCTGAAACACTTGGGCGAAGCGCCACGCGAACTCGGCCGGATTGAAGCGCCGGGCGACACCGACGCCCCCGAGCAGGGAGATCACCTGGAAATCGGTCAGCGACTTGGCGGCAATGAATGGAAGCGTCGCGAACAGCGTTCGACCCCAGCCGACGCCGACACGCATGCCGGACCGCATCGCTTCCGACAGGTAGGCGCCCGTGCGGGCGGCAATGCCTGCCGTCGGATCGGCATCGACGCCGGAGAGCGGAGCCACGAACGCCTGCTCGAGCCCGAAAACCCGCTCGAGTTCCCGCTCGAGCCTGACGATCTCGGAGAGTTCGCTCTCGATGGCGATCCTGACTTCGTTCCGGGAGCGCGCTTCTGCCAGCATCCGCACCACGGTGACACGGCCGATGCCGAGCACGTCGGCGATCTCGTTCTGCGTCATCTGCTCGATGAAATACATCCAGGCCGCGCGGATACGCAGTCGGTCTGTCTTGCTTTCGCTGGCCGGCAAGCTGTTCTTCGCGGCATCGGCATCCGAGATGGTGCGCTGCGGCTTCCGTGGCAATGAAATCCCTCCCACCCGGCCGAATCTCGGCGATTCCAAGCACCGAGGCAATACGCACTATTGACCGGGTAATTCTGTTGGACACAATAGAGTGTTGTGACTCGCGCAAATTGCGCTTACCGCAAGAAAGGCTCCAAAACCATGTTGCGGGAAATCTCCGAAGAAGTCCGCGTGAACCTCAAGGATCGGCTGCGCGAGGTGCGCCGGGTAATCCGCCGTCACCGCCATGACAGCAATCCCGCCCAAGAGCCGGAAACGGGCGCGCGTGCGCCTTTTCCACTTGGCGAGATCGAGGGCTTGTTCGGCCACGCCGTGAGCGCCTTCGATGATGCCATGACGATGGCCGAGACGCTGGTGCCGACCGAGTGGAAGGGCGGCCGTCCGGGCAGCGCCACGCCTCGACCTCTCGGCGATTATTTCACCGCGCAAGACCCCATCGACGGCGAGCGTGCCTTCCGCCATGACGTCTATGCGCTCACCCGCGCGGTGCTGGCGCGCCGCAAGATGGGCGACGTGGTCGTGCGCGAAGCGACGTTTGCGGCAGTCCACGCCAACGTTCTGCGCGACCAGGCCCAGTCGTTCGCCCGCCTGGAGAGCGAAACCGTCCCGGCTGAACGCGTCGTGCTCGTCGCAGGGATCACCTCGAAGTTGATGCTCGAGCTGCTTCGCCATGACCCGTTGCACTCCATCGCGGGCGCAAACACGCGCCTCGATAGCGAAACGGCCATAATCTGTCTGGCCCCGGTGGCGCTTGCCTGCGGGCTGGCGACAATGGAACCGACCCCTGAGATCGACCTTTTGGAGACGGCCGCGCTCGCCGTGGATGCTTGGCTCGACCGCATCCTGGCCGCCCTCGCCGAGAAGGATTCGCGCGGTGCGTTGACGGCGGTCCTGGCGGCGCTGCTGGCGCATTTGCCGTAGAGCAATTCCAGGAAAAGTGTGAAACGGTTTTCCGTCCGGACTTGCGTGAAAACAAAGAGATAGAGCGGTTCGGCGTTTCCGTGAAACGGTGAACCGCTCTACGCGGCTTTTCCTGTTTGATGCATGTCGCCAAAAAGTGCGCAGCGGTTTTGGGAGAACGACATGCGTCAAAACAAAAACTCAAAGCGCGTCGCCTGGATCCGTTTCGACGCGACGCGCTTTGAGGTTTGCGATCACTTTCTTGGCGCGTGGAATCGAGGCCGGGCTCATCGACAGCTCGGTCAGCCCCATTTCGACGAAGCGCGGGATCAGGTCCGGCCTGCCCGCCGCCTCGCCGCACATGCCGACCATGATCCCCGCTTCCACTCCCGCTCGCGCGGTCATCTCGATCGCGGTCATCACTGCGGGATTGGCGACATCGTTTAGAGCGGCGACGGTTGGATTCAGGCGATCGGCCGCCATCACGTACTGGGTGAGATCGTTGGTGCCGATGGAGAAGAATGCGACTTCCTTCGCCAGCGCCGGCGCGACGAGGACTGCGGCCGGGGTCTCTATCATGACGCCCAGGTCGAAGCGCGCATAGGCAACGCCGTCGAGGTCGAGCTCGGCCGCGCATTCGTCGACGAGCGCCTTCGTCCGCCGCACCTCCTCGATATCCGAGACCATGGGCAGCATGACCTTGACATTGCCGTGGATGGCGGCACGCAGCAGCGCCTTGAGCTGCGGCTTGAAGATATGAGGCCGGTCGAGGCACATGCGTATGCCACGCCAGCCCAGGAACGGGTTCTCTTCCTCCGGAAAGTCGATCGCGGTGACAGGCTTGTCGCCGCCGATGTCGAGCGTGCGCACGATCACCCGGTAGGGGGCGAAAGCCTTGGCGAGCGCGGCATAGGTCTCGGCCTGCATATCCTCGGAAGGAAGGTGCATGTGGCGCATGAACAAAAGCTCGGTGCGGAACAGGCCAACCCCCATGGCGCCGGCTGCCTTGGCGGCTTCGATCTCCTCCAGCGATCCGAGATTGGCGGCCACCTCGATGACCGTGCCGTCGGCACGCTTGGGGGTGAAGGACTGGAAGCCCGCGAGGGCCGCGCGTTCCTTTTCCGCCGCCGACATGCGCTGTTCGAACTCGGCGCGGATTCGCTGGTCAGGATCGGCGAAGATGCGCCCGGCATGACCGTCGACGGCGATCTCCCGGGCATCCTTCAAAGCCATAACCTGATCGCCGACACCCAGAACGGCCGGGATGCCGTGCGAGCGCGCGATGATGGCCACATGCGACGTGGCCCCACCCTTTCCGCAGACAACGGCGCCTATGCGTTTCAGCGGCGCGCGGGCGAGGTCCCACGCGCCGATGTCCTCGGCGACCAGCACGGCTCCTTCCTGGATGGAAGCCAGGTCGACCTCGTCCTGACCGAGCAAGGCGAGGCAGATTTGGCGTCCGACAGCCTCGACATCGTCGGCCCGGGCATTGAGATACGTGTCTTCGACGTTGCCGAATTCGGCAGCCGTCTTCGCCGCGGCAGCCACAACTGCCGAGACCGCATCGAAACCCTCGCGTATGGAAGCTTCAATGTCGCCGACCAGCGTCTCGTCGGCCGCGATGTCACGCAGGGCGGCGACAATGCCCCTGTCACCGCCGGCAAGCCCCTCATCGGCCAGCGCGGCATCCATGCGTGCTTGCACGGCGGCGATCGCCGCCCGCAGACGCTCGATCTCGGTTTCGATCTGATCCGGCAAAAGGCTTTGCGCGCTTGGGACGATCTGCGCCGGGAAATGCGCGAATACGGGACCGAGATGAACGCCTTCGCTCGCCGCCACGCCGCGCAGCCCCTCGCCTTCCGTTGCGGCGTCCGGCGCCGGTTCTGCCGGACGCACGGCCTCGGGTTGAGGCGGCGCGGCCTCGGATTGAGCACCGCTTTCCTCCAGGCCTGCGTGTGGATTTTCCAGATAGCCGATAAGCGCCTCGACCGCTTCGATCGCGTCCGCTCCGTCAGCCCTGACCGTCACCTCGTCGTTCTCCTTGACCGCCAGGAGCATCAATTTGACGGAGCTCTTCGCACTGACGGTCTTGCCGCCCTTCACGATCTCCACCTCGGACTCGAAGCTCTTCGCGAGCTTGACGAACCGCGTCGCCGGACGGGCATGCAGGCCTTCGTGCACTCTGACGATCGTCGAGCGTTCCATCTTCCTACCTTATCAGATCAGCCGTTCGGCTCGCTGGAAGGCCGCTGTCAAGCGGCGATGATGATCCACGCGTCCGTCTTCAGCGCCGCGACCAACGCGTCGCCATCGACCTCGGTTGCGCAGATCTCGCCAGGACGCTCGGCTTCACCGGCTCCATTGAAGGAGATCACCACGTGGCCGATCTCGCAAACCTTCGCCCAGGCGCTTTCGCCGACCGCGGTGACTTTGGCCGTCACCGGGCCGACCGTGATCGACGCGCCGATCTGGGGCGCATCGATGCTGGGGCCTTGGACGGGATCGTGCAGCACCGAGACCTCGGCCAGCTCAGGCGGCGAGCCATCCGCGAACAGGATGACGACGCCGCCCTCCGCGAGGTCCGCCACTTCGGGTCCTACTGCGGTTACCCGCGTTTCCAACAGAACCATGATGCGGCGAACCTCCTTGTTATTGTGATCAAAGCACGAGCAGGCTGAAGACCCAGGCGATCAGCACGGACACGGGTCCCATGATCTGACGGCTGATGAGCACGGCCGGCACGCCGATCTCGATGGTCTTGGGCTTGGCCTCCCCGAGCGCCAGGCCGACCGGCACGAAATCGCAACCGACCTGGGTGTTGTAGGCGAAGAGAGCGGGAAGGGCCATCGCCGGCGCGATGGTGCCATTGGCAATCTGGGGACCGATGATGGCCACGCCGATCACCTGCGCAATGACCGCGCCCGGCCCGAGGATGGGGGACAGGAACGGCAGACCGCAGATCGCCGAGATGATGATGAGGCCGACGATATTGTTGGCCAGCGGCCCCATCGGCTGCGCGAGAACGTCGCCGATGCCCGTATAGAGGATCAGGCCGATCAGCATGGTCACGAAGGCCATGAACGGCAGGACGTTGCGAACGACCTGGTCGATGGTGCGACGGCCGGCGTTGAAGAAGATGCCGACAACCCGGCCCATGACGCGGCCGATCGCGCTGATGAGGCCGACCAGCCCGCCGCCTTCGGCCGCCGGTGCTGCTGCCGCGGCTTTGACCGCTGCCGAATCCGTAAGTCTTGTATTCATCGCTGCCGCCCCTCCGGCTTTTGTTGTTGGCTCCGAGCCGTCAGCCATCGAGACGTTGGCCGGCTTGACGCCAGAGACATAGATGTCTTCCGTGATGAATTGAGCCAGCGGGCCAGCCTGGCCGACCGGTGTCAGGTTGACAGTCGGTATCCGTTTGCGCGGATAGACCCCGCAGCGGGCGGTGCCGCCGCAGTCGACCACGACCACGGCCATTTCGCCTTCGATCGGCGGCGACTTGAAGCCGTCGACGGCTTCGGCCCCGGTCATTTCGGCGATCAGGGCAGCCACCGGATGGATGCCTCCGCCGGTGACGGAGACGACCTTGTTGCGCTGGTCGGTGGGCTCGATGACCAGTGGGCCGCCCCAGCCGCCGGGACCCTTGGAGATCTTTACGGGCTTGTATGCCATGACGCGTCCTCCCCAACTCGCTCAGAGTTCCACGCCCTGGCGGCGTGCCATCAAGGCGGTGATGCGTTCGGTCAGGATGCCCTTGAACAAGATGACGATGAGGCCGACGATCGCGTACCAGATGGCCACCTTGATGTGGTATCCGGAGACGACCGCGCCCTTCTTCTCAAGCTCCAGCAGAGCGACGAGCACGCCGCCCCAGACGAAGTATTCGCCGGGGTTGATGTGCGGGAAGAGGCCGAGCGGCGGGTGCACATACGACACAGCCGAATCGTAGAAAGCTGGCTTGTGCTTCTCCTCCAGGAACGAGCCGAAGGTGTAGGCCATCGGGTTGGTGAGGAAGAAGACCGACAGCAGCGGCAGCACCGTATAGCGGGTCACCGACCACTTTCCGGCGCCGCGAGCGACGCCATGGACCCGCTCCTCGCCGACCAGCTCGGTCACGGCATAGAATGCGGTCATCAGGACGACCAGCGTCGGGATGATTCCCGTGACGAAACCGGCGAAGACCTCGCCGCCCTTCTGGAATATGCCGATGAAGTACTTGCCGGCGGCGGTAAGCCAGCCGAGCTGCTCTTCCTTCGGCACCTCCTTCAGCTTCTCCCTGAACTGATCGACGGTCATCGGGGCGTTGTCAGCCACCTGGACCACATAGTGGTCGACGGCGTGCTGTCCTACCTGGAAGCCACGGAATACAGCATCCGAAGCCGTCACGCCTGCCACGTGCAGGTGTTGGGCGGCCATGTCGGCATGCTGCGCCAACAATGAAAGTATCGACATTTCTCCTCCTTGCACGCTCGACCCGAGTCCCAGCCGGCGAGCGGCGTTGCTTTATGCGCTGGCGGCGCTCAAGCCGGACAAGCCCGGCTGCCTCCCTGGCTCGGACCGGGTACGGTCGATCTGTTCGATCGCTCGTTTCACGGCCTTGGCCACACCGGGTTCCCCCTCTCCCAAGATCGCAGGATTGGACCGGAGCTGATCGAGGGTTTTTCCCTCGGATGGTTCGTGTCTCTTGAACTTCGTGAATACCGAACGGCCGTTCATGACGATCAGCCGGCGCACGATCAGGTCAGGCGTGACCACGATCAGCACGATGGTGCCTTTGGACAGCCGACCTCTGGTGTTGCCAGCGCCGACGAACCCGTCATTGTATTTGTCGGTGATACCACTGAGCACGTCGGAGTAGTGGCGCATCTGCAGCCAGACACCCAACGACTGAAGAGCCCAGACGAACCCTAGCAGCAGCAATCCCCATTGCCAGATCGCCATTTGGGCCTCCTCCCCAACCAGCCGGTAAACTGCCGGCCGACATGCGATTTGTATCCGAGTTAGAGAACATTTGTTTTCTTCGCTGTCAATATGTATAATTTTGCCGGCGCGAGGGATGCCGCTGTTTTTGGACAGGGGCCGCGCTATGGTAGCCTTGCCGGGGAACCGAAGGCTGACGCACGATGGAACGCGCAATGGATCTACGGCTGAAGGACGAACTGGCGACGATTCCGGATCTCGGTCACCGATTGCGGCAGCTTCGCTGGTTCCGCGCGGCGTTTCTCGCCACTTCCAAGTCCGTGACGGCCGCATACGGGGTCAAATTCCAGGTCGACGACGCCAAGCTGGCAAGGGCGTTTCTCGACTGGGCCGAGATAATGGACAAGCAAAAGGGCCTGGCCACCATCGACCGGGCGGATTTCATCATCTTCGCCGCAGGCCTGGCGCTGCGCGAACTGATTCGCCAGAACCCGGTCAAGGCTCCGCTCCCTGAGATCCGCCCCGAACTGCCGGCTGCGGACGCTTCCATGGCGGAGATCGTGCGCTTCTGGCCCGAGGGGTTCCTTTATACGAACTTCTGTGTGGCGGCGATCTCGGCGGTCTACGAGCAGGAGTTCGGCAGGGCACCCACCATCGATGCCTCTGCGGACGATCTGCGCACCTGGTGGTCGTACCGCGAGAACGCCACCGAGGTGCCTGCCTACGCAGTGGCCTTTCTCGACCGCTTTCTCGGCGGCGAGCCAAACTGGGTGTTCCCCGACAACGCATATGCGCGACAGGCGATGCGCCTCGCGCTGGACGCAGCGGAAAGACAAGGCATCGCCAAGTCGTAGCGATATTTGGAACTGAAGGAATTGCCGGCGTGACCGACATGGGACTGATCATATTCGACTGCGACGGCGTTCTCGTCGACAGCGAGCCCCTGGCCGCGCAGGCCTATGAACGCGTCTATGAGAAACACGGCATGCCCGGCGTGCACGACGGCATCATCGCGCAGTGCATCGGCATGAAGCAGGCCGATATCATCGCGAAGATCCGCGACCTCACAGGCCACCAGTTTCCCGACCACGCCCATGACGACATCTGGGCCGAGACCAAGGCACTGTTTACCGAAGCGCTGATGCCGACGCGCGAGCTTGCGTCCTTCCTGGAGCGGCTGACGCTGCCGCGCTGCGTGGCCTCCTCGTCATCGATCGAGCGCATCCGCCACAGCCTTGCTGTGACAGGACTGGACCGTTTCTTCGGCGAGGCCATCTTCTCCTCGTCCATGGTCAAGCGCGGCAAACCTGCTCCGGACATATTCCTCTACGCGGCCGAGAAGATGGGCATAGAGCCATCCAGGTGTGTGGTGATTGAGGATTCACACTTCGGCGTGGAAGGAGCCGTGGCAGCCGGGATGACCGCAATCGGGTATACAGGCGGTGGCCACAGCTATCCCGAACACGGGCAGCGTCTGGTTTCCCACGGGGCGGCGATCGCCTGCGCAAGCTGGACGGAGATCGGCGCCTATCTGGGCGAGATCGTCATGGCAGCGTAGAGCAGAAATTTCACCGGTCGGCTATGTTTGCCTTGGCAACTCGCATGCCTTGGAGATGACGAGGTTGGGAGAGCTTCGGCCAATCCCCGGCGCTTGCGCTGATTTCATGGAAATGAACGGCGAAAATCTTGCCCGCCGACAAGACTGCAACCTTTCAGAATCCCCGTGCCGAGGAACTACACCAGCATGCCCATCGGGTTTTCGATGATGCGCTTGAAGGCGCCGAGCAGCTCGGCGCCGAGCGCGCCGTCGACGGCACGGTGATCGGTGGACAGCGTCACCGACATCACGGTGGCGGTCTTGATCGCGCCTTGTCTGA
>LM655175.1:103356-189935 GCA_000824825.2 Mesorhizobium sp. ORS 3324
CGGCGCCGCCGCGTTGAGCTGCGTGCGCAGCGCAAGAAGCGCATCGAGCTCGCAGTCGAGCGTCAGATAGAAATGCGGGATGGTGCTCTTGGCCTCGACCAGGCGGCGCGCGATGGTCTTGCGCATGTTGTCGTGCGGGACGAGCTCGTAGGAGCCTTCCGCGAACAGCTTCAGCACCTGATCGTCCGACATCGGTTTCGGCGCGGGAGCCGGAGCGGATGACGGGATCTCGACCGGGCGTGGCGATATGATCTCGGCGGCCGGCTGAGCAACGGCGGCGCCTTTCGCGGCGACTGCAGCCTCAACGTCGGCGCGCACAACGCGGCCGCGTGGACCGCTGCCTTTTATGCTGGCAATCGAAAGACCCGCCTCGCGCGCCAAGCGGCGCGCAAGCGGTGTCGCACGCGAAGCCGACGGCGATTGGCTGATCTCCCCCCCTGTGGGGGAGATGGCCGGCAGGCCAGAGGGGGGCGCGACAGAATGAGACGTTGGCGGGGCAGCGCCCCCCTCTGTCGGCTTCGCCGACATCTCCCCCACTTGGGGGGAGATTGGAGCCTTATCCTGTGCCGCCTCAGCCGAATACACTTCACCCTCGGCATAGATCCACGCCACCGGTGCCCCGACGGCGATGTCGATGCCTTCCTTGCCGGTGATTTCACGAATGATGCCGCTCGCCGGCGCGTCGATCTCCATCGCCGCCTTGTCAGTCTCGATCTCGAACAGCACGTCGCCTTGCTTGACCGAGGTGCCCTCATCGACGAACCAGCGCGAGATCTTGCCGGTCGCCATATCCATGTCGACCTTGGGGAGAATGACCTCGACCGGCATCAGCTGCGCCCTTTCACCAGGTCGCGGGCGGCCGCCAGGATATCGGGCACCTGCGGCACAGTGGCTTTTTCCAGCTCGGGATTATACGGAATGGGCGTCTCGGCTCCGCCGAGCCGCCCGATCGGCGCGTCGAGATAGTCGAAGGCCTCGCTCTCGGCGACCATTGCCGAAACCTCGGCGCCGATGCCCAGCGTTTTCACCGCCTCATAGACGCACAGAAGGCGCGATGTCTTCTTCACGCTCGCGATGATCGTGGCCTTGTCCATCGGCCGCACCGTGCGGAGATCGACCACCTCCACGTCGATGCCCTCGCCCTGCAGAGCGGCAGCCGCCTCGAGCGCCTTGTGGACCATGATGGACGTGGCGACGATGGTAAGGTCACGCCCTTCGCGGCGCACCTCGGCCTTGCCGATCGGAACGGTGTAATGGCCCTCCGGCACCGGGCCCTTCATTTTGTAGAGCAGCTTGTGCTCGAAGATCATCACCGGGTCGGGATCGGCGATGGCCGCAAGCAGCATACCCTTGGCATCGTACGGGGTGGCGGGCTGGATCACCTTGAGCCCGGGCACGTGGCCGAGCCAGGCCTCCAGGCTCTGGCTGTGCTGTGCGGCTGCGCCGGTGCCCGACCCGGCCGGGAAGCGCATGACCACAGGCACCGACACCTCGCCGCCAAGCATGTAGCGCATCTTGGCGGCCTGGTTGACGATCTGCTCCATGGCGAGCGTGGCGAAGTCGGAAAACTGGAACTCGAAGATCGGCAGCAGGCCGGTCATCGCGGCTCCGACGGCGATACCCGCACCGCCCAGTTCGGAGATCGGCGTGTCCATCACCCGATCGGGACCGAAACGCTCGACCAGGTCGCCCGTGACCTGGAAGGCGCCGCCGTAAACGCCAATGTCTTCGCCCATCAGGAAAACGCGCTCGTCGGCCTCCATGGCCAGCGCCATCGCCTCCTGGATCGCTTGGGCGTAACTCAGCTCGCGAACGGACGCGTCCATTTACGCGGCCTCCGTGTAGACATACCGCTCGCGGTCGGCCATGTCAGGCATGGGGCTTTCCTTCGCGAACTCGATGCCCTCGACGATCTCTTTCCTGACCGCTTCGCGCACGGCTTCGATGCCCGCCTGGTCGATGATGCCCAATTCGACGAGCTCGGCCTCGAACAGCGCGATCGGATCGCGGTTGGTCATCCAGTCCTCGATCTCTTCCTTGGTACGATAGCGGTTGCGGTCGCTCTTGGAGTGGCCGCGGTAGCGGTAGGTCTTGGACTCTATGAGGGTCGGCCCTTCGCCCCGCCGGGCGCGCGCGAGGGCAGCTTGGGAGGCCTCGGCCACGGCCGAGAAGTTGTTGCCGTCAACGACGACGCCCGGCATGCCATACGCAGCAGCGCGGTCGGCGACGCTTCTCACGGCCGTCGAGCGCTCGATCGACGTCGACATGCCGTAGCCGTTGTTCTCGCACACGAAGACAACCGGCAGCGACCAGATGGACGCCATGTTCAGCGCTTCGTGGAAGGCGCCTTCGTTGTTGGCTCCGTCCCCGAAGAACGAGACGACCACCTTCCCGGTCCTCAGCTTCTTGGCCGAAAGCGCGGCCCCCACCGCGATCGGGATGCCGCCCGCGACGATGCCGTTGGCGCCGAGATTGCCCTTGGCAACGTCGGCGATGTGCATCGAGCCGCCCCGGCCTTTGCAGTAGCCGGTGGTCTTGCCGAAAAACTCGGCGAACATCCGCTTCACGTCGGCGCCCTTGGCGATGCAGTGGCCATGCCCGCGATGGGTCGAGGTGATCTGGTCGTCCTCGCTCAGCGGCATGCAGATGCCGACGGCGCTCGCCTCCTGACCGATCGAGAGGTGCATCGTGCCGTGGATCAGGCCTCGCATGTAGGCGTCTTCCGCACCCTCCTCAAAGCGCCGTATCAGATACATCTTGCGCAGGGCTTCCTTGAGCTCCGCCGCGGAATATTGACGGTACGCGAAGGGCAGGTTCGTCTGCTGCTGGGCGACGACTGCTTTTCCGGCAGTGGCCATGGCTCACTCTCCATAAACCAGCTTGTCCTGACGTGCCCGCAGCTCGGCGATCTTCGAGCCTGACGCCACGGCGGCGTTGGCATAGGTGATCAGTTCACCCTTCTTGATCGGCGCGGTGGCCGAGCCGCCCTGCAGCAGGCCGCAGGGGATGGCCTTGGCCGAACGGGCTTCCGGAGCGGTCATGATCCAGGCGCGGTAACAGTACTCACCGATCGCATCGAGCTTGTCGCCCGGCTTCAGGTCCTTCTTCGCCACGGCGCAGACCTCCGCGACCGGCTTCGACAGCGGCACCATGTCGGCCTTGCCGTAAAGCACGACGCGGGCACAGGTGAGCGGCACTTCAAGGGAGGTGAGATGGTAGGGGCGATGGAAGGTGAAGTAGGGCCCCTGGCCCATCTTCAGATCCTCCATGCGTTCCGAGATGCGCGGATGCGACATGTCGGCGATCACGAAGACACCCGGGGCGACCCCCTTGCCGATCGAATAGTCGACGACGCCGACCTTTGAGAGAACGCCGCCGTCCTTTTGCGGCACCAGAGTCTTCGACAATTCCCCGAGCGTCGCGGAAGGACCGTGCATGCCCGGCTTGTCGGGAACCAGCCCGGTGGCATTGGCGATCGCCGCCATCTCGACCATGGTCTTGGAGCCGTCGACGAACTCGACCAGCATGCGCACGTTCATGTTCCGTCGCTGCGCTTCCTCCTCGTAGTCGGGCGGGGTAGCATCGACGTTCAGCGGATTGTTCTTGCCTTTGCCTGCGGCGACGATGGGGTGACCCATGGCCGAGACGAACTCGATCAACTCCATGCAGGAGGACGGCTCGTCGCCGGCGCCGAGCGAGTAGGTGACGCCAAGCCTCTCGGCCTCGCTCTTGAGATAGGCGCCGATGGTGACGTCGGCCTCGACGTTCATCATGACGAGATGCTTGCCGTGCTCCATCGCGCGCAGGCCGATCTCCGCGCCGACCGCGGGCACGCCGGTGGCGTCGATCACCACGTCGATCAGGTCGCTGCCGATAACAAGGCTGGCATCGTTGGTGACGGCTACCTTGCGGGCTTCCATGGCTTCGGTCATCGCCGAGGCCGTCGAGACCTCTCTCGCATGTCCTTCTTCCTGAAAAGCGATGTCCACCGCCTTCAGCGCGTTCGGAATCCTCAACTCCGAGATGGCACCGATCTCGATGCCGTCCATGTGAGCTACACGGGTGACGATATCGGTGCCCATTTCGCCGGAGCCGATAAGGCCGATGCGAATTGGCTTGCCCGACGCCTGCCGCTCCTTCAAATCGCGAGCGAGCCCGATGGGGGCCACGTTGATACTCATCGAAGACTCCTCCCTTTGCGTCTTCGTCATCACTATTGAACATATGTCTTTCAATCAAGCGTTTTGTTCAAAATCTGCGCAAATTCGGCGCGGCGCTCCCATGGCCTGATCGACGTCGGCCGTCGAAGCCAATGGCGACGGTTGCTCTTGCGGTTCCATGGCAAGGTGTTCAGGGCCGACCCGGGGCACTGATGGTCGATGAAAAGCTGGGAGATCCGTTCGCGGTAACGGCGCTCAGCCCGGGCTGCCGGCCGCCGGATTCGCGGCGGCCGCCGACCGGAAACGGGCGGCGAAATCGTCGAGCGCCGGCCGCTCGGCATCCGAGATCGCCCAGTAGGAGAAGGCGCCATCGGTCCAATGGACCAGCAGGAACCCGCCGGCCGAAAGATCGGCCGCCACCGGCACCGATTTAGCTTCGTTCTGCCGCGGCGCCGCAACCAATGTGATCAGATGCTCGTGATGACGATAGACCAGCGCCGGCATCGGCTTGTCGCCAATGACCTCGACGCGTCCTCCGAGCAGCGCGTAGCCGTCCTTGGCCATGTCGGGCGCCGGCGGGGACACGCCGATCCGGCCGTCGAGCCACGGCTTCACCGTATGTCGGTCGGACGAGACGATATCGACCGGCGTTGCCGCGAGCAGGCTGCGGCGATGGCCGTTGGCAACGGCGACCGCGAAACTGTCGGGCGCATTCTCCACCATCAGCCATTGCGTCGCGCCGCTGGCGAGAACAGCCGTGAGCACGATCGAGGCCGCCATCTGGCGCCAGTCGAAGGAGCTGAAGCGGCGCGCCAGGCTGCGCGCCGTCGGCCGCATTTCGACCACCTTGCGCTGCGGCTGAGACTGAGACCGGGCTGAAGCCTGGGGCTCCGCCTTCGCGACATCGGCTTCCGCCTGGGTATCACTGGCGCGGCCCACATCCGCGACGGCCGCGATGCGCGCCAGGAAGTCGTCGCTGACCGCCGGCCGCAGCACACCGGCGACAGCCGTGCGCAGCGCGACGATGCGCTGATGCTCGGCAGCAAGTGCGGGATCGGCGGCAATGCGCCGTTCGACGGCAAGGGCGGCCGCGGCGTCGAGTTCTCCATCTACAAGGGCGTGGATCATCAGCTTCATATCCTGCGGGTCTTCCGGCAGTCCGTCGCCAAGCGGGCCATTTTCAAGCGGGCTCATGGGCGCCCTCCAAGTTCGGTCATCAGCAGGCTGCGGGCCCGCGCCAGCCGCGACATCACCGTGCCTTGCGGCACGCCGAGCATGGCCGCGATCTCGCGGTAGCTGAGGCCGTTTATGTCGCGCAGCACCAGCGTTTCGCGGAACGCCTCCGGCAGCCTTGCGATCGCCGCCTCTACCGCCGCCGAGTTCGCCTTGGCAATCAGCGCCGCCTCCGGGCTGTCTGAGTTGTCAGGCGGCGACACGTCGTCGAGATCGGCGAGATCGCCGACGGAGACCACGCCGCGCGGGCGGTTGCGCGCCATCCAGGTGTAGGACGCGTTGCGCACGATGGTGAGCAGCCACGCGCGGGGGTTTCCCCCAGCGAACCCAGCAATACCGGCATGCGCCTTGAGGCAAGCCTCCTGCACCACATCCTCGGCATCGGCAGGATTGCCAGTCAGCCAGCGGGCGAGCGACAGCGCGTCGCCAAGGTGCGGCAGCACCACTTCGGCAAAACGCGCGGCCAGCATTTTCTCGCTCAACACCGTTCCACCGTCAGGCGCTCCGGCCAAGGCTCCGCGGCCACGTTCAGCGGGTGGCGGCGGTGTGTCCCTGCTCGCGCGGGTGAAGATAGCCATTGCAGGCGAAGGCACCTGCTTCGATGGAGGTGAAGGCATAGATGTCACCGGAGTCAAGCGCCTCGGAACGGAACGGCGCATCGCCATGTCAGGCCCGGTGGCAGGACGGCGATGCCCAAAGCACGCTGGTCCAGCTCGGCCGCTCCAGGGGCCCGCGCCGGCTTATGCCCTCGCCCTGCCTCCCGGCGCTCGCATTGTCACGATAGGTCATCTCGGTCTCCTGCAACGCCGTGAGCGGCGCTTGCCTGGAAGACCGGCTGGACCGGCGGTTTATTCCCAAACGATCGCTGGTTTCGATCACGCTGATGTGATCGATTGTCGCCGGGCCCTCGCCAAGAGGACAATCCGGGACGGCCAGGTGCCGTCCGTCCGGCTTGGTCAGCGAGGCCCGCCGCGATCAGATGCGTTGGCCGGTCTTGGCGTCGAACAGATGCGCCGAGGCGCGGTCGATTTCGATCCGCACGCCCTCGCCTTGCTTCAACGCCAGCCGCTCGCGGAAGAGGCAGGAGATCACCTCCCCGCCGCAGTCGACCGTGGCGAAGATCTCCGAGCCGGTCGCCTCCAGGAGCGTGACGGTGCCGGAGAGGCCCTGGCCGGTCGCCCGGATGTGCTCGGGCCGAATGCCGTAGACCAGCTCCCTTCCCGCGGCCTCAGCCGGCTCGATGCCTTCCGGCAGCGGCAAAGTCAGCCCGCCGGCGCTGCGGAAGACGCCCTCCTCGATGCGGCCGTGGATGAAGTTCATGGCGGGCGAGCCAATGAAGCCGGCGACGAACAGATTGGCCGGGCGGTCGTAGAGATCGAGCGGCGCGCCGACCTGCTCGACCAGGCCGTCATGCAGCACGACGATCTTGTCGGCCATGGTCATGGCCTCGATCTGGTCATGCGTGACATAGATGGTCGTGGTGCCGAGCCGCTGATGCAGCGCCTTGATCTCTCCGCGCATCTGCACGCGCAACTTCGCGTCGAGATTGGAGAGCGGCTCGTCGAACAGGAACACCTGCGGATCGCGCACGATGGCACGTCCCATGGCGACACGCTGCCGCTGACCGCCGGAGAGCTGACGCGGATAGCGGTCGAGCAGCTTTTCGAGGCCGAGAATGGTCGCGGCCCGCTTGACCCTGCTCGCGGTGTCGGCCGTATTGGCTTTCTTGATCTTGAGCGCGAAGCCCATGTTGTCGGCCACCGTCATATGCGGGTAGAGCGCGTAGTTCTGGAACACCATGGCGATGTTGCGATCACGCGCCCGCAGATTGTTGACGACGCGCTCGCCGATCGCGATCTTCCCGGCCGAGATCGTTTCCAGCCCGGCGATCATGCGCAGCAGCGTCGACTTTCCGCAGCCCGACGGCCCGACAAGGATGACGAACTCGCCATCGGCGATATCGACGCTGACATCGTGGATGATCCGGGTAGCTCCGAAGGCCTTCTGCACATTGTTGATGGTTACCGATGCCATTGCGTCTCTCCAAATAATGAGGGCGGATCAGCCGCTCAGCCGCCCTTGACCGCGCCGGCGGTGAGCCCGGCGACGATCTGCCGTTGCGCGAACATGGTCAGCACCAGCACCGGCAGCGTCACCACCAGCGCCGCGGCGGCGAGCGGTCCCCAGCTCACCTGCTCGTAGGACAGCATGTTGTAGACCGCGACCGGCAATGTCCGCGTCTCGCGGCTGGCGAGCACCACGCCGAAGACGAAGTTGTTCCACGAGAAGATGATCGACGGGATGAACGCCACGACGATGCCGGGCTTGGCGATCGGCAGCGCCACCAGACGGAACACCTGCCACGAGCTGGCGCCGTCGATATTGGCCGCCTCCTCCAGCTCCATCGGCGTCGTCTCGAAATAGCCGATCATCACCCAGACCACGATCGGCACCGTCACCACCAGATGGATGATGATCTGCGGCCAGAGCGTGCCGAGAATGCCCAGCCATTGGAACAAGAGGAAGAGCGGGATGAGATAGGAAAGCCCCGGCGTCATGCGCGCGATCATGATGACGATCGCCGAGCGTTCCGCCTTGAGCCTGGCGATGCCGTAGCCGGCCGGCACGCCGATCAGCAGCGCCAGCAGCGTCGCCGTGCCGGTGACGAGCACCGAATTCCAGAGATAGAGCAGGAAATTGTTCTCCTCGAACACCTTCGCGTAGTTCGACCAGGCGAAGCGTTCGGGGATCAGGATCGGCGGATAGGCGCCGTTGTCGATCTCGAACTTCAGCGACAGCGAAACCATCCAGAGGAAGAACAGGATCGCCGGCGAGACCAGCACCAGCGCCGCGAAGAACAGGCCTATTTTGTTGAGCAGCCGCGAGCTCATCTATTGCCCTCCGCGTCGACCCATTGCGAGCGCTGGCGCAGCATCAGGAGGATGAAGGACAGGGCGACGATGACGATGAAGAAGACCACGGCCATGGCCGAGCCATAGCCCATGTCGTAATAGGAGAAGGCGGTGTTGTAGAGATAGATGTTGATCGTTTCCGAGGCAGTGCCGGGCCCGCCCTGGGTCATTGCGTAGATGATGTCGAAGCTCTTCAGCGCATCGATCGTGCGGATGATGACCGCGATCATCAGGAACGGCGCGATCATCGGCAAGGTGAGATAGCGAAACTGCTGCCAGGCATTGGCGCCGTCGATCTCGGCGCTCTCGAACGGCTCGCGCGGCACGGAAGCCAGCCCGCCCAGCACGATCAGCATCACCAGCGGCGTCCACTGCCAGGTCTCGACAGCGACCAGCGACGGAATGACCGTGTTGGCGTTGAAGATCCACTCCTGCGCCGGAATGCCGACAAGCGACAGGAGATAGTTGAGTACGCCGAGCTGCGGATGGAACATCATGGTCCAGACCAGTGCCACGGCAACGGGGGTGGCCATCATCGGCATGACGAAAATGCCGCGCAGCAAGCCGCGCAAGGCAAACCTGGCGTCGAAGATGAGGGCGGCGACAGTGCCGAAGAACATCGGCGCGATCACCGACAGGAAGGTGTAGGTCAACGTGTGCCAAAGCGATTCCCAGAAGCGCGGATCGCTCGCCAGGCGCAGATAGTTTTCCATCCCGGCAAAGCTTCGCGACTGGCCGAGCGTCCAGCTGTTGACGCTCATCCAGAGCGTGAAAGCCCAGGGAAAGACGATCACGGCGCCGACGACGAAGAGCGCCGGGACGACGAAAGGCCAGTAGTTGGGAGCCAGCCGCACCGGCCGGCTCTCCTCGATGGCTTGCGTCGTCACCCCCGCGCGTTCTGGGGCGATGGCGGACATCAGCCTTGCTCGCTCCTGTCGAGAACCGGCTGGAACTGCGCGGTGGCCTTCTTCAGCTCTTCGGCCGGATCGGCCCCGGCAATCATGTTGGTCAGCGCCACGCCGTAGATGTCGCGGAACTCGGTGACCGGGATGATGACCGGCAGCGCCAGCCGGCTGATGTTGCCGGAACCGACCACGGCATCGAGCCAGCTCGGTGGCATGGTGACGCCTGCGCGCACCTTTGGATCCTCCAGCACGGATTTGCGGAACGGCACGCCGGCGCCGGCCTGCAGCAGGCGCGCGCCCATGGCCGGCGATACCGCCCACTGGCAGAACAGATAAGCCGCTTCCTTTTTCGTGCTTGCGGACGTCACGCCGATGCCGTCGCCGAACGTACCCGAGGCGTGCGCCTTGGGTCCTTTCGGCATGACGCCGTAGCCGACCTTGCCGACCACCCGCGATTTCTCCGGATTTTCCATGGGCGGCGCGAAGCCGACGCCGTCGAACCACATGCCGATCTTGCCCTGCAGGAAGGCGGATTGCGCCTCGGCCCAGTTGAAGCCGGTGACGCCGGGAGGCGCGGCCTTGGTCATCAGCCGCTGGTAGAGGCTGGCGGCTTCGATTGCCTCCGCAGACGTCGTGCGCAGCTTGCCGTCGCTGCCGAGCGGCGTCATGTCGTAGCCGAGCATCAGCGACGTCCACACCGGCGTGTTGGCGTTCTTGAGGCCGCGGGCGACGAAGCCGAACGTGTTGCTCGATGGGTCGGTCAGCGCTTCGGCGGCAGCCACCAGCTGCTCGAAGCTCTCAGGATATTTCACCCCCTTGGCATCGAACAGCTCCTTGTTCCAGTAAAGGATCCAGTAGTCGACCGAGAACGGCAGCGAGCGCAGCACGCCCTGGCCATCCTTGGCGAACTGAATGCCGGCCTCGGCGAAGTCGCTTTCGACCAGCCCCGGATCTGTCAGGGCCGGATCGGCAAGGTAGCCGGAAATGTCGGCCAGCCAGCCGCCCTTCTCGAACTGCCGCTTCTGCACATGATAGCTCAGATGCACGACGTCGAAGCTCGGCTTTCCGGAGCTGAGCTCGATCACCGTCTTCTGGCGCTGCTGCTGTTCGGGCGTCGCCTCCGCATTGACTTTGATGCCGGTCAGTTCCTCGAACTCGGCGAGGTTCTTCAGGATGGTGTCGCTGCGCGGGCTCTTGACCAGATTGACATCGAGTGTCGTGCCGGCAAAGCGCTTCCAGTCAACGCCTGCAGCGAAGCTAGGCCGAAGACCGGCGAGGCCGGCGGCGGCGAGTGCCGCAGTTCCCTGGAGCAGCTGCCTCCTCGTTGGACTGAATGGATTGGACGACATCTCTTCCTCCCGATTGCTGTCGTTGTCGATTGCGCCGCGACGATTGCGGCACGGTCCGTTTCCTCAAATCTGGAGCGCCAGCCGGCGCGCATTGTCGATGTGCTGGCTGATCGCCTCGACCGCCTTCTGCGGATCGCGTTTCTCCAGCGCATCGATCACCGCAAGATGCTCGCGCATGACCGGCACGACGCGACCGTCGATGCGAAAGCGCTCCTGGTGGATGAGCCTGATCTTCACCGAATTGACCAGATAGGCCTTGGCGATGATTTCGTTGCCGAGCGCGCTGATGAACGTATCGTGCATGGCCCAATCGATGTTCTGGGCCTTGGCTTCCATTTCCGGCGTCGGCGTCTGCGCCAGAGCCTGGGCGAGCATGTCCTCATGCTCGCGCCGAAGGCGCGCAATCTCGGCGTCGGACGCGTTGACGGCAAACAGCGCGACCGCCTCCCGCTCCATGAACAGGCGGAACTGGAAGGCCTCGCGTATCAGGCTGATGTCGATATGCGCGATCTGCATGCCGCGCTGCGGGATGGTGGTCAGCAACCCCTCGGCCTCGAGCCGCGGCACGATCTCGCGAATGGCGCCAAGCGGCAGGCCTGTGAAGGCGACCAGCTCGCGCTGCGACACGAACTGGCCCGGCCGGAGGTCGCGGGCCAGCAGATGCCGCGTGAAGCTGGCATAGGCCTTTTCCCTCAGAGTTGCCGGTTCGCTCGTGTCGTCCATGCCGATCAGCGTCCTCCGCCGCTCATGCTGCTTGTGTCGAAAACAGTCGGTCGTAAGCGGCGCCAAGCCGCTGCCGCTCCTGCAATGGCACCTCCTCCAGCGGTGGCCGGACCGTCAGCCAGCGTTCGTCGCCGGTCTGGCGCGCCACCATGGCCTTCACCGCCGGAATGACAGGATGCCTGAGCAATTCGAGGACGAAGCCCTCCACACGGGAATCGTCGCGTCCGCTTTCGATCATGGTGCGAAGCTCGCCGGCTGCGAAATTGGCCATGCCGGAAATCGCGCCCTGGCCGCCGATCCGCACCGCCGGCGCCAGATGCCGTTCGTCGCCGATCAGGATGATCAGGTCGCCATGCGTCCTGAGCAGCGCTTCGCTGTACGCCCAGTCTCCGCCGGAATCCTTGACCCCTGCGACCACGCCTGGATACGCCTTGCGAAGCCGGCCGATCAGGTCGAGCGAGAGCTGGACCGTCGTGACCGAGGGGATGTTGTAGAGCAGCATGCCGCGGGCGAGCGGACCGAGCGCGGCGAACACGGCCGCAAACCAGCCGAACAACCCATCGTCGCCGACATTCTTGAAGTAGCTCGGCGGCGCCAGCAGGATGTTGCGGGCGCCGCGCTGCAAGGCCTGGCGGCACTGCTCCGCCGCGTCCTCCGCGGCATCGACCAGCACGCCGGCGACGAGCCGATCGGCGGATACACCTGCCGCAAGCATGGCATCGATGACCGCCTGCCGCTCCGCCGTGCCGACGGAAGCGCCTTCGCCGGTGGTACCGAACAGCGTCACGCTGCTGCAGCCGGCATCGAGGCATGCCCGGGCATGCGCGGTCATCAGCGGGACGGCGATCCGCCCGGCAGCATCAAAGGGCGTTGTGAGCGCAACCGACAGACCAAAGCGCGAAGCCACCTGCAGGATCTCCAATTCATCAATCTGCAAGCAGCCGTATCATACTGACATGTTAGTTGTAAACAGAGCTGTCGATCACGCTTGGCTGCGGCCGGAAAAAATTCACAATGCCTGAAGAACGAGGCCCGCCAGTGCCGACGCCGCCAGCGTCGGCAGCATGCCGGCTTTCAGCCTGAGCATGGCGATCATCGCAGCCGCCGACAGCAGCGCCGCGCGCCAGTCGAGCGAGGAGACGACCGGAACCTCGACGCCCCAGCCGACACTCTCGACCTTGCCGAAGACGACATGCAGCGCGAACCACAGCGCAAGGTTCATCACCACGCCGACGACGGCGGCCGTGATCGCGCCGAGCGCCGCCGACAGCGCCTTGTTCTGCCGCAGCTGCTCGATGTAGGGCGCGCCGAGGAATATCCAGAAGAAGCAGGGCGCGAAGGTGGCCCAGAGCGTCAGCGCCGCTCCCAGCGATCCCGCGAGCAAAGGACTGAGCGCGCCGGCATGGCGATAGGCGGCGGCGAAGCCGACGAATTGCAGCACCAGGATCAGCGGCCCGGGAGTCGTTTCGGCAAGCCCGAGCCCGTCGACCATTTGGCCGGGCGAAAGCCAGCCGAACGAAGTCACCGCCGCTTGCGCCACATAGGCCAGAACCGCATAGGCGCCGCCGAAGGTGACGACCGCCATCAGGCTGAAGAAGCCGCCGATTTTCGCCCATACGCTCCCCGGCCCGGCCAGCGCGGCGACCAGCGCCACCGGTCCGAGCCAGACCGGCAGCCAGATGGCTATAGTGCGGGCCGCATGCCATCTGGTCGGCACGGTGTGGCCGAGCTCGCCGCGCTCGAACATCAGGTCGACCACGCCCCGGCTGTCGGCGGCGGTTTTGCCCTTGCCGTGCGCCGAGCCCGAAAACAGTCCCGGCGCGAAGCGATTTCCGATCCAGCCGATAAAGGCTGCCGCAAGCACGATCAGCGGGAACGGCAGCTTGACGACGTAGATGGCCAGGAAAGCTGCAACCGCGATCGCCACCATGATCCGGTTCTTCAACGCCCGCTTCCCGATTCGGATCACCGCCTCGACGACGACGGCGAGCACCGCCGCCTTGATGCCGAAGAACAGCGCCTCGATGACCGGCGCGTCGTTGTAGAGCATGTAGAAGCTGCTTAAGCCGAGCATCACAAAAGCGCCCGGCAGCACGAACAACGTGCCGGCGACGAGGCCGCCGGCCGTGCGGTGCAGCAGCCAGCCGATATAGATGGCGAGCTGCTGCGCCTCGGGACCCGGCAGGAGCATGCAGTAGTTCAGCGCATGCAGGAACCGCTCCTCGCCGATCCAGCGGCGCTCCTCGACCAGTTCCTTGTGCATCAGGGCGATCTGACCGGCCGGCCCGCCGAAGGAGAGCAGGCCGATCTTTGCCCAGAGCCGTGTCGCTTCGCCGAAGGTCGGCACGGTCGGGATCTCGGCCGGCTGCGCGGCGCTGTCTTTGGCAAACACACTCATTGTGCCTTGCCTGCGACCGGCCAGTTGTGCGTCTCGTCGGTGGCGTCGCGGCACCAGCGGAAGAAGGCGTCATAGAGGAGCATGCCGGCTTCGAGCTGCTCGAGGTCGTCGCGGAACATGCGCGACAGGCCGAGCGAAGCGGCAAGGAACCCGGACGCCTGCGGCACGAGGTCGAGCCGCGCCGTGTCCGCTCCGCGCACGATCAGCGCCAGGCGATCGAGCGCCTCGATGCGCAGGCCGAACTCCTCGACCATCGTGTCGAAAGTGCAGCGATCGCCGCGGTGGCTCCAGAACACGCCTTCGATGTCGAAGGGAACCGCCGCGAACCGATCGGCTACCAGCGGCACCTCGGCGGGATCGACGAACAGGAACACCGCATCGGGATCGACGAAGCGGCGGATCAGCCAGGGGCAGGCGATGCGGTCGACCTTCGGCCGCGAACGCGTCACCCATACGGTGCGGCCCTTCTCGTCGCGCGGCGGGACCGCGCCGGCCGCGACCAGGGGCGCCTTGGCAGCGGCCCAGGCTTCGAAGCCGCCTTCCAGCGACTCCGCCGGAATGCCCTCGTGGCGCAGCCACGCGGCAACGCCTTGCGAAAGCTTCTCCCCCCGCTGGCAGATGACGACGACCTTGGATCCGGAGAACTCGGTCGCCCAGGTCGAGACGGTTCTGAAATCGCGCCGATAGGAGGCCGGCAGCAGGCGCGGATCGGCTTCATAGTCCTCATCGATGCGCACATCGATGAGAACCGGCGCATCCGGCAGGCCGACGAGACGGGTAAGTTGCGGTACGGTGATTTGCGTTGTTGACGGCATAGCGTCCACCTCCTGAACGAAGAGAGTTTGGACGCGATCGTTGGGCTGACGCCTCACGGGGTCGTCGCGGGGAACCCCTTGCAATGATGCTGGAACGGTCCCCGCCGATTGTCAAGGAAGAGCTTCTACGCTCGTCCCGTCAGAGCGATGCCGTGATGCCGCCGTCGACATAGAGGACGTGGCCGTTGACAAAGCTTGATGCATCCGATGCCAGGAAGACCGCCGCCCCGATCAGTTCCTCGACCTCTGCCCAGCGGCCGGCAGGCGTGCGTTTCTCCAGCCAGGCGGTGAAGTCGGCGTCGGCGACCAGGGCGGCATTGAGTTCGGTGTTGAAATAGCCTGGACCGATCGCATTGACCTGCAGGCCATATCGCGCCCAGTCGGTCGCCATGCCCTTGGTCAGCATCTTCACGGCACCTTTGGTCGCCGTATAGGGCGCGATGCTCGTGCGTGCCAGCTCGCTCTGCACGGAGGCGATGTTGACGATTTTGCCGTGTCCGCGCGGGATCATGCGGCGTGCCACAGCCTGGCCGACATGGAACACGCTGTCGATATTGGTCGCCTTGAGCCTTTCCCAGGCTTCCAGCGGAAATTCCTCGAGCGGCGCGCGAAATTGCGTGCCGGCATTGTTGAAGAGGATCTCGATCGGACCGATTTCGCTCTCGATGGCATCGACCGCTGCCGCCACGGCGGCCGCATCGGTCACGTCGAAGGCGCGAGCGTGAACCTTATGGCCTTCGGCGGCGAGTCTTGCCCGCGCCTCCTCCAGCACGCTTTCGTTGCGCGCGTTGAGCACTAGCTCCGCGCCTGCTTCGGCAAGACCGCGGGCGATCGCGAAGCCTATCCCCTTCGAGGATCCGGTGACCAGCGCGAGCCGGCCGGAAAGGTCGAAGCGCTTGATGGCAGTTTCCCTCATCGTCACGTGCATCACCCCGGAAAGATCGTGAAGCCGCCGTCCACGCGGATCACCTGGCCGTTGATGAAGCGGGCGCGCGATCCGGCGAGGAAGGCGACAGCCTCGGCAACCTCTTCAGGCTCGGCATAGCGGTTGAGCGAACGCTTCGACGAATCCATCCTGGCCGGATCGACGACGCGCGTCGCCTGGAACCGGGCGGTTTTCGTCGCCCCCGGGCTGACGGCATTGACCCGCACGCCCTCGTCGATCAGTTCCTTGGCGAGGCAACGGGTATAGTGGACGACAGCAGCCTTGAGCGTCGAATAGACGACCTCCGGCGAGCAGCCGAGGTGAGCGGCCGCCGAGGCGATATTGATCACCGACCCTGACCCGCGCTTCACCATCGGCGGCACGAAGGCCTGGCAAACCAGCATGGTGCCGATCAGGTTGTTTTCGGTGAGCACCTTTATGTCCTCGTAATCGATGTCGAGGGCGTTGTTGGGGTTGGGCTTGGTTCCCTTGGCGCCGATGTCGCCACCCGCGCAGTTGACGAGCACATGCACATCGCCGAGGTCCGCCTCGATCTTGCGCTTCATCTCGGCTACGGCGGCACGGTCGCCGATATTGCCGGTGACCGCGGTCACCCGGGTGCCGTGTCGTCCCAGGTGCCTTGCCGATTCATCGAGGTCGGCGAACTCGCCATACTTCGCCGGTTGGGTCCAGTCCAGGTCGTGGATTGCTACGTCCGCCCCAAGTTCCGCCAGCCGGTCGGCCATGACGTGGCCGAGGCCGCGTCCGGAACCTGTGACGAAGGCGGTGACGCCGCTGAGTTCGCGAGTTGTCATGAGGGGTTCTCCAGAGTCATGAGGCCGAGCTCCTTCATGTTGGCGGCGCTGCGCCGGATCATGTCGAGCTCGTAGGAAACCAGGGCGCCGTCGTCCCCGCGCTCCCAGGGAGTGCGGAAATCGGCATCGTCGGGCAGGCGATTCTTTTGCGCGGCGGCAAGGCAGGCGGCGAATTCGCGCGCGGTTTGCGGCGGATAGCCGTTCCACCAGTCGTCGAGAAGAAAGCGCACGTGGCGCGCCTCGAGCGCGCCCGGCTCGAGCACGGCGGTGAGTTCGTCGTGCAGGTCGCCGAGCAGGGCCGCGAGGTCGCTGAAGGGCACGGCGCCGTCGCCGATGGCGCAGCGCACGAGCCGGTATCCTTCGCCCGTGAACTGAACGCGGTAGTCCTTCAGGTGGACATGTCGCACATAGGGCGCGATGCGGCGGGGGAAGTCGAGCGGCGCCTCGGCGACGGGAAACGTATTGCCGGTATCGAACGTGATGCCGACCCCTCGCCCGCCGGTCTCGCAGAACGCCACCAGCTCGGCGCTGCCGAAATCCTGATGGTTCTCGATCGCGAGCACGCGGCCTTCGGCTTCGGCTCGCGGCCCCCATTGCTGAAGCGCCGACCTGATCGAGGCGTTGAGCTCGCCCCATTTCTCGCCCCAGGCATTGCGGTCACCGCACAGAACCGGTGTCAGGCCGAGCCGGATGGTCTTCGCGCCGAGCGAGCGGGCGGAACGGAACGCGCTCTCCAGCGGCCCCATCATGTTGAGCCCGGCGCTGACGACGGGCGTCATCCCAAGCCCATCGAGCCGCTCCTTCAGTGCGGCCAGCCCGGAATCAGACATTTCCGCCAGCCACGGATCATAGATCTCCAGCGTGCGTGCGCCGAGCTCCTCGGCCAGGGCGATGAAGCCTTCGAGCCCCGCGCCCTTGGGGTTGGCGCGCGGCGTGCCACGGCCCTGCAGCCCAAGATGATAGGTAAGCCCATAGGGGTTCAAACCAACGCGCAGCATCAGGCCAGCCGATCGAACGAGGGGAGACGGAGAACCTGCATCAGCGCAGGCCCGCATCGACGGTGATGGATTGCTTGGTGATCATGCGGCTGTCGTCGGCGGCGAGAAAAAGCGCCGTGCGGGCGATCTCGTCGGCCAGCAGAGCCCGCCTGATCAACTGGCGCCCGACCATCTGATCGACGGACTCCTGCGTTGTGTACCAAAGACGGCGCTGCCGCTCGGTGATCACGGCGCCCGGCTCGATGGCGTTGACGCGGATATTGTCGGGACCGAAGGCGCGGGCCAACGACCGCGTCATGCCGATGATCGCGGCCTTGGCCGTGGCATAGGCGGTCATCTGGTCGGCGCCGAAGCGCCAGGAGGTCGAGGAAAGGTTGATGATGGAGCCAAAGCCCAGCGACTTCATCTGCGGATGGACGGCCTGGGCGGCGAAGAACTGATGCTTCAGATTGACGTTCTGGGCATGATCCCAGTAGTCCGGCGTCACCTCGGCGACTGCGTGGCGGTCATCATTGGCGGCGTTGTTCACCAGGACAGCAACCGGCCCGGCCTTTTCCCGCACATTCTCGATTGCTGCGCGCAGGGCCGCGATGTCGGTCACATCGCATGGCAGGAACAGAGGCGTGTGGCGCGTGGCGCCCGCTAGCTCCGCCTTTAGTTCCCGGCCGACCGCTTCCTGAATGTCGAGAAAGGCCACGCGCGCCGCGTTGGCCGCGAAGGCGCGAACCATCTCGGCGCCGATGCCAGAGGCTCCTCCGGTGATCAGCACGACACGGTCTGCGAGGCTTGGATAGGTGGCGAATGTCAAAGACTGAGCTTTCAAAGAAGGGATTGGGTCGTCGGATCGAAGAGGCAAGCCCGCGCCATGTCGATGCCGAGGGTCATCGTCTCGCCCGTGCGTGGCGCACTGTCCGGGTCGAAACGGCCGGTGACTTCGAGATCGCCGAAGCGAAGCACCGCCAAGGTCTCGGCACCCGTGGGCTCGACCAGCTCGACCGGGGCCTTCACCGCCGCAATGGCGCGCTTGCGGTGCTTCAAGTCGTCCGAAAAGCGGTAGATATGTTCCGGCCGCACGCCAAGCACGACGTTCCTCGGCGCGCCGGCCGGCACCGGCTGGGCAAGTTCCAACGCTGCCGTGCCGCCATCCACGGTCCGAACCGTGACGCAGGGCCGGCCCGCCCCGTCGCCGAGCTCGGCGGGAATGAAATTCATCGCCGGAGAGCCCATGAAGCCCGCGACGAACATGTTGGCGGGGCGGCTGTAGATCATCTGCGCGGCGTCGAACTGCTGCACCGACCCCTGATGCATGACGGCAATGCGCGAAGCGAGCGTCATCGCCTCCACCTGGTCGTGGGTGACATAGACCGTGGTCTTGCCGACACGGTTGTGCAGCTTCTTGATCTCGGTGCGCATGTCGACGCGCAGCTTGGCATCGAGGTTGGAAAGCGGCTCGTCGAACAGGAAAAGCTTCGGGTCCCGCACCAGCGCCCGGCCCATGGCGACCCGCTGGCGCTGGCCGCCGGAGAGTTGCCCGGGCTTGCGGCCAAGCAGTACCTCGATCTGCAGCAGCGCCGCGACGTGCTTGACGGCTTCGGCCTGATCAGCCTTCGGCACGCCGCGGCTCTCCATGCCGAAGGTGATGTTCTGGCGCACGGTCATGGTCGGGTAGAGCGCATAGGACTGGAACACCATGGCGATGTCGCGGTCCTTTGGCGGCACGGAATTGACGAGCCGGTTGCCGATGAGGATTTCGCCCGACGTCACGCTTTCAAGTCCGGCGATCATGGCAAGCAGGGTGGACTTGCCGCAACCGGAAGGTCCGACGAGAGCGATGAACTCTCCCGGCTGCGCTTCGAGGTTGATGCCCTTCAAGACGTCCACGGCGCCGTAGCTCTTGTAGAGGTTACGAATGGTCAGGGCGGATAGGGATTGGC
This sequence comes from Mesorhizobium sp. ORS 3324, assembly GCA_000824825.2. Classification (GTDB taxonomy): domain Bacteria; phylum Pseudomonadota; class Alphaproteobacteria; order Rhizobiales; family Rhizobiaceae; genus Mesorhizobium. The sequence continues at coordinate 122,524 of LM655175.1, forward strand.
TGGTCATTTGATGGCGCCCTGTGTCAGACCGCGAACGAAGTATTTGCCGCCAAAGAGATAGATCAGGAGCGGCGGCAGCGCCCCGATCAGCACGGCGGCGCTCATCACGTCGTAGCTGCGGGCGGTCGTGCCGCTCGCCGTTAGCGCGACGAGCGCGGCTGTGATCGGCTGCGCCTGGCCGGACGTGAAGACCACGCCGAACAGATACTCGTTCCAGATGCCGGTGAACTGCCAGATGACGGTCACGATCAGGATGGGCGGCGACAGCGGCATTATGATCTTCCAGAAGATCCGCCAGAAGCCGGCGCCGTCGATGCGCGCCGCTTTGATGAGGTCGTCGGGGATGCCGACATAGTAGTTGCGGCAGAACAGGGTGGTGAAGGAAATTCCCTGGACGACATGCACCAGGATCAGGCCGTAGGTCGAGTTGGTCAGGCCGAGCTTTCCAAGAACGAATGCCCAGGGCATCAGCGCGATCTGCCCCGGCATGAAGACACCGAGCAGCATCAGGGTGAACAGGACCTCCGAGCCCTTGAAGCGCCATTTGGACAGCACGTAGCCGTTCACGGCGCCGAGCAGCGTGGAAATGATCGTCGCCGGAATGGTCATCCACAGCGAGTTCAGGAAATTCCGTTGCATCCCCTGGCAGGTGCCCGCGATGCAATAAGTGCTCCAGGCCTGCGCCCATGCCTCCAGCCGGAAGGTCCTTGGCAGCGAGATGAGCCCGTCGCGCGCGATCTCCGCCTGCTCGCGGAAGGAATTGAAGACAACCACGAAGAGCGGGATCAGATAGACTGCGGCGAAGACCGTGAGCAGGCCGTAGATCGCGAACCGGCTCCAGAAGTGCCTGCGGCTCGCTGCAGCCGCTTCCAGGTCGATGGCGGCGGCCCGTTCAGCCATTTCCTGCCTCCGCCCGGCGGCGCCACACCACCCACAGCGAATAGGGCACCAGCACCACGGCAAGTGCAGCCAGCATCATGACCGCGGCGGCCGCGCCCTCGCCGATCTCGCCACGCTGGAACATCAGATCGTAGACGTAGATCGCTGGGAACGTGGTCGAGATGCCCGGCCCGCCGCGGGTCAGGGCGGCGACGAGGTCGAACGTCTTGATGGCGAACTGAATCTGGATGACGGCGACCGCAAGGAAGATCGGCGCGATGGTTGGCAGAATGACCTTCCTGTAGGTGCGCACGACCGATGCGCCATCGATCTGCGCCGCCTTCACCAGATCCGGATCGACCGAGCGTAGGCCGGCCAGAAAGAGCGCCATGGCGAAACCGGAAGACTGCCAGACGCCGGTGATGATCACCGCATAGATCGCGTGGTTCCGATCGCTGGTGAGCGCGAAGCTGAAGTCGCTCCAGCCCAGCCCGCGCACCAGCGCCTGGATGCCGTCGACCGGATTGTAGAGCCAGCTCCAGACGGTGCCGGTGACGATGAAGGAAACCGCCAGCGGGTAGAGGAAGATCGTCCGCCACACCGCCTCGCCGCGCACGCGCTGGTCGATCAGGATGGCCAGCAGCAGCCCGACCGCCATCGAGCCCACGATATAGAAGCCGCTGAAGAGGAAAAGGTTGGTGTAGGCGATGTTCCAGCGCCGGTTGGACCAGAGCGATACGTAGTTGTCGAGGCCCGCAAAGCCGTAGCTCGGCAAAAGTGTCGAGTCTGACAGCGACAGGTAGAGCGTCCAGCCCGTGAACACGAAGACATAGACGAAGCTCGCCGCGAGCGAAGGGGCGAGCACGAGGATCGGCACGATCGATCCCAGACGATCCCGCCACGAGCGGGCGGGCACGGCTATCGGAACGGAAAGGTCGTGGATGGACATTGGGCTTCCTGCCGGCCGGGCGCCGGCGCGATGTCGCGCCGGCGCTCTCCGCACGTCATTCCTGCGCTTCGGCGGCGTCGGCCATGGCGTTGGCCGCATCCTTGGCGGACATGTTCGGCGTCGCGACAAATTCTGTGATCGTGTCCATGATGGCGCCGCGGACCTTTTGCGGGATGGTCATGTTGTGGGCCATTGAGCGGACCAGCGTGCCCGCCTCGATCGAGGCCTGCAGGTCCTTCTGGGACTTCTGCTGGCAGGGATTGAAGCCCTTCGACAGATCGACGTCGAGGCGCGCCGGGATCGAGCCCTTGGCCTGGTTGAAGACGGTCTGGAACTCCGGCGACAGGATGGTGCTGGCGAGCAGCTTCTGGCCCTCCACATAGTCGGGATCCTTCTGCTGGAAGAACACGACGGAATCGGAGTTCAGGATGAAGCCGGGCTTGCCCCAGTCGGTCGGCGCCTGGGCGCAGACATAGTCCGTTCCTTCCTTGAAGCCGGCGGCGGTAAGCAGGCCGATCGTCCAGTCGCCCATGATGTGGAAGGCCGCCTCGCCGCGGCCGACGAGAGCCGACATCGAATCCCAGTCGCGGCCGTTCATGCCGGGGTCCATGTATTTGGACGTCATGATGCGGAATTGCTCGAAGGCCTTGACCATGCCGTCGCTGCGCATGGCGTCTACGTTGCCTTCGACGAAGGCCTTGCGATAGAGGTCGAGGTCCTGGCCGTAGACGACGACTTCAAAGACGGTGGAATCGGTCCAGTCGGCGGTCGAGTGCGAGATGCAGATCTTGCCGCTAGCCACGATCTTGTCGCAGGCTGCGTTGAATTCCGCCCAGGTCTTCGGAACCTCGGTCACGCCGGCGGCCTGCATGACTTTTGGCGATGCCCATATCCAGTTGATGCGGTGGATGTTCATCGGCGCCGCCACCCACTTGCCGCTCGGCTTCATCACCGGCAGCAATTCCGGCGCCACCACCTTTTCCCAATTCTCCGCCTTCGCGAGATCATCCAGATCGGCGGTCATGCCGGTCTTGTTCCATTCAGCGATCTCGGGACCCTTGAGCTGAACCGCCGGCGGAGCATTGCCTGCGATCACGTCGGCGCGCAGCTTGGCAAGCGTGTTGGCGGTATGGCCGGCGATCGAGGTCTGCTGCCATTTTCCGCCCTTCGCCTCGAACATCTCGCCAAGCTTGGCGATGGCCTGCGCGTCCGATCCGGTCGCCCATTGGTGGAGCAGATTGGTCTTCGGCTCGGCGAGTGCTGTGTTTGCAAGAAAGGCAAATGCCGCCGTAGCGACAAGGGTCGCCCTCAGATATCTCATCGTCTCACTCCCATTTGATTTCAGCACGGTTCATCACGACCGTTTCGTCGAGACCGCCCGCGCACCACAGAAGGCCTCTAGTTTTTTCTAGAATGATCAAATACGATCGACAGTCAAGGAGTTTTAAGACGAAAATGACAAAAAGCCTGCTCAGATCGCTGCTGGACGGTCAACCTCCGGGCACGCCTGAAAGTCTGATTGTCCGCTGTCTCAGCCAGCGCGGCGCCATTTCCGCCGCGCAGATCGCCCGGCTCACGGGCTTGGCCCGCTCGACCGTCTCCACGGCTTTGACTGGTCTGAAGAAGTCGGGGATTGTGGTGGAACTGGCGGCGGCTGACGAAACGGCCAAAGGCGTCGGCCGGCCGCCGGCGACGCTGACGCTCAATCCTGAAGCCGGCACCTGCGTTGGCGTTCATCTTAGTCTTGACGAGATACGGGTCGCTGTGGCCGACGTCTCGCATTCATTCATTTCTGAAAAAACTATTCCCCTCGGCCTGGATTATCCTCCGGACCGGGCGGCAAAGCTCACCAAGGCGGCGATCGCGCAATGCTACGAGGAGAACAGCTTGTCTGCGTCCGGCCTCCTGGGTGTCGGGGTTTCTGTGTCGGGACCGGTCAGCCCCGAAGGCTTCGTCCAGCGGGCCAGCATCGTTCCCACTTGGGCTGGCGTCAACATCCGACATGTCTTTGGGCCGGTGCTGGAGCAGCCGATCTTTGCAGCCAATGAAAGCAACTGCGCCGCCATTGCCGAGATGATGTGGGGCGCCGCCGTCGGTTACGAGGACTTTGTCCTGTTCAAGATCGACCTCGGGGTCGGCGGTGCGATCGTCCAGCACGGACGCGTCGTGACCGGAATTGCCGGCGGCGCGGGCGAATTCGGTCACATGAGCATCGATCCATCGGGCGATCTTTGCCGCTGCGGCAATCGAGGCTGCCTGGAACTCTACGCCAGTTTCAACCGGCCGTTGGAGCAGATCGCGCGCGTGACGGGCCGGCGCGTCACGATGGACGACGTGATCCGCATGGCCGAACAGGGGGATGTCGGAGCATTGCGCATGATCGAGGATACGGCCGAAATGGCGGGCCGCGGCCTGGGCATGATCGGATCCGTTCTGAACCCGCCCCTCATCATCATCGGAGGACGCATGGCGCTCGCCGGCGACATCCTGCTTACGCCCCTCATTGCAGCCTATGAACGGCACACCCTAATCAAGGCGCGGGATGTCGCCCCCGACAGGCGCACGCGAATAATCATCGGCAAGCACACCGAAAACGATGTGCTGCTTGGAGCCGTCGGCCTCGTCCTGAGCCATTACGGGCGACTTCAATAGCCATAGGGACTGGCGAGGACTGCGCCAGGGGAAGGATAGTACGAAGCACCGCGAGTTAAGCCTTATGCCGCGACAGCGCCCCCTTTAGAGCAATTCCAGGAAAAGTGTGTAACGGTCGGGCTCGGCGGCTTCGCCGTAGCCTTCCGTCCGGAATTGCGTAAAAACAAACAGTTAAAGCAGTTCAGCGTTTCCGTGAAACGATCAACTGCTCTAGGGAAGCGCGCTTACTGCGCCGTCCAGCCGCCATCCATCGGCAAGGTCGTGCCGGTCATCTGCTTGGCGGCGTCCGAGCACAGGAACAAGGTCAGCGCAGCAAGCTCTTCGACGGTGACAAATTCCTTGGTCGGCTGCGCGGCTAAAAGCACGTCGTGCTTGACCTGCTCCTCGGTCATGCCGCGCGCCTTCATCGTGTCGGGGATCTGCTTCTCGACCAGCGGCGTCCAGACATAGCCGGGAGCGATCGCGTTGACCGTGATGCCGTCCTGCGCCACTTCCAGCGCCACCGTCTTGGTCAGGCCGGCGATGCCGTGCTTGGCCGAGACGTAGGCCGACTTGAACGGCGAGGCGACCAGCGCATGGGCCGAGGCCGTGTTGATGATGCGGCCCCATTTGCGCCGCTTCATGCCGGGCAGCACCGCCTTGATGGCGTAGAAGGCGGCCAGCAGGTTGATGCGGATGATCGCCTCCCACTTGTCGTCGGGAAACTCGTCGATCGGCGCGACGTGCTGGATGCCGGCATTGTTGACCAGTATGTCGAGGCTGCCGAACGCTTCTTCGGCCTCGTGGACCATGGCGGTGACCGCGGCGCCGTCCATCATGTTGGCGCCCGAGTAGCGGCATTTGACGCCGAAGTCCTTCTCGATGCCGGCGCGCTCTTGCTCGATCGCCACGGCGTCGCCCAGGCCATTGATGGTGACGTTTGCGCCCTCGGCGGCAAAGGCGCGGGCGATTGCCAGGCCGATGCCGCTGGTCGAGCCGGTTACGAGCGCATTCTTCGAAGACAGGGAACCCATGGGAGATCTCGCGACAGGTGGCAGGAGCTATAGGCGCACATAGTTTGTGCGTCGCAACATAACAATGCCATGACCATATGTCGCTGCGATTACAATGTTGTGATGCTGCCGCAGAGCCAGAAAGCTGGCGAGCGAGGGGGTGACATGGCAGTGTCATGGTGCCGTGCAACAAACTTCCCCTGCGCATCTCGCGCATGTCATTCCTGAACCGATGGGTGAGCAGCTTGGAAATCGCTGATGTCGTGAAGCGCGCCTATGCCATGCCGCTCACCAATCCATCCTTCCCGCCGGGGCCCTACCGTTTCTTCGACCGCGAGTACATCATCATCACCTACCGCACGACGCGCGAGGCCCTGGAGGCGGTGGTGCCGGCGCCGCTGGAGATCGATGAGCCGCTGGTCAAGTACGAGTTCATCCGCATGCCGGATTCGACCGGCTTCGGCGACTATACCGAGACCGGCCAGGTGATCCCGGTGCGCTTCGGCGGGCAGCATGGCGGCTATGTCCATTCCATGTATCTCGACGACGACGCGCCGATCGCCGGCGGCCGCGAGCTCTGGGGTTTCCCGAAGAAGCTCGCCAGCCCCAAGATCGTGCATGAGGGCGAAGTGGTGGTGGGCACGCTCCACTATGGCAGCGTTCTGTGCGCCACCGGAACCATGGGCTACAAGCATCGCGAGGCCGACCACGATTCCGTGCTCGCCTCGCTCGCCGCGCCCAACTTCCTGATCAAGATCATCCCGCATGTCGACGGAAGCCCGCGCATCTGCGAGCTGGTGCGCTACTACCTCACCGACGTGACACTGAAGGAAGCCTGGACGGCGCCGGCCGCGCTCGACCTCCGGCCGCACGTCATGGCCGACGTGGCCAAGCTGCCGGTGCTCGAGGTCGTCTCGGCCGTCCACTTCACCGCCGACCTGACGCTCGGGCTGGGCGAGGTCGTCCACGACTATCTCGCCGATCGCAACCAGTCCGCCGCCAGCGCAATCCAGCCGGAGAAGGCTCGTGCTTGAACGCACCCGGAACAAGACGGTCGCCGCCACCATCGAGGAAATTACCGCGCAGTATGACCGCATCGCCCTGGTGTTCCAGGGCGGCGGCGCGCTCGGCGCCTATCAGGCCGGCGTCTATCAGGCGCTTTCCGACGCCGGTTGCGAGCCGACCTGGCTCTCCGGCGTTTCGATCGGCGCCATCAACGCCTCGATCATCGCCGGCAACGAGCCGAGCCGTCGCCTGCAGCGGCTGGAACAGTTCTGGCAGACGGTCTCCGGCCGCAAGATCTGGACCTACACGCCGGAAGGCGACATCTATCGCGACATCCGCAACCGCACCTCGTCATGGATGACGATGACCATGGGCCAGCCCGGCTTCTTCAAGCCGCGCAGTCCCAACCCGTGGTTCCAGCCGCCCGGCGCGGATGGCGCAACCAGCTTTTACGACACCGCCGAATTGAAGGACACGCTGGAGAGCCTGATCGATTTCGATGTGCTGAACGACGGCAAGAAGCGCTTAAGCGTCGGCGCGGTCAATGTCAGGACCGGCAACTTCGTCTATTTCGACACCGATAAGGTGCGCATCGGGCCGGAGCACATCATGGCGAGCGGCGCGCTGCCGCCGGCCTTTCCCTCGATCCGCATCGAGGGCGAGTATTACTGGGACGGCGGCATCGTCTCCAACACGCCGCTGCAATATCTGCTCGACCAGGAAGAGGACCGCTCCTCGCTGGTGTTCCAGGTCGATCTGTTCAGCGCCCGCGGCGCGCTGCCGCGCGGCATGGCCGACGTGCTGTCGCGCCACAAGGACATCATGTATTCGAGCCGCACACGCCAGAACACCGACAATTTCCAGCGCATCCATGCGCTCAAGATGAAGCTTCTCGATGCCCTCAAGCGCGTTCCGCCGGAGCAGCTCAGGGACGGTGAGAGGGAACTGATCGCCGACTATTCCGACGCCGGCGTGGTCAACATCGTCCACCTGATCTACCAGCACAAAAGCTATGAGGGCCACGCCAAGGACTATGAGTTCTCGGGCACCTCGATGCGCGAGCACTGGGAGATGGGCTTGGAGGACACCGAGCGCACGCTGCGCCACAAGCAGTGGCTGATGCTGCCGACCAATGCCGAGGGCGTCACCATCCACGACCTGCATCGCGAAGACCCGACGTAGCCAGCCCTGCGACGCTGCTTTTCACCGGTATCATATTTGTTGACGGTGAGAATCCGGTCGTTCGATTGAGCGGATCGACGTCCGAGATTGACGAAGCCCTTCCTCGCGTCGTCATCCACGGGCGAAGCAGCCGCGAAGCGGCGTCGCGCAGACCCGAGGATCCATTCCGTGACCTGGCGCGAAGGGTAAAGGCGGCGCAGAACAGAGGTCGTTCTGCACCGCCGTGACGCATATAGGTAACGGAATGGATCCTATGGTCTGCGCTGCGTCGCTTTGCTCCTTGCTCCGCCATAGGATGACGACGCGATGGGCGCTTCGTTTATCTCCGATGCGCCACCGTCGACACAACAAATACGTCCTATGAGGCCTGTGTTCCCGAACAGCTGGCTTCGCCCAAAGAAAAGGGAGCGCCGATGACCGGCGCTGCCTTCTTTTGGAAGCACGATCCGCCGCTCAGAACACCTGACGGAACACCACGAACAGCACGAAGGCCAGGGCGATCGAGCAGGGCAGCGTGAGCACCCAGGCAAGCAGAAGATTGCGCACGGTCGCCCACTGCAGGCCGGAGCCGTTGGCCGCCATCGTGCCGGCGACGCCGGAAGACAGAACGTGGGTGGTCGATACCGGCAGGCCGAGACGGTCGGCCATGCCGATCGTGATCATCGCCACCAGCTCGGCGGCGGCGCCCTGGCCATAGGTCAGGTGGCTTTTGCCGATCTTCTCGCCGACGGTGACGACGATACGCCTCCAGCCGACCATGGTGCCGAGGCCCAGCGCCAGCGCGACCGCGATCTTGACCCAGAGCGGGATGAACTTGGTCGCGTTGTCGACCGCCTTGTGATAGTCCGTCACCGCCTTCAGGTCGGCGTCCTGCATCGGCAGCAGCTTCTTCTTATCGATCAGCTTCAGCGCCTCGCCGATCAGATAGATGTCGTTGCGGGCGTTGCTGACCAGGTCGGTCGGCACCTTGTCGACGGTCGCGTATGGCTGCAGTCCGGCGGTTGTGTTGTGGATGTAGGTCTGCAGCGCGAGCGTCGTCTGATCGCTCCAGCTCTTGGAGCGGACAGCCTCTTGAACCGCGGTCTTGGGATCCGCGGCGGTGACGCCCGGCTTGACGTATTTGCCCAGTGCCTGCTCGACGGCGACGGAAGCCGACTTGTAGGCTTCGAGATAGTTGATGTCGGGCGTGCGGTTGAGCGCATAGGCGGTCGGCACCACGCCGATCAGGATCAGCATGATCAGCCCCATGCCCTTCTGGCCGTCATTCGAGCCGTGCGCGAAGCTGACGCCGGTGCAGGTGAAGATGAGCAGCGCGCGGATCCACCACGGCGGCGGGGTGTTGCCCTTCGGCGCCTCATAGAGCGCCGGATTGCGCACCAGAAGCTTCATCACATAAAGCAGGACGGCGGCGGCGAGGAAGCCGACGAGGGGCGAGACAAGCAGCGACATGCCGACATTCGTCGCCTGCCCCCATTCGACGCCGCTGGTGGCGCTTCCGGCCGGCGCCATGAACTGGTTGGCGAGGCCAACGCCGATGATCGAGCCGACCATCGTGTGCGAGCTGGACGCCGGCAGGCCGAGGAACCAGGTGCCGAGGTTCCACAGGATCGCCGCGACCAGCAGGGCGAACACCATGGCAAAGCCGGACGACGAGCCGACCTGCAGGATGAGCTCGACCGGCAGCAGCGACAGGATGCCGAATGCCACCGCGCCGCTCGAGGTCAACACGCCGAGGAAATTGAAGACGCCAGACCACATGACGGCGAATTCGGCCGGCAGCGAGCGGGTGTAGATGACGGTGGCCACCGCGTTGGCGGTATCGTGGAAGCCGTTGACGAATTCGAAGCCGAGCGCGATCAGCAAGGCGATGCCGAGCAGGATCCATGGCACCGTCTTGGCGATCGCCAGGTCCTGGCTCAGCGCAAAGCCGACATAGATGAGGCCGGCCAGGACCAGCACGCCGAAGGCTGGCAGGAACCATTTCGCCCCGCTCGATTGTTCAAGCGGATGATCCGGTCTTGGAATCCCCGCCTCACTGGAAACCACGTCCACCATTGTCCCACTCCATTTGCATTGCAGCAAAGAACCGGGACCAACGCTATGTCCGCAGGATGAAGCTGGTGTGACGCCTACAACCTATCCGGTTATTCTAGGAAGCCGGCAGACGAGGAGCTTGCGCTCCTCCCTATCCGGCTATCTTGAGCAGGGAGGAAACCAGGAGCTTGCGCTCCTCCGGCGAAAGCACGTCGGAATCGAAGAGATTCATGCTGCGCAGTCCTTCGATGGCGAGGAAGCAAACCAGCAGCGAGCCAAGGTCGGCCGTCTCCCCTTTCAGCCGTTCGAACAGCTGCCGCTTGAAGGCTTTTATCGGCGTCAGGAAACCAGGGTCCTCGGCGATCGCCGAGAATATCCACGACGCCGAAGGCTGCGGCTTCTCACATTCATCGGCGGAAAGCCTGACATAGGCCGAGAGCGCATTCTCATTGCCGGCTTCGGCAACGCGCGCTTCCATCGCCTGCTCGAACTCGTGGAGGTAGTTCTCGACCAGCCCCTGCATCAGCTTGGCCTTGGTCGGGAAATTGTAGAGCAGGCCGCCCTTGGACACGCCGGCCCGGCTGGCGACGGCCTCGAGCGACAGGCTTCCCGGGCCTGCTTCGCGCGCCACGTCGGCAGCCGCTGCAAGTATCCTGTCGCGTGAATTTGCCCTGCGAGCTTTCATCACGCCTCCCTTACATTAGCTTGAGCGGAATTGACAAGACCGTCCAGACGGTACAGTAAAGCGCCCGAAATTGAAATCGGGGCCCATGGTCGATATGTGTCCCGGCATCGTTATGCCGGTTGCCGGCTTGAGGGGACTTGTCCGTGAAGCGCTTCTTTATCATCGCAGTATTCCTGCTGCTGCTTATTGTGGTGTGCGGCGGCATCGTCGGCTTCAACATCCTGCGCGACAACGGCATCAAGCAGTTTTTCGCCACCATGAAGCCGCCGGCGGCGACCGTCTCGACGGTCACCCTGAAGCCTTCGGACTGGACACCGGGCATCGAGGCGATCGGCACCGTCAATGCCGTGCGCGGCGTCGACCTGACGGTCGAGACCACCGGCATCGTCAAGGACATCCTGTTCCACGCCAACCAGAAGGTCGCGGCCGACTCCGTGCTCCTGCAGCTCGACGATGCCGTCGAGAAGGCCGATCTGGTGGCGCAGAAGGCGCAGGCCGCCTCAGACCAGGCGGCGCTCACCCGCGCGCTCGAACTGCAGCGGCGCGGCGTCGGCACCGACGCGACGCTGGATGCCGCGCGCGCTGCCGCGACCGCATCCGCCGCGCAGGTGAACAAGCTGCAGGCGGTGCTCGACCAGAAACAGCTTTCCGCGCCATTCACCGGCACGGTGGGCATTCCGAGGATCGACATCGGCCAGTATCTCGCGCCCGGCAACGCCGTGGTCACGCTACAGGATCTGGACACGATGCGGGTCGACTTCACGCTTCCCGAACAGCAGCTGCCCTTGCTGAAGATCGGCCAGACGGTCCGGCTTGGCGGCAGCCTTTCGGACATGCCGTTTGCCGGCTCCATTCGCGGCATCGATCCCAAGATCGACCCGGCCAGCCGGCTGGTGTCGATCCGCGGCGAGGTCGCCAACCCCGAAGGCAAGCTCACTCCCGGCCAGTTCGTGCAGATTCGCGTCGAGCTGCCGAAGGAGGAGAACGTGCTGTCGCTGCCGCAGACGGCGCTGACGTCCAGCCTCTACGGCGACTATGTCTTCGTGGTCGTTCCGGCAAAGCCGGCTGCCGGCGCTGCCGCGCCCGCCAAGCCTCAGGACCAGAAGGCCGGCGCCGAAAAGCCTGCCGAAGGCGCCGCGAAACCAGCCGACAACAAGGCCGCGGGCGCCGCCAAGCCGGCCGAGGGCGCGCAGCAGCCCGCGCTCGTTCTCTCGCAGGTGTTCGTCAAGCCAGGGCGCCGCAACAACGGCATGGTCGAGATCGTCGAGGGCCTTAAAGCCGGCGACGAGGTGGTCACCGCCGGCCAGAACCGCCTCTTCAACGGCATGTCGGTTGCCGTCGACAACACCATCGATCCCAGCAAATCGGCAAACAAAGAGGTTCAGCAATGAGCTTCTCCGACATCTTCATTCGCCGGCCCGTCCTGTCGACGGTGCTGGCCTGCATGATCCTGCTCTTGGGGTTCCAGGCCATTTTCAACCTGTCGATCCGCCAGTATCCGAAGGTTGACGAAACGGCGATCACCATCACTACCTCCTATCCCGGCGCCAGCGCCGACCTGATCCAGGGCTTCATCTCCGCCCCGATCGCCCGCGCCGTCGCTTCGACCGAAAACATCGACTATGTCACCTCGTCCAGCCGCCCCTCGTCGAGCACCGTCACGGTGCAGATGAAGCTCGGCTCCAACCCGGACGTGGCGCTTGCCGAAGTGCTGTCGAAGGTCCAGGGCGTGCGCGGCACCTTGCCGGAGGCCACCAAGGATCCGGTGATCGTCAAGGGCACCGGCCAGCAGTTCGCGATGATGTACATCTCGATGCAAAATCCGAACATGACGAAGGAGCAGCTCACCGAGTACATCGAGCGCGTCGTGCGGCCGCGCATCTCGACGGTGGAAGGCGTTGCCGATGTCCAGATCTTCGGCGCCGAGGAATATTCGATGCGCGTCTGGATCGACCCGGTCAGGCTTGCCGCCCGTGGCGCCACGGCCGCCGACGTGCTGACCGCGATCAACAATTCCAACTTCCTGTCCGCGCCCGGCAACACCCAGAACGAGTATGTGGTCTCCTCGATCACTGTCCACTCGACCTTGCAGACCCCGGAGGCGTTCTCCCAGCTCCCGATCCGCTCGACGGACGGCCAGGTGGTGCGGCTGCGCGACGTTGCGCGCGTCGAGCTCGGCGCCAAGAGCACCGACACCAGGGTGAGCTTCAACGGCAAGCCCGGCACCTTCCTCGCCATCTTCCCGACGCCGGCGGCAAACCCGCTGACGACGGCGGCGGCGGTCCACAAGTTGGTGCCGGTGATCCAGGACACGCTGCCGAAGGGCATGACGATCGAGGTCGTCTACGATTCCACCGAGCAGATCAGCGCCTCGATCGAGGAGGTGTTCAAGACCATCGGCGAGGCGGTCGCCATCGTCGTTCTGGTGATCCTGCTCTTCCTCGGGTCCTTCCGCTCGGTGATGATGCCGATCGTGACCATCCCGCTGTCGCTGATCGGCGTCTGTTTCATCCTGTTTGCGGTCGGCTATTCGATCAACCTTCTGTCGCTGCTCGCCATGGTGCTGGCGATCGGCCTCGTCGTCGACGACGCCATCGTGGTGGTGGAGAACATCCATCGCCACATGGAGGAAGAGGGCATGTCGGCGATGCAGGCGGCCTTCAACGGCATGCGCGAGATATTCTCGGCGATCGTCGCCATGACCATCACGCTCGCCGCCGTGTTCGCGCCGCTTGCCTTCACCGGCGGCCTCACCGGCGCGCTGTTCCGCGAATTCGCGGTCACGCTTGCCGGCTCCGTGGTGCTGTCAGGCCTGATCGCCGTGACCATCACGCCGATGATGTCGGCGCGGCTGCTCAAGGCCGGCGCGCACGGCCGCTTCCAGCGCATCGTCGACGGCACGTTCGGCCGGGTCGAGCGCGTCTACGAGCGTGCCGTCACCGCCTCGCTGAGGAACCGGCCCGTGACCCTGATCATCGTCGTGGCGCTGGTCGCGCTCACCGGCTTCATGTTCACCAAGACCTCCAGCGAGCTGGCGCCGGAAGAGGACCAGGGCTTCCTGCTCTCGATCGTGACCGCGCCGCGCTATGCGACGTCGGACTACACCGAGACCTACGTCAACCAGATTCTCGGCCTGGTGAAGGATATCCCCGAAACCAGGGCGCAGTTCTCGGCCGTCGCTTTCGGCGGCGCGACCAACAGTGCCTTCGTCGGCTTCGCCTTCAAGGACTGGGCCGAGCGCAAACGCAGCTCGAAAGAGCTGCAGACCGACATCACCGGCCGGCTCGCCAAGGTCGCCGGCGTCCAGGCCTTCATTTTCGCGCCGCCGACGCTGCCGGGCTCCGGCGGCGGTCTGCCCATCTCGATGGTGGTGCGCTCGACGGGCGACCCCTCCGAGGTCTTCGACGAGGCCGAGAAGATCAAGAACAAGGCGCAGGCTTCCGGCCGCTTCATCGTCGTGCAGAACTCGATGTCCTACGACGCGCCGCAGGTGACGGTCACCATCGACCGCGAGCGCGCGGCGGCGCTCAACCTGCCGATCGCCGATATCGGCCGCACGCTGACGCTTTTGGTCGGCGGCGCCGAAGTGGCGCAGTTCGACCGAGACTCCAACAGCTACGACATCATCCCGCAGGTGCCGCAGGAGTTCCGCGACAATCCGGAGAAGCTCGGCGAATATTTCGTGCGCAGCGTGGACGGGAAGATGGTGCCGCTGTCGGCCGTGGTGAGGATCTCGACCAACGCCTCGCCGGCGGCGATCGAGCAGTTCAACCAGTTGAATTCCGCCACGATCACTGCCCTGCCGCTGCCCGGCGTCACCACCGGTGACGGGCTGAAGGCGCTGGAGGACCTCGCCAGGGAGTCGTTGCCCGACACCTTCTTCATCGATTATTCCGGCCAGTCTCGGCAGGAGAAGGAGCAGGGCAACACCATCCTGATCGCCTTCGCCGCGGCGGTGATCGTCATCTACCTGGTGCTGGCGGCCCAGTTCGAGAGCTTCCGCGACCCGCTGATCATCATGATGGCGGTGCCGCTCTCTATCTTCGGCGCCATCGTGCCGCTCAACATCGGGCTTGGCACTCTCAACATCTATACGCAGGTCGGCCTGATCACGCTGATCGGCCTGATCACCAAGCACGGCATCCTTCTGGTGGAGTTCGCCAACCAGCAACGCGAGATCCACGGCATGCGGCGTCGAGACGCCATCATCGCCTCGGCCAAGGTACGCCTGCGGCCGATCCTGATGACGACGGCGGCGATGGCGCTCGGCGTCGTCCCGCTGATCATCTCCAGCGGCGCCGGCGCCGCGGCCCGTTACTCGATGGGCCTCGTCATCTTCACCGGCATCCTGGTCGGCACCATGTTCACGCTGTTCGTCGTGCCGATGTTCTACACCTTCATCGCCAGCAAGGATCTGCCGCACCTCGCCGAGAAGCCCGATCCGAGGCTGATGCCGGCGCTGCCGACCTGAACTGAGGCAATAGGGAATATGGAGTAGCGAACAGGAAGAACGGCGTTTGCGCTACGGGGTTTCAGTCCCTCCCTTACTCGCTATTCGCTACTCCCTGTTCGCTCCCAAAAAAGAGGCCGGGAAAATCCCGGCCTCTTTTCGGCAGTCGCCTCACAGCTTCGACGCTGGCAGCAATTCCAGGAAAAATGTGGAGCGGTTTTCCATCCGGAATTGCGTCAGAACCAGCCCGAAGGCGGCGACCTGCCTGCTACTTGACGATGATGATGCTGGTGTTGGCCGGGCCGAAGGCCTCGACGAGCTGGTAGAAATCGGCCGCGGCATCTGGGTGCAGGCGCACGCAGCCATGCGAGGCCGGACGGCCGAGATGGTTGATGGCGTAGGTCGCGTGCACTGCATAGCCGCCGCTGAAGAACACCGAATGCGGCATCGGCGCGTTGTCGTACTTCTTCGAATACCACATCTCGTGCATGCTGGTCGGCTTGAACGAACCGGTCGGCGTGACATGCGCCCTGTCGCCGGTCGAGACTTTCCAGGCGAAGGTCGGCCGGCCGTCGACCGTGACCTCCATGGTCTGCTGCGACAGCGAAACCTTGGCCACGATCTGGTTGGCATGGGCGCTGCCGGCGCCGAGGAGAAGTGCCGCGCCGGTGAGCGCGGCGGCGGCGACGTGGATGAGCTTGGCTGAAATGGCGGTATGCATGACGATCCCTCTCTTTGTCCGGCCTGGTTGTCCGATCTGGCCGGCTTCAATTTTCAATGGGCCGTCTTATCGTGGGCGCCTGTTTCCACCTCATTTCGCTTAGTGCTCGTTTCTGTTTCGAATCCGTTTCTTATATTTAACGCCGGCGGGATGAGACGGTCGCCCGACCGCTATCCGCAGCCCAAAGGCGCCTGCCGGGCCGCAGAGCCTGATTGAGCAAACGAAAACACGAATGCTTCATATATGAAAATGTTTCGAGCCATCTCGAAACCAATCTGCAACAAAACGCGGCTTGCGCGGCATGATGCGGAAACGGGCCGGCAGCAAGGTTGGCGCAACGGGAACAGACAACAGCAAACGAAAATGGACGGGAAATCGAAACTGCGCTCCTGGCTTCTCGGGATCAGCGTCGCGGCAGTCATCCTCGGTGGCGCCGGCTCCGTCGCCGGCAACTCCATGGCTACGCTGGCAGCGATGAATTCCGCCGAGGTTTCGACGCTGCACACCGCACTGTTCATCGCCACGGTCTGGATCGTTTCCAGCCTGCGCGTCCACCGGCTGAGGGCCCTCTGGCGGGTCGGCCTCCGGCTGATGAGGACGCGCGGCCCCTCCGGCTACTTGCTGCCGAGAGGACCGAAGGCCCGCGCCGCAGCGGGGGGCTCCGTCAGCGGCGCGGGCGCTTCGGGAGTTTCCTGAAGCACCGACGACTATCGAATTTGGGGATCAGACATGAAGACGAAATTCGCCGCTTCAGTGCTGTCCGCACTGCTCTACGCCCAGGGGCTGCTTGGCTTTGCCGCGCTGGCGACGGTGCTCCTCAAGGAGCGCGCCCATGCCTCGATCGCAGCCGGCACCGACATGCCGTCGGGCCCATCGGTCCTCGTGGTGCGTTAGGCACGGCATCGGCCCCAAAGTGTGAAGGTTTTGGGGAGATTCCGATGCCCAGCCAAAAACCGCGTCGGACCCAAAAGTGTGGAGCGGTTTTGGGAAATCCAATGCCCGAACGCGGAAAAGACCCAACCGCCTTCGCCTCAGTCGCTGCGCGGCGGGTCGAAACGGTAGCCGGCGCCTCGGATTGTGGTGATGGTCTCCGTATCGAGCTTGCGGCGCAACCTGACGATACGCGAATCGATCGAGCGGTCGAAGGCATCGGCATTCTCGGCAGGCGCGGCGGCGATGATGTCGTCGCGCGTCAGCACCTTGCGCGGGCTGGCCAGGAACAACCTGAGCAGCGCCACCTGCCCCGGCGAAAGCTGATCTTCGGCGCCGGAGCGGTGCATGACCATCGCCGACCTCAGGTCGACCGTGGCGTTCTCCAGCACGATCAGCTCCTGGGTATTGCGGCCGCGCCGCATCAGCAGGCCGCCGATGCGCGCCGCAAGCTCGCGCACATTGAGGGGGCTTTCCACCACATCGGCGGCGCCGAGTTCCAATGCCAGCACCTTGTCGACGAGGTCGCGCGGCCGGCAGATCAGGATGAAGTCGGCACCGCCCTCGCCGCCGTAGCGCTTGAGCAGCTCGCGCCCCTCCGCCTGGGTCACGTCGTCGCCGACGACCACGACGTCGATGCCCCCCGCCGAAAGCAGCGACTCGGCCTCCCATGGCTGCCGCGCCTGGCGCACATCATGCCCGCGCCGCTCGAGATGGTCGGCCAGGTCGCCGGCCACCACCTCGGCCACGGACACAAGCGCGACGACGGATCGTGCTGCCATTTTCTTCACCCCGCCACAGACAACTCGAGATGAGCGCTGGACATCATGTTTATACCCAATCTACTTTCCGCTGAAAGCGGGAGCGAGACCATTGTGAAGGCGCGCATCATCGTCGTCGAGGACGAGCCGGATCTGAGGGAAGCGGTCGCCGAGTATCTCGGCGCCAGCGGCTATGATGTCGCCACGGCCGAGAATGCCGCGGCCGCGCGCGGCCTGATCGAGGCGCAGTCCTTCCATCTCGCCATCCTCGATATCGCCATGCCCGGCGAGGACGGCCTCTCGCTCGGCCGCTGGCTGCGCGCCAAGACCCAGATCGGCATCATCTATGCGACCGCCGCCGGCACCGCGCTCGACCGCATTGTCGGCCTGGAGCTCGGCGCCGACGACTACATCGTCAAGCCCTACGAGTTGCGCGAAGTGCTGGCGAGGGTCCGCAGCGTGCTGCGGCGCGTGCCGCAGCCGGCAGCGCCGCAGGCCACGAAGGCCGAGGCCGGCAATCGCCGTTTCGTGAGCTTCGGCGGCTTCCAGGCCGATTTCGACGGCAGGCTCGTCACCGGCGCCAACGGCGCGGTCATCGAGATGGCCAAGAGCGAGTTCGACGTGCTGGAGGTTTTCCTCACCCGCGCCAACCGGCTTTTGACGCGGGCTGCGATCTCGGAAGCGATCGGCTTTGTGGAAGACCCCGAATCCTCGCGCGCGGTCGACATCCGTATCATGCGTCTGAGAAAGAAGATCGAGGCGGATCCCGCCAATCCGAAATTCCTGCGCACGGTGCGCGGCGAAGGCTATATCTTCTCGCTGCCGACCAGCGACAGCAATTGAACCAGCCCCGACGCGGGCTCCGGAAGACGGCCAACCATGACTGCTGAGGCAGCACGCACCGATATGCAGGCTTCCCGTCAGGGCGCCGCGATGGCGGCTGTCCATGTCGTTCGCCGCCTGCGCGAGGCGGGCGACTGGCAGCGCGAGATGGAGGGCATACTGGAGACACTGTGCCGCTCGATGGATTGCCAGCGCGGCATTCTCTTCCGCCTGCGCGAATTGCCCGGCGAGGGCTTTGCCCAGTCGGTCGCCGCCTACTGGATCGATCCGACATTCGGCGGCGAGCTCGCATCGCCTACGGTGATCATGCAATCGATCATCAACTCCGATCCGCTGCTGGAACGGCTGCAGGAAGACGAGCGTCAGGGCAAGGTCTTCGCCGGCCACACGCGCAACCTCGAAGGTTTCCTGCGCGCCGATTTCGAGAAGCAGAGCATCAAGTCCTTCATTTCCGTGTCGGTCTTCGCCCACGGTCATCTCTGGGGCACGCTGGCGGTCAACGACTGCGTGGCCGAGCGCGAGTGGACGGACGAGGAAGAGGCGACGCTCCACATCATCGCGCTCGCCATTGGCGACGCCATCGAGCATTCGCCTTCCGAGGCGCATGCCAGCGAGGTCATCCGCCGCACCATGCTGCAGGCCTCGCTCGACGCGATCGTGGTCATCGACGAGTCGGGCTCCATCATCGAGTTCAATCCGGCCGCCGAGAAGATGTTCGGCTTCCACCGCAGCGAGATTCTAGGCAAGGACCTGCTCGACACGATCGTGCCGCACTACTACCGCAAGGGCTATGCGTCGGGCGCCGAATACATGGCCGGCCGCGGCGCGCCCATGGTCGGCCAGCGGCTGGAGACCGTGACCCAGAACGCGGCCGGCGAGATCTTTCCCATCGAGCTGACGGCAACCGAGATGCGCGTTGCCGACCGCCGCCTGATCTTCGGCTCGATCCGCGACCTGCGCGAAAAGCTGCGCGCGGAGGAAGAGATCAACCGCCAGCGCGAGAAGCTGCATCAGAACGAGAAGATGGCGGCGATGGGCTCGCTGCTCGCTGGTGTCTCGCATGAGCTCAACAATCCGCTCGCCGTGGTGGTGGCGCAGTCGACGCTGCTGCATGAGTTCGCCACCGACGCGCAGACCAAGGTGCGCGCCGAGAAGGTGCGCGCGGCAGCCGAACGCTGCGGCCGCATCGTCAAGAGCTTCCTGTCGATGGTGCGCCTGCATCCGACCGAGCAGGCCGAGACCGACCTCAACCAGGTGATGCGCGCCGCGCTCGAGGTCACCGCATACGGCGCGCGCTCCAGCGGCATCATTATCGACACGGATTTCGCCAACGGCCCGCTGCTTGCCATGGCCGACGCCGACCATGTCACCCAGGTCGCGGCCAACTTCCTCATCAACAGCCAGCACGCGCTGGCCGCCGTCACCGGCGAGCGGCGCATCAAGGTGCGGACCTTCCGCAGCGAGCGCGGCAATCCCGGCTTCTCCGTCGAGGACAACGGTCCAGGCATTCCCGAGGCGATCCGCTCGCGCATCTTCGAATCCTATTTCACCACCAAGCCCGTCGGCGTCGGCACCGGCATCGGCCTGTCGATCTCGAAATCGATAATCGAGCGCCACAACGGCAACATCTGGTTCGAGGAGGTTGAGCCGCACGGCGCGCGCTTCGTCGTCTGGCTGCCAGCGATCGCCGGCGGCGCCGCGAAAGCCGGCGAAGGTCCGGCGCGATCGAGCGGGCTGCTCCACGCGCTGGTCATCGACGATGAGCCAGACGTCGCCGCTTCGCTCTCCGACATACTGGAGCTGATGGGGGTGAAGTCGCGGGTCGTGCCAAGCTGGACGTCGGCCGGCGAGGTGCTGAGCGGGCACATACCGCCCGACATCGTCTTTTCCGACCTGCGCATGCCCGGCACCAGCGGCATATCGATCTATCGCGAACTGCTCGCCGAGCGGCCTCAGTTGGCCAAGCGCTTCGTTCTCGTCACCGGCGACATGATCGGCGCCAAGGCGGAAATCGACTCGCAGCCGCCGCACCAGCGCCCGCATATCCTGGAAAAACCGTTCTCGACGCTCGACGTGCGAGGTATTCTTTCGACGGTTGCCGAAGAGACGTCCATAGATATCTGAAGTTCGCCCTTCCCGGATACGCCGAGATTCGGATCAAGCCGAGCCGAGAGTGGTGGTCTCCGAGAACCGGAGCGGAGCGTACTTAAAGTACGTGAGCACCGGAAGCGCAGGAGACCGCCACTCGCAGGCCGGCTTCACCTGAATCTCGGTGGATTCGAAAAAAAGAGGCTCCCGACCGACTTTGCGGCGGGAGCCTGACTGGAGCGCTGGAGGGAGCGCTCAGGGGAGCCTTAGAAAACGTTCGGCGTGTTGGTGAGCGGCGCGGCATTGGCGATCATGCGCACCGCGCGGGCCCTGTGCTGGCCGGACTGCTCGGCGATGGCGCGCAGGCATTCGGTGCTTTCGGCGCCCCAGTTCTGACCCTTGCAGGCGAAGTCGAGCGCCGACTCCGGCAGGCGGGCAGTCTTCAGTGTGGTCGGCGCCCCCTCCACGACATTGGCCGGCGGATTGAGCGAAGCGAAAGCCGGCCCGGCTGCCGGCGCGACAACCATGCTGATGAAGGCGCAGGCGCCGATCAGCATGAACATCGCCATCGGATGATCGCTGGCGCGCTGGCGCAGCGCCAGCTTCGGCCGGCGATCATTACGCTCCGGCCCATATGCGCGGCGGCTGGAGTCGGCAGTCCGGACTTTCGCAAACATCGGCTGTTCCCTTCGTTATATTTCTTTTCCCTATGAAACGAACTTAATCGCGCTGCGTAACGGAGGAATGATGGGGGCGATTTGCTCTGTAACCGGATTGAAACAGGGATCCGGTCGCCACTCTTTTGCCCCTGCATGCCGCCTGCGAGCGTTCACCGCTTCCGGCTCGCGGGGACACATGCTCCTGTCGGACGCGGCGAACTGTAAGCGACCTCACACAGGCGCTCTGGTTGGCGAGATTTTTGCCGCGTCAAAGCCGAAAGCCCGAGGCCTTCGCGCGGAACGACGGCCGCGGCCGGCACCTGCCTGGTCTACGGCCGCGGCGCCCTGTTTGCAGTGGCCGATTTGAGCTCGGTCGCGAGCTTGCGGGCAGCGCCCCGGCCCGCAACGATCGCGCCTTCGACATAGCCCGGAAAGGACGGCGACAATTCCGAGGCTGCGAAATGGACGGGCGGCGCGCCGGCGAGAATCGTGCGCTCGGCGTCCGTTGCGGTTACGTCGACGATGAGATCGCCGTAGGCGCCGCCGCTCCAGCGGTCATGCGTCCAGTCTCGCTGGTTGAAATCGAGCATATCGGCGGCATCCGGACCGAGCGCATCGACAAGCCTCGCCGTCACCTCCGCCCGCAGTGCCGTCTCGCCGAGCTCGCGCCAGTGCAATGCCCGCGGCCCGCCGACGAAGACGGTGAGCGCTGCATGCTCGGCATCTTTGCTGGCATCGCACGCAAACAGGCCCGGCAGATCGCGCCACATCACCATGCCGCTCAGACCCTGCTCGCGCCAGAATGGCCTCGCATAGCGCACCAGTATCTTGACCACCGCACCGCTTTCCCAGACGCCCAGCGCCTTCGCCAGCGCTGCCGGCAAGGCGGGCTCGAAATCGAGCTTGGCAGCCGTCGCCGGTGGCAGCGCGACCAGCACCGCGCGCGCTTCGACCGTACCGTTTATCGTGGAGACTCGAACGCCCTCGTGCCCGTGCTCGATGCGCGTGACCGGGTCGTTGAGCCGCAGCTGTTCGCCGAGGTCGTCCGCCAAATCATCGGCAAGCGACTGCATGGTCTCGCGCAGCGAGTATTGCAGCTCCGGCACCTCGTTGGTGATGCGCCGGTCATTGTCGATCAGATGCCAGAGCGGCACCTTGTCCAGCGCAAGGCACCACAGGCCCTCGATCATCGAGCGGAAGGCAGCCTTGGCGTCCCTCGAATCCCTTTGGCGTTCGAGCCAGTCAGCGACACTCAAACCGGCGATCGCCGGATCGTCCGGCTCTATCCTGTTCATGCGCTCGCGCATCGCCATCGCGGCGTGATAGGTCCGCACCGCCCGTTCGACCGGCATCGGCGGGTGGGTGACGAAGTCGCCATCGACATTGGTTTTCACGAATGTCTTGCCGCGCTCCCTCGCCAGCGCCATCAGCTCCGGCATGTCCTCGCACAGGAACTGGGCGCCGCTGTCGATCCGTTCGCCAAGCCCGTTTCGCGTGGCCTCGACGCGGCCGCCGGCACGATCGCGTGCTTCGAGCACAAGGAAATCGATGCCGGCGCGCTTCAATTCGAGCGCAGCCGACAGGCCGGTGAAGCCGGCGCCAACGATGACGACATCGGTTCGTTCGGTTTTGCTGTTCAACAGTCGGCCTTTTCCCTGTGGTGTCTCCCGCTTCACCGACTATCGACGCACCTGCTGCGCTACCCGATCGTTCTCTCCAAAACACTCAGCCAATTCCGGTAGGCGATCTTCTCAATCAGCGCGCGCCCGAAGCCGCGCGCGGCGAGCGCGTCGATGAGCTTGGGCAGGCCGGCAACATCGCCGATGACCGCCGGGATCATCGCGCCGTCGAAATCGGAGCCGAGACCGACGCCGTCCTCGCCCAGCGCCTGCAACAGCGAGTCGATATGGCGCACCATGATATCGAGGCCGGTGTCGGCATTCATGCGGCCATCCTCGCGCAGGAAGCCGGTGGCGAAGTTCAAGCCAACCATGCCGCCCGACTCGCGGATCGCGCCGAGCTGCCAATCGGTGAGGTTGCGCGAATGGCCGCAGATCGCATGCACGTTGGAATGGGTGGCGACCAGCGGCGCATCGCTGAGCGCCGCGACATCGCGAAAACCCTTTTCGTTGAGATGCGAGAGATCGATCATGATCCTGAGCTGGTTGCAGGCCTTGACCAGCGCCTTGCCGGCATCGGTGAGGCCAGGCCCGGTATCGGGCGACGACGGAAAGCGGAACGGCACGCCGTTGCCGAAAGCGTTCGGCCGGCTCCAGACAATGCCGAGCGAGCGCAGGCCGGCGGCGTGCAGCACGTCGAGCATGGCAAGCTCGGGGTCGATCGCCTCGACGCCTTCGATATGGAAGACAGCCGCGATCGAGCCCTTCGCCATCGCGTCGCGGATATCGCCGGCGCTGCGGCAGACGGTCAGCGCGCCCGCGCGCTCCAGCCTGAACAGGATCGAAGCCATGCCGATGGTGGAGGTGATCGCCTCGGCGCGCGGCAGCTCCGGCGGCAGAGGCTCATTGTCGCTCGGCGCCGGCGGCACGGCGCTGCGCTTGGTCTTTTCGATCGGCGGCGGAAAGATCGCGAACATGCCGCCGGCAAAGCCACCCTTTTTGGCGCGCGGCAGATCGATATGGCCGCCTGACGTGCCGTCGATGAACAGCTTCTCGACATCCGCTCCCTTCGACTGATAGAGCCTGAGCAGCGTGTCGTTGTGGCCGTCGAAGACGGGGATGAGGTCGGATTCGGTCATCAGGGAAGCCATTCAATTTGGTGACAGGCGGGACGAGAGCCTTCGTCCGGGCGAACTGTCAACTTAGCAAGATGACCAAGCCGCGCAAATGCCAGACTGGCGTTTGCATTTGTGGCTGGATGCCGGTTTTCCCTTCTCCCCTTGTGGGAGAAGGTGTCGCCGAAGGCGACGGATGAGGGGTGCTCCAGCTTGGCAAAGACGGCGATCCGTCCAACACCCCTCAACCGTCTCGGCGCTGCGCGCCGATCCACCTTCTCCCGCAAGCGGAGAAGGGAACGCCGCGCTTTAATGCTTCAGCACGTCGGCCCATTCCGGATGGCGGCGGAACTGGGCGTTGGCGAAGGGGCAGAGCGGGATGATCTTCTTGCCCGCCGCACGCGCGTCCTCGACCGCGCGTGTGACGAGGCGAAGGCCGGCGCCCTGGCCGCGGAAGACATCCGGCACCTCGGTGTGGTCGATGATGAGCTGGTGCTCGCCGATCTTGGTGAAGGTCATCTCGGCCTCGGCGCCGCCCGACCCGCGCAGCACATAGCGTCCCTTGGAGCCGTGGTCCTCCAGCTCGATCTCGGGCAGTTGGTCAGCCATTGTCCTTGCCTCCTTCGGCGGCGGGGGCGAGGGCGAAGAGCCGCCGTGCCGCTTCGATTTCATTCGGCCGCACCTCGTGCCCGCCGTCGTGCCATTCCACTGTGACATCGGCCCCGTCGGCGCGCAAATAGGCTTCCAGCCGGGTCGTCAGGTTCGGCGGACAGATCGGATCGCGCCTGCCGGCCGTGATCAGGATGTGGCGGCCGACAAGGCTGCCCTGCACCCGTGGCTCGAATGGGATCAGCGGATGCATCAGCGCCGTTGCATCGAACAGGTCCGGTTCGGCGAACACCACCGAAGCCAGGATGTTGGCGCCGTTGGAATAGCCGAGCCCGAACACCGCCGAGGGTCTTTCCGCCTCGACATGCGCCTTGACGAAGCCCGCCATCTTGGCCGTCGCCCGCGCGAGATCGTCCATGTCATAGACGCCTTCGCCGGTGCGGCGGAAGAAGCGGGCAGCGCCATGCTCGGACACGTCGCCGCGCGGCGACACGATCGTCGCCGAAGGCAGAAGCTCACGGCCGAAGGACAGAAGCTGGTTCTCGTCGGCTCCGGTGCCGTGGAAGACGAAGAGCAGCGGGCTGCCCGGCGACCCAGGCAGCACCTTGTGGATGTAAGCGTCCTTGCTCATGGCCTTAGTCTTCCAGCTTCTGCAGATGCTGCTCGAGATAGGGTCTCAGATGCTGATGCTGCGTCGGCAGCTTCAGCGCTTCACCCAGATGCGCGGTGTCTTCGTCGCGGTTGAAACCCGGCTCGTTGGTGGACACCTCGAACAGCACGCCGCCCGGCGTGCGGAAATAGATTGCCCAGAAGTAGTCGCGATCGATGACCGGGGTCACGCCGTAGCCGGTGTCGACCAGCGCCTTGCGCACCTCGAGCTGCCTGGCGCGGTCCTCGACCGCGAAGGCGACATGATGCACCGAGCCGGCGCCGAGATTGGCAAAGCCGGCAGTGGGCAGCGACTCGATGTCGACGATGTCGGCGCCGTTGCCGTTCTGGATCGCCAGCCGGCGGATGTTGCCGGACTTGTCGACTTCCTCATAGCCCATGAACTTCAACAGTTCCTCGGTGGCGCCGCCGTCCTTCAGCCTGAGCGCGACCGAATGGAAGCCGCGGATCGCTTCGTCGCCGGGAACGCCGCCCTTCACCCAGGGCGCGCGGTTGTCGGCCTTGTCCTCGACCAGCGCAAAACTGTCGCCGTCGGGGCCGGTGAAGGCGAGCCGCTTCTCGCCGAAGCTTTCGTCGCGGACAACGCCGCTCACGCCCTCGTCGGTGAAACGCTTTTCCCAATAGGCAAGCGTGCCCTCGGGCACCGAGAAGACCGTGGTGCCGACCTCGCCGACCCCATGCCGACCCTTGCCGATATCGGGAAACGGGAAATAGGTCATCACCGAGCCCGGCGTGCCGAACTCATCGGCGTAGTAGAGGTGGTAGACGTCGGGCGCGTCGAAGTTGACGGTCTTCTTCACCCGGCGCAGGCCGAGCTTCTTGGTGAAGAATTCATTGTTGCGGCGCGCATCGCTCGCCATCGAGGTGACGTGATGCAGGCCCTTGATCTGATTGAGCATGGTCTTTCCCATCTTTGTGCGGCCCTTGCCGCTGTCCACGCCAATATGAGGATGGCACCTTGCCCGGCAAAGCGGCCAAACACAGAATGGACTGTATCATAAAGATGAACAACTATCTCGTACCCGTTCACGTCTCATGAACTTCTGCAGCTTGCAACGCTCGCAAATTTCGGCTCCATGAGCGGGCAGCCTGCCTGAGGAGAAGACTTTGGACAACCGAGTGAGCCGCCCGAATGTTCTCCTCATCACCTGCGACCAGTGGCGTGGCGATTGCCTGTCCGCCGCCGGCCATCCGGTGGTGAAAACGCCGAACGCCGATGCGCTCGCCGCCGAAGGCGTGCTGTTCCGGCGCCATTTCGGCGGCGCCGCACCCTGCTCGCCGGCGCGCGCCTGCCTCTATACCGGCCTTTACCAGATGAATAACCGCGTCTGCCGCAACGGCACGCCGCTCGACGCCCGGCACGGCAACATCGCGCTTTCGGCGCGCGCCGCGGGCTATGACCCAACGCTGTTCGGCTACACCGACGTCGCGCCCGATCCGCGCCGGCTTTCGGCCGGCGATCCGCGCCTGAGGAGCTACGAAGGCGTGCTGCCTGGCTTCACGGTGCGGCAGTTCCTGCCCGAGCACCAGAAACAGTGGCTGTCATGGCTCAAGGCGCAAGGCATCGACACCAGCGCCGGCGTGCCCGGCATCCACTGTCCGGCGAACGGGCAGGGCAAGGTCGATGTGACCAGCGCGCCGCCGGTCTATTCGAAGGACCAGACGCCGACGGCGTTCCTGGCCGGCGAATTCATCCGCTGGCTTGGCGAGCAGGAGCAGGGCGCGCCGTGGTTCGCGCATATCTCCTTCATCAGCCCGCACCCGCCCTTCATCGTGCCGGAGCCCTACAACACCATGTACGACCCGGCCGACGGCCCCGCTTTCCGGCGCGCCGCAAGCTGGCAGGCCGAGGCGGAAAGCCACCCCTATCTCGCTTACGATCTCGACGGGCAGAAGCGAGCGAAGTTCGTTCCAGGCGTTGAGGGCAAGGTGCCGGATTGGGGCGACGACAACTTCCGTCGCATCCGCGCGATCTATTACGGCATGATCTCCGAGGTCGATGCGCAGCTCGGCCGCATCTGGCAAGCGCTGAGGGCGGCCGGCGCCTGGGACGACACCGTGATCGTGCTCACCTCCGATCATGCCGAGATGATGGGCGATCATTTCATGCTGGGCAAAGGCGGCTATTTCGACGCCAGCTACCACATTCCGCTGATTGTCCGCGATCCGCGCCGCAAAGGGGCAGCCGGCGCGGCGGTCGACCGTTTCACCGAAGCCGTGGACATCTTTCCGACCTTGCTCGACCTGATCGGCGCAGCACCCGAACCGCATCTCGACGGCCGGTCGCTGGCGCCGTGGCTCGACGGCAAGGAGCCGGCGGACTGGCGCGACGCCGCGCATTGGGAATTCGATTTCCGCACGGTCGCCGGGGGCGAAGCCGAACGTCATTTCGACATCGGCCCGCGCGACTGCAACTTGGCCGTCATCCGCACGAGCGGGTTCAAATATGTCCATTTCGGCGGCGGCCTGCCACCTCTGCTGTTCGATCTCACAAAGGATCCAGACGAGCTGACCAACGTCGCGAACGACGCCACCTACCTGCCGGCGCGCCTGGAATTCGCCGAAAAGCTGCTAGCCTGGCGCACCAGGCATCTCGACCAGTCGCTGGCGCTGGCGGAGTTGACGGAAGGTGGCGCGGTTGGCCACGTGGGTTGGGCAGTAGGCAGTAGGGAATAGGCAATAGGGGAAGCGGTTGAGAGCGTCCCCCTACTGCCTACTGCCTACTGCCTACTGCCTATTCCCTCACTTCAGAATCATCCTCTGCTTGTCGCGGTTGGCGGCATAGGTGCTCTTGTCGTAGGCCGCCTGCGCCTGCAGCTGCTCCTTGGTGAAGTTGGTGTAGAGATATTTGTTGCCTTTCTTGTCGGCCATGAACTTGAGCTTGTCCATGCCGACCGCCACTTCCTTGGCGCCGATGCCGAGGAAGCCGCCGACGTCGACGATCACCGCATCCGGCTTCTTGTCCGGCGTCAGCACGACATCGCCGATCGTGCCTATCTTGGCGTCGTTGGCACCATAGACGGTTGCGCCCTTCAGCTCATCGCCTCGGATATTGCCGATCGGCATCTCGGTCAGCGTCGACTTGTCGATCGAGGCCGTCTTGGTGGTGTCGGTAGCGGACGTGCCCGTGTCCGCCGGCTTGTTTTCGGCAGTCTTTGCCGGCTGCGTGGGCTTGCTCCCCTTGTCGGCCGTGGTGTCCGACGACGCCACGGCAGGCGTGGTGGTGGGCGGCGTCTCGCTCGAAGACGCATTGCTTGTCGAAGCCGGCGCCGGATCATATGCCTTGCGATTGAAATCCGGCTGAGTCTGCAGCTCCTCCTTGGTGGTCTCGGCGACCAGCCAACGGTCCCCATTCTTCTCCGCCCATTTTGCCTTGGCGAAGTCGAAGGTGACGTTCTTCGTCCCTATGCCGAGGAAGCCGCCGACACCGATGACGAGCGACTCGGCCTTGCCGTCCTTGGCGAGCACGATGTCCTTCACGTCGCCGATCTTCTGGGCATCGTCGGCCGTGCTGTTGTAGACCGACTCACCCATGATGTTCGTGGCAAGATTGCCTTCCGCCTTCTTGACCGGTTCAGCCGGCTTGGCGTTGAGGTCTACCGGCTTCTGGGCTCCGCCCATGTTGGTTGAAGGCTGCGTGGCGTCAGCCGACTGGGCCGGGGCCGGATCATAAGGCTTGCGGTCGAATGCCGGTTTGGCATTCAGCTCGTCCTTGGTCGTCTTGGCCACCAGCCAGCGGTCGCCGTTCTTCTCGGCCCATTCCATCTTGCTGTAGTCGAAGGCCACGTCCTTCGTTCCGACACCGAGGAAGCCGCCAACACCGATGATCGCGGACTTTGCCTTGCCGCTGGCATCGAAGACGATATCGTCGATCTTGCCGATATTCTGGGCATCGTTTCCGGTGCCGTTATAAACGGATTCGCCGATGATATTGGACATGAGGGAGCCTTCCGCTCGGATCACGGGGGCCGGGTTCTCGGCCGCAGGCGGCTGTGCGGGTGACTGCACCGCCGTTTGTGCAAAAGCACCGGTTGCAAGCAGCGTTGCAAGCGCGGTCGTCGCAAAAAGAGTGCGGGTCATGATCGTTCCTCCTGCCTGATTTCCAATGCCGCAACGAGGACCGGCCCGACCGGCCAAACGCGGCATTATGCCTCAACCTCACAACGTCGTGAGCGGAGCGTTGTTCCCATAAGGCTGGCCCGCGCTCAGGCGCCATGTCCCTGACCCGCTCACGGAACCTTTCGGCGGTCCTTTCCGTTTCAGCCAGCGGCTGACGGGTCACTTTCGACCAGGGAAATCGGCTGGGTAATTGCAAGAAACACGGAGCGGGCATGCGGTTTGCTGCGGTGCTGAACCAGGACGGCGGCACGCTGCGGACGACCGATATTTCGGCCTTTGCCGACCGTCTGCGCCAGACGCTGGAAGCACAAGGTCATTCGGTTCAGATCGACATTGTTGCCGGCCGCGAAATCGCCGCGGCCTTGAAAAGGGCCGCAGCGAAGCGGAACATCGATGTCGTGATCGCCGGAGGCGGCGACGGCACGGTTTCGACGGCGGCGTCCCTGCTCATGAACAAGAAGAAGGCCTTGGCCATACTGCCAGCCGGCACGATGAACCTCTTCGCGCGCGGCCTTGGCATCCCGCAGACGCTGGATGCGGCGCTGAAATCCTTCGCCGAAGGCGAGGTTACCGCTGTCGACATCGCAAGCGCCAACGGCCGGCCCTTCGTCCATCAGTTTTCGATCGGCATGCATGCCAAGATGGTGCAGCTTCGGGAGAAGATGGATTTCGGCTCGCGGCTGGGAAAGATGCGGGCTTCCGTTCGCGCCGCATGGGCAACGATCAAGAACCCGCATACCCTCAAGGTGACCCTGACCGTCGGCGAGGCCGAGATCATCACGCGCGTGACCGGCATCAGCATCAGCAACAATCTGTTCGGCGAGGGCCACCTGCCTTACGCGGACAATCCGGTTGGGGGCGTGCTCGGCATCTATGTCAGCGTCGCACGCAGGCGCCGCGACCTTGCGAAACTGTTCCTCGTCATGCTGCGCGGCCGCTGGCGCGACAGCGAACATGTCGAAATCCATCAGGCCGACAAGGCCGTCCTCAAGATCCATTCGCCTGCGAAGAAGTTCAGCGCGGTCATGGATGGCGAATTATTCAGGCTGGAACGCGAGACGGTGATCCAGATTCATCCCGGCGCGTTGAACGTGCTGGTTCCAGCAAGCAATGCGCACGCAAAGGCGGCGTAACAGGGCGGTCAGCCGCCTTGCGCGGGTTTCTGCGCGGTCGCCGGCGCCTCGGGCACACTCTGCGATGTCGTCGGGCTCTTGATCACCTCGCCATAGATCTCGACCGCGCCCCAGGCGATGAAGGCCAGCAGCAGCCCGGCAATGAGTATCCGGAGCGCGTGCCAGCCCCAGCGGCCCTGGCGGGCTTTGTCTTCAGGAACGATCTTGGCCATTCTTCGCCTCCGTGTTGCGTGGCGGCGGGCGCTCCGGACACGGCATGGTCGAGTAACGGGCCCCTTTTGCGAAGGTTCCGTTGCCGACGGTGAGGCTCGGCAAGGATCAAGCCGGCGGTAGCGTTTTCCCGGAACTGCTCTGGCCTAGAGCAATTCCGGGAAAAGTGCGAAACGGTTTTCCGTCCGGAATTGCGTCAAAACAAAGAGATAGAGCGGTTTGCCGTTTCCGCGAACGGTGAACCGCTCTAAGGCGTTTCGCCAGGATCCGGGTCCCGAGGCCCTGGCTTCACATTCTCGCGGTAGATGGCGTAAGCGACGAGCGCAAGCACGGGCGCGGCGACGGCGCCCAAGCCGCCCTTGCTCTTCGCAAGCGCCGGCAGCAGCGCGAGCGCCGCGGCAACGCCAACCGCGGTCAGGTCGGTCTTGCGCTGGCGCGCCCGGCGCCGCGCGCGCATGCCCGCCGTCAGACGCTCGATGAGCAGGATAAGCGCCGCCAACACCAGGAACGCCGCGCCAAAGCCCAGTGACGTCGCCAGCGGCCCATAGCGCGCGGCAAACCAAATATAGGCGGCGCCGACAAGGAAGCCGACGCCGCACAAGGCAAAAATCCCGGCAAGCCCGTAAAGGATCGCCGTCATTCTCGCACGTCGCATTGCGGCCATCGCCTCGCCGGAGGCAAGGGCCGAAATCAGCGAGACCAGCGTCCCCATCTGTGGCTAGCGGCGGGAGAGCAGCGCGAACAGGAAGCCGACGCCCGCGGCGATCGCCAGCGACGTCACGGGCTTTTCGCGGACGCTGGCGATCAGCTGCGCCTCGATATCCTGAGCACTGCCGCGCATGCTTTCGAACGCTGCCTCGCCCTGCGTCCGCAACTGCTCGACCCCTTCGGCCGCGGCGCGGCGCGCCGTGCCGTAACCATGCTCTCCAGTCTTGGCCAATTGCTTGGTGAGTTCCTCGATATCGGCCCGCAGCTGCCGGATATCGGCTTCGAGATCGGAATTGGAGGGAGCATCTGTTGCGGTTTTGCCTGCGGCGGGCGCCATTGCTTAACTCCTTGTGTTTTCTGCCTTTCAACGCTCGATCTGCGTCAAGAGTTCCGAACCTGGATCGCCTGTTAGCAAGGCCGGAGGGCGGGCACATTGACGGCAGTCAATTCGCTCCGGTTAGCGGCCGGCAGCAGCCGCAACGGGCACTAGTCGCAAGGATATTGGCGGCTGAGAATGATAAGGTATGCTTTGGACGGACATTTCGACATTTCGACCCCTCTTCGAAATCCCTGCCCCCGGCAGGGTAGCTAGGAACGTTCCAGCCGGATCGAAGTTCCGCCGATCACGGCGATGCATAACCGTTCATGTCTTTTTTAAATGACATGGAGCCAAATACCGCGCATGACTCTGCCAATTGTAGGAGTCGCCGACACGTGCCTCTATTGCTAGACGGATTGCGTATTCTGGTCCTGGAGGACGAATTCCTGATCGCAATGGATGTTGAACAGCTGTGCCGCGACCATGGCGCCGCCGATGTCGCGATCGCCCGCGAATTGACCGAGGTCGACGAAAAGGAACTGCCGTCACGTTTCGACGCCGCCGTCGTCGACCTGATGCTGGGCGGCGTTTCGACGCTTCATTTTGCCGCGCGCCTGCGCAGCACGGGCGTTCCGTTCATCTTCGCCACCGGCTATCCGGACTCGGACGAGCTCAAGGGCTCTTTTCCGGAGATAGGTCTGGTCAGCAAACCCTTTTCGGGCGACGACCTCGTCTCGGCCTTGGCTGCCGCCTGCGGCCGCGGCGCGTCTGCCTGAACGGGCTATTCGCCGCACGTGGAACAGAGGCGGATCGGACTGAAGCAGGCAGGTCAGGCGGCGTTCGACCCGGTCACCTGGGCCGAGATCGCATCGGGGCCGTATTCATCCTCGCCGGAAATCTTGAGGATATCCTGCAGCCTGGCGCGCGCCCGGCTGACGCGGCTCTTGATGGTGCCGACCGCGCAGCCGCAGATCTCGGCCGCCTCTTCGTAAGAGAAGCCGGAAGCGCCGATCAGGATGATGGCCTCGCGCTGGTCCTCCGGCAGCTGTTCCAGCGCGCCGCGAAAGTCCTTGAGGTCGAGCTGGCCATGCTGGGCCGGGTGAACGGCGAGCCTGGCGGTCATGATGCCGTCGCTGTCCTGCACCTCTCGGCCGCGCTTGCGCATCTGCGAATAGAATTCGTTGCGCAGGATGGTGAACAGCCAGGCCTTGAGATTGGTGCCCGGCTGGAAGCTCTCATGCTTGTCCCACGCCTTGACCAGGGTTTCCTGCACGAGGTCGTCGGCCTTGTCGGCATTCTGCGTCAGCGACACCGCAAAGGCGCGCAGGCTCGGTATCGCACCGAGCAGCTCGGTCTTGAAGCTCTGGGAGACCGCCGCCATGCCTCAATCCTTTTTCTCGGCGGGCTCGGCCTCTTCCAGCTGGCTAAGCAACTGAGCGAAACGATCCGGCACCTCATCGGAGACCAGCTCGTCGTAATATTGTTTGAGTTTGCGGGCGATTTCGGAGTTTGGTCCGAGCGGATTGCCGCTCCCGTTCCGGCGCCCGCCCGCGGCACCAGTCGTTGAATTCTTTGACATTTCTTTCATGTTTGCCCTAATTCCAGCACCCGAACCGCTCTAGAATACAAAACACAACGCAAGCGGCCCCTCGTCTGTGCCCATCCCGAAACCGCCAAACGCCCGTTGCCTAATTTAGTTCCATGTCCGGCGGAACTTTTTCAGAAAGCCGGCGTTGGTTTTGCTGGGGTTTGCGACCCGTCTGACCTGTGAAATGCTACAACGTCATCTGAGGGAGACGTCAAATATGAGTCTGTCCGCAACCATCGCTCCTCACCTGCCGTTCCTGCGCCGTTTCTCGCGCGCCGTCACGGGATCGCAGGAAAGCGGTGACGCGCTGGTCGCCGCCATGCTGGAGGCCATCATCGCCGACACCGAGGTCTTCCCCAAGGCATCAAGCGACCGCATCGCACTCTACAAGGTTTTTGCCAGACTATTCACCTCGATTGCCATTCGTGTGCCGCAGGAGCATGCGCAGACCGCCTGGGAGCAGCGGGCAGCCGCCAATCTGAACGCGATCGCGCCGCGGCCGCGGCAAGCCTTCCTGCTCGTTGCCGTGGAAGGATTCAGCGAGGACGAGGCGGCTGAAATCCTCGATGCCGACGAACAGGAATTCTCCGAATTGCTTGCCCAGGCAAGCAGCGAGATTTCCCGCCAGGTCGCGACAGATGTGCTGATCATCGAGGATGAGCCGCTGATTGCCATGGACATCGAGGAGATGGTCGAAAGCCTCGGACACCGCGTTGTCGGCACCGCGCGCACCCACGCCGAGGCGGTGGCCGTGTTCGGCAAGACGCGTCCGAAAATGGTGCTGGCCGATATCCAGCTCGCCGACGGCAGCTCTGGCATCGAGGCCGTGAACGAGATCCTGTCCTCGACGCCGGTGCCGGTGATCTTCATCACCGCCTTCCCGGAGCGTCTTTTGACCGGCGAGCGTCCCGAACCGGCGTTCCTGGTGACCAAGCCGTTCAATCCTGACATGGTCAAGGCTCTGATCAGCCAGGCGCTCTTCTTCGACCGGCAGGCAAAGGCCGCGGCCTGACCGCATCCATGCCCGACGTTCGGGCTTGCATGCGAGGCGTTCGCCCCGCACGCAGGCGGTGCGGAATCTGACGCTTAAAAGCGCTTTCGGGGGATCGTCTTTTTCCGCAAATGGTGGAACAAACGGCACCCAGCCACGTTTGTCAGGTCATTGGAAGGAGACATATCATGCTGTACTGGGCGCTCGTTTTTCTTGTGGTTGCGATTATCGCCGGCGCGCTTGGGTTCGGCGGCATTGCCGGCACGTCGGCTGGCATCGCGCAGATATTGTTCTTCATCTTCCTAGCCTTCCTGGTGATTTCGCTGATCGCCGGCCTTTTCAGAAGAGCCTGACGCGGGAGCGCCGAACACTGGAAGCCGCACCCCTCAAACGGTTTCCAGCCACCGCCGGGCGGTGTCTCCAAAGGACATCCGTCCGGCGGACCGTTTTGAGGCGCGTGCAGCCTCGGTAATGCCGAGGCCGGAGCAATCTGTCATAGAGCCGCGGGAAGTATTGGATGCGTTCCAAGGCCTCAGGGAAGGGCGATGCGGACAAGCATAGCGACGAGGTGATCGCGATGCATCCCGCCGAAAGCGGGATGCAGCTTGGACGTGCTTTGCTTCACGCGCTTCACAATGCTGGAATTTCGGTCCTTTATCAGGATCGCGAAATGAAGACCGTCTGGGCCCGCAACATGCGCGCGCCCTGGGCATCCGAAACGGCCGACGGTAAGGATCTGCTCTCCCCTGCACAGGCCGAGCGCATAAGCGTGGCCAAACGCAGGGCGGTTGAAACCGGCCAGGCGGAACGCCTTGAGCTCGGCATTCCCGGCAACGACGGCGTGCGCTGGTTCCAGGTCTGGATCGATGCCGATCACGATGATTCCGGGGAGGTTCAGGGCGTCGTCACCACCATGGTCGAAACGACGGAACAGAGACGCCGCGAACAGACACTGAAGGCGCTGTTGCGCGAGGTCAGCCATCGCTCCAAGAACCTTCTGGCCATTATCCAGAGCATAGCCACCCAGACCGGGCGCTACTCGGAGACGCTTGGCGACTTCCTGACGCGCTTCCGCGGCCGCATTCAGTCGCTTGCCTCGTCGCAGGACCTGGTGACATCCTCCAACTGGCGGGGAGTGGCGCTTCGAGAGCTCGTTTTCGGTCAGGTCGGCCGCTACAGCGCCGACCCGGGCCGCAGCTTGCGCTTCGATGGCGAAAACCTTTATCTCAACCCAAACGCTGCCCTGCATATCGGGCTCGCAATACATGAGCTGGCCGTGAATTCGGTAAGTTACGGCGCCCTGTCGCAGCCTGACGGTCACGTCGAGGTAAGCGCCAGGGCGGCAACCGACAGCGAGACTTCGCCCGCCCTTTTGCTGGTATGGACAGAAAGGATCGGCACCGGCCGGCGCGACGAGAAGCGCTTCGGCAGCGTCGCTCTCGAGCGCGTCGTGCCGACATCGCTGAACGGCTCCGCCACGCTCACAATCGACGGAGACTGCCTCGAATATCGCCTGACCATCCCGCGCGGTAATTTCGAGACGGAATGACCGACAGGCCTCGGGCCGCGAGGATTTGGCCGGCAACGCCCTTAACCGACCGTTCACCATAAGGTCCGATTCTGTGTTCCCGACGAAAGCTGTGCCGGAGAGCCCGGCCGCTCCATCGCGCGATTTGGGAGGAGTGAATGAAGGTCGCCGACATGAACAGGTTGGAGCAGGTCGCGCGCGTCTCGATGAGCGGCTTCCAGGACGCCGAGACGCCGCCCTTGCCGCGCGCCTCGCATCTTTCGCTTCACCTCGGCGCCGTCGCGCTGCTCACCGCCCTGGCGCTAACGGCGGCCTGGCAGTTGATCTGATTCGGCAGCCGTCGCGATTTCAAGGGCAACCGCACAGTCGCCAAGGGCTCCTGGCATAGCGCGCCATGTCTGCGGCAAGAAACTCTGGGCTGCGAATATGTCCAACGGCGCGACCCCGAAAAAGACTATCTTCATCAACAGTAAGATCATGCAGGCAAAGCCCGTTTTTTCGTGCTAAATGGCGGCCGGCACTGCCGAAAGTGAGGACAAAAGTGAGGAGCAATTCTATGCGGAAGATAATCATTGCCATGGTTGCGGTGGTCGCTGTCAGCGGCTGTACCACGACCGAGCAGGACGTCGTGGGCGGCGGCCTGATCGGCGCCGGTGTCGGCGGCTTGGTCGGCGGCGGCAAGGGAGCGCTGATAGGCGCGGCTGTCGGCGCCGGGTCCGGCCTCCTGGTCCGCAACCTGCGCAACGGTTATTGCCAGTACCGCGATCATCGCGGCCGGATCTACACCGCCCGCTGCAACTAAGCCGGCGACAGAGCAATTCCAGGAAAGTGCGCAGCGTTTCTCCGCTCGGAATTGCGTCAAGACGAATAGTACTGGAGGCCGGCCACCCGGCCTCCATTTCTTATGCCCAGATTTCATGTACTTCCACCCACTGCCGGCTGCGCCGGTCACGCCGTCAGCGGGATCCTTATTTCCACCTTCAGGCCGTCGGCCTGAAAATCGCGGCTGATCGTCCCGCGCAATTCGCGCGTGACGTTGAGGTCGATTAGCCTGGTGCCGAAGCCAGTCTTTGTCGGCGCCTCCAGTTCTTTGTGCCCTGTCTCGCGCCAGTTGAGCACCAGCGTCCGTTCGCCGACGCGCCTTTCCACCGTCCAGTCGACTTTCAAGGCGCCAACGGAGCTGCCGGCTTCGCCATATTTCAGCGCATTGGTGGCAAGCTCGTGGAAGGTCAGGCCGAGCGCCTGCGTCGTCGTCTCGTCGAGCAGCACCTCCGGCCCAGACAATATGCCGTCAGGAAGTTCCTTGCCGAACACCTGCCCAAGCTCGATGCGCAGGAGATCGCCAAGATCGGCCTTTTGCCAGCGCGAGCGTGTTAACATGTCCTGTGAAGCCGCCATCGCCTGCAGCCGCGCGGAGAACGATGCCGAGAACTCCTTCACGTCGGTGGCATGCGAGGCGGTCTGCCGCGCGATCGCCAGCACCCTGGTGATGGAATTCTTGATGCGGTGCTTCATCTCCTGCAGGATCAGGTCCTTCTCGAGCAGGCTTTTCTCCGTCGCCTCATGCAGCAGCGACTTCGCCTCATAGGCACGCTCCTGGTAGCGGGCCACCAGGGCGATCGCCCCGGCAAGCAGCAGGCCGAACAGCCCGAGCATCACCGGAATGGCGCGCGAGGACGGCAGCGAAAAGGCGCTCGTCGGCCGGAACAGCACGGTCCAGGGTCGGCCGGCCACGACGATATCCCGGCGCGCCACAAGCTTCGCACCCAGGGATTCGGCCGGCGGAGCTTCCGAACGGAACAGCAGATTGTCGGCATTCGGCTTGCCGTCATAGACCTCGATGTTGACCGGCAGCAGCGGCGCCTTGCTGAGCGCCACCTGGAACAGATCGTGTGCGCGGAAGGCGGCATAGAGAAAGCCCGCGGTCGAGGAGCGGCTCGCATTGATGACGTCCGGGGCCGTTTCCACGTTCAGCCGCACGAAGACCAGGAATCCAGGGTAGGTCTGGGCCGCGCCGGTGCCCTGGCCTAGCTGGACAAGGCCGCTCGCATGCTGCTGGTCGTCCGCCATCGCCTTCTCGATCGCCGCCCTCCGAGCCGGCTCGCTGAACATGTCGTAGCCGATGATCGACTGATTGGACGTGTCGAGCGGCTCGAAAAGCACGATAGGCGTGCGCCACAGCTGCTGCGTCGTGGCCGGATAGATCGGATGGGGCGAACCGTGATCGTGCAGGATGTCGCGTTCGACCGCGGCCTCGTCGCCGGTCTTGGCCAGCCTGAGGAACCCGATGCCGCGCAGGCCGGCGAAGTTGTCGTTGATGTCGAGCGCGGTGAAGAAGGCTTTGAACTCGCCGCGCGTGATATCGCCGTTGCGGGCGTCGAACAGCGCCCGCGTCGAGCGCAGCAGCGACAGATGCAGGTCGATGCGGCTCTCGATGCGGTTGAGCGCATCGTCGGCCGTTCCCTCGAACTTGATGCGCGCCGCCTCCTGGGTCGCGAAATAGGCGAACCCCGCCATCGTCAGGCTGATCAGCGCGACGGCGATGAATGCGACGATCGGAAACAGCTTTTTCAACGCAAGGTGCAGCCCATCGATGGTTGACCACCTTTATGGGCAAGTCCCCGGACGAATACAATGGCGACGCCAGGCCGTCGTGC
Source organism: Mesorhizobium sp. ORS 3324 (assembly GCA_000824825.2). Lineage (GTDB taxonomy): Bacteria > Pseudomonadota > Alphaproteobacteria > Rhizobiales > Rhizobiaceae > Mesorhizobium. Next base: position 160,619 of record LM655175.1, read on the forward strand.
GGCTGGCATGTCGATCAGCTATAATAAGCCGGCTAACGATTATCTCAAGCCGCGATCTTCAATGCCCCCGGGCCCGGAATGGCGCCTGGCGGGCACTTGCCCAAGATGATCATGCCGAGCACCTCGTCCTGGGTGACGTCGCCGGTGCGGGCCGTTCCGACGACCTGGCCGTTCTTCATCACGCAGACCCTGTCGGCCAGCTCGAACACGTCATGGATGTCGTGGCTGATCAGGAAGATGCCGATGCCGTCAGCCTTGAGCTGCCGCACCAGTTCGCCGACCTGGGCCGTCTCCTGCGGACCGAGCGCTGCCGTCGGTTCGTCCATGATCAGGATGCGGGCGTTGAACAGGATCGCGCGGGCGATCGCCACCGACTGCCTTTGCCCGCCCGACAGTTTGATCACCGGCTCCTTGAAGCGCTGGAAGCGCGGATTGAGCCGGCCCATCACCTTGCGCGCCTCTGCTTCCATCGCGACGTCGTCGAGCGTGCCCCAGGCGGTCATCAGTTCGCGGCCGAGGAAAAGATTGGCGGCGGCGTCGACATTGTCGGCCAGCGCCAGCGTCTGGTAGATCGTCTCGATGCCGTATTTCTTGGCGTCGCGCGGATTGGAGATCGATGCCTCCTCGCCGTTGACGAAGATCTGCCCGGCATCGCGCTTGTAGGCGCCGGACAGGATCTTGATCAGCGTCGACTTGCCGGCGCCGTTGTGGCCGAGCAGCGCCACCACTTCGCCGGGAAACAGATCGATGGACGCGTCGTCGACGGCGCGGATGCCGCCGAAGGCGATCGAGATGTTGCGCATGTCGACCAGCGGAGCGCCCGTGGGAGCGGTTTTCTCGGTCATGTCTTACTCCTCCCTGCTCAGCCTTGCTCAGACCCGCTTGCGGTAGATGGTGTCGAGCCAGACCGCGACGACCAGCACGGCGCCGACGACGATGCTTTGCAGCGGCGAGTCGACGCCGAGCAGCACCATGCCGGACTGCAGCGACTGCATCAAAAGCGCGCCGAGCATGGCGCCGAGAACGGTACCCGAACCGCCGGCGAGCGAGGTGCCGCCGATCACCGCCGCGGCGATGACCAGCAACTCGTCCAGGGTGCCCAGCGCATTGGTCGATGAATTCTGCCTCGCCGACGAGATCGCCGCCGCGATCGTCGCCAGCACGCCCATGATCATGAACACCTTCATGGTGATCCAGCGCGTGTTGATGCCGGCAAGGTTGGCCGCTTCCGGATTGCCGCCGATGGCAAAGACATAGCGCCCGAAGCGGGTGCGCTTGGTGATGAAGGTCATGATCAGGCCGACCGCGACCGCCATCAGCACCGGAATGGCGATGCCGTGGGCGATGAACAGGCCGCCTTCGGGAACGGTGATGTTGTTGGCGGCGGCATAGCGGTTCACGATGCCGACCGGCCAGGGATAGGAATTGGCGAGCCACACCGCGCCCATGATGATCGCGCAGGTGACCGCGCCGAGCAAAGTCTCGGCCCATATCGGCCGGAGCGGGAAGCGGAAGCGCTTGCGCTGCACCCGGCCATGGAACAGCATGAACACCACCGCCAGGCAGGCGACGACGCCGACGACCCAGCTCCACCTGGCGCCGATCGAGCCCGCGGGGCCACCGCCCATGAGCTGGTAGGTGGCGTCGAGCGGCGCCACCGTCTGGCCGCTGGTGACCCACCAGGCGGCACCACGCCATACCAGGAGCCCGCCCAGCGTGACGATGAAGGCCGGCACTTCGAGATAAGCGATGACGAAGCCCTGGAAGGCTCCGATGAGCAGGCCGAGCGCCAGCCCGATGGCCAGTGCCAATACCCAGATCCACGGATTGCCGAGCTGGAGCCCGACCATCCGCACCAGGAAATGCACCTGGGCAAAGCCCATGACCATGCCTATCAGCCCCTCGGCCGAGCCGACGGAGAGGTCGATGTTGCGCATGACGATGACCAGCACCATGCCGGAAGCCATGATGGCCACCGCCGAGGTCTGCACCGACAGGTTCCAAAGATTGCGCGGCGTCAGAAACGTCCGGCTGTCGAAATCGAGCGGATTGACCCCGAGCCGCAGGCTGGAAATGACGTGCAGGCCGATCCAGATGATCAGCAGCGCGCCGACCATGCCGAGCATGCGCGTGTCGAGCTCCGTCGCCTTGAGAAAGCGCCCGACGGTGCTGAGTTCGGATGCACGCGCGCGATCCGCGGCCGGGTTGGCGGCGGCATCAGAGGTCGTATCGGTCATGATCTCCTCCCACCGGCTTGCCGTCTGGATCGCCGGACCACGATGCTAAAACAATTCCAGGAAAAGTGCGTCACGGTTTTGCCTCTGGAATTGCGTCGAAAACAAACAGTTGCAGCAGTTCGGCGATCTGCCGGACTGCCCCAATGGCCTTCCCGGTTCTGTGCAGCCGAAAGCCTCTGGAGAAACGCCGCGGCTTTGGGCCGCGGCGCTGCATTTTCAACCTGACGGCCAGCTTAGTTGCAGACCGCGACGCTGCCGGCGGCGACGCCGGCGCAGACTTCGTCCTTCTTGATCCAGCCGGCGTCGATGACGACGTTGAGATTGTCCTTGGTGATCGCGACCGGGGTCAGGAACAGGGACTTGACGGTGTTGCCGCCGGGCGTGGTGAAGTCCTTGGCGCCGGCTATGTCGGCCATCTTCTTGCCGCCGGCGAGCTGCGAGGCGATCTCGGCGGCGTTCTTGCCGAGCTCGCGCGCGTCCTTCCACACCGACACGGTCTGCGTGCCGAGCGCGATGCGGTTGAGCGCCGCGTGGTCGCCGTCCTGGCCCGAGACCGGAACAGTGCCGGCAAGCCCCTGCGCCGTCAGCGCCGCCACGACGCCGCCGGCGGTTCCGTCATTGGCCGCCACGACCGCGTCGACCTTGTTGTCGTTGGCGGTCAGGAACTGCTCCATGTTCTTCTGCGCATTGGCAGGCAGCCAGCCGTCCGTATAGGCTTCGCCGACATTCTTGACCTTGCCGCTGTCGATGGCCGCCTTCAGCACTTCCATCGAGCCCGAGAACAGGAAATCGGCGTTCGGATCGGCGCCCGAGCCCTTGATGAAGACGTAGTTGCCTTCGGGCTTGGCCTTGAACACCTCGCGAGCCTGCATGCGGCCGACTTCCTTGTTGTCGAAGGTCAGGTAGAAAACGTCCTTGTTCTCGATCAGGCGGTCATAGCCGACCACCGGAATGCCCTCGTCGAGCGCCTTCTGCACCGCCGGCCCGATCGCCGAGGCGTCCTGCGCCAGGATGATGAGGGCGTTGGCGCCCTGCGAGATCAGGCTTTCGACATCGGTCAGCTGCTTGCCCGGATTGGACTGCGCGTCGGCGGAGATATACTTGTCGCCGGCGGCCTCGATGGCTTTCTTCATCGCCGCTTCGTCGGTCTTCCAGCGCTCTTCCTGGAAATTCGACCACGATACGCCGATCACCTTGTCCTTCGCCTCTGCGACCGACGCAAGCGTCAACGACATGGCGACACCCGCCAGAATGGCGGCTGCGAATTTCTTCATGACATCCTCCCTGCGCCCCTCGCGGCGCGACCCAGACTGGCCTGAAGGCCGGTACAGAGGCTTTTTTTCGAGCCTCGAAAAAATACTGATCGAATGCCGAGGCGCTGTCAACTGCGTTTCTGATGGTTCTGAGGTGTCTCGAACTTTTTTTCGAGGCCCGCAATAAATAATGACAGCCCCACCGGCTTCTGCCACTATTCCGGAATTCCGGGAGGAAGCGCGCGATGTTTTTCCGCACGGAATCAAAAGAGGCAAGCCAGCGCGGTCCGGCGTCGTATCGAGGACTGGACCGATCTGGTGCGTCACCGACGGCCCATGCAATATCAAGAGGCCGCGCTGACCGGGAGGAGACAAAAATGTCGGTCGGGATCCGCCACGACGACCTGCGCCGGCGCAATCGCGCCATGGTGCTCTCGGCCGTGCGCCGGGCCGGCCAGCCGTCGCGGACGGAAATCGCCGCGACCACCGGGCTCAGCCACTCGACCATTTCGGCGATCTCCTCGGACCTGATCCAGGAAGGCATCCTGACCGAGAGCAAGCCGAGCGAGACCGCCTCGTTGAAGCGCGGCCGGCCGCAGGTCGGCCTCGCCCTCAATCCAGAGGCGGCTGCGGTGGTGACGGTGGTGCTGTCGCTCAATTTCCTCTCTGTCGCCGTCATCGACTATGCCGGCCAGGTAATCGCCGAGGAGCAGCGGCGCCTCGATACGCTGACCATCCCGCGCGACGAGCTGATCGGCGAATGCATAGCGATCGTACGGCGCCGGCTGGAGGATCCCGACCTCGATGTCGGCAGCGTCGCCCGCATCGCCATGGGCATCCAGGGCATTACCGATTCTCACGCCCGTGCCATGCTGTGGTCGCCGATCACGCCGCTGACCGACATTCCCTTCGCCGACATCCTGGAAAAGGAATTCGGCATTCCGGCCACCATGGAGAACGACTGCAACATGATGGCGGTGGCGCTGCAATGGCGCGACCCCGACCGCTATCGCGACAACTTCATCGCCATCCTGCTCTCGCATGGCATCGGCATGGGCCTGGTGCTGAAGGGCGAGCTGTTCACCGGCACGCATTCTTCCGGCGGCGAGTTCGGCCATATGATCCACCGTCCTGGCGGCGCGCTCTGCCGCTGCGGACGCCGCGGCTGCGTCGAGGCCTATGCCGGCAACTACGCCATCTGGCGCAGCGCCATGAAGATGAGCGAGGACGCCGAGCCGGTCGATGTCGGCGACGCCGATATGCGGGCCCTTGCCGCAAAGGCGCGCGAGAAGCAGGGCCCGGAGCGAGAGGCCTACCGTCGGGCCGGCGAAGCGCTGGGTTTCGGCCTCGGCAGCCTGTTCGCGCTGATCGACCCGGCGCCGGTCGCCATGGTCGGCGTCAGCGCCGCGGCCTTCGACCTGATCGAGCCGGCGCTGCGCGAGGCGATCGCCCAGACCGCCGGCGGTCAGCACTCAAAGTCGATCTCCTTCGACACCGAGCCGAACGAGCTGCCGCTCATCCGCGAAGGCTGCGCCATGCGCGCGCTGACCTTCGTCGACCAGGAGATCTTCGCACCGGGAGGCCAAGTGAGGGCGGGTTCAGCGGGAAAGAACGTTGCTTGATCAGCAGCTTTGAAGTGTCCCGCCAGACGCCAGAGATTGGCGAACGCCCTGCAGCCTCGTCATTCCAGGGCGCAGCAGGAGCGAAGCTCCGTCGCGGAGACCCTGGAATCCATGCCTTTACCTCGATCGTAGAGTGTAGCGGTGCAGAATTCTGGACCGCCGCGGCGCGTCGAAGCCACGGAATGGATCCTCGGGTCTGCGCTGCGTCGCTGCGCTCCTTGCTCCGCCCGTGGATGACGAACCATCAGCGTCTCGGCTAATCGCCAACGCATGCGATCCAATGTCGGAGGCACCGAACCATCAGCGCTTCCGCGCCGAGGACCTAGTCTTCCCTGATTGCGTAGCCCGCACCACGGATGGTGCGGATGACGTCGGGCATGCGGCCGTTGTTGACCGCCTTGCGCAGGCGGCCGACATGCACGTCCACCGTGCGCTCGTCGATATAGATCGTCTCGCCCCAGACATTGTCGAGCAGCTGGCTGCGCGAGAACACCCGGCCGGGATGCCGCATCATGAATTCGAGCAGCCGGAACTCGGTCGGGCCGAGCCTGATCTCGCTCTTCTTGCGATAGACGCGGTGCGATTCGCGGTCGAGCACGATGTCGCCGACCTTGAGCACGCTGGAAAGCACTTCCGGCTTGGCGCGGCGCAGCAGCGCCTTGACGCGTGCCATGAATTCCGGCGTCGAGAACGGCTTGACCAGATAGTCATCGGCGCCCGTCGAGAGGCCGCGCACCCTGTCGCTTTCCTCGCCGCGCGCGGTCAGCATGATGATCGGCAGCCGCTCGGTTTCGGGCCGCATCCTGAGACGGCGGCAGAGCTCGATGCCGGAAACCGCCGGCACCATCCAGTCGAGCACCAGGAGGTCGGGCACGTTCTCCTGCAGGCGGATTTCGGCCTCGTCGCCGCGGGTCACCACCTCGACCTGATAGCCTTCGGATTCGAGGTTGTAGCGGAGCAGCACCCCCAGCGGCTCCTCGTCCTCCACCACCATGATGCGTGGGGCGATCATTTGGCAGGTACCCTCGTTGTCAGGCCGCCGGCGCCGACATCGCCGTCTCGTCCTGCTTCGGACGGTTCGCGGGCAATTGGGTGCCGGTCAGCACATAGTAGGCGTTCTCAGCGATGTTGGTGACATGGTCGCCGATGCGCTCCAGATTCTTGGCGCAGAACAACAGATGCGTGCAAGCCGTGATGTTGCGCGGATCCTCCATCATGTAGGTCAGGAGCTCGCGGAACACCGAGGTGTATTTCACGTCGATGCGCTCGTCGTCGTTCCTGAGTTTGGCAAGCGCCGTGCCGTCGCCGGCCGTGTACTCCTCGATCACACCCTGGACCTGGATCAGCACCATCTGCGCCATCGAATCGATGGAGTGCGAAAGGTCGCGCGGCGCGGTGCTGACGCCGACGGAGCCGACGCGCTTGGCGATATTCTTGGCGAGATCGCCGATGCGCTCGAGGTCGCCGGCCATGCGGATCGCGCCGACCACGTTGCGCAGGTCGTCGGCCATCGGCTGGCGCTTGGCGATCAGCGTGATGGCGCGGTCGTCGAGCTCGCGCTGCCTTGCGTCCATGATGGCGTCGTCGGAGACCACGCGCTGCGCCAGCGCGTTGTCGGAATTGAGCAGAGCCTTGGTCGACGCGCCGACCATGGAGCCGGCAAGATCGCCCATGTCACGGATGAGATGGCTGATCTGCCTCAAATCCTCGTCGAAGGAAGCGACGGTATGTTCGGCCATGATGGATGTCCTCGTATGAACTCAGCCGAAGCGGCCGGTGATATAGTCCTGCGTGCGCTTCTCGCGAGGCGAGGTGAAGATCTTCTCGGTGCGGTCGAACTCGACCAGCTCGCCGAGATACATGAACGCCGTCTGCCGCGACACGCGCGCCGCCTGCTGCATGTTGTGGGTGACGATCACGATCGTGTAGTCGGCCTGCAATTCGTCGATCAGCTCCTCGATCTTGGCGGTCGACAGCGGATCGAGCGCCGAGGCCGGCTCGTCGAGCAGGATGACCTCCGGCTTCACCGCCACGGTGCGGGCGATGCACAGCCGCTGCTGCTGGCCGCCGGAAAGGCTCTGGCCGCTGGCGTTGAGCTTGTCCTTGACCTCGTTCCAGAGCGCGGCGCGCTTCAGCGCCTGCTCGACGCGGTTGTCCATCTCGGCCTTGCTGATCTTCTCATAGAGCCTCACGCCGAAGGCGATGTTCTCGTAGATCGACATCGGGAACGGTGTCGGCTTCTGGAACACCATGCCAATCTTGGTCCTGAGCAGGTTGAGGTCCTGCGAACGGTCGAGGATGTTCTTGCCATCGAGCAGCACCTGGCCCTCGGCGCTCTGCTTCGGATAGAGCTCGTAGATGCGGTTCAGCACGCGCAGCAGCGTCGACTTCCCGCAGCCCGACGGCCCGATGAAGGCGGTGACGCTGCGCTCGGGCAGCGACAGGTTGATGTCCTTCAGCGCCTTCGACTGGCCATAGTAGAAGTTGAGGTTCTTGACCTCGATCTTGGCCTTCTCGACGGCCGTGTCGGTTACGTTCAGGTCGGTGGACAACATCGGTTTCATCTGTCCTCTCTGCGTCCGGTAAGGCTGCGGGCGAAGATGCTCAGCCCGAGAACTGTCAGGGTGATTATCAGTGCGCCCGTCCAGGCCAGTTGCTGCCATTCCTCATAGGGACTTAGGGCGAACTGGAAGATGGTCACAGGCAGGCTGGCCATCGGCGCGTTGAGATTGCTCGACCAGAACTGGTTGTTGAGCGCGGTGAAAAGCAGCGGCGCCGTCTCGCCGGAAATGCGGGCGATCGCCAGCAAGATGCCGGTGACGATGCCGGAAAGCGCTGCGCGATAGGCGACGGAGCGGATCACCACCCAGCGCGGCGCGCCGATGGCGGTGCCGGCCTCGCGCAGCGCGTTGGGCACTAGGTTGAGCATGTCCTCGGTGGTGCGCACGACGACCGGGATCACCAGGATCGACAGCGCCACCGCGCCGGCGATCGCCGAGAAGTGGCCCATTGGCCGCACCATCAGCTCGTAGACGAACAGGCCGACGATGATCGACGGCGCCGACAACAGGATGTCGTTGATGAAGCGCACCACTGTGGTCAGACGCGAGAAGCGCCCGTACTCGGCCATGTAGGTTCCGGCGAGCACGCCGATCGGCGTGCCGACGACGATGCCGATGATCGTCATGATGATGCTGCCGTAGATGGCGTTGAGCAGGCCGCCGGCGTCGCCGGGCGGCGGCGTCATTTGCGTGAACACCGACAAGGAGACGCCGGAGAGACCCTTGTAGATCAGCGCGCCGAGGATCAGCGCCAGCCAGGCGAGGCCGATGCCCGCCGCGATGACGCAAAGCGCCATCATCACGGCATTCTTGCGCTTGCGGCTTTGGTGGAGCGATGCGGCGGTCGACATCGGTCAGGCTCCCGTGCGGCTATCGATGCGCAACAGCATGTAGCGTGCGATGGCTAGGATGATGAAGGTGATTATGAAGAGGATCAGGCCGAGCGCCACCAGCGAGGAGGTGTAAAGCGCGCCGTCGGCCTCGGTGAATTCGTTGGCGATGGTCGCCGAGATCGTCGTGCCCGGCGCAAACAGCGAGGCGCTGATGCGATGCGCGTTGCCGATGACGAAGGTGACGGCCATCGTCTCGCCGAGCGCGCGGCCGAGGCCGAGCATGACGCCGCCCATGATGCCGACGCGGGTATAGGGGATGACCACGCGCCGGGTCACCTCCCAGGTCGTGCAGCCGATGCCGTAGGCCGATTCCTTCAGCACCGCCGGCACCGTGTCGAAAACGTCCTTGGTGATCGAGGTGATGAAGGGCAGCACCATGATCGCGAGGATCAGCGACGAGGTCAGCAGGCCGATGCCGTAGGGCGGACCGGCGAACAGGCTGTTGAGGCCCGGTACGCTGTGGAAGATGTTGATGATGAAGGGCTGGATGGTCGTCTGCAGGAACGGCGCGAAGACGAACAGGCCCCAGATGCCGTAGATGATCGAGGGAATGCCGGCGAGCAGCTCGACCGCAATGCCGATCGGGCGCCGGAGCGGGCGCGGGCAGAGCTCGGTCAGGAACACGGCGATGCCGATGCCGATCGGCACGGCGATGATGATGGCGATAGCCGAGGTGACCACCGTGCCGTAGATGGGCGCGAGCGCGCCGAAATTCTCGGTGACCGGGTTCCAGGCCTCGGTGGTCAGGAAGTTGAGGCCGAACTTCGACAGCGCCTCCCACGAGCCGGCGACCAGCGAGATGGCGACGCCGCCCAGGAGAACCAGCACGAGGATGGCGGAAGCGCGCGTCGCCGCCCGAAAGACCATGTCGGTGAAGGCGAAGCGGCGCACGGTCGCTTCTCTGGCCCGCAGGGCAGACGATGTCACGGCTTCGGAAACGGCTGTCATCGAGGCCCTCGCATTCGAAAGAGAGACAGGAGGGCGCCGAAAGCGCCCTCCTCATGCAGAAAGATTACATTCCCGAAAAGAGAGGCTTGCCGTCCTTGTCGACGATGTCCTTGCCCCACATTTCCTCGACGCTCTTCACGACCTTGTCGGGCATCGGAACGTAGTCGAGCTCGGCGGCCATCTTGTCGCCCTTGGCATAGGACCAGGCGAAGAACTTGAGCGCTTCGGCCGTGGCCGTCGCGTCGTCGGGCTTCTTGTAGACGAGGATCCAGGTGGCCGACGTCATCGGCCAGGATTCGGCGCCAGCCTGGTTGGCGAGGATGACGCCGTAGCCCGGCTGCGAGTTCCAGTCGGCATTGGCCGCGGCGGCCGAGAACGCCTTGGCGGTCGGCGCGACCTTCTTGCCGTCCTTGTTCACCATGTCGGCATAGGTGAGCTTGTTCTGCTTGGCATAGGCGTATTCGACATAGCCGATCGCGCCGCCGGTCTGCGAGACGTTGTTGGCGACGCCTTCGTTGCCCTTGGCGCCGATGCCCACCGGCCACTCGAGCGCCTTGTCGACGCCGACCTTCGACTTCCAGTCGGCGCTGACGTCACCCAGATAGTAGCTGAAGTTGAACGTGGTGCCTGAGCCGTCCGAACGATGGACGACCGCGATCGCCTGGTCGGGCAGCTTGATCTTGGGGTTGAGCTTCTTGATCGCCGCGTCGTTCCAGTTGGTGATCTTGCCGATGAAGATGTCGGCCAGCGTCGGACCGTCGAGCACGAGCTCGCCCGGCTTGATGCCTTCCAGGTTGACGACCGGAACGATGCCGCCCATCACCATCGGGAACTGCGCCAGCCCGGTGGAGTCGAGTTCATCGCCCTTCAGCGGCGCGTCGGAAGCGCCGAAGGTGACGGTCTTGGCCTTGATCTGCTTGATGCCGCCGCCGGAGCCGATCGACTGGTAGTTGAGACCGGTGCCGGTCTCCTTCTTATAGGCGTCGGCCCACTTTGCGTAGATCGGATAGGGGAAGGTTGCGCCCGCACCTGAGATGTCCGCGGCCCAAGCGGCGGACAGGGTGAGCGTGGACGCCGTAGCCATTGCAATCGCAACGGCCGCCGAGCGGATGAAATGTCTCATGTGGCCTGCTCCTGTTCGGAATATGGTCTCTCGGCACCGTCATCTGCCGGCGCCCGGTGTGGGCAATAGCGTCCGATTATTACAGTCTCATGACAGTTTCGTGTCAGCCCGGTAACGTCAGGACGAGGATGTCTGGAGGGCGCCGCGGCCGCCCTTTCGGACCAGCCGGAGTTTGCCGCGGGAATCAGTGACTTGTCTGACTTTTGAACCAACGATTGTCCCGGCGGCCGAGATCTCGGCCGCCGGGAAATAAAATCCGGACGAGAGCGCGTTGCCGAATGCCAGAGCGGATCATGGCCTAGCCATCGCCGAAAACAGGTCCGTTGGGGTAGAGTCGACGCTGTTCCTTGCCGGCGGTCGCTGCTCCCGCCCGTAACCGAAGGGCGGAATCGACGTGGCTATTGTCTCGGCTTGGCCTTCGCTTTGGTATGGTGCGATCACACCATACGCCTGCGTCAGACCCGCTGAGGCGCCATGGAAGGCGGCCGCCGGCGGGCTGCCGGAGGCGAAGAGGCTCTTAGCCGGCGCTGCGTTTGGCGTTTGCGTCCGTGCCCAGCCATCTTTCGAGCTTCTCGAGCAGCGCCTTCGGGCTGATCGGCTTCGGCAGGTAATCGTCCATGCCGGCCTCCAGGCAGCGTTCGCGATCGCCTTTCAGCGCGTGCGCGGTGACGCCGACGATGGGCACATGCGTCCCCGTCTCCGCTTCGATCTGGCGGATCGCGGCCGTCGCCTCCAGCCCGCTCATCTCCGGCATCGACACATCCATCAGGATCATGCGCGGATTGAGCTTGCCGAAGGCGTCGAGCGCCTTGCGGCCGTTGCCGACGATCTCGAAATGATAGCCGGTCTCGCCGAGGATCTGCGTGAACACCAGCTGGTTCACCTCATTGTCCTCGGCAACGAGGATGTCGAGCCCCGGCTCGGCGCCGGCCGGGCGCGGCCGGGTCCGCGCCGGCGGCGGCTGCAGCAGGACGCGCTCCGACGCCGATGCCTGTGCCGCTGACGCTTGCGGCGCGCGATGCCCTGCCCCGGCGCCGCCGGCCAGGGGCGGATGAACGGCCGCCGTGCTGTGGCGATGGCGCTGGATGGTGGCGACCAGCGTCTCCAGCAGGATGGAGGAGCGCGCCGGCTTGATCAATTGCGCGTCGATGCCGAGATCGCGGTAGGTCGCACTGGCGAGCGACTGGTCGACCGATGTCAGCATGATGATCGGCGTGTGCGCGAGACCGGCGGTGTTGCGCACGATGCGCGCCATTTCGGCGCCGGTCATGCCAGGCATCTGGTAGTCGAGCACGACGCAATCGACCGGCACGCCATAGGCGGCGGCCGCAATCAGCACCTTCAGCCCCTCGGCGCCGCTTTCGGCCGCGCAGGAATCGAAGGTCCACGAGGCCATCTGCTCGCTAAGGATCGAGCGGTTGACGGCATTGTCGTCGACGATCAGCACGCGCGCGCCGGTGACGTCGACCGGCATGATGCGCTGGCCGGCCTGCTCGGCCCGCGGCAGCGTGACGGTGAACCAGAAGGTGGAGCCCTTGCCCTCGGCGCTGTCGACGCCGATCTCGCCGCCCATCAGCTCGACCAGCCGCGAGGTGATGGCGAGGCCGAGGCCGGTGCCTTCGTGCCGTCTTGTCGAGGAGGTGTCGACCTGGCTGAACTTCTCGAACACCAGCTTCAGCTTGTCTTCGGGAATGCCGATGCCGGTATCGGTGATCGAGATGGTGAGCCTGGTGCCGGCCGGAACCCGCTCGCCGGTGACGTCGACCAGCACGTGGCCCTCATCGGTGAATTTCACCGCATTGCCGAGCAGGTTGGTGACGATCTGCCGGAGGCGGCCGACATCGCCGACGAACTGGCCGTCGAGCCCTGGCTGGACGCGGACGATGAGCTCGAGGTCCTTCTCCTTGGCGCGCGTCGAAACCAGCGTCGCCACATCCTCGATCGCCTCGGCGAGATTGAAGGGGGCCGGGTCGAGCACGAGCTGCCCGGCATCGATCTTGGAGAAGTCGAGGATGTCGTTGATGATGGTGAGCAGCGCGTTGCCGGATTTGACGATGATGTCGGTGAACGTCTTCTGCTTCGGATCGAGGTCCGACTTGGCGAGCAGCTCTGCCATGCCGAGCACGCCGTTCATCGGCGTGCGGATCTCATGGCTCATATTGGCGAGGAATTCCGACTTTGCGCGGTCGGCGAGCACGGCGCGCTGGCGCGCTTCGCGGAGCTCGGCCTCGCGCTGCTTCAGTTCCGTTATGTCGGTGGTCGACCCTATCAGGTAGAGCGAGCCGTCGGATGCGATCATCGCGCCCTTGCGCGCGAACTGGTGGCGCACGCTGCCGTCGGGCAGCGTCACCTTCTCCTCGATCTCCTGCGTCTCGCCGGTGCGCAGCACCGCCAGGTCGCCGGCCACGAAGGCTTCGCCGTCGGCGCCGAATATCTCGACGTCGGTCTTGCCGATCGCCTGTTCCTTGCTGAAGCCGGTGAGATCGCACCAGCCCTTGTTGACGTAGAATTGCCTCAGATCCGAGCGCTTGGCGTAGATCGACACCGGCACGTTGTCGATCAGGCTGCGAAAGACCTCGTTCTCGCGCATGCTCTCCTTGAGCGCCCGTTCGCGCGCCTTGACGTCGGTGATGTCGGTGCTGGAGCCGACCAGGTGCACCGATCCATCGGTCGCGACGAGGCGGCTCTTGCGCGTCATCAGCTGCCGCACCGTGCCGTCGCGATGGGTGACGGGTTCCTCGATCTCGCGCCCCTTGCCGGTGGCGACGACCTCGATGTCGTCGTGGCTGTAGCTTTCGGCGTCCTCGGCGCCGAAAAGCTGACGGTCCGTCTTGCCGACGACGTCTTCCTTGGCGATGCCGGTCAGAGCGCACCAGGCCTTGTTGACGAACTCGATCGAGAGATCCTCGGCCTTGATGAAGGCCGCAACCGGCAATTCGTCCATGACATGCCGGTAGAGGTCGATCTGGCGCATCGAATCGCGCAGCGCCTTCTCGCGTGCCTTGATGTCGGAAATGTCGACGCGCACGCCGATGAACGTGCCGTCGTCGGTGCGCATGTCGTAGACCTGATACCACCGCCCATCGGGGTGGAGGCGCTCGTAGGAGGAATTTGGCAGGCGATAGCGCCTCAGCATGGCGTCGAGCCAGCGCTCGGTGTCGGCGCCGTACAGGCTGTCGATCTCCGCGTCGCCGCTCGACCGGAAATAGCCCACGGAACGACCCAGCGCCAATGCCTCGCGCAATGTACGCCCTGGCTGCCAGGCCGGCTTCAGCGCCGGCAGCGTATCCTGCAGCTTGCGGTTGGCGAAGACGAATTTGTCGTCGCGGTCGTAAATGATGACGCCGGCCGGCAGCGACTCCAGCACGGCGGCAAGGTTCTTGCGCGCATCCTCGGCCTCCGTCTCGCGCCGCTTCATGTCGGTGATGTCGACATAGGAGATCAGTCGCTTGCCCCCGGCAAGCGGTGCCAGCGAGGCGATCAGCGTGCGGCCGTCATTGCGCGGCAACTGCCTGGAGCCGGCGGCGCCTGCCCGGATCTCCGCCTCGCGCTGAGCGATGTGGCGCTGCCATTCCGGCTCGTCGGCGCCATAGGGATCGGCGTCGCGACTCGCCTCCATCAGCTCGCGGAAGCCGCAGCCGGCCGCAGCGCGGCGCGGATCGATCTTCCAGAAATCGTAGAAGGCGCGGTTGATGATCTCCGCCCGGAGGTCGGCGTCGAGGACGATGACACCAATCGGCATCGAATCGACCATCAGGCGAAGATTGGCGAGCGCCTCTGAGGTCGCGGCCGCGTGCTGATCGCCTGCGCCGGCGACCCCCGCCTCCCCCTGCTCAACCGCGCCTTCGAAATCGCGCGGGTCGCCCGCACCGACCGTCACGTCCGTATCAGCCATTCCTGCCCCCAGGCCGAACCTCGCAAGTTCGTCGGCGGAATGTGCCCGACAAGCATTAACGATCCGCTAACCCTAACAATTCGGAACCGGATACACCCGATGCCGTTGAACGCGTGTCGTCCAAAGGCGAGCCGCTCGGGAAACCGGCATGCATAGAAACCTAAGCGTGTCGCTCGACTCCGTTTCGACACGACGCGCTTTGGTCGGACGCTGGTCCGATGCCTGCTGCGGTAATCCGTCCGTTGGCGGACGCGCCGCTGCCGGGCTATAAAATCGGCGGGGGTATTGCTGATGTTCGGTCGAATTCTGCCTTTCGTTCTCTGCCCGGCGCTGCTTGCCGCCGGCGGCTGCGCCCGCAGCGACGACGGCACGGTGATCATTCCGCGCCAGCTCGACGTGCGGCGGGTCTGGGACAGACCTCCCCTGCAGGCGCAAGTGGTCGCGCCGCCGGTGGCCGCCGGCGTCTTCCCGGCGCCGCCCGAGCCGGCAAGACCGGCGCCGCGCAGATATCGCAAGCCACCGGCAACCCCGCCGGTGGGCATGCAGCCCCCGGACACATCTCCTGGCCCGGAGAAAGCGCTGGCCTGCCGCAATGTCAGCGAACCCGGCAAACGCTATCGCGTCGTGTGCGACTGATTGCGGGTTTCAATGGGTCGGCGCTTCGCCGGCCCCTTGTTGGCTAAGCTTTCGAAATCGAAGTGCAGCCAGCGCTCCGCTCCCATCGATCGGCTGTCATCGCGATGTCCCGCGATCACGAACTGCTGATGAAACTTCCGACTGTCATTTGACGTTATCGGCGCAACGCACGGGAGACTGAGGATGACTGTTCACTTCACCGTCTCTGGCCTGACCAGGAACCTGATCCATTCGCTTGGGCTGGATCACGAGCGGGCGCCGAGGCACCTGACGCCTGAGCAAAACCTGCTGCTGGAATGCTATCTCGCCGGACAAATTCCGGAATCGGCCTGGAACGACTATGTCTTCGAGATGCCGGAACTGGGAAAGCACGCGAATGCCCGGCGCGGGCGCAATGCGGCTCGGCGTAGGGCAATCCCTACAAGAGCATAACGTTTGGAAACTGCGCAAAGGCAATTCTGCGCAGTTCGGTGGTCTATTGCTTGACTGCCTTGGCGTTGTCTTTTGGCGAATTGAACTGAAGCGTGAAGACTTTTCCCGGAATGCCTTGCGCAAGCGCCGGCGAAAAGCTGAGCGGCAGGCAGTTGCGCAAGGCGGCGGTCGCCGCATCGACATAGGCCTGACGCGCCTTGTCGTCGCCGCTGACCTTGATGGCCGTTGCCTTGGGCGGGCCGATCAGCGTGCCGTCGCGCTTGAAGCTGAAGCTCAAGGTGACCGAGGAATTTTCGGAATTGGCGGGCGGAGTCCAGCAGGCCTGCAGGGCAACGCCGACCTCATTCATGGTGTTGAGCGACGCGGCATTCGCCGAAAGGGGCAGCGTCATCAGCGCGCCGACGATCGCCGGAAATCTTGCCATGCCTCTCATCGCTGGTCTCTCCTCGCGTTCGCCCGTTCGCCTGACGGCATGGTACGATCAACAAGCAGGAAGACAATAGGATTTCAGCCATGCTGGCGCCGCGAAATCATGTCGTCGCGATGCCGGCATGACCACCGCCGGAAAAGCAAAAGGCCGGCGCTGAGCCGACCTTTCCTTCGCCTCGCCATCGCGCCAGTACATCCGTGGTCGCGGCGAGGACTGGAACCAGTAGACAGGGCTTAGGTTAACGAATTCCTAACCCCGCCCGCATCCTATGCACCGGCCTGCGCTTTCATGTGGGCGATGTAGCCGCGCACGTCGCTGGCCGGCTCCGCATAGGCTTTGCCGAGCTTCTTCTCGATCGCGGCCATATAGTCCTTCGCCCAACCGGGCAGCGCGTAGTCGATGACGGCGAGGAATTCTAGCGTCGCCGCCAGGCGGATGTCGGCGATCGAAGGATTGTTGCCGCCGATGAACGGCTTGCCGTCCCGGAAGAAACTGTGGAAGACCTCGAGCGGCTCGGCGATCGCGGCCGCGGCCGCCTGCTGCGCCTCTGATTTCTTTTCAGGTTGGGCATCGCTGTGGCCGACCTCGCCGGCATATTGCGGAAAGCCGAGCGCCGGATAGGTGGCTCTAGCCACATAGGGATAGAGCGTGCCGACAAGGTAGAACATGGCGCTGTCGATCATCGCCCGCTTGGCCGGCGCCTTCGGATAGAATTTGTCCAGCCCGTGCTTGTTGGCGAGATACTGCATGATGGCGCAGCTTTCCCACAGCACGCCGCGCGGCAGGCCTTTGTCCTCGATCATCGGCGTCAGATGCGCCGGATTGCGCGCCAGGAATTCCGCCGTGCGCGTCTGGCCCCATGCGTCGGTCTCCGCATGATCGAGCCCGGCCGCGCGCGTGAACACCCGGACCGTCATGTTGTTGACGCTCGGTCGCAGCATGCTGAGCTTGACCGTGGGTTTCTTGGCTGGCCTCGTCTTGGCTTTGGGCGCGGCCTTTGCCGTCGCCTTGGGCGCGGTCTTCCCCGAGGGCTTGGCTGCCTTTGCCTTCACCGCCGGCTTGGCCGCGGCCTTCTTCGTTCCTTTCGTGGCTGCCTTTGCCATCTTGGTCCTCCCTCTGACCTGTTCAGTACGGATTCTTCGCCGCCCGGTTTTCGGACAATGTCTGGCGCGACCGCTCGACCAGCGCCTGGATGGCGTCGGCGAGGTGCACCTCGGCGATTGCATAGTCACCGCGCGCGACGCGGATCTTGTGCGCCTCCATCAGCACGTCGGCGTGAGCGAAGCCGGCCGGCGGCTCGAAGCGGTAGGAGGCAAGCTCGATCAGGAGCCCCAGCGGATCCTCGAAATAGATCGAATCCATGAAGCCGCGATCCTTGACGCCGCTGTGCTTGATGCCGCGTTCGTCGAGCCGGGCGACCGCCTGCAGGAAGGTCACCCGCGACACCGAGAAGGCGATGTGGTGGACGCAGCCGATATCGGTCGGCGTCCGCCGCTTGAGCGGGCTGCGGCTCTCGTCGGTGAAGACCGTGATCAGCCGGCCGTCGCCGGGGTCGAAATAGAGGTGGCTTTCGCTCGCCTTGTCGAGATTGGGCTGCTCGAAGATGAAGGGCATGCCGAGCACGCCTTCCCAGAAATCGATCGAGGTCCGGCGATCGGCACCGACCAGCGTGATGTGATGGACGCCTTGCGACTGTAATTTCTGCATTTGGCTCCTCCCAGCCGCGCTGCCCCTGCCCGCCGGACGAGATGTCCAGGCGCCTTAATTCGGCCCCCGGCAGACCGCCGCACGGCTTCGCTCCCTGGTTCCGCACAGCCTGCTGGATCGCGGCCGGAACTTTGATTAACGGATGCTAATTCAATCCGAGGCGCGGCGCCAGCAGCGGCGATACTTCCCAAAGGCATCGCGAAAGAGTGGTTCACCGTTTCACGGAATCGCTCTATCTCTTTGTTTTGACGCAATTCCGGACGGAAAACCGTGTCACACCTTTCCTGGAATTGCTCCAGCGCTTCATCGGCGACCGCAAGGAGAATGCGCAAGGCTCTGTTGCGCACGATGTTCCATGGGCCGGCACGGGCAGCGGAACCCCATGCCCGCCCCCACCGTTTACGGTCATGGCACTGGCCGACGACATCCAAATGGCGGAACGCCACCTTCTACAAGCCGAGCGGCACATCAAGACCCAGCGTGCGCGCATCGCCGCACTGAAGCGCCGTCGGTTGCCGCGAGGCAAGGCGTCCAGCTTTCTACAGTTGCTCGAAGATGCCCAATCGATGCACCTCCAGCACCTGTCGCGGTTGTTGGAGAGGGCGTCCCATGAAAAAGACCTGAACGAGATTCGGTCCGCTTCCCGGGCTGTCAAATAACCTGGCGCAAAAATCTGAGAAAAGCTTGGTACGCCCAAGGGGAATCGAACCCCTGTTACCGCCGTGAGAGGGCGGTGTCCTGACCGCTAGACGATGGGCGCGCTCAAGAACCGGCGATATAAGATGACGGCCGGGAAAAAGCAACTGGGGTTTCGGGCCGTTCGCAGACTTTGCTGGACGGCCCGGGTCAGCCCTGCCGTTTCGGCTCGATCAGGTCCCACAGATTGCCGTAGAGATCGGCAAAAACCGCCACCGTGCCATAGGCCTCGTGCCGTGGCGCCTCGCGGAATTCCACGCCCTTGCCAAGCATCGCCTGATGGTCGCGGGCGAAGTCGTCTGTCTCGAGGAAGAGAAACACCCGGCCGCCGGTCTGGTCGCCGATGCGGCTTGCCTGCCTGTCGCCCGAAGCTTCAGCCAGGACCAGCCGCGCGCCCTGCCTGTGTGCCGGCGTGACCGTCACCCAGCGCTTGCCGCCGCCGAGGTCGACATCGTCGGTCAGCACGAAGCCCAGCCGCTCGACATACCAGGCAATCGCCTCGTCGTAATTCCTGACGACGAGCGCCACGGTCGCAATGCTGCGCTTGTCGGCAAAACCGCTCAGTTGTTGCGGACTCATTTGTTGCGGATCGCGAACTGGCCGATCATGCGGCGCTCGGCAATGTCGTAGACGAAGATGGCGCGGCTGCCGTCGGCAAGCTCGGTGTCGATCGACAGGCGGTTGCCGGACAGCGCCTGGCTGACCACCTTGGCGCCGACCGGCAGCACGATATCGCCGGCAAGCGGCGCCTCGGCCGGGGCCTGGACATCGCCGGCGGGCGCCGATGCGGCGCCGGGTGCATTGCGGGCTTTGTAGACAAGGGCGCCGATCACCACCATAAGGGCGAGGAACAGAAGGCCGAGATTGACGATCATGAAGCGGATGAGCTTCCTGCGTACCTTTTCGGCCGCAGGGTCGAGCGGCTTTTCCTCATCTTCTTCGGCGACAGGCCG
This sequence comes from Mesorhizobium sp. ORS 3324, assembly GCA_000824825.2. Lineage (GTDB taxonomy): Bacteria > Pseudomonadota > Alphaproteobacteria > Rhizobiales > Rhizobiaceae > Mesorhizobium. Next base: position 180,005 of record LM655175.1, read on the forward strand.
GGCCATGGCTATACAATCCGCAACGGGTTTCGATGAGCGCTCATAACGAAGACACCCCGATATTGATAGGGGATGAATTGACGGGCGGCGAAGCGGTCGTGCTGGAAGCCGGCGCGGAATCCGCCGGCCAGCGCCTCGACCAGTGGCTGGCCGCCAGGCTCGGTCCCGAAATCTCGCGCAGCCGCGTGCAGGCGCTGATCAAACAGGGCGCGGTCTCGATCGCCGGCAGGCCGGTCGAGGAAGCCAAGCGCAAGATGGCGGCCGGCGAGCGCGTCTCGGTGGTGATGCCCGCGCCCGAGCCGGCCGAACCGCAGGGCGAGGAAATTCCGCTCGACATCCTCTACGAGGACGACGAGTTGATCGTCGTCAACAAGCCGGCCGGACTGGTCGTCCATCCCGGTGCCGGCAACTGGACCGGCACGTTGGTCAACGCGCTGATCCATCACTGCGGCGACAGCCTCTCCGGCATCGGCGGCGTCAGGCGGCCGGGCATCGTGCATCGGCTGGACAAGGAAACCAGCGGCGTCATGGTGGTGGCCAAGACCGACCGCGCCCACAAGGCGCTGTCGGAAGCCTTTGCCGACCACGGCCTGACCGGCGATCTCGAGCGCGCCTATCTGGCGCTGGTCTGGGGCATCCCGCAGCGGCCGACCGGTACCGTCGACGCCCCGCTTGGCCGCGCCGCCGATCGCGTCCGGCGCGCCGTCGTTCCCGAAGACCGCGACGACGCCCGCCACGCCGTCACCCATTTCACAGTGGTCGAACGCTTTGGCGAAGGGCAGAAGGCTTTTGCCAATGCAAGCCTGGTCGAATGCCGGCTGGAGACCGGCCGCACCCACCAGATCAGGGTCCATATGGCGCATATCGGCCATCCGGTGATCGGCGATCCGGACTATGGCCAGGCCTTCCGCACCAAGGCCAACCGGCTGCCGGAACCGCTGAAAAGCGCGGTCAATGCATTTTCGAGGCAGGCGCTTCACGCCTGGCTTCTTGAATTCCGGCATCCGACCACCCATCTAACGATGAGGTTCGAGGCGCCGATGCCGCAGGACATGGAGGAACTCGTCGGCGGCTTCCGCAAGCTCTGAACCGCCATCAAGACGCTTCAAACCAGCCATCAAAAAACCTGACTGGCGTTGTTCACTTAAGCGTGACACACTGTTTTGTGTTGAACAAATGCCTGTCCTTTCTGGTTTTGTTCCTATATACACCAGCTGCCGCGGATGAGCCGATTGGCATTCGCGTCACATGCCCGCCGCGTTACGGGGGCATCACTCCAATAGAGAGGGGGCGCTAATCATGGCCCAGTCACTACCCAGTATCGTTTCCGGTGAAGGCGGTCTCGCCCGTTACCTGGAAGAAATCCGTCGCTTTCCGATGCTTCAGCCGCAGGAAGAGTACATGCTCGCCAAGCGTTATGCCGAGCATCAGGACACTTCCGCCGCGCACAAGCTCGTCACCAGCCATTTGCGGCTCGTCGCCAAGATCGCCATGGGCTATCGCGGCTACGGCCTGCCGATCGGCGAGGTGATTTCGGAAGGCAATGTCGGCCTCATGCAGGCCGTCAAGAAATTCGAACCCGAGCGCGGCTTCCGGCTCGCCACCTATGCCATGTGGTGGATCAAGGCCTCGATCCAGGAATACATCCTGCGCTCGTGGAGCCTGGTCAAAATGGGCACCACCGCCAACCAGAAGCGCCTGTTCTTCAACCTGCGCAAGGTGAAGGGCAGAATCCAGGCGCTCGACGAAGGCGACCTGAAGCCCGACCAGATCGCCGAGATCGCCACCCGCCTCAACGTTTCCGAGGCCGAAGTGGTGTCGATGAACCGCCGCCTGTCGGGCGACGCTTCGCTCAACGCCCCGATCAGGGCGAGCGAGGGCGAGTCCGGCGAATGGCAGGACTGGCTGGTCGACGACCACGAAAGCCAGGAAGAGATGCTGATCGAGCAGGACGAGCTGGAAAGCCGGCGCGCCATGCTGTCGGGCGCCCTGTCGGTGCTCAACGACCGCGAGCGGCGCATCTTCGAGGCGCGGCGCCTCGCCGAAGAGCCGCTGACGCTGGAAGAGCTGTCGGCCGAGTTCGACATCAGCCGCGAGCGCGTGCGCCAGATCGAGGTGCGCGCCTTCGAGAAGGTGCAGGACGCGGTCAAGGCGGCCGCCAAGCGCCAGAGCCAGGCGCTGCGCACCATCGAAGCGCAGCCGGCGGCTTAACCAAAGCTCGATATCGAAAAGAAAAGGCGGCGCTCCGGCGCCGCCTTTCTTGTGTGGACGGCTCTGCGGGCTGAGATTCAGGTCAGCCCGAGCCGAAAATGGTGGCTTCCGAGAACCGGCGCGGAGCGTACTTAAAGTACGTGAGCACCGGAAGCGCAGGAAGCCGCCATTTGCAGGCCGGGATCACCTGAATATCAGCTTGCCGAGGGCTGCTTGGTCTTCCTCAGATACGGCAGCACCGCGTCGTAGGCGCCGAAGCGCTTGATCGCATCTTCGTTGGAGACGGCGGCGGTGATGATGACATCCTCGCCCTGCTTCCAGTTCGCCGGCGTCGCCACCTGGTGCTTGGCCGTCAGCTGGACGGAATCGATGACGCGCAGGATCTCGTCGAAGTTGCGGCCCGTGGTCATCGGATAGGTCAGCACCAGTTTGATCTTCTTGTCCGGGCCGATGACGTAGACCGAACGCACGGTCTGGTTATCGGCCGGCGTACGGCCTTCCGAAGTGTCGCCGGCGCTCGCCGGCAGCATCTCGTAAAGCTTGGCGACCTTGAGGTCCTTGTCGCCGATCAGCGGATAGTTCACCGTTTGCCCGGTCGCGGTCTTGATGTCGGCATGCCACTTCTCGTGGCTCGATACCGGATCGACCGAAATGCCGATGATCTTGACGTTGCGCTTCCTGAATTCGCCTTCCAGTCCGGCCATCGTGCCGAGTTCGGTTGTGCAGACCGGCGTGAAGTCTTTCGGATGGCTGAAAAGCACCGCCCAGCCGTCACCGATCCACTGGTGGAAATTGATCGTTCCCTGCGTGGTGTCGGCGGTGAAGTCCGGCGCGATATCGTTGATACGAAGGCTCATGACGTGCTCCCTTACCCTGTGACATGCCGCCGGCACGGGCCAACCCGTCCGGCTCGGCTCAGCCTTCTATACCGCCGGGCGGTTCTGTTCAAAAGGCTTGTCTCTGCCGGCCTGCTGGAAGCAGCGGAAAAATTTCGTCTTTTCCTGGAAAAGACAGCAGGAATTTCTGTAGCGGGTGCTGGACAGCTGAATGAGGCGCTTTTTAGGCCTTCTTTATCGCCAGCGTCGCCGCCAGATCTTCCATGCGCTGCGCGAGCGCTGCGAGCGCCGTGGTCAGCACGCTGTCGTTCTTGTCGGCCTTGATCAGCGCCTCGTCGCGCGTCTTGCGCAGCGTGAGCACCTCGCTTTCCATGCCCTTGACCCGCTTCGTGAGTTCCGAGAGCTCATCCATCACCATGATGCCGGCCATCACCGTCAGCCGCTGGTCTCCGATCTCGCCGAAGGAATCCTTCAAGTGCATGACATAGCGGTCGAAGCGCTCAGCGAGGTCGATCAGATGCTCCTCCTGGCCCTCGTCGCAGGCCATCCGATACTGCTTGCCATCGATGGAAACCGTGACCTGTGCCATTGGCCTACCTGTCGAGAACCGCGCGGATGGTTTCCATGGCGGTCACCAGCCGGCGCGACACTTCCTTGTTGGCATCCTCGAGCCGTTCGGCGCGAGCCTCGGAATTGTCGAGCTCCTGCGCCAGCCGCGAGCGGTCGGCGTTCATGCGCTGCACCTCGGCTTCGGCTTCGGAATAGTCGCGCTCGTGCTCGAGCCGCGCCGCGACGGCATTTTCGAGCCCTTCCATGGCCTTGCCGAGCCTGGCGATGACTTCCTTGAGGGTCGTTTCCCCGGTCATGGCCTTCGTCCTATGCCCTGCCCATCACCGAATCGCTCGCGTTCAGAACGCGTTATCCTGGAAAGATTAGGCGCCGGGTGAAGCGCGCGTCAATAAAGCTCTCGTGACTGTCCCCCGCTAACGCTAATGGAGCGCGCCCGACTCCATCACAAGCCCGGCAAAAGCCGACCGATTTGTTGACTAAAAGGCCGCGCCTGCTATGTGTCGCGGCATCTTTCCAAGGGCTCTCCCCAAGGGCGCTCCCAAGGCTCCAACCCCTACTTCCGGAGGAAGCATGACATCGCGTGAACAACATGATCGGATGGCCAATGCGATCCGTTTCCTTTCCATGGACGCCGTCGAGAAGGCGAATTCTGGCCACCCCGGCCTGCCGATGGGCTGCGCCGACATCGCCACCGTGCTGTTCACCCGCTTCCTGAAATTCGACGCCAAGGCCCCGCACTGGGCCGACCGCGACCGCTTCATCCTGTCGGCCGGCCACGGCTCGATGCTGCTCTATTCGCTCCTCTACCTCACCGGCTACGAGGACATGACGATCGACCAGATCAAGAATTTCCGGCAGGTCGGATCGAGGACCGCCGGCCATCCCGAATACGGCCATGCCGCCGGCATCGAGACCACTACGGGTCCGCTCGGCCAGGGCCTTGCCAACTCGGTCGGCTTCGCGCTCGGCGAGCGCATCATGAACGCCGCCTTCGGCAACGACCTCGTCAACCACTACACCTATGTGCTGGCCGGCGACGGCTGCCTGATGGAAGGCGTTAGCCAGGAAGCGATCACGCTCGCCGGCCATCTCAAGCTCAACAAGCTGATCGTCTTCTGGGACAACAACAACATCTCGATCGACGGCCCGGTCTCGCTCGCCGACAACACCGACCAGGTCGCCCGCTTCCGGGCCTGCGGCTGGAACGCCAGCCATATCGACGGCACAGATCCGGAAGCGATCGCCTACGCCATCGAGGCGGCGCGCCATTCCGACAAGCCGACCATGATCGCGTGCAAGACGACCATCGGCTTCGGCGCCCCGACCAAGGCCGGCACCAACAAGGCGCATGGCTCGCCGCTCGGCGCCGAGGAAATCGCCGGTGCCCGCAAGTTCTTCAATTGGGAGTCGCCGCCCTTCGAGGTGCCGGCCGACATCCTCGACGCCTGGCGCGCTGCCGGCAAGGCCGGCGCCAAGGCGCGCGCCGATTGGGAAGGCCGGCTCGCCAAGGCCGACGCCACGCTGAAGGGCGAATTCGAGCGCCGCCTCGCCGGCAAGCTGCCGGGCAATTTCGATGCCGTGATCAGCGAATACAAGAAGAAGCTCTCGGTCGACAAGCCGAAGGTTGCCACCCGCAAGTCCTCGGAAATGGCGCTGGAAGTGATCAACGGCACGGTTCCCGAAACCATCGGCGGCTCGGCTGACCTCACCGGCTCCAACAACACCAAGACCAGCCAGACCAAGAACATCACGTCGGACGACTATGGCCAGCGCTATGTCCACTACGGCATCCGCGAGCACGGCATGGCGGCGGCGATCAACGGGCTGACGCTGCATGGCGGCCTCATCGCCTATGGCGGCACCTTCCTCTGCTTCTCCGACTATGCCCGCCCGTCGATGCGCCTTGCCTCGCTGATGGGCATCCGCTCGATCTTCGTCATGACGCATGACTCGATCGGCCTCGGCGAGGACGGCCCGACCCACCAGCCGGTCGAGCATCTGGCAGCCCTTCGCGCCATTCCGAACCACAACGTGTTCCGCCCGGCCGATGCCGTTGAGACTGCGGAATGCTGGCAGCTGGCGTTGAAGTCCGAAAAGACGCCTTCGACGCTGGCGCTGACCCGCCAGAACCTGCCGACCGTGCGCACCGAGTTCAGCGAGAACAACCTCAGCGCGTCCGGCGCCTATGAGCTCGCCGCGGCAAACGGCGAGGCCGCCGTGACGATCTTCGCCACGGGCTCGGAGGTGGAGGTTGCCCTCGGCGCCCGCGAGCTGCTCGAGAAGCACGGCCACCCGACCCGCGTCGTCTCGGTGCCCTGCTTCGAGCTGTTCGAACAGCAGAGTGAGGACTATCGCCGGAAGACGATCGGCAATGCCAAGGTGAAGGTGGCCATCGAGGCCGGCGTCCGCCAGGGCTGGGACCACATCATCGGCACCGACGGCATCTTCATCGGCATGACCGGCTTCGGCGCCTCCGGCTCGATCGAGCAGCTCTACCCGCATTTCGGCATCACTGCCGAGGCGGCGGCAAAGGCAGTGGAAGCACGCCTGCACAGCAAGTGAGCCATTGCGTGTCGCTCAAACGCGCACAACGGTTGAGCGACATATAGAAGCAGGAAGGCTCCGGTCCGGCGAAATCATTCAACGGGTTGCGCCGGGCTGGACCAACCTAATCGATTTAAACTTGGGCTTCTGCGGCTGGATTCTTTGCCCGCCCGCCGTTATGAAGGCGCGGGACCATCCGCTTTCCAGCCCCCTAGGGAGAGAAAAATGACCGTCAGAGTTGCCATCAACGGATTTGGCCGCATCGGCCGCAACATCCTGCGCGCCATCCACGAATCCGGCCGCAAGGATATCGAGGTCGTCGCCGTCAACGACCTCGGCCCGGTCGAGACCAATGCGCATCTCTTGCGCTACGACAGCGTGCATGGCCGCTTCCCGCATGAAGTGACGGTCGACGGCGACCAGATCTCCGTTGGCGCGGAGAAGTTCAAGGTCACAGCCATCAAGGATCCGACCCAACTGCCCTGGAAGGAGCTCGGCGTCGACATCGCGCTCGAATGCACCGGCATCTTCACGGCCCGCGACAAGGCAGCCGCGCATCTGACCGCTGGCGCCAAGCGCGTCATCGTCTCGGCCCCGTCCGACGGCGCCGATCTCACGGTGGTCTACGGCATCAACCACGACAAACTGAGCAAGGACCACATCGTCATCTCCAACGCGTCCTGCACCACCAACTGCTTGGCGCCGCTTGCCGCCGTGCTGCACGAGACCGTCGGCATCGAGAAGGGCATGATGACGACGATCCATTCCTACACTGGCGACCAGCCGACTCTGGACACCATGCACAAGGATCTCTACCGCGCCCGCGCAGCTGCGCTGTCGCAGATCCCGACCTCGACCGGTGCCGCCAAGGCGATCGGCCTCGTGCTGCCCGACCTCAAGGGCAAGCTCGACGGCATCTCGATCCGCGTGCCGACCCCGAATGTCTCCGTCGTCGACCTCAAGTTCGTCGCCAAGCGCTCGACCACCGCGCAGGAGATCAACGAGGCGCTGATCGCCGCCTCCAAGGGCAAGCTGAAGGGCGTGCTCTCGGTCACCCATCACCCGAACGTGTCGATCGACTTCAACCACGATCCGCATTCCTCGATCGCGGCGCTCGACCAGACCAAAGTCATGGACGGCAACCTGGTTTCGGTCCTGTCCTGGTACGACAACGAATGGGGCTTCTCGAACCGCATGGGCGACACGGCGGTTGCCTTCGGCAAGACCATCGCCTGATCCAAGGCGCTACTTTACAATCGAGACGCCCGGCTTCGGCCGGGCGTTTTTCGTTGACGAAGCCATCCCGCTAAGCTCCAGCGATTGCTCCGAGCCGTCATTCAGGCCCAACCGGCCCGTCATAGCGGGCGCGCGGCCTGATCGGCCTGTTGCTGGTCACCTGCTCGATGGCATGCGCCGTCCAGCCGACGCTGCGGGCGAGCGCGAACAGGCGCAAGGGCGCGTCGGCCGGCAGACGCAGGCTCCGCGTCAGCGCGGCCAGCGCGAAATCGACATTCGGATGCAGGCCGGTCGCGGCAAGCACAGCGTCGCGCAGCCGCAACAGGCCGTCGTCGATCTCGACATCGGGCAGCAGGGCTTCACCTCGCGGATCGCCTTCGGGATAGAGCTGATGGCCGAAGCCGGGCAGCGGCCGGTCGTGGGCGAGCCAGCGCGTAATCGCCTCGTCCGGTCCCAGCCGCTCCGCATCCACGACAAGGGCGATCGCGGCGGTGCCCGCGCCGCCGTGGCGCGGGCCTGTAAGCGTGGCGAGGCCGGCAAGCAGGCAGGCCGCGATCGGCGCGCCGGTGGAAGCGGCGACGCGCGCGGCGAAGGTCGAGGCGTTGAGCTCGTGATCGGCAAGCAGCACCAGCGCCTTGCGGATGAGATCGGCGCCGGCGGCGTCGACCGACCAGCCGCGAGCCAGCCTTTCATGCACCGGCGCCGCCCCCGGGCCTGCGCCAAGGGATGTCGCGAGCACGCTGGTCGCGCTGGCGCCGTCCTGCTCCAGCATGGCTGGCCTGCGGCCGAGCGAAGGCCAGCCCTCGGCGGCGAGCGCCGAGAGCCGCGCGAAGGCGGTTGGGGTGCCGCTCTCCCGAACGGTCGAAACGGTCAGCGAAGCAAAGGAGACAGGAGCGTCGGAGGCCCAAAGCAGGCCTGCGGTTTCCTCCAGCGTCGCGGTGGTCGCAAGCGCTACGGCGTCTTGGCCGCGATAGACGAGGCGGCCATGCAGCACCGTCGAGATGGCGGTGGTGATCGCGGGCTCGCCCCAGGCGAAGGCGCTCTCGGCGATCGCCTGCGGGCTGCGTCCGCATGCGCGGCGGGTGGCGAGCGCGGCAATGTCGTCGGCTCGGTACTGGCTGCGGCGCGGGTCTGCCTCGTCCGGCCGCATGCCGATGCGACCGCGGCTGACATAGGCATAGAGCGTCTGCGGCCGCACGTTGAGCCGCGCCAGCGCTTCCTCCCGGGTCAGCCATTCGGACATGCGTCGCTGCCTTACATTGATTCTATTGATCAAGATTGATGCATTGATTGCGCAGCATTAATTGCGATGCTCGAAAGATCAAGGAGACGGTCATGGCAAACGGGCTCGATGATGTTGTCGCGGCAGACACGGTGCTTTCCGATGTCGACGGCGTCGGCGGACATCTCACCATCCGAGGCCATTCGCTGACGGAACTGGCCGGCCATTGGCGCTACGCCCAGGTGGTCCGCCTGCTGTTCGACGGCTTCTTCGACGGGCTTCCCGGCGATGGCGAACTGGAAAAGGCGATCGGCAATGCCCGCGTCGAGGTTTTCGAACGGCTGCGGCCGGCGCTCGCCGAGCTCGTACCGCTCGATATCTACAGCGCCATGCGCGCCGGCATGGCGCTGCTGCCCGACGGCGACGAGCTTGCCGATGCGCTGAGGCTGATCGTGGCGCCCGCGGTGCTGACGCCGGCCCTGCTGCGACTTGCACGCGGCGAGAAGCCCATCGCTCCGAATGCGCGCGCCGACCATGCCGCCGACACGCTGCGGATGCTCGGCGGCACCGCATCACCGGCTCTCGCCAAGGCGCTCGACACCTATCTGGTGACGGTCTGCGACCACGGGCTCAATGCCTCGACCTTCGCGACGCGCGTGGTGGCGTCGACGCAGGCGGGTTTGACCTCGGCGATCCTGGCCGGGCTCGGCGCGCTGAAGGGACCGCTGCATGGCGGCGCGCCGGGACCGGTGATCGAGATGCTCGATGCCATCGAGGCCAGCGGCGACGCCGCCGGCTGGCTGCGCGACGAGATTGCGCGCGGCGAGCGCATCATGGGCTTCGGCCATCGCATCTACCGCGTGCGCGATCCGCGCGCCGACGTGCTGAAGGCCGTGGTGCGCAAGCTCGGCGCCAAGAGCCGGACCGGCAGCCGGCTGGCCTTCGCCGAGACGGTGGAGCAGGTGGCGCTCGACGTGCTGCGGGTCGCCAAGCCGCAGCGCTCGATCCAGACCAACGTCGAATTCTACACGGCCTTGCTGCTCGAGGCCGCTGGCTTCCCGAAGGAAGCATTCTCCAACGTCTTTGCCGCCGGCCGCGTCGCCGGCTGGATCGCGCACGCGCGCGAGCAGCAGACGACTGGACGGCTGATCAGGCCACAGTCGCGCTATGTTGGGCCGGTGCCCGATCTCGTCGCCTGACAGCGCGGATCGGTGGCCATTGCACCACGTAAACGTTCGGGATTGGCCGAAGCCCTTCGAACTTCGTCATTCCAGGGCGTAGACCCTGGAATCCTGTGTGTTGGTTCAGTGCT
>LM655176.1:0-2157 GCA_000824825.2 Mesorhizobium sp. ORS 3324
AGCTATCTTAGCGCGTATGCCCTCGAGGGGGGAGATAATCGCCCTACCTCCCCACTTTCGAAATCACCCTTTTCTCCACCTCCGGCTCCAGCGATTCCGCGAACGGCGTGGCCAGATGGTGCTGGTCGCGGAAGGCGAGCTGGCCGTTGATGAAGACGTGGCAGGTGGTGGCGTTGCAGAAGCGGTCGGTGAGATCGACGTAAGAGGCGTTGGGCACGCTGTCGACGATCTCGCGTTCCACGGCCGCCATCTTGTCGTTGGCGGCATCGGCACGGGTCTGGTCGCAGAGCGAAGGCGCCTTGTTGCGCCACAGCGCGCGCGACACGCAGGTGTCGATATTCTCGTCGTTGAACGGCACGTCGCGGATGAAGGCGATCTTCAGCCCGGCCTTGCTCAAGCTGCTCAGCGTCGAGCGCAGGCCGGCCCGCCACACGGCGTCCGGCGTGTCCGGCTCGCCCTTGCCCGCCGCCATCTTGCGCGAAGAGGTCAGCGCCAGTTCCGAGATCACCACCAGCGCCGGCCGGGCGGCGATGATCTCCTTGATCGCCTGCTCGCGCCATTGGTCGCATTCGCGGTAGTCACGGTTGAGCTTCGTGACAAAGTACGAGAAGCGTGAGGGTCGGCACGAGCTCTTCAGCCAGGTCCCGACGCGGTAGCCGTTCTTCTTTCCCGCCTCGATCACCGGCGTCGACCAGTGATCGGCGTGGGAATCGCCGAACAGCGCGATCATGCGCCGGCCATTGCCGAACACGCATGGCTTCGGCGTCACCGTGTCGTAGCCCTCGACGCAAGCCGTGGCGCGTGCGGTGGCGGGTTTGGCCGCGCTCGCCGCGATGCTGCGCTGCTCGGGGTCGAGTTCGTGCAAGGCGAACCTGGCATTGCCATAGGCGGCTGCGACGCCGGTGCCGGTCAGGAGGAGGGCCGGCACCAGCGCCCGCGCCGCATTGGCCATCAGCCAGCCGTTGCGACGGATGGGGTTCTCGATGAGGTGATAACTGAGGGCCGAAAGCGCCAGCGTCAGGCCGAAGCAGGCGAGGCGCTGGACGAGCGTGAGCTCCTCCACCAGCATGCCGGCGTAGACGATGACCGGCCAGTGCCAGAGATAAAGTGAATAGGAGAGCTTGCCGATCCACTGAAAGGGCGGCAGCGCCAGGGCGGCATTCACGCCGACCCTGGCGCCGGCCGCGCCCGCCAGCAGCAAAAGGACAGTTCCGGCCACCGGCAGGAGCGCCAGGAAGCCGGGGAAGGGAGCGTCCTCGCTGAAGGTGAGGTAGGCAAAGGCGATCATCGCCAATCCGGCCAGGCCGAGTGCCCAGCCCAGCCGCGGGCGCTTCTGCAGCAGCCACGCCGGCGCCATCGAGGCCAGCCCGCCTGCGGCGAACTCCCAGGCGCGCAGCGGCGAGAAATAGAAGGCCCAGGGCTGCGATACGGCGGTGAGCCACGCGCAGACCGCGAAGGAGACGAGCCCGGCAATGCCCATCGCAAGCATGATTGTGCGCTTGCCGGGCTTCAGCCAGGCCGCCAGCATCAACAGCGCCGGCCAGGCGAGGTAGAACTGCTCCTCCACCGACAACGACCAGTAATGGATGAAGGGGTTGTTGGCGGCGTCATTGGCGAAATAGTCGAACGACCAGCGGATAAGCCACAAGTTGATGATATAGGCCGAGGCCCACATCGCGCCTTTGGAGTAGAGCGCCTGCTCCTCCGGCGACAGGATCATGGCGCCGGCGGCGAGCGTCGCGGCGATGACGAAGAGCGCCGCCGGAAGCAGGCGCCGCGCGCGCCGCGCATAGAAGCGCAGGAAGTCGAGCCGGCCGGTCTCGGCAATCTCGGTGGTGAGATGGCGCGTGATCAGGTAGCCGGAAATGACGAAGAAGATGTCGACGCCGGCAAAGCCGCCGGGCAGCGCCGTCAGGCCGAAATGGAAGGCAACGACGCCCGCCACGGCAAGCGCGCGCAATCCCTCGATGTCCGGCCGGAAATCCGGCGATGGTGCTGACACGAAGACGAACCTCGCAACGGTCGTTCGCATCCCGCCTGGCTCAAAGATTCGCCCCGACGCTCTTATATCGCAATGCAACAAATCTAACGCAGTGCAACATAAAGGGAGATGGGTGAATGTGACGGCACGACGCCTAAGCTGCCAATCTCCCCCCT
>LM655176.1:2257-22111 GCA_000824825.2 Mesorhizobium sp. ORS 3324
GGGGGGTGCTGTCCCGCCGGCATATCCGAAGTTGTTTCTCGCCCTCGCCGGCGGTTGATTGTATGGTTGACAAACCCAAACGGAACTGCGATAACAATTCCAAGGAGTTATCGCTATGTCCGCTCTGTACCGCCCCGAATTCCATGACGAAGCCAAGGCTTTCGAGCATGTAGAATCCATACTGTGGCCGAACGGTCCCGTTTGCCCGAAGTGCGGTAGCGTTGGTCGCAACTACGCCTTGAAGGGCGTCCGCACCAAGCCTTCCAAAAAGAACCCGAACGGCATCGAGCGTCATGGCCTGTACAAATGCAGCGCTTGCCGTTCGCAGTTCACCGTCCGCATAGGCACGATCTTCGAGGAAAGCCATCTGCCGCTCACCAAGTGGCTACAGGCCATCCACCTTATGTGCGCCTCGAAGAAGGGTATCAGCGCGCACCAGATGCATCGCATACTCGAATGCACCTATGAGGCCGCTTGGTTCCTATGGCATCGCATTCGCCTTGCTATGGCCTCTGGCGAGCTTTCGCCGATGGGCGGCGGCGGTAGCGCCGTCGAAGTGGACGAGAAACCTATATCGGCCGCTTGAAGGGCGCTCCGGTTAAGCTCGGTGGCGGCGCTCACAAGAACGCGGTCGTTACGCTGATCGAGCGCGGTGACAGTGCCCGTTCCTTCCATGTCGATACCGCCCGCGTGGGCAACGTCATGCCTATCGTCCGCGCCAACATCGCCAAGCAAAGCGCGCTCATGACCGACGAGAGCGGCATCTATCGCCGCGCCAGCCAGGATTGCGCCTCGCATGAGATCGTCACGCATTCCAAGGATGAATACGTTCGCGGCAACGTCCATATCAACACCGTCGAAGGCTTCTTCTCGATTTTCAAAAGGGGCATGAAGGGCGTCTATCAGCATTGCAGCGAACACCATCTTCACCGCTACCTTGCCGAGTTCGATTTCCGCTATTCGAACCGCATCGCGCTTGGCATCGATGACGGCACCCGCGCGTTCATCGCCTTGAACGGGGTGAAGGGTAAGCGCCTCACCTATCACAGACCTGCTTGAAGATAAGCGCAGACACTACCGCAAGCCGGCGCAGCTAGAGCTGCCGCTCTGGCCCGAAACGTGTCCGTCGCCGAACGCGTTTAAACGCGCATAACGACTTTTTCCGTGTAACGGTGTTGCGAATCTACGGATTCGCCGTTATATGAGTTCTCCAGTAGCCCAATTGTGGGCTGGAGGTGCCTGAAAATGGGCGAACCTGTCGACCAAGAGACTGACGATACTGCGGTAAGCGCTACCGCCCCGGGGCGGAAGCGTGACCGTTCTCAGATTGAATTCCCCTATTCCGATTTGGAGCGGTCTATCGAAATGGCCGCCGTCCTCTTGCGCGAGGGCGGACAGGCCAAGATCGATCTGACGCAGCTTGCCGTTGCCATGGACCAGTCCGCTACGGGCGGAACGTTTCGTGGGCGGTTGGGTGCGGCCCGTATGTTCGGATTGCTTGAGACAGACGCGGGCAAGGTCGGCCTGACTCAACTTGGGCTTCAGGCTACCGACGAACATTCCGCCGCCGCCGCCAAGGCTGAGGCATTCCTTAAGATCCCTCTCTACAAGGCGATGTTTGATCGCTACCAAGGCTACGCATTGCCGCCGGCGGCGGCGATTGAGCGGCAAATGGAATCTCTGGGCGTGCCACCCAAACAAAAAGAGCGCGCGCGACAGGCCTTTTCTGCTTCCGCCCAATACGCTGGCTACATCGCGGCAAACGGGCGTTTCAGCAAACCAACGTTTGCCGGCGTTCGCGCAAAAGAGGAGTCGCCCGCCGAACATGTCGACACCGGCGGTGGAGGCGGGGGCGGCGGATCAAGCGGTGGTTCGGGTGGCGCAGGCGGTTCTGAAAGTTCAGGACAGCAGCGCGCCGAGCAAGGCAAGGCCCTTGAATATCAACTTATCGACCTGATGACCGAGCCGGATATTGACGACAACGTGAAGCAATCAATTTGGGCGTTGGTTCAATATCTGACAGCTAGGAAGATGAAAAAAGCGACGGCATCCAAGGACACCGCCGCTTCCTGATTTCGAGTGTATCGCGAGTTAGCTCGCCAGCGGCCGCGATACAGAACCTGTAGTGAAAGGAGGATGCGTCATGTGGTTCATGACCCGGAGAATACCGGTAGCCGCCTAATGGCGGTTCACCCTACCCCCTTCCACAAGCGGTAAGAGCGAAAGCGTAGGTGCGTCCAAAGCATCTGCGCTTTCGTGCGTTTACATAGCAATTTTACTCGATTTCGTCTAGGGTTACGGCCATGGTCGACAAGAAGTCGCAGATTGAGAAATTTCGCGAGGCTGCGCGCGAACTGAAAACCGATCAGTCCGACGAGGCGTTCGAGGCTGTCGTCAATAAGATCGCGCACGCGCCGAAACTCACCAACGAGCAAATAAAGGAAATGGTGCGCAGGAAGCGCGAAGAGCAATCCTAGCCGCCATTCGCTGCCCGCCAGCCGGGCGGCATCGTCTTCGCTATCACATAGGCGAGCAGGCGCCTGTAGTCTTCCTCATCATAAGTCCCATTTTTGGGCGTCATGGTGAAAGGCGTTCGCCACCCTGTTTCCCACAGCTCGAATCCGACATCGAACTCGGCCATACACTTGCACTTGTACGGTGCAAGACGGCGCTCTAGCTCCGCTCGGGAGATAAACTGGACAGGCGACATGCCAAAAGATTAGGCGGCTGCGGCCAATTCCACAACAAATTGTTGGATATGCATGTCAACGCTTTGAGGATTTTCACGTCCAAGTATCTCAGTCACAGACCGCGATTGGTGAACAACGAAATCTCGCAAACCCGCATGTTGAAGAAGCGCGGTGATGGCGGGTATGATCATGCCGATCACAGCTTCTTTATTATCGCCGGACAGAATGAGGCCTGGAAGATCGTCGCTACGCACGCGCAATCCACCATCGTTGCGGTCATGTAGCGCAACGGTGATAGTCGTGAATTCGTGCGTTCTCTGGTCCAAATCCATCTCTTCCGCCCCTCCCAAAGCGTTGTAAACAGATTGTTTTAACAATCCGTTAGGGTTTCTTTTTGTTCCAAATCATATTGTGGGAAGGGGTTTTGACGATATAAGTGTACCAGCCTTGTCAAGACCCCACAAGGCTTTTTCGCACTGCATCATAGATTGGCAGTTGATATGCCGGCCTGTCTGGCGTATAAGGCGCGCAAACTTTGGGTTTGTCAACCATATAATCGCCCCTCGCCGGCCAGAGGGCCTTTCGCAGAGCCGGTTCCCTCTCCGACTTCGGCCGCGCCGACCTCTCGTCCAACATCGTGGGGCGAGGAACTTTAGTGTTGCAGCGCCGGCGTTCCTTCGCGCCCCCCTCTGTCCTGCTGGACATCTCCCCCACCAGGGGGGAGATTGGCAGCTTCGCCCGCGGCGCCCCGCACTCACGCCTTCTTCAAAAACTCCGTCTTCAGCACCAGGCCCTTCACCTGCTTGGTGTTGCATTCGATCTCGCCGGGATTGCCGTTGAGGCGGATGTTCTTCACCAGCGTGCCGCGCTTGATGGTCTCGGACGTGCCCTTGACCTTGAGGTCCTTGATCAGGGTCACGGAGTCGCCATCCTTCAGCGGCGTGCCGTTGCTGTCTTTTACGATCACGTCTGTCATGGCGGGTCCTTCATCGGTTGAATTGAAATGCGCCCGCCTATCGCGCCGGCGATGGGCCGGTCAAGCCGCCAAGCGCTCCCTCGGTCTTTGATTGTATTAGACTCTGCTTGTATTGATGGCGCTCGGGGCGCAGTGTTGCGGTGGCGCAGGGCGTGCAAATCCAGCCGGGGTCGTCCTTGATCGGTGCGGTGGATGTCAACAAAGGCAGCCGTCGTGATGCGCGGCTGGGCATCCTGCTCATTCTCGCCTCTTCGCTCGCCTGGAGCACCATGGGCCTGTTCGTGCGCATGTTGTCCGACGTCGACATATGGAACCTCGTTTTTTGGCGCTGCATCTTTGGCGGACCGTCAATTTTTGCTCTCGCCATGATGGAACGGAAGCGCTGGTCGTTGGATTGGCAACGAACCATGGTGCCTGCGGGCATCGCGACGACCGCACTCGTCGCTACTGGCCTGTTCTCCTCCATCTATTCCATGCAGAACACCACCATCGCGAATGGCGGTGTCATCTACGCCACGGTTCCTTTCATGGCAGCGGTTCTTGCCTGGCTATGGTTCCGGGAACGACCCGGCACCAGCACGATTTTTTGCACATTCGTTGCCATGGCAGGTGTCGTCGTGACCGTCCGTGGCACTCTTGCCGCGGGGGGCGGGCATCTGAAAGGCGATCTTGCGATGGTCTACGTCGCCTTCTCGATCGCGATGATGACAGTGATCATGCGCCGCTATCGCGACACGCCAATGCTGGAATCTGTGGCTCTCGCCAACATCGTCGCGGCCAGTTTTGCGTTCCTTTTCGCCGATCCATTCAGTATCCCCATCGGCGAGGTGGCGTTGCTTGGTCTTTTTGGGATCATCACGCAAGGTGTCGCTCTCGGGATCTACACGATGGGCGCACGGCGCCTGCCGGCCGCTCAAGCCACTCTGCTCAGCTCGGCGGAGATGCCCATGGGACCGCTCTGGGTCTGGTTGTTCTTCAATGAGATGCCTGCGACTGAAACCTTCGCGGGCGGCGCATTGGTAATTGCAGCGATCCTCGGGAACGTTGCTGCTGAGTTGCGAGCCGGTCCAACCACAGAGGCTGTTTGAGCCGAGACTGTAAGCCTCACCCCCCAATCATCACCTCGGCCTCGATCTCGACGGGAATATCGAAGGGCAGGGCAGCGACGCCGATCGCGGTGCGGGCGTGGCGGCCGATCTCGGAGCCGAAGACCTCGAGGATGAGGTCGGAAAAGCCGTTCATCACCGCCGGCGTCGCGCTGAAGCGCGGCGCCGAATTGACCATGCCGTGCACGCGGCACCAGCCGGTGATCCTGTCGAGGCTGCCGACCTCGCGCTTGAGGCTGCCGAGCATCGACAGCCCCACCTTGCGGGCCGACACCCGCGCTTCTTCCAGCGAGACACCCTCGCCGACCACGCCGAACGGGCCGGCGAGCGAGCCGTCCGGCTCCTGCGGCCCATGGCCGGAGATATAGGCGCGGTCGCCGCGCACATTGACCCACGGAAAGGGCAGCACCATGCCCGGCGGCAGCTTGAGCGGCGGCGGCAAAGCGATGCCCAGCGCGGCAAGCTTGTCGTCGGCACCCGGCATGGCATGGCCTCCCTCAAACCCCGTCGCGCGGCACCATTTTGCAGCGCCGGGCCGCGGCGAGCTTTCCGGTTCACCGTCCTTTCGTCAAGCTAGCAGGATTTGGCCAGCCCGAAGAATGGCATGGCCCGCGCGGACCGCAGCGTACGATCCGCGCGGGCGGGCGCCTGCCCCCGCGGCGGCGCCAAGCCCGACCCTCAGGCTGGTCGGCGCTAGAAATGGATCCACAGCGCTGGCGGATAGACCTGGCCCGGTTCGGCCGTCTTCGCCGCCGGGCCGGCCGAAGGCACGATGCCGCCGGTGGCTTTTTCGTCGAGCAGCGGCCGGTGTTTCCCGGTGCTGCACTTTGTCTCGGTCGCCGGGATTTTCGTTTTGGCCTCAGCAACTTGCGGCAGCACAAGCACGAGGAGAAGCGCTGACAGGATGATTTTCATGACGGTGTTCCCTCTTGGCTCCGTGGCCTCCTCATTGCTTGAAACCGGACGCGTCGAGCAGGGCCACCTGCTTGCTGTCGACATAAAAGCGTATCGCGTGCGCCTCGTTGTCGATGGCGATGCGCGTCGGCTGAAGAGCCGGCACCGCGGGCGCCTTGACGTGTCACCGCTCTACGAAGGAAGGGGAGCTCAAGCCCCACATTCAGCGCGTTTTCCTGACGATCTGCCCCTTGCCATCACGAGCTTAGCGCTGGTCGCTGACCCGAAAAGGGGGTACATGCGGAACGTGTTGGAATTCTCTGGAATTGCCGGAATATTAGCATGTGGAAATTAACATTGTGAGGGGGCTTGAAGGTGGTGGGATACCTTGCACGGCGGCCTTGCGAGGAGCGTGAAAGCATGATCTTCGCTCCAATAGGAAGCCAATCCCGATTCCAACCGAATGCAACAGGCGCAGCCGGATGGCACTGAATATCGCGCAGAAGTTGCGACTGACTTCGGTTGTGCTGGGAACCGCTACCCGCAAGGACTTGGCGGCGGCGTTCCGCGCTGTCAACCCGAAGACGGCTTTCGATATCGGCCGCGCCGACAAATGGCTGCAAGGCCGCGCCCAGCCTCGCGAGCACAGCGTCTATGACGATTGGGCGAAAGTGCTGCGCCTCGAACGGCCCGGCGCCTGGATCGCCGAGAGCGACCTGCCGAGCTTCGTGGCCGCGATCGCCGCGCGCCACGGCATCGACGGCGCCGAACTCGAACGCCGCGCCAGCGCGCAGTCGGAGACCTCGCCCGGGCACGACGACAAGGGCGTCGGCCTGGCGCTTGCCGGAACCTACGCCTGCTATTCGCGCGCCTGGTCGCCTTATTATCGCGGCCAGCTCATCAGGGGCCGCCTGGCGATCGAGGCGGGACCCGGCGTGCATGGGTTCACCGCCACCTACCGGGAGACGCTGCCGACCGGACCGCTGCAGCTCGGCGGCCCCGTCACGCCGGCAAAACGCGGCCTTTATCTGCATCTGAAGGAGTTCGGCGGCGAGGCGCAGTTCTTCCTTTGCCTGTTCCCGCAAACGCAGCCGGTGAGTGTGCTCGGCGGCTATATGTGCGGCACCGCCATCATCGGCCCGGAGGCGCAGCCGTCGATCACGAGGATCCTTCTGGTGCGTCTTCGCGATGCCGCGACCGCAGCCGAAACATGGGGTGGATATCTGCCGGCCGGCGGCTCGATCGCCGCCGATCTGGCGAGCCTCGGCATCGCGGTCGAGCATCCGGAAGCCGTCGACCGCCAGCTCGGCCGGTTCCTCAGCGCCGACGGCGACGATGGCGTCAACCAGATCCCGCCGGCCGAATTCCGCGCCATCATCGAGGTGTTCGATCGCCACTGGCTGCAGCAGGCGGGCTAAGCGGGCTAAAGAGCAATTCCAGGAAAAGTGTAGCGGTTTTCCGTCCGGGATTGCGACAACCAAAAGCAAGGCAGCGTCAGCGTAGGCCGGATGCCGCCGCTGCGCCCGGCCTGCAGGCTTTCGATAGCCCGGCGGCGGTGGTTCATTGTCAATCTGGTGGGTTCTCGAACCCGGGCAAACTTGACATGGCCGGCACATCGCGCTCACCTGTCCCGGTCGTTGACCCCGCGCAGGAACGGACGATGAAGAAGACCTACGCGAAGCCCACGCTGCGAAAGCACGGCAAGCTCCAAGCGACCGCGGCCACGCCGCCGTCCGGCTTCTCGTTCTGAGGTCCGTCGACTGCCAGTCGGCAACGGTGCCGCTGCAGTCGGAAAGGGCGCTGTCCCGCCAATGTATCCGCACCCGGCTATTTGCTCGAACTTGATGATGAGAAGGGCGCGGCTCCCGGCCAGGAGCGGGCGGTACACTGCGCAGGTGCCCGCCCGTCCGGCGCCGCCGCCAAGCTGCTGAAACCCCGTCCGTCCCCAACAGCAACGGTCATGGCGTGACCAGTGCTTGCGGAGTGCCATTGGCCAGGCCTGCTGTCAATGTCAGGCAAGGGCTCCGCGGACGGCGCTTTTTTTTCACCGGCGCAGCGCCGAAATCGGCCTGCCGCGATAGCGCCATTGCGCCTGCAGCAGGCCCGGAAATGGCCGGATTTCCGGGCTTTTCAGCCATTCCTTGGGTCGGTGCGGACCTAGATGCCTATCCGCTTGAATAAGCTCGCCTTTCGCCGGCTGACGTGTTTTTGAGCCCCGGTTCTCAACCTGACTTTTTTTGGGGGTATTCCGCAGCGCAGCATCGGCGGCCGAGCGAGGCGCTGCAACTGCCAATCTCCGCCCTTGAGGGGAGATGTCGCCGAAGGCGACAGAAGGGGTCGTCTCACATCGAGCGCCGGCGCCATCAGTGTCGTGGAAGGCGCTGGCGCTCCACGCGCGGCGACCCCCTCTGGCCGCTTCGCGGCCATCTCCCCTCAAGGGCCCTCAAGGGGGAGAAGCATTTGTGAATCGTTTCATGGTGCCCTCAAGCCGGCTGTGGCACAATGCGCTATGCGAGCAGGGGAGGCTGTGATGGGCGATCGATTGCTCGAGGTTCTTGCCAGGCGTAAGTCCTGGCTGGATCGGCTGGCGCTTGGGGCGCTGATTTTCCTGGCGACGCTGATTGCCGCGCTGATGGGCGGCGCCGGCGCGTAGCTATTCCTGGCTGACCGGCACGCTGTAGCCGCGCAGGCCGGTTCCGTTGCAGTTCCGGCAGGTCAGCTTTTGCCCCGGGCAATTGTCGCGGCGTGCGCCAGGCAGGCAGCATGTTCCCTGGGAGGCAATCCACTTCTCGCATTCGAACACCTTGCCCGCGCCCTGGCACCGCGGGCAGGCGAACTTCCTGAACTCGCTCAAATCAGCCTCCGGCCGTTTCCCAAGCGCCTAGCAACGCCGCAGCCGCGCTGCCGGTTCCACGAATGGGCGCGGTCTTAGTCCGGCGCGCAAATAGACCGTATTTTAGCGTTGGCTAACGTAGAAATGCGACCTGCAATAAGAGCTTAGCGGCGCGCAATCTATCTTCCCCCGCACACCTCCCGCACCACGCCGCGCAACCAGCGATGGGCGGGGTCGGCGTCGAGGCGCGGGTGCCATAGCAGCGAGATGGTGAGGCCGGCGAGCTTCACCGGCAGCGCGAAGGTGAACAGGCCTTCCCGAAGCGTGCCCGTGTAGCGCTCGGGCACGGTGGCGACGAGGTCGGAGCCGCGGGCCAGCGCCAGCGCTTCGGCAAAGCCGCCGACCACGGTCGCGACGGCGCGCTTCAATCCCACGAGCTCCAGCGCATCGTCCACCGGCCCGCGGTCGAGGCCGCGGCGCGAGATCAATATATGCCGGCCGGCGGCGAAGCGGGCGGCGGTGATCTTGCCTTCGCTCAGCGGATGGCCCGGTCGCACGACGCCGACGAAACGGTCGCGGAACAGCGCCTGCGCGCGCACCTCCGGACCGGTCGAGCCGCCGACCACGCCGGTTTCGAGATCGACGCTGCCCTCGCGCATCGGCGTGCTGTCCTTGTCGGGCTTCGGCACGAAGCGCAGCTGTATGCCCGGCGCCTCTTCCGCCACCCGGGCAATCAGCGCCGGGCCGAAATTCTCGACGAAACCGTCGCTGTTGCGCAGCGTGAAGCTGCGCGCAAGGCGCTTGAGATCGAGCTGCTCGGCGGGACGCAGCATCACTTCGGCTTCCTTCACCAGCCGGCCGGCTTGCGTGCCCAGTTCGATCGCACGCGGCGTCGGCACCAGGCCGCGCCCAGCGCGCACCAAGAGCGGGTCGCCGGTTGCCTCGCGCAGTCTTGCCAAGGCACGGCTCATCGCCGACGGGCTGAGCTTCAGCCGCCGCGCGGCTTTAGCGACGCTGCCTTCGGCAAGCAGAACGTCCATCGTGACGAGCAGGTTGAGATCGGGTCGCGACATGCTGCGAGCATAGCATGGTTGCAGCGGTATGACATGGCGTTTCATGCACTATTGAAATGCAAATGCTGCGCATTCCGCCATATCCGGCAGGCGCCTATCTTCGCGGCAAGTTTCACCCGAGCCGGAGAAGAGTCATGGCCGATATCGCCGATCCACGCGCCGCAGTCGCTGGCATGCCTCCCGCAAGCCGCTCGACGACAGGCGCGCTGGCCAGCCTGTCGCTGGCCATGCTCTTGTCCTCGCTCGGCACCAGCATCGCCAATGTCGCGCTGCCGACGCTGAGCACGGCCTTCGCCGCATCCTTCCCGGCGGTGCAGTGGGTGGTGCTCGCCTATCTGCTCGCCGTCACCTCGCTCATCGTCAGCGTCGGTCGCCTGGGCGACCTCGTCGGCCGCCGGCTGCTGCTGGTCGCGGGCCTCGCGCTGTTCAGCGCTGCTTCGCTCGCCGCGGCGCTCTCGCCGACGCTGCCGCTGCTGATTGCGGCGCGCGCCGCGCAGGGGCTGGGGGCGGCGGTGATGGCGCTGACCGTCGCTTTCGTCGGCGAGACGGTGCCGAAGCAGCGCATCGGCGGCGCCATGGGCCTGCTCGGCACCATGTCGGCGATCGGCACGGCCCTTGGGCCGTCGCTCGGCGGCCTGCTGATCGCCTCTCTCGGCTGGCGCGCGATCTTCCTTGTCAATGCCGCGCTCGGCATCGTCGCGGTGATGCTCGCCCGGCGCTTCCTGCCCGTCGACGAAGCGGCGAGCGTCGCCCGCAAGGCTGCGGGGGGAGAGCGGCCCCGCTTCGACATACCGGGCACGCTGCTGCTTGCCTCGGCGCTCGCAGCCTATGCGCTGGCGATGACCACCGGACGCGGCCATTTCGGCGGCACGAACGTCGCGCTGCTGGTGGTGGCCTTGCTCGCCGCCGGCCTGTTCCTCTACGCCGAGGGCAAGGCGGCCTCGCCCCTGGTCAGGCTCGCGCTTCTGCGCGACCCGGTGCTGGCGCCGAGTCTCGCCATGAACGCGCTGGTCTCCACCGTGATGATGGCTACACTTGTGGTCGGACCCTTCTTCCTGTCGCGCGCCCTGGGCTTGAGCGAGGCGCAGACCGGCGCCGTCCTTTCGATCGGCCCGGTCGTCTCGGCGCTCTGCGGCGTCGTCGCCGGCCGCGCCGTCGACCGCCTCGGCGCGGCCGCGATGGTCGTTGTGGGGCTGGCGATGATGGCCGTGGGCTGCATCGCGCTCTCGCTGCTGCCGGCGCTCTTCGGCGTCGCCGGCTACGCGGCGGCGATCATGCTTTTGACGCCCGGCTATCAGCTCTTCCAGGCGGCCAACAACACCGCCGTCATGGCTGGCGTCGACGGAGCCGACCGCGGCGTGGTGTCGGCTATGCTCGGCCTTTCGCGCAATCTGGGGCTGGTCACCGGCACCGCGGTTATGGGTGCGGTGTTTGCTTTTGCGGTCGGCACCGGCGAGGTCGGCAGGGCGGCGCCGGAGGCGGTGGCCGGCGGCATGCGGTTTACGTTTGCAGTGGCGGCCGGGCTGGTTGTGGTGGCGATGGCGGTTGCGGTCGTCGGTGGTTGGCGAAAGCGCTGACGCGCTTTTCTTCGCCCCCACCAATGTAACCCATCCCACATTCCCCGCACCCGTCTTGCCGTATCGGCTTCCGTAAATTAGCCGATTTTGATATTGCGGTGCGGTCTTCTCCCGCCGCGAGAAGCCTGGGGGTATATGGCAGTGGAAGGGTGCCCAGCCGCATGAGTATCGGTCCGTATAGCGGGCCGCTGGAATTGCGCGTGCTCGGTGATTTCCAGGTGACCCGCGACGGCGCGCTGCTCGATCTGCCGCCGTCGCGCAAGACGAGGGCCTTGCTTGCCTATCTCGCCGTCACCGGCAAGGCGCACCAGCGCGAGCGGCTTTGCGAAATCTTCTGGGACATTCCCGACGATCCGCGCGGCGCTCTGCGCTGGAGCCTGTCCAAGATCCGCCAGGTGCTGGGCGAGGACGAAGCCGCTCTGGTCGCCGACCGCAACAGCGTCTCGCTCGGGGTCGCGACGGACTATGCCCGGCTGCTGCCGCTGGTAAAGGGCGATATTTCCCTGGCCTCGACGGAAGAGCTCGAGGTCGTTGCCGGTTCGATCCGGGGTGATTTCCTGGCCGATCTCTCGCTCGGGCGCTGCTTCGAATACGAGGCCTGGCGCGCGGGCGTCGCCAGCGAGGTCGAGATCGTCGAGCTCGGCATATTGCGCGAGCTCGTCGAGCGACTGGCCGGCGAGCCGAGGCGAGCGCTGCCGCTTGCCCGCCGCCTGCGCCGCCTGCTGCCGGAGGATATCGGCCTGGCGGAAGAGATCGAGGCGCTGGAGGAGAAGGTCAAGGCGGCAGCAGCCCAGCCGGCGGCACGCTCCGCGCAACCAAGCGCGAATGCCGCGGCACCGGCGCGATCAATTTCGCCTTCGCCCGCGAAGAGCGCGGCGACCGCGCAGGACCCCGGCCGCGCCGTCCACTTCTGCCGGGGACTCGACGGCACAAGGCTCGCCTTTGCCAAGACCGGCAGCGGCCCGCCCATCCTTCGCGCCGCGCATTGGATGTCGCATCTCACCTTCGACTGGGACAGTCCGATCTGGCGGCACTGGATGTCGGAACTGTCGCGCGCGAACCAGCTGGTGCGCTACGACGAGCGCTGCAACGGGCTGTCGCAACGCCACGTGGTCGACGTCTCGTTCGACACCATGGTCTCGGATCTCGAATGCGTGGTCGAGGCGGCGGGTCTCGATCGCTTCACGCTTCTTGGCCTCTCGCAGAGCTGCGCGGTTTCGATCGCCTATGCCGTGCGCCATCCCGAAAGGCTGTCGGGCATGATCCTCTACGGCGGCTATGTCAAAGGCTGGCGGGCGCGCGGCGACGCCGGCGAGATCGCCACGCGCGAGGCCGCGGCGACGCTGATGCGCGAGAGCTGGGGCAAGTCGAATCCGATGTTCCGCCAGGCCTTCTGCTCCATGTTCATCCCCGGCGCCACGCACGAGCATTTCGCCTGGATGGACGATCTGATGAGGCGCACCGTGTCGCCGGACGACGCCTGGCGCCTGCAGAGCGCCTTCTCCGTGATCGACGTCGGCGACCTGCTCGAAAAGGTGCGGGTGCCGACCCTGGTGCTGCACGCGCGGGAGGACAATGTGGCGCCGGTGGAGTCCGGCCGCACCATAGCGGCGGGCATTCCCGGCGCACGCTTCTTCGAACTGGAAAGCCAGAACCACATCCTGCTCGAAGGCGAGCCCGCCTTCGACGAGTTCATCGCCCACGTCCGGGCCTTCATCGCCGAGACAGCGGGATCGTAGGCCGCGGGCATTGTCCGGCCGCTGCTCGTGGAACCATATCAATCTGAGCGCGTTCACTTATTGCGTTTATTTCGGATATTGCGGATAATGCAAAACTCCATATCCGATGCCAATCAGGGACATGGATCAATGACCAAGCTGCTCGGACGACCGGTCGTGCCATCGGTAGACGACGCCGAACTCGCCGCTCACGCCAGTCGGGTGCTCTCACGCACCAAGCGCGACGGTGCCGAATTGAAGGTTCAGGTGGGCAAGGAAACTTTGCGCCTGCCGAAGAGCGTCGGCGACCTGCTTTACCGTCTTCTGACCGAAATGGGCCAGGGAAACGCGGTGACGGTGATCCCAATCCACGCCGAGCTTACGACGCAGGAGGCGGCGGACTATCTCAATGTGTCGCGCCCCTATCTCATCCGACTGCTGGAGCAGGGCAGGCTGCCTTTCAACATGGTCGGAACGCATCGGCGCGTGAAGTTCTCCGATCTGACGGCATACCGAAGCAGTGACGAGGAAGAGCGTAAAAAGGTCATGGAGGAACTGGCCGCTCAAGCCCAGGAACTGGGGATGGGCTATTAAGACCTCTTCCTACACCGCTGTCCTGGACGCTTGCGTTCTTTATCCTGCCCCGCTGCGGGATCTCCTCGTGGAGCTTGCCGCCGGAGGCGGACTCTATCGCGCCAAGTGGACAGAACAGATCCATGACGAGTGGATACGCAACCTCTTGCAGGACCGTCCGGACATCAAACCGGAGCAGGCTTACCGAACGCGCGACCTGATGAACCGTGCCGTCCCGGATTGTCTGGTTGATGGCTATCAGGACCTGCTGCCGAGCCTGGTGCTTCCCGACGAAGATGACCGCCATGTTCTGGCAGCGGCCATCGTCTCGGCTTCCGATGCGATCGTCACATTCAACTTCAAGGATTTTCCCAAGCCCGTACTCGATAAATACCAATTGGACTTGATCCACCCTGACGATTTCATTTTCCAGCAGTTCGGCATCGACAATGCTGCCGTATTGCTTTCCGTTCAAAGATGCCGCGCACGACTGAAGAACCCTCCCAGAAGCGCCGCCGAATACCTCGACACACTGGAGAGACAAGGCCTGCCGAAAACGGTTGGCCATCTGCGCGCTTATGCCGGAATAATCTAGTCAGGGCAGGAGTAGCGCCTTGGCGGCAAGCATTTGTCCTTCCGTGATCGCGCAATTTTCCCCGCGGCGCGCGAAGCCTATCTTTGAGGGTGGCGGTGCCCATTCCGCCTTCGGCCGGTGCCCAGTACCCAACGCCCCCCGCCCACTGCGGCGCCGGCCTCACTCTCGACAAGCCGCCGAAAACGACGCCTGCTATTGGCGGCCTCTCGGCGCGGCTTGCGAGCAGCGAGCGGTGAGCCGGCTTGAGGCTTGACACCCATGTTTACCGCTTGCCGCCTGCCATGCGCGCCGCGGCCGGCAAGCGCCGAAGCACAAGCATCGCGGCCATGCCGGCAAACGGGCCCGGCGCCAGCATCAGGAAAGCCCAGCGCCAGCCGAGCCAGTCCGCGACATGCGGCAACAGCCAGATCGCCAGCACCGTCAGTCCGAAGCCCGATCCGAACTGCACCGAGAGCGCGGTGCCGACGAAACGGCGGTCGGCAAGCTCGGTGACCGCCGCCGAGAACTGCGCGGAATCGCCGATCACCGAAACGCCCCAGACGACGATCACCAGCCCCAGCAGCCAGAGCGGTCCGTCGAAGACGAAGCCGATCGTCAGCGCGCAGAGGCCGGAAACCATCATCATGCCGGCGGTGGTGAGGCTGCGCCCGAAGCGGTCGGAAAGCACGCCGCCGAGCAGGCAGCCCCCCGTGCCGGCGCCGATGGCGAGGAATGTCAGCAGCGAGGCGAGCGCCGGGGAGGGCCGCTGCTGCGCCTCGAGCGAGGCGCGCACGTAGGCGATCAGCCAAGCCCACATGGCATAGAGTTCCCACATGTGGCCGAGATAGCCGATATTGGCCAGCATCAGCGCCCGGTCGCGGAAGATCGCGCCGATCCGGCGCGGCTCGAAGACAGCCTTGCCGAAAGGATACGGCCCCTCGCGGGCGAACCAGAACAGTGCCGAACCGACGAGCGCAGCCGCCGTCGCACCCAGCACCACCAGCTGCCAGTCGAACGAGCCGGCAAGCGCCCGCAACAGATGGGGCAGCGAGGATCCAAGCGTCAGCGCGCCGACCAGGGCGCCGAGCGCCAGCCCCCGGCCGCGCGCAAACCAGGTCGACACGAGCTTCAAGGCCGGCGGATAGACGCCGGCCAGCGCGACGCCGTTCAACATGCGCGCGGCAACGGCGCCTGCCGGCGCCGGCTGCATGAGAAGCGAGGCATTGGCGGCTGCCGCCACGAGCGCCGAGATCGCCATCAGTCGGTTGAGCCTGACAATATCCGGCAGATTGACCACGCTGGCGGCCAGCGCGCCGGCGACGAAGCCAATCTGCACGCCATTGGTCAACCAGATGTCGATCGGCCCGGACAGGCGCCATGCCGCCCTGAGCTCGGGCGTTATCGCCGTTGCCGAGAACCAGGTGGTCAGCGACAGCACGACGGCCAGGCACAGCAGCCCGAGCATCCCCCGGCGGCGCGTATCCGCACCAGGCTCGGCCGCCGGGACCGCGCTGCGCCAGAGCATCGCCGCCCGGACCGTCATCGCAGAAGGCTCAGCCCTCGGCCAGCGGCACGGTGAACACAGTCGCCGTGCCGGTGAGGCAGAGCTCGCCCGCCTCGTTGCGCACCGATGTCTCGAGCTTCGTGATCGGCTTGTCGGCGCGCACGTCCTTGACCTCGACGCGGCCGGTTATCAGCTCGCCGACGCCGACCGCCTTGACGAATTTCCATGAGACTTCGAGGAACACCGAGCCGGGGCCGGGCAGGTCCTCCGCCACCACCGCATTGAGGATGCCCGAGGTGACGCCGCCCTGCACGATCAGCTTGCCGAACACCGAAGCCTCGGCGAGCTGCTTGTCGTAGTGTAGCGGGTTGCGGTCGCCGGTCATGTCCGCGAACGCGTCGATATCCTGCGGTTGCGTGCGCCGCGAACGCTCGGCGACGGCGCCCACCCGCGGGCGTCCTTTGATGACGCCGATCCATCCGTCCTTCATCAGATGCACAGTCATTGCCTTACTCCGGTTCGGTTGCGATGGAGGCTCGAGCCCGCCGTTGCCCGCGGCTCGTCCTGGTTCGCCGGCGCCCGATAGGCGATCGGGCCGCCTGCGGCGTACGCGGCGCGGCGGACCGGCATCGGCTGTCCGGCGAGCGCCTGCACCTCGGCCTTCATGACGGCGCTGAGGCGGCGATGCCGCTCGCCGAGGTCGGCAAGCGTCCAGTCGAAACCGGCGACGGCGTCCGTGGTGTCGAGGATCTGGTTGGCGAAGAGGTCGCGCTCCTGCTGCCAGGCCGCGAAGGCCGCCTCGGATCCGTCGAGCACGGCGTGCGCGAGGCCCGCGGCATCGCGCAATGCGTCGGAAATGCCGTGCGAGGTGATCGGATCACGGAAGAAGCCGGCATCGCCGACCAGCGCCCAGCCCGGGCCAAAGGCCTGGCGGATATAGCCCGGCACGCCGCGGAACGCCTGCAGGCGGGCGTCCTTCGGCGCGCGGCTCGCCTGCTCGGCCAGCGCCGGCGAAAGCGCTTCCAGCACCTCCATGCGGGCGCGGCCGTGGCCGAGGCGGAAGCGCTGGTCGAACATACGTGTCGGCACCGAGGCGACGATGCAGGCCAGCCCGTCATTGGTGGGAATGAGGGAACCGGCGATGCCGTCGCGGAAATGCCAGTGGTAGCCGGCCCCGGTCTCGACCGGTGCGTAGCCGTAGACATGGGCGGCCGAGACGGTGCCGCTTCTGAGCACCTGGGCGTCGCAGCATCTCGCCACCAGCGAGCCGATGCCGTCGGCGCCGACGACGATGTCGCCGCTCACCCGCAAGGCGGCGCGGCCTGCACCGCGGATTTCGACGCCGCGCACCCGCCCGCGCGTGTCGGCAAAGAGATCGCCGACCGCCATGTCGTGCAGGAACTCGGCGCCGGCCCCGCGCGCGGCATCGACGAGGATGCGGTCGAGCACGGTGCGCCGTGGCGCGATCAGGCCGGGGAGGTCCGGTCCGGCGTTGAGCGGGATGGTGATCTCCTCCTCGCCATAGTGGAAGGTCGTCGCTTCGATCAGCGGCGTGCCGGCCTTGCGCAGCGGCTCCAGCAGGCCCCAGCGTGACAGCTGCAGCACGGCTGGCCGCATCAGCGCATGCGTGGAAAGCGTGTCGGAACCATAGGGCCTGCGATCGATCGCCAGCACTTTGAGGCCGGCGCGGGCGAGCAGCAGGGCCGTCGAGGCGCCGGCGCAGCGTGCGCCGACGATGATGGCGTCGTAATGGGGGCGCTTCGGAACGGGTGGCAGGGAAAGCGTGGTCGATGGCATTGTCCTTGTCCTCAGGCGGCGGCTTGGCGGCCCTTGCGGTCGAGATAGCGACAGATCTCGGCGGCGATCGCTTGCGCGTCCGTGCCGACGCCGCCGATGAAGTTGGAATCGCGCTTGCGCAGGAAGCGGAAGCCGAGCGCGTAGAGCCCGGGCACGGCGGTGACGCCGCCCTGATGCGCGAGCTCGCCGTCGACGCCCAGCGCGCGCGGCTCCAGCCAACCGAACGACCGGGAATAGCCGGTCGCCCAGATGATCGTGCGGATCGATGCGTCCGTCAGCGAGAGCCGTTGGCGGCGAGCCGAAGGCACCGCCACAGGTTCGGGTCGGCCTGGTCGCGCCTCGCCGGCGAAGCGGTCGATCTCGGCGAGCAGACGGCCCTGCTTCGCATCCGCCGCGGCGATCTGCGCGGCAAGGTCGTCGGCGAAGGCGATCTCGCCATTGGCAATGTCGCGAACCCGCCCAGTCAGCTCGACGCCAAGCGCCTGCAGCGTGGCGAGGTCGACATCGGCCTTGTCCGGCCGCCCGGCGAGCTGCAGCGAGGGCTGGCGCCTGGCGCTCTCCGGATTGGCGAGCGCGTCGAGCGGCTGCGCCATGAAGCCCAGCTCGCAGAGCCAGAAGAAGATGTCCTTGCCGCGCCAGCGCCTCGGCAGGCGCGTGTGCTTGCCGACGGACAGCACCACGCGCCGGCCGGCGCGCGTCAGCTCGTCGGCGATCTGCACGCCGGATGACGAGGCGCCGACGATCAGGACCCCGCCGGGCGGCAGTTCGCCGGGAGAACGATATTGCGAAGCGTGGAAATTGAGCGGTCCGCCCCTGGTCTCGGACGCAAAAGGGATCATCGGCCGGTCGCAATGGCCGGTGGCCACCACGACGGCCTTGGCCGACCAGGCGCCGGCGCTGGTGTCGAGCACAAAGCCGTCGCCGGTCCGCCTGCAGGACAGAACCTCGACGCAGCATTCGATCGGCGCCTGCCAGCGTCCCGCATAAGCCTCCAGGGTCGCCACGAAGGCGCTCTTGTCGATGAAGCCGTCGGGATCGTCGCCTTCGTAGGGAGAGCCCGGCAGCGCGTTCAGCCAGTTGGGCGTCAGCAGCCGGAGCGAGCGCCAGCTCTGCGAGCGCCAGCGTTCACCGATGCGGCCGCGCTCCAGCACGGCATGCTCGATGCCGATCCGGCCGAGGCAATGGCTGAGCGCAAGGCCGGCCTGGCCCGCGCCGACGATGATGACGTCAGCCCGTTTCATGCTTCTTGTCCGATAGCGTTGGGGGAGACGGCCACGTTGTGAGCCGTCTCCCGGAGGATCATTCGATAGTCGGGATCACTGGATGGTCTTGATCCCGACCGTCACCGGCACGCCCTTGGTCAGGACGTCGAAAACGGCCGAGCGGGCGCGGGCTTGTTCGACCAACTGGTTGAGCTTCTCGGCCGGCGCGTCGCCCTCGACCTCGAACGACACCTGGATGTTCTGGAAGCCGTTGCGCACCTCGTCGGAAATGCCGAGGATGCCGCGCAGGTCGATGTCGCCGTCGACCGAGCACTTGACCCGGGTGAGCTTGATGCCGCGCGCCGCGGCAATGTTGGCAAGGCCCGCCATCAGGCAGCTTGCCAGCCCATGCAGCAGCCATTCGACCGGGGTCGGCGCGTTGTCGGCGCCGCACAGGATCGCCGGATGGTCGCTGTCGGCATAGTAGGGCTTGTCGTGCTTCTGCTCCTGGCCGGCGCCGAAGAAGCCGTGCATGACGCTCTTGCTGTGCGTGCCCTCGATCCATTCGTTGTGGGCGCGGAACTGGAACTTCGCCAGCTCCGGCTGACCGGCCACGAAATTGATCGTCGCGATCAGGTTCGGCGTGTCGACGCCGTTGAGCGGAACGCGTGCAGGCTTGGTGTTGGGTTGCATTTCTCTTCTCCCAGGTTGCTTTGCGGCTTGGTTGCCGTGACGGCCTTCTTCTGGCGGTCGAGCGTTTGAGCGAGAGTGGATGCGAGCGTGGAATTTTTGATACGCGCACCGTGGAAATTGCATTGAGCGTTTCATTTTGCACACGCGCCTGTCGCTGGAATCCAATAGCGAGCAGCCCGGTCGGCGGGGCAGGCCAAACACGAAAAACCCCGGCCATGCCGGGGCTTTGACTGGCCTTCACGCCATTCGGCCGCCGTGGCGGCCAGCGCTTCAGCCGTCCATCCCGTCCGTGTCGGAGGGCGCAAGGCGCACGCGGGTGTAGTGCTCGATCTGCGAGCGGCTGATGCCGATGTCCTTCAGCATGAAGTCCGGCATGGCCTGCAGCGCGGCGCGTTCGCGGCGCATCTGGATGGCGCGATAGGCCAGGCTAAGCGCCCGTCCAACAAGACCGGACAGGCTGAAGCCCGCCCGGCCGGTTTCGCAGGTGGTTCGATCCAAACTCGTCATTGTCGTCTCCATTGGCTGTGGGCGCGCTCCTTCGCGTCGTCGGCGCGGACAATGGAGCATCAGCGAGGGAGCGAGCGTTGGAGCCCGCGTCGAAATTGCCGTGGAATCGGGGAATGCGCCTCTCCTTCTCCCCTTGT
>LM655176.1:22211-24589 GCA_000824825.2 Mesorhizobium sp. ORS 3324
GACGGATGAGGGGTGTTGGAAGGAATGAGGCAGCGACGATTTCGAACGCATCACCAAGCTGGAGCACCCCTCATCCGACCGAGCTACGCTCGGCCACCTTCTCCCACAAGGGGAGAAGGGAAGGGCGCAGCGCCTCCGCCCCTTATTGGACTTCGCCGCGGCACAACCCCATATTGAATCGTAGGAGCTTTGAGCGTGAGACTCGCGCGGGTAGCCCTTCTTGCAGCGGCCTTCGTGGCCGCCGCGATTCTTTTCCCCATCTCCTTTGCCGCACCGGCGGGGGAGAGGATCGCCTTGAGCATCGCGATAGACGGCGCCATAGGTCCGGCGAGCGCGCGCCAGCTCAAGGAGGCGCTCAAGGCCGCGGCCGATCGCAACGCCGCGGTCCTCGTCCTGCAACTCGACACGCCGGGCGGCCTGGTCACCTCGATGCGCGAGATGATCGCCGACATCCTGGCCTCTCCCGTTCCCGTCATCGGCTATGTGGCGCCGGCCGGCGGCCACGCGGCAAGCGCCGGAACCTATATCCTCTACGCCACCCATGTCGCGGCGATGGCGCCGGGCACCAATCTGGGGGCGGCGACGCCGGTCGAGATCGGCGGGCTGCCCTCGCTTCCCGGCGGCGAGAAGGACGAGAAAGGCACCGGGCAGCCGTCCGGCGACCCGATGATGGCCAAGGTGACCAATGACGCGGTGGCGCTGATCCGTTCGCTCGCCGAGTTGCGCAACCGCAACGGCGACTGGGGCGAGAAGGCCGTGCGCCAGGCGGCGAGCCTTTCGGCAAGCGCCGCGCTCGAGCAGCATGTCATCGACTTCGTCGCCCGCGACACGGCCGAGCTGCTGCAGCTCGCCGATGGCCGCACAGTCGACGTGGCCGGCAAGAAGCAGGTACTGGCGACGAAGGGCCTTGCCGTCGAGACGCTCGATCCCGGCTGGTTCATCAGGCTTCTCGCTGTCATCACCGATCCGAACGTCGCCGTCATCCTGATGCTGATCGGCTTCTATGGCCTCGTCTTCGAGGTGACGAGCCCCGGCGCGGTGGCGCCCGGCGTCATCGGCGCCACCTGCCTCGTGCTCGGCCTCTACGCGCTCGATCTCTTGCCGATCAACTATACCGGGCTGGTCCTGATGCTGCTCGGCGTCGCCTTTCTCATCGTCGAGGCCTTCAATCCGACGGTCGTGCTGGGGCTCGGCGGCGCGACCGCCTTCCTTCTCGGCGCAGCCATGCTGCTCAAGGTCGAGGGACCGGGCTTCGCCATATCCTGGGCGATCATCGGCCCCGCCGCGGCGCTGACGCTGGGGCTCGCGCTATTTGCCGGCAGCTATTTGTGGGCGGCGCGGCGCAATCCGCCGCGCATCGGCGGCGAGGCCATGCGCGGCATCCCCGTGCAGATCCTCGACTGGGAAGGCGGCGAGGGCCATGTGCTGGCGCTCGGCGAGCGCTGGCGGGCAAGGGCCGACGAGCCGATAGCGCCCGGAGACGACATAGAGGTCACCGCCGTCAGCGACCTCGTGCTGACGGTACGGCGCCGCGGCGCGGAGGAAGGCGGAGCCGGCAGCCGAAGGACGGCAAACGACGGAGCGAAACAATGACAGTCGGTTATGTGGCCTATCTGATCCTCGCGCTGCTGGTGATCATGTTCCTGTCGGCGGCCATCCGCATCCTCAGGGAATATGAGCGCGGCGTCGTCTTCACGCTCGGCCGTTTCACCGGGGTCAAGGGGCCGGGCCTCATCATCCTTGTTCCCTTCATCCAGCAGATGGTGCGTGTCGATCTGCGCGTGGTGGTGCAGGACGTGCCGCCGCAGGACGTGATCTCGCGCGACAACGTCTCGGTTAAGGTCAACGCCGTGCTCTATTTCCGCATCGTCGACGCCGAGCGGGCGATCATCCAGGTCGAGGATTTCATGACCGCAACCAACCAGCTGGCGCAGACCACGCTGCGTTCGGTGCTCGGCAAGCACGACCTAGACGAGATGCTGGCCGAGCGCGACAAGCTCAACAGCGACATCCAGGAGATCCTCGACCAGCGCACCGATGCCTGGGGCATCAAGGTCTCCAATGTCGAGATCAAGCATGTCGACTTGAACGAGAGCATGATCCGCGCCATCGCCAAGCAGGCCGAGGCGGAACGGCTGCGGCGTGCCAAGGTCATCAACGCCGACGGCGAGCAGCAGGCCGCGGCGAAGCTGGTCGAGGCGGGCAAGATGCTGGCCGAGGAGCCGCAGGCCATGCAGCTGCGCTATTTCGAGGCCCTGCACGACATCGCCGGCGAGCGCTCCTCCACGGTGGTGTTCCCGCTGCCGGTGGATTTGCTGCGCCAGTTCCTGAAGGGGGAGGGGAAGTGAGGCGCCGTCTCTTCCTTCTCCCCTTGTGGG
>LM655176.1:24689-24755 GCA_000824825.2 Mesorhizobium sp. ORS 3324
GAGACGGATGAGGGGTGTTCCGGCGGAGTGAGACGCTGGCGTTCCCTGGAGCACCCCTCATCCGTC
>LM655176.1:24855-31523 GCA_000824825.2 Mesorhizobium sp. ORS 3324
CCACAAGGGGAGAAGGAGGAGCGTTGCACCCCCTCCACGGCGGTTCCGGCGAAAATCGCTTGCTTATCCAGTCGGCGAAGGCGCGAGTCTTGGCGGCCTGGCCCTTGGCCGACGGCATGACGACATAGACGGCGCCCTCGTCGGCCAGCGTCCAGTCCTCCAGGATCGGCACCAGCCGGCCATCGGCGAGCTCGCGGCCGACCAGCCAGTCGGTGCTCATCATCAGGCCGACGCCCTGCACGGCGGCCTCGACCAGCACCTCGGCGTCGTCGCTGACCAACGGCCCCGAAACCTCGACGCGCACGCGCCGGCCTTCGCGGTCGGTCATCTCCCAGGCTGGAAAGGTCTGGAAGCCGGTGAAGCCGAGACAGGAATGTTCAAGCAGCGCCTGCGGCGTTTCCGGCCGTCCCCTTCGGGCAAGGTAGGAGGGCGCGGCGCAGAGCAGCCGGCGCCGCGTCGCCACCTTGCGCGCCACCAGGCGCGAATCCTCGAGGCTGCCCAGCCGGACGGCGACGTCGAAATTCTCGGCGACGAGATCGGCGAAGCGGTTGGAGAATTCGGCCTCGATGCGCACATCCGGGAACTCGGCGAGGAATTGCGGCAGGAAGGGGGCTATCCACATGCGCCCGAACGTGCCGGGCAGCGCCAGCCTGAGCAGCCCGCGCGGCCCGCCGCCGGCATGCGCGGAGGCGGCGGCTTCCGCCTCGTCGACCGAGGCGAGTATGGCGCGCACGCGCACCAGGAATTCCGCGCCCGCCTCGGTCAGCGAGACGCTGCGCGTCGTGCGGTGCAGCAGCCTCACACCCAGCCGCTCCTCCAGTGATTGCAGGCGGCGCGACAGGATGGTGGCGTCGCGCCCGACCCGCGCGGCTGCCCTGGTGAAGGAGCGCGCCTCGGCGATGGCCGCGAAGGCCGCCATTTCCGCAAGGGCCGAGGGTTCATGGGATTGCTGCATTGTGCGCAACATTCAAATGCAATGATCAAGGATTATCGAGGAATAGCGCAGCAGATAGGTTCACTCAACCCCGTCAGCCGATCACCCAAGGAGTGAACCCATGAAAGCCATCGAACTCAGCCAGCCCACGCTGGACGCCTTCCGCGCCGTCACCGTCGCCACGCCAGAACCGCAGCGCGGCGAGGTGCTGATCCGCCAGCGCGCGGCGAGCTTGAATTTCGTCGATGTCGCCGTGGCGAGCGGCAACTATCCCGGGCCGAGCTTCCCGCTCATTCCGGTCGCCGACGGCGCCGGCGAGATCGTCGCGCTCGGCGAGGGCGTCACCCGCTTCGCCGTCGGCGACCGCGTCGTCGCACATGCCAAGCCGCGCTGGATCGGCGGCCGGCCGCGTCCTTACGAGATGACGCAGATGCGCGGCATCTCGCTGCCCGGATCGCTTGCCGAATATGTCGCCCTGCCGGCGAATTCGGTCGTGCCGGTCCCTGCGCACCTCTCCTTCGAGGCGGCCTCGACGCTCCCCATTGCCGGTACCACCGCCTGGAACGCGCTGCGCGCCGCCGATGTCGGGCCGGGCTCGGTGGTCGTGCTGCTCGGCACCGGCGGCGTCTCGATCTTCACGCTGCAGCTTGCCAAGGCGGCAGGGGCCACCGTCGTCATCACCTCGTCGTCGGACGAGAAGCTGGAGCGGGCCAAGGCGCTCGGCGCCGATCAGCTGATCAACTACCGCGCGACGCCGGACTGGGACGGCAAGGTGCTGGAACTGACCGGCGGCCTCGGCGCCGACCTCGTCGTCGAGACCGGCGGCACCGCCACCTTCGCCCGAGCGGTCAACGCCACCGCGCCGGGCGGCACGCTGTTCACCATCGGCTTCGTCACCGGCGCCGAGGCGACCGTCAACCTGCTGCCGATCATCATCAAGGCGCTGAAGGTGGTGGGCAACAACACCGGATCGGTTTCCGACCTGCGCGACGCCGCCCGCGCCATCGGCGCCGCCGGCATCGAGCCGGTCGTCGACAAGGTGTTTTCACAGAACGAGGCGACCGAGGCCTACACCCACATGGCGGCCGGCGGCCTGCATTTCGGGAAGTTGGTGTTCGGGCTGGAGTGGTAAGGAAGGCACGGACCGTAGGGGATCGGCGGCTCAATCCGCTTCGCCGCCCGAGCCCTTGCCGCACGCGGCCAGCACCTTGCCGATCGCCGCGCCGGAGCCTTTCAGCGGAAAGCTCGCCTCGCCATATTTGGCAGCGCTGACCATCACCTCGCCCTTGCCTCGCAGCAGGGCGAGCAGCGGGTCGGCGGGGCCGGAAAGCTCGGCCGTGAAGTAGTTGTACATCGCTTCAAGGTCGAGCTTCCGCGTCACGCTCTTGCCGCCGGCCTTGAAAGTGAAGGAGGCGTTGATGCCCGGCTCGAGTTGCCCGCCTGCGGCGCCGAGATCATAGCTCAGCACCGGCTTGGCAAAGCACGTCAGCATCAGATGCGCATCGCCCTTTGGCCCGCCGCAGACCGAAGCCGTCATCACGCTGCCGCCTTCGTCCTCCTCCATCTTGGCAGACCAGGCGCAGGAGGCGGCCTGAGCGGGGAGGGCGGTTGCAAGCGCCAGGATGAGTGTCGGTAACGCGGTTTTCATGTCCTTCCCCATCGAGAACGGTCAGGATCATACAGGGCAAACGAAGCTGTGACAGCACTCGAAGGGCCGGAGATTGGCGAAAGCCGAAGCGACGGCTGATCTCCTCCACAAGGGGGGAGATCGGCAGTTTCTACGCCGCCCCTAAATCAACTTCTCCAGCGTGATCGGCAGATCCCGGACCCGCTTCCCCGTCGCATGGAACACCGCGTTGGCAATCGCGGGCGCCACGCCAACGATGCCGAGCTCGCCCACGCCCTTGCCGCCGAGGGCGGAGGAATGCGGGTCGGGGATGCCGACCGAGATGGTCTGGATGTCGGGGATGTCGGCATTGGTCGGCAACATGTAGTCGGCGAGGTTGCCGTTGACGATGCGGCCGTGGCGGCGGTCGACGATGCCTTCTTCGAGCAGCGCCTGGCCGATGCCCATGATGATGCCGCCCTTCCACTGGCTCTCGGCCAGCTTCGGGTTGTAGAGCCGGCCGGAATCCAGCGCCGACACCACGCGCGACACGCGCACCGTGCCGAAATCCTCGTCGACCCGCACCTCGACGAAATGCGCGCACCAGGAATGGCGCGAATAGTCGCCCTCGGTGTGCGGCAGCGCCATGGCTATCGTCGTGTAGTTGTTGTAGCGCTGCTCCCGCGTGAAGCTCGCCGGAACGGTGTCGCCCTTGGCCTCGATCTTTTCGCAGCCGAGCATGCCCATCAGCTCGGCGACCGACAGCTCCGGCCCATCGCCGCGCGGCGAGGCGATGCGGCCGTCCTTCACGACAAGCGTGTTTGCCTGCAGTCCATGGAAGGGCGAGCGCGGATCGGAGAGCGCCAGCCCGATCAGCTCGTCCAGCGCCTGGCCCGCCGCCTTGTAGACGGCGCCGGTCATGACGCCGGCGAGCCGCGAGCCGCCGGTGACGCCGGCCCGCGCAAGGCGCGAGTCGCCGAGCTTCACCGACACCTTCTCCACCGGCACGCCGAGCGTCTCGGCCGCGGTCTGCGCCAGGATCGTGTAGGTGCCTTGGCCCATGTCGATGGAGGAGCTTTCGACCTCGGCCGAACCGTCGGAGAGCAGCTTCACCATCGCCTCGCCATAGGCGCGCCGCACCGGATAGGTGCCGGCCGCCACGCCCCAGCCGACGAGCTGATGGCCGTCGCGCATCGAGCGCGGCTCGCGCGAGCGCTTCGCCCAGCCGAAGGCTTCCGCGCCGGTGGCGAAGGCCTCGCGCAACTGCCTGGTCGACCACGCCTTCTTCGCATGCGGATCCCGTTCGGCATAATTGATCAGGCGGATCTCCAGCGGATCCAGCCCAAGCTCATAGGCGAGCTCGTCGATGGCGCATTCGATGCCGAAGGCGCTGGGGTTCTCGCCCGGCGCGCGCTTGGCCCCCGGCACCACCGTGTTCACCCGCACCACATTCTGCTTCGAGGAGAAGTTGGGCGTGGCGTACATGATCGAGGTGACGGAGCCGAGCGGCTCGACCCACATGCCGTCGACCGCCGTTTCGTTGACGCCGCGATGCACGATCGACTGGATCTTGCCCTGCCTGTCGGCGCCGATCGCAACGGTCTGCCGCGTGGCGGCGCGGCCGCCATAGGAGGTGAAATTCTGCGGCCGCGTCAGCACCAGCTTCACCGGCCGCCCCAGCATCCTGGCCGCGGCCGCCGCCACCGCGCTGTGCGCGAGCGCCAGCGCCTTTGAGCCGAAGCCGCCGCCGATATAGGGCGAGACCAGCCGCACATTCTCGAACGGTATGCCGAACCATTCGGCATAGGTGCGCGCCATGCCGTCGAGCCACTGGCTGGGCTCCCAGATGGTGAGCTGGTCGCCTTGCCAGCGCGCGATCAGCCCGTGCGGCTCCATCGCCACCTGGAACTCGCGCGGCGTGTTGTAGGCCGCGCAGACGCGCACCGGCGCTTCGGCGAAGGCGGCTTCGGCGTCGCCCCATTCCTTGGTCATGGCGTCGATCGCGATACCGTCGCCGGCGTTGCCGTCGCTGAGGTCGACGATTGCCGGCGTCTCGTCATACCAGACCTTGACGAGCGCGGCCGCCGCGACCGCCTGCTCGAAGGTTTCGGCCACGACGGCCGCGACATGCTGGCCGGAAAAGGTGACCTCGCGAGCGAGCGGGCAGTAGGGTCGATCGGGCGGCGGCGTGCCGAACCAGTCCGACGCGGTTTTCAACGCCATGATGGTGTCCGGCGTCAGAACGGCGAGCACGCCGGGCGCGGTCTCGGCCGCGCGTGTGTCGATGGCCGTGACCTTGCCGGCGGCGATCGTCGCGCCGACCAGCACCGCATGCGTCAGACCTTCGAGCCGCTGCTCGAAGGCGTAGTGGGCAGCACCCGTGATCTTGGCCGGCCCGTCGACGCGCGACAGGCGCCCGCCGACCGCTTCGAGGCGCGCGCTATCCGACGCTGCGTGTTTCATCTCGTGAACGGTCATGCCGTCTCTCCCAATTTGAGGATGGCGCGCGCGATCACGCGCGGCGCCAATGCGATCTTGTAGTGGTTGGCGCCATGGTCGACGGCGCCCTCCATGGCGAGCTCGCTCGCCTTGCGCACGATCTCTTCGTCGAGCGGCTTGCCTTTCAGCGCCTCTTCGACGGCGCGCGCCCGCCAGGGTTTTGTGGCGACGCCGCCGAGCGCGACGCGGATGTCGCGGATGGTGCGGCCATCGCCTTCGAGCTCCAGTCCGACCGCGGCGCTTGCCGCCGCGAACTCATAGGACTGGCGGTCGCGGACCTTGAGATAGGTCGAGCGCCTGGCTGCGGCCGAGCCGGGGATCTCGATCGCCGTTATCACCTCGCCGGGGCGGATGTCATGCTCGCGCTCGGCGGTGGCGCCGGGGGCGAGGAAGAAGTCCTCGACCTTGAGCTTCCGATCGCCGAGATCGGCCTCGGCGTCGAAGGCGACGAGCGCGATGGCGAGATCGCCCGGATAGGTGGCGATGCAGGCTTCGCTCACGCCAAGCACGGCATGGCCGCGCGTGACCCCGCCGATCGCCGAGCAGCCGCTGCCGGGCGCGCGCTTGTTGCAGGCCGGGAAGTTTTGCGGATCGCGGAAATAGGGGCAGCGCGTGCGCTGCATCAGGTTGCCGCCGATGGTCGCCATGTTGCGCAGCTGCGCCGAGGCCGCCTGCCAGAGCGCCTCCGAGACGGCCGGAAAATGGCTCTTCACCTGCGGATGATCGGCGACATGGCTCATCCTGGCCAGCGCGCCGATGACGGCACGCTCGGCGCTGACATCGATGGCGTCGAGCCCCTCGATATGGCTGATATCGACGACGGTGGCCGGTTCGGCGACGCCGCATTTGGCGAGGTCGACCAGTGTCGTGCCGCCGGCGAGCAGCATGGCGCCGGGGAGTGCTGCGGCGTTGCGCGCGGCCTCGACGCTGTCGGCGCGGAGGTAGGCAAAATCTCTCATGAGCGGAGCTCCCTGGCTGCCTGGCGGACGGCGGCGACGATGTGCGGATAGGCACCGCAGCGGCAGAGATTGCCGGCCATGTATTCGCGGATATCCTCGTCGGAGCCGGCATGGCCCTCGCGGATGCAGGCCACCGCCGACATGATCTGGCCCGGCGTGCAATAGCCGCACTGGAAGGCGTCCTGCTCGAGGAAAGCGGCCTGCACGGCGTGCAGCGTGCCGTCCGCGTCGGCGAGCCCTTCGATGGTTGTGATCGAGCGGCCCTCGACCTGGGCCGCGAGCGTCAGGCAGGCCAGCACCCGCTCGCCGTCGACATGGACGGTGCAGGCGCCGCACTGTCCCTGGTCGCAGCCTTTCTTGGTGCCGGTCAATGCAAGTCGCTCGCGCAGCGCGTCGAGCAACGTCACGCGCGGCTCGATGTCGAGGGAATGGGTCTCGCCGTTGATGGTGAGGTCGATGGAAAGCGTGGTCGGGCTGGGCTGATTGTTGCCGCCGTTCCTGAAATGGCCGTCTTCGGGAGGATCGATGATGTGCTGGCTGGTCATGAGGCGTCGGGCTCCGATTGCTTGACGCTAGGGGGATGGAAATGGCGCCCCGGAGGGATGGGGCAAGGGCGGGGCTTGGAGGAGGACGCCGGCGGCGAAGAGCCTAATCTCCCCCCTTGCGGGGG
>LM655176.1:31623-31718 GCA_000824825.2 Mesorhizobium sp. ORS 3324
CCCGAGGATCCATGCCGTGACGGTCGCCAAGGAACGCGGCGGATCAGAATTCTGCACCGCAGCCGCGCTTGCAGGTAACGGCATGGATCCTAGGG
>LM655176.1:31818-32720 GCA_000824825.2 Mesorhizobium sp. ORS 3324
CGCCCTAGGATGACGACCTCACGAGCGAGCGCCGCCACTCTCCAGGCAGGGTAAGCTTCTCGTCCTTCAAAACGTGACATACCGCTGCCCCTGATTATATGATAAGAGCACTCCACTAAAACGGAGGCGCCTCCGTTTATTTACGTGGGGGCTGGGCCGCTTTGGTTCAACCCCCGGAATGCGAGAGTGGAGAAAAAAGTGGCCGACCAGCCGCCGGAGACCGACGAGAAGCCCGAAAGCTCAGCGCCAAAGCCGCTGCGCGCCGACGCGCAGCGCAACCGCGACAAGCTTGCCGAGGTGGCGGCACAGGCTTTCGCGACCGACGGCGTCGACGCCTCGCTGGAGGAGATCGCAAAGCGGGCAGGGGTCGGCATCGGCACGCTCTACCGGCATTTCCCGACGCGCGAGCATCTGGTCGAGGTCGTCTACCGCCGCGAGGTGGAAGGGCTCTGCCAGGCGGCCGAGGAACTCGCGCGCGAGCATCCGGCCGATGTCGCGCTGGAACTGTGGATGCAGCGCTTCGTCGATTACATCGCCACCAAGCGCGGGCTCGCCACTAGCCTGCGCGTCCTGCTCACCACCAACTCGACGCTGTTCTCCGATACTTCCGGCCGCGTCTCGAGCGCCATGCGAGGCCTGGTCGAGGCGGCCGCCGCTTCGGGAAAGATCCGCGCCGACGTCGACGCGTCCGATGTGATGCATGCGCTCGGCGGCATTTACTCCGCCCCCAACACGCCCGATTGGCGCGAGCGGTCGGGGCGGCTGGTGAAGCTGTTGATGGATGGCCTGCGGTTCGGGGCGAGGGGGTGAAGCTGCCAATCTCCCCTCTTGTGGGGGAGATGCCCGGCAGGGCAGAGGGCACGAAGGAACGCCGACCTATCAACTTCGTCATCCTAGGGCGG
>LM655176.1:32820-33239 GCA_000824825.2 Mesorhizobium sp. ORS 3324
CCCTAGGATCCATGCCGTTACCTTGGCCGAAGCACGCAGCGGATCAGCATGGTCTCCCAGAGCGCTGCCCACTATCGTGGTCGCATGACCGGCTATGTTTACATGACTGCAAGCCAGAAAGGTGGCACGATCTATATCGGCGTTACCAATGACCTTAGCCGTCGAATGCCTGAGCACAAGTCCGGCCAAGGCTCACGCTTCACCAGCCGCTACGGCGTGCAGCGTCTGGTCTGGTACGAGGAATACTTCGACATCACCGATGCCATCCAGCGCGAGAAGTCGCTGAAACGCTGGCCACGCCAGTGGAAGATCGATTTGATCGAGAAGGCGAATCCGGAGTGGTTCGAGCTTTTTCGCGGGACCGGATGGTGAGCCTTTTGCACCGTTGTAACGCTCGCAGGTCATGGCATGGATCCTAG
>LM655176.1:33339-34474 GCA_000824825.2 Mesorhizobium sp. ORS 3324
CCGCCCTAGGATGACGAAGCGGATAGGTCAGCGCGCGACCGAGCAGTCCGGACAGTTGATGAGTGCCTGTTAGTTGGGATCGCCCGACCTGGAGCCCCCGTGGGACCCGCCGCCATAGTTGTCGCCGCCGGAGCGACCGGAACCAAGGCCGCGAGGGCGTGGCTGGAAGAGGTTGCCTCCCCCTTCATTGCCCGGGGTTGATCCGCCGGTGTTGCTCGGACCTGATCCGCCGGAATTGCCGGGAAGTGATCCGCCCGATTTGGCGATCGCCGCAGAGCTGAGGCTTGTGCCGAGCAGAAGTGTTATGGACGGCGGAGTCACCGCCGCGAAGCGCCCAGCCTTCTTGAGAAAATCGCGGCGCGCCTCTACTTCTGAAACCAGACTGTCGGGCATCCGCTCCGAGCGCTTTGTGCTTTCGGTTTCCATGGTAATACACCGCACCTTTCCGAGAATTTACTTTAGTATGTTTCATATAGGGGCACGAGTTCTCCAAAAGGCTTAGATTT
Source organism: Mesorhizobium sp. ORS 3324 (assembly GCA_000824825.2). Classification (GTDB taxonomy): domain Bacteria; phylum Pseudomonadota; class Alphaproteobacteria; order Rhizobiales; family Rhizobiaceae; genus Mesorhizobium. The sequence goes on from LM655176.1 coordinate 33,846, forward strand.
CGGGTAAGAATTGGCGAGGATGCGCTCGATTCGACATGCGAGATCTGTAGTGGCGCGGCCGCTTCGGGAAAGATCCGCGCCGGCGTCGACCCGTCAGATGTGATGCATGCGCTCGGCTGCATCTACTCCGCCCCCAACACGCGAGCGGTCGGGGCGGTTGGTGAAGCTGATGATGGATGGGCTGAGGTTCGGTGCGAGGGGGTAGCGCCCACCTTCTCCCACAAGGGGAGAAGGGAAGAATCCTCAATGCTTGTTGTTGCCGAAACGCGAAACCGCCTCGATGAGCTGTCTGGTCTCGACGGGCTTCGACAGTCTCGGTGAATCCCGGAACTGCTCGGGAAAGACCGTGGAGCTGTCATAGCCGGTGAGGAAAACAAAAGGGACATCGCGGGTGGCGAGGTGCTCGGCGAGCGGGAAGCTGCGTTCGCCTTGCAGGTTGACGTCGAGCACAGCCCCATCCAGTTCGACGCCATCGATCTGCTGGAGCGCCTGTTCGACGGAGGGCGCGGGGCCGACGACATCGCAGCCTGCATCGGTCAATTCGTCGGAGAGATCGAGCGCAACCAGGAATGAGTCCTCGACGACGAGGATCTTAAGGCCGGATAGTGGGGCGCTCTTGTTCATTCGTG
>LM655177.1:0-12474 GCA_000824825.2 Mesorhizobium sp. ORS 3324
GATTCGTGTGTCATCACCAGCGTAGAATCACAACCGATTCCGCGCCGCAATACCTATCTTAGCGCTTATGCCCTTGCGGGGGAGATGGCCGGCAGGCCAGAGGGGGGTGGGCGGGAACGCGACGCCTGTTGCCCGTCTCCGAGCCGCCCATCCAGGATCGTCCCGACGGAACTATGCTCCTGAAGACCTAATCGCCGGCCGACAACCTGAGCTCCACCCGCTCCGCCGGAAAGCGCGACTCCGCGAACTGGATCGGCTGGCCGTCGAGCGTCACGTTGACGGCGACCGTCACCAGCACGATGGCGCCGGGCTGCAGATCGAGATCGGCAAGATCGGCGGCATCGGCGTGGCGCGCCGAGAGCACAGTGGAGTGTCTCAGATAATCGTTGATGCCGAAACGCTTGAGCGAGGCGGTGATTGACCCGGTCTCCGCCATCGCGGTCTCGATACCGGCAAAGCGCTTTGCATCGAACCAGGTCGTCGCACGCGAGACCGGATGCCCGTCCGCCTCGCCGCGCGTCTCCAGGCGGATAACGGGTGCCCCCCTTGCAATGCCCAGCGCCTCGGCGATACGCCGGCTGGCCGGCTCGGTCGATGACGACAGCAGGGCGATGTGACGCTCGCTCGTCTGCCCTTGCAGCCCGGTCGAAAAACGCGTGCGCGCGCCGATCGGATAGGACAGCCGCTTGCGCGACAAGACGAAGGTGCCGCGCCCCTGCTCGGCCCTGAGCACGCCTTCCTGCACCAGCGCGGCGATGGCGCTGCGGACCGTGTGACGGTTGACGCCGTAGCGGTCGGCCAGCGTGACTTCAGGCGGCAGCGCTGCATTCTCTGCGAAGTCGCCGGTCGCGATTCCTTGCAGAATCCTGTCTGCGATCTGCCGCCACAGGGAAACGCCGCTGCGTCTCTCAACACTGCCCGCCAGCGCGATCATCTCATTTTGCCCCAAGCTATTTTCCCCTTTGTCATCCACTCGTCATGGACTCCCGTTACGAGGTGAGTATAATTTGTATAGTTGTATATATCAATAGACAAATTATCCCGATGTGAGGAGTGAAGCGATGCGAGGACAGGAAGCGCGCGAGCAGGCCGGGCGGAAGGCCATGATGTCGACGCTGGCTCACGCAGCGGCCGATGAGATCGCCAGGCTTTGGGACGGCACCGGCCTGCCCTGCGAGGCCGAATTGCTGCGCGGCCCGGAGACCGGATTGGTGACCGTGCGCGGGCGGATCGGCGGCGGCGGCGCGCCCTTCAATGTCGGCGAGGCGACCGTCACCCGCGCCACCGTGCGCCTGCCCTCCGGGCAGGTCGGCCACTCCTATGCGCTCGGCCGCGACAAGGGCAAAGCCAAGCTCGCGGCAATCGCCGACGCGTTCTGGCAGGACCCGGCCCATCGCGAAACGATCGAGAGGAAATTGGTCGCCCCGCTGCGCGCGGCGCTCGATGCGGTACGCGAGAAGCAGCGCGTCGAGACGGCGGCCACGAAAGTGGATTTCTTCACCATGGTGCGCGGAGAGGACTGATGGATATCGCCACGCAATCGATCGAAGGCGGCTTCGCCGATCCGGTCTTCAACGCGCAGACCGTGTTCCGCGCCGTCATGGACGCGATGGCGCGCCCCGGCAGCATCCAGGCCCTGGCGCGGCTCTCCCAACCGCCGGCCCCGTTGTCAGCGACGGCCGGCGCCGTGGCGCTTTCGCTCTGCGACAACGACACGCCGGTGTGGCTCGACCCGCGGCTGCAGGCGGAGGCCGCGGTCAAGGCCTGGCTCGGCTTCCACACCGGCGCGCCTTTGGCCAACACGCCGGCCGACGCGCAATTCGCCTTGATCGCCAACCCGGCGGAGATGGCGGCGCTCGACGGTTTTTCGCAAGGCACGCAGGAATATCCGGACCGCTCGACGACGCTGATCCTTCTGGTCGACGATCTCGCCTCAGGCCCATCACTGCTGCTCGAAGGCCCAGGCATCGAGCAGACCGCAATCATTGCGCCGACGGGCATGCCGCGCCATTTCGTCGAGCAGTGGAAGCAGAACAACCAGCGCTTCCCGCGCGGCGTCGACATCATCCTGGCCGCGCCCGGCGGCCTTGCCTGCCTGCCGCGCACCACGCGCGTCAAGACGATGGAGGCATGACATGTATGTCGCGGTGAAAGGCGGCGAGGCCGCAATCGCCAATGCGCACCGCCTGCTGGCCGACCGCCGGCGCGGCGACCGCTCGGTGCCGGCGTTGCGCCTCGACCAGATCATCGAGCAACTGGCGCTCGGCGTCGACCGGGTGATGAGCGAAGGCTCGCTCTACGACCGAGAGCTCGCGGCTTTAGCCGTCGTCCAGGCGCGCGGCGACATGATCGAGGCGATCTTCCTGGTGCGCGCCTACCGCACCACGCTGCCGCGTTTAGGCTACACCAACCCCGTCGATACGGGCGCCATGCAGGTCGAGCGGCGCGTGTCGGCCACCTACAAGGACCTGCCCGGCGGCCAGGTGCTTGGCCCGACCTTCGACTATACCCACCGTTTGCTCGATCCTGACCTTGCCGCCGGCGCCGATGTCGAGGCGCCGGCGCAGCGTCCGGTCGAAGCCGAGGCGATGCCGCGCGTCTCCGCGATTCTCGCCCACGAAGGGCTGATCGAAGCCGACGGCGACATGCCGCTTGATCATGTCCCAGGCGACATCACGCGCGAGCCGCTGCAGTTCCCGATGGCGCGCGACATCCGCCTGCAGGCGCTGTCGCGCGGCGACGAGGGTTTCCTGCTCGCGCTCGGCTATTCGACGCAGCGCGGCTATGCCCGCAACCATCCCTTCGTCGGCGAGATCCGCATCGGCGAGGTCGAGCTCGAGCTCGACGTGCCGGAGCTGCCCTTCGCCGCGCCGCTGGGTTCCATCCGCGTCACCGAGTGCCAGATGGTCAATCAGTTCAAGGGCTCGGCCAAGGTGCCGCCGCAATTCACCCGCGGCTACGGCCTGGTCTTCGGCCAAAGCGAGCGCAAGGCGATGGCGATGGCGCTGTGCGACCGGGCGCTGCGAGCCACCGAGCTCGGCGAGGATGTCGTCGCGGCGGCACAGGACGAGGAGTTCGTCATCTCGCATTCCGACAATGTGCAGGCCACCGGCTTCGTCGAGCATCTGAAGCTGCCGCACTATGTCGACTTCCAGGCCGAGCTTGGCCTGGTCCGCCGCATGCGCGCCGAATACGAGGCGCGGGAAAATGAAGATAAGGCTGCGGAGGAGAAGCGGGAGGCCGCGGAATGATATTAGTGTCCGCTGCCAGAATGTCCGCCGCCGGCATCGAACGGACCGCCACCGCCATAGCCACTGGCGCCGCCTACAGTCTCGCCCTGCGGAGGATCTTTTGGCGCGGGAAGAACCATCTTCCAAAGTGCAAAACCGGCGACGCCGGCGAACACGAGCAACAGCACTCCGAGATGCATCCAACCCGTAGAGTCCATTGGGGCCTCCCCCCGCGTCCTGGATGCCAATTCGATAGCACAGAGCGGATGTGATCACCATGACCGACATCGCCACCTACAACTTCGCGTATCTCGACGAGCAGACCAAGCGGATGATCCGCCGCGCCATCCTGAAGGGCATCGCCATTCCCGGCTACCAGGTGCCCTTCGCCTCGCGCGAGATGCCGATGCCCTATGGCTGGGGCACCGGCGGCGTCCAGGTCACTGCCTCGATCATCGGTCCGGACGACGTGCTGAAGGTCATCGACCAGGGCGCCGACGACACCACCAACGCCGTCTCGATCCGCGCCTTCTTCAGGAAGGTCGCCAAGGTCGCCGTCACCACCGAGACGGCGAAGGCGACGATCATCCAGACCCGCCACCGCATCCCCGAGCATCCGCTCGACGCGGGCCAGGTGTTGGTCTTCCAGGTGCCGATCCCCGAGCCGCTGCGCTTCCTCGAGCCGCGCGAGACCGAAACGCGAAAAATGCATGCGCTGGAGGAATACGGCCTCATGCATGTGAAGCTCTATGAGGACATCGCCAGGCACGGCCGCATCGCCACCACCTACGCCTATCCGGTCAAGGTCGAGGGCCGCTATGTGATGGACCCCTCGCCGACGCCGAAATTCGACAATCCGAAGATGCACCGTTCGCCGGCTTTGCAGTTGTTCGGCGCCGGCCGCGAGAAGCGCATCTACGCGGTGCCGCCCTTCACCGACGTCGTCAGCCTCGATTTCGAGGATCATCCTTTCGAGGTGCAGACCTTCGACCAGCCCTGCGCGCTCTGCGGTGCTGAAAACGTCTATCTCGACGAGGTCATCCTCGACGATCATGGCGGCCACATGTTCGTCTGCTCGGACACCGACCATTGCGAAAAGCGGCGCGCAGATGGCCATCGCGGCCACCTCGCGCCCGAAACACCTCCTGTCCTGGAAAAAATGGAGCCGGCGCAATGACCGACGAACCGCTGCTGCGCGTTTCAGCGCTGTCCAAATTCTACGGCTCGCGCGTCGGCTGCGAGAATATCAGCTTCGACCTCTGGCCGGGCGAGGTGCTGGCGGTGGTCGGCGAGTCCGGCTCCGGCAAGACGACGCTGCTCAACTGCCTGTCGACCCGGCTGCTGCCCTCTTCCGGCACGGCGAGCTACCGCATGCGCGACGGCCAGTGGCGCGAGCTCTACCGCATGAGCGAGGCTGAGCGCCGCTTCCTGATGCGCACCGACTGGGGCTTTGTGCATCAGAACCCGGCGGATGGGCTGCGCATGACGGTGTCGGCCGGCGCCAATGTCGGCGAGAGGCTGATGGCGGTCGGCGACCGCCACTACGGCAGGATCCGCGCCACTGCGGTCGACTGGCTGTCGCGCGTCGAGATCGACGAGGACCGCATCGACGACGAGCCGCGCGCCTTTTCCGGCGGCATGCGCCAGCGCCTGCAGATCGCCCGCAACCTGGTGACGGGGCCGCGGCTGGTGTTCATGGACGAGCCGACCGGCGGCCTCGACGTCTCGGTGCAGGCGCGCCTGCTCGACCTGTTGCGCGGCCTGGTCACCGACCTCGGCCTTGCCGCGATCGTCGTCACTCACGACCTCGCCGTGGCGCGGCTCTTGTCGCAGCGCATGATGGTGATGAAGGACGGCCGCGTCGTTGAAAGCGGTCTCACCGACCGCGTGCTCGACGACCCGCGCGCGCCCTACACCCAGTTGCTCGTTTCCTCGATTTTGCAGGTGTGACGATGGCGCTTGAATACCCCCCTCTGGCCTGCCGGCCATCTCCCCCTCAAGGGGGGAGATTAGCGGTTCCAACGCCTCGCTCATTCTGCAATGCGGGCGAGTGGCGAACCCGAATGCGACAGCCGATCTCCCCCCTTGAGGGGGAGATGCCCGGCAGGGCAGAGGGGGGTGTTGTCCCGCTAACGAATGACGATTGGAGAACCTTCTGATGGCCACGCCTCTCGTCGTTTCCGATGTCGCGAAAAGCTTCACCATGCATCTGCGCGACGGCGTCACGCTGCCGGTGGTGGCGGGCGTCTCCTTCTCGATCCGCGCCGGCGAATGCGCCGTGCTCGGCGGTCCGTCCGGCGCCGGAAAAAGCTCGATCCTGAAGATGCTCTACGGCAATTACGCTGTCGACGAAGGCCAGATCATTGTCCAGCACGAGGGCGGCCTGATCGATCTGGCCTCCGCCAGCCCGCGCACGGTGCTGGCCGTGCGCCGCCATACCATCGGCTATGTCAGCCAGTTCCTGCGCACCGTGCCGCGCGTCTCGGCGCTCGACGTCGTCGCCGAGCCGCTGGTCGAGCGCGGCGAGGACAGGGAAGGCGCGCGGGAGAAAGCACGCACCCTGCTTGCGCAGCTCAACCTGCCGGAGAAGCTCTGGGCCCTGCCGCCGGCGACCTTTTCCGGCGGCGAGCAGCAGCGCGTCAACATTGCGCGCGGCTTCATCACCGAGCATCCGATCCTGCTGCTCGACGAGCCGACCGCTTCGCTCGACGCCAGGAACCGCGACGTCGTGGTCGAGCTCATCGCCGCCAAGAAGGCGGCGGGCGTGGCTTTGCTCGGCATCTTCCACGACCAGGATGTGCGTGAGGCGGTGGCCGACCGCGTCATCGACGTCACCGCCTTCGCCGCCGGAAAGATCGCCGCATGACGAGGAAGCTTTCAGAGGCCCCGCTGGTTCACGAGACGGCTGAGGTCGAGAACTCGAAGCTCGGCCGCTGGACCGAGATCGCCGAGCGCAGCCGCGTCTCGGAAAGCGAGCTCGGCGACTATTCCTACATGATGCAGGATTGCGCCGTCTGGTGCGCAACCATTGGCAAGTTCTCCAACATCGCCGCCGCTGTGCGCATCAACGCCACCAATCATCCGACCTGGCGGCCAACGCTGCACCACTTCACCTACCGGGCCTCCGACTATTGGGACGATGCAGAGCACGAGAGCGAATTTTTCGCCCAGCGTCGCGCCAAGCGCGTCACCATCGGCCATGACACCTGGCTCGGTCACGGCTCGACCATCCTGCCTGGCGTGACCGTTGGCGACGGCGCGGCGGTCGGCGCCGGCGCCGTGGTGTCGAAGGATGTCGCGCCCTACACCATTGTCGGCGGCGTGCCGGCAAAGCCGATCCGCGAGCGCTTCGACCGCCGCACCGCCGAGCGCTACCAGGCGCTCGCCTGGTGGGATTGGGACCATGCCCGCCTGCGCGCAGCGCTCGACGATTTCCGCGAGCTGTCGGCCGAGGCTTTCCTGGAGAAGCATGGCGGTTAATGATTGGCGCCGGCTCCTATCTGCGTGGCCCAACAGCGATGGCGCCGCCTCCGCATTTTGCCTACTATTCTTGCCGCCTTGAAAGCTGTGGAGGCCGGAATGCTGAAACGATGGATTGGCCTTTGCCTGCTTGGGTTGGCGACTTTTTTGCCTCGGCATGCTCTTGCCGAGCAGCCGAAGAGCGACCCCCGCGGTGCTGTCCTTTGCGCCTGGATGATCTATACCGAGATCGAAGCCGTCGGAGAGACCTGCTCTCCCGAGCAGGACCGTGACTTCCTTGTCTTTCTTCAGTCCCAGATCGACCGCATTAAAGCGTTCATCGTTCGGAACTCAGACACCACGCCGTCGGCTCTGGAAGATCAGCAGCGTCGAGTCCGCGAGATAGCTGCAAAGCGCCGCAGCGCCTCGTGCCAGCCGGAGGGCGACGGGATGCAGCTCTACAGTTCAATAAGGTCGCTCGATCGCAGGCAGATCATTGCCGAGATGGATAAGCTCCTTGAAGTCGATCGCGAACCTTTGGCGAGCCCCTGCCTTTGACGCCTGTCCGCTACAGTTTTCACACCCCTGACACACGACTCGGCCACGAGACGATCTCCCCGTGGAGATCGACATGCTCGACAAGGTAAGACCCTCGCTCGCCTCCTTCTTCGAAGGCACCAATCCGGCGCCGCCGGTTCATCTCGGCACCCGTTACGACAGGTCGGGCAATTTCCTTCTCGAGCCCGGCAACACGGTTGTCAGCCACCTCGTCAAGGGCTCGCCTTCCGAAGCGGCGGTGATCGCGGTGCGCGAGCGCATCCGCGCCATGCCCGACGCCGACCGCCTCGACTTCACGCCGATCTCCAGTTTGCATATGACCCTGTTCCAGGGCATTATCGAATACCGGCGCCGCCTTCCCTTCTGGCCTGCCGATGTTCCGCTCGACGCCCGTATCGATGATATGACCCGGCTCTATCTGCAGCGGCTGCAGGGCTTTCAGCCTTGCCCTGCCTTCCGCATCAAGGCCATCGGCGTCACCCCGAACGGCCTCACCGTCGCCGGCGCTTCCGCGGAGGACGAGGCCATCCTGCGCAGATGGCGCGACGCGCTTTCCGTGCCGTTCGGCTACCGGCATCCGGATCACGACACTTACGTCTTCCACATCACCTTCGCCTATCAGCTCCGCCGCCTCGCCGACGAACGTGTGTCGGCCTGGCAGGATCTGTTCGACGACTGCCTGTCGTTCCTCGAGCGCGAGGCTCCGGTGATCGACTTGCTCCCGCCGGCCTTCTGCAGCTTCAAGGACATGAAGCATTTCGAGGAATTGCTGGTGCTTGGTTAACTCGCTGAGCCTGTGGGACGTAACAAAACTGACATCAATCCGACACCCCAGCTTCATGCGGCTGCGCTAGCGAAGGTTAACGGACCTTCGAAACCGCGACGTACCGGAGTCTTGCCATGTCAGCATCATCGGCCACGCTGGAAATCCGCGGCGTAACCCGACGATTTGGCAAGAATACCGCCGTCAGCGATATCAACATCTCGATTCCGCAGGGCCAGATGGTCGGCATTATCGGCCGTTCCGGCGCCGGCAAGTCGACGTTGCTGCGCATGATCAACCGTCTCATCGATCCCAGCCAGGGGTCGATTTTTTTTGACGGCGCCGAGGTCTCGCGCCTGCGAGGCTCGCCGCTGCGCCGTTGGCAGCGCGACTGCGCCATGATCTTCCAGCAGTTCAACCTGGTGCCGCGCCTCGACGTGCTGACCAACGTGCTGCTCGGCCGCCTCAACCACCGCTCCACCCTCTCCAACCTGCTCGGCATGTTCTCGCGCACCGAATGCGCCGAGGCGGTGGCAGCGCTCGAGCGCCTCGACATCGCCCGTACAGCGCTGCAGCCGGCCGGCACGCTGTCCGGCGGCCAGCAGCAGCGCGTGGCGATCGCGCGCGCCATGATGCAGCAACCGAAGGTGCTTCTGGCCGACGAGCCGATCGCCTCGCTCGACCCGCTCAACGCCAAGGTGGTGATGGACTCGCTGCGCGACATCAACCTGCGCGAAGGCATCACCGTCGTCACCAATTTGCACACGCTGGACACCGCCCGCGCCTATTGCAGCCGCATCATCGGCATGGCCGCCGGCAAGGTCGTGTTCGACGGCGCGCCGGAGGATCTCGACCGCGACGCCGTGCGCACCGTTTATGGCGCCGATGCCAACGGCGTCGAGATCTCCGAAGCGATCACGTCGACCAGCGTCAGCATCAAGCCGAAGATCACCGCATCCGCCGGACCGCTCGAACCGGCCTTCCCCGGCTACTGAATCCATCGCCCCCGGACCGGAACGGTTCGGGGCAAGAATCGTGGATTTCAGCGAAGAGCAACCCGGATCGCCCGCCCGCGTCAAAGGCAAGACGAGAAAAATTCGAACGCCACCGGCACGAAGCCGGAGCAACAGGAGAGAGATCAATGTTCAGGAAAATGGTTTTTGGCGCCGCATCGATGCTGGCCATGGCGGCGAGCGCCGCTCACGCCGCCGACATCAAGGAGTTCCGCGTCGGCATCCTCGGTGGCGAGAACGAGACCGACCGCCTGCGCAACTACCAGTGCCTTGCCGACCACCTCAAGGCCGAATTCGGCTTCGAGAAGGTGTCGCTGTTCCCGGCCGCCGACTATGACGGCGTCATCCAGGGTCTGCTCGGCGGCACGCTCGACTTCGCCGAGCTCGGCGCGTCCGGTTATGCCAGCGTCTACCTCAAGGACCCGAAGGCCGTCACCCCGATCCTGACCACCAAGCAGACCGACGGCTCGACCGGCTACTATTCGATCGGCCTGGCGCTGAAGACCTCCGGCATCACCGACATCAAGTCGGCCAAGGGCAAGAAGCTCGGCTATGCGGATCCGGACTCGACCTCGGGCTACCTGATCCCGCTGACCCAGATTCCGAAGACCACCGGCGCCTCCAACGAGACCTATTTCGCCTCGACCCAGTTCAACGGCGGCCATGAGAACAACATCCTCGCCGTCCGCGACGGCAAGGTCGACGTGGCGGTGGACGATTCCTCCGGCATCGGCGACTTCAAGAACGGCTTCACCTCGGGCACCTTCCACAAGGAAGTCGCCAAGGGCGCCGTCGACCCGAACGACTTCGTCGAAGTGTGGCGCTCGGGCCTGATCCCGAACGGCCCGCTGGTCGTGCGCACTGCGCTCGGCGCCGAGATGACCGCCAAGCTCACCGACTTCTTCACCGCCCTCCCGGGCAAGGACAAGGCCTGCTTCGAGGGCGTCGAGGGCGGCGATTTCACCGGCTATGTCCCGGTGAAGCCGGACTTCTACAGCGTCATCGTCGAAGCCCGCAAAGCCGCGATCGGCGGCTAACGGCATCAGAAAAAAGGGCGGCGTTTTTGAAACGCCGCCCTTTTTGCATTCCCCGATCATGACAGCCTCAGCGACAATCCATTCCGAAGCCACGCGGCGGCAGGCCGACGCCTGGCGGCGCCAAACCTCGCTTCGCCGCTTCTACACCGCGCTCGGCGTCGGCCTGCTGCTGGTCGCCATGTTTGCCACCATGTGGTTCGCCGACGAGGCCAATGCCGGCCATTTCTTCGAGCGGCTGCCGCATATACTCGACTTCCTGAGCTGGCTGATCCCGCAGGACTGGAACGACGTCTGGCGGGCGCTGTTCGACATCGCCTCGCCGCATGACAAGGGCACGCAGGAGTTCAACTTCCCGCTAGGCCGCGTCTACGTCTGGGGTGGCTTCTACATCCCCGAATATTTCGAGCTGATGCTGACCACCATCAATGTGGCGCTGGTCTCGACCTTCATCGGCTTCGTCTTTGCCGTGCCCTTCTCCTTCATCGCCGCACGCAACCTTACGCCGAGCCCGATCCTGCGATTGGTGGTCAAGCGCTTCATGGAACTGCTGCGCGCCTTCCCGGAGATCGTCATCGCCGGCCTGTTCGCGGCCATCGTCTCGATCGGCCCAGTCGCGGCCATCATTGCGATAGGCCTGCATTCGATCGGCGCGCTCGGCAAGCTGTTCTACGAGATCAATGAGAACATCGACATGCGCCCCGAGGAGGGCCTGCGCGCGGTCGGCGCCAACTGGGTCGAGCGCGTGCGCTTCGCCGACTTGCCACAGGTGCTGCCCAACTTCATGTCCTACACGCTGCTCCGGATCGAGATCAACGTGCGCATCTCGACCATCATGGGCGCCGTCGGCGGCGGCGGCATCGGCGAGGAGCTGAAGCTGGCGATCTCGCGCGGCTTCGGCGCCAAGACGCTGGCGCTGGTGCTGCTGCTCTTCGTCACCATCTTCCTCGTCGACCAGTTCTCCGCCTGGCTGCGCCGCAAGCTGGTGGGTGAACAGGCCTTCCTGATGAGTGCTTGATATGGCGACGACAATGACAGCCGACGAAATCAGCGCGATCGAAGGCCGCCACCCGCAGATATTCAAGCGGCCGGCTTACAGGCGCTTCTGGCCGCTGCTCCTGATCGCGGGCACGGTATTCTATCTTGCCTACGCCTTGTGGTTCTTCAGCCTGCCGCAGGTGTTGAAGGAATCGCATTGGGAGCGTTTGCCGCTCTTCCTGTCGCAGTGGATCAGCTACGACCTGCAGCCGGAATTCCGCCTCGACCAGCCTCAGATCACGCCCAAATATCCGCGCTTCTCGGCGCTCGGCGAGAACCCCAATCCGGACTGGGTAATCAGGAATCCCGACGGCACCTACACCGTGCAGATCGACGGCGAGGCTAAATCCGTCACCTTCGATAAGAGCAAGGCGGTGATCGTCGCGCATGGTGAGACCGTGCCGATATCGCTCACTGGCGGAAAGCCGCAGGTGACAGGTCCGGTGCCAGGCTGGGTGACCGTGCACGACGACGAGGTCGTCGCCAAGATGGGCTTCGTCGGCGAGGTGCGCGTCACTGTCGACCGCGTCAAGGTGCGCAAGCGCTTCCTCGGTTGGGCGAATTTCGTCTTCGACACGCGCTCGCCCTTCTTCGGCAAGTCGGCCGGCGAAGTATTCTCGCTGATCGTCTCGGGACCTGAGCTGAAGCCCGGCACCTCGAACCTTGCTTTAGCCGCCGACAACATCTGGAACAACGCGCAGTGGCAGCACGGCGACGTCTGGACAAAGCTGTTGCAGACCATCGTCATGGCGTTCCTCGGCACGCTGCTCGGCGGCATCGTCGCCTTCCCGCTTGCCTTCTTCGCCGCCCGCAACATCACGCCAAGCGGCCTGCTCAGCCAGGTGCTGAAGCGCTTCTTCGACTTCATGCGCTCTGTCGACATGCTGATCTGGGCGCTGTTCTTCACCCGCGCCTTCGGACCCGGTCCGCTTGCGGGGAGTGCCGCGATCTTCTTCACCGAGATCGGCACGCTCGGCAAAACTTATTCCGAGGCGCTGGAGAACATCGACGACAAGCCGCGCGAAGGCGTGCTCTCGACCGGCGCCAATGGCATACTCGTGCAGCGCTACGGCGTGCTGCCAGAGGTGGTGCCGATCTTCATCAGCCAGACGCTCTACCAGTGGGAATCGAACACCCGTGGCGCGACCATCATCGGCGCCGTCGGCGCCGGCGGCATCGGCCTGAAACTCTGGGAAGCGATGCGCACCAATTCGAACTGGGCCAACGTCTTCTACATGGTGCTGTTGACGCTGGCCGTTGTGTTCATCTTCGACAACATCTCGAACTTCCTACGCCGCCGGCTCAGCCGCACGCTGCATGACTACAACAGGCTGCAGGCTGCGCAGGGGTAATTTCGCGCCTTCGTCATCCACGGGCGG
>LM655177.1:12574-87163 GCA_000824825.2 Mesorhizobium sp. ORS 3324
CCCGAGGATCCATTCCGTGACATCGGCCATAGAATGCCGCGGCTCAAAAAAGGGGGCGCCCATTCGGCGTCCCGATCTGCAGCGCTGCGGCTCTCGGACGTCACGGAATGGATCCTCGGGTCTCCGCGTCCGCTACGCTCCCGCTGCGCCCGTGGATGACGAACGGAGCGGCGCTTACGCGGCAGCCTTCCACCCATCCCTGATATGCCTATACCCGTCGCGATAAACCGCCTCCGGGCTCTCGGCAAAATCCCGCCATACCTTGGTCGCCGCCGCAAGATCCTTCAGCGAGCGGCCGAACGACTCGATCGTCAGCCAGTCGTCATAGCCGCTCTTGCGGACGGCGGAAAAAGTCTCCTTCCAGGGGATGTTGCCTCGCCCCGGCACGCCGCGGTCGTTCTCCGAAATATGGATATGAACGATGTTCCGGCGGTTGCGCGTATAAGCGCCGATCGGATCGGCCTCTTCGATATTGGCGTGAAAGGTATCGTACATCGCCTTGATGTGCGGGCGGTCGATCGCATCGATATGCTCCGACAGATCGTCCATCGTGTTCACCAGATAGCATTCGAAACGATTGAGCGCTTCGAGCCCGATGGTGACGCCCTTCTTGCCGGCATGGTCAGCGATGGCGCGCTGCGAGGCGACCGAGCGCTTCTTCTCGGCTGCCGTCGGCCCGCTGCCGGAAAAGGCGCCGAGCGTCGAATGCAGCGGCCCGCTGAGGGTGTCCGCGCCGAGCGCAGCGCTGCAGTCGATCGCCCATCTCATGTAGTCGATGCCGGCCTTGCGCGTCGCGGCATCGGGCGAGATCAGGTTCATCGCTGGATCGCCCATGGCCGAGACCGCGGTGCGCTCCAGCCCGATGCGATCGAGCATCTCGCCGAGCTTCTTGTAGTGGTCGGGTTCGCCCGCGAAGACCGGTATCTCGACGCCGTCGAAGCCGGTCGCCTTGATGTCCCTCAGCAGCGCCTCATGCTTCTTCGAGACGCTGGTCGTCCACAAGAACATGCACATGCCGATTTTCATCGACGTCCCCCTCCCCTTGGCGGCCGGCCTGATTGTCCCCGGCTCAGCCACTCCCCCTCATCCGGCCGCTTCGCGGCCACCTTCTCCCCGAGGGGGAAGAGGTCGGCGCCGGCGTTGCTTGTCTCCTCTCCCCTCGGAGAGAGGTCGGATTGCCCCGAATTGCCCTTCGCAATTCGGCTGGCGATCCGGGTGAGGAGGACTCCTGGTCGCCCTCCTAAAGTTTGGTCCACGCCCCATTCTTCTTCGACGACTTCACGCAGGCTTCGATGAAGGCCATGCCTTCGACGCCGTCCGCGATCGTCGGGAAGACGACATCCTTCGCAAGCTTGCCGCCCTTCTTGCGCGCAGCGCGGATGGCGCGGGCCGCCTCCTGGTAGATGTTGGCGAAGCCTTCGAGATAGCCCTCCGGATGGCCGGATGGCACGCGCGTGACACGCGCCGCCACCGGCATGGCGCCGGCGCCGGCGCGGGTGAGCAACTGCTTCGGCTGGCCGAACGGCGTATACCACAAGTAGTTCGGATCGGCCTGCACCCATTCCAGCCCACCCTTCGAGCCGTAGATGCGCAGCTTCAGCCCGTTCTCGTGGCCGGGCGCCACCTGGCTCGCCCAGATCATGCCCTTGGCCGGATGCTTGTTGCCGACCGGCTTGAAGCGCAACAGCACATGGACGTTGTCGTCGAGCTGGCGGCCCGGCACGAAGGCGTCCAGGTCGGCCGAGAGCGTATCCAGCTCCAGTCCCGAGACGAAGCGGGCAAGATTGTAGGCATGCGTGCCGATGTCGCCCAACGCGCCTCCGGCGCCGGCCTGCTTGGGGTCGGAGCGCCACGACGCCTGCTTCTGGCCGGTGGCGGCGAGGTCCTCGGTCAGCCAGTCTTGCGGATATTCCGACTGCACGATGCGGATGTCGCCCAGCACGCCCTTGGCCACCATCTCGCGTGCCTGCCGCACCATCGGATAGGCGGTGTAGTTGTGGGTGAGCACGAACACCTTGCCGGTCTTCTCGACCAATGCCGCAAGCTTCTTCGCCTCGGCCAGCGAGGTCGCCAGCGGCTTGTCGCAGATGACGTGGATGCCGGCCTCGAGGAAGGCCTTCGCTGCCGGCACGTGCACGTTGTTGGGTGTCACGATCGCCACCGCCTCGATGCCGTCCGGCCGCTTCGCCTCGGCCTTCGCCATCTCGGCATAGGAGCCGTAGCTGCGCGCCGGATCGAGCCCGAGCTCCTCGGCCGAAGCCTTTGCCCGTTCTGGGTTGGACGACAGCGCGCCGGCCACCAGCACGAAGTCGTTGTCCATGCGCGCCGCGATCCGGTGCACCGCGCCGATGAAGGCACCCTGCCCGCCGCCGACCATGCCGTAGCGGATCGGGCCGCCTCCCGTTTCCGACTTCGATGCGCCGACCATTCTTGTCCCTCCATTGTCTGAGATATCCCTCCCCCTCGAGGGGGAGGTGGCCCGTAGGGCGGGTTGGGCTCGGTGGATGCCGAACTCCACGCCCGGCGGCCCCCTCCCCGATCCGCTGCGCGGATCGAGCCTCCCCTCGAGGGGAGGGTCGATGGCGTCAAATCCCCATCATCGCGCGCAGCAGCTGCTTGTCGCTGGTGCCGCCGGCGAAATCGTCGAAGGCCCTCTCCGTGACCCTGATGATATGGTGCTGGATGAAGGGCGCGCCTTCGGCGGCGCCGTCCTCCGGATGCTTCAGGCAGCATTCCCATTCCAGCACCGCCCAGGAATCGTAATTGTACTGGGTGAGCTTGGAGAAGATGCCGCTGAAATCCACCTGCCCATCGCCCAGCGAACGGAAGCGTCCGGCCCGGTTCACCCAGCCCTGATAGCCCGAATAGACGCCCTGACGGCCCGTCGGGTTGAACTCGGCGTCCTTGACATGGAAGGCCTTGATCCGCTCGTGATAGATGTCGATGAACTCGAGATAGTCGAGCTGCTGCAACAGGAAGTGCGACGGGTCGTAGTTGATATTGCAGCGCTTGTGGCCGCCGACCGCGTCTAGAAACATCTCGAAGGTCGCGCCGTCGAACACGTCCTCGCCTGGATGGATCTCGTAGCCGACATCGACACCGTTCTCGTCATAGACGTCGAGGATCGGCTTCCAGCGCTTGCCGAGCTCGGCAAAGGCTTCCTCGATCAGCCCTGGCGGCCGCTGCGGCCACGGATAAAGGTAAGGGAAGGCGAGCGCGCCGCTGAAGGACACGGAGGCCTTGAGGCCGAGATTCTTCGACGCCTTGGCGCCGAATTCCATCTGCTCGACCGCCCATTTCTGCCGAGCCTTCGGATTGTTGTGCACCTCCGCCGGCGCGAAACCGTCGAACTGCGCGTCATAGGCCGGATGCACCGCCACCAGCTGACCCTGCAGATGCGTCGACAGCTCGGTGATCTCGACGCCGGCCTCAGTGCAGATGCCTTTCACCTCGTCGCAATAGGTCTTCGACGACGCCGCCTTCTTGAGGTCGAACAGGCGGCTGTCCCAGGTCGGAATCTGCACGCCCTTGTAGCCCAGACCGGCCGCCCATTTGGTGATCGAAGCCAGCGAATTGAACGGTGCGGCGTCGCCCGCGAACTGCGCCAGAAACAGGCCGGGACCCTTCATCGTCGTCGGCATCGGCATCCTCCCTCTCTCGTTTTTCGCGACCAAGCATAGCGCCGATTGAAGTGAGGGCCAGCCTGTTTGGTCTTTTCCTGCAGACACTTGTTCGTGTCGCCTTTCTGGTAATACCAAATCAGGCCTTTTGGTCAAGCGGTCGAAAATGACCGGAAAGCCGTAGAAGCGGACACGTTGAGGATATTTATCCTATTAAAATCAACAAATTGTCCGGTATCCAGCGGGCCTTCCGCGGTCTCCTTGCCGTTCATGAGAATTTGCTGTAGAGGTCTTGTCAGGCCCAATTGGTCGAACCAGTTTTGAGAAAAACCGCTGGACCGCCTTGGGGGAGGAGATCATGCGGCGGGCTCGCTGGAGAACGCCGCGCGCAAACGTGACAGGCGAATTCTGGGAAGGATAGACCATGCATCTTTCGACGCACAACTGGATGCGGGCGGAGCCATTGGAGACGACGCTCAAGCGCATCAAGAAATTCGGCTACGAGTCGATCGAAATTTCCGGCGAGCCCGAGCAGTACAAGATCAATGAGACGCGCGGGCTCCTGAAGGAGCACGGCATCCGTTGTTGGGGCGCGGTGACGCTGATGCTGGGCGAACGCAACCTCGCAGCCAGGAACCAGGGGCAACGCGAGCGCTCGGTGCAGTACGTCAAGGACGTGCTGACCATGGTGAGCGAGCTCGACGGCGAGATCATCACGCTGGTTCCGGCGACAGTCGGCAAGGTGGTGCCGGACGGCACCGAGGCGGAAGAATGGGGCTGGGTGGTGGATGCCACGCGCGAATGCTTCGCGCACGCCAAGAAGGTCGGCGTCAAGGTCGCGATCGAGCCGCTCAACCGCTTCGAGACCTATCTCTTCAATCGCGGCGCCCAGGCGCTGGCGCTCGCCGACGCAGTGAGCCCGGAATGCGGCGTCTGCCTCGACGCCTATCACATCCATATGGAGGAGTTTAACGTCTATGACGCCATCCGGCAGGTGGGAAAGCGTCTCTTCGATTTCCACGTCGCCGACAACAACCGCTTCGCTGCCGGCCTCGGCCAGATCGACTGGCCCAAGATCGTCGGCACGCTGAAGGAGATCGGCTATGACGGCGCGCTGACCAACGAGTTCGTCGCGCCCGTCGACCGCACGCCGGCCGCTCCCTATCCGGAGATGGTGGAGCGCAACCCGGTCGATATCTCGCCCGAGCAGCTCAAATTCATCCAAGACCATGGCTCCAGCCTGCTCACCGAGAAATTCTACACCGACCAGATGCGCATCACCGCCGAAACGCTACTGCCGCTGATCAAGTAGACCGTCCGATTGAAACCCTTCCGCCTTGCGGCGGCGGGGCCGGGGATGAAGATGCGTATCAAAAGCGTCCAAGCCTGGTGGGTTCGCATACCGATCGAAGTCGCAAAGCAGCATCGCAGCGACTTTGGTCAGGTGACGACGTTCGACGCCGCCATCCTGCGCATCGAGACCGACGACGGCCTGGTCGGCTGGGGCGAAGGCAAGAACGCCGCCGGCAGCGCCGGCAGCTACGGCGCGCTGGTCCACATGCTGAACCACGAGATCGCGCCGCAGCTCATCGGCCGCGACCCGGCCGATATCGGCATCATCTGGGAGATGCTTTACAACGGCGTGCGTCACAACACGGCCGCCCACGCCGGCCACGCCATGCCGCAGCTGGCGCGGCGCGGCATGAGCGTGGCGGCGATCAGCGCCGTCGACATCGCGCTCTGGGACATCCTCGGCAAGTCGCTGGGGCAGCCGGTGTGGCGGCTGCTCGGCGGCCGCAAGGTCGAGCGAATGCAGGCCTATGCCTCAGGCGGCTGGGCCGCGGCCGATGCGATCGGCGAGC
Organism: Mesorhizobium sp. ORS 3324; assembly: GCA_000824825.2. Classification (GTDB taxonomy): domain Bacteria; phylum Pseudomonadota; class Alphaproteobacteria; order Rhizobiales; family Rhizobiaceae; genus Mesorhizobium. The sequence continues at coordinate 18,057 of LM655177.1, forward strand.
AGCTCAAATCCTATATCGCCAAGGGCGGTTTCAAGGCGCTGAAGATGCGCATCGGCGCCATGGACGGGGCGCCGCATTTCTCGGCTGCGCGCGTGCGCGCCGCGCGGCAGGCGCTCGGTCCTGACGTGGAATTGATGGTCGACGCGCACGGCACCTACACCGTCGCCGAGGCGAAGCGCTTCATCGGCCTCACCGGCGACTTGGACCTCGCCTGGTTCGAGGAGCCGGTGATTGCCGACGACAAGCCCGGCATGGCCGAAGTGCGCGCCTCAGGCTCGGTCCCGATCGCGACGGGAGAAAGCGAGGCGACGCGCTATGCCTTCCGCGATCTTGCGGTGATGAAATCGGCCGACATCTTCCAGCCGGATCCGGCCTTCTGCGGCGGCATCAGCGAGGCGATGAAGATCGGCACCATCGCCAGCGCCTTCAACCTGCGCTTCGCGCCGCATCTGTGGGCCGGCGCGCCCTGCTTCTTCGCCGGGCTGCATGTCTGCGCGGCCTCGCCTTCGAGCTTCACCGTGGAATATTCGCTGGGCGCCAATCCGATGATTCATGATCTCGTCGAAGAGACTGTCGAAGCAAAGGACGGTATGATAGCGATCCCTGAAAAGCCCGGATTGGGTTTCACCGTCTCGGAGCGGTTCCTGGAGGCGCACGCGCAACGCATTTGACGATGAAAGAAAAGAACCTTCTTGCGGAACTCGCCGCCTATCTGTTCTCCAACTCGGACAAGGAGTCGGGCCGCACGCCGTCGGAGCGCGAACTGGCGGAACATTTCGCCGTCAGCCGCGGCCAGATCCGCGAGGCGCTGGCGATCCTGGAGGCCATGCGCATCGTCGAGCGCCGCGCCAAATCCGGCATCTATATCGACACCAAGCAGGCAAGCGTCGAGGCGCTGGCGCTGTTCGCGCGCGCGGGCCTGCCGCTCGATCCGGTGCAGATCTACGAGACCGTCGAGCTGCGCAAGATCCACGAGATCAAGGCGGCCGAGCTTGCCTGCTCGCGCGCCACCGAGGAGAATTTCGAACGGCTGCGCGAGATTCTGAAGGCTTCCGAGGAGCGCATCGCCGCCGGTGAAGGCCTCGCCAAGGAGGACCGCGAGTTCCACCTCGAGATCGTGCGGGCGACCAAGAACGGCGTCTTCCACAATATCTGCAGCGTCTACTACCTGATGGGCGAGCAGCGCCTGCCGATCTATTTCAACGATCTGGAGCGCAGCAAGCGCTCGCATGCCGAGCACATCCAGATCTACGAGGCGCTGCTGCGCCGCGACGGCAACCTCGCTCAAGCGCTGATGAGCGCCCATCTTCAGGGCGCCGAGAGCTACTGGAAGGGCCTGATCGAAGGCCGGGGAACGGAGCCGAAGAGCACCGAGCTCGAAAAGGCCTGAACCTGATGATGCGCAAGATCCTGTCGACGCACGCGTTGCACCCACGCGCCACGGCCATGCTGGCCGGGGCGGGCCGGCTGGCGATCGCTTCCGCGCTCGATGCCAGGACGCTGACCGCCGAAGCCAGGGACGCCGACATCGTCATCGTGCGCGCGCCGCTGCCGCCGGAGCTCTTCGACGGTGCCCGGAAGCTGCGCGCCGCGATCCGCCATGGCGCGGGGCTGGACATGATCCCGATCGAGGCGGCCACCGCCGCCGGTGTGCTGGTGGCGAACGTGCCGGCGGTCAATGCCCGCTCGGTCGCCGAACATGTGATGTTCACGGCGCTCGCGCTCTTACGGCGCTTCCGGGCGATGGACCGCGACCTGCGCGCCAAGAGCTGGCTCGCCGGCCGTGAGCACGCCAATTCGACCAGCGAGCTTGCCGGCAAGACGATCGGCATCGTCGGCCTCGGTGCGGTCGGCCAGGCCGTCGGCCACATCGCCGCGCACGGCTTCGACCTCAACGTGGTGGCGACGACGCGCAGCCTGCGCCCGGCGCCCGAGCGCGTCGGCTTCCTGTCGATCGACGCGCTGGTCGAGCAGAGCGACATCATCGTGCTTTGCTGCCCGCTGACCGAGGAGACGCGCGGCCTGATCAGCCGCGAGCGCATCGCCCGCATGAAGCCCAATGCGCTGTTGATCAACGTCTCGCGTGGACCGGTTGTCGACGACGAGGCGCTGATCGAAGCGCTGCGCAAGGGCCGGATCGGGGGTGCGGCGCTCGACGTCTTTGCGACCCAGCCGCTGCCGCCGAACCACCCTTATTTCGGCTTCGACAACGTCATCGTCACTCCGCACATGGCCGGCATCACCGAGGAATCGATGATGCGCATGGGCATCGGCGCTGCTAACGAGGCGCTACTCGTGCTGGCCAACAAGCTGCCGGTCAATTTGCGCAATCCGGAAGCAATCGAGCACTACCGCCGGCGCTTCCCGGCCGGCGATTAGTTTCGCGGCGAACGTCGCGACGCTGCAGACCTGAAATGCAGGCGGGACAGAGGGTGCTGTCCCACCAAAGTTTTCGAATTTGCTTCCCTGATGGCGTCCGCAGTTAACGACCAAGCAACGTCTCGACCGCAGCAGCGATGCCGAAAAGATGCCGGTCATACCCATGCCTCGCCACCAGCATCAGTCCGGCCGGCAGCCTCGTGCCTGGCATAGGCAGCGAGATCGCGCATAAATCGAACTGGTTGGCGACCTGGGTGTTGCGCAGGAGCAGGCCTTCCGTGTGGTCTCGAAGCTCTTCATCGCCGGCCATCGCCGCGATCGACGGCGCGACCATCGGCGTGGTCGGCAATGCAAGTACATCGACCGCCCGCAGCCGTTCCTCCATTGCTGCGACCAGCTCCGTGCGGCGGCGGATCGTCCGGATATAGACGGACGCGGGAACCGTCAGCGCGCGCGACAAGGGCCCGCTGACATGCGGATCGACGGGCGCCGAGGCGCCGGCCGCCAGCCAGTCGGCATGCACTTCGGCGCCTTCCATTGCGGCGATCGAGGCGCGCGTGGTTGCCGCGCGCATCTCGGCGATGAGGTCGTCGATCGGCAAATCGGCGCCGCGCGCGCCAGCCTGCTCCATCTGGCTGGTGCACGCCTCGAAAGCCGCAGCGACCTCGGCCTGTGTGTCGCCGAAGAGTCGACCACGCGGAATGCCTATGCGCAGGCCAGCGAGCGAAGTCGGCTGGAGAGCCGTCGGTTCCTCCCCCGCCATGATCGCGTCGGCGACCGCGCAGTCGGCCACGCTGCGAGCAAGCGGGCCGATCGAATCCAGAGTCGCCGACAGGGGAAAGGCGCCGGCCAGAGGCACGCGCCGTGCCGTCGGCTTGAAGCCGACAACGCCGTTGAGCGAGGCCGGAATGCGCACCGAGCCGCCTGTGTCCGAGCCGATCGAGATGTCGCTGCTGCCCTCGGCAACCGCAACCGCCGCACCCGACGACGAGCCGCCGGCAATCAAGCTGCCGTCCGCGGCATTGCCCGGCGTGCCGTAATGCAGATTGTCGCCGATCGCGGTGAAGGCGAACTCGGTCATGTTGGTCTTGCCGAGGATCACCGCTCCCGCCTGGCGCAGCCGGCGCAGGATCGCCGCGTCCCGCGCGGCAGGCTCGGCACCGGCGCGGATCAGCGAGCCGGCCCGGGTCGGCTCGCCGGCGATATCGAACAGATCCTTGATCGAGACGATCCTGCCATCGAGAGGCCCGAGGCTCACACCCGCCTTCCGCCGGGCGTCGGCCGCGTCGGCAGCCGCGCGCGCCGCCTCGCTATAGAGCTTGGTGTAGACCTTCTCGTCGGCGGCACGGTTCGCCAGGCGCGACAGGACAGCTTCGAGGCGATCGCGGGCGGTTTGCATGTCGATGTCGGACTCCAGGAGGATCGAACGTCTATAAGGCATAGGCCGGCTAGGCCTGCGGAGAGATAACCCGGCAAGCGTGCCTTTGCACCTGCCGAAGCGAGGGAAAAAGCCGATGCACTACAAAGGCAGTTGCCACTGCGGCAAGGTGGCATTCGAGGTCGATGGCGAGCTTGGCGGCGCCGTTCGCTGCAATTGCTCGATCTGCGTGCGAAAGGGCGCGCTGCTGTGGGCCGTGCCGCATGGCAGCCTGCGCCTGGACGCCTGGGGCGACGACCTCGGCCGCTACACTTTCGGCAAGGGCTCGATCGCGCATCGCTTCTGCCGGACCTGCGGCATACATCCCTTCGCCGAGGATGTCAGCCAGGGCAGCGAGCGCAGCGCCTATGTCAACGTCAACTGCCTCGAGAACATAGATCTTGCCGCGGTGCAAGTGTTCGATTTCGACGGCCGCTCGGCGTGAGCGGCCATCCCAACGGTATCGGCCCGAAATCCCTGAAGGTTCCGGGCCGATTCGAAAAAGGGCACCGGCTTCTTGCTATTCAGCCTGTCTCGGTCCTGCGGCAAAGGTCACGAGAGCCGCAACCAGCGTCGCTACGGCGCCGTAGGCGAAGGCGCTCGCCACGCCGGCATGGTCGACCAGCAGGCCGCCGAACACAGGGCCCAGCGCGATCGCCACCTGGAAGGTCGCGACCATCAGACCACCGGCGATCTCGGCCTGGTCGGGTGCGGCGCGCACCAGCCAGGTCTGCAGCCCGACCGGCACCGCGCCGAAGGCGAAGCCCCAGGCGGCGACTGCGGTTGCCGCGATCACCGGCGAGGCGCCGAGGGTGAGCAGGCCAAGCGCCGACAGCGCGATCAGCAGCGGCGCCAGCGCCACCGCAAGCTTCAGGTTGCGCTCGGCCAGGAAGGCGCCGGCGAAATTGCCGAAGAAGCCGCCGATGCCATAGGCGAGCAGCACCAGCGAGATAGTCGCGATCGGCATCACCGGCACCGTCTCCAGGAACGGCCGCATGCGCAACGCCGCGGACAGCGAGAACAATCCAGGCGCCTGAACCGGTCCGGTTCCCGTGGAGGAATTGCCAATCCTTTGGACGACGCGTCATTCTCCGCCGGCTGAGGCTGCGCCGATCGACGGCCCTTCTGCAAGCCCGGCACAGCTATTTGTGAGACGCAGCCGCTGCATGGTCTTCACCTTCAGCATGATGATGTCCCCCACCTTCAGAGGCTTCGGTGATCTTCTCGTATTCGGATAGCGACATCTTCGGAAGACGACGAACGAACGCCACCATCGCCCATAGCTCTTCCTGGTTGTGCGTTGAACCAAACGCGGGCATCCCGGTCATCTTTATGCCGTTTTGCAGGACCCAATAGAGCTCGGCATCATCCAAGGTGGCAGCGGCTCTTGTAAGGTCCGGCGGCTGGGGCTGCATGTCCTTGGCGAACTCCGCCCGGGAAATTCCCGGGCCACCATGACAGGCGACGCAGCCTTCTTCCTTGAAGTGAAGGCCGCCAGTGTGGATCATCTCGGGATCGTCAAGCGATCGGGCCAGGCTGACATTGTGGCCGGCGTGGCGTTCAATAGAATTGATCCGGATTGTCTCAAGCGACCAGCGGATGACGTTCGCGTCCTGCTCGCTGGCGGCGACATTGTAGAATCCGAAATAGGCGTAGCTTGCCAATCCGATGACGATTGCAATCAGGACAACAGCGATCGCAGCCAGGGTTCGCACGGTTTACTCCCGTGGCGGCAGGCATTATCGCGTATGCCCACCGTCTGCCAAAGTGAACGCCTGGAGCCGCCAAATTATTCCGCGGCTTATCATCGCGAAATCACGAGCCGCGTAGCCGAGACCAACGCGGTGGCAGTCCGGCTGGCGTGTCAGTCAGAGTATCAAATCGGGATCCCTATTGGGTACGCCCCTGCTGGTGGACAGATCGGGCGAGGAAGCGCTGCGTGGCCAGGCCGAACGCCATGACATGTCGCGAAACCGCATCCGAGGCGCGGCGAAGCAGCCGGCCCACATAATCCCGTGCTCCGCATAATTCGGCTTATGTCGAGTTCAACATAAGTCAAAAACCGTCACGATTTTCGGGGCCATGCCCTATCCGGCGTGCCGCAGGCTCACTCCGCTGCCCTTGTCGAACATCACGACCTTGTCCGGGTTCCAGGCAAAGCGGACGGGCTGCTCGATCTCGACGGCGGTCCTCGCCGGCACGGTGGCTCTCAGCATTGTCTCGCCGACCCTCAGCGTCACGATCTTCTCGACGCCGTGGTTCTCGACATCGTGGACCTTGGCCTCCACAGGCGCGCCGCCTTCCAGGTAGACGTCCTCCGGACGGATGCCGAAGACGAGCGGGCGACCGTCGGTCGCACCGCCCGTCTTGGCTCCCCCGCTAACCGGCAATTCGAAACTCGTCGGCGCCATCACCGCGCGGTCATCGACCAGCTTGCCGTCGATGAGGTTCATCGGCGGCGAGCCGACGAAGCTCGCGACATAGGTGTCGCGCGGATTGTTGTAGATCTCCTGCGGCGAGCCGGTCTGTACGATGCGGCCGTGGTTGAGCACGCCGACCTTGTCGCCCATCGACATCGCTTCGATCTGGTCATGGGTGACGAACAGGAAGGTGGCGCCGAGCTGCATTTGCAGGTTCTTCAATTCGGTGCGCAGCGCCTCGCGCAGCTTGGCATCGAGCGCCGACAGCGGCTCGTCCATCAGGAACACGCGCGGCTTGCGCACGATCGCCCGGCCGATCGAGACGCGCTGCATCTCGCCGCCGGAAAGCCGGTCGGTCTTGCGGTCGAGCAGGTGCTCGATGCGAAGCGTGCGGGCGGCCCGCGCGACGCGGTCCTTGATCTCGGCATCCGGCAGCCGCCGGATCTTCGGCTTCAGCGGGAATTCGAGGTTCTCGCGCACGGTATAGCGCGGATAGAGCGAGTATTGCTGCAGCACCAGCGCCACGTCGCGCTCGGCCGCGCCCCAGCTGGCGACGTCGACGCCGTCGATGAACACCTGTCCTTCGGTCGGCTTCTCCAGTCCCGCGATCAGGCGCAGCGTTGTCGTCTTGCCGGCGCCGGTCTCGCCGAGCAGCACGAAGAACTCGCCGTCGGCGATCTCCAGGTTGAGGCCGGTCAGCGCGGTGTGGCCGCCGAACTTCTTGGTGATGTTCTTCAGTTCGATATGGGCCATTACAGCCTTACTCCGAGTGACTTGCCGCTTGCCGTGTCGAAGAAATGCGCCTGCTCCGGATCGATGCGGGCGTGGACCTTCTCGCCTGGGCCCGAGACGTAGCCGGCCTTTGTACGAGCGCGCAGCATCTTGGAGCCGACCTGGAGGTCGACGATGTCGAAGGAGCCGAGCGGCTCGATGATGTGCGCCTCGACCGGCAGATACCCCGGTGCGGCGTCGCGCCGGACAAGCACGCCCTCCGGGCGAATGCCGAGCGTCAGGCCGCCATTGGCGGCGTGCCCGTTGAGCTTGGAGAGCAGCGCGCGCGGGAATTCGAAACCTGCTGCGGCATCGCCGACCGTGACGGTGGCGGCTCCGGCCTGGTCGGTGACGCTTGCCTCGGCGATGTTCATCACCGGGCTGCCGACGAATTGCGCCACGAACAGGTTCGCCGGATGCGAATAGACCTCGTCCGGCGTGCCGACCTGCTGGATGAAGCCCTCATGCATGATGACGATGCGGTCGGCCAGACTCATCGCCTCGATCTGGTCGTGGGTGACATAGATCGTGGTCGAGCCCTGCTTGACGTGCAGGCGCTTGATCTCGGCCCGCATCTCCTCGCGCAGCTTGGCGTCCAGCGCGCCGATCGGCTCGTCCATCAGCATCGCCTTCGGCCGCCGCACCAGCGCGCGGCCGATCGCCACCCGCTGCATGTCGCCGCCCGACAGCGCCGACGGCCTCTTGTCGAGCAGGTCCGTGATCCACAACACCCTTGCGATCTCGCGCACCGACTTGTCGACCTCGCCGCTGCTCATGCGCGTCGCGCGCAGCGGAAAGGCGATGTTCTCGAACACCGTCATGTGCGGGTAGAGCGAGAAGGACTGGAACACCATGGCGATGTCGCGGTCGGCGGCCTTGAGGTGCTGCACGGCCTTGCCGTCGATCAGGATGTCGCCCTGGTCGATCGTCTCCAGCCCCGCTATCGCGCGCAGCGTCGTGGTCTTGCCGCAGCCCGACTGTCCGAGCAGCACGATAAACTCGTTGTCGGCGATGGCGAGGTTCAAATTGTGGATGACCTGGACGGCGCCGAAGAATTTCTCGATGCCGCGTAGTTCGATCTGCGTCACTGCCGGGCTCCCTCGTGCGCCGCGGCGCCGGTTTCCTCGCTGCGCTCCGGCGCAATCTTCGACGTGATGTTGAAGCCGATCAGCCCGATCAGGATGATCGTCACGCCGTAGGAATGCAGGCCGAGACTCCATGGCTGGCAGAGCGCGACGATGCCGAGCACCATGAGGATCTGCGACGCCGGCAAAAGGTATTTCTCATTGACCGCGCGAAAGCTCATTTGCGGATCGCTCCGAAAGTCACGCCGCGAAGCAGGTGGTTGCGCAGCAGGAAGGTGAAGATGGCGACCGGCAGCAGGAACAGGAAGGTGCCTGCCGCGATCGTCGTCCAGTCCGGCAAGCCGGAGCCGATCTGGCTCGGGATGAAGGGCGGTGCCGTCTGGGCGCGCCGGTTGGTCATGATCAGCGCGAAGGCATATTCGTTCCAGGCGGTGATGAAGCAGAACACGGCGGTGGCGGCGATGCCGGTCGCCGCTTCCGGCAGCACGATCTTGAAGAAGGCCTGCATGCGCGTGTAGCCGTCGACGAGCGCTGCCTCCTCATACTCCTTCGGGATCTCGTCCATGAAGCCCTTCATCAGCCAGACCGAGAAGGACAGGTTGAAGGCGACGTAGAGGATGATCAGGCCGATATGCGAATCGTTGAGGCCGACCGCCCGGTACATCAGGAACATCGGGATGGCGACCACCACCGGCGGCAGCATGCGCGTCGACAATATGAAGAACAGAAGATCCGCCTCGCCGGCGATCTTGAAGCGCGAGAAGCCGTAGGCGGTGAAGGTTCCCATGCCGACGGCAAGCACGGTGCTGACGATCGCCACGATCAGGCTGTTCGTGAACCGGTCGGGATACTGCGAGAGCTGAACGTCGGTGCCGACCTTCAGCACCCGCTCGCCCCCGTCATAGATGCGCTTTTCCCACCAGGGCGCGGCTTCATAGGCTTGCGGGTCGACGGTCTTCTGCATCTGCACGCGCTTGGTGAAGAGCCGAACGAACGGCGTCACCTCGGGCTGGAAGAGCACGGTGGGCGGCACGCTGACGGCGAGGTCCTTCGGCTTGAATGCCGTGGAGGCGATCCAGTAGATCGGCGCCAGGAAGATCAGCGTCGCGATCAGCACCGCGACGATTGCGGCGCGGTTGAGCACGATCTCGGAAGAAGTGCGGACGGCGGCCATCTGTCAGCGCTCCTTCACCTTGTTGAGATACTTCACGTAGAGGTTGGTGATGGCCAGCACCATGATCAGCACGATGTAGGCCAGCGCGCAGGACTTGCCGGTGTCCCACTGCTGGAAGGCCTGCTTGTAGAGCCGGATGGCAATCAGCTCCGCGGTCGGCTGCGTCGTCATCGTGTAGGCGATGTCGAAGGTCTTGAAGGCTTCCATGGTGCGGAAGATCAGCGCGATAAGCAGGATCGGCGAGACCAGCGGCAGAGTGATGCGGGTGAAGGTGTACCACCAGCTCGCGCGATCGATCGCGGCGGCCTCGTAGAGGTGCTGCGGCACCGCCGACAGGCCGGCGAGCGAGAGCAGCATGACGAAGGGCGACCACATCCAGATGTCGGTGATCGCGACTGCGTAGAGCGCGCTGTCGGGATTGGAGAGCCAGGCGAAGTCGCCCAGGCCGAAGACGTAGTTGATCGGGCCCCAGGACGGGCTGTAGAGCAGCTGCCAGAACAGACCGACGACCGCTGCCGACATCATCATCGGCAACAGCAGCAGTGTTGTGATCAGGCCCTTCATCGGGAAGCTGCGGTTGAGCAGAAGCGCAAGGCCGAAGCCGACGAACATCTGGCCGGCCACCGAAACGATGACGTATTTCGCCGTGATGATGAAGTTCGACCAGATGTGGTCGTCGCTGAGCAGCTCGCGATAGTTCTGCAGGCCGACGAACTGCCACGGCTCGCTGCGGTTGGCGGCGAAATTGGTGAAGGAATAGCCGAGCGAATAGATCAGCGGGAAAATATTGAAGACGATCAGGAAAACCAGCGTCGGGATGATGAACAGGTTGCGGATGGTCAAATCCGACCACCCGCGAGCGGCGGCCCTGGACGCAGGATCAAGATGGGTGAGGGCTACCGAAGCCAACGGTCGTTCTCCCTGAAACAGGAATGCCGGAGGGGAAGCCCTCCTCCGGCATTCTGACTGCGATGCTTACTTGTAGCGATTGTACTTGGTGAACGTTGCCTTCCAGTCGGAGGCGGTCTTGTCGAGCGCTTCCTGGGCGGTGCCCTTGCCGCCGACCACGAACGGGTAGATGTTCTGGTTCAGCTGGTCGAGCACCTCGGCATATTCAGGCGTGGCCCAGAAGTCCTTGACCATGAACATCGTGTCGTAGAACGCCTTGTTGTAAGGCGTGGCGTTCTGGAAGGCTTCCGACTTCAGCACGGCCTGGCTGCAGGTGTAGCCGCCGAGCTCGGCCCACTTCTTCTGGGTTTCATCCTTGATGAACCACTCGAGGAACTTCATCGCCTCGTCCTTGTTCTTCGAGTAGGAGACGACGGAGATGCCCTGACCGCCGAGAGCGGCGAAACGCTTGCCGTCCGGGCCGGCCGGATTGGCGAAGAAGCCGGTGACGTCGGCATAGGGGTTGGTGGCCTTGTTCACCAGCGGCGGGAAGAAGGCGAAGAAGTTCATGCTCATCGCGGCGAGGCCGCCGGTGATCGCCTGGTTGTCCTCCACGAAGAAGGTCTTGCCCCAGCCGGGAGGCGTGAACTTGTAGAGTTCCTTGTACATGTCGAGGCCGGCGGCGGCCTGCTTCGAATTGGTGATGCCGTCGACCTTGTAGGTCGCGTAGTCGCCGAGATCGCCGCCATAGCTGAAGATGGCGCTTTCGACGCCCATCGCCATCGCGTCATAGGAATTGTCGGTGTAGATCGCGATGCCGTATCGCTTCTGATCCGGGCGGTGGAAGAACTCGGCGATGTCGCGCAACTGCGCGTAGGTCTTTGGCACGTCGAGGTCGTAGCCGTACTTCGCCTTGAAGGCTTCCTTCTCCTTCGGGTCCTCGAACCAGTCCTTGCGGTAGGACCAGCCGATGGCGTCGCCTTCCAGCGGGATCGCCCAGTACTTGCCGGAACCACCGGGATATTCGGCGTAGTATTTGATGGTCGCGGGCGCCATCACATCGCCGAGCTTGTGCTTGTTGAAGAAGTCGGTCAGGTCGACATAGTGGCCCTGCGTCGAGCCGGCGCCGAGCCATTGCGAGTCGCCGACCACCATGTCGTAGGCGTCGCCATGCGCGTTGAATTCGGTGAAGGCCTTGGTCTGGAAGTCCGGCCAGGGCGTGGTCTGTACCGTGACCTTCACGCCGGTCTCGGCCGTGTAGTCATTGACGAGCTCCTGCAGATAGTTCGCCGGATCCCATTCCGCCCAGAATATGGTGAGTTCCTTGTCCTGCGCGCGGACTGATGTCCCGCAGGCAAGCGCCAGCCCGATACCAGCAATCACGCTGGTCACTATCTTGCGCATAGTTTTCCTCCCTTGTGCGCATTCTACCCTGTCATGCGGGCCGGCAGTGAGGTCGGCCCTGGTAGTTCCTCCCGTGATGGCACCTTCCGGTTTTGGGCCTCCTCGCCAAACCGGAAAGAACGGATCTCAATTCCCATTTTCGATCCGCCTCATGCGTCCTGATCTGGTATTACCAATTCAAGATGGACGTCAAGCGCTTTCTTGGACGCTGAAAGGCGGCCCGACAAGCCAATCGAGACGATATCTGTCTGTTTTCGCTTATTTTTCCTACTCCTTGATATGAAGATCCCTTGTTTCCGCCGATACATCACAACTACTCTCGGCGGCATGCTCCTCAATCTGGTCGAACCAGATTTAAGACCTTCCCGTCTTGGATGCCGCCGAAACTCCGCCCGTTTTCACGTCCGACTCCACCATCGCCGCACGCACCAGCGCGCCCGCGGCCCACTCGGCGACCGCCATCATGTCGCGGCTGTCCAGCCCCCATATGTCCTTCAACACGATCAGCACCTCGACGCCGAATATCAACGACAGGGCCTGGGCAAGACGCTTGAACTGACGCGGCTTCAACCGGCCCTTGAGCGGCGCGATCGCGTCCTTCAGGAGATCGACGCGATGGCCGCGCGTGAAGGCGGGCTCGGAGCCCAGCGTGCCTGCCTGCTGCTTCGCCCACTGGTCGAGCGAAAGCTTGAGGGCCGCCTTGAATGTCGCTTCGAATGCCTCGATGCGCGGCATCGCGGTGGCGAACAGCTCGGCCACCCGCCGCTCCGGATCGTTGGAAGCTGATTTCCAGGTGAGGATCGGCCCGAGCCCCTCATCGACGACCGCCTGCACGAGCGCTGCCTGGCTTGGGAAGTAACGATAGGCGGTAGCGCGAGATACCTCCGCCGCCTCGGCGACCTCGCTCACGGACGGCGTCACGCCGGACTGCATCAGCCGCGTCGCCGTCTCCAGCATCAGGCGTCTGGTGCGCGCGCGGGGCCCTTTTTCCGCGGCCGGCGCTTGCTCGGCTTCGTCGTTCGAAGCGGCTTGTTGACGTGAGACATCCATATCAATACGATACGCGCGTCTCAAAAAATTGCAATGACCCCTATCTTGGCAGGCGGCCAGGCATGAGCGACAGGCGGCAATGTCAGGCCCGCCAGACAGCGGGGGAGACAACGGGGAACTCGGATGAAGCGCATCTACGTGGTGGGCACCGCCGACACCAAGGGTGAGGAGCTCGCCTTCCTGGCCGACGCGGTCGCTGCTGCCGGCGGCGCGGTCGCCAGTGTCGACATCGGCACGCGCGGCGCGACCGTGCCGGTCGATGTCGTCGCAAGCGAGGTCGCTGCGCATCATCCGGATGGAGCCGGCGCGGTGCTCGGCATCGACGATCGCGGCACTGCCGTTGCCGGCATGGGCGTCGCATTTGCCCGCTTCATCCAGTCCCGCGACGACGTCGCCGGCGTGATCGGCATCGGCGGCGGCGGCGGCACCTCGATCGTTACCGCCGGCATGCGCGCGCTGCCGCTCGGCCTGCCCAAGATCATGGTCTCGACGCTCGCTTCAGGCGACACAGCGCCTTACGTCGATGTGTCGGACATCGTCATGATGCCGTCGGTCACCGACATGGCCGGCCTCAACCGGCTGTCGCGCGTCGTGCTGCACAACGCCGCCCAGGCGATCGCCGGCATGGCCGCCAAGCCGGCGCCCGCCGCCGCCGGGAAACCCGCGCTTGGCCTCACCATGTTCGGCGTCACCACGCCCTGTGTCACGGCAATCGTCGAGAGGCTGCGCGCCGACTACGACTGCATGGTCTTCCACGCCACCGGCACCGGCGGGCGCTCGATGGAGAAGCTCGCAGCCAGCGGCCTGCTTGCCGGCGTCCTTGACATCACCACCACCGAAGTCTGCGACCTCCTGTTCGGCGGGGTGCTGCCGGCAACCGAGGATCGCTTCGGCGCGATCGCGCGTGCAAAACTGCCCTATGTCGGCTCTGTCGGCGCGCTCGACATGGTCAACTTCTGGGCGCCGCCGACCATCCCCGAGCGCTATCGCGGGCGGTTGTTCTACGAGCACAGTCCGAACGTTACGCTGATGCGCACCACCACTGACGAATGCCGCAGAATCGGCGAATGGATCGGCGGCCGCCTCGCCCGCTGCGATGGTCCAATCCGCTTCCTGATCCCGGAAAAGGGCGTCTCCGCGCTCGACATCGAAGGCGGCGCCTTCTTCGACCCGGAGGCCGATCAAGCGCTGTTCGACGCCATCGAGCGCACGATCGTGCCGACGAAAGACCGCACAGTCACGCGCCTGCCGCTGCACATCAACGATCCCGCATTCGCCAAGGCTGCGGCCGAGGCCTTCCTCGAAATTGCCAAGACGTGAGACCCGACAAGCATGGCCGCTATCCCGCGCAACGAGATCCTGGAAAAATTCCGCAGGATGATCGCCGAAGGCATTCCGATCGTCGGCGGCGGCGCCGGCACTGGTCTCTCGGCCAAGGCGGAGGAAGCCGGCGGCATCGACCTCATCATCATCTACAATTCCGGCCGCTACCGCATGGCCGGGCGCGGCTCGGCCGCCGGCCTGCTCGCCTATGGCAACGCCAACGAGATCGTCAAGGAAATGGCCTATGAGGTGCTGCCGGTGGTGAAGAAGACGCCGGTGCTGGCCGGCGTCAACGGCACCGATCCTTTCGTCATCATGCCGCTGTTTCTTGCCGAGCTGAAGACGATGGGCTTTTCCGGCGTGCAGAATTTTCCGACCATCGGCCTATTCGACGGCACCATGCGGCAGAGCTTCGAGGAGACCGGCATGAGTTTCGGTCTCGAGGTCGACATGATCGCCGAGGCGCACAAGCTCGACCTCTTGACCACCCCTTACGTCTTCAATGCAGACGAAGCGCGCGCCATGACAGAAGCCGGCGCCGACATCGTCGTCGCCCATATGGGTGTCACGACCGGCGGCTCGATCGGCGCTACTTCAGCGAAGTCGCTCGACGCCTGCGTGACCGAGATCGACGCCATTGCCGAGACCGCGCGCTCGGTGCGCAAGGATGTCATCCTGCTCTGCCATGGCGGGCCGATCTCGATGCCCGACGACGCGCGCTACATCCTGGAGCGCTGCGAGGGGCTGCACGGCTTCTATGGCGCGAGCTCGATGGAGCGGCTGCCGGCCGAAGCGGCGATCGCCAGGCAGACGGCGGATTTCAAGGCTGCGGCAATCGGCAAAGCGAAGATTGCCAGCAAATAGGAAGGGATGAGGCAATGGCCGACAAGGAGAAAGTGTTCGTCTACCCGAAGGATGTCAGCGCCTTCGGCTTCGGCTGGGGCAAGCTGACGCTCACCGTCGCGCCGGAAGTGAACGGTGCCGAACGCTTTTCCGGCGGCGTCGTCGACCTGCCGCCCGGCAAAGGCCACCCCCGCCACAACCACCCGGGCGCCGAAGAGATTATCTTCGTCATTTCCGGCAATGGCGAGCAGATGGTCGAGGACGAGAAGGGCAACCCGGTGGTCGCCAAGGTCGGCCCCGGCTGCACCATCTACGTGCCGGAGAGCCGCTTCCATTCGACGCTCAACACCGGCGACCAGCCGATGCAGCTCTTCGTCGTCTATTCGCCGGCCGGCCCGGAGCTGGCGCTGCGCGACCTGCCGGATTTCAGGCTGCTGCCGGCGGGCGAATGATAAGTTGATTCTTTTGTCGGGCAGCGCTGCCCCTCATTGTCCTGCCGGACATTTCTCCCCGTAAAGTAACGGGGAGAAAGACGCTTTCATCACTGCTTTCGCCAATTTTCAACGCTGCTAGACGAGCACCGACCTTGCAAGTAGCTCCTTCTCCCCGTCCTTCACGGGGAGAAGGTTCAGGCGGATGAGGGGCAGCGCCAGCCTTCGGCTTTACGAAGCCCCGCCCCTGTTCCACCCCCGCCCACGATCGCCGAACATGACATAACCGCCGTCAGTCACCGCGACCGTGTCCTCCAGTTTGATGAAGCCGCGCGTCGGATGGAGCATGGTCGTCTCGACCGAGAGCACCA
Organism: Mesorhizobium sp. ORS 3324; assembly: GCA_000824825.2. Taxonomy (GTDB): domain Bacteria; phylum Pseudomonadota; class Alphaproteobacteria; order Rhizobiales; family Rhizobiaceae; genus Mesorhizobium. The sequence continues at coordinate 33,613 of LM655177.1, forward strand.
TGTTTTTCTCCAGCGGCTTTGCCGCATAGGTGCCTTCATAGGTGACCGGATGATTGGTCATCAGGAACGGCGCCTCATGCGTGATCAGCCCCATGCCATGGGCGAAGAAATCCGTATAGGCCGCGATCTTCGAGGCCTTCAGCGCGCTCTCGGCGTGGGCAATCATATCGCCGCCAAGCGTGCCGGCCTTGACCTTGGAGAAGGCTGCCTGCTGCACCGCCTCCACTTCGGCAAGCAGATCTTCGAGCTCGGCATCCGGCTCGCCGAGCACGCCCATGCGGCAGAGGTCGCCGATATAGCCATGATAGTTGCCGCCGGAATCGATCGACAGCACCTCGCCCTTCTTCCACGCCTGGTCTGAGGCGGCGCGGTTGTGGCTGGAGCCCAGAGTCAGCAGGCAATATTCGAAATGCGCGCCTCGAATGGTCTCCTCGCGCCGCAGCCGCTCGATGATGTCGGTCTTGGTCGTGCCCTCGCGCGCCCAGCGAATAGTCGCCAGCATCGAATCGGTGATCAGCTCGGAGGCGATGCGCAGTTTCTCGAGCTCCGCCTCGGTCTTGATCGCGCGCATATTCTCCAGCATGCCGGTCGCATCGATCAGCTTCGCATCCGGCAGCGCCTTGCGGATCAGCATGTAGGCATCCGATGGCAGGAAGCCCGGCTCGATGCCGATGCGGGCAGCCGTCTTGCCGATCTTCCGCAGATGCTCGACAGCAATATTGGCGGCGTCGAGCGTGCCCCAGCAGGCAGCATGCAGCGTCGGCGTCCAGAACGGATGGTTCTGGTGCTCGCCACCTTCCATGCGGTTACCGATATAGGCGGCATGCTCCGGCCCGCCTTTTTCGTAGAGGACGATCGGCAGGTAGCGGCTGTGGCCGATGGCGTCCATTGCCGCGAAGAAGATGAACTTGTAGCCGCCGAGCAGATATTGCGTGTTGTGCTTGGAGGTGGCGAAGAGCACATCGATGCCGGCCTCCTCCATGAGCCCGTCCACCCGCGCCTGGTCGAACGGGATGCCGCTGACCTCGTTCTTGCCCGGAACGATGTTCATCTTTCCCTCCCGATTTTTGCTCGCCGCCCGAGTGGCCAAATGTCTTGACCTGTCTTTCGCGACCAAATCTGCACCACCTTGGCCATTCTGGTCCAGCCAGAATCGGTGTCGGCCGGCCGACCAAACCTCCCGGCGGCGGCTCGCTTCGGCCACTAACTCCAATCTGGTCCGACCAGATAGCTGCGCCGCAACCCGAATATAACTGGTCCAGTGGACGAAAATTTCAAAGCCAAGCCAGCATGCGCCAAATCCGTCTCTGGCGAAACCTTTGCCAAGGGCCATAATCCCGTTGATTGCGAGGTTGACCGCGGGTGCAGAGGGGAGTTTGAGCGATGTCCGTATTGACGATTTCACGCCGCGGCCTGCTTGCCGGTTCGGCACTGCTTCTGGCCTCGACCGCGCTGCCGGCCATAGGCCGGGCGCAGACGCCGAAGAAGGGCGGGCGGCTGATCGTCGCCGCCGACTCCGAGCCGCGCAACCTCAACCCGGCGATCGTCGCTTCCAACGGCGTCTTCTTCATTTCCAGCAAGGTCGTCGAGACGCTGGCCGAAGCCTCCTTCGACGGCAAGGATGGACTGCAGCCGCGCCTGGCGCTTTCCTGGCAAGGTGCGGCCGACGGCCTGTCGGTGACCTTCAAATTGCGCGACGGCGTCAAATGGCATGACGGCAAGCCCTTCACCTCGGCCGACGTCGCCTTCTCGGCGCTAGAGATCTGGAAGCCGCTGCAGAATCTCGGCCGCACCGTGTTCAAGGATCTTGAGGCCGTCGACACGCCGGACGAGCTGACCGCGGTCTTCAAATTCGCCAGGCCGACGCCGTTCCAGCTGATCCGCAACGCGCTGCCGGCGCTGACCAGCGTCGTGCCGAAGCATGTCTATGAGAACGGCAAGATCGAGGACAACCCGGCCAACAACGCGCCGGTCGGCACCGGCCCATTCAAATTCGCCGAATACAAGGCCGGCCAATATTACCGGTTGGCGAGGAACGACGACTATTGGGGCAAGGACGAGCCCTTTCTCGACGAGATCGTCTACCAGGTGCTGCCGGACCGCACCTCGGCCGCGGCCGCGCTCGAAGCGGAAGAGATTCAGCTTGCCGCCTTCTCCGCAGTGCCGCTTGCCGATCTCGACCGTATCTCCAAGGTGCAGGGCCTGAAGGTCGTCACCAAGGGCTATGAGGGGCTGACCTACCAGCTCGTCGTCGAGATCAACCACCGCCGCAAGGAGCTGGCCGACCTGAAAGTGCGGCAGGCGATCGCGCACGCCATCGACAAGGATTTCGTCGTCAAGACGATCTTCCTCGGCTACGCCGCGGCCGCCACCGGTCCGGTGCCGAAGAACGATCCGCAATTCTACACCCCCGACGTGCCGACCTATCCGTTCGATGTCGCCAAGGCTAACGACCTGCTCGACGAGGCCGGCTACAAGCGCGCCGACGACGGCAAGCGTTTTTCGCTGAAACTGCTGCCGGCACCCTATTTCAACGAGACGAAACAGTTCGGCGACTATCTGCGCCAGGCGCTCGCCGCGATCGGCATCGATGCCGAGATCGTCAACAACGACCCGGCCGCACATATGAAGGCGGTCTACACCGACCATGCCTTCGACCTCGCCGTCGGGCCGCCGGTATTCCGCGGCGACCCGGCGATCTCGACCACCATCCTGGTACAGGGCGGCATCCCAGATGGCGTGCCCTTCTCGAACCAGGGCGGCTACAAGAACGCCGAGCTCGACGCGCTGATCGCGAAGGCATCGGAGACGCTCGACACATCGGCCCGCACCGCGCTCTACAAGGAGTTCCAGAAAATGGTCGCGGCCGATCTTCCGCTGATCAACGTCGCCGAGTGGAGCTTCATTTCCGTCGCCCGCGACACAGTCGGCAACATCGCCAACAACCCGCGCTGGGCGGTGTCGAACTGGGCGGACACCTATTTGGAATCGTGACACACTCGCGCGGATGAGCGTTCGCGGCGAAATGGGAACTCAGGCGAAGGCCGAGTTCCCGCCAACCCCCCTCTGTCCGGCAGGACAGAGGGGGGTGCCTGGGCGCGACATTTCATATTGTCACCTCATGCCTCCGAGGCGCGCATGACCCGCGCCCTTGCGCTCCTGCGCCGCCGTCTCGTCGGCAGCGTCTTCGTGCTGCTGATCGTCGTCATCGGCAGCTTCCTCCTGCTCGAAGCCGCACCCGGCGACGCGGTCGACGCCTATATCGTCTCGACCGGCGGCGATGCCGGCATGATCGAATTGCTGCGCCATCGCTGGGGCCTCGACCAGTCGGAGCTGACCCGGCTCGCCAACTACCTTTGGGCATTGCTGCACCTCGATCTCGGCCAGTCCGTCACCTTCTCGCAGCCGATCCGGAACGTCATCCTCGACCGCCTGCCGACCACGCTCATCCTGATGGGCAGCGCCACCGCGCTGTCCTTCGGTTTCGGCTCGGCGCTCGGCATCTATGCCGGCGCGCGGCCCGGCAGTTTTCGCGACCGTTTCCTCTCGATCGGCTCGCTGGCGCTCTATGCCGTGCCCGGCTTCTGGCTCGGCCTGGTGCTGATCGTCGTCTTCGCTGTCGACCTGCGCTGGCTGCCGATCGGCGGCATCGAGACCATCGCGTCGGCCAAGACCGGGCTGGCCCGGGCCACCGACGTCGCCATCCATCTCGTGCTGCCGGTCTCGGCGCTCGGCTTCATCTACCTGGCGCTCTATTTGCGCATGATGCGCGCCGGCATGGCCGAAGCCTGGCGGCAGGACTTTGTCCTCGCCGCCCGCGCCCGGGGCCTGCCGCGCCGGCGCATCGTGCTCGCCCATGTCGCGCGCAACGCGCTCTTGCCATTGGTCACCATGCTCGGGCTGCAGTCGGCGCAGATGCTCGGCGGCAGCGTCGTCATCGAAAGCGTCTTTGCCGTCCCCGGCCTCGGCCGGCTGGCGCAGGAAGCCGTCGCCGGGCGCGACACGCCGCTGCTGCTCGGCATCATCCTGGTCAGCGCCGTCCTGGTCGTCGCCATCAACCTCCTTGTCGACCTCGCCTACGCTTTCCTCGATCCGCGCGTCGGCGCCAGCGAGGCCGGCACATGAGGAGGCTGCGTCGCTTCTTCCGGACGCCGGAGGCCATCGCCGGCGCGCTCATCCTCGGCTTGCTGGTCGCCATGGCGCTGGCGGCGCCGCTGCTTTTCCCGGGCGATCCGCAGGCGATCGCCGGCCCGGCGCTGCTGCCGCCGTTCCAGGACTGGTCGCTGCCGCTCGGCACCGACCGGCTCGGCCGCGACATGCTGGCCGAGCTGTTCCACGGCGCCCGCACTTCGCTGGCCGTCGGCTTAGCGGCGGCCGCCGCGGCGCTGCTGATCGGCGCGGTGGTCGGCACCCTGGCCGGCTTTGCCGGTGGCCTCATCGACGAGGTGCTGATGCGCATCAGCGACGCCTTCCAGACCGTGCCGAGCTTTCTGCTCGCTCTGGCCTTCGTCAGTATCGTCGGCCCCTCGCTCGGCGTCGTGGTCGCGGCCATCACGCTTGGCGTCTGGACCGGCCCTGCTCGCGTCGCACGCGCGGAAGTGCTGTCGATCCGAGAGCGCGATTACGTAGCCGGTGCCCGCGTCATCGGCATGCATCCGTTGGAAATTGCTTTCCGGGAGGTGCTGCCCAATGCCTTGCCGCCGGTGCTGGCGCTGTCTTCTGTGATCGTGGCGGCGGCGATCCTCACCGAGGCCGCGCTTTCCTTCCTCGGCCTCGGCGACCCGAACCGCGTCACCTGGGGCGGCATGATCGCCGAAGGCCGCGCCGTGCTGCGCACCGCGCCATATCTGTCGATCGTTCCCGGCATCGCGCTGGTGCTGGCCGTGCTCGGCGTCTACCTCGCCGGCGAAGGCGTGGTCGAGAGCACCGCGGTACGCAGGAGCCTGCCGTGACGGCGCTGCTCTCGATCCGCGATCTTTCGGTGCGCTACCGCCGCGACGGCATCGAGGTGGCGGCGCTGAAAGGCGTCAGTCTGGATGTTGAAGCCGGCGAGCGCCTGGCGATCATCGGCGAGAGCGGTTCCGGCAAGAGTACGCTGGCGCTGGCGACTGCGGGGTTGCTGGCGGGGGGTGCTGGGATCGGCGGCACGATTGACTGGCAAGCAAGCCAATTTCAAACGCCTCGTTCCGTCGCACCCCCCTCTGTCCTGCCGGACATCTCCCCCGCAAGGGGGGAGATTGGCAGTTCCGCTGCCGGCTCTCTCGCTGCGACGCAGGAGATTGGCGAAGGCGGAGATGACGACCTAATCTCCCCCCTTGCGGGGGAGATGCCCGGTAGGGCAGCGGGGGGTGCGACGGAACGCCGATCATCCGCGATTGGCGATAACAATATCCCCCTCCTCGGCCGCGACATCGGCTTCGTCTTCCAGGACCCTTCCTCCAGCCTCGACCCTGTCATGCCGGTCGGCAAGCAGATCGCAGAAGTCGCGCATACCCATCTCGGCCTCGGCTGGTCCCAATCCTTGGCACGAGCCAAAACCCTGCTCGAACGCGTCCGCCTCCCCGACCCGGAATCCGCCTTGCGCGCCTATCCGCACCAGCTTTCCGGCGGCCAGAAGCAGCGCGTGGCGATCGCGGCAGCAATTGCGGCCGGACCGAAACTGCTGATCGCCGACGAGGCGACCAGCGCGCTCGACACCATCGTGCAGGCCGAGATCGTTTCGCTGATCCGCCGGCTTGTCGCCGAGGACGGCATGACGCTCGTCTTCGTCAGCCACGATATCGCGCTCGCCGCCACGCTTGCCGAGCGCATCGCTGTGCTGCGCCATGGCGAACTGATCGAGCTCGGCGAGGTGCATCGAATCATCGACGCGCCGCGCCATGCCTATACGCGCACGCTGCTCGATGCCCATCTCGGCCTCGACGCCGAGCCGCTGCTTGACCGGCAGGGCGCCTCGGCATGACCGTGCTCGCCGTCTCCAAACTTTCCAAGCGTTATCGCCGCGGCGGCAAGCCCCTTGCTGCGGTCGACGATGTCTCGTTCGAGATCGGCCCGGCCGAAACGCTGGCGCTCGCCGGCCCGTCCGGCAGCGGCAAGTCGACCATCGCGCGGCTGGTGCTGCGGCTGCTCGAACCCGATGCCGGCCGCATCGAATTCGAGGGCGCGGACTTCCTCTCGCTCTCAGGTGCCACGCTGCGCGCGCGCCGCGCCCGCCTGCAGATGGTATTCCAGGACCCGCTCGCCGCCTTCAATCCGCGCGCGACCGTAGCGCGCGTCCTGGACGACCCGTTGCGCATCCACGGCATCGCCTCGCGCGCCGAGCGCCCCCGCCGCATCGCTGCGCTCCTGGAGCGCGTCGGCCTCGACGCCGGCCTCGCCGCCCGTGCCATCCACGAGATTTCCGGCGGCCAGCGCCAGCGCGTGGCGATCGCCCGCGCCATCGCGACCCAGCCGTCGCTGATCGTCCTCGACGAGGCTGTCTCGGCGCTCGATGTCTCGGTGCGCGGACAGATCCTGGAATTGCTTCTCGACCTGCAACGCCAGGAACGGATCTCCTATCTTTTCATTTCACACGATCTCGGCGTCATCCGAGCCGTGGCGCATCGCGTCGTCATCCTCGACGCCGGCCGGGTCGCCGAGAGCGGCGAAGCCCGGGCCGTCATCGACAACCCGCAGTCGACGATCGGCAAGGCGCTGGTGGCGGCGACGCCGAAACTGAATAGGAACACACCACCATGACCGACCCCGAAGCAGCCAGAGCCGAAAAACTGTCGCGCGAGCTCGACTCCGCGTTCCGAAACCGGGCCGACCTCTATCGTCTCTTCCTCGACGAACTGACTGCCGAGCTCGGTCCCGAGAAGGCCGAAGCGGTGATGATCCGCACCATCGAAAAGCGCGGCCAGGAAGTCGCCGCGGCGGCCTTCTCCGGTTTCGGCCCCAACGACGCGCGGGCGATCGGCGAGGCGTTCCTTTCCATAAGCCCGGATGGCGGCCGCATGTATCCGACCCATGTCGATCGCGGGTCGGACCACATCGCCTTCAAGGTGAAGCGCTGTCCGCTGAAGGATGCCTGGGTCGAGGCCGGCGTCGGCGAGGAAAAGCTCGCCACGCTCTGCCGCATCGCCGGCGCCTTCGACCGCGGCCTGTTCGAGGCGACCGGCGTGCGCTTCGCCAACGTCACCTGGACGCCGGGCCACGGCTCCGGCTGCTGCCACATCGCGCTGACCGACCGAGATGCCTAATGCCTCAGCCGATCGCGCATGGCGTACCATAGCATGCCGAGCACATAGAGCGGCCCGCGCAGCGCCGTGCCGCCGGGGAACGGCAGCGGCGTCAGTGTCGAGAACAGGTCGAGCCGTGAGGCGTCGCCGGTGATCGCCTCCGCCAGCAGCTTGCCCGACAGCGTGGACAGGATGACGCCCTTGCCGGAATAGCCATGCGCGAAATAGACCTCGCCGTAGTGCCCGACATGTGGCAGCCGCGACGTCGTCACCGACACCAGCCCGCCCCAGGCATGGTCGATGCGGCAGCCCTTGAGTTGCGGGAAGGTCTTTTCCATATGCGGCCGCACGAAGCCGGCGATGTCGGCCGGCGCCGAAGGCGTGTAGCGTTCGCCGCCGCCGAACAGCAGGCGGCCGTCCGCCGACATGCGGTAGTAGTTGACCACGAACAGCGTGTCCGAAACCGCGGCATTGGACGGGATGACGTTGCGCTCGCCCAAAGGCTCGGTGGCGACGATGTAGTTGCCGATCGGCATGATGCGGCTGTTGACGCGCGGCTCCAATCCCTCCAGCAGCGCATCGCCGGCCAGCACCACATGCCGGGCGCGGACGGAGCCTTTGTCGGTGAAGACCCGGATTGACGGCTCGCGCTCCAGCCTCACCGCAACCGAATTCTCATGGATGGCGACGCCTGCTGCGGAAGCGGCGCGGGCGAAGCCCAGCGTGTAGTTCAGCGGATGCATGTGGCCGCCGAGCTTTTCGAAGGATGCGCCGTGATAGGGCGTGTCGACCATCCGCCGCGCCTCCGCCGCCGACAGGATCTCGACATGCGGGAAGTCCATCACCTTGGCAAGGCACTCGGCCTCCGCCTCGAAGTCGCGCATGTCGGAGCTGTTGACGGCGCCGACCAGATGTCCGGTCAGGCGCAAATCGCAGTCGATTGAATGGCGCTCGATGATGTCGAGTACCAGGCCCCGCGCCTCGAAGGCGAGGTCGAACAGCGCCTTCGCGCGTTCCGGGCCGAAGGCCCTGACCAGTTCCTTGGCGCCCTTGCGCAGGCCGGGAATGATCTGGCCGCCATTGCGTCCGGATGCGCCCCAGCCGATCTTGCCGCCTTCGAGCAGCACCACCTTCAGACCGCGTTCGGCGGCATGCAGCGCCGCCGAGAGGCCGGTGCAGCCGCCGCCGACCACCACAAGGTCAGCTTCGACATCGCCGAGGAGCGCCGGATGGTCCGGCGCAGGATTGGCGGTCGCGACATAGTAGGATTTGCCGATATCGAGACCGGAATTGAAACCCGTCGCAGCCATGATCACACCTTGAGCAGCAGGTGGTCGCGTTCCCACGACGTCACCACGGTCTGGAACAGGTCGAGCTCGACGCTTTTGACGCGCAGATAGGTCTGGAAGAAATCCTCGCCGAGCAGCGCCCGCACAGGCTCGCAGGCGGCGAAGCGGTCGAGCGCTTCCTCCATGGTCTTCGGCAGCGTGCTCTGGCCGCGATAGGCATTGCCGAAGGCTTCCGGCGCTCGGGCAAGCCGCTCCTCAATGCCGAGATAGCCGGCGATCAGCGAGCCGGCCATGGCGAGATAGGGGTTGGCGTCGGCGCCGGGCAGCCGGTTCTCGACCCGCCGCGCCGCGCGACCGCCCATCGGCACGCGCAGGCCGCAGGAGCGGTTGTCGTGCGACCATTCGACGTTGGCCGGCGCGCTGTGGCCCGGCCGGATGCGGCGATACGAGTTCACGTTGGGCGCAAACAGCGGCATCACCTCCGGAATGTATTTCTGCAGGCCGCCTATGAAGTGCACGAACATCTCGCTATCCTCACCGTCTTTGCCGGCAAACAACGGCTCGCCTCCCTCGTCGACGATCGAAACGTGCAGATGCATCGAGCTGCCGGCCTGCGCCGCGATCGGCTTTGCCATGAAGGTGGCGTGCATGCCGCTCGCCTGCGCCGCCTGCCTTGCCATGCGCTTGAACAACAGCACTCCGTCGGCCAGCGCCAGCGCGTCGCCATGCAGGAAGTTGATCTCGAGCTGCGCCGTGCCGGATTCATGGATCAGCGTATCGAGCGGCAGGCCGGCGATTGCGGCGTGGTCGTAGAGGCGACGCGTCACCGTTTCGAACTCTTCCAGCGCCTGCATGTCGTAAGGATGCTGCACGCTTTCCGGGCGGCCGTTGCGCCCGACCGGCGCGGTCAGCGGACGATCCGGATCGGGGTTGGGCGCCGTGAGATAGAATTCCAGCTCCGGCGCCATCACCGCGCGCCAGCCGCGCCGGCGGTAGAGGTCGAGCACGGCCCTCAGCACATGGCGCGGCGAAGCCATCCACGGCCGGCCGTCCATGTGGAACGTGTCGGCGAAGACATAGGCCTTGCCGACACCGCCCGGCGCAAGGCAGATCGTCGAACGGTCGGGCACCATGCGCATGTCGGGGTCTTGATAGGCAAAGCCCTCATCGATGGAGCCGGAATAGCGGCCGTCGATGGCAACCAGGAAGGCGCTGCTCGGCAAGTAGAGCGCCCGGTCTTCGAGCGACTTGAGGAACTTGGCCGCCGGCAAGGCCTTGCCGCGCAGCACGCCGTTGACGTCGGGCACGAGGCACTCGACGTCGCTTACCCCATGCGCCGTCAGCCAGCTGTGCGGATCGGCGCTGCTGGAGGATGAAAAGTCTTGTTTGTCAGGCATCGGTCATGTCCGTACGAAGGAGAAATCGCTTCGGCGGGCACGTCCGTTTCGGTCTTGAGCACTGAGTAAGCTACGTGATCTGAATGACGGACGCCCGCCTGATGGCCGGCCAACAGGCCGGATCGAGCGCTCCGCATACCCCCTCGGTCCAGCCGTCGCGAACGACATGCGAGCCGACCTTGGTCTCCTCCGCGCGTTGCAGGTTCTCGTGCCGGCAGCAGCGCATGGTTAGGGATGCCCCGCCGAAGCGCGGTTTCTCGCTACCGAAAACGCCTGAGAGCGGGAGAATCTTTTTGCCATTTCCACGGCAAGCCTCGTCAAGGAACCTGGCCTATGGTTTGACCGATCGCCGCTTCGGAAGCAAGTCCGCTTCACTCGCCAGGCTCCTCACGCTTCTGCACCAGCACTCAGCCGATGCTTTCGCCGCCATCGATCACCAGCGCCTGGCCGGTCATGAAGGACGAGCGGTCGGAGACGAGGAACAGGATGGCTTCGGCGATCTCCTCCGCGCTCGCCCAGCGCCCCATAGGGATCTTGGTGCGGACATAGTGTTCGATCGCATCGCGCCCGCCCATCTGGGCGATGAACGGGTCGTTGAACGGCGTGTCGACCCAGCCCGGGCAGAGCGCGTTGATGCGCACGTTGTGCTTGGCATAGTCGAGCGACATCTGCCTGGTCATCGCCACCACCGCATGCTTGGAGGTGGCGTAGGCGATCATCTCGCGGTCGTAGAAGACGCCGGAATTCGACGCGGTGTTGAGGATGACGCCGCCGCCTTGCGCGATCATAGCCGGCATGACCGTCTTGGCCGCCAGGAACTGGGCCCGCACATTGATCCGCCACGAGGCATCCATGCCCTCGGTGCTGACTTCCGTCAGCGTGCCGCCGACCTGGATGCCGGCATGGCTGTGCAGGATGTCGATGCGGCCGTGCTTCTCCAGCGTTCCCGCGACAAGTTCCTCGACCGCCGCGTCGCTGCCGACATCGGTTGCGACCGCTTCGGCGCGGCCGCCGGTTTCGCGGATGTCGGCCGCCGTGGCTTCGCCGGCCGCCCGGTCGCGGTCGGCGATCACGACGACCGCCCCTTCCCGCGCCATGATCATGGCGCCGGCACGCCCGATGCCCGACCCGGCGCCCGTCACCACGGCGATACGATCTTTCAAAATCATGGATCTGTCTTTCAAGGCGATGGTTTTCGGCGGCCGAGCAGCCATTGGGCAAGCAGCACGAGCAGGACCGAGGCGGCGAGCACGATCGTCGCGATGGCGTTGATCTCCGGCGTCACGCCGCGGCGGATGGAGGCAAAGACATAGATCGGCAAGGTCGTCTGCGCGCCGGCGACGAAGAAGGCGATGATGAAGTCGTCGAAGGAGAAGGTGAAGGCGAGCAGAAAGCCTGCGATCACCGCCGGCATGATCTGCGGCAGCACGATCGAGCGGAACGTCGTCAGCGGCGTGGCGTAGAGGTCGCTCGAGGCCTCGACGAGGTTGCGGTCGAGGCTGCCGAGCCGCGTGCCGACGATCATCGTCACCAGCGCCATCGAGAACAGGCCGTGCGCGGCGATGATTGAGCCGTAGCCGAGCGCAAGCCGCGGCGGCTGGTCGGTCGGCCACAGCGAGGCGAGGAACGGATTGAGGACGGCGAAGAGCTGCACCAGTGCGACCAGCGTCGAGATGCCGATGACCACGCCCGGCACGACGATGGCTGCGCCCAGCAGCGCATCGAAAAGCGCCCGCGTCCGCGCGCCGACGCGCTGCAGCCCGAGCGCCGCGCCGGTGCCGCAGACGGCGGCGAGCAGCGCGCTGGTGGTGGCGATGAACAGGCTGTTCTTCAGCGCCTCGACCAGGAACGGGTTCGACAGCGCCTTGCCGTACCATTGCACCGAGAAACCGGTGAACTCGCTGGCATGCTGACCGGCATTGAAGGAGAACAGCACGACCAGCGCGATCGGCAGATAGAGGAAGCCAAAGACGGCAACGACGAAGGCGCGCATCAGATCAGGTCCACGCGGCGGGCGCCTGAAAGCCGGGTCGAGATGCGGTTGGCGACGATCAGCACCACCACCGAGACCAGCACCAGCGTGATCGCGATCGCCGATCCGAACGGCCAGTTGCGCGACTGCAGGAACAGGTCGACCAGCGCGTTGCCGATGAAGAACACCTTGCCGCCACCAAGCAGCGTCGGGATCAGATATTCGCCGAGCAGCAGGATCATCACCAGCGAGAAGCCGGTCGTGACGCCGGGCAGCGACAGCCTGAGCGTTACCCCGAGGAAGGTCGACAAGGGCGTCGCGCCAAGATCGGCGGAGGCCTCCAGCAGCCGGCGGTCGAGCCGTTCCAGGCTGACATAGATCGGCAGGATCATCAGCGGCAGATAGCCGTAGACGATGCCGAGCAGCACCGCGCCCGGCGTGTTGATCAACCTGAGATCCTCGATGCCGACATAGGCGAGCAGGGCCGGAACGCCGCGCCCGCCGAGGATGTACATCCAGGCATAGGTGCGCATCAGAAGGCTGGTCCAGAACGGGATGACGATCAGGGCGAGCAGGATCAGCCGCCAGCGTTGCGGCGCACGCAGCGCCAGGTAGTAGGCGACGGGATAGGCGACGAGCAGGCAGGCGAGCGCGCCGACCGGCGCCAGTACCATCGTGTTCCAGAAGGCGGTCGCCCGCGCCGGCAGGTTGGCATATTGCGCGAGCGTCAGCGCGGCCTGGTAGCCGCCCTCGGGCGCCCGCTCGCCGACGCTGAATATGACGATGGCGACGAAGGGCAGGACCAGGAACACGACCAGCCACAGCGTCGCCGGGGCGAGAAGCAGCACCGTCAGGAGATTTTTGCGAAGGAGACTGCCGCGCATCGAGAAAGCCGCTTGGGCGTCGGCGGGCAATTGCCCGCCGACGGCACTGATTTGAACGGAGTTGCTGCCTTGCCTCACGCGGCCTTGAAGCGCGCCATCAGTTCGGCGCGGCCAGGGTCGGTGAGTGTGGCGGCGGCGCCGAACTCGAGCGGCTTCAACAGATCGGCGGCCGGATAGAGGATCGGATTGTCGAGCACCTCCTTCGGCAGCAGCGCGTTGACCCGCGCGTCGGTGCAAGGCGCGCCGTTGGCCAGATGCTCCTTCACCGCCACCTTCGGGTTCATCAGGTAATTGAGCAGCGCATAGCCGGCCGGCTTGTTCGGCGCATCCTTCGGGATGGCATAGAAGTCGGTCCAGATCTCCCCGCCTTCCTTGCCGAGCACATAGGCGATCTCGGCGATGTCGCGATGGAGCTGCGCGCCGTCATTGGTCCAGCACATCGTCATCCAGGCGTCGCCCGAGCGCATCGATGGCTGATAGTCGCTCGACACCGCGAACAGATGCGGCTTGACCTTGAGCAGCAATTCCTCCGCCTTGGCAAGCTCGTCCTGCTTCAACGAGTTGAAGGAATAGCCGTAATATTTCAGCGCATTGCCGATGGTGGTGAGCTGGTAGTCGTGCACCATGGTGCGGCCGTCGCCTTCAGCCATTGCCGTGTCCCAGAACTCCTGCCAGCTCGACATCGGCTTGGTGAGCTTCTTGGTGTTGACCGCGAAGCCGGTCGTGCCCCAGTTCTTCGGCACGGCGTAGATCGTCCCGTCGATCGTGCCTTCCGCGGTGAAGCGCGAATCTTCCGACTTGCCGTCGAAATTGCCGAGCTTGGCCATGTCCAGCGGCTCGATGATGCCCAGCTTCTTGTAGGTCGAGATGGTGTAGTTGGTCGGCACGAACAGGCTCCAGCCCGAGCCGCCGGCCTGCAGCTTGGCCAGCATCTCCTCGTTCGAGCCGAAGACGTTGACCTCGACGGCCACACCCGTCTCGGCCTTGAAGTTCTCGAACGTCTGCGGGTCGTGATAGTTCGGCCAGGTCGCGATCGACATGCGGTCGCCGAGGGTCTCGGCAGCGAAGGCCGGCGTCGGCATGACGCCGAGCTCGCGCGCCATCACCGCGGTCGCGACGCCAAGGCCGGTGAGGCCGAGGAAGTCGCGCCGGCTGATCGAGCCGCGCTTCAGGCGCATCAATTGGTCGACGAATTTTTCGGGGCTTATCGGCAGTCCGTCACGATAGGATTTCGACATGTTGGTCTTCCCTCTGGTTGGTCCCGCTATTGTTGGCAACCGGAAACGCCAGCGGCGCTCCGGCGGCAAAGCCGATGGCGACGGGTTCGCCCGGCTTGAAGAGATTGCCCTGGCCGATCAGGTGATCGGCCTTGGCGAGCAGTGATCCGATGCCCGGGACCTCGATCGCGTATTCCGCGGTCGAGCCGAGGAAAATCCGGTTGCGGACGACGCCCTTGAGACTGCCGCCTCCGAGTGCTGCGAGGCTGAGCGATTCCGGCCGCAGGCTCACCGATACGGCCTCGCCCCGGCTAAGCGGCACCCGCTTGCGCGCCGAAATCACTGTGCCGTCGGCGAGCGCCACGTCGACGAGGTCGCCGGAGAACGCGGCCACCTTGCCGCTCAAGAGATTGGTCTTGCCGACGAAGTCGGCGACGAACAGATCGGCCGGCTCGTCATAGATCTCGCTCGGCTGTCCCAGCTGGACGACGCGGCCACCATTCATGACGCAGACGAAGTCGCTCATCGACAGTGCTTCCTCCTGGTCGTGGGTGACCAGCACGAAGGTGATGCCGATCTCGCGCTGCAGGTTCTGCAGCTCGATCTGCATATCGGTGCGCAGCTTCTTGTCGAGCGCCGCCAACGGCTCGTCAAGCAGAAGCACCGCCGGCTTGTTGACCAGCGCCCGGGCGAGCGCCACGCGCTGCTGCTGGCCGCCGGAAAGCTCGTGGATCTTGCGGCGTCCGTAGCCGGCGAGCTGCACCATGGCCAGCGCCTCGCCTGCCTTCAGGCTGATCTCGCGCGACGACAGCCGCGGCCTTGCCTGGCGCAGGCCGTAGGAGATGTTGTCCTCGACATCGAGATGCGGAAACAGCGCATATTGCTGAAACACCATGTTGACCGGACGCCGGTAGGGCGGCGTTCCGGCCATGTCGCGGCCGCGGATCAGCACCTGGCCCTCGCTCGGCTGCTCGAAGCCGCCGATCATGCGCAGGCACGTCGTCTTGCCGCAGCCGGACGGCCCGAGCAGCGCCACGAAGGCGGAAGGCGGGATGGCAAGGTCGATGCCGCTGACCGCGGTGACAGCGCCGTAGCGCTTGGTGACCGCGCGAAACTCGATATCGGGCACTGCAGTCAAGCCACGGGCTCCAGCGACAGCGTGAGGCAACTTCGCGACGCTAGCAGAGCCGATGGCGGCTAGTATATACCTCGCGGGTGGTATATTTACCTGATTTTATCGTTCAGAGGGGTATGGATTGGCCACTTCCCGCAGTGACGACTATAACGCGCTTGCCGCCGTCATCGCCGCGACGCGCGAGAGCGGCGGCGACCATTTCGGCAAGGCGATCGTCGGCTGGCTGCGCGGACATGTCCGCTTCGATCACTGCGTGATCTTCGGCTATCGCGGCGCTGCGCGACCGCCGCTCCTGTTCGAGACCTTCTCGCCGGCCGAAAGCCACATCTTCGTCGCGCTCTATCAGGAAGGGCCCTATCTGCTCGATCCCTTCCACCACGCCGCGGTCGAGCGCAAGGAAGGGTTCTGGCGCATGCGCGAGCTTGCGCCGGACCGCTTCTATGCCAGCGAATACTACCGCTCCTATTACAGCCAGACGCGACTCGCCGAGGAGGTCGGCTTCTTCGTTCCGCTGGCCGGCAAGGATGCGCTGGTGCTGTCGCTGATGCGGCTGCGCGCTTCGGGACCGTTCGGCACCGCCGACGCCAGGCTGCTGCGCGACATGGCGCCGGCAGTAATCGGCTTTTGCCGGCTGCGCTGGCCCACCCTGCCTACCGACGAGGTTGCGACTCCCCCGCCGGGCGAGACCGTCGCGACGGCGAACGAGCTCGATCGCGCCCATATCTGGAAGAGCCTGTCGCTGACCTCGCGCGAGAAGCAGGTCGTCGACCTGGTGCTTCAGGGCCATTCGACGGAATCGATCGCCAGGGCGCTCAGGATCGTGCCGGGGACCGTCAAGGTCCACCGCCGCAACATCTACCGCAAGCTCAAGATCAAGTCGCAGGCCGGCCTCTTCGCGCGCTTCGTCGAGATCATCGACGCGCGGATCGGATGACCTTGGGCGCCTCGGCGTCGGCGGCCGCGAACACCGCGCTCGCCTCGCTGACGATGGAGACATGGTCCCGGGCCGCCTTGCCCGCGGCAGCCGCGTCGCCGCGCATGATTGCGGTGACGATCACATCATGTTCCTGCCAGGACTTGGCAAGCCGGCCGGGCAGCATGAACTGAGCGCGCCGGAACGGCGCCAGCCGGCTGCGCGTCATCACGGTCAGATCGTAGATATGCGTGTTGTGGGCGCCGCGATAAAGCCGGGTATGGAACTCGGTGTTGAAATACTCATAGTCCTCCTCGGCCCGCAGTTGCACGAGCCGGGCCGAAGCCTGGTGCTCTAACTCCAGCGAGCGGCGCTCGCCGGCGGTCATGCGTTCGGCCGAGAAGCGCGCGCAGATCGCTTCCAGCTCAGCCATGCTTTCGAACATCGAGGCGAGATATTCCTGCGTCACCATGGCGACGATGGCGCCCCGGTTGGGTCGTCTTTCGACCAGTCCGATGGCGCTCAATTGGCCCAGCGCCTCCCTCACCGGCGTGCGCGAGACCTCGAAGCGCGCGGCGAGTGAAGACTCGTCGAGCTTCTCGCCGGGGCGCAGATAGCCGGTGACGATGCGGTCCGCGATCGCCCTGACCATCTGATCCACGGTCGTCCCCGACCTGATCAAGCTTCGCTTTCCCGACACGTCCCCTCCGTCCAGTTTATTGCAGGCAGGCCCGCGAGGTGGACGGCCCCACGGACTGGTTTCGACTCAGGCTGCACCTGTATGCCTAGATTTTGACCTCTATGTCAAATTGATCATCCCATAGGCACAAAGTGCATGCACTTGCCTTGCCTTTATGCAGAGCCTCTAAAATCGCCTACTGATTTTATTGCGAAAAATACGGATTATGAACTGGCACGGCCATTGCATGCACTTTCTTGACGATATGTCCAACCGACCCGAACCGGGCCCAAGAAGGGGAGCATTCGAAATGACCGAGAGATTCATGCTTAGCCGCCGCGATCTGCTCAAGACTTCCGCCGCCGGTGCGGCACTCGGGCTGGCATCGGCAGCGTTTCCGATCCGTGCGGCGCGCGCCGCCTCCGCGACCGTCGGCTTCATCTATGTCGGTCCAAAGGACGACTACGGCTACAACCAGGCGCATGCCGAGGGGGCTGCCTCGCTGAAGGGCATCGGAGGCATCTCCATCGTCGAGGAAGAGAACGTTCCCGAGACGGTCGACGTCCAGAAAACGATGGAATCGATGATCAATCTCGACGGCGCCTCGCTGATCTTCCCGACCTCCTTCGGCTATTTCGACCCGCATATGCTGGCCATGTGCGCGAAGTTCCCCGACGTGCAGTTCCGCCATTGCGGCGGCATGTGGAACAAGGACAAGCACCCGATGAACGCCGGTTCCTATTTCGGCTATATCGGCATGGGCCAGTACCTCAACGGCGTCGTCGCCGGTCACACCACCAAATCGAAGAAGCTCGGCTTCGTCGCCGCCAAGCCGATCCCGCAGGTGCTGCTCAACATCAACTCGTTCCTGCTCGGGGCCCGAGCCGTCGATCCGGCAATCGCCTGCCAGGCGATCTTTACCGGCGAATGGTCGCTGGCAGTCAAGGAGGCAGAGGCCACCAACGCCCTGGTCGACCAGGGCGCCGACGTCATCACCTGCCATGTCGACAGTCCGAAGGTCGTGGTCGAGACGGCCGCCGGCCGCGGCGCCTTTGTCTGCGGCTACCACGCCAATCAAAGCCCGCTGGCGCCGGAAAAATACCTGACCGGCGCGGAGTGGAACTGGGCCAAGGTCTACAAGATGTTCGTCGACGACCTCATCGCCGGCAAGCCGCTGCCGAACTTCACGCGCGGCGGCCTGGCCGACGGCTTCGTCAAGATGAGCCCGCTCGGTCCCGCCGTCGGCGAAGCGGCCCGCAAGCAGTTCGACGCTACGTTGGCCGAAATGATGAAGGGCGGCTTCTCGGTCATCAAGGGACCGTTGAAGAGCAACAAGGGCGCCGTCGTCGCCACGGCAGGCCAAGCCTTTGTAGAGACCGCCATCGAGCTCGAAAGCATGGACTATCTCGTCGAGGGCGTCGTCGGCTCGACGGCCTGAGCAGGCCGGGAGACGTTCGATGACGGATATGGTGAGCAGTCCGGACATGCCGGGCATCCTCGAAGCCAGGGGATATCGGGCGGCCCTCGAATGGATCGCAAGGCGGGCGGAAGCCTTCGTCATTCCGCTCGCAGCCCTGGTCGTCGGCATGGTGCTGTTCAGCCTGTTCATCTTGGCTGTCGGCAGATCGCCGGTCCAGCTCTACGAGACGATGTGGCGGGGCGGCTTCGGCTCCTGGTTTTCCATCCAGAACTCGCTGTCGCGCGGCGCGCCGCTCCTGCTTGCGGCGCTCTGCGTGGCGCTGCCGGCGCGCCTCGGGTTGGTCGTCATCGGCGGCGAAGGCGCGATCGTGCTGGGCGGCGTCACCGCGGCCGCCATCGGCGTGGTGCTGAACGGCGCGCCGTCTTTTCTCGTCATCCTCCTCATGGGCGTGGGGGGCGCGGCCGCCGGCGGCATCTGGATTGGTGCCGTCGGCGCGCTGCGCCATTACCGCGCCGTCAACGAGACCATTTCCAGCCTGCTGATGGCCTATATCGCCATCGCGCTCATGAACCATCTGGTGGAAGGGCCGCTGCGCGATCCGGCCTCGCTCAACAAGCCTTCGACCCAGCCGCTGTCGGATGTCTACCGCGTCGGCAACATTCCGGGCATGGAGGTGCATTGGGGCCTTGTCGTCGGCATCCTCGCCTGCGTGCTGTCCTGGCTGCTGATCGAGAAGACCCGCTGGGGTTTCGCCGCCCGCATCGCCGGCGGCAATGTCAGGGCGGCACAGGTGCAGGGCCTTGCCGTCGGGCCGCTGATCGTCGGCTTCACCGCGCTCGCCGGCGGCTTTGCCGGCCTTGCCGGCATGGTGGAGGTCGCGGCCGTGCAAGGCAGCGCCAACGGCTCCCTCGCCGCCGGCTACGGCTATACCGGCATCCTCGTCGCCTTCCTTGCCCGCCACAATCCGCTTGCCATCATCCCCGTCGCCATCCTGCTTGGCGGCATCGACGCCTCCGGCGGCCTGATCCAGCGCCGCATGGATCTGCCCGACGCAACGGTGCTGGTATTGCAGGGCATGCTCTTCATCGTCGTCCTGTTCAGCGAGACCTTCTACGGCCGCTTCAAGCTCTTCAACCCCGACCTCTGGCAGAGGAGCACCTGATGGAAGCGACCGACATCGGGCTGTGGGGCGTACCGCTTGCCATGCTGGGCGGCGCCATTCGTGTCTCTACCCCGTTCATCTTCGTGTCGCTCGGCGAGGCCATCACCGAGCGCTCCGGACGCATCAATCTCGGCCTCGAGGGCACGCTGGTGTTCGGCGCCATGAGCGCCTATGCGGTGGCGGTGATGACCGGCTCGCCGTGGCTCGGCCTTTTGGCCGCTTCGGTCGCCGGCCTCTGCTTCGGCCTCTTCCACGGCTGGATCTGCAAGTTCCCGAAAGTCAACGACATCGCCATCGGTATCGCCCTGATGCTCTTCGGCACCGGCCTCGCCTTCTTCTTCGGCAAGCCGTTCATCCAGCCTTCGGCGCCCGACCTGCCGGCAATCCCGTTCGGCGCCTGGTCCGACATTCCGCAAGTGCAGGCAGCGCTCAACGTCAACGTGCTGTTCCTGATCGGTGCTGCGCTTGCCGTCTTCCTCTGGTGGGCGTTTCGCAACACCCGTATAGGCCTGATCGTGCGCGTGGTCGGCGACAGCGCCGACGCCGCGCTCGCCATGGGTCTCAACCCGAGCACGGTGCGCCTCCTCGCAACCGGCGTCGGCGGCGCGCTGGCCGGCATAGGCGGCGCCTATCTGTCGCTCTACTATCCCGGCAGCTGGACAGAGCGCATCTCGTCCGGCCAGGGGCTGATGGCGGTGGCGCTGGTCATCTTCGCCCGCTGGAACCCGCTCGGCTGCTTTGCCGCCGCGCTTTTGTTCGGCGGCGCCGGGGCCTTGGGTCCAGCGCTGCAGTCGGTCGGCGTCACGCAGGGCTACTACCTCTTCTACGCCGCCCCCTACATCCTCACCCTCATCATCATGATCGCCACCTCGTCGCCGAACCGGACGCTCGCCGGCGCGCCCGGCGAACTGTCGATCACCAAATGACTGTTCCCCAGGAACCCGCTCCCAAGGAGTTTTTGCCATGAACGCCAGAGCCGAGATCACGGAGCGCTATATCGACGCCGATCCCTACCCCTGGCCCTACAATGGCAATCTGCGGCCGGACAATACCGCGCTGATCATCATCGACATGCAGACCGATTTCTGCGGTCCGGGCGGCTATGTCGACCATATGGGCTACGACCTGTCGTTGGTGAGAGCGCCGATCGAGCCGATCAAGTCGGTGCTCGCCGCCATGCGGGTGAAGGGCTACACCATCATCCACACGCGCGAGGGCCATCGCCCCGACCTCGCCGACCTGCCCGCCAATAAGCGCTGGCGCTCGCGCCGCATCAATGCCGGCATCGGCGACCCCGGCCCTTGCGGGCGCATCCTTGTGCGCGGCGAGCCGGGCTGGGACATTATCCCGGACCTCTATCCGGCCGCGGGCGAGCCGATCATCGACAAGCCCGGCAAGGGCTCGTTCTGCGCCACCGACCTCGAGCTGATCCTCAACCAGCGCGGCATCGAGAACATCGTGCTCACCGGCATCACCACCGATGTCTGCGTGCACACCACGATGCGCGAGGCCAACGACCGCGGCTTCGAATGCGTGATGCTCGAGGATTGCTGTGGGGCGACCGACTACGGCAACCACCTGGCGGCGATCAAGATGATCAAGATGCAGGGCGGCGTGTTCGGCGCGGTGTCGAATTCGGCCGCGCTCGTCTCCCAGCTGCCGTGAGAGACAGGCGATGAGCGGAACGCACCGTAGGGCGATCGGCGTCGAGACCATCGGCATGACCATGCGCTTCGGCGCCTTCACGGCGCTGGACGATGTCTCCATCAAGGTTCCGGCTGGCTCGTTCCACGCCTTGCTCGGCGAGAACGGCGCCGGCAAGTCGACGCTGGTCAAATGTATGATGGGTTTCTACCACCCGACGTCGGGCGACATGCTGGTCGACGGCCATGAAGTCGCGATCGCAAGTCCCAGGGATGCCTCGGCGCTCGGCCTCGGCATGGTCTATCAGCATTTCACGCTCGTGCCGTCGCTGACGGGCGCCGAGAACCTGGTCATCTCGCGCGAGAAGGTGCCGGGCATCATCGACTGGCGCAAGGAGCGCGCAGCACTTGCCGCCTTCATGGGGCGCATGCCCTTCAAGCTGCCGCTCGACGTCAAGGTGGCCGAGCTCGCCGCTGGCGAGAAGCAGAAGCTGGAGATCGTCAAGCAGCTCTATCTCGGCCGCAATTTCCTGGTGCTGGACGAGCCGACATCCGTGCTCACGCCAGGCGAAGCGCAGGACGTGCTTGGACTGATGCGCGGCATGACGAAGGCCGGCGATCTCACAGTGCTGATGATCTCCCACAAATTCCATGAGGTCACGGCATTCGCCGACGACATCACGGTGCTGCGCAAGGGGAGGCTGACCGGAACCGGGAAGGTCTCCGATCTTTCGCACAAGGAGATGGCGGCAATGATGATCGGCGACCAGCCGATCGCGGCGCTCGACAGCCGCGCCGCGCCAAAGCCTGATGCCGAGATCGTGCTCAAGGTGAAAGCGCTGAAGGCGCCGGACCGCACCGGCCTCAAGTCGATCAATATCGCCGACCTCGGCGTGCGCTCCGGCGAGATCGTCGGCATCGCCGGCATCTCCGGCAATGGCCAGAAGGAGTTCCTGGAAGTGCTGGCCGGCCAACGCGCCCACAATACGGGCGAAGTCTGGGTTCGCGGCATGCCCTACACTGCAACGCGTGCCGAGGCGCGCGAGCTGAACGTTCGCCTCATCCCGGAGGAGCCACTGAAGAATGCCTGCGCGCCGAAGATGACGGTCGCCGAGAACATCGCCTTCCGCACCTTCGACGTCGACGGCAACGGCAAGCCGGTGAGTTGGATCAGCGCCGGCGCCATCAAGTCCTTCAGTGCCCGCCTGGTCCAGCAGTTCAAGGTCAAGACGGCATCGTTATCGTCGCCCATCGCCTCGCTGTCGGGCGGCAATGTGCAGCGCGCGGTGCTCGCACGCGAGCTCACCGGCGAGGTCGACCTTTTGATCGTCTCCAACCCTTGCTTCGGCCTCGACTTTTCCGCCGTGGCGGAAATCCGCGCCCGCATCATGAAGGCGCGAAACGCCGGTGCCGCGGTGCTGCTGATGTCGGAAGACCTCGACGAGCTGCTGGAGCTCTCCGATCGCATCCTCGTCATGTCCGACGGCGCGCTCGTCTACGAGACCCCGATCGCAGAGGCGAGCGTGCAGACGATCGGCGAGCACATGGCGGGGCATCACTGATGGCGGAGATCGCAGCACAGCCCTTCGCCTTTGCCTTCAAGCCGGCGACGACCGCTCTCATCGTCATCGACATGCAGCGCGACTTCACCGAGCCCGGCGGCTTCGGCGCCAGCCTCGGCAACGATGTCAGCCGGGTGGCGGCGATCGTGCCGACGGTGAAAAAGCTCATCGAAGGCTTCCGTGCCGCCGGCCTGCCGGTGATCCACACGATGGAGTGCCACAGGCCCGATCTTTCGGACTTGCCGCCCGCCAAGCGCGACCGCGGCAACCCGTCGATCCGCATCGGCGATATCGGCCCGATGGGCCGCGTGCTGATCGCGGGCGAACCAGGCACGGCGATCCTCGACGAGCTCGCGCCCCTGCCCGAAGAGATCGTCATCGAGAAACCCGGCAAGGGCGCCTTCTATGCGACCAGCCTCGGCGATGACCTGAAGCGGATCGGCGCCCGGCAGCTCGTCTTTGCCGGCGTGACGACCGAAGTCTGCGTGCAGACGACCATGCGCGAGGCCAACGACCGCGGCTATGAATGCCTGGTCGCCGAAGACGCGACGGAGAGCTACTTTCCCGAATTCAAGGCGGCGGCTCTGGCCATGATCAGGGCGCAAGGCGCGATCGTCGGCTGGACGGCAACGACCGATCAGGTGCTCGAGGGAATCGCGAATGCCTAATCTTGCCTTTGCCGGCCTGCTCGACGGCGGCTGGCGCGATCTGGCATTCGAGCCTTTCCGAGATGGTGTCGCGGCGCACTGGCTGCTCAAGGGCGGCCCGGCCGAACCGTCCGTCGCGGTGCTCCGCTACCAGCCCGGCGCCGGCGTGCCGCGCCACCGTCATGCCGGGCTGGAGACCATCGTCGTGCTGGAAGGCACACAGAGCGACGAGAGCGGCGACTATCCGGCGGGCAGCTTGATCCTCAACCCGGTCGGCACCGAGCATTCGGTGTGGACGAGGGACGGCTGCGTCGTGGTGATCCAGTGGGACCTGCCGGTGATCTTTTTGGGGGAGACGAGATGAGCGACATCCGCTTCGACATCGCAAGCCTGCATGCCGCCTATCGGAGCGGCACCGGCATCGCCGAGGTGATCGACACGATCCTTGCCCGAGCCGAAGCGGCCGGCGACCCCGGCATCTTCATCCACCTTGCGACGAAGGCCGCGATGCTGGCCGAGGCGGCGGCGCTCGGGCGCTTCGATCCTGTCGCAAAGCCGCTCTGGGGTATCCCTTTCGCCGTCAAGGACAACATCGACGTTGCCGGCATGCCGACGACGGCCGCCTGCGCCGAATATGCCTATACGCCGGACAGGGACGCCACGGTCGTGGCGCGGCTGAAAGCCGCCGGCGCACTGGTTGTCGGCAAGACCAATCTCGACCAGTTCGCTACCGGCCTGGTCGGCGTGCGCACGCCCTGGCCGATCCCCAGAAATGCGATCGACGCGAAACTGGTGCCCGGCGGCTCCTCCTCCGGCTCGGCGGTGGCGACGGCGCGCGGCATCGTCTCCTTCGCGCTCGGCACCGATACCGCAGGCTCCGGACGCATTCCGGCCGGCCTCAACAACATCGTCGGGCTGAAGCCGACAGTCGGCGCGCTGTCGACCTCGGGCGTGGTGCCGGCCTGCCGCACGCTCGACTGCGTCTCGGTTTTTGCGCTGACCGTCGACGACGCCTATGCGGTGTTCTCGGTCGCCGCGGCGCACGATTCCGCCGACCCCTATTCGCGCGACATCGCCGTCCAACCACTCACCGCCCGCCCGCCGGCGCTGAACGTCGGCATCCCGGCCAAGGCCGACCTGAAATTCTTTGGCGACGCGTCGATGCGAGCCGGCTTCGAGGTCGCTCTCGCTGCTCTGGAGGCGCACGGCGCCAGGCTTGTGGAGATCCCATTCGGCGACTTCTACGCCACCGCCGACCTTCTCTACGAAGGCGCCTGGGTGGCGGAGCGCTATGCGGCAATCCGCGATTTCTTCGAAGCGAACGAAGCAGCGCTTCATCCGGTAACGCGCAAGATCATCGGCGGCGCCAGAACCCTTTCGGCAGCCGACGCCTTCCGCGGGTTCTATGCCTTGCAAGCCTACAAGGCACGGCTGGCTCCCGTCATCGCCTCCGTCGATCTGTTCTGCGTGCCGACCGCGCCGACCCACTACACCGTCGATGCCGTGCTCGCCGATCCGATCGCCACCAACAGCCGGCTGGGCACCTACACCAATTTCGTCAACCTGCTCGACATGTGCGGCATCGCGGTACCCACCGGCACGCGCGACGACGGCCTGCCGATGAGCGTCACCCTGCTTGCGGCCGCCGGACGGGACGGCCTCGTCGCGGCGGTCGCGCGCGATCTCCATGCTGCGAGCGGTCTTCATCTCGGCGCGACCGGATGGCGGCAGACGATTGCCCGACCTGCAGCCGCGTCGGCTGAGGACGGCATCGAACTCGTCGTGGTCGGGGCGCATCTTTCGGGAATGCCGCTCAACGGTCAGCTCAAGGACCTCGGCGCGCTTTTCTGCAGGGCGGCGAGGACGGCCCCCTCCTACAGGCTCTATGAGCTTGCCGACCAGATCCCGCCCAAGCCGGGGCTGGTCCGGGTCGGCAGCGGCGGCGCGGCCATCGACGTCGAGGTCTGGCGGCTTTGCGCCGACGCCTTCGGACGTTTCGTCGCCGCCATCCCGCCGCCGCTCGGCATCGGCACCATCGAGCTCGACGACGGCACGTCGGCGAAAGGCTTCCTGGCCGAGACGGCCGGCCTGTCGGCCGCGACCGACATCTCGGCCTATGGCGGCTGGCGCAGCTTTGTCGCCAGCGCCAACGCCCCGCGACGGCAGCTGGAAAACGCCCCGTCGGTCTGAGCAATCGACGCTTCCGGTACCGCAGGATCGCTGCAAGCCGTGCGGGAGCAGTCATGCGTGAAAGCGGCCGCCGGGCGGCTGAGGTCCCGGACCCGACCCTCGATATGTCAGGCCAGCTCGAACCGCTCCACGGCGCGCATGATGCCGCGCAGCTCGGCCAGGCCCTTCAGCCGGCCGATCAGCGAATAGCCGGGATTGATCCTGGTCTTGCCGATGTCGTCGGCGAGCAGGTGGCCATGGTCCGGGCGCATCGGGATGCGCCAGTCGGTCCGGCCTTCTTTGCGCCGCCGCGCTTCCTCTTTCATCAGCGCCAGGATGACTTCGGCCATGTCGGTCGAGCCCTCCAGATGCTCCGCCTCGTAGAAAGAACCGTCCTTTTCGCGCGTCACGTTGCGCAGATGCGCGAAATGGATCCGGGGGGCAAATTCCTCGATCATCGCGACGAGATCGTTGTCGGCGCGCACGCCATAGGAGCCGGTGCAGAAGGTCAGCCCGTTCGCCGGGCTGTCGACCACTCCCAAGATGAAACGCGCGTCATCGGCGGTGGAGACGACGCGCGGCAGGCCATAGAGCGAGAACGGCGGATCGTCGGGGTGGATGCACATGCGTGCGCCGACTTCCTCGGCCGCGGGGATGATCTCCTTGAGGAACCAGGCGAGGTTGGCGCGCAGCTCCGCCGGACCGATCGCTTCGTAGTCGGCCAGCGCCTCGCGCATCGTGTCGCGATCATAGGTGCGCTCGGTGGCCGGCAGGCCGGCGATCAGGTTGCGCTCTATTCTGTCGATGTCCTCGGGGCTCAGCATCTTCAGCCGCGCTTCCGCTTCCCTGAGCCGCGCCGGGCTGTAGCCCGCCTCGGCATTCGGCCGTTTCAGCACGAAGACGTCATAAGCGGCGAAGTCGATCGCATCGAAGCGCAGCGCATACCCGGTGGTCGGCAGCCGGTACATGAGGTCGGTGCGGGTCCAATCGACGACCGGCATGAAATTGTAACAGATCGTCGAGATGCCGGCCTTGGCCAGCGCCCGGATCGTGTCCCTGTACCAGCCGGCGTAACGCTCGCGCTCGGGCGCGCCGATCTTGATCGAGTTGTGGACGGGAATGCTTTCCACCACCGACCATGTCAGGCCCGCCGCCTCGACGATGCGCTTGCGCTCGAGAATGGCGTCGAGCGGCCAGGCGCTGCCGTCATAGATGTTGTGCAGCGCCGTCACGATGCCCGAGGCCCCCGCCTGCTTGATGTGGTCGAGCGTGACCGGATCGTTCGGACCGTACCAGCGCCAGCATTGTTCCATGACTGCCTCTCAAAGCATGTTTCCCGAAAGTGGGAACCGGTTTCGGGACCAAGACATATTGTCGGACGACGATGTCCGTCAAATCGGGCGACCGCGACAGGGGCCGAGCAGCGACCATGCCGCCGTTGGGTCGGCAGGTATCGGTCCTAGCCTCCCTTGCGGCGGCGCGCGTTGACCGTCTATCGTGCGCCTCGAAAACCGCCGGCCAAGTATCCTGGGTTCAGACAGAGCGGCTAGACAGGTTTCAGGGACGGATGAAGTAGCGCTTAGCCAATGGCCGACAAAACACAATTCGGACTGACTGCCCTCGACACAGTACCCCTGCATGAGAAAGTCTATCTGGAACTGGTGCGGGCGCTGATGTCGGGCCAGCTCCAGCCGGGCCAGAAGCTGACCTCGCGCAAGCTTGCCAAGGAGCTCGGCACCAGCGACATGCCTGTGCGCAGCGCCTTCATGCGGCTGCAGGCGCTTAGGGCGCTGAGCCCGATGCCGAATGGCAGCGTCGAGGTGCCGGTGATCTCGGCCGACCGCTTCCGGCAGCTGACCGATGTGCGCACGATCCTGGAAGGCACGGCCACCGAGCTCGCCACAAAACTCATCAACGGCAACAATCTGCGCGCCATCCGCCGTCACTGCACTGAGCTCACCCAGGCCGCCCGCAGCGGCGATATCGACGACTATCTGCGCAAGAACCACGACTTCAAATTCTCGATCTACCGCCATTGCGGCAACGAGCAGATGATCTTCCTGATCGAGACGGTGTGGATGCAGGTGGGGCCTTTCCTCAGGAACCTGCGCATCGGCTTCGAGGACGACCTCGCCGGCATTCTCGAGATCGACTACCACGAGGAGGTCGTGGCGGCGATCGAGGCCGGCGACGGCAAGCGTGCGCGCTCGGCCATCGTGCGCGACATCGACGAGGGCGCGACACACATTCTCAAGCAGATCAAGTTCCCTGATTAGAAGCCTTCGAGATTTGGGTGAAAGCGCGCCAACCTCGTCATTCCAGGGCGGAGCAGGAGCGCAGCTCCGTCGCGGAGACCCTGGAATCCATGCCGTTACCTTGGCCGTGGAGTACAGCGGAGCAGAATTCCGGAACGCAGCGGCGCCTTTATGTCACGGTATGGATTCTCGGGTCTGCGCCGCGTCGCTGCGCTCCTTGCTCCGCCCGAGAATGACGAGGATAAGGCTTCGGCCCAATTCTCAAATCCTGACTTGGCTTTCCTTCACTTGCCAGCTATGTTGCGATCGCAGATCGCAGAAAACGGACCCGAAATGCCGCCCGATATCCCGGTTAGTGATTTGAAAAAATGAAGGAACTCCGCCTGGAAACAAGCAGGTCGGTCTTTCATAAACTCACAAGCTGAACAATGGATATCGTAGCCGAAACGGCTACAGCACCTCAAGAACAGGGGCTGGAAATTGGGCGATGCAGTTGCGGACGTTTTGAACTGGCTTGAAAGCAGGAGCGACATCCAGAGCCTGAGGGCCGCGGTATGCGACCTGAACGGCATCATGCGCGGCAAGCGCATCCCGGTCGAGCAGGCGCGCAAGGCGCTCGAAGGCAAGCTGCGCATGCCCTATTCGCTGATCGGGCTCGACATCTGGGGCGAGGATATCGAAGGCAATGCGCAGGTCTTCTCGACTGGTGACGCCGACGGGCTTTGCCATTGGACCGGACGCGGCATCCTGCCGGTCAACTGGACGGCGCATCCGACCGCGCTCTTGCCGCTCTGGCTGGCGGACGAGGCCGGCGCGCCCTATCTCGGCGACCCGCGCCGCGCGCTCGCCCGCATCCTCGACCGCTATGCCGCGCTTGGGCTGACGCCGGTCGCCGCCACCGAGCTCGAATTCTACCTCGTCGACCCGACGTCGCAGCGGCCGGTCGGGCCCGTGTCGCCGGTCACTGGCCGACGCCTCGATTCCGACGCGGCGCTTTCAATCGACGAGATCGACGATTTCGAGGCCTTCATCCACGACGTCTACGAGGCTTGCCGCATGCAGGGCATCCCGGTCGACACCGCGATCGCGGAGAACGGCGTCGGCCAGTTCGAGATCAACCTCAACCACGTTCCCGACGCCTTGCGCGCCGCGGATGACGCCGTGCTCTTCAAGCGCACAGTCAAGGGCATCGCGCGCAAGCACGGCTTCGCCGCCTGCTTCATGGCCAAGCCCTATGGCGAGCGCGCCGGCAACGGTTTCCATGTCCATTTCAGCGTGGTCGACAAGCAAGGCCGCAACATCTTCGACGACGGCAGCGACCAGGGCTCCGAGACCATGCGCCACGCCGTCGGCGGCCTGCTTGCCGCCATGGCCGAAAGCACGCTGGTGTTCGCGCCGCATTTCAATTCCTATCGCCGCCTGCGGCCGCGCTCCTATGCGCCGACCGCGGTCGCCTGGGGATACGAGAACCGCATGGTGGCGATCCGCATTCCGGGCGGCCCCTCCGCCGCGCGCCGCATCGAGCATCGTGTCTCCGGCGCCGACGCCAACCCTTATCTGGTGCTGGCAGCGATCCTCGGTGCCGCGCTGATGGGCGTCGAGCGGCAGCTGTCGCCCGGCGAGCCGACCGGCGGCGAGGGACAGGGACTGACGCTCGCCAAGCTGCCGCCGGACTGGGCCTCGGCGATCGCCGCGTTCGAGACCGGGAAGCGCGTCGCCGAAATCTTCCCCGCCGTGCTCCGCGACGCCTTCGTCGCCTGCAAACGCCAGGAGCTCAACACCTTCGCGCTCAACGTCAGCGACTTCGAGATCGAAACCTATCTCGAAAGCATCTGAGCCGGCGCACTTCGGTCAATCCGAAGGTCAGCTAACGCCGCCATACGATTGGGCAGGCGCACGGACTTCTGGTGGCCTGGGCAACTTCCGTTCCGCACCGCCGGCATTGCTTCTCCCGCGATTGATGCGGATCAAGGTCGCCATGCCGGGCCTCTGTTTTGGTCCCGTTCAACTCGCAGCCCCGAACGGAGTCCCTTGCCATGGTTGGCATCACGCTGAGCCCTGAACTGATCCATTCTGCGCCGTCCGTGCACATCCGCGCGTCGCGCTACGCAGGAGGCCGCCTATGAAGGGCTCACTACGGTGGCTAATCCCCGTCATTCTGATCGCCCTCACAGCAGCCGGCTATTACCTGTGGCAGCAATCCAAAGCCGGGGCGTTGCCGCAAGGCATCGCCAACGGAAACGGGCGCATCGAAGCGGTCGAAATCGACATCTCTACGAAGACGCCAGGGCGGATCAAGGAAATCCTTGCCGGCGAAGGTGATTTCGTCAAAGCCGGCCAAGTCCTTGCTCGCATGGATACCACGCAGCTCGACGCCCAGCGCCGCCAGGCCGAGGCGCAGCGTCAGCGCGCCACCATCGGTGTCGAGACCGCCGATAGCCTGGTGACGCAACGCGAAGCCGAAAGGACGGCAGCGGCCGCCGTCGTAGCTCAGCGCGAGGCCGAACTTGACGCCGCCGAGCGGACCTTGGCGCGCTCCCAGCAGCTTGCGGTGAACAACACCATCTCCCAGCAGGTCCTGGACAACGACCGCGCCGCCGAGCAGAGCGCCAAGGCCGCCGTTGCCGCGGCGCAGGCCCAGCTCGCCGCCAGCGAAGCGGCCATCAACGCGGCGAGGGCGCAAGTGGTCGATGCCAAGGCCGCGGTCGATGCCGCGCAGGCGTCGATCGAAAGCATTGATGCCGATATTGACGACGCCACGCTGAAATCGCCGCGCGACGGACGCGTCCAATTCCGTGTAGCGGAACCCGGCGAGGTGCTCGCGGCCGGCGGGCGCGTGCTCAACCTCGTCGACCTGGGAGACGTCTACATGACCTTCTTCCTCTCTACCGCGCAGGCTGGACGCGTCGCGCTCGGCTCCGAGGTGCGCCTCATGCTCGACGCGGCGCCGCAATACATCATCCCCGCCAAGGTGACCTTCGTTGCGGACGTCGCCCAGTTCACGCCCAAGACTGTCGAGACCGAGGAAGAGCGCCTGAAGCTCATGTTCCGGATCAAGGCGCATATCCCGCCGGAGCTGCTCCACAAATATATCCAGCAGGTCAAGACCGGTCTGCCCGGTGTCGCCTACGTGCGGCTCGATCCGCAGGCGGAATGGCCGGCGAGCGTCCAGGGAAAGCTCGTGCAATGAATGCGCGGCCGGACGGCGTCGCAGCAGCCTTCTCATCGAGGCAGGTCGCGCGGCTGGAAAACGTTGGCCATGTCTATGGAAAGGCCAGGGCTCTCGATGCCATATCGCTCGACTTTCCCGCCGGCTGCATGGTCGGCCTGATCGGGCCGGACGGCGTCGGCAAATCCAGCCTGCTTTCCCTTATCGCCGGAGCGCGGACGATACAGGAAGGGCATGTCGAGGTGCTGGGCGGCGACATGGCCGATCCCCGTCACCGGCAGAGCGCCTACCCCAGGATCGCCTATATGCCGCAGGGCCTCGGCAAGAACCTCTATCCGACGCTGTCCGTCTTCGACAACGTCGATTTCTTTGGCCGCCTTTTCGGGCATGACCGGCAAGAGCGGGAGCGCCGCATCGGCGAGCTTTTGAGGCGCACCGGCCTCGCGCCTTTCGCCGACCGGCAGGCCGGCAGGCTTTCGGGCGGCATGAAACAGAAACTCGGCCTCTGCTGCGCCCTCATTCACGATCCGGACCTGTTGATCCTCGACGAGCCGACCACCGGCGTCGACCCTTTGTCGCGCCGCCAGTTCTGGGAACTGATCGGTGAGTTTCGCAAGAGCCGAGACGGCATGAGCGTCATCATTGCAACGGCCTACATGGAAGAGGCCTCGCGCTTCGACTGGCTGGTGGCGATGGAAGAAGGTCGAGTGCTCGCGTCCGGAACTCCGGCCGACTTGCTTGAAAGGACCGGCGCTGCGGACCTCGACGCGGCCTTCATCGCTCTTCTTCCACCTGAGAAGCGAGGCGGCCACGAGACGGTGGCGATTCCCCCGCGGCCCACCGATGCCGACGGCGTATCGGCCATCGAGGCTGCGCATCTTACGATGCGTTTCGGCGATTTCACCGCCGTCGACGATGTGAGCTTCCGCATCGGCCGTGGCGAAATCTTCGGCTTCCTGGGCTCGAATGGTTGCGGCAAGACCACCACCATGAAGATGCTTACCGGGCTGCTCGAGCCGAACGAAGGCAAGGCACGGCTGTTCGGACGCGAGATCGACCCCCACGACATCGAAGTGCGGCGGCGTGTCGGCTACATGTCGCAGGGATTCTCCCTCTACTCGGAACTGACGGTTCGGCAAAACCTTGAGCTGCATGCCCGCCTTTTCGGCATGGCCGAGGCCCTGATCCCATCCCGCGTCGAGGAGGTCGCGCGGCAGTTCGGTCTGGCCGACAATGTCGACAAACTTCCCGAAGCGCTGCCGCTCGGCATCCGCCAGCGGCTATCGCTGGCGGTGGCGATGATCCACTCGCCGGAGGTTCTGATCCTCGACGAGCCGACCTCGGGGGTCGATCCGGTCGCCCGCGACGGGTTCTGGCGCATTCTTGCCGACCTTTCCCGCAAAGGGAACGTGACGATCTTCGTCTCCACGCATTTCATGAACGAGGCGGAGCGCTGCGACCGCATCTCGCTCATGCACGCCGGCAAGGTCCTGGTCAGCGACACGCCGGCCAGCATCGTCGCGAGCCGCTCGGCGGCGACGCTGGAAGAAGCCTTTGTCGGATATCTGGAGGAAGCGACCGGGCAGGTGGAGCCTGACGCGCCGAGCTCGGCCGCTCAGCCGATGCCGCCAGCGGAAACGCCTGGCACGGCGGATCGCCACCCCAGAAAGAACCGTGCCGGCCGCTTCTTCGATCTTCGCCGCATGTTCGCCTACACCCGGCGCGAAGCGCTCGAACTCGCACGCGATCCGATCCGCGCCACGCTGGCTACCGTCGGCAGCCTCATCCTGATGTTCGTCGTGGGCTACGGCATCAACATGGACGTCGAGAATCTCTGCTTCGCCGTCCTTGACCGCGACGGCACGACGATCAGCCGGGACTATACGCTCCAGATCGCCGGCTCACGCTATTTCACCGAGAAGACACCGATTACCGACTATGCCGATCTCGACCGGCGCATGGAGAACGGGGAGCTCAGCCTCGCCATAGAAATTCCACCCGGCTTCGGGCGCGACCTTGCGCGCGGCCGGCAAGTCACGATCGGCGCGTGGATCGACGGCGCCATGCCTGCGCGCGCCGAAACCGTGCTGGGCTACGTCTCGGGAATGCATGCCGGCTGGCTTACACAGAAGGCGCGCGAGCTCTACGGCGACGCCGCCGCCGCCAGCGCCTTCCAGCTCGATATCCGCTACCGCTACAACCCCGACGTCCGGAGCCTCGATGCCATCGTTCCGGCCGTTATCCCGATGCTTCTCCTGCTGATCCCGGCGATGCTGGCCGTGCTGAGCGTGGTCCGGGAGAAAGAACTCGGCTCCATCATCAATTTCTACGTCACGCCCGTCACCCGGCTCGAGTTCCTGGTCGGCAAGCAGATCCCCTATGTTGTCCTGGCGATGGCGAACTTCGTCCTGCTGACGACCTTTGCCGTCTTAATTTTCGGCGTGCCGCTGACCGGCAGTCTTCCGACTTTCGCCGCCGCCGCCCTCCTCTACGTCATCGCCACGACGGCGATGGGGCTTTTTCTGTCGACCTTCATGAGCAGCCAGATCGCGGCAATCTTTGGAACCGCGCTGATCACCATGATCCCCGCTACCCAATATTCGGGCATGATCGATCCGGTGTCGTCGCTCCAAGGCGCGGGCGCATTGATCGGTCGAATCTATCCGACCACCTATTTCGTAACGATCTCGCGCGGCGTCTTTTCCAAGGCGCTCGGCTTTGCCGACCTGTCCGGCGCGTTCATGCCGCTGCTCGTCGCCATTCCGGTGCTGCTCGGCCTTGGAGCGGCTTTCTTGAGAAAACAGGCCCGCTGATGCGCATCGCCAACATATACAACCTCGGCATAAAGGAACTGCGCGGCCTTGTGCGGGATCCGATGATGCTTGTGCTGATCGTCTACGCCTTCACCGCCGCCATATACACCGCCTCCAAGGCGTTGCCCGAGACACTCAATCACGCTCCGATCGCCATCGTCGACGAGGATCAGTCGCCGGTCTCGTCGCGTATCGTCACGGCATTTTACCCGCCTTACTTCACCGCGCCGCTGCTAATCTCACAGCCCGAGATGGACAGCCGCATGGATTCCGGCATGGACACCTTCGCGCTGGATATTCCGCCGAACTTTCAGCGCGATGTCCTTGCCGGCCGTTCTCCAACGGTTCAGCTCAACATCGACGCCACCCGTATGTCGCAAGCCTTTACCGGCGGAGGCTACATCCAGTCGATCGTTTCCGGAGAAGTGAACGAATTCCTGAACCACTACCGCTCAAAGGCTTCCCTCCCGGTCGACCTCGACCTGCGGGCGCGCTTCAACCCCGAACTCAACAAGGGTTGGTTCGGCGCCATCACCGATGCGATTTCCTCCATCACGATGCTGTCGATCGTGCTCACTGGTGCAGCGCTGATACGCGAGCGCGAGCACGGGACGATCGAGCATCTCCTGGTGATGCCGGTCACCCCGTTCGAAATCATGACAAGCAAGATCTGGTCGATGAGCATCGTTGTCCTCGTGGCGTCCGGCCTTGCGCTCGTCCTCGTCATCCAGGGCCTGCTGTCGGTCCCGATCAACGGATCGATCGCGCTCTTCATGGTGGGCGCGGCCCTCGACATAATCGCAATGACCTGCATGGGGATATTCCTTGCCACCGTTGCCGGCTCCATGCCGCAATTCGGCCTGCTGCTGATGATGGTGCTCTTGCCTCTGCAGGTGCTGTCCGGCGGCGTGACGCCGCGCGAGAGCATGCCTCTTGCTATCCAGGCCATCATGTTCGCCGCGCCCAACACGCATTTCGTCATGCTGGCCCAGGCGGTGCTGTTCCGCGGCGCGGGCCTCGATGTCGTCTGGCCGCAACTTGCGGCATTGTTGGTCATCGGCACGCTGCTGTTCGCGTTCTCGCTCCGCCGCTTCCGTCAATTCCTGAAATAGGACCGAAATCTCTATTCTCCCGACCGCGCCCGCTGGCGCTCCTGCACGATGACCGCCAGGATCAGCAGCGCGCCCTTGGCGAGCAGCTGGTAGAAGGTCGGCACGCTCGTCAGGATCATGCCGTTGTTGAGGACTCCGATGATCAACACGCCGAGCATGGCGCCTACGATCGTGCCTTTGCCGCCCTGCAGCGCGCAGCCGCCGAGGATGGCGGCGGTGATCGCCTCGAGCTCCAACCCCTGGCTACCGGAAGCAGGCTGCCCAGACATGGTGCGGCTGGCGAGCACCAGGCCTGCCACCGCGGCGGCGAAGCCACTCATCGCATAGATCGAGATCTGATAGCGGCGGATCGGGATGCCAGCGAGCCGTGCCACGGTCGGGTTGCCGCCGAGCGCATAGATGTTGCGTCCGACGACCGTCTCGCGGGTGAAGACGATGAACGCCGCCATCGCGGCGATCAGCAACCAGATGGCGAAAGGCAGGCCGAAGAGCGTGCCGATGCCGAGCGTGCGCAGGCTGTCGCCGGTGATCGGGATCGAGTTGCCGTTGTTCATCAGATAGGCGAGGCCGCGAAAGGCCGACATGGTTCCAAGCGTCGCGATCACCGCGTTGACCGGGCCGTAGACGATGATCAGGCCGTTGACGACGCCCGCCACCAGTCCGGCGAGCAGACCGGCGAGGATGCCAGCCGGGATCGATCCGGTCTCCTGGGCTGCGACGGCAAGCACCATGGTGCTCAGGCCGACGATCGAACCGACCGAGATGTCGAGCCCGCCGGACACGATGACCACGGTCTGCGCCATCGCCAATATGCCGAGGATGGTGACCGCAAGTCCGATATTGATCAGGTTGCGCGGCGTGAAGAAGACATCGGGCCTGAGCGCACCGAAGATCGCCACCAGCACCGCCAGCGCGATCAGCAGGCTGATGTTCTGCGCGCCGATTCGGCCGAACAGACTTGCCGGCGCGCGCTCGCGGCCGGCGGTCGCGGTATCGGTCACGATACTCTCCTTTCGATTGTCTCTTTGCCTGAGCGCATGGCCAGCGCCAGCACGGCCTCTTCGCTCGCCTCCTGCCACGGAAGCTCGCCGCTGATGCACCCGTTCTGCATGACCAGCACGCGGTCGGCGAGGCCGAGCAGCTCCGGCATCTCCGATGAAATGAGCAGAATGGCGAGGCCCTGGTCGGCCAGGCTTTCGATCAGCCTGTAGATCTCCGCCTTGGCGCCGACATCGATGCCGCGCGTCGGCTCATCTAGGATCAGCACCGCCGGCCCGCGCGCCTGCCAGCGCGCGAAGACGACCTTCTGCTGATTGCCGCCGGAAAGCTTGCCGACCGCCTGTTCTATGGACGGCGTCTTGACCCTGAGCTCGGCGACGTGGCGGGCGACCAATGCGCGCTCGCGCCGGCGGCTGAAGAAGCCGTAGCGCGACACCTTGTCGGGCACCACGAGGCTGACATTGTCGCGCACCGCCTGCATCAGAAGCAGCGCTTCCTGCTTGCGGTCTTCCGGCACCAGCCCGATGCCCTCGGCCACCGCGTCGGCCGGCTCGCGCGGCCCGTATGGCCGGCCGCCGGCGGTCATCCGCCCCGAGAGCAGCGGATCGAGGCCGACGATGGCGCGCGCGACTTCCGTCCGTCCCGCGCCGACGAGGCCGCCCAGCCCCACGATCTCGCCTGCCCTCACCTCGAAACTGATCCCCTCGACGCGGCGTGTCGAGACGCCTTCAAGCGCCAGTCGGACCGCTCCGAGAACGCGTTCCCTGCGATTGAACAGGTCGCTCACCGGCCTGCCGACCATCAGCCGCACCATGCGCTGCTCGTCGAGCGCCGCGATCGGCTCATCGGCGACGCGGCTGCCGTCGCGCATCACCACGCAGCGGTCGGCAAGCTCGATGATCTCGCGCAGCCGGTGCGAGATATAGATCACCGCGACACCGTCCGCCTTGAGGCGCCGGATGACGCGGAACAGCCTCTGCGCCTCGTCCTCGGTCAAGGACGAGGTCGGCTCGTCGAAGGCGAGCAGCCGCGCGCCCGGCCGCAGCGCCCGCATGATCTCGATGAGCTGCCTGAGCGCCGGGCTCAGCCCATGGCAGCGCTGCCCGGGCGAAAGCACATCGATCACGCCGAAGGTGCCGAGAAGCTCGAGGCTGCGCCGCTCCAGATCGGCGCGGTCGAGGAACAGCCCGCCGCGCGCCTTGATGTCGCCGATGAAGATGTTCTCCGCCACCGTCAGCTCCGGAATGATCTCCGGCTCCTGATGGATGACGCGGATGCCCGAGCCATGCGCCGCGCGCGGCGAGCTGAGCTGGACCGGCTGCCCGTCGACCAGCACGCGGCCGGCATCGGGGCGGTGCTCGCCCTCCAGCACCCGCATCAGCGTCGACTTGCCGGCGCCGTTCTCGCCGATCAAGGCGGTGATCTCGCCGGCATTGAAGGCGACCGACACGTCGCGCAACGCCTGCACGGCGCCGAAGCGCTTGCTGACGCCTTCGACGGAAACGACGGGCACGGTCATCGGCGGGCGGCTCCGCATGAAGCCGCCCGCCCAAGGGCCGCCCGCCATGAAGCGGGAAGGAGGCCTAGGACTTGCAACCGAGCGTATCCTTGAACTTGGCGAAGTTTTCGCCGCTGATCAGGGTGGCGTCCTGGAAATAATCCTTCTGCATCTCCTTGCCGGAGGCCTGGTCGTAGAGCGCCTGGATCGCGGCGGCGCCATGCTTGGCGCTGTCCAGCCACATCGTGCCGCGGAAGCCCGAGGGCTTGCCGGCGCCAAAGGCCTCGCAGGAGCGCGAGCCGTCGATGCCGATGCCGATGACATTCTCGGGCTTCATGCCGGCATTCTCGGTGGCGCGCACGCCGCCGAGCACCCCGTCGTCATTGCAGGAGAAGAAGATCCACTTCTCGGCATCCGGATTGGCCGTCAGCGTAGTCGAGACAACGTCGATCGAGTTGACCATGGTGTTGTCGTAGGGGATCGAGATGATGCGCGACTTGATCTCCGGGATCGCCGCGACCAGCGCTTCCTCCGCGCCCTTGTTGCGGCGCATGCAGGTGTCTGCCTTCTGGTCCTCGATCGAGCCGACGCGCACCTTGGAGAGGTCCTTGTCCCACCCTTCCGCCTTGGCGATGCGGGCGATCTCGGTGCCGACCTGCTTGCCGATGTTGAGCGCGTTCATGCCGACATAGGCGACCGGCGTGCCGTCGGCGAAGGCGATGTCGTCGTCGACCGCGATCAGGCCGATCTTGGCCGCCTTCGCCTTGTCGGCGACGACCGGGCCGAGCGAGCGGTCCGGCACCACCACGGCGATGCCCTTGACGCCGTCGCCGACATAGGTGTCGAAGGTAGTGACGGCGAGATTGGCGTCGAACTGCACGTCCTGCACCAAAAGGTCGACGCCGAGCTCAGCGGCCTTGTCCTTCGCGCCCTTCACCTCGCGCACGAACCAGGGATGATCGCCCATCTTGTTGATGTAGCCGAACTTCATCTTGTCCTGCGCGCCGGCGCCGTGGACCGTCAGCGCGATCGTGACGGTCGCGGCCGTAACGAGACAGGCCTTGATCATGCTCTTCATTGGTTTTCCTCCCAATCGGTCCCGGCCGGCGGGACGTGATCTGCTTGAAGACGTTTCCGGCGACCGGCCGCCGGTGCGAAACCTCATTCGTGGTAGAGAACCGAACGCCCGCCATCGATGACGATGCAGGCCGCGTTGATGAACGGCGCCTCGTCGGAGGCAAGGAAGACGGCGGTCATCGCCACCTCCTCCGGCTTGCCGATACGGCGCGTTGGGTGCAGGTCGTAGGTGCGCTGGCGCTCGGCCTGCGGGTCGGGAAAGGTGTTCCAGTAATCGACCGCGATCTGCGTCTCGATATAGCCTGGAGCGATGGCGTTCACGCGGACGCCTTCGGCCGCGTATTGGATGCCGAGCGACCGCACCAGGCCGAGCAGCCCATGCTTGGCGACCGGATAGGGAAAGGTCGACGGGATGATCGCGAAGGAATGGCAGGACGCAATGGCGACGACCGAGCCCTGCTTCTGAGCCCGCATCGCCGGCAGCACCGCGCGCGCCGAATACCACACGCCGTCGAGATCGACGGCGAAGCAGCGCCGCCATTCCTCCTCGGTGGTTTCGAGAGGTTCATGGAAGACATTGATGCCGGCATTGGCGACCAGCACGTCGATGCGGCCGAAGGCGCCGAGCGCCTGTTCGGCCATGGCTTCGCAGGATCTGCTGTCGGCGACATCGGTCTCGATGAACAGCGCCAGCGCCCCAGCTTCGAGCAGCGACGCGACAACGCTCTTCCCGGTACCGGCGTCCTTTTCCGCCACGACGATCGTCGCGCCCTCCGCGGCCATCGCCCGTGCCGTCGCCTCGCCGATGCCGCGGCCGGCGCCGGTTATAATCGCCACCTTGTCCTTCAGACGCCCGGCCATCGTCACCAGTCCACGATGGTGCCGTCGGCAAGGACGGCATGGGTGGTGTGCATGACTTCCGGCTTGTAGGGATGCCGGTCGGCGACCGTCACGTCGACCTCGACGCCGAGCCCCGGCGCGTCCGGAACCTGCCAGCAGCCGTCGACCATGCGGATCGGCCCCTTCACCACCTCGAAATACCAGGGCACGGCGCCGACCATCTCTTCCTGGATGAGGTGGTTGGGCGTGGAGACGGCGAAATGCAGCGCCGCAGCGCCCGCGATCGGGCCGAGCGGATTGTGCGGCGCCACACCCACGGAGACTGCCTCGGCCATCGCCGCGATCTTCTTGGCCTCGAGCAGGCCGCCGCAATGGCAGATGTCCGGCTGCACGATGTCTGCCGCCCGCGCCCGGAAGAGATCGTCGAATTCCGGACGGTCGATCAGCCGCTCGCCGGTGGCGATCGGCACGCGCGACTTGGCGGCGAGCTGCGCCAGCGCACCGGTCTCGCCCGGCGGCAGCGGCTCCTCGACGAACATCGGCCGGTGCGGCGCCAGCGCGTCGATATAGGCGAGCGCGGTGGCGGCCGAGGCGGGACGGCCGTGGAAATCGACCATGATCTCCACTTCCGGCCCGACCGTCTTGCGCAGTGTCTCCATGAGCCGGCCGACCTTTTCGACATCGGCCAGCGGGGCATGGTAGTGGCTGTAGGGGATGAAGACGGCCTTCAGCGCCCGATAGCCCCTGGCAACCACCTCGGAGGCGCGCTGCACCAGCGGCTCGGCGTCGAGCGTTTCGTAGACGGCGCGCATGTCGCCGAGGCCGAGATGGGTATAGACCTTGACCCGGTCGCGCACCTTGCCGCCGAGCAACCGCCAGACCGGCTGATCGAGCCATTTGCCGAAAATGTCCCAGAGCGCCAGCTCGATGCCGGAGACCGCCGACATGCCGATGACGCCCAGCCGCCAGAATGAGTGCTTCTTGAGGATGCGCACTGCCTGCTCGATGTCGCGCGGATCGCGGCCGATCAGCAGCGGAGCCAGGTCGTTGACGGCGCCGACCACGGCCTGGGTCTTCCATTCCAGTGTCGCCTCGCCCCAGCCGTAGAGTCCCGGCTGGTCGGTCTCGATACGCACGAACACCCAGTTGCGCATATCAGCGTTCACGACGCGCGTGGTGACCGCCACGATTCTCAAGCGCAACTCCTCCCAGACAGCACTTAGATCATATGAAATCCGAGTATCATATGATCTAAAATGCCGTCAAGGCCGAAACGTCAGCTCTTGGCGTGGAGATCGTCGGCGGCGATGTCGAGCAGCCGGTTCATGGCAGCACGGGCGCCGGCGGTGTCGCGGATGCGGATCGCCTCCAGCACCGCGACATGCGCCGAAAGCGCGCGCGACTGCGCCTCCATCAACGGATTGGTGACCAGGAAAGTGGCGCGCAGCGCGGCTTCCAGCATGCCGACCAGCCCCTTGAGCACGACATTGTGGCTGGCGGCGATGACGCCCTTGTGGAA
This sequence comes from Mesorhizobium sp. ORS 3324, assembly GCA_000824825.2. Classification (GTDB taxonomy): domain Bacteria; phylum Pseudomonadota; class Alphaproteobacteria; order Rhizobiales; family Rhizobiaceae; genus Mesorhizobium. Next base: position 74,204 of record LM655177.1, read on the forward strand.
GGCAAGGTCCGCCTGGCAGACAGCGTTGAGGTCGGTGGGGATGTTGTCGCGCATGCCGACGACGGCGCGTTCGATCTCGGCGAGGTCGGCCGCGGTGGCGCGCCTGGCCGCCAGTTCCGCGGCCGCCGGCTCGAAAATCCTGCGCGCCTCCAACAGGCCGGAAACCAGCTCCTCGTCGTCCTGGATCGCCGGATGCCAGCCGAGCACCACCGGATCGAGCAGCCGCCAGTTGTCGCGCGGCAGAACCCGCACGCCCGCCCGCCGCCTGGCCTCGACGAGGCCCTTCGCCGACAGCACCTTGACCGCTTCCCGCACCGAGGTTCGGCTGACGCCGAGCATCGCGCAGAGCTCCTCCTCCCGCGGCAGGGCGTCGCCGGGACTATACTCCCCGCCGAGGATGCGGCTGCCCAGCACGCTGACCACGGCGTTGTGCACGCTCGCCCCGCTGTGGTCGACCGAGGGCATCCAGCCGAGAGCATCCGAAGGAACGATGGTTTCCACGCAATCTTCTCCCGTCAGCGCATGCCGTTGCAAGCTGTTGTACGGAAGGCTAGGTCTTATGTAAATCACCAATTCATATGATCTATATTGTTAGGCGATTGCCAAGACCGTCTGCACTGTCGAGAAGGGTCTGGCGCTGCGGCGCGCATTGCCTCATCGTATACGGACCGTGTAGCCCTTTGGCCGCCAGGCAAGACCCTGATGCTGATTGAGACGAAGCTGCAGCCGCCCCATCTGCGCGACGCCCTGGTTCAGAGGCCGCGTCTGCTGCGCATTCTGGAGACCGCGACGGCAGGCAAGTTGGCGGTGGTGACCTCTCCCGCCGGCTTCGGCAAATCGACACTGCTCTCGCAATGGGCGGCGGCTGTCTCGAACGGCAACGGAGAGGTTGCGTGGCTGTCGATCGACAGGCTGGACAACGACCTTGCCCGCTTCCTCAAATATCTTGCCGCCGCGCTCCACCGCGTCGACCCGGCCGTTGCCGGCAACGCTGAATCGCTGATCGACTCCAGCCCGGTGACGCCAGTCGATTCCATCCTCACAGGCATTATCAATCAGCTTTCGCGCCGCACCGCGCCGATCTACCTCGTCCTCGACGACGCCCACCTCATCGTCTCCAGCGAGATCGCCGCCTTCCTGAACATGCTGGTCGCCTACGCGCCGCCGGCGTTGCACGTCGTGTTGGCCACCCGCGGCGAGCTGCCGCTCGAGCTCGCCAACATGAAGATGAAGGGGCATGTCGTCAGCCTCGGCGACAGCGACCTGCGCTTCTCGCTCGAGGAGACCGAGGAATATCTCGGCAATGTCTGCGGCCTCGACCTCACCGTCTCGGCCGTGGTGGCGCTGCACCACAAGACGGAAGGCTGGCCGGCCGGGCTGCAGCTGGCAGCACTGGCCTTGGCGCATGAGGGATCGAAAGAGGCCTTCATCGCCGAATTCTCCGGCAGCCAGCGTGACGTGGCGATGTTCCTGACCCATGACGTCCTGGCGCGCCAGGCGCCCGAGATCCAGGACTTCCTGCTCAGAACCTCGATCCTCGATCGTTTCTGTCTGGGCCTTGTCGAGGCGGTCTGCCCCGACCATGACGCCGCTGCCGCGCTGGCCACGATAGAGCAATCGAACCTGTTCCTGATCGCCCTCGATTCCTCCGGCCAGTGGTTCCGCTACCACCACCTGTTCTCCGAATTCCTGCGCAACCGGCTGGATGCCTGGGCGCCCGAGGCCCGCAGGAATCTGCATCGCTCCGCAGCCGCCTGGCTGGCGGCCAGGGGTCATGTCTCGGACGCGGTCGATCACGCGCTTGCCAGCGGCGACGCCGACGATGCGGCGCGGCTGGTCGAGAAATGCGCCATGCCGCTCACCATGCAGGGCCACATACCGAAGCTCACGGAGTGGCTGAACCAGCTTCCGGACGATCTCATCGCCGCCCGTCCGCGTCTGCTGCTGGCGCGTGTCTGGGCGCAGTTCCATATGAGCCGGCCACGTCAGGCGGTTCGCATCCTCAAGCAGGCCAAGATCCTGGTCGGCCAGCTTTCCGACCGTGGCGCGATCGACCGTGCGACGACCCGTTCGCTCAAGGCCGAACTGCAGACGCTGACGGCCGGCGTCATCAGCGCCACCGACCGCTCCCGCACCGCGACCCGCGTCGCTTCGCGCTGGCTGGCCGACTTTCCGGAGGACGAGCCCTTCGCGCGCGGCACGCTCGCCAACATCTGCGCCTTCAGCCATTATTCGCTGGGCGAGCTGGACGCCGCGCGGCTGCGCAGCCTCGCCGCGCGCGATCATCATGCGGTCGCCAATTCCGTCTTCGGCATCGTCTATTGCGACCTCCTGCTCGGGCTGGTCGAGATTTCCGCCGGAAACCTGGCCGAGGCGCATCAGCTGCTCGACCGCGCCTGCCGGCTGGCCCGCGAGCAACTGGGGCCCGGCTCCTACACGGAGGCGATGACCGCAATCTTCCAAGTCGAGCTCGCCTATGAATGGAACGACCTGCAGGGTGCCGAGCGCATCCTGCATCAGCACCGGCAGATCATCGAGGAATGCGGACTCGTCGTGCATGAGATGGCCTGCAAGCTGCACCTCGCCCGGCTCGCCGCCGCGCATGGACGGCACGACGAGGCCATCGTCTTTCTGGAGCGCGCCGAACGGCTGGGCATCGAGAAGCGTTACCGGCGGCTGACGGCGGCCGCGCTGAACGAGCGGGTCCGATTGCTGCTGGCGCGCGGCGACGTGCGAGCCGCGCGTCTGGCGCTCCGCTCGCGCGGCATCGAGCCTTCGGCCGAAAGCCGGCCGGCACCCATTCACCCCCTCGACGAGTACGCCCATATCGGCGCCGCGCGCGTGCTGATCGCCGAGGGCCACCCGGCAAAAGCCATCGCCGTCCTCGACCGCATCGCCGAGCGGATGCGCCGGGACGGACGCCTGCGCGGCTTCATGCAGGTCCGCGCGCTGGTCGCGATCGCCGCGCACGCCGCCGGCGAAACGCTGCTGGCGCTGGCAGCGGCGGTCGACGTCGTCACCCTGGCATTGCCCCAGAACGCAATGCGCTCGCTGATCGACGAGGGCCTTCCGATGCGCGAGGTGCTCGAATTCGCCCGCGCCCGAATCCCGGCATGGTCGCGCAGCGCCAGCCCCGCCACCTTCGTCGACACGCTGCTGCGCGAGTTGAACAGCACCGTGCCGGAGCGCGCTCGCCCGATGGCAATCGCCATGACAACCAAGAAGCGCATGCTGAGCAGCAAGGAAACCGACGTCGCCGTCCTGCTCATGCGTGCCTACACCAACCGCCAGTTGGCCGAGACGCTGTCCATGGCGCCCGACACGGTGAAGTGGCATCTGAAGAACATTTTCGGCAAGCTCGGCGTCTCCAGCCGGACCGAAGCTGTTCTCAAGCTCAAGGAAATCGGGCTCGACGGTGCCAACGAGCATCAATTGGCTGGATAACCACCCAAGCGGGTAGGGTCAAAAAAACCACCCATTACCCGAACGTGTCGGGACAGCGCTAATATGACGCGCGATCATCCAGCCGAGATACGCTGGGTGGAGCCGCATGGCGACGGGTTTCGTTTTCCACGAACTTTATCTTTGGCACAACACCTGGAACTGGGCCCAGGTCTTCCCGCCGAGCCTGACCGTTCAGCCCGGCACCCATGCAGAAAATCCCGAGACCAAGCGGCGGCTGCGCAACCTCCTGGAAGTAAGCGGCATCCTCGACCATCTGGTCACGATCAAGCCCAGGCGCGCAACCGTCGAGGAGCTGTCGCGGGTCCATACGCCCGCCCATATCGCGAGGATCCGGGAGATAAGTGACCGCGGCTATGGCGATGCCAGCACGCTGACGCCGCTCGGCGCCGGCAGCTACGAGATCGCTCTCCTGGCGGCCGGAGGCGCCATCAAGGCCATGGAAGCCGTCATCACCGGCGAGGTCGACAACGCCTATGCGCTGATCCGCCCGCCGGGCCACCACGCCACCGCCGATGTCGGCATGGGCTTCTGCCTGTTCTCGAATGCCGCGATCGCGATCCGGCATGCGCAGAAACTGCACGGCCTCACCCGCATCGCAACGGTCGACTGGGATGTGCATCACGGCAACGGCACGCAGTCGGTCTTCTATGACGATCCCAGTGTGCTTACGATTTCGCTCCATCAGGACAATCTATTTCCAGCGAATTCCGGCGCGATCGCCGAGAATGGCGAGGGCAAGGGCAAGGGCTTCAACATCAACGTGCCTTTGCCACCGGGATCGGGCCCCGGCGCCTACGCTGCGGCCTTCGAGCGGGTGGTGATCCCGGCGCTGATGCGCTTCAAGCCGGAACTGGTCGTCGTGCCTTCGGGATTCGATGCCTCCGGCGTCGATCCGATGGGACGCATGCTTATGAATTCCAGCGGCTATCGCAGGCTGGCGCGCACGCTCCTCGACGCTGCGCGCGAGCTGTGCGGCGGCCGCCTGGTGATGACGCATGAGGGCGGCTACTCCGAAATGTACGTGCCCTATTGCGGTCTCGCCGTGATCGAGGAGCTTTGCGGCCATCGCACCGGCGTCGAGGACCCGTGGGACCAATTGATGGGACAATGGGGTGGAATGCCGGCGCAGCCGCATCAGACGGCAGTGATCGACCAGGCCGCGGAGCTGGTGAAAAACATAAGCTGACAAAAAACATGAACTCACAAGGGGAACAGAGATGAAGCGCAGTTCGAAACTGACCACGCCGAATGTGATAGCCGGCTCCCGCCGTAACTTCCTGATCAAGGGCAGCCTCGCCACGGCGGCGACGCTGACCGGCATGCCGGCCATGCTGTTTTCGATGAACAACGAAGCACGGGCCGAAGGCGATCCGATCCCGGTGGGCCAGTGCGGTCCGACCACGGACTTCGCCGCGCCCGACGGCATCGAATTCAAGAACGGCCTGACGCTCGCCTGCGAGGAGATCAACGCGCTTGGCGGCATCCTCGGCCGGCCGCTGGAGCCATCTTTCGAGGACACCGCGCAGATGGGCGACGCCACCAACGTGCAGGCGGCGCAGCGCCTGGTCGACCGGCACGGCGTGCATGCGATCCTCAACGGCTACAACATCGGCTCCGGCGCCGCGATCCAGGAAGTCGCCGCCGACAACGGCATCATCTACGTCCACTACGACACCACGATCGGCCACAACAATTTGGTGAAGTCCAACCCGGACCGCTACTGGGGCTCCTTCCAGGGCGACCCCGCCGAATATTGGTACGGTCCCGGCTTCCTGAAATTCCTGCAGGGGCTGGAGGAAAACGGCGAGTGGAAGCGCAAGAACAACAAGATGGCGGTGATCCTTTCGGCCGGCGTCTACGCCTCCAACATCGCCAATGCCGTCAAGGAACAGGCAAAGAACTACGGCTGGGAGATCACCCTGTTCGAGACCGTCAGCGTGCCGGCCTCGGAATGGGGCCCGACGCTCGCCAAGATCCGCCAGGACCCGCCGGCGGTGATCTGCATCACCCATTTCCTGCCCGCCGATCTCGGACAGTTCGCGCTGCAGTTCGCGTCGAACCCGACGCAGAGCCTGATCTACATGCAGTACGGACCGTCGATCCCGGCCTTCCGCGATATCGCCAAGCAGGCCGCCAACGGCATCATCTACGCCACCGTCGTCGGCGCGCTGCAGGACGAGATCGGCACGGCCTTCGAGAAGCGCTACAAAGCGAAATTCGGCCCGAACGCCGGCCACAATTCCGGCGCCCAGCCTTATGACGGCGCCTATGTCTGGGCGACCGCAGCAGCACTTGCCGGCGGCACCGGCGAGCCCGGCAACAACGATCAGAACCGCAAGGTTGCGGCCAGGATGAGCTCGATGATATGGCGCGGCGTGACCGGCACGACCCGTTTCATGCCGCTCGAGAACGCCGCCTTCACCTATCCGACGCAGGTCAACGATTCATCGCTCGGCATGCCGCATCAATTCCTGCAGATCCAGGACTACACCAAGGGCCCCGGCCTGATCGCGCCGGCGCCTTACGGCACGACCAAATTCATGCTGCCGCCGTGGATCAAGGCCTAGCCGTATGACGGGAGACGCCGCCGCGACGCCATTGCTGTCGTGCAGGCATGTCGGCAAGTCCTTCGGCGCGCTCGCGGCGGTCCGCGATCTGTCCTTCGATGTCGGGGCGGGAGAAATCCTCGGCATCGGCGGGCCGAACGGAGCGGGCAAGACGACGCTGTTCGAGGTGATCTCCGGGCTGAACCCGGCAACCACCGGCACCATCCTGCTCGACGGCCAGGCCATCACCGGGTTCGCGCCCGAGCAGATCTGCCATGCCGGCATCGCCCGAACCTTTCAGCTCAACGCCGGCTTCGACAGCATGACGGCGCGGGAGAACGTGCTGGTCGGCGCCTATTTCGGACAAGGCAACCGGGCCATCCCGACGCTGCGCGCCGGCCGGGCAGCGCATGAGGCCGCCGATGCCGCACTCGATATGCTCGGCATCGCCGACCGCGCCGATGCGGTGACCGGCAAGCTGCCGGTGCTCGACCGCAAGCTGCTGATGATGGCGAGCGCGATGGCGACGAAGCCGAAGCTCCTGCTGATGGACGAGCCGGTCGGCGGCTTGACCGCCCGCGAGGTCGATCGCGTCATGGACGCCGTGCGCGCCATCAAGGCTTCCGGCGTCACGATCATCCTCATCGAACACGTCATGCGCTTCCTGGTGCGCCTGTCGGACCGCATCATGATCATGCATCACGGCGAGAAGATATTCGAAGGTTTGCCGGCGAACCTTCTCGATGACCGCACGGTCGTCGATGTCTATCTCGGCCACGGCGCCTCCGAGCGCCTGCGCTCCTTCATGGAGGCCGATCGTGGTTGAGACGGCGCTCGAAATCGTCAACGCCAGCGCCGGCTATGCCGGCCGCATTGTGCTCGATGCTATCCGCCTGTCGGCAAAAAAGGGCGAGCTGACCGCCATCGTCGGTCCCAACGGCCACGGCAAGACGACGCTGCTCAAGGCGATCTCCGGTCTTGTCCCGGTGACGTCGGGCGAAATCCGCCTGGGCGGCGCCCGCATCGACCGCCTGCGTCCCGACCAGATCGTCGAGCGCGGTGTGATCCACGTGCCGCAGGGCGACCTCTTGTTTCCTGCAATGACCGTCCACGAGAACCTGTTGATGGGTGCCTACGCCAACAGCGGCGGGCTTGCTGACCGGCTCGACTTCGTCTTCACGCTGCTGCCCAAGCTGAAGGAACGGCGGAACCAGACCGCCGGCACTCTTTCCGGCGGCGAGCGCCGTATGTGCGGCATCGGCCGCGGCCTGATGGCGGGCGGCGAGGTGCTGATGCTGGATGAACCGTCGCTTGGCCTCGCCCCGATCGTCATCGAGCAGATCTACGAGGTGATCTTCAATCTGAGGCGGGAAGGCCGCACCATCCTGCTGGTCGAGGAGAATGCCGAGCGCATCGCCGAGCATGCCGACATCATCCATCTGCTGGACAACGGCCGCATCGTCTGGTCTGGACTCGGCGCCGAGCTGATGGCGCGTCCTGAAATCATCGAAACCTATCTCGGAGTGTGAGCGATGGATGTCCTGATCCAGATCGTCGCTTCCGGCCTGACGCTCGGAGCCATGTACGCCGTCGCCACCATCGGCCTCTCGCTGGTCTACGGCTCGCTCAACATGCTCAACATGGCGCACGGCGCCATCCTGACGCTCGGCGGCTATATCTGCTACGCGGCGATCGTCCATGCCGGCCTGCATCCGGCGCTCGCGCTTCCCGGCGCCGCGTTGATCTGCGCCGCGGTTGGATTGCTGATCTATTTCAGCGCGGCGCTGCCGCTTCTCAGGGCCGAGAATTTCGAGACCAACATCTTCATCGCCACGATAGGCATCGGCAGCGTCATCGAGAACCTGATGCTGAAGGGTTTTGGCCCCTATCCGATCCCACAGCCGCTTGCTGTTGACGGCCAACTCGTCATTGGCAACGTGCACATACCGCTGCAGAACGTCTTCATCCTTGGCGTCGCCCTCATGCTGATGGTGGCCGTCGCCGTCCTCCTGCAGCGCACCAGCGCCGGCCGCGCCATTCGCGCCACCTCGATGAACCGCGACGCGGCGCAGCTCATGGGTGTGAGGGTCGGCCGGGTCTATGCCCAGGTGCTGGCGCTCTCCGGCGCGCTCGCCGCCGTCTCAGGCATCATGATCAGCTCGATCGCCACGCTGACGCCGGTGATGGGCGGCGATCCGATGCTGAAGGCCTTCATCGTCTGCGTCGTCGCCGGCCTCGGCAATGTCTACGGCGCCGTGGTCGCGGCAATCGCGCTCGGGCTGCTCGAAGCCGCCACCCAATACGTCTTCGGCGTGCGCTGGAGCTTCGCCATGCTGCTGCTTCTCGTCATCCTCGTGCTCATCTGGCGGCCCTTCGGCCTGTTCGGCAAACAGCAGGTGGTGCGCCTATGACAGCCATTCGTCGCGACATACTGATCGGCCTCGTCTGCCTGGCAATCGCCATCGCGCTGCCGATCGTCATGCCCGGGCGCTACATCATCACCCAGTCGACGCTGTTCTTCATCTGGGCGATCGTCGTCGTGCAGTGGAACCTCGTGCTCGGCATCGGCGGCATCTTCTCGCTGGCGCAGATGGCGCTGTTTGCCACCGGCGCCTATGCGACGGCGATGCTTGGCTTCTACTGGAAGGTGCCGATGCTCGCCGCCATCCCGATGGCCGGCCTGGTCACCGTGGCTGTCGGCATGCTGATCGGCCTCGCCTGCCTACGCCTGCGCGGCCCCTATGTGGCGCTGCTGACGCTGGCGATCGCGCAGGTCATGTATGTGCTGATCGTCAACGACACCGGCTGCTTCACAACCACCGGCGGCTGCATGCCGCTGTTCGGCGGCGTGCGCGGCATCGGCCAGTTCGGCGATATCGGGCTGCGCGCGCTGTTCCCGTCCAAATGGTACATCGCGCACTATTATGTCGGCCTCGCTTTGCTGGCGCTCGCCGTCGCGATTTCGATCGTCGTCATCAGAGGACCGCTCGGCCTTGCCTTCCGCGCGCTGCGCGACAATCCGGGCTACGCCATGTCGCGCGGCATCAGCCGCTTCAAGTACCAGCTTTGGATATTCGCGGTATCGGCCTTCTTCACCGGCATTGCCGGCGGTTTCTACGCCGTGCATTTCCGCGTGGTCGGTCCTACGGTGTTTTCGTTCTCGCTGCTCCTGTTCCTGATCGCCATGATCGTGATAGGCGGCCTCGGATCGATCTGGGGTCCGCTGCTCGGCGCTGCCGTGCTGATGCTTGCCGACGAAGGCATGCGGGAACTCTCCGACTACCGCAATATCGGCCTCGGGCTCTTGCTTGCCGTCTTCGTCATCGCCTGGCCGAACGGGCTGAACGGCTGGCTGCAGCGCAAGCCCGCCCGGTAGCGATAGGGGCGGATTCCTCCAATCGGAGGCCAAGCTGAGAGCGCTCGTTCAGCGCGCCGCCCACACCAGTCCGCGGCGCAGGATGGTCCGCATCTCGGGCACCTCGAATTCCTTGGCCACGTGGCCGAGGGAGGAATAGAACACCCGCCCCTTGCCGTGCCGGCGCTTCCACACCACCGGCATGACGACGCCGTCGATCCACGGCGCATGCTCGCCAGAGAAGGTCGTGGTCGCCAGCACCTCGTTCGCAGGGTCGACATGCATGTAATATTGCTCGGAGCGGTAGGCGAAGTCGTCGATGCCGGCCATGATCGGATCGTCGCGCCGCACGATATCAACCCGGTAGTCGATGATGTTGCCGGGATGCGCCACCCACTGCCCGCCGCACATGAATTGATAGTCCGTCGATTCGCGAAAGGCATCGCCCATGCCGCCATGATAGCCGCCGAGTCCGACGCCGCCCTCGACCGCTTTGGTGAGGTTGGCCTCCTCGGCCTTGGCGAGCTTGGACATGGTGTAGATCGGCACGATCAAGCTGAGCTCGGCGATCGTCGGATCGGCGAACACCGCGGTCGTGTTTTCCACGCGCACGGCAAAGCCCTCCTCCTCGAGCATCGCCTTGACGGCGCGTGCCCCGGCCTCGGGCTCATGCCCTTCCCAGCCGCCCCATACGATCAGTGCCTGCCGCATCTTCCGCTCCTATGCGTTTGCCTGCGCCCGGACCTGCGGCAGCGCCGCGTCGAGCGACCGCTCGAACGCATGGACCAGCGCATCGATCTGGGCCTCGGTGATGATCAGCGGCGGACAGAAGGCGATGGCGTCGCCCATGTTGCGCGAGATCACGCCGTTCTGCTGCAGGAAACCGTTGACCAGCGCGCCGAGAGCCACCGGCTTGCCCCACGGCGCCTTGCTCGCCTTGTCGGCGACCAGCTCGACGGCGGCGATGAGGCCGACCCCGCGCACCTCGCCGACCAGCGGGTGTGAGGCAAGCCTGCGCAGCTGTGCCTGCAGATGCGCGCCCACCTTGCGCGCATTGCCGACAAGATCGCGTTCCTCGATCAACTTGATGTTTTCCAGCGCGACGGCGGCGGCTACCGGATGGCCGCCGCCGGTAAAGCCGTGGCCGAAGGTGCCGATGCGGTTGCTCTCGTCGGCGATCGGCTCGAACACCTTGTCGTTGATGAGGAGCGCCGAGATCGGCAGGTAGGAGGACGAGATCTGCTTGGACAGCACCATGATGTCGGGCCTGATGCCGAAGGTCTGCGAGCCGAACATCTCGCCGGTGCGGCCGAAGCCACAGATCACTTCGTCGGCCACCAAAAGGATGCCGTATTTCGACAGCGCCGCCTGGATCTTTTGCCAGTAGCCGGCCGGCGGGACGATAACGCCGCCGGCGCCCATCACCGGCTCGCCGATGAAGGCGGCGATCGTCTCGGGCCCCTCGGCGAGGATCAGCCTTTCGAGATCGTCGGCCATTCGGCTGGAGAACTGTTCCTCGCTTTCGCCGGGCTCCGCTTCGCGCCAGTGATGCGGCGTCGAGGTGTGCAGGATATTGGCGATAGGCAGGTCAAAGGAGAGATGATTGTTGGGCAGGCCGGTCAGGCTCGCCGAAGCGATGGTGACGCCATGGTAGCCGCGCTTGCGGCTGATGATCTTCTTGCGTTCCGGCTGGCCGAGCGCGTTCGACCGGTACCAGATCATCTTGATCGCCGTGTCGTTGGCCTCAGAGCCGGAGTTGGTGAAATAGGCCTTGCTCATCGGCACCGGCGCCATCTGCACCAGCTTCTCGGCCAGGTCGATCAGCGGCGAATGCGCCTTCGAGCCGAAATCATGATAGAAGGGCAGCTTCGACATCTGCCTTGTGGCCGCATCGACCAGCCGCTTTTCCGAAAAACCGACGGCGACGCTCCACAGGCCGGCCATCGCTTCGATGTAGCGGTTGCCGGCAATGTCCTCGACATAGACGCCGTCGCCCTTCTCGATGACCAGCGGACCCATCTCCTGATGCTTGCGGGCATTGGTGTAAGCATGCATGTGGTAGCGGATGTCGCGGGCTTCGGGGGAATTCGGTCTAGCGTCCATGACGGCTCCTGGTCTGCGGGCGTGCAGGCGAAGATAGGACCGTCTCGCCTGTTGAGAAGTCCAAAATTCGCCTCGTGTCTGGGCTGCTTGATGCATCATCGTGCGAGCCGGCCGCAAGAGCCGCCGCGTCACGATCGATAGCGCCATGCCCTCAACTCTGTCCGGACAAAGATTTGGGCACGAGCGATATGATGCTTTAAGAGCCTTTGGCGCGCCGCTGGCGCAACCGGATGGACGGGCATGGAACAGGTCGACTGCGTAATTGCCGGCTCCGGCGTCATCGGTCTTGCGGTCGCGCGCAGCCTGGCGGCGCGGGGTCTCGATACACTGATCCTGGAGATGGCGGACGCCATCGGCACCGGGACGAGCTCGCGCAACTCCGAGGTCATCCATGCCGGCATCTATTATCCGCAAGGATCGCTCAAGGCGCGGCTCAGCGTCGGCGGGCGCGAGATGCTCTATCGCTACTGCGCCGAACGTTCGATCCCGCACCGCCGCTGCGGCAAGCTGATCGTGGCGACCGACGAAACCCAGCAGCCGGCGCTTGCTTCCATTCGCGCCAATGCCGCCGCTTGCGGTGTCGATGACCTGCGTGCGCTGGACGCCGTCGAAGCGCAGGCGCTGGAGCCGGCGCTGCATTGCACGGCCGCCCTGCTCTCGCCGTCCACCGGCATCATCGACAGCCACGCGCTGATGCTCGCACTCCTCGCCGATGCAGAGAACCGGGGGGCCGTGCTTTCCCTCAACACCCAGATCGTGGGCGGCCGGACCGAAATCGGCCGCATCTGGCTCGAGACGGCCGACACGGCTAGCGGCGAACGCTTTGAAATCGCCACGCCGCGTTTCGTCAACGCCGCAGGCCTCGGCGCGGTCGCCCTTGCCGGTTCGCTCGCAGGGTTCGACCGCAAATTCCTGCCGGCGCTTCACTACGCCAAGGGGAATTATTTCTCCGCCACCGGCCGGGCGCCCTTTTCGCGGCTGATCTACCCGGTCCCGGAGCCAGGGGGGCTCGGCGTCCACCTGACGTTCGATCTTGCCGGGACGGCCCGATTCGGGCCCGACGTCGAATGGATTGAGGAGATCGACTACCGCGTTGATCCGGCGCGCGGCGAACGCTTCTATGCTGCGATCCGCAAATATTGGCCGGGCCTCGCCGACGGCAGCCTGGAGCCGGCCTACAGCGGCATCCGGCCAAAACTCTCCGGCCCCGATGAACCCAACAGCGACTTCGTCATCCAGGATGCCGAAACCCACGGCATCGAAGGCCTGGTCAATCTGTTCGGCATCGAAAGCCCCGGGCTGACCTCCGGCCTGGCCATCGCCGAGCATGTCGCGACCGTTCTTGCGCCGAGAATGCGTTGAAGGGCAAATCACAGCCGAATCGGCCGCCATGACCCCCCAAATGCGAACGGTGCGGGCCGTTTTGGTTTGGTTGCGGGGACAGGATTTTATTTTTTGTCCCGCGGCATCGGCTTCGCCTGCTTGCGGGCC
>LM655178.1:0-9510 GCA_000824825.2 Mesorhizobium sp. ORS 3324
TTCGGTCCGACCTCCCCACAAGGGGGAGGTAGGGCGCCGCGCCTTGACCCTCCCCCTTCTGGGGAGGGTCGCTGCGAAGCAGCGGGTTGGGGGCAAGAAAACGGCCGCAACCCTGTGACTTACCTCTTCAAATTCACCACGATCACACCACCCAGCGCCAGCGCGCCGCCGAGAATGCCGAGCAGCGAGGGCACTTCGCTCAGCCAGAAGAAGCCGATCAGGGCCGAGGTCGGTGAAACCAGATAAAGGAAATTCGACGCGCGCGCGGCCGGCAGGCGCGACAGCGCCGTCGCCCAGGCGGCGTAGGCGATCATCGAGGGCACGATGCCGAGATAGATGACGGCGCCGAGACCGGCGGTGTCAGCGACCGCCGCCTGCGAGAACGCTTCCGGCAGGAAGGGCGACAGGCAGAGCGCGCCGAGCACCATGTTGGAGGCGGCGATCGTCAGCGGATGGTGGCGGGCAAAGAGCGGCTTCTGGACGATGGTGTTGACGGCCGAGCAGAGCGCCGAGCCCAGCACCAGCAGCGCGCCGGCGTTGAAATGCAGGCCGTGCCCGTCGGCCATTGCGATGATGCCGATGCCGGTGAAGGAGATCACCGTGCCGACCCAGGCCATGCCGGAAAAGCGCTCGCCGAGCAGCGCCATGGCCATGATGGCGGTGAAGATCGGGCTGACATTGATGATGAAGCCGGCGGCGCCGGCCGAGACGGTCAGCTCGCCGAAATTGAGCATGGCGGTGTAGAGCGCGACGAAGATGGCGCCGCCGAAGGCGAAGCGCCACAACTCGCCGACCCGGGGCAGCGCCGGGCGCTTGATGGCCAGGAAGATCGCCGCCGGCACGGCCGCGATGGCGAAGCGCAACGCCCCTAGCTCCAGCGGCTGGAAGGCGGCAAGGCCGGCGCGGATCGCCGGGAAGGCCGAGGCCCAGCCGGCCACGGTGAGCGCCACCGCGATCGCCGCCGTCGTGTCCATGCGCTGTGTCTCATTCAACGTGCCGGTGTAAGCGCTCATTGCCGTATCCTCGTCCTCTAGTGTGATGGAGGAGAAAACCCGATTGCCGGCCGATTGACAAACGACCAATTCGAGGGTCAGCTGTGAACATGGATCACAGCTCGGACCAGATACTGCCGCTGGAAACCTTGCGCGCCTTCGACGCGGCGGCGCGCACGGGAAGCTTCTCGGCAGCGGCCGAAAAGCTCAACCTCACCCACGGCGCGGTGAGCCGCCAGATCGCCAAGCTGGAGGACTGGCTGGGCCTCAAGGTGTTCGAGCGCAACGCGCGCGGCGTGACGCTTACCAATGAGGGCAACAGGCTGCATCTGAGAACCACGGAGGCGTTCGCGCTCATCTCCGTCAATTCCGACCGCTGGGTAGAGCCGCGCGGCACCGCCGTGGTGCGGCTGGCCTCAATCCCCTCGGTCAGCGGCCTCTGGCTGATGCCGCGCATGGCGGCGCTGGAAAACAACCCCAGCCGGCTGCGCATCGTGCTCGATGTCGACAACCGCCAGGCAGACCTTGCCGATGAGGGCATCGACCTTTCGGTGCGTTGCGGGCGCGGCCGCATTCCGGGCCGCGTCTCGGTGCAGCTTTTCGAGGAGCTTATCTTCCCGATCGCCTCGCCCGAACTGGCGAAGGAGATCGGCAATGGCGACCCGGACCGGCTGCTCAAATTCCCGCTGATCAACGATTCCGACGCGTCCGGCTGGCGCGCCTGGTTCGCGGCGCAGGACATGGACTACCGCCCGCGCCCGCAGGACCGGCGCTTCGAGGACTACAATCTGGTGCTCGACGCGGCGGCGCATGGGCTTGGCATCGCGCTGGCGCGGCCGCCGCTGACGCAGGATCAGTTGAAGTCGGGCCGCATCGTCGCGGTCGACGAGCGCGTCGCGCTCAATCCGGTGTCCTACTGGCTCGACCGCCCCGTCGGCCGGCCACGCGCGGCCGCCGCGGATCTCGCAAGGCGAATCGCCGAACAGGCCGGACTTGCGCCGGACAAGTTGGAAGCCTTCCTGCAGCACGACAACTAAAGCGCGTCGCGATCCTTCGGATTCGCTCCATGCGCTTTAGGTTTCTGATTTTGCGCATGTCTTTGTCCCGAAACCGGTTCCCACTTTCGGGAGACATGCTTTGAGATTCAGCGAAGCAGCATCAGCACAATCGAGGTGGTCGCGGCCGAGACGATGGCCGTCACGATTGAGATCATCCATAGCGGCGCCTGGCCGGGTTCGGATCGCGGCGCATGGCCGGGGCGAGCGCCGCCGCGCGGCGGCGCATTGGTGTTGGCCGCGAATAGAACCCCCGGAGCAATGGACGGCGAGAACGAAGATGGCGGCAGCGTCGGCGCGACCCTGGCCGTGTTGTCGGCATCCGGCGGCTGGGCCTGGGCCGCGGCTGGCTCAGGCTGATCGGCATCGGCCGCCGGCCTGCGTGCCTGAGCCCTTGCGTAGGCATCGTCGGTGCCAGTATCGGGCTCCATGACGGCTCTGTAGGCGTTCTCGATCTCGGCCGACGACAGGCGTTGCGACGACTGCGCGGGCGGCTTGGCCAAGGAGCTGTTCAACGTCTGCGCGGCGAACTGCGCCGACTGCACCGTCGAGGGCGCCGGCGGCTGGATCAGCGCCTTGACCAGCGCTTCGGCTGCCGGGTCGGGCTTGCCCGACGGCACCGGCGGCGGGGTGAGCGCTTCCTTCAGCAGCGACGTCAGGCGGGTCGAGTTGATTTCCATGTCGGCTCCGGAACCATGGTGCGGGCCAAGCGATAATACATGAGCATTGCGTCAAGCTTGACCTTGCCGACAATTTGTGGCGATTGAACCCGCATGAACCCAAGCGCAATTTCATGATGAACCGTTTTGAAGGCCCCGGCGGCAAGGAAGCGCGCATCCGCTATCTCGACGGCGACTTCCAGGTAACGAGCCCCGGCGCGTTCGTGCGCTGCGCCGTGACAGGGGAAAGCATTCCGCTGGACGAGCTCAAATACTGGAGCGTCGCCAGGCAGGAGCCTTATGTGAACGCGGCCGCGTCGCTGCGCCGCGAGATCGAGGCGCATCCGGAGCTGCGCAGCCGGCGATAAGGTCGTAAGAGGCGCCACGCCGCAGCTGCCAATCTCCCCCCTTGCGGGGGAGATGGCCGGCAGGCCAGAGGGGGGGTGCTGTCCCGCCGGCGTCGACCCGTCACGCCCCGAAACTCACCCTCTTAACTTCCGCAGCCGCCAGGCATCCAGCGTCTCGCCGATGATGCGTTCCGGCACGTGCCCGAGCTCGAACACGGCGTCGATCTCCAGCACCTCAAGCTGGTCGAGGAAGCCGGCGGGTGCCGTGCCGTGGCGGAGCCGCGCGGCATCCTTGGCTGTGGTGACGAGGCGCAACCCGTCGCGCTTGGCAAGCCCGGCAAGACCGGCGAGCTCGTCGGCGGCGTAGACATGGTGATCCGGGAAGGCGCGCGACAGCGCGACCTCGCCGCCGGCGCCGCGCACGGTGTCGAAGAATTTGTCCGGATGGCCGATGCCGGCAAAGGCGAGGAAGCGGCCGCCGGCAAAGCGCGCCGGGTTGGCAGGCTCGACATGCGCCAGGAAGATCGGACGGCCGGCGCGCGCCGCCTGGCGCACCACGGTGTCGGCGGCGCTCCCCTCGCCCATCTTCAGCAAGCCGCTGGTGAAGACCAGCTGGTCGACGACCTTGGCCCTGAGCGGCCCGCCCGGAATGACGCGGCCGTTGCCGAGGCCGAAGCGCGCGTCGACCACCACCAGCGCGTAGTCGATATGGATGCGCGCCGACTGGAAACCGTCATCCATGATCAGGAAATCGCAGCCATGCTCTTCCATCAGCAGTTTGGCGCCGGCGGCGCGGTTGGCCGTCACCGCGACAGGCGCATGTTCGGCGAGCAACAGCGGCTCGTCGCCGACATGCTTGGCGGCATCGTGGTGCGCATCGACGACATGCGGCCTGGCGAAGGAGCCGCCATGGCCTCGCGACAGGAAGCCGGGCTTAAGCTGCATGCGCTTTGCCTGTTTCGCCAGCGCGATGGCGACTGGCGTCTTGCCGCTGCCGCCGACGGTGAAATTGCCGACGCAGAGCACCGGCGCTGCGACCTTCTCGCGCGGCGCGTGCCGCATGCGCCGGCCCGCCACCATCCCGTAAACCGCGGACACCGGCGACAGCGCCAGCACGCGCCAGTCCGGCTTTTCCCACCAGAAGGGCGGCGCCTCGCTGGTCATGGCGCCGGTTCCGCGCGATTTGGCCTTGCGCATGATCCTTTCCAAAAATCGGTTCCGATTTTTGGGGTCATGCGCTAGCGCCCATTGGCGCCTTTCAGGCGCGCCTTGACGACCAGCGGCTGGATGTAGGGCTCGAGCGACCTCAGCGTGCGGGCGAGCGCGCCGCGCATCTCGTCGACGGTCGCGGCACCTGCGGCCATCATCTCGTGGCGCGCCGCCTCGTTGGTCAAAAGGAAATTGACGGCGCCGGCCAGCATGTCGCGGTCGCGCACCAGCTTGGCGCCGCCGCGGTCGAGCAGGCGCTGATAGGCCTCGCGGAAATTCTGCACGTTGCGGCCGGCAAGCACGGCCGTGTCGAGCATCGCCGGCTCCAGCGGATTCTGCCCGCCTTCGGAGGTCAGCGAGCGGCCGACGAAGGCGATCTCGGTCAGCCTGAGATAGAGCCCCATCTCGCCGATCGTGTCGCCAAGCAGGATATCGGTGTCGGGCGTGATGCGGTCGCCCTTGCTGCGGCGCGCGACCGTCAACCCCAGGCCCGAGATCTGCGCGGCCAGCGCGTCGGCGCGATCGGGATGGCGCGGCACGACGATGGTCAACAGACCAGGGTGACGCCTGTGCAGGGTCGCATGAACCTCCGCGGCGACCACCTCCTCACCGTCATGGGTCGAGGTCGCCGCCCAGGTCGGGCGGCCCCCGATCTGGCGCTGCAAGGTCGCCAGCGCCCGTTCGTCGGCCGGCGGCGGATTTGTGTCCACCTTGAGATTGCCGGAGACGGTGACCGGCCTGGCGCCGAGCACGCGGAAACGCTCGCCGTCAACATCCGACTGGGCAACGACATGGGCAAGGTTCTCGAACAGCGCCTCGGCAACGCTGGCACGCTTCTTCCACGAGCGGAAGGAGCGGTCCGACAGCCGGCCGTTGACCAGCACCTGCGGCACGTTGCGCGCGCCAAGCTCCAGGATGGTCATCGGCCAGATCTCCGATTCGGCGATGATCGCCAGTTCCGGCTGCCAGTGATCGAGGAAGCGGCTGACCGCGGGCTTGAGGTCGAGCGGCACATATTGGTGGATGATGCGGCTTCCGAGCCGCTCGTCCGCGACCTTGGCCGAAGTGACCGTGCCGGTCGTCAGCACGATGTTGACGCCGTAGTCGAGGATCGATTCCACCAACGGCACAACGGCGATCGTCTCGCCGACGCTCGCGGCATGGATCCAGATTATCGGCCCTTCGGGACGCGGCCGGCCGGCGACGCCGTAGCGCTCGCGGCGACGGACGCGGTCTTCCTTGCCGCGCGAGGCGCGCCAGGCGACATAGGGTCCGATCAGCGGATAGGCGACGGCCCCCGCATAACGGTAGGCCGTCAGGGCCGCGCGCGCCCAGCGCTCGCTCATTTGGCGCCGTCCACGAGGCGATAAGCCTCAGCCGTCGCGGCGTTCAGCGAGGCGGTGACCTCCTGGCGCTTGCGCTCCATCTCGGCGTCGTCGGCGTCGGCAGGAACGAAAACGGGCGCTCCGACCACGACCGCGGAGCGGCCGAACGGCAGGTTGATGGTGGTTTTGTCCCAGCTCTTCTCCAGCACCTTGCGGCGGCTTGTGGCGATGGCAGAAGGCAGGATCGGGCGGCCGGAGAGCCTGGCCAGCAGCACGATGCCCAACCCCGCGTCGCGCGGCGTGCCATGCGGAATGTCGGCGATCATCGCGACATTCTTGCCGGCGACCAGCGATTTCTTGAGCGCGATCAAGGCCTTGGCCCCGCCTTTGTCGAGATGCCTCGAACTGTCGCGGCCGCCCGAGCCGCGCACTGCCTCGATACCGAATCTGTTCAGCATCAGCGCGTTGAGCTCGGCGTCGGCGCTGCGCGAGACCATGGCGACCAGCGGCCGGCCCTTGGGATAGAAGGCCGGCGTCAGGAGATGCTGGCCATGCCACAGCGCGATGATGCCAGGCTCGAGATGCGCATGGGCGCCGCCGGCGACCTGCGTCGATCCTTTGACCAGCGGGCTGGTGATGCGAATCAGGCGCACGAACCAGGCGAACAGGCTGGCGATGAAATTCTTGACGAATCGCGACTGGGCGAGAGGCTCGCGGATGCGGCGCCACAAGGTGCGCGTGCCGCCATGCCTGGCGGCGCGCCTGGTCGCCCCCTTCACCGCTTCATGCTCCATCGATGTCAACCGGCTGCCTTCGTTTCCGGGTCGAGCAACCGGTGCAGGTGAACGACGAAATAACGCATATGGGCATTGTCGACACTGGCCTGCGCCTTCGCCTTCCAAGCGGCGTGCGCCGATTGATAGTCGGGGTAGATGCCGACGATGTCGAGCGCATCGAGATCACGAAACTCGGTTCCACCCAGCTTTTTCAGCTCGCCGCCGAACACCAGGTGCAAAAGCTGTTTCTTTCCGTCTTCCACGGCCATGCCGATCCTTCGCAGATTCATGAGTTTTGTGAATGGTCTAGACCAAAGCCGCCGGTTTTGGAACCGTGGACAGGCTCACCCTTCGTCAGGCCCGGCGATGACGCCGGCAAGGACGTCGAGCAGCTCGCCGCTGCCGGCGGCCAGCGCGCCATGGTTGATCACCTCGCCGGCATAGCGCGGCGGCGTGCCGCTGCGGTCGAGCAAGGCACCGCCGGCCTCGGTGAGGATCAGGTCGGCGGCGGCGATGTCCCAGTCATGCGCATTGGGCTTGACGAAGGTCGCGTCGATCCTGCCGTTGGCGATCATCGCCAGCCGGTAGGCGAGCGAGGGGATATAGGCGATGCGGCGCATCCGGCCGTGCCAGGCCTCGGGCATCAAGTCGACCAGCGGCTTCGGCCCGCCGATGTCGACGGTCTCGCCGGGGGCGCGCACACGAATGCGCTCGCCGTTGAGGAAAGCGCCCTCGCCCGGCAGCGCCCAGTAGGTCTCGCGCTTGGCCGGGCATTCGAGCACGCCGGCGAGCGACCGGCCATCCTCGACCACGGCGACGCTGACGCACCAGGAATGCAGGCCGTCGAGAAAGCCGCGCGTGCCGTCGATCGGGTCGACGACGAAGGTGCGGCGCGCCGAGAGCCTGGCATGATCATCGGCGGTCTCCTCCGACAGCCAGCCATAGTCCGGCCGCGCCTTGAGCAGGGTTTCGCGCAGATAGGCGTCGGCGGCATGGTCGGCCTCGCTTACCGGCGAGGTGCCGCCCTTCATCCACACCTGCGGGTTGTTGCCGAAATAGCGCATGGCGATCGCGCCGGCCTCGCTGGCGGCGTCGCGCAATAGAGCGAGGTCTTCGTAAGCCCCGGCCGAGATGACCATATCAGGCGCCGGCAAGGGTCATCCCCTCGATCAGGAGCGTCGGCGCCGCGGTGCCGAAATTGCGGTCGAGATCGCTCGCCGCCACCATGTTGAGGAACATGGTCTTCAGGTTTGAGGCGATCGTCACCTCGGCCACGGGATAGGCCAGCGCGCCGTTCTCGATCCAGAAACCGGATGCGCCGCGGCTATATTCGCCGGTCACCATGTCGACGCCCTGGCCGAAGACCTCGGTGACGTAGAAGCCGCGCTTCAGCAAGGCGATCAGTTCCTCCGGCGTTCGCTCGCCGGGCTCGATGGCGAGATTGGTCGAGGACGGCGAGACGGAGGAACCGCTGCGCGAGCCGCGCCCGTTGGTGGTAAGGCCGAGCTCGCGCGCGGCCGAGGTCGACAGGAACCAGTGGTTGAGCACGCCCTTCTCGACCATCAACAGTTTCTCGCCCTCGACGCCCTCGCCGTCGAAGGGGCGCGAGGCCTGGCCGCGACGGCGCAGCGGCTCGTCGGTGACGGTGATCGCGCTTGAGGCCACCTGCTTGCCCATCATGTCGCGCAAAAAGCTCGTCTTGCGCGCGACCGCGGCGCCGTTGATGGCGCCGGCGAGATGGCCGGCAATGCCGCGCGCGACGCGCGGATCGAACACCACGTCGACCGGGCCGGTCGCCGCCTTGCGCGCGCCAAGCCGGCGCACCGCACGTTCGCCGGCCTTGCGGCCGATGTCCTCCGGCGCGTCGAGGTCGGCGAAATGCTGGCGGGAGGAAAACTCATAGTCGCGCTCCATCGCCGTGCCCTCGCCGGCAATGACGCTGGTCGATCGCGAGAAGCGCGAGGCGACATATTGGCCGAGGAAGCCGTGCGAGGTGGCAAGCACCAAGCCGCCCAGCCCGGCGCTGGCGTTGCTGCCCGAAGAATTGGTGACGCCTTTGACGGCAAGGGCGGCCGCTTCAGCGGCAAGGGCCGCCTCCTTCAACTGATCGGCCGAAACCTCGGTCGGATCGAAAAGGTCGAGATCGCGCAGATTGCGGGCAAGCAGCGCCGGATCGGCGAGCCCCTGATAGGGGTCCTCGGGCGAGACCTTCGCCATGGCGACGGCCCGCTCGGCCAGCATCTTCGGATCGGAGGCGGCGGTGGCCGAGACGCTCGCCACCCGCTGGCCGACGAAGACGCGCAGCGAGACATCCTCGCTCTCCGACGACTCGGTGCCCTCGACCTTGCCGAGCCGCACCGACACGCCGGTCGAACGGCCGCGCACGGCGACCGCGTCGGCGGCGTCGGCCCCGGCGCGCTTGGCCGCCTCGACCAGCGCCGCGACGCGGTCGGTCAGTTTCGCTGCGTCGAGCGTGTTGGTCATGCGGGTTGTCCTGTTTGTTCGAGCTTTCCTGGAATGCAGACGCTGCCGCACCATCCGTGGAAGCTGGCGCACCGTCTATGGATGCTGTTGCACCATCTATTGTTCCGCTGGCGCTTGTGCAATGGGCGAAGGCCAATCAGGATGCCGCGACCAAATCGCCCAAAAGCGCCGGAACGGCCGCTTGCGGCACAATTGCCTTTTCGGAGCTTGCGCATGACGCCTTTCCACCTCGCCTTCCCGGTCCGTGATCTCGACGAGACCCGTGCTTTCTACGGCGAGGTGCTGGGCTGCGCGATCGGCCGCTCATCCGCCACCTGGGTCGATTTCGAACTCTATGGCCACCAGATGTCGGCGCATTTGCGGCCGCAGATGGCTGACGCGGCCCGTGATGGCAAGGTCGACGGCGTCGCCGTGCCGATCCCCCATTTCGGCGCCGTGCTCCTGATGGACGAGTGGGAGCGGCTTGCCGCGCGGCTGGAAGCCCGCTCCGACATAGACTGGCTGGAGCGGCCGATGGTGCGCTTCAAGGGCGAGCCGGGCGAACAGGCGACGCTTTTCATCCGCGATCCTTCGGGCAATGCGCTCGAATTCAAGGGATTCCGCTCGCTGGAGCAGGTGTTCGCGCATTGAGTGGATCGCCAACGTCGGCGCTGCCCCTCACCC
>LM655178.1:9610-20009 GCA_000824825.2 Mesorhizobium sp. ORS 3324
CCGCCGCATCACTCGGCCACCGGCGCCCAGATCACATCCTCGATCTTTCTCGCTCCCGTCGCCAGCATGACCAGCCGGTCGAAGCCGAGGGCCGCGCCGCTCGCCTGCGGCATGATCGCAAGCGCTTCGAGGAAATCCTCGTCCAGCGGATAGCGCTCGCCATAGACGCGCTCCTTCTCGTCCATCTCGGCGACGAAGCGGCGGCGCTGCTCGGCCGGGTCGGTGAGCTCGCCGAAGGCGTTAGCGAGCTCGACGCCGCAGCAATAGAGCTCGAAGCGCTCGGCAACGCGCGGATCTTCGGCGCTCGGCCGCGCCAAGGCCGCCTCCGAGACCGGATAGCCGTAGAGGATCGTCGCCCGCCCCTGCCCCAGCGCCGGCTCGACCTTTTCGACCATCACCCGGCTGAACAGGTCGGCCCAATTGTCGTCGGGCGCGGTGCGCAGGCCGGCGTGGTCCAGCGCCTCGTGAAGGGCTTCGCGGTCGGTGCTGCCGTCGGCGGCGACGCTTGCAAGGAGGTCGATGCCGGCATGGCGCAAAAAGGCTTCCGCCACGCTCAGCCGCTCCGGCTCGGCGAAAGGATCGGCCTCGCGGCCGCGGAAGCGGAAGCTTTTGGCGCCGGCCTTTTCCGCCGCGAGCGCCAGGAAATCGGCGCAGTCATCCATCAGGCTCTCGTAGGTCTCGCCGGCGCAATACCATTCGAGCATGGTGAATTCGGGATGGTGCAACGGCCCGCGCTCGCGGTTGCGCCAGACGGGTCCCAGGCTGAAGATGCGCTTCTCGCCGGCGGCAAGCAGCTTCTTGCAGGCGAATTCCGGCGAGGTGTGAAGATAGAGCGGTCGGCGTGACGCATCGGGCCCGATCGCTTCCGTGGCAAAGGCCGCGAGATGCGCCTCGTTGCCGGGCGAGACCTGCAGCGCCGATGTCGTCACCTCGACGAAACCACGCTCCGCGAACCAGCCGCGAAGTGCTGCAGCTATGGCGTTGCGCGCCATCAGCCTTGGCCGGCGATCGGCATAAACATGCGGCGTCCACCAGGGCGAAGCGTCGGTCATGGGCAGGAAAATCGCTTCGAAGGCTGGCGGTTCGGCGCAAGATGCGCTAGGGCGCACGCGAAGGCCGCCGCTGCCGATTTGCGGCAATCAACGCTTGCAGGCCGAAAAACTCGATTAGGATTGAATACCGTGGTCAAGGTCATCGCCAGTTCCTTACGCAAAGGCAACGTCGTCGATAAGGACGGCAAGCTCTATGTCATCCTCTTTGCCGAAAACATCCACCCTGGCAAGGGCACCCCGGTGACGCAGCTCGACATGCGCCGCATCGGCGACGGGGTGAAGGTTTCGGAACGCTACCGCACGACCGAGATGGTCGAGCGCGCCTATGTCGAGGAGCGCGAGCACACCTTCCTCTATTCCGACGGCGAAGGCTTCCATTTCATGAACCCGGAAAGCTACGACCAGGTCGTGGCCTCGGAAAGCGTGGTCGGCGACATGGCACCTTACCTGCAGGAAGGCATGGCGGTGCAGCTGGCGCAGTTCAACGGCGTGCCGATCTCGCTGACGCTGCCGCAGCGCGCCGTCTTCGAGGTGGTGGATACCGAGCCGGTCACCAAGGGCCAGACGGCGTCCTCGTCCTACAAGCCGGCCGTGCTCTCCAACGGCGTGCGCACCGCCGTGCCGCCGCACATCACCGCCGGCACGCGCGTGGTGGTGATGACCGCCGACGGCTCCTACGTCGAGCGCGCCAAGGACTGAGGACCCGGAGTTTCGCAGCAGCCGCGCTAACTCGTCACTGCAGCTTTCTCGCAGTTCGGACTGGAGCGTTTCACCGTTTCACGGAAACGGCGAAACGCTCTATCTCTTTGTTTTTACGCAATTCCGGACGGAAAGCCGCTCACACCTTTCCTGGAATTGCTTTAGTCGACCCACTTGGCCGGTCCACGGAACTCGATCCCATAGCGGCCTGCAAGTTCCACCACTTCCGCTATTTGGTCAGGAATGCGCAGTTCGCGTGCGGCCGCCTCGACGAAGAATTCCTCCAGCCCGCCGGGCGTCAGGATCGTAAGGTTGCGCCCTGGCCCGGCACTCACGACGCGGAACGTGTGCGGCACGCCGCGGGGCAGGAAGATCGACGCGCCTGGCCGCAGCGCCATGACCTGACCATCGAGCCAGAATTCGTATTCCCCTTCGATCACGTGGATCACCTCGTCCTCATTGTGGTGGACGTGAACCGGGGGGCCGCCGCCCGAAGGCACAGTCGATTCGAAGACGCCGACGATACCGCCGCTCTGGTATCTGCCGACATTGATCCTGTAGGCCGTGTCCATCCATTGGACGGAGCGCGCGGCGCGCGCCGAGCGCGTGGCGATATCCATCGTGTTTCCCTTTCATGTTCGGTCAGCTAAAGCGCGTCGCGATCTTTCAGATTCGCTCCCTGCGCTTTAGGTTTTTGATTTTACGCATGTCTTTGTCCCGAACCCGGTTCCCACTTTCGAGAGACATGCTTTAGGTTCGGTGCTGCAACGCCGTTTGCATGGTTAGGGCAATGATCCGACTGGCGGAAATCGAATGATCGTATTCGGGATATTGGCGCCGTGAATTTGCCCGCGTTCGATCTCAATCTGCTGCGCGTCTTCGATGCCATGATGCTGGAGCTGAGCACCGTGCGTGCCGGGGAACGGGTCGGCCTGTCACAGCCGGCGGTCAGCTCGGCGCTCGGGCGCCTGCGCGCCATCCTCAATGACGAGCTTTTCGTGCGCGACGGCAACCGCATGATGCCGACACCGCGCGCGCTGCAGCTCAAGGAACCGGTGCGCCAGGCGCTGGCGCAGATCGAAGAGGCCCTCGCGGCAAACGCAGCCTTTGATCATCGGACGTCGACGCGATCCTTCATGCTGATCGGCTCGGACTACTTCTCGACTTTGCTGATGCCGAAGCTGGCGGCGAGGGTCACGCCGACTGCGCCTTCGGTCATCCTGCAGATGATGGACTACCCTTCGACCGACGTTTTCGGCCTGCTGAGCGATGGTAAGGCCGACATCGTCCTGGACAGGGCGTTGGAGACCCCGGAGTGGATCGCCAGCCGGAAGCTGTTCCGT
Organism: Mesorhizobium sp. ORS 3324; assembly: GCA_000824825.2. Taxonomy (GTDB): domain Bacteria; phylum Pseudomonadota; class Alphaproteobacteria; order Rhizobiales; family Rhizobiaceae; genus Mesorhizobium. The sequence continues at coordinate 12,705 of LM655178.1, forward strand.
TCCTGGCTCGTCTGCGTCGCCCGCCGCGGGCATCCCTTGATGAGCGAAAGCGGCATCAGGCCAGGGGAGGCCCTTCCAGCCGACATTTTCTGCGCCATTCCGCAAGTGTTGCGCTCGGCCGACGGGAGCAGGTCCGGCACCATCGATCCAGCGCTGGAAAAACTCGGCCTGTCGCGCAAGGTGGTCATCACCGTTCCGCATTTCCAGGCCGTTGCACTTGCCGTGGCGAACAGCGACCTGCTCGGCAGCATCCCGGTTCACTTTGCGCGCCTGGCGGCCGAACACCTCGAGCTGGATATTTTCATGCCGCCGATGGAATCGCCGGCAATGGACGTCACAATGTATTGGCACCGCCGATTGGACCGCGACGCCGGCAACGCCTGGCTGCGCGAGCAGCTCGTGGCTGTGGCTTCGCTCGAGCCGTAGGTCCACGCGATCGAATCAGCAAGGATAGCGGTATGGCGCCGTTCGGCCGCGAGCCGTTCGCGAGGCGGAGGGTTTGGCGGGCTACGTCGCGAACACGCCGTCGACTTCCGCGAGGGTGTCCTTGTGGGCGCTCTCAGTGGGAAGGTCAGCTAAAGCGCGTCGCGATCGTTCGGATTCGCTCCATGCGCTTTAGCTTTTGATTTTACGCATGTCTTTGTCCCGAAACCGGTTCCCACTTTCGGGAGACATACTTTAAGCTACTCTCCCGAAGGCGACGATATCAGCACATATCCACGGGTTCTGTTCTGGTTGTCGCTGTCGACCGTGTTCATCGCCCCGAACAGGTCGATCGTTTTCACCCACACCGGCGGATATTTGTAGCGAGCGACATCGAGGATCAGGAACCTGTCCGCCTTCTCGTCGTAAGCGGCCAGCGGGGATATATGCCCGCCCTTCTCCTGGCCTATCGCCTTGCGCAGATAGTTGACGATGACGAAGTGCCCTGGTTTGGACAGGAACGAACTGGCTTGGGTCCGGAACTGCTCGAGGCTGGCGTCCGAAGCATGGCGGACCTCGGCCTTGATCGGCTGCGTGGAAAGAATGGCCCCGATCTGGTCGAGCGTCATTCCCTGCTTGTCCAGGACTTGGCGAGGAAGAATGGCTTCGGTGCGCTCGTTCAGGACATTGTCCTGCGTGAACGTCTTGTAGGGTTCGTATTCGGGCACCGAAGGCGCAGGAACGTTGAGCGCATTCAGCACCATAACGATGCTTGCCACACCGCAAAAGGCCTGCGTCTTTTGCGTGAGAAAGTTGCTCGCGAGAGGGAAATAGGCCTCCTTCGCCGTGCTCTCGACCAGAAAGTTCTCGCCCGATGGGGAACTGAATCCGGTCAGATTGTCGGGAAGCTTCAGCGTCTCGGAGAAGGCGCCGGGTGCAATCAAAAGAAACGTTAGCAGGAGCGAATACAAACGCGTAGACATGGTGATCCTCTGCCAGGTTAAAGAATGCGTCGAGGAATGTATCAGCTTGTCGATGCCGTGGCACGTTCAAGTTCGGTCCTGCCGGCACGCCGCCCCAAGTCTCTGCAGGCTCGCAATGCCGATCCCCGGGGCTTTGTCGCATGGATGCGCTGCCTCATCTCATTGACATCGAGTCCGTGATCAGGCCGACGCTGACGAAGATCGTAGGTCTGGGCGCCTCCGGACAGCCGAAATCCTTCACCTGATCGGGCAGACCAGCTGGGTCGATGCCTTGAAGCAGGCGGGGGTTGTCCGAGCGCTGATCAGCCGGCCATTTCCACCGGCAGGCCGGCGGCCTTCCATTCCGGCATGCCGTCCTCGAGGCGGCGCGCGGAATGGCCGAGCGAACGCAGCGCCGCGACAGCCTCGAAGGACATCACGCACCACGGACCGCGACAGTAGGCGACGATTTCCCGGTCGATAGCGGCGTGGGCCGACCAGGCCCTGACTTCGCCAAGCGGGACATTGATCGCGCCCGGCACATGGCCAAGCGCGAACTCATCCGGCGGGCGGACGTCGATCAGCGTCACCAGCCCATCGCACATCAGCGCCTGCAGTTCGTCCCGGCTGACGGGCCGCATATGGTCGCGCGCGTCGAAATAGCCGCGAACGATGCGGTCGACTTCGGCAAGGTGCCGCTCGGCAACGCCGCGCACCGACGCGAAGGCGGAAAGCACGCTCTCATCCGAGAGTGAGTAGCGGACGAACTTGCCGTCGCGTTCGGCCGAGACAATGCCGGCGCGGCGCAGGGCCTGCAGATGCTGGGAGATGTTGGCTATCGGTTGGCCGAGCTTTGCCGCCAGCGCCTCGACGCTGCGCGCGCCTTGCGCCAGATGCTCGATCATCTCCAGGCGCAGCGGATGGCCGAGCGCCTTGGCGACAATCGCGAACTGCTCGTACAGCGCCTGTTTCGGATTGCGGATTGACATCGGCCCTTTCGCGACGCATCGTCATTCAACAGAGTAATTGAATGACGAATGTGGGCGGCTGTCAAGCCGCGCGAGCTCAGCCGCCCGTGCGGAGGAAAAGCGATGATACTCAGGCAGTTCCTGCATACCGACCCGGTCGCAGCCTCCTATTTGTTCGGCTGCGGCGGCAAGGCTTCAGCGGCGGTCGTCGATCCGGTCGGCGACATCGCGCCCTATATCGAGGCGGCGCGCGCGACAGGGATGCGCATCCTCTATGTCATCGACACGCATATCCATGCCGACCACATCTCGGCCGGACGCAAGCTCGCAGAGGCTGCCGGCGCCGAATACGTGCTGTTCGAGGGCGCCGAGACCGGCTTCCCGTTCCGCCGGGTGAAGGACGGCGAGGTGCTCGAGCTCGGCAATGTCACGGCGACCGTCATCCATACCCCGGGCCACACGCCGGAGCATCTGAGCCTCCTTGTGACGGACCGGACGCGCTCGAGCGAGCCCTGGTTCGTGATCACTGGCCACACGCTGATGGTCGGCGATCTCGGCCGCACCGAGCTTGCGTCGAGCGCCGAGGACGGAGCCCGCGCGCTCTTCGCCAGCGTGCGCCGGCTGAAGGAATTGCCCGACCACATCGAGGTGCTGCCGGGCGCCTATTCCGGCTCGGTTTGCGGCCGATCGCTGAGCGGCAAGCCGACATCGACGATCGGCTTCGAGCGGCGCTTCAACAAGGCCTTCCGCATCGAGGACGAGGACCAGTTCGTCGCCGCCATGACCGCCGACATCCCTCCCCCGCCGCCGGACGCCGCCCGGACCCGGGCCGCGAACGCCGGAGCGAAATCTTGAGCGCAGCCGCGCCTGGCGTCGCGCTCGGCCTCAAGGCCAACTGGAAGCAGTTCGCGCTCTTGGTGCTGATCAACGCCTTCGTCGGCGGGATGGTCGGCATCGAGCGGACCGTCGTGCCGCTGATCGGCGCGGAGGAATTCGGCATCGCCTCGACCACGCTCGTCACCTCCTTCATCGTCAGCTTCGGCGTGGTGAAGGCCTGCGCCAACCTCGTGTCCGGACAGCTTGCCGACACATGGGGCCGCAAGCGTGTGCTGATCCTCGGCTGGCTGTTCGGCCTGCCGGTGCCCTTCATCATCATCTGGGCGCCGAGCTGGGGCTGGATCGTCGCCGCCAACGCGTTGCTCGGCATCAACCAGGGGCTCGCCTGGTCGATGACGGTCATCATGAAGGTCGATCTGGTCGGGCCGAAATCGCGCGGGCTTGCCGTCGGCCTCAACGAGTTCGCCGGCTACCTTGCGGTCGGCGTCACCGCTTTCCTCACCGGCTATCTGGCCAGCCGCCACGGGCTGCGCCCGGTGCCGATCTATCTCGGCGTCGGCTACGCCATCCTGGGTGCGGCGCTGTCGATCCTTCTGGTGCGCGACACCCGTGAGCATGTGCAGCTGGAGCTGGCCAACCATCCCAAAGCCGCTTCCCCGCTCGGCTTCCGCGAAATCTTCATGCTCACCTCCTTCGGTGATCGTAACCTGTTCGCGGCCTCGCAGGCCGGCCTCGTGAACAATCTGAACGACGGCATGAGCTGGGGGCTTTTTCCGCTCTTCTTCGTCGCCAACGGGCTCGGCGTCGAACGGATCGGCATCCTCAAGGCCGTCTATCCCGCTGTCTGGGGCGTGCTCCAGGTCGCGACCGGTCCGCTCAGCGATCGCTGGGGCCGCAAGGGCCTCATCGTCGCCGGCATGTGGGTGCAGGCGGCGGGGCTTCTCACCACCGCCATGACGCGCGATTTCGGCTGGTGGCTGCTCGCCAGCGTGCTCCTCGGCCTCGGTACCGCCATGGTGTACCCAAGCCTGATCGCAGCGGTGTCGGATGCATCGCATCCCTCGTGGCGGGCACGCTCGCTCAGCGTCTACCGCTTCTGGCGCGATCTCGGTTATGCGTTGGGCGCGCTTTCGGCGGGGCTCATTGCCGACTTCTTCGGCTTCGTCGCGGCGATCGCGGCAATCGCGGCGCTGACCTTCCTGTCGGGCGCGATCGTGGCGGTGGCGATGCGGGAAAAACGGCCTTAACGCCGCCACGAGGCAACGTGTAACGCCATCGCGAGGAATGGCGCGTTTACGATATCCGAAGCTTCATGCTGCTAGAGATGAGCCTGTCCGGTACTATGGCGCAGGGTTTCCTCGAGATTTGCTCATGAACAGCTCGACGCGCATGCCGTGGGTGGATACGGCAAAAGGTCTTTCCATCATTCTGGTGGTGATGATGTATTCCGCCTACAACACCGGTGAATACACTGGCGGCGTCGGCTTTCTCCACTATGTCATCGGCTTCGCGACGCCCTTCCGCATGCCGGAATTCTTCCTCATTTCCGGACTGTTCCTGTCGCAGGTGATCGACCGGCCGTGGCGGCGCTATATCGACCGGCGCGTCGTGCATTACCTCTATTTCTATGTGCTGTGGGCAATCATCTCGATCGGGCTGAAGATCGGCATCTACAGCCGCGACCTCGACGGCATGCTGCACGACCTCGCCATGGCCGTCGTCCAGCCTTACGGCGTGCTGTGGTTCATCTACATGCTGGCGGTCTTCGGCCTCGTCACGCGCATCCTGCGCGAGCTTCGTGTGCCGCACTGGGCCGTCATCCCGGTCGCCGCTGCGCTGCAGATGTGGGCGCCGCATCCGGACAGCTACGCGCTCGAGCAATTCGCGGCCTATTTCGTGTTCTTCTATCTCGGCTTCGTCATCGCGCCGCTGGTGTTCCGGCTCGTCGCATGGACGCAAGCTCGTCCGGCGATGGCGGTCGCGGGCCTGCTTGTCTGGGCGGCCGTCAACGGCCTTCTCGTCTATTCGCCGGGCTATTCGGTTCAGCCGGTCGGCACGCAGATGGGCCTCGCGGCATGGCCGCCGCTGCATCTGGCGCTCGCCGTCGCCGGAGCGCTGGCGCTTTGCGTGGCCGGCGGGTTCCTGTCGAAATTCGTCGCCATGGAATGGTTGCGCTGGCTGGGCGAGCATTCGCTGGTCGTCTATGTCGCCTTCACCATCCCGATGTCGCTGTTCCGGGGTGCTGCGCTCGCAAGTGGCCTGCTGACCGACACCGGCTGGCTCAGCCTCGCGGTGCTGCTCGTCTCGGTCATCAGCCCGGTCATTCTCTACGCAATCGTCAGGCGCACCGGCTTCGGCACGTTCCTGTTCGAGCGGCCGGCCTGGGCGCATATCGACAGACCGAATGCCGGGCATGTCTCCAACAAGGGCATAGCTCGGCCGGCGCGCGAGGCGGCCTGACCGAGGCCGCCTGTTTGGAGCTATCCGTCACTTGCCGCCGTCGTATCCGGGACGGCGCACGGCCCTGACCTTGCCGCTGTTGCCGCCGCCGCAGAAGAAGCAGCCCTTGCCATCCGATTCCAGCCCGGACACGCCGGTTCCGGCCGGCATGTCCAGCGTCTCCAGCACCGCGCCCGAGCGCGGATCGACGCGGCGCAGATCGCTTTCGTCGCCTTCCCAGGTGCCGTGCCAGAGCTCGCCGTCGACCCAGGTGACGCCGGTGACGATGCGCTTGGATTCGATGGTGCGGAGCACCTTGCCCGTCTCGGGATCGATCTGATGGATCTTGCGGGCGCGATGTTGCCCGACCCAGAGCGAGCCCTCGGCCCAGGCGAGGCCGGAATCGCCGCCATTGCCCGGGGCCGGGATGCTGGCAAGCACCTTGCCCGTCGCCGGGTCGATCTTCTGGATGCAGTCCTCGGCGATCTGGTAGAGGTGCTTGCCGTCGAAGGCGGTGCCGGCATGCGCGGCGACGTCGATCGAGCGCGTCGTGGCGCCCGTCCCAGGGTCGAGCGCGTTGAGCTTGTCGCCGGAGGCGAACCAGATTTTCTCGCCGTCGAAGGTCACGCCGGCAACGGTCTTGACACCCGGAAAGGGCCCATATTCACGCAGGATTTCAGCGGTGGCTCGTTTCATCTTGATCTCCATCGATCTGAACAATCTTGCCCAAACCCTAATCGCTCGGCAGCGGACCCGGGAGTAACAAGACAGTCGGGAATCCGGTGACCGGCGGCATCATCCAGCGGCGCGCCCGGCCGCGGCCGACCGCCTGCACCTTGTTCTCTCCCGACAATTCCTCCAGCGCGCGCTGCACGGTGCGTGCGCTGGCGCCGAGCGCGATCGCCAGCGCCGAGCTCGACCACGACTCGCCATCGGCGAGGAAAGCGAGCACCGCGCCGTGCTCCTCCTCGACCGGCGGCGCCAGCACCACGACCTCGCCGGCGTTCAGCGGCGCGAGCGTGAAGCCGGCGGCGGTCGCGTTGATTTCGGCGAGTTCCCCCAGCTCGGCGCGCAGCCGGCCCATCTCGACCCTGAGCCGCGCGCGATGCGATTCATCGACATGCCTTGCCCGGAAGGCCCGCCCGAGCAGCGTTTCGCGCGACGCATCCGCCGGCCAGGCTTCGGCAAGCGTGCGCGCCAGCGCAAACAGCACCGGCCGCGTTGCCAGCGAAACGAGAGTATCGGCCATGCGCACGACGTTGCGGCAGGCATCGACGACGAGAGCGCCCGAGGCCAGCAGCGCTTCGACTTCCTCGAGCAGGAGCGGTTTCTCCGCGCCCCGAGCCATCAGCCGCGCCACGGGCGCGTTCAGCACAATCGAGGCATTCTCCACTTCCGCCTTCAGCGCCGGAATGTTCGCCTCATAGGCGGCAAGCGAAGCGCGGCCGAATGCCGAGCGCGCCGCTTTCGTCCTCAGGCGCCGCACCGCAATGCCGGCGGCCGCGAGCTCATGCGCCACGCGCGCGACGGGCGGCAGCGGTGCCGGATCAAAGCCGGCCAGCAGGCGTTCGGCCTCGTCGAGACGGCCGATCAGGATAAGGCGGCGCGCTTCGAGGCTGCCGGCATAGGCGGCGTTCACGCAGATCGGAAGAGCGTCGTGTAGGGAAAGAGTGTAG
>LM655179.1:0-2379 GCA_000824825.2 Mesorhizobium sp. ORS 3324
CGGCTGGCGCGGCACCTTCTTCGCCATTGCCGGGCTCGGCGCGCTCGCCGGCGCGATCCTGTGGTGGCGGTTGCCGCGCGGCATTATCGGCACGAGGCTGCCGCTGAAGGCGCGGCTCGCGGCCTCGGTCCGTCCCGGCGTGATGCCGATCCTGGTGACGACGGTGCTCGCCCTGGTCGGCGCCTTCACCGTCTTTGCCTTCATCGCGCCTTTGGCAATCCAGGGCGGCGGCTTGAGCCCGCTGGCGCTGCCCGGCATGCTGCTTGCCTTCGGCATCGGCGCCGTCATCGGCAACATCGCCGGCGGCCAGGCCGCGGACCGGTTCGGCGCGACGCGCACCGTCTGCTGGTCGCTGATGCTCTCCGCCGCCATGCTCGTCACCTTCTCGCTGATCCCGACCTTCCTGCCGCTTCATCTCGCCGGGCCGGCGCTGATGGGCATGATGGTGCCGTGGGGCATCGTCGGCTGGGCCTTCCCGCCGGCGCAGGCGAGCCGCATCATCAAGATAGCGCCTGATGCTGCCCCGATCGTGCTGTCGCTCAACGCTTCGGCGCTCTACTTCGGCGTCGCAGCGGGCGCAGCTGTCGGGGGCGCGGTGCTGCGCTACGGCGCGCCGGCCGATCTCGGCCTGATCGCGGCCGTGTTCCCGATCGTGGGGCTGGGTGTGGTGCTGGCCGGCCGCGCGCTTGGACGTCCGGTCGCAATGCCGGCGGAATAAGGCGTGCGGATGTTCAGGTGGAGTGGCCGCTGCCATTGCGAGCCCCAAGCGCTGCGGCCGGTTAGGCTGGCCGCCACATCTGCAGGATCGAGGCGGCCAGCAATAGGCCAAGCACGATGTTGAGCGCGCGCCATTGCCGCTCGGTCTTGAGCAGCCTGGCGAGAAGCGTGCCGGCCACGCACCACAGCGACAGCGAGAAAGCCGCGGCAAGGCCGAACACGGCGCCGAGCAGCAGGGCGAGCTGCAAAGGGCCATCGGCAAGCGCTGCGAAGGAAGCGGCTGCGCCCAGTCCCATCGCCCAGCCTTTCGGGTTCATCCATTGGATGCCGGCGCCGCCGAAGAAGCTGTTCGGCCTGGCCATGGTGACATCGAGATTGGGCGGGCCGCTGCGGCCGATCTTGATCGCCAGCCAGATCAGATAGAGCGAGCCTGCTACCTTCATGGCGAGCTGCAGGGAAGGGACGGCCGCAAGCAGCCCGGCAAGGCCGGCCGCTCCTGCCGCCGCCACCGAAGCCAGTCCCGCGGCGCTGCCGGCCATCAGCGGCACCGAACGGCGAAAACCGAACTGCGCGCCGGAAGCCGTCGACAGCGTCGTGGCGATGCCCGGCGTCGAGGTGGAGATCAGCGCGAACAGGACAAGGGGGATGACGGTCTCGGACATCTAGGCTTTCCCGGTGGAAGGAAGCCGGCATGCTAAGCGGCTTGCGCCATCAGTAAATGCAATGTTTGATATGATTTGCATTAGTTATTATAATGCAAATTATGATCCGCGATCTCGACACCACGCTCATCCGCACCTTTGTCGTGACGGCCGACAAGGCGAGCATGACAGGCGCGGCGAATGCCCTCAATTTGACCCAAGGGGCTGTGAGCCAGCAGATCAAGCGGCTGGAGGACGTTCTCGGCCAGACCCTGTTCGAGCGCGACCGTCGCGGTTTGAGACTGACGCGCGCCGGCGAACGGCTGCTCGACAGAGGCAGGCGCCTCCTGCAGCTCAATGACGAGATCCTGGCGGAGACAAGCGGCAGGGCGGTAGCGGGGCAGGTGCGCATCGGCGTGCCCTACGATCTTGTCGGCACATTGCTTCAACCCGTTTTAAAGACCTACGCCGAGGCCTATCCGCAGGTGGAGATTTCGCTGGTCTGCGCCTCCTCGCCGGAACTCGCGGCGGCGCTGTCGGCAGGAACGATCGATCTCGCCGTCATCGAGGAGCGGGCCGGCCCGACAGCCGGCGAATGCCTGCTGGTCGACCGGCTGGTCTGGGTCGGTGCCAGGGGCGGCTCGGCGCGCCTGAAGCGGCCTCTGCCGGTGTCGATGGTCGCGGACACCTGCGCCTTCCGTCCGGCGGTGTTGGAAGCCCTCGCCGCGCAGGGGCTCGACTGGCGCACCGTGTTCGAGAATGGCAACATCGACGCCACGACGGCCACGGTGCGTTCCGACCTCGCGGTGACCACGTGGCTCGCATCAACGGTTGCGGCCGACCTCGACATCCTATCCGACGCCGACCTGCCGACGCTGCCGAATTTTTCCGTCAACCTGCATCTGCCGAAACATGCCGTCGCGCCGGCGACAGAGGCGTTCGCGGCTCATATCCGCGAGGGTCTGGCGCGTTATCGGCAAGCGGCGTGAGCCAGGCATCTCGCTGGAACACCCCTCATCCG
>LM655179.1:2479-78811 GCA_000824825.2 Mesorhizobium sp. ORS 3324
CCCACAAGGGGAGAAGGAAGACCGCGCCGGCGTTGTAGCCAATCGTCGACGCTGGACATTTGCTGAGCCTCATGTGCCAAGCTCTCCCTTCTCCCCTTGTGGGAGACGGTGGCCGAGCGAAGCTCGGTCGGATGAGGGATGCTCCAGCTTGGTGCATGCGTTGGCGTTACTTCCAGTTACGGCGCCGCTCGAGCTCGGCCTCGGAAGGCTCCTGCTGAGCAAAGGACCCGGTCTTGATCTCGCCGCCACGCTCATAGGTCGCCATGATGACGCCGGTGCTGGAAGTCTGCGACTTGGTGAGATTGAAGGCCGCCGGCATCGCGTCGTCGCCGAACAGCCGCTTGCCCTTGCCGAGCAACAGCGGGAAGATCATCAGCCGGATCTCGTCGATCAGCCCGTTGGCGAGCAGGGTCTGGATCAGATTGCCCGATCCCTGGATGAGCAGGTCCGGTCCGTCTTCCTGCTTGAGCTGCCTGAGCCCTGCGACGACATCGGGCCCAAGCCATTGGGTGTTCTGCCAGGTCAGGGTATCCGGGCGGTGCGTCGCCACATATTTGGTCGCAGGGTTGAAGGCATCTGCGATCGGATCTTTCTGATACGGCCAGTATGCGGCGAAGATGTCGTAGGTTCTGCGGCCGAGCAGCAGGGCAAAGGGCTTTGAGAACAGTTCACCCATTGCCGCGCCCGCGACCTCGTCAAAATAATGGAACGTCCAGCCGCCGAACTTGAAGCCGCCGACCGGATCCTCTTCCGGTCCGCCGGGCGCCTGCATGACGCCGTCGAGGCTGACGAACGTGGCGGCGATGATCTTTCGCATCTGTCTCTCCTTTTCGCGATCCGCGCCGTCGCGGCCGGATTTCGGCCTTAGGACGAGCGACAAGGCTCTTTTCCGACACGGCTGACAAATTTTAGCGCTTGCCGCCGCGAATGGCGCGGGACGAGAACCAGACATCGCCAAAGACAGCCGTGGCGGTGCGGTCCGGCGCCTTGTCTTCAGTCAGCCAGATCGAGCGCGTGCGGAGCGCGCGCTCGCGGGTTGGCATTCTTGCCTCGGGGCCGGGGACGGAGGCGCCGACGCAAGGGATGAACCAGGAGCCCATGAAGGGCAGGCAGGCGAAACCCCTCTCCAGGCGGATGACCAGCATAGCGAGGCCGACGCGTTCCGCCGGACGCCAGGGAAAGACCATGCGGCCGCCGGGTTTGAGCGCCCTCAACCACGCCGGAGGAGGAGCAATCACAGCGGCATTGACATAGATGACGTCGGATGGCGGAAGCGCGCTGGTCACGGCGTTGCCATGGACGACCTCGACATTGCCATAGGCAGCGAGATTGAGCTCGGCTTGCGCGGCAAGGTCCCCTTCGATCTCGAAGGCGGTCACACTGCCGCCCGGTTCGACCAGCTTGGCCAGCAGCGCGGTGTAATAACCGGTGCCGGCGCCGATATGGGTGACGGCTTCGCCGGGCTTCGGCTCGACCTTGCCGATCCACATGGCATGCAGAACCGGCTCGCCGTTGTTGATGCCCTTGTCGGCATCGAGCACCACGAGCACGTTCTGGTAGATGTAGCTTGGATCGGCGGTCGGCGTTTCGAACCTGCCGTCGCCTGCGAAGATGGTCCAGGGGCCGGGGCCGAGAAACGCCTCGCGCGGCACCGAGGCGAAAACGTCTTCAAGACGGGGATCGGCGGACCGCGCATGGGCGGCCATCAGTTTGGCGTAGAATTTTCGCGCCTCGTCCGATCCGCTCATGCCCGGAAGATAGCGCGGCCGGCTCGAATGTCGCGGCCCGATCTCAGCCGGTGACGGTGTCGTAGAGCAGCTTGAAGTTGAGCGTCAGGATGACGGCGGCGACCACCCAGGCGAGCACTGCCATGCTGCGCGGGATGGCGAAATTGCCCATCTTGTTCTTGTCCGACACGAACTGCACCAGCGGCACCACGGCGAAGGGCAACTGCATCGACAGGATGACCTGGCTGAAGACCAGAAGCTGGGCCGTGCCCTTTTCGCCGTACAGCGCGGTGACGGCAATCACCGGGACGATGGCGAAGCCGCGGGTCAGGAGGCGGCGCGCCCATCTCGCGATGCGCAGGCGCAGGAAGCCTTCCATCACGATCTGTCCGGCGAGCGTGGCGGTGACCGTCGAGTTGAGGCCCGAGGCGAGCAGCGCGACGGCGAACAGGATCGAGGCGATGCCAAGGCCCAACAGCGGCGACAGCAATTCAAATGCCTGGCCGATCTCGGCCACGCCCTGGTGGCCGGTGCCGTGGAAGGCTACCGCCGCAACGATCAGGATCGAGGCGTTGACGAACAGCGCCAGGATCAGCGCGATGGTCGAATCCGTTGTCGCCCACTTGATGGCGTCGCGCTTGCCAGCGTCGGTGCGCTTATAGGCGCGGGTCTGCACAATCGAGGAGTGCAAGTAGAGATTGTGCGGCATCACGGTGGCGCCGATGATGCCGATGGCGATGTAGAGCATCGCCGGGTTGGCGACGATCTCGGAGGACGGCACGAACATCGAATGCACGATCGTGCCGGCCGGCGGCGCGGCAACGAAGATCTGGACGGCAAAGCAGCCGAAGATGACGATCAGCAACGCCACGACGAAGGCCTCGAGATAGCGGAAGCCCTTGTTCATCAGCAGCAGCACCAGGAAGGCGTCGAGCGCGGTGATCAGGGCGCCGCCGATCAGCGGGATGCCGAACAGAAGCTGCAGCGCGATCGCCGTGCCGATCACCTCGGCGAGGTCGCAGGCAATGATTGCAAGCTCGCAGGCGAACCAGAGCAGAAGATTGACCGGGCGCGGATAGTAGGCCCGGCAGGCCTGCGCGAGGTCGCGGCCGGTGGCGATGCCGAGGCGGGCGGCCAGCGCCTGCAAAAGGATCGCCATCAGGTTCGACAGCATGATGACGAAAAGCAGCGTGTAGCCGAACTGGGCGCCGCCGGCGAGATCGGTCGCCCAATTGCCCGGGTCCATATAGCCGACCGACACCATGTAGCCCGGGCCCATGAAGGCAAACAGGCGGCGGAACCAGAGGCCGGTCTGCGGTACCCTGACCGAGGCGTTGACCTCACGCAGGCTTGGCTGCTCGCCTGCATCGGTCCGGGCAAATTGCCACGCGGATCGGGATACGGCTGCTGCTTCGGCGTCGGACATAGAGGATTCCGCTGGAATGGATCGGATACGCCCTCTATCTATGCCATGGCTCAACATTATGCAATAGGCTATATTTCATTGTTTGTGCTTTTTGCTCGGCGGCGCGGTGGCCCGTTGCACGTGAGCGGGAATGCAAATAAACGGCCAGACCATTCGGGTCCGTGTTATGAATACGGGCCAATTCAAGCTTCGGCAGCGAAGGAGGAGCGCATATTGGCGCTGAGGAACAGACCGATTCGACGCGAAAAGCCGCTTCCTGATGCCGAGATCCATTCGGAAGGATTCCGGCAGACGCGCGAAGCGCGCCGCAGCGCGCTTGTCGAGGATTATGTCGAGCTGATCGCCGATCTGATCGAAGACGGCAACGAGGCCCGCCAGGTCGACATCGCGGCCAGGCTCGGCGTCGCGCAACCGACGGTCGCGAAAATGCTGACCAGGCTCTGCGCCGACGGGCTGGTGTCCAGAAAACCCTATCGCGGCGTGTTCCTCACCGAGGCCGGCCGCAAGGTCGCCGAAGAAAGCCGCATCCGCCACCAGACGGTGGAAGCCTTCCTGCGCTCGCTTGGCGTCAGCGCCGAGACGGCGCGGATCGATGCCGAGGGCATCGAGCACCATGTCAGCGCCGAGACGCTGGACGCTTTTCGCAGGGCGATGACCTCGCCCCGCTGAGTTCCCAGGAGAGGCGGCCGGCGATTGGATCGCCAGACCAGTGAGCATTCGGCGGCCTAAAAATGCTGTGACTTGGCACAACCGTTGCGATAATTATTTGCGGGGACGGTCGGCGGGCCGATCCTTCCAGGACATCTGCGTTGCGAGGAGTTGCCATGCTTTGGAGAGGCCGTCGTCAGAGCGACAACATCGAGGACGAACGCAGCGACGGCGGCGGCGGGTTTGGCGGGGGATTGGGCGGCAGCCCGGGCCAGTTCCGCGTTCCGATCGGCGGCCGCGCCGGCGGCGGCTCCAGCATCATCCTGGTCATCCTGGTCGTTCTCGCCGGATGGTATTTCGGCTTCGATCCGTCGCAGATCCTGGGTGACGGCGGCGGCCAGATCACGGACAACAGCGGTGCCCAGGACAGCACCGGCGCGCCCGCTTCCGACGAGATGAAGCAATTCGTGGCGACGGTGCTCGCCGACACCGAGGACACCTGGACCGGCATCTTCAAGGCCAACGGCCTTACCTATGAAGACCCCAAGCTGGTGCTGTTCAGCGGCCAGATCCGCTCGGCCTGCGGCTTCGCCTCCTCGGCGGCGGGGCCGTTCTATTGCCCTGGCGACCACAAGGTCTATCTCGACATGACCTTCTTCCAGCAGCTCGACCAGCAGTTCGGCGCTTCGGGCGAGTTCGCGCGGGCCTATGTGGTCGCGCATGAGGTCGGCCACCACGTGCAGAACCTCACCGGCATCATGTCCAAGTTCAATCAGATGCGGCAAGGCATGAGCGAGGCGCAAGCCAACCAGATGTCGGTGCGCGTCGAGCTCCAGGCCGACTGCTTCGCCGGCGTCTGGGCGCACTACACGCAGCAGAAGGGCATATTGGAGCAGGGCGACATGGAAAGCGCGCTCAATGCCGCCAAGCAGATCGGCGACGACACGCTGCAGAAGAAGATGCAGGGCTATGTCGTTCCGGAAAGCTTCAACCACGGCACTTCCGCGCAACGGCAGACCTGGCTGGCGCGCGGCTACAAGAACGGCAAGCTTTCGGACTGCGATACGTTCAACAATCCGGTCTGAGGCGGCGGAATAGGCTGCGGCCCTTCAGCGGCGCGACGCCTGCAGCCGGTGTCAGGATGAGGCAGTGGCAGTCGTTCGCTTATTGTTCCAGGCGGCAAGCTCGCCTATAAGGTGCGTCCCGCCTTGCCTTGCCCCCAGGCGGCCGAGGAGCTTGTCATCATGATCGATCCCAGGACCGCCAAGCGGGGCCTTGCACTCGTTTTCACCACGCTGCTGCTCGATGTCATCGGCTTCGGCATCATCATGCCGGTGCTGCCGCACTATCTGCAGGAGCTGACCGGCGTCGGCGTCAGCGAGGCGGCGATCGAGGGCGGCTGGCTGTTCTTCGTCTATGCGGCAATGCAGTTCTTCTTCGCGCCGGTCATCGGCGGATTGAGCGACCGCTTCGGGCGGCGGCCGATCCTGCTTGCTTCGGTGCTGACCTTCTCGATCGACAACCTGATCTGCGCCATCGCCTGGTCATACCCGATGCTGTTCATCGGCCGGGTGCTTGCCGGCATTTCCGGCGCCAGCTATTCGACGACCTCGGCCTTCATCGCCGACATCTCGACCGACGAGAACCGGGCGAAGAATTTCGGCCTGCTCGGCATCGCCTTCGGGGTCGGCTTCGTCATCGGGCCGGTGCTCGGCGGCCTGCTCGGCACGTTCGGGCCGCGCGTGCCGTTCTATTTCGCCGCCGGGCTTGCCCTGGTGAACTTCCTGATAGCGCTGTTCTTCCTGCCGGAAACGCTGGACGGCCAGCATCGCCGCCGCTTCGAATGGAAGCGCGCCAACCCGGTCGGCACGCTCGTCCAGATGCGCAACTATCCGGGCATCGGCTGGATCGGGCTCGTCTTCTTCCTGATGACGCTCGGCCACATGATGTATCCGGCGGTCTGGTCCTTCGTATCAAACTACCGCTACGGCTGGGACGAACAGCAGATCGGCTTCTCGCTCGGCGTCTTCGGCCTTTGCGGCGCGATCGTCATGGCGACAGTGCTGCCGCGGGTCATCCCCAGGCTCGGCGAGTGGAGGACGGCGGCGATCGGCCTCACCTTCACCGCGCTCAGCGCCTTCGGCTACGCGTTCGCGACGCAAGGCTGGATGATCTACGCGGTGATCGTCGGCGGCTGCCTGGAAGCGCTCGCCGACCCTCCGCTCAGAAGCCTCGCCGCCGCCAAGGTGCCGCCTTCGGCGCAGGGTGAGCTGCAGGGCGCGATGACCTCGATCTTCTCGATCACCTCGATCGTCACGCCGCTGCTTTATACGGCGATCTTCTCCTGGTTCACCGGACCGAGCGCGCCGGTCGCGTTCGGCGGCGCGCCCTATGTGCTCGGCGCGGTTTTCCTGACGCTGGCGGCCATCGTCTTCGTGACGAAGGTGGCCAAGCCGACGCCGAAGGAAGTCGAGCGCATGCACGCCGAGGGCGCGGTGACCGACGCGGCCTGAGCCCCGCCGTCCTGGTCAGGCGCGCTCTGCCCGCGCCGGCTCGCCGCGCCGCTCGCGGATCAGATTGACGAAGCGGCGGAAGAGGTAGTGCGAATCCTGCGGGCCGGGCGAGGCCTCGGGATGATGCTGGACCGAAAACACCGGCCGGCCGGTGAGCGCGATGCCGCAGTTCGAACCGTCGAACAACGAGACATGCGTCTCCTCGACGCCTTCGGGCAGCGAGTCGGCGTCGACGGCGAAACCGTGGTTCATCGACACGATCTCGACCTTGCCGGTGGTGTGGTCTTTCACCGGATGATTGGCGCCGTGGTGGCCCTGATGCATCTTCTCGGTCCTGCCGCCGAGCGCCAGCGCCAGCATCTGGTGGCCGAGGCAGATGCCGAACAGCGGAATATCAGTTTTCAACAGATCCTGGATGACCGGCACGGCATATTCGCCGGTCGCTTCCGGATCGCCGGGTCCGTTGGACAGGAAGATCCCGTCCGGCTGCATGGCGAGGATCTCTTCCGCGCCGGTCTTGGCCGGCACGACGGTGACCTTGGCGCCGAGGCCCGCAAGCAGGCGCAGGATGTTGCGCTTGACGCCGTAGTCGATGGCGACGACATGCATCGAAGGCTCCACCTGCTCGCCGAAACCCTTGTTCCAGGCCCAGGGCGTCTCGCGCCACACCGAGGACTGGCCCGAGGTGACTTCCTTGGCGAGGTCCAGCCCGATCAGGCCCGACCACGCGGCGGCCTGCCGCTTCAACTCATCGAGGTCGAAGACACCGTCGGGCGCATGCGCGATGACGGCATTGGGCATGCCCTTCTCGCGGATCAGCACGGTGAGCGCGCGGGTGTCGATGCCGGAAAGCGCGACGATGCCGCGCCGCTTCAGCCACTGGTCGAGATGCCCGGCTGCCCGGTAGTTGGACGGATCCGTGACATTGGCCTTGAAGACGGCGCCGACTGCGCCGGCGCGCGCCACCGGGTTGAGGTCTTCGATATCCTCGCTGTTGGTGCCGACATTGCCGATATGCGGGAAGGTGAAGGTGACGATCTGGCCGGCATAGGAGGGGTCGGTGAGGATCTCCTCGTAGCCCGTCAGCGCTGTATTGAAGCAGACTTCGGCGACGGCCGACCCGACGGCGCCGAGGCCGCGGCCCTCGATCACCGTGCCGTCGGCAAGCACGAGCAGGGCGGTCGGCTTTTCGGTGGCCCAGGGGGCGGTGGTCGTGGCCATGGCGGCGCTCCTAGAGGCTGCTTCCAGATTGTCCCGCTTGCAGGACGACCGGCGCAGCAGACAGCGCGCGGCGGCGAATTCGCGAGCCTGCGCGCAACCAGATTTTCAGTTCATGCGAGGCTCAGTACATAGGGGAAGGCGCCAAAGCGGTCAATGACGCTTCCGCGGAACGGCAACGATTTATTTCGTCAAGCAATATCAATAGTTTGCCTGGATTTGCCTTGCGTCTTCGGCAAAGCTATTGTCCGCCCCATTCGAAGGAGAAGCACGATGCGCGAGAAAATCGCCGAATCCATGAAGAGCGCGATGAAGGCGCAGGACAAGCACCGCCTGCCGACGCTGCGGCTGATCCAGGCCGCCATCCATGACCGCGACATCGCCAATCGCGGCGCCGGCAAGCCGGCGGCGAGCGAGGAGGAGATCCTGCAGATTCTCGCCAAGATGATGAAGCAGCGCGAGGAGTCGGCCAAGGCTTTCGAGGACGGCAAACGGCCGGAACTGGCGGCGCAGGAGCGCGGCGAGATGGAGATCATTCGCGAGTTCCTGCCGAAGCAGCTCGACGATGCGGCGATCACGGCGGCCGCGCGGGAAGCGATTGCGGCCACGGGCGCGGCCAGCCAGAAGGACATGGGCAAGGTGATCGGCGCGCTGAAGCAGAAATATGCCGGCCAGATGGACTTCGCCAAGGCGAGCGCCATCGTCAAAGGTCTGCTGCAGTAGCTATCGCAGCCTCCGAACGGATGGCGTCACGCCCCATGACCGGGCGCTGCCGAGAACCTCAAGGCTCCTTGCAGATCGGCACCGGCTGCGGTGGCGGCAGCGGGTGATCCTTCTTGTACTGCGCGATGACCGGCTCCAGCGTCTTCTTCGGCCAGAATTTCGGGGCGCCGATCTCCTTCAGGCAGGACGCGTTCCAATAAAGGCCGGCTCCCGACGGCGATTGTCTGGACGCCGCTTTCTGAGCGATCGCCGCGATGTCGCGCGATTCAGGATAAATGTAGAGCGTCGTCGGATTGTCCTTGATCATCGGCATGATCAGCTCGGCATCCGACGGCGACCAGCTTGTGCAGCCGTTGCTGCGGCCGCCGGCGTAGTTCACCAGCTTGCCGAACGGGACGTAGCCGTCGTGATCGGCATAGGAGCTCTTCGGCTTCTTCAGAAGGCACATCCCCTTGAGCAGCGCGGCCGGGTGCCCGCCGATCTCGCGCTGCCTGGCGTTGGCGGTTTCGCCCTCGCCGTCGAACTGCACGAAGCCGCGCATGAAGACCGCGTCCTGTTTTGCACCGATGCGGTAGTAGCCCTTGAACGACGTCTTCGTGTCGGCGGTCATATAGGCGCCGCCGGCCGTCAGCTCGGAATCCATCGCATTGCCGAAGTTCTTCGCGCAGCGCCTGCCGTTGGAGAAATCCGCGACGCCCTTCAGGTTGCGGCCGCCGCCATGGCCCGCCGAAACCGCGCGGAACGACTGCTCGGTCTCGCAGATGACGTAGTAGCGGCGTCCCAGCACGCCATTACCCAGATCGCCGGGACGGGTCGCGTCCATGGCGAAATAGCAAGGGTTTTTGACGGAACCTTCGCTCAGCTTTTTCAGGTAAAGCGCGCGCGCCCGTTCCAGAACCACTTGCGCAATCTGGCCGTCACCCTCGCCGACATGGGCCTGCAGCCAGGCGGGAATGGCCGGGGACCGCAACGCCGCGAAAGATCGGGCCGACATGGTCAGGGCCGTCGCTGCGACAAGGAAGCCGAAGGCGACGACGGCGCCCAACGGAACAGATCTCAACCGCACCAGCCTGGTCCCCTCTCTCGAAGCGCAACCCGTGAATCACCTTGATGCGATCATAAAAGGTCTCGGGCACGTCCGCGAAACACTTCTTGTTCAGCCAGAGATGCTGGAGCTTTTCAGCACCTGGGCGACATCGGCGATTTTCCGGAACGGGGCCTTGGGCTATCATCTGATTCCGGCGCGCCCACGCCTCCTCCCTCCAGCGGGAAAGCATCGTCTATGCCGGGCAATCCGATCAACGAACCGACTGTTCGAGCGCCAGGCATAAGGAGGGGTTGCGATGACTGCTCCCACCAGGAGGTTTTCAATGCGGCTTTCCGCACCCGTCTATCGTCTGAAGCGCCAGGCCAGGCTGTTGTCCCGCGGGGAGGGCATCCCGCTTCACCAGGCGCTCGACCGCGTCGCTGCCATAGAGGGCTTCGCCGGCTGGAGCCTGCTTGCGGCAAAGGCCGCCGAGGCTCAGCCCGCCGGAAATCTGTTTGCACGCCTCGAGCCTGGCGACATGGTGCTCGTGGCCGCGCGGCCGGGCCAAGGCAAGACCTTGCTGAGCCTCGAGCTTGCAGTCGAGGCTATGAAGGCCGGCAGCCGGGCGGTCTTCTTCAGCCTCGAATACACGCACACGGACATCCTCGGCCGGTTCCGCGCCATCGCGATCGAGCCGGCCGATTTCAACGGCCTCTTCGAATTCGACAATTCCGACGCCATCAGCGCCGGCTACATCATCGACAGGCTGCGGACGGCGCCTCGCGGAACACTTGCGGTCATCGACTACCTGCAACTGCTCGACCAGAAGCGGGAAAATCCGGAGCTGATGGCTCAGGTCCGTGCGCTCAAGGCTTTTGCCCGCGAAAGCGGACTGGTGCTGGTCTTCATCTCGCAGATCGACCGGGCATACGATCCGTCGACGAAGCCGTTTCCCGACCTTGGCGACGTCCGGCTGCCGAACCCGCTCGATCTGTCGTTGTTCGACAAGACATGCTTCCTGAACAAGGGCAAGATTCAGTTCCAGGCGGCGCCGGCTTGAGGCCGATCCATGCTGCGGCTATGGCTGTGGGCCGGCCAGGGACATGGAACATGATCGAAATCGTCAAGCCCGCGCTCGAGCACCTGCCGTCCTACAAGGCGGCGCTGGAGCGCGGCTGGTCGCCGGACAATGTGCGGCTGCTGGAAGCAACGCGAGAGCAGCTCGCGGCCATCGAAGAGGACCCTGTCGCCTTCCTCGCCGGCCTTGACGATCCTGAGGCGAAGGGCCCGCCCATCACCTTGCCGGACGGCACCAAGGTGCCGCGCCTGCCGGGATTCCGGCGCTGGATATGGGACGGCGAGGCCGCCGGCTCGATCGGCTTTCGCTGGCAGAAGGGCACGTCCGCGCTGCCCTCGCATGTGCTCGGCCATATCGGCTACGCGGTGGTGCCGTGGAAGCGAGGCCGCGGCTACGCCACCGAAGCGCTGCGGCTGATGCTGGAAGAGGCGAGGGCCGTAGGTCTCGATTTTGTCGAGATCACCGCCAAGCCGCACAACCCGGCTTCGCACAAGGTGATAACAGCCAATGGTGGCAGGCTGGTCGGCCGCTTCTTCGAGGATGCCGCCTATGGCGGCGCCGAAAGCCTCAAATTCCGGATCGATCTTTAGACGTCTGCCTTGTCCCGGCAAGCGGCACCCGTGCGCTATTCGCCAGGCTTGGCCAGCCGCCCTTCCTCGGCCTTGTAATAGAACTGGCTCGCCACGAGCCAGCCCTTGAGTGGCCTAAGCGGCGGGATGCAGGTCGCCAGAATTATGGGGATCGAAACGAAGGCGTGGAACCACATGGACGGCTCGAATGTCACCTGTGCCCAGACGGCGAACAGGACGGACGGCACGCAGGCAAAGCAGATGACGAAGAAGGCAGGGCCGTCCGCCGGATCGGCAAAGGAATAGTCGAGCCCGCAGACATCGCATTTCGGAGCCAGCTTCAGGAATCCCTCGAACAGGCGACCCTCGCCGCAGCGCGGACAGCGGCCCCGGATCCCTACCTGCCAGGGCACCAGATGTGGATAATGCGCACGGTCTTGCATGATGGTCTCTCCGATGGCCTCGCGTGGCGTCAGGTCGGCCTTGAGGTCTCGTGTACATACATATATGATATTTGTATGCATACAATGCGACAAAATGTATGGGGCGATAGTGAGCGACGCGATCGATATCGGTTGGCTTCCGGTCTTGGAGGCTGGACCGCGACCGGTTTATCTCAAGATCGTCGACGCCCTTGCGGATGCCCGTTCGAGCGGCCGGCTGCAACCGGGCGACCGGCTGCCGCCCCAGCGGGAGCTCGCCCGACTGCTGGGTGTCGACCTGACCACCGTCACCAGGGCATTCACCGAAGCCCGGCGCAGAAACCTGATCGATGCAACTGCGGGTCGAGGCACCTTCATCACGCCCGGCGAGCCGGAAGAGCCTATCCTCGACTTGGGCATGAACATTCCGCCGGCGCCCGCCGGCCTCAGCCTGCCGGCCTTGATCCGCGCCGGCATCGACGGGCTGCTCAGACGCTCCAGTGCGGAAGCGCTGCTTTCCTATCATCCGGGTCCGGGCTCACCCGCCGAACGCGCCGCCGGCTCGGCATGGCTTTCCGCAACCGGCGACAGGCTGCCGGTCGACCGGGTGGCCGTCGGTTCGGGCGCGCAGGCGCTGCTTGCAGCCGTTCTCCTGTCGCAGACCCGCGAGGGCGACACGATCGTCACCGACGCGCTGACCTATCCGGGCCTGATTGCGCTTGCCCGGGCAACAGGGCGCAAGCTCGCCGGCGTCAAATCAGATGACAAAGGCATGCTGCCGGACGATCTTGAGGAGGTGGTGCGCCGCTGTGACGCGCGCGTGCTGTACCTCAACCCGACGCTCCACAATCCAACCGCGCTCACCGTGCCGGAAGCCAGGCGCCGGGACCTGGCGCGGATGGCGGGCAAGCTTGGCGTGACGATCGTCGAGGACGATCCCTACAGCCCGTTGCTGACTTTTTCCCCGCCGGCCTTCCTCGCCCTCGCGCCGGAGCGGACTTTCCATGTCGCGACGATGGTGAAATGCATCTCGCCTTTCCTGCGCACGGCTTTCCTGGCGGCGCCGGACGCGGAAGCTATCGAGCGGATCGCCGCTGCAATCCGAGGCACCACGATGATGGCGCCGCCGCTGATGACAGGTCTCGCCTGCGAGTGGGTGCGAAGCGGATTGGCCCGCGAGATCACCGCCGCCGTGCGTGCCGAAGCGCAAGCCAGGCAGAAGATCGCGCGCGAAATCCTGCCTTCGGGTTTCGCCTCGGCGGAAACGAGCCTGCATTTGTGGTACCCGCTCGAGGGGCGTTTGCGCTCGTCGGAGCTTGTCGACGCGGCCCGGCGCCGCGGACTGGCCATCAGCCCAGCGGACGAGTTCTCCGTGGTGTCCGGCGTTGCCGATGGCCTGCGCCTGGCGCTAGGCGCCGCTTCCAGCCGCGAAAGGCTGGAGGAGGGGCTTCGAAGCTTGCTGTCGATCCTTGCCGGCGGCTCCGGATACGCGCCGCGGACGGTCTGAGGGACTGGCCGGCAGCGCGCCCACGGCGTTCTATTCGGCCGCCGCCGGCAACGGCGGCGTCGCGCGGCTGCGCCATTCCCAGGACTGCGAGGCGAGCGCCACAGCCACGGCCACCAGCATGGCGAGCGCGCCGGCGACCGGCAGGCTGCGATAGCCGAGGCCGGCATTGAGCATCGCCGCGCCAAGCGAGGCGGCAAGCGCGATGCCGACATTGAAGCCGGACGGGATCAGCGAAGAGGCAAGGTTCGAGGCGTCCGCGGTCCAGGCGAGGATGCGGGTCTGGATCGGCGCGCCGATGGCGAAGTTCAGCCCGCCCCAGACAACGACGGCAATCACCATCGGCACCGGATAGGGGCTGACGGCATAAATCACGGCCAACATAA
The DNA here is from genome assembly GCA_000824825.2 of Mesorhizobium sp. ORS 3324. GTDB lineage: Bacteria > Pseudomonadota > Alphaproteobacteria > Rhizobiales > Rhizobiaceae > Mesorhizobium. The sequence continues at coordinate 15,721 of LM655179.1, forward strand.
GCGCCTGCAGGAAAAGCATGGCGATCAGCGAAGGCATCAGCTTCCAGTCGGCAAGCCTGCCGCCGAGAAAAACGCCGATCGTGGCGCCGACGCCGTTGAGCAGCAGCACAAAGGGGATCAGGCTTTCGTCGAGGCCGGTGACTTCGAGCAGGGTCGGCGTGATGTAGGTGAAGAGGCCGAACTGACCGATCATCAGCATCAGCATGAGGATGAGCGAGGTCCAGACCTGCTGGCGGCCGAGCACGCGCACCTCGCGCGCCAGGCCGGCGGGTCGGTTGGCGGCGCCCGCCGTGCGCGGCAAGAGCGCAAGCATGGCGGCAATCGCGACGACGCCCAGCGCGCCCATCACCCAGAAGGTCGCGCGCCACCCCCAAAGACCGCCGATCGCGGTGCCGGCCGGCACGCCGATGACGTTGGAGACGGTGAGTCCCGAAAGAATGACCGCCACCGCTCGACCGCGCTGGTCCTCGCGCACCAGGCCGACCGCGACCACCATGGCGACGCCGAAATAGCAGCCATGCGCCACGGCGACCAAGATGCGCAGCAGGAGCATCGCGGTGAAGTCAGGCGCCAGGGCGCAGGCAGCCTGGCCAAGGGTGAAGGCGATGGTGAGCCCGACGAGCAGCGCCTTACGCGGAACTCTGGTGGTAGCAAGCGCCAGCAGCGGGCCGCCGATCGCAATGCCGCAGGCATAGCCGGAGACGAGATAGCCTGCGGTCGGCACGGAAACGTCGAGGCCTTGCGCCACCTCCGGCAGCACGCCGGCGATGACGAATTCGGTGGTGCCGAAGGCGAAGGCGGCAATGAAGAGGGCAATCAGCGGCAGCATGGCGCAAGGGCTTGAAGGGGAATGCAGCGCGTCAAACCACGGATGCGCGCGGCCGGCAATGCAGAAATTGTCGATGCCGCTTTAGCTTTTGTTGACCGGATCTAGCTTTGCCTCGGCAGCGGACAGCGAGGCCAACTTCTTGCTCCGGCCATAAGGGATTTTCAGCCATGCTCGCTCATGAAGGTAAAAGAGCAGCGACTTGGTGACGACTTCCGTCCCGCCGATGGCTGCAGCGAGCTTCACGCTTCCGGTCACGACAAGCGAAATGATCATCGTGTCGACTGTGCCGGTGGCGCGCCAGGAAAGCGCCTTGATGAAGCTGCGCGAATGGGTGTCCATCGACTACGTCATCCTCCCAGTGGATCTCGGATGTTCCTTAGCCGACGAGGGCGAGGATGAGCAAAGACTAATTCTTGTATCGTTGCGGCCTGACCTTGCGCCTAGCCAGCCTTCAACCGCGAGTCGCCGAGCATTCCGCGCTCCTCGAGCACGGGATAGGCGATCGACGCCAGCAGCGAGTTGATCTGCTTGAGGTCGCGGATGGTGTCGAGATGGATGGAACTGGTCTCGACGCTTTTGGCCGTGCCGTCGCGCAGCCGCACGAAATGGCTTGCGCTTGTCTCTTTCTCGCGCTCGCGCAGCAGATCCTTCTCCAGCACCAGCTGGCGGGCCGTTTCGGGGTCGCGCGACACCAGCACGTTGAAGGCAAGCCGCGCATTGGCGAGCACCGAGGCATGGAAGGCGAAGAGCTCGCGCCAGCCCTCCGGCGTGAATTCCAGGCCGCGCTCCAGCTTCTTCCTGACATGAACCAGCATGTTGCGCACGATGATGTCGCCGACCTGCTCCAGCTTGACGCAGGCGCCGATCAGTTCCTGGCAGCGCAGCGCCTCGTCCTCGCTGAGGCGGTTCTTGGTGACCTTGGCGAGATAGAGCTTTATCGCCGCGTGCTTCCTGTCGACACGGTCGTCGAGCGCGGCGAGCGCCTTGATCTTGTCGCTGTCGGCGCTCTCGTAAAGCTCGATGATCCGCTTCAGCATGATCTCGACCGTTTCGCAGACCCGCACCACCTCGCGGGTGGCGTTGGCCAGCGCCTGGCTTGGCGTGTCGAGCGCGCTCTCGTTCAGCGCCGACAATTCGACGACTTCGAGCGCCGCCGCCGGTTCGGGCTTCGCGCCGAGCGCCACGATGCTTTCGGACGCACGATAGACGAGGCCGGCGAGCGGCAGGCCGGCAAGCAGGATGATCACGTTGAACAGGATATGGGCGTTGACGATCTGATCCGGCCCGGTCGCGCCGAGAAAGCCGACCGGCGGTTTCAGCGTCATGAACAGGATCAGCATGATCAGCGAGCCCATGCCGCGCATCAAGAGGTTCCCGACCGGCACGACGCGGACACCAGGATCGGCATTGCGGGTGAGCAGCGGCGCGATGATCGACGAGCCGAGATTGACGCCAAGCACCAGCACGATGCCGAGCTCCGGCGGGATGATGCCGCGGCCGGCCAGCGTCACCATCAACAGCACGGCGGCGATGGAAGAGTGGAACAGCCAGGTGATCAGGGCGGCGAGAAGATAGGCGGTGACGAAATCGCCGGAGAAATAGTTGACGATCATCGGCATCAGCGTGCTCTGGCGCAACGGCTCCGACGCCTGGCCGATCATCTCCAGCGACAGCAGCAGCAGGCCGATGCCGACCAGGATACGGCCGAACTGGCGCCAGTCGCGCCGCTCTGTAGCCATGAACATGACAGTGCCGGCGACGAGGCAGACAGGTACCAGTAGCGACAGGTCGAAGGTCAGGAGCTTGACCACCAGTGCCGAGCCGATCTCGGCGCCGCGCACGGCAAGCTGCCCGGCGGCCCCCGATACGATGCCGGCGCCGGCGAAGGAGCCGACCAGCAGCGTGACGGCGGTGGAACTCTGCAAGGCGATCGCGAGACCGCAGCCGGCGAGCACCGCCATCAGCGGATTGCGCATGGTGGCGCGCAGCTTGTGGCGCAGCGCGTCGCCATAGGCGCGCTCGACGCCGGTCTTCACCAAGCGGGTGGCAAACAGCATCAGCGCCACCGCACCGGCGAGGTGCAGCAGGACGACGGAACCGCTCATGCCTGGCCTCGCAATGAGGCGGCGAAGGAGCGGAAATGGGCACGAATCGCAAGCATTTCGAGGGCCGAGATTACTACAACAATTTTAGCCGGATAATAAATTTTGCCCGATTCCATCGACGTCCGGCACGCGACGGCGTGTGTCGGAAATGGATTGAAGGCCCATTGGTTGCATGCCGGAAGCGGATCGGCGGCAAAGGATCCGCGTCGGCACCGATTGCCTGCTGGTCGGCATCGTCTCCGGCATCATCTTCGGCGCGATCGCCGCGCACTGATCCGGCAACAACCGAACACACGAGAAGGCGGCCGCGCGGCCGCCTTCTTTTTGTCTGTGAAAAAGCGGGTACGATCAACCTTAACGAGTCGTCGCGCCCGGGCGGCTCGATTATATGGAGGGCAAACGAGCCTTTCCCGATGCGCTTTCCGCCCGCCTTCCTCGACGAGATACGCGACCGCGTGCCGATTTCCTCGGTGATCGGCCAGCGCGTCTCCTGGGACAGGAAGAAGACCAATACGTCGCGCGGCGACTATTGGGCTTGCTGCCCGTTCCATGGCGAGAAGAGCCCGTCCTTCCACTGCGAGGACAAGAAGGGCCGCTACCATTGCTTCGGCTGCTCTGTCTCGGGCGACCATTTCAGGTTCCTGATCGAGCTCGACGGCATGAGCTTCCCCGAAGCGGTCGAAAAGATCGCCGGGATGGCCGGCGTGCCGATGCCGGTGCGCGACGAAGCGCAGGAGCGGCGCGAGAAAGAACGCGCCAGCCTGACCGACGTCATGGAGATGGCGACCGTCTTCTTCCAGGAGCGCCTGCAGGGACCGGAAGGGGCAAAAGCCCGCGCCTATCTGCGCGACCGCGGCCTGACGCCGGCGACGCAGCAGTCCTTCCGGCTCGGCTATGCGCCGGACAGCCGTAACGCGCTGAAGGAATATCTCGCCGCCAAGGGCGTGCCGAAGGCCGACATCGAGGCCTGCGGGCTGGTGCGGCATGGCGACGACATCCCGGTCTCCTACGACTGGTTCCGCGACCGCATCATGTTTCCGATCCCGGATTCGCGCGGCAGGATCATCGCCTTCGGCGGGCGGGCGCTGGCGCCGGACGCTTTGGCCAAGTACATGAACTCGCCGGAGACCGAGCTCTTTCACAAGGGCAACGTGCTCTACAATTTCGCCCGTGCCCGCAAGGCGGTGGCCAAGGGCGGCACGGTGATTGCCGTCGAAGGCTATATGGACGTGATCGCCCTGGCGCAGGCCGGCTTCGAGAACGCCGTGGCGCCGCTCGGCACGGCGCTGACCGAAAACCAGCTCGAGCTTCTGTGGCGCATGGCACCCGAGCCGGTGCTTTGCTTCGACGGCGACCAGGCCGGACTGAAGGCGGCATGGCGCGCCGCCGACTTGGCGCTTCCGGCGGTCCAGCCCGGGCGCTCGGCGCATTTCGCACTACTGCCGGAAGGCAAGGACCCGGACGATCTGGTCAAGGCCGACGGGCCGGACGCATTCCGCGCGGTACTTTCGGAAGCACGGCCACTGGCAGATCTGTTGTGGATGCGAGAGACCGCCGGTGGCGTCTTCGACACGCCGGAGCGCCGCGCCGAACTCGGCAAGAGGCTGCGTGAGATCACCAGCCGCATCCGCGACGAGAGCACGCGCTACCACTATCAGCAGGAGATGCGCGAGCGGGAGCTGAGCTTCTTCGGCTCGCAGCGCGCCGCGCGGCAAGGCCAACAAGGGGGCCGCTCCGATGGCCGACCGGGCGAGCGCGGCAGGGGTTCGGCGCCAGCTGGGGCGTTCGGCCGGGGCGCTGCCGGCGGGCGCGCCGCGATCACCGAAAGCCTCGGCCGCTCGGCGCTGGTCAAGCGGACCGGCGAAGCCTTGTCAGTGCGCGAGGCGACCATCATCGTGGCGCTGATCAATCACCCGGCGCTGATCGACGAGAATTTCGCCCATGTCGAATTCCTCGACCTCGCCAATTCGGATCTCAGGCGGCTGCACGCCGCCATCCTCGACGCGATGGCGCATGACGCCGCCGACGACCGCGACGCGGTCATCGCCACCATCGAGCGCGCCGGATGCGGCGACATCTGGGAGCGCGCGGTGGCGCTGATCAAGCGGGCGCGGCAGTGGCCGGCGCTCGAAACCGCGGGGCTCGACGATGCCCGCGACGCCTTCAACCAAGCGCTACACTTGCAGCGCAGCGCGCGCACCTTACATAGAGAGCTGAAACAGGCGCAGGCGGCGCTCGATGCAGACCCTTCGGATGAAAATTTCCGGCATCTCGTCGAGATTCAGGCGCAATTCAACGATGTACAGGCAACGGAAGCGCTGATCGAAGGGTTCGGCGTTTCGTCGGGCAGGGCTGGGCGCGTTTAGGTCCGGACCGGCCCCAAAATGAAGTGGAAACGCTCAAGGCGCGTCGAATCGACGCCTCTAAGTTGGGTAATTGATTCGCTTTTTTCATGCGAATCATGCCAGAGCGCTTGACCTTCTGGCAGATTGGCGGAATCAGGACGATTCGAAACGTTAACCGTGCCCCGGCGTCGGCGGGAAATTTTGAGCGATGTGAGGTGCTGGTGACTGGACAGGCAAAAGGCCTGCCACAGATACCAGGGTTAATCTGGACTTAACGAGAGATGCGGTTACTGGCCCGGTAAGAAGCGTTCTGGTGCGAGCGCATCCGGTATGACCGGTCGGGTAGCTTACGCGGCTTCGATATTCAGCCGCTTGGAGACGACAAAGAATGGCGACAAAGGAAAAGGAAGAGGTCGAGACCGAACGTGAGGGCGCCACCGATGGCCCTTTGCTCGACCTTTCCGATGATGCTGTCAAGAAGATGATCAAGGCCGCCAAGAAGCGCGGCTATGTGACCATGGACGAGCTGAACTCGGTGCTGCCCTCGGAGGAAGTGACCTCCGAGCAGATCGAGGACACTATGGCCATGCTGTCCGACATGGGCATCAACGTCGTCGAGGACGACGAGCAGGGCGAGGAGGCGGAAGCAGCCGACTCGGGCGGCGATTCCGACGAGGACGCCAACGAGCTTGCCGAGCAGACCGGCACCGCCGTCGCCACCACGACCGCCAAGAAAGAGCCGACCGACCGCACCGACGACCCGGTGCGCATGTATCTGCGCGAGATGGGTTCGGTGGAGCTTCTGTCCCGCGAGGGCGAAATCGCGATCGCCAAGCGCATCGAGGCCGGCCGCGAGACGATGATCGCAGGCCTGTGCGAAAGTCCGCTCACCTTCCAGGCCATCATCATCTGGCGCGATGAGCTCAACGAATCGAAGATCCTGCTGCGCGAGATCATCGATCTCGAGGCGACCTATGCCGGTCCCGAGGCCAAGCAGGCGCCGGTCGTCGAACGCATCGAGGACGCGCCCAAGCCCGAGGAAAAGCCGCGCGGCCGCGCGGCGGCGCGCGACGAAGAGGACGACATCACCAATGTCGGCGGCGACACGCGCGGGCTGGAGGAAGAGGAAGACGACGAGGACGAGGCGAGCCTGTCGCTCGCCGCTATGGAAGCGGAACTACGCCCGCAGGTGATGGAGACGCTCGACGTCATCGCCGACACCTACAAGAAGCTCAGGAAGCTGCAGGACCAGCAGGTCGAGAACCGTCTTGCCGCTGCCGGCACGCTCTCGCCCAGCCAGGATCGCCGGCTGAAGGAGCTGAAGGACCAGCTGATCAAGGCGGTGAAGTCGCTGTCGCTCAACACCGCGCGCATCGAGGCGCTGGTCGAGCAGCTCTACGACATCAACAAGCGCCTAGTGCAGAACGAAGGCAAGCTGCTGCGCCTTGCCGAGAGCTATGGCGTGCGCCGCGAGGAATTCCTCAAGGAGTATCAGGGCTCGGAGCTCGATCCGAATTGGATGCGCTCGATCGCGAATCTCACCTCGCGCGGCTGGAAGGAATTCACCAAGAACGAGAAGGACGCGATCAAGGAGCTGCGCTCCGAGATCCAGAGCCTCGCCACCGAGACGGCGATCTCGATCCTGGAATTCCGCAAGATCGTCAATCAGGTGCAAAAGGGCGAGCGCGAGGCCGCGATCGCCAAGAAGGAAATGGTCGAGGCGAACCTTCGCCTCGTCATCTCGATCGCCAAGAAGTACACCAACCGCGGCCTGCAGTTCCTCGACCTGATCCAGGAAGGCAATATCGGCCTGATGAAGGCGGTCGACAAATTTGAGTACCGCCGCGGCTACAAGTTCTCGACCTATGCCACGTGGTGGATCCGGCAGGCGATCACCCGTTCGATCGCCGATCAGGCGCGCACCATCCGCATTCCGGTGCACATGATCGAGACGATCAACAAGATCGTGCGCACCTCGCGCCAGATGCTGCACGAGATCGGCCGCGAGCCGACGCCGGAGGAACTGGCCGAGAAGCTCGCCATGCCGCTGGAAAAGGTGCGCAAGGTGCTGAAGATCGCCAAGGAGCCGATCTCACTCGAAACGCCGGTCGGCGACGAGGAGGATTCGCATCTCGGCGATTTCATCGAGGACAAGATGGCGATCCTGCCGATCGATGCAGCGATCCAGGCCAATCTGCGCGAGACGACGACGCGTGTGCTCGCCTCGCTGACGCCGCGCGAGGAGCGCGTTCTCAGAATGCGCTTCGGCATCGGCATGAACACCGACCACACGCTGGAAGAGGTCGGCCAGCAGTTCTCGGTGACGCGCGAGCGCATTCGGCAGATCGAGGCCAAGGCGCTGCGCAAGCTCAAGCATCCGAGCCGCTCGCGTAAGCTCAGAAGCTTCCTCGACAGCTGAGCCGAAAATCAGACGGCAAATCGAAGGGCGCCTTGTGCGCCCTTTTTTGCGTCTCCAGCCGCCGCATCGCCTTGCCGGGGCTGCTCGACAGGAGTTTAATTTCGGGGTCGGACGCATTTGTGGGCGACAAGCCGGATGCCCGCCCCGGCGCCGGCCGTAACGGCCGGGCGTCGCGCTCCGTGGCACCGGAGGGAGGTGTGCCATGACAACCTACATCATGCTTATCAACTGGACCGAGGCGGGTGCCAGGAATGTGCGGGAGTCGCCGAAGCGGCTCGACGCCGCCAAGAAGCTGCTGGGGGAGATGGGCGGATCGTTCAAGGCATTCTATCTGACCATGGGCGAATGCGACATGGTCGCCATTGTCGAAGCGCCGGACGATGCTGTGCTCGCCCGATTCGCGCTGATGCTGTCGTCGGGCGGCAATGTCAGGACGCGGACGCTGAAGGCGTTCCCGGAATTCGCCTATCGCGAGATCATCAGTTCACTGGGATAAACAGTCGGCGGGAGCGTGGGCATGGTGTTGCGGAGCGCGGCGGCGCATCAGATAGTCTTGGCATGTCCGTGCCCCTGCTGACGGTCTGGTACAACACGCGCTGCCCGGTTTGCGATGCCGGCATCAGGCGCCAGAGGCGGCGGCTGATTGAAGCGGTCAAAGCCGGCCGCATCGAGTTCCGGGACATCAATGCCGAGCCGGCGGTGCTGGCCGGATACGGCACCTCGCTGGAGGACATTCGGCGCCGGCTGCATGCGACCGACGCCGGGGGCAGGCTGCTGGTCGGCGCCGACGTTGCGATCGCAGTCTGGCGGATGACGCCGGGCGAAGGCTGGCTGGCGGCACTCTTCGGCAACGCGATCGCGCTGCCGCTGACGCGCTTTGCCTATGACCGCTTCGCCGACCTGCTCTACGCCTGGAACCGGCGCAAGGGCCGCTGGTAGCAAGGTTTCGACTGCGTCCTCTCCATGCGAAAGGGCCGGAATGCGTTCGGAGCGGTCGGGGACCCTCGCGAGCGGTTCTAGCGCCCCGTCCCACGAAATCAATCCGGCTGGCGGCAGTTTCAGATACATCGTAAGATATATCTTGACGCGGCGAGCGTCGCGACGTAAGTGAGATATATCGTAAGACATAACTCAAGGAGCAATCCATGCACAGACACAACCATTTCGGCGAACGCATGTTCATGCATATGGCTGGCCGCTTCGGCGGCCGCGGCGGCGGCTTCGGACCGTTCGGGCACGGCATGCGCGGCGGCGGGCGCGGCGGCCCGGGCGACATGTTCCGCGCCGGCCGCATGCTGGCCGACGGCGATCTGAAGCTGATCACGCTGTCGCTTCTGGCCGAGGCGCCGCGCCACGGCTACGACATCATCAAGGCGCTGGAGGAGCGCACCCGCGGCATCTACAGCCCGAGCCCGGGCGTGGTCTATCCGACGCTCACCTTCCTCGAAGAGGCGGGCTATGCCGTCTCGTCCAGCGAAGGCAACAAGAAGGTGTTTTCGATCACCGAGGCAGGCAGGGCGCATCTCGAGGAAAACCGCGAGATGATCGATCACGTGCTCGACCATCTCGAGCGTTTCGGCCGCAAGATGGCCAAGGCGCGCGACTGGTTCGGCTGGAACGACGACAGCGAGGACGGCGGCCGGCGCGGTCGCCATGAAAAGCGCGACCGCTTCCGCGCGCTGCGCCACCGGCTGCGCGCCGCACTCAGCGATATCGTCGATGCGCCGGAAGACAAGCAGGCCGAGGCAATCAGCATCCTGGAAGACGCCGCAGCAGCGCTCGAGGCGCTGTCGCGCCGAGTATAGCGGCTGGTTTCGAAGGAGCTATTGCCCGTTCAACAAAAGACCGCAAAAGCGGGATGACCTTTCTTGGAAATGTCATCTCGCTTTAGCTTTTTGTTTGAGCATGATCCTTTCCGAAGACCGCGGCGCACTTTTCGGGATCATGCTTAGTGAAAATCGTCCTGCAGCGCGCTATGTGATTCACGACGATTGCCGTTGGAGGATGCGCTATGTCTTTTCTGAAACGTCTTTTCGGCGGCGGTGGCGGCGAGGCAAGCGAGCCCGGATCTGCCAAGCCGGCAAAGCAGGTCGAGCACAAGGGATTCCTGATCAGCGCCACGCCTTACAAAGCGGACGGCCAGTACCAGACCTGCGGCGTCGTCTCGAAGGAAGTGGACGGCGTGATGAAGGAGCACCGCTTCATCCGTGCCGACCGTTTCGCCGGGCTGGACGATGCCGTCGACATCTCGATCAAGAAAGGCATTCAGTTGATCGACGAGCAGGGCGAGAGGCTGTTCGGCTGAAGATTGGCCAGCTTTTTGGAAGTATTCCAAACATCAAAAGGCAGGCGCCGACCGGCGCCTGCCTTTTCCGTCTTGCGGGTTAAGCTATGCCGCAATCTCGGCCTGGTCGGCACTGGCGGCAGCGATGGCGTCGACCTTCGCTGTCGCCTTGGCGAGCGCGGCGGCGACCGCGTCGGCGCCCATGCCGACGCCCTCGACGCGGATGACCTCGACGTCGGTCATGCCCAGGAAGGCGAGCACGCTACGCAAATACGGGACGGCGTGGTCCATCTGCACCGCGGCGCCCTCCGAATAGATGCCGCCGGAAGCGAGCACGATATAAACCTTCTTGCCGGTGACGAGACCCTTCGGGCCGTTCGCGCCATAGGCGAAGGTCTTGCCCGAACGGGCGACGTGGTCGATCCACGACTTCAGCGTCGAGGAGATGTTGAAGTTGATGAAGCCGGTGGCGAGGATGATCGTGTCAGCCGCAAACAGCTCTTCAAGCACGGCGTCGGACACGCCGACCACCTCGGCCTGGCGCTGGCTGCGCGCCTCGGCGGGCGTGTAGATGCCGGTCGCATAGTCGGGGTCGATATGCGGCAGTGGGTTGGCGACGAGGTCGCGCACGACCAGCTTGGCCGACGGGTCGGCGGCAAGCAGTTTTTGCGCCAGATCGGTGGCGACACGAGTCGAGTGCGAAGCAGCGCCGCGCGGGCTGGAGGTAACAAGCAGAATAGACATGGCGGTGTCCCCTTAGGGTTGGATTTGAACTTCTCCGCCAATATGGGATTGCCGTTCTATCTGGAAAACTGGTATAATTTTCATGGTATCCATCTATAATATGGATTGGTCATGCAGCCGAATCCGACGCTCGATCAGCTTCAGATACTCATAGCGGTGGCCGACACCGGCAGCTTCTCAGCCGCAGGGCGCAAGCTCAATCGGGCGCAGTCGGTGGTGAGCTACGGCATCGCCAATCTCGAAGCGCAGCTCGGCCTGAAACTGTTCGAGCGCGAAGGCGTGCGCGAGCCGCAGCTCACCGATGTCGGCAAGGCCATGCTGGAGGACGCAAGACGCATGATCGGCGTGTTGCAGCGCATCCGCTCGCGCGCCGATGGCTACCGGCAGGGGCTGGAGGCGGAAGTGGCGATATCGGTCGACGTGATGCTGCCTTCGCCGACACTGGTGCGGGTGCTGAAGGCCTTCGAGGCGCAGTTCCCGGCGGTGATGCTGCGGCTCCTTATCGGCTCGCTCGGCCTGATCGTCGACCAGGTGGTCGATGGCCAAGTGGACCTCGGCTTCGGCGGGCTGATAGGCGAGGCCGACGTCAATCTGCTGCGCATCGGCTTCACCTCGCTGGTGCCGGCGGCGGCACCCGACCATCCGCTGGCGAAACTGCCAGGCCCTATCGCCGTCGAGGATCTGCGCGAGCATATCCAGCTTGTTGTCACCGACCAGTCGGAGCGGACGCGCGGACGCGACTATGGCGTCTTTGCCTATCGCACCTGGCGGCTGACGGATGTGCGCACCAAGCATGCGCTGATGCGCGAGGGCTTGGGCTGGGGCGGCCTGCCGCGCTGGCTGATTGCCGACGACCTCGCCAGTGGCCGGCTGGTCGAGCTCAATCTGGAGCCCTATCGCGAGGTGCGTTCGCCGCTCTATGCCATGCACCGCACCGATCGCAGCCCAAAGCCTGCCGCGTCCTGGCTGATCGACGAGTTCAAACGCCAGCTCGGCTGCTTCCACGAGACTGAGCCGGGCGTTTGGACGGAGCAGGTGCCGGAGACAAGCGGTCAAATGAGCGCCGTCAGCACCGCGCGATAACCACACGCGACGCGCCCGCCGGCGGATCGTCAGGCCGCGATAGAAATCAGCTTCGCGCCACAGGCGTTACAACCACCTGGCTGACGCCGGTGCGGCGCACGACGGTGCAGAGCGTTTCGCGGCCGATGCGCTCGGCGTCTAGCAAGCGCACGAGATCGTCGACGCCGGTGACCGGCCGACCATCGATGGCGGCGATGATGTCGCCTTCCTTCAGGCCGGCCTTCGCGGCAGGGCCGTTCTTCTCCACACTGCGCAGGCGCACGGCCGTGTTGGTAGACACCTGCGAGAGCAATGCCGCTCGGCGCGGCAGGTTGGTGGTGTCGGCCGAAACGCCGATGAAGGCACGGCGCACGCGCCCGAAGCGGATGATTTCGGAGATGACGAAATTGGCCGTGTTGGAGGCGACCGCGAAAGCGATGCCTTGCGCGCCGTGGATCATGGCGGTGTTGACGCCGATCACCTCGCCCGCCGACGACACCAGCGGCCCGCCGGAATTGCCGGGGTTGAGCGCGGCATCCGTCTGGATGACGTCGTCGATCAGCCGCCCCGTCGAGGCGCGCATCGAGCGGCCTAGAGCCGAGACGACGCCGGCGGTGACGGTCCATTCGAAGCCGAGCGGATTGCCGATGGCAACCGCGATCTGGCCACGCCTGAGACGCTTGGAATCGCCGAGCGGCGCGACGTCGGCGAAGCTGCCGTCGGCGCGCACCAGCGCGATGTCGGTGTCGGGATCGCGGCCAAGCACGCGACCTTCGCGCGAAGCGCCATCGGGCATCGTGACGCGAACGCCGCGCGCGTCGCCGACGACATGGAAATTGGTGACGACCAGTCCGTCCTGAGCGATCACAAAGCCCGAGCCATGGCCGCCGGCGCCGCCGATGCGCTCGATGCGGCAGACGGCCGGACCGATGCGGTCGACCGCGTCGGCGACCGTCGCCGAATAGGCGTCGAGCAGGGCGTCATCCGATTGGATTTTTTCGGCGGCAAAGGCCATGGCAGGGCTCCCGTGTGATCAGGCGGAATGATGCCTATATGTGCGGAGCGGCGGCGAATGCCGCGACCTGACCACATGGCCAGTCCGGCGGCCGACTAGCCGTCAGGCGAGTACCGGTGCCCGCCGTCGAGCGATATCTGGGTCACAGAACCCAGGAGATGATTGATATGAGCAGCTTCAACCTCAGCGCATTTTCCGACGCGATTGCCGATGTCGCGGCGGCTGCCGCGCCGGCGGTGGCGAGCTTCACCACCCATCACCATCGCACCGCGAGCGCCTTCCACTGGCGGGACGGCTTCTTCGTCGCCGCCGAGGAAGCGGTCGAGGCCGGTGAGGAGATCGAGCTGACGCTGGCCTCGGGCGAAACCGTGAAAGCCGAGCTGGTCGGGCGCGATCCTTCGACGGGCGTCGCCCTGCTGAAGCCGGCATCCGCCCCGGCCGGCCTGCCGCAATTGGCTCAGGCCGCTGCCGTGCGCCCCGGCCATGTGGCGATTGCGGTCGGCAACAGCGAAGGCACAGCGCTTGCCGTGTCCGGCACCGTCGGCGAGGTCGGCCCCGCCTGGCGCTCGATGCGCGGCGGCACCATCGACCGGCGCATCAATCTCGCCATCAACACCGGCGGCCGCTTCGAAGGCGGTCCGGTGCTCGATGCCAAGGGCGGCCTGATCGGCATGCTTTTGTTCGGGCCGCGCCGGCGGGTGCTGGTCATGCCTTACGAGACGATCGACCGCGCGGTGGCGACGCTGCGCGAGAAGGGCCATGTCGCGCGCGGCTATCTCGGCGCCGGGCTGCATCCGATCCGCAGCGGCGACACGCAGGGCGCCATGGTGATGAGCCTCGACGACAGCGGCCCGGCGAAAGCCGCCGGGCTTCATGTCGGCGATATCATCGTCGCCTGGAACGGCGAGGCCGTGCATGGACCGCGCGAGCTGATCCGCAAGCTCGGGCCGGACAGCGCCGGGACGACCGTGACGCTCGGCATCTTGAGTGGCGGCGCTGAGCGCGATGTTTCGGTCACCATCGGCGAAAAGCCGTTGAGCTGAGAGGGCCGATGGCGGAGAGCGCGGCACGAGCAATCGCGAGATCGGAGCCGGCAGCCCACCGGCTGACGGTGCTGATCGCGCTCGGCGACGCGGCGCGCGCCGAGCATTTGGCCGACGCGCTTGCGGCGAGCGAGGATCTGCTGCCCACGCTCGCTGGAAGCAGCGCGAGCCAAGCGGCGGATGTCGCCGTGATCGATGAGGCGGCATTGGAAAACCGCGCCATCGGCTCGGCCACGCCCATCGTCCTGCTTTCCCGGCGTGCCGGCGGCGAGCGGTTGGCCGGCAACGTGCTTGCCGTGCTGCCGGCGTCGGCCGACAGCCTGCTGATTGCTGCCGCGGCACGGTTAGCGGCGTCCGGCTATCGCGTCAGCAGGGCAGGGCCGTCGGAGGCCGTCGCCCATGGCGATTTCCACGAGGAGTTGTCCGAGGACGAGGCGCCCGACGAAAACCAGCCGCGCGCGACGCTGTCGCCGCGCGAGGCGGAAGTGCTGGCGCTGCTGGCGGAAGGCGCGCCCAACAAGGTGATCGCAAGGCGGCTCAACATTTCGGTGCACACGGCGAAGTTCCACGTTGCCGCGATCCTGATCAAGCTCGGCGCTGCCAACCGTACCGATGCGATTGCCATCGCCATGCGGCAAGGGTTGGTGCTGGTCTAAACTTGGGGCCCGGCTCCCGTTTTTCTGGACGACGCTGCGTAAGCTCGCTCTGACGGCGTTGGGACTTGCGCCACGCTCGTCCGCCGCGCAATTTGCCTCTCGCATCGCAGAGGGAGGCTAAGGATGTCGCTCAAGGGAAAGACGCTGTTCATCTCGGGCGGATCGCGCGGCATCGGGCTGGCGATCGCGCTGCGCGCGGCGCGCGACGGCGCCAACGTGACGATCGCGGCCAAGACCGCGGAGCCGCACCCGAAACTGCCGGGCACGATCTACAGCGCGGCCGAAGAGATCGAAAAGGCCGGCGGCAAGGCGCTGCCGGTGATCTGCGACATCCGCGAGGAGGGGCAGGTCGCCGATGCGGTGGCCAAGACGGTCGAGCGGTTCGGCGGCATCGACATCTGCGTCAACAATGCCAGCGCCATCCAGGTCACCGGCACGCTGGAGACAGACATGAAGCGCTACGACCTGATGCACCAGATCAACACGCGCGGCACCTTCCTGGTCTCAAAACTGTGCATTCCGCACCTGAAGCTGGCCGGGAACCCTCACATCCTCAATCTGGCGCCGCCGCTCGACATGAGGGCCAAGTGGTTCAAGAACCATGTCGCCTACACCATGGCCAAGTTCGGCATGTCGATGTGCACGCTTGGCATGAGCGCCGAGTTCGCCGGAGCCGGCATCGCCGTCAATTCGCTGTGGCCGATCTCGACCATCGATACGGCCGCGGTGCGCAATCTTCTGGGCGGCGCGACGGTGGCGGCGATGAGCCGCTCGCCCGATATCATGGCCGATGCGGCACACGCGATCTTCCTGCGGCCGTCCCGCGAGGCGACCGGCAATTTCTATATCGACGAAGAGGTGCTGCGCGCCGAAGGCGTCACGGATTTCTCGATCTATGCGCCGGGTGCCAAGGGACCGCTGGCCGGCGACTTCTTCGTGCCGGACGAGGTGTTCGCCAATTCGGATACGAAGATCGCGCGAACGTTCTAAAGGTGCCTAGGATAGTCCATTTGTTGATGCAAAATACGCACAACGTCGATGGATTGCTCATTCATGCGCAGATACACGACGTGAGAGCCGACGGCATATTTCAGCAGGCCAGGTCGGATATCTGAGGCGTTCCGGGCTATTGCCGGAAACCGGTCTATCAAAGTGATCACGGAATGGATCGAGCGGATGTAAGCCTCGGCCCGCTCTTCGCCCCATTGGTTCAGCGAATAATCCCAAATACCGTTGAGATCCGCATTGGCCTTCGGCGAGAACCGAACCGTTCGTTTCATCCATGTTTCTTGGACTTGAGAAACGCCTCGATGTCGAATGGTTCGGGGCTGCCCGACAGATCTCCTTCGTCGATTGCGGCACGGAGCTGCTCAAGCTTCAATTCCTGTTCTTCAAGGAGACGAAGACCCGCGCGAACGATTTCGCTCGCCGAACCGAAGCGCCCTTTCTCGATCTGCCGGCGGATGAAGGCGTCGTACTGATCGCCGAGAGTGACCGAGGTGTTTTTGGACATTGCGAAGCCTCCAATACCAATAGATGGTATCAACGCGCCCTGCTGCTGACAAGGCCAGGAGTAGTTTACTCTGCGGCCTACTTGCCCTTCGCCAGCGCCATCACCCGGTCGATATAGGCAAGCATCAATGCCGAAAACACGAAGGCCAGATGCATGATGGTCAGCCACATGAGCTGATCCGTGGTGTAGGAGGCGTGGTTGAGGAACACCTGCAGCAGGTGGATGGAGGAGATCGCCACGATGGTCGAGGCGACCTTGACCTTCAGCGAGCCGACATCGATCGTGCCCAGCCAGTGGACGCCGGCATCCTTCTCGTCGAAGCGGCTGACGAAATTCTCGTAGCCCGAAATGATCACCATCACTACCAGCGAGGCGACAAGGGCGGCGTCGATAAGGCCGAGCATCTTCAGAATGGTATCGGTGTCGCCGAGCGCGAAGGCGTTGAGCACGAATTCGTAGAGCTTCTTGCCGAAGGACAGCGCATAAGTCGCGAGCGCCACGCCGAGCCCGAGATAGAAGGCGACCAGCAGCCAGCGCGAAGCGAGGATGACGGATTCGATGGCGAGTTCGAGACGCTTCATGAGATGCTCCGGGCGGGTTTCGCTTTAGCTTCTGTCTTCAGGCAATTCCGGACGGAAAACCGCTGCGCACTTTTCCTGGAATAGCCGTAAGTGCCCGGCGTATTTCGGGCGGGCGGACTCGCTTTTCAAGACAAAAAAGCCCCGCCGGAGAGGGGGACCCGGCGGGGCCATGTGTCCCGCTGGAGTCGGGACAGGGCAGGGAACGCCCTGCATTGAATCTGGGTGCCGCAATGCGGCGATTCAATGAGTATGGCGGGGCAAGCGGGACAATTCTTCTTGAATTTTTCAAGGAGAGGGCCTGTCCGTATCCGGGCAGGCCCTCGTCCTCTATTTCAAAGCGCGTCGCGCTGAAACGGATTCAGGCGACGCGCTGTTTATGCATATCGCCCAAAACCGCTGCCAGTTTTTGGGCGACATGCATCAATCACTGCTCATTGCTCGCCACCGGCGCCACAAGCGAGGTGATGCGACGGATGGCGACGCGGCGGTTCTCGCGGTTCGGTCCAGGCGTATTCACCTTGAGATACTGCTCGCCATAGCCCTGCGTCGTCAGGTTCTCGGCCGGGATGCCGAAAGCGTTGGTGAGCGCTTCGGCCACCGCCTCGGCGCGCCGATCCGACAGGGCGAGGTTCGCCTCCGGCGTGCCGACGGCGTCGGTATGGCCTTCGATCAGGAACGTCTCCGCCGGGTTCTTCTTGAGCAGCTTCTCCATGGCGCTGGCGACGCCATCGAGCTTCTGCACCTCGGTATCGGAGATCGTGGCCGAGCCGAAATCGAAGTTCAGCGTGTCGAGATCGATGCGACGGGCGATGTCGCGCACGCGGGCCGAGCGCTTGACCTCGTCGATCGAGTAGAGGCGCTGCACCCTTTCCACCGGCGGCTGCTCCAGGAAGGTGTAGTAGTCGTCGGGGCTCTCCACATCCTCCGAATCGAGGATGTATTCCCGGCGCGGGATGTCGAGGCGCATCGGCGGCAGGTCCTCGCCCGGATCGCGCCACTCGTCGACATCGTTGTAGTAGCGCTCGTCGACATAGCTCAGCACATATTCGTGGCCATCCGGCATGATGCGCGATCGCCTGATGACGTCGCCATTGCGGTTGCGGATGGTGACGATCTGGATGCCGTTATCGCGCTCGACGATTTCGCGGGTGCGACCGCCCGAAAGATCCTCGTAGTAGACGTCCCTGGCGCCGCGCGTGATGCGAGGAGCCTCGTTGCTTTCCACGAACGTCTGGTTGTTGAACTGGAGGATCACGCGGTCGCCGAGCTGCTTCACCACGTCCGCGCCCTGCGGCCGTTGCCGCTCGCGCACAACTTCCTGGGGCGTGAGGTCGACGCGCTTGCCTTTTTCCTCGGTGGCAGGAACGATCTTTTCAGGCTGGATCGCCTGCTGCGCCGTCTTGTCGTCGGTGGGCGGCGGACCCTGGTTGACGGGAGCCTGCTTCTCGGCCTGCTGGCCACCTTGCTGCCCGGCCTGGTTGCCGCCTTGCTCGACCTGGCCGGTCTCGTTCTGGCCGGCCGGCTGGCGGCCCTTGTGCCTGCGCAAGACATCCTTCTGGCTGTCGAGGAGAGGCGCCTCGTTCGGGTTGGCGGGAGCTTCGCCTTGCGCGGCATTGCCGCCGGCCGCAGGCTGATTGTTATTGGCAGGCTGTTCGCCCGTGGCAGGCTGCTGCTGCCCCGTTGCGGGCTGCTCCGTCAGCGGTTTCTTGGCTTGCCTCTTGTTCTGGTTCGAAGGCTGTTCCTCCTGAGCCGGCGCCTGCTCGGTTCCGGCCGGCGCCTGCTCGGTTCCCGGAACCGGCAACGGCTTGAGCTTGCGAGAGCCTTGGCCCGCGGGGGCCTGTTCGGCAGGGGTCTGGCCTTGCTCGGCAGGCTGCTGGGCCTGTTTGCGTTTCTTTCCGGGCTGGTTGTCATTTGCCGGCTGTTGCTCTGACGGCTGCTCCGCAGGCGCGGCTTCCTGCGGCTGATTGAGCTTCTTCTTGCGCAGTTGTTGCTGCTGGTCGGGGGTCGCCTGCTCGGCCGGGGCCGTTTCGCCTTGCTGCAGCTGATTGAGCTTCTTCTTGCGCAGTTGCTGCTGCTGGTCGGGGGTCGCCTGCTCGGCCGGGGCCGTCTCGCCTTGCTGCTGCAGCTGATTGAGCTTCTTCTTGCGCAGTTGCTGCTGCTCGGGGGCGGCCTGCTCGGCCGGAGCGGTCTCGCTCTGCTGCTGCTGATTGAGCTTCTTCTTGCGCAGTTGCTGCTGCTGCTCCGGGGCGGCCTGCTCGGCCGGGGCCGTCTCGCTCTGCTGCTGCTGATTGAGCTTCTTCTTGCGCGGTTGCTGCTGCTCGGGGGCGGCCTGCTCGGCCGGAGCGGTCTCGCTCTGTTGCTGCTGATTGAGCTTCTTCTTGCGCGGTTGCTGCTGCTCGGGGGCGGCCTGCTCGGTCGGGGCCGTCTCGCTTTGCTGCTGCTTCTTGTGAGGCTTCTGCTGCTCGGACTGTGCCGGCTGCTCGCCCTCAGCAGGCTGGGCCTGCTTCTTCTTCTTGCTGGGTTGCCCCTGCTTCTGGGCGCAGGCTTCCGCCGATTCGCCCTCGGCGCAAGAAGCTTGTGCCAGAATCAGCGGCGCGCCGAAAAAAGGGGCATTCCCCTGCAGCGGATACGCGCCCAACGGCGCGGATGCCATAAGCAGGCCGATTGCCGTACCTGCCAGAATCCGTGGTTGGCGTTTCATCTCATTGTCTCCTTGTGGGGTCCCATCCCTGCCCAAACTTTGATCAGCCGCAATTGGTTCCGTCAGGCATTGGCGCCAACCAAGGATGCCTGGCCGGCCTTTTGAAGGCAATTTCGTGTTTTTCTAATGTTGATACTGGGTCACTGTGACAGCGGTGCTTGACCGGAAGGCCGGGGAGGGCCAAATCCAGCCGCATGACCGCACCGTTCTGGAAAACCAAGACGCTTGAGGCGATGACCCCGGCCGAGTGGGAATCACTCTGCGACGGCTGCGGCAAATGCTGCCTGTCGAAGCTGGAGGACGAAGATACCGGCGAAATCTATTGGACGAGCGTCGGCTGCCGGCTGTTCGATGCCGAAAAATGTCTCTGCTCGGACTACGCCAACCGGCTGTCGCGCGTGCCGGATTGCGTCGGGCTGACGCCGCAGAACGTGCGCACCATCACATGGCTGCCCAAGACCTGCGCCTACCGGCTCATCGCCGAAGGCCATGATCTCTATTGGTGGCACAAGCTGGTTTCAGGAAGTGCCGAAACCGTGCACGAGGCCGGGATCTCGATCCGCGGCCGCGTGAAGGCCAAGGAAACCGATCTGGCCGAGCCCGACGACTATTTTGACTATATTCTTGATGACGAACCCTGACGGTTCGCGTCTTGGTGACGAGCCCGTTTCGATGACGAGCCCTGACGGGTTCGCGTTTTGATGACGAGCCCTGACGGGCTCGCATCTTGATGACGAGCCCTGAGGGGGATCAGCGTTTTTGAGGACGAGCGACGATCCCCGGCGGGTTCGCGCTTACATGAACCGGATATGAACGGCTGGTTCGCAAAAAGTTCAGACACGAAAAGGCATTTTGCAATCTTCGGTTCGCCAATCATCAGTTTAAGGGGCCAGAGGCCCGCAACAAGGAGAGAGACGATGTTCAACCAGATCAAGACGGCAGCCCTTTCGGCCCTTGTCGGGCTTGGCACGCTCGGCGCCATCCCGGCGCATGCGGACAGCCTCTATCTTGGCTTCGGCAACAACCAGGACCCGCGTTTTGGCGTCTATACCGGCGACGACGACGGATATTACCGCCGCGATTGGCGCCGCGATCGCTACTGGCGCGGCTGCTCGCCGGACCGCGCGCTCGACAAGGCCGAGCGCATGGGGCTGGACCGCGCCCGCATCGTCGACATCAGCCGCCGCACTGTGAAGGTTGTCGGCCGTCAGTACGGCGACCGCGTGGTGGTGGTCTTCGCCAACGAGCGCGGCTGCCCGATCATCTATCGCTGAGGTTTTCTGGGCGAAGGTCAATCTTGAAGGACCACCCTCTGCGAGGGCCGCCTGTAGGTGGAGCCCCTTCAGCCAAACTGAAGCGCGCGGCTCGAAAAACCCCGGAGGGCCGATCCTCCGGGGTTTGTTTATGTCCTACGGCGGAAGCCGGCGGACGGTTATTTCAGCTCGAACGTGAGGGTGACCTGGACGGAATAGGAATTCTCGCCCCCCTGGACGGGCACGGCCGCGCGTGCCGCATCGAACGTCTTGGCGTTCATCGGCATCGGCACCGGCGCGACGTTCTGGTCCGTGATCTCGATCACCCGGCCAAGGCTGACGCCGGCGGCCTCGGCAAGCGTCTTGGCCTTGGCGATCGCGTCGGCAACCGCCTTCTTGCGCGCCTCGACGATGGTGGCCTTCGGATCGTCATTGGTGAAGGCGATGCCGCCGCCCTGGTTGACGCCGAGCGACACCGCCTTGTCGAGGATGTCGCCGGTCTTGTCGACATCGCGCACGCGCACCGACAGCGTGTTCGTCACCTGATAGGCGACGAGCTCGGCTTCCTGGCTGCCGTCGGATTTGTTGGTGTAGTTGTAGCGCGGGTTGATCTGGATGCCGGCCGTCTGCAGGTCGCGCTCGGCGATGCCAGCCGATTTCATCGCCGCGATCACCGCCGCCATCGCGTCATTGTTGGCGTCGAGCGCGGCACGCGCGGTTTTCGCCTCGCGCATCACGCTCAGCGTCAGGATCGCCATGTCAGGCGCAATGGTGGCCTCGCCTTCGCCGGACACGACGATGCGCGGAGGCGGCTGCGTGTCGGCGGCGCTTGCCAGCGCCGGAAACGCGATCGCGGCTGCGAGCGCGACGGGCAAAAGGTGTCTGGTCATGAAAACTCCTCGAAGTCTGCGATCCGTTAGCGCTGCCGCCTCTGCGCCGACTCCAAGATGCGTCGATTCCCTGCAGTGCGGTGCAAAACCCGGACCTGTTCACGCGCCTTATAGGCGCACGCCGCGTTACGGAGCGAATATGGGCTGATTTTGGCGTTTGCCGCCAGCGCTTTCGAAAGCCTTGTGCCCAGAAGCGAAAAACACTAAGCCAACCCGCGTGGGGCCTGTAGCTCAATGGTTAGAGCCGGCGGCTCATAACCGCTTGGTTGGGGGTTCGAGTCCCTCCGGGCCCACCATAACCGTTGATTTTGTGTCGGTGCCAAGAAATAGCGATTTGGATCCAAAAAATAGCGAATTGGGTCCAAAAAAATAGCGAACCTAGTCAGAACGCACTGGTTTCCCGTAAACTATTGGTCTCAATTTTGTTTTCGTACTTTGGTTGAACGCAATCCGGCTGAGTTACTCCCCATGCCCGGATGTCTTGCCTCGGAAAAGCCTTATTCTTTTTAGCGTCGTCCAAAAATTGGCGAATCGCTATTTATGGGGTTTTGTGACATCCGCGCCTCTGATTATCTTGCCCGACGCAGTCGACCAAACGTCACCGGTCACTCCTCGATTTGGAACCCCACTTTCCTGACGATCCCCTTCCGGACCCTGATTCCAGGTCCTTCCTTCTCAGTTTCGGGTAGGAACTCCACCCCGGCCTGTTCCAGGGCCTTCTGTACCCTGATGCCGATCTCGAGCCCTACTGGCTCGTTTGCTCGATGCGCACAAGGGAGCGCTTGCTGATGCCAGCCTTCTTGGTGAGATCATCAGTGCTCATGTCGAGAGCGGCACGAGCGGCGCGGAGGAGGTCGTAGGAAGCCTGCATGACCGGCTTCTAGCTGGCAGCAAATGAATTCGCCAGTGGGCGAATCCTGTAAGATCAGGCGTTGCGACGCCGAGCGGGCCGGTTCGACGCCTGAATCGGCCAGTTGACGCCGGCCCCTCCGACGCCGCATGGAAGGGCTCCATTTCGACGAATCGCCAAGGACTCGGTTTCCCGCGACACCTTGGCCGGAGCCCGGAGGCACAGCCATGATGGCATTCAGCATCCGCAAGGAACAAGGCCGCCTCCCCGAACGGCGCCTTCCAGGCGTTGCACCTGGTCTATCTGAAGGTCTGCTAATGGGATGTGCCGGCTGCTTCCTTCGGCGCTCATCAGGATTCGCTCGACTGAAAACGGTCCCGCTGATGTCGAAGCCAGAATTCGTTGGGCGAAACGAGGCGAAATCTTGCTCAATGGTACGACTTCGAAAGGAGTCGGGAATGACCAAAAACATTTGTTGACAATGGCTTAGCAGAGCCGTGGCATTGACGCCGCGGCAGCGGCGCCGTAGTCCGTTCTCACGTCTGGGACGGAAACCGCGGGGATATTCTTAGTCCGGCCTTCCACCCCAGATCCGTTTTGAACGACGACATGGGGTCAACGATGACGGAAGCACCACGGAGGAAGGCAGAGGCCTTCGACTATTCCCAACTTGGCCTGAAGCGGGCTGATCTCGAGATCGTATTGAAATGCGAGTCCAAGCTTCTGACGTTGGGACTGCGGACCACCGAAGAGACATTCGAAGCCGGCGAGCAACTGAGCATAGCCGCAAGCCTGATACCAGACCGAACGTTCGGCAAGTGGGCTACGGCCGTGACTCGCTCCTCGCGCCAGCAATGGAACTGCTATGGGTCCTGGGCGGCCGAGACAGCTGGCCGCGCGACGAACTTGCCCCGTGGCTGTCCACCAAGGTGATGCCGACCCTTGCCTGGTCGATCGAGAGCGACAAACGCACCAAACATGGCACCCCGCCGAAACGGCAGCCAATCGGTAAAATAATTTGACAGAGTCCCCGAAAGGTCGTGGTCGAGAAGGGCGGCCGCGATAACCACCAGCGTCGCGTCATGACCCACTCCTGACTTGTGCCGCCGCAAAGCGCCTCATATCGGCCGCTGCGGTAGGCCCTGGCGGATTCTAAAACGGTCATTGCTAGTGGCCGTGGAGGGACCAATCGTGGTCAATTCGGCTCGTTCGTCCGCGCGGCTGAAGCGATCGATCCTGAAATCATCGAGTGGTGTTTCGCACCGATCGGTCACGATGAGCTCGGCCATCGCGTCGCCGACACCTGGGCCGAGCTGAAAACCGTGTCCGCTGAAGCCGAAGGCGTGGAACAGGCCCGGCGTCGTCACCGAGCGTCCCATGACCGGCAGCATATCCCGCACATAGCCCTCGCAGCCGGACCAGGTGCGGATCACCGCCACCTGCGCGATTGCCGGCAGCAGCCGGGCGACGGCGCGCAACTGCACCGGCAGGCGCGCGGGATCGGCCTTCGCGTGGCCCGGATCGAGGTCCACCGGCACTCTTTCGGCCGCACCGCCGAAGACGATGTTGCCACGCTTGACCTGGCGCAGATAGGCGCCGTAGTCCTTGTCGCGCGTCCAGATGCCGACCACCGGCAGGATGCGATCCGGCAGCGGCTCGGTGACGCCCATCTGCGGGCCGCGGGCGTCGAGCGGCACCTCCTCGCCGAACAACGCGGCAATGCGCGCGCCCCAAGCGCCCGCGGCATTGAGCAGGCATTCGGCGGCGAATGAACCTTTTGAGGTGGCGACAAGGAAACCGGAGTCGGTCCGCTCAATCTTTTCGACCAGGGCTCCCTCGATGATTTCCGCGCCGAGCCTGCGGGCGGCTTCGGCGAAGGCCAGCGCGATCAGCCGCGGATTGCCGCTGCCGTCGTGCGGCGAGAACGACGCCGCGATCGCGTCGGTACCGAGGCCGGGAAAGCGGGCACGGATGTCGCGCGGGTCGAGCTCCTCCAGCTCGAGCCCCCAGGGCCGCGCCGCCTCGGCGTAGGCGCGCATGTCGGCGAGGCTGCCGTCATCGAAGATCAGCCGGATATGACCGGTGGCGCGGAACTCCACGTCGCGTCCAAGCATCCTCTCGGCCTCGCCCCACAGCCTGAGCGAGCGGTGAGCCAGCGGCAGCTGGGAAAGATGACGCCCCGTGCGCCGGATGTTGCCGAAAGAGGCGATGGTGGCCCCGCTGCCGATCCGGTTGCGCTCGATCAGGGTCACGCTCGCGCCGCGCGTTGCGAGGAAATAGGCCGAAGCCGTCCCCATCAGGCCGCCGCCCAGCACGATCACATCCATAGCCGTTCCCTGATCCTTGGATGCATCATCTTGTCGGTGCCCCGGCATTGCGTCAAAGATGGGTTTGGGCAAGACCCATAAGCTTGACCTATGGAGTTGCAATGCGAGCCCGGCAGCTTGAAGTGTTCATCGCCGTCATGCGCGCCGGCACCGTGACCGCCGCGGCGCGGATGCTGAACATCTCCCAGCCAGCGCTCAGCCAGATATTGCTCCACACCGAGGACGAGCTCGGCTTCACGCTGTTCGAGCGGGTCAAGGGCCGGCTGCGGCCAACTCCGGATGCGCTTGAGATATTCCCCGATGCCGAGAGGCTGTCGGCAGGGCTCGACGGACTGCGCCGCAAGACGACCGACCTGCGTCTCGGCCGGACCGGGCTGGTGCGGGTTGCGGCGTCTCCGCCGCCGGCCATGGCGATACTGCCGCGCGCGTTCACCAGGTTCCGGGCGCAGCATCCAAACATATTGCTGCGTTCCCACAGCGCCCCGATCGCCGCGATCGTCGATATGCTGCGCGCCGGCGATGCCAGCCTCGGTGTGGCCATGGACGATCGCCTGCCTCCCGACATCGAGGCCGAGGTGATCGGCAGCATCGGCTTCGCCTGCCTGTTGCCCGCCGGGCACGCGTTGCAAAGGAAGACCAAGCTGACGCTTGCCGACTTCGCCGGGGAAGAGTTGATCTCCTATCGCGGAAACACCCGTCCTGCCGACGAGCTGGCCCACGCCGCCCGCGCGCAAGGCATAGTGCTGGCGCCGTCGCTCGAAATCGACGCATCCATCTCCGCGGTCGGCTTCGTCCAGGCCGGTCTGGGTATAGCACTCGTCGACTCGCTCCTGCCATGGCATCAGTTCGCGGGGCTTGCCGTCAGGCCGCTGGTGGCGGGACCGGAATTTCCGATCGCGATGCTTACTTCGCGCGCACGAGCCCTTTCGCGGGCCGATGAGATGATGCGCGATGAAATCCGTGCGGCCTGTGCCGTTGTCTTGAGCGAGCGAGACCCGAAGGCATAAGCAAGGCTTATATACTTGCTCATCATCCATCTTGGACCCGCGCCGTCCTGCCGTGCCAGCTTTCGATTGGCAGACAGGGAGAACGGCTCATGGACGGTGCCATCGCAAGCGCGACGGATGAGGTGCGGAACGGGGCCGACTGGAAGGTCGGCGTCGATATCGGCGGGACGTTCATCGATTTCTGCGCGCTCGAAGCCTGTTCCGGCCGGGTCGCCTCGCTGAAGGTGCTGACGACGCCTGATGATCCGGGCGCCGAGCTGATGACGGGCCTCGCCCTCCTGACGGAACGCGAAGGCTTTGACGCTGCTCATATGACGCGCTTCGTGCACGGCACGACCGTCGGCATCAACACGATCATCCAGCGCAAGGGCGCGCCGCTTGCCCTGTTCACCAATGCCGGCTTCGAGGACGTGGTCGAGCTCGCGCGCCTTCGCATGCCGGACATGTATTCGCTGTTCTGCTCGCGGCCGGACCCTTTGATCTCGCGCGACATGGTGTTCGGCATTCCGGCTCGCATGCGAGCCGATGGCACTGAATCGCGAGCGCCGGATATGGCGGCGGTGGAAAGGGCGGTCGCGGCGGCGAAAGCGAACGGAGCGCAAGGGATCATCGTGTCCTTTCTCCACTCGTGGCGCAACGCCGCGCAGGAAGCCTCCGTAAAGGCTGCGGTAGCGCGTCTTGCGCCGGACCTCTTCGTCTTTTCCTCGGCCGAGGTGTGGCCGGTCATCCGCGAATACGAGCGCAGCTCGACCGCCATTCTCAACGGCTATGTCCATCCGCGCGTCTCAGGCTATCTGACCGCGCTGGAAGCGCGGCTGAAGGATCGCGGCGTGCCGGCCCGCCCGATGCTGACGAAGTCGAACGGCGGGCTGATGAACGCTGCCGAAGGCAAGCGCGCCTGCGTGAACATGCTGCTGTCGGGAACGGCCTCCGGGGTTATCGGTGCCTCGTGGCTGGCGCGTCAGGCTGGCGAACACAAGGTTCTTACCCTCGACATCGGCGGGACTTCGGCCGACTTCGCGCTCATTATAAACGGCGAGCCGCAGTTCGGCACCGGCGAGCTGATCGGCGAATTTCCGCTCCACCTCCCTTCCGTGTCGGTGAGCTCGATCGGCGTCGGCGGCGGCTCGATCGCCAGCGTCGACGCGCAAGGGGTGCTGCGGGTCGGGCCGGAGTCGGCCGGTTCGACGCCAGGACCTGCATGCTACGGCCGTGGCGGCGAGTGGGCGACGGTGACGGACGCCATGGTGGTGTGCGGATGGCTCGGCCACAGCGAGATGGCCTATGGCCAGCTCCGGATCGATGCCGGACTGGCGCATCAGGTGGTCGGCGAACTTGCGATGCGGCTCGGCCGCCCGGTCGAGCAGACCGCGCAGGCAATCCTCGATATCGCGGTGTCGGAAATGTTCGTTGAGGTTGAGAAACTCGCCTCGCGCGCCGGCGTCGACTTGCGCGATTTCACGCTGATGCCGTTCGGCGGCGGCGGCCCCATGCTGGGCGCGTTCCTTGCTCGTGAACTCGGCATGAAGCGGGTCATGGCGCCGCGCCGGCCTGGCGTGGTGTCGGCACTGGGCGGCCTGGTTGCGGATCTGCGCGGAGACTTCATTCGCACGATCTTCAGCCCGCTGTCGGGCGCGTCGCTTCCCTCGATCCGCGAGGCCTATGAGGCCCTTGCGCAAGAGGGCCGCGACTGGCTCGCCGCGCAGGGGCACAAGGCGGCCGCAGAACTCTGTCTCTCCTGCGACATTCGCTATGTCGGCCAGAGCTATGAGATCGAGGTCGTCCTTTCGCCGGAATGGCTGGCGGACGGCGACATGACCGCGATCGAGCAGGCCTTCCATCTTACCCATGAGCAGCTCTACGATTTCCACGACCCGGAGGGCGAGATCGAGCTTGTGAATGTCCGGCTGTCGGCGATAGGCACAGGGCCGGCACTCTCCTTGCCGGAGGTCGATGAGATCGACGCGCCAGCCGTTCCGGCCCGCCGGCTGCCTGTCTACACGGGCCTGAGCGTCGAGACCGTCGACTTACATGACCGGCAGACCCTCGCGCCAGGCAGCAGGTTCCGCGGGCCGGCCGTGGTGGTGCAGGAAGACACCACCTTTGCCATTCCAGCGGGAACAGAGGCACGCGTCGACCGCCATCTCAACCTTCTGCTGACCTTCGCGGAGTGACTGTCTTGTTCGACCGGACAAACCTTCAGGTTCTCGCAAACCATGCCCGCGCGGCTGCCGAGAACATGGCCCACACGTTGCACCGCACTGCGCACTCCGCCTTCGTCAAGGAGACGCAGGACTTCACGGTGATGCTGATGGATCGTTCGGGGGCGACCTTCGCCGTGCCGATGGAACTCGGCGCCACCTGGTATCCAGGGCTTTCCTACCACCGCGCAATCGCGATGGTCGACGACTACCGGCCGGGGGACGTCGCCTTCACCAACGATCCGTATTCCGGCCACGTCGCCACGCATGCACCCGACACGCATCTGTGGAAGCCGGTCTTCGTCGACGGCGAAATCGTCGCCTGGACCGGCGGGCACATCCACAACACCGACATGGGCGGTGCGGTACCGGCTTCGCTCAGCCGGGCGCTGACCGAAATCCATCAGGAAGGCATCCGCTTTCCGCCGATGAAGCTGGTGAGGGAAGGCGTCTTCGACGAGGCGATCCTCAGGATCATGAGCACCAATGTGCGCAAGCCAGACCTCAACATCGGCGACATCAAGGCGCTGGTCGGTGCGCTCAACACCGGCGAGCGCAAGATCCAGGCGATGGTGAAGAAGTTCGGCAAGGCCGGTTTCATCGAAGGCGTCTCCGCTCTGCTCGACCATGCGGAGGCGCAGGCGCGTGACGTGCTGCGCTCCATGCCCGACGGCACGTGGGAATTCGCCGACTATGCCGACGAGGATTCCGTCGAGGCCAATCCCTGCCGGCTGAAGCTGACGCTGACGATCAGGGGCGACGAGGCCGTGCTCGACTTCACCGGCTCCGATCCGCAGCTCGGCTCCTCGCTCAACGTGCCTTCGGGCGGCGACCCGCGCCACACCATGCTTCTCGTCGGCGTCTACTACGTGCTTTATACGGTGAACCCGAAGATCCTGCTCAACACCGGCCTCACCAGGCCCTTCACCTGCATCACGCCGCAAGGCTCGGTGCTGAACCCGGTCCACCCTGCTGCCGTCGGCATGCGCTCGCTCACCTGCGCCCGTCTACGCTCCGTCATCTTCGGCGCCTTCTCGCAGGCGGTGCCGGAGCGCCTGCCCGCGGCGCCGGCCGGCAACAACTGCATCGTCAATGTCATGACCATCGATGAGCGGACGAGCCGGAGCGTGATCGCGGCGGTGAACCCCGTGGTGGGCGGCGGCGGCGCGATGCCGCATCGCGATGGCACCAACGGATCGGGCGCGGACGCCGCCTATCTCAAGAACACGCCGATCGAGATCACCGAGACCGAGACGCCGGTCGAATTCGTGAAATACGGGCTTGCCCGGGACAGCGGCGGTGCGGGCCGCTGGCGCGGCGGGCTGGCGACCGAGATGGCATTCCGTGTCTTCGCCCCCGACTCCAGGGTCACGGCGCGCAACCGCGACCGCAGCTTCTTCCGTCCCTGGGGCGTGCTGGGCGGCAGAGCGGCCGGTCTGTCGGACATGGTCGTCAATCCTGGGACCGCGCTTGAGCGGAGGCTGGGCAATATCGATACGGCGGTCCTGCAGCCCGGCGATGTGCTCGAGATCCGCTCCGCCGGAGGCGGCGGGCGCGGCGACCCGCATCAGCGCGAGTCCTGGCGTGTCGCACAGGATGTACGGCGTGGCTATGTCTCGGCGGCAGCAGCCGAAAGCGAGTATAGCGTCGTCATTCGCGACGGCGAGGTCGATGAGCAGGCGACGGCGAAGTTGCGCGCACGGCACAAGCCGCCCGCCGGCCACTTCCATTTCGGTCCAGAGCGCGACGGCTACGAAGCGCAGTGGACTCCGGCGGCCTATGACAGACTCCACGCGCTGCTGGATGCCTTGCCGATCCACTGGCGGTTCTTCGCCAAGACGGAGATCTTCCGCCGCATGAACGGACGCTCGGGGCCGGAGGGTGTCCAGACGGCCTTCGATGCGGTGTGCGAACGCTTCCCTGAACTGCCTCGTCCGAGTCCGGTACGCGAGGCTGCGGAATGATCACGGCCGGCCGCATCGTTCGGCTGGCAGAGCGCGACCGGGCAAAGGTGCAG
This sequence comes from Mesorhizobium sp. ORS 3324, assembly GCA_000824825.2. Taxonomy (GTDB): domain Bacteria; phylum Pseudomonadota; class Alphaproteobacteria; order Rhizobiales; family Rhizobiaceae; genus Mesorhizobium. Next base: position 45,563 of record LM655179.1, read on the forward strand.
TTCCTTCTTGACGGTGAGATGCGCGGCGCGCTGGCGGGCGACACCGTGCTAACCGCAATGCTGGCGTCAGGAGTCGCATTGCGAAAGTCCGAGTTCGGACCTGAGCCGCGCGCCGGCTTGTGCCTCATGGGTGCCTGCCAGGATTGCTGGGTGTGGCAGGAGGAAGGATCACGCCTGCGCGCCTGTACAACGCTTATCGTTGACGGAATGCGATTGTGCACGACGCTGCCGGAGAACTGGCCGTGAGCGGGACGTCATCGCCGCGGATCGTGGTCGTGGGCGCCGGCCCCGCCGGCATAAGGGCTGCCGCGACGCTTGTAGAGGCCGGGCTTCACCCTGTGGTGATCGACGAAGGGCAACAGGCGGGCGGGCAGATCTATCGCCGCCCGCCTGCCGGCTTCATCCGCACGCCGGAAGAGCTCTACGGGTCGGAGGCGGCGAAGGCGCGGGCGCTGCACGCGCTTTTCGACCGGCTGGCCGAAGAAGGGCGGCTCACTTATTGCGCGCGCAGCTCGGTGATTGCCGTGCATGAGGGGCGGCTGCATGTGCTGGGGGAGGGCGGCGTGCAGGTGATCGGCTATGACCGCCTGATCCTTGCCACCGGCGCATCCGACCGTGTCGCTCCGGTTCCCGGCTGGCAGTACGCCGGCGTCTACAGTCTCGGCGCGGCACAGATCGCGCTCAAGGCGCAGGGCGTGGCCCTCGGGCGGCGCATCGTCCTGATCGGGTCGGGGCCTTTGCTGACGCTGGTCGGCGCGCAGCTCGTCAAGGCCGGAGCGGATGTGGCGGCGGTACTCGACACCTCGTCATGGCGCCAGCAGACGCGGGGGTTTTGGGGACTCGCTGCTCGTCCGATTGTTGCGCTGCGCGGGCTGGCCCTGCGGGCGGGTCTCGGCCGCCGCTATCAGGCGGGCGTCAAGTTGGAGCAGATCGAGGCCGACGCGTCGGGTGTCACGGCGCTGCTCTGGCGCGATGCCGGCGGCAGGCAGCGCCGCACCCCATGCGACATGATCGGCATGGGCTGGCATCTACGAGCCGAGACTCATTTGGCAGATCTCGTCGGATGCACCTTCACTTATGACGAGCCGTGGCGCCAATGGTTGCCGGAGACCGACGAGATGGGGCGGGCCGGCAACGGAGTCTATCTTGCGGGCGACGGGGTCCGTCTCCTCGGGGCGGACGGCGCGGAGATCGCGGGAGGCATCGCAGCGGCGGCGTGCCTTGCCGATCTTGGGCGCCCGGCGCCCGCTGTCGGCGCCGACCTGCGCAAGCTCGCGCGGCTCGAGCGCTTTGCCCGCGGCCTGGCCCGCGCCTTTCCCTGGCCGTTCGAGATGGTGCGCACACTTCCCGACGAGGCGATCGTCTGCCGCTGCGAGAACATCACGGCCGGAGCCGTGCGCGAGGGCGCGGATTTCGGCGGCGGCGAGGCCAACAGGGTGAAGTCGCTTTCACGCGCCGGCATGGGGCGCTGCCAGGGCCGCTATTGCCAGTTGGCCGCCGTCGAACTCGTCGCGGCGCAGGCCGGCTGCACGCCCGACGCGGTCGGCCACTTCCGCGGGCAGGCCCCTGTCCGGCCGGCGCCGATCGGCGCCTTTCTCCAGGAGGGCTGATGCGACTGCGAAAGCCACGCTTGGTCCTAGAAGTCGGCGACCTTACCCCAGGCCGAAGCATCGAAGCGCCGTGGATCGTAGGATTTCGGATCGACGATCGGTTGCGACCCCGTCACCAGATCGGCGACGAGGTGCCCGGCGCCGGGTCCGATGCCGAAGCCGTGCCCCGAAAATCCTGCAGCCAGGAAGAAACCTGGAACGCTATGGATCTCGCCGATGGCGGGCACGCCGTCCGGTGTGCTGTCGATGTAGCCGGCCCAGGCCGCGCTGATCCTGGTCTGCCTGAGTGCCGGCAGCAGCTCGAGCGCGCGGGCGTGGGTCAGACGGATGGTCGCCCGATCCGGGACCGGATCGAGGATGCGCATGCGCTCCATCGGCGTCGGCCGGTCGAGCCGCCAGCGTTTGAGCGTTTCGTGGCCCGAGCGCATGCCCTGCAGCCCGCCAGGCGCGAGGCTTCGCCACCGCTTCAGGAACATCGGCACGAACTGCGGCGAGAAGCGCAGCTGCTGCGGTGTCACGTCCACGCGTCCGCGTCCGCTGATCGCAAGCGTGTAGCCGCCGTCGCGGCGACGCGTGGCCGAGATCCGTGCCGTGTGCAGCGCATCCGGCAGGCCTTCTGCGCCTGGCGAGACGGACAGGATGGAGGAGCGGATCGAAGCCTGCGGAAAGCGGAAGCCGAACTGACGGCAAAAGGAGGACGCCCAGGCGCCGCCCGCCAGCACCGCCGCTTTCGTCCGGATCGTTCCGTTTTCCGTGATCACGCCGCTCAGGCGGCCGCCTTCGGTCTCGATGCCGCGCACGGCGCAATTCTGGTGCACGCTGCCGCCGAGCTGGAGGATGGCGCGGGCGACTGCGGGCGCCGCCCGCGATGGATCGGCGGTGCCGTCGGTCGGCGAGAAGACGCCGCCCTTCCAGGTGCGGCCTGTGGCGCGGCCCCGTTCGCTGGCTTCGGTGCTGTCAAGCATATGGCTGGTGACGCCGGCCGTTCTGGCGAAGTCGCGCCAGCGCGCCCAGCCGGCCAGTTCCGCCTCGTCGTTGCTGAGATAGAGCAGGCCGCAGCGGCGGAAGCCGGTGTCCTCGCCGGTTTCTTTTGCAAAGCGCTCCCAAAGATCGAGGCTGCGGGTCGCCATCGGCAGCTCGCGGGCGTCACGGTTCTGCTGGCGGCACCATCCCCAGTTCCTGCTGGATTGCTCGGCGCCGATGCGTCCCTTTTCGACAAGCGCGACCTTCATGCCGCGCCGTGCCAGATGGTAGGCCGCGAAGACGCCGACGATGCCGCCGCCGATCACCACCGCATCTGCGGATTGCGGCAGTTCGCTGGATGTCTCGATTTGCTGCAGTGGCGCGCGCATGATCCTCTCTGCCTTGTAGCGCCAATTTAGCGCGTTGCGCAGGCAGCCGCTGCTGCAGTTGAGGCCGGAGCAGAATTTTATTCCGGCAGTTCGGTCGAAATCGGGAGTCGCTGCGTTTCAAAGCGGTATTTGCTCTCATGGACAGGCCGGCGGGCTGTGGTAGTGTCAATGGCAACTAGCATGGCAGCATTTTGTGCTGTGGCGCGCTTTACGGAGACGGTCGTGAAATTGGATCGGATCGACATCAAGATTCTGCATGAATTGCAGAAGAACGGCCGCATCACCAATGTGGAGTTGGCCGAGCTGGTGCATCTGTCGCCGAGTCCGTGCCTGATGCGCGTCAAGAAGCTCCAGTCGGAAGGCTACATCGAAGGCTATTCCGCGCAGGTCAACATCGGCAAGCTCGGCCAGACGCTGACCGTGTTCACCGAGATCACCTTGAAGAACCATCGCCAGGTAGACTTCGCTCGTTTTCTCGCCGTCGTGGAGAAGATCGACCAGGTCATCGAATGCCATCTCGTGTCGGGCGGCTACGATTACCTGATGAAATTCGTGACCGCCGGCATCGGCGAATACCAGACGATCATGGAGCGGCTGACCGACATGGATATCGGCATCGACAAGTATTTCAGCTTCGTGGTGCTGAAGTCTCCCATCGTCAAGGGGCACATGCCGCTGCCCAGCCTGTTTCCGATGTGAGCCTCCGCCGCTCTAAACCGTTTGTTTCCACGCAATTCCGGACGGAAAACCGCTACGCACTTTCCTGGAATTGCTTTTAGCGGTGGCCATACTGGCTGACGAGTTCGGGGTCGCGGACGAGGCCGTCGAGCCAGGCCGGGTCGAGCTTCGGCACCGAGGAGAACAGAAGCTTGGAATAGGGGTGGTTCGGCGCCTTCACCTTGTCGGGCGTGATCTGTTCTACCCGCTCGCCCTTGTACATGACCATGATCTCGTCGCAGATGGCCTCGACGACCGAGAGGTCGTGGCTGATGAAGATGTAGGACAGTCCCAACTCGCGCTGCAGCTCCTTGAGCAGCTCGATCACAGCTGATGCCACCACGGTGTCGAGCGCCGAGGTGATTTCGTCGCAGATGATGAGCTTGGGCGATGCCGCGAGCGCGCGCGCGAAGTTCACGCGCTGCTTCTGGCCGCCCGACAGCTCCGATGGGTGACGGTAGCGCAGCGCCCTCGGCAGATGCACCATGTCGAGCAGTTCGTCGACGCGCTTCGAGCGCTGCTGCCTGTCGAGCCGGTGATAGAAGGCCAGCGGGCGGGAGATGATGTCCTCGATCGGCTTGGCCGGATTGAGCGCGGTATCGGCATACTGGAACACGATCTGCATCTCGCGCAGCTGGACCTGACTGCGTTTCCTGGCGGCGCGCTCCAGTTGCTTTCCGTCGAAGACGATGTCGCCGGCCGCTGCCGGATGGATGCCGGCGATGACTCGTGCCAGCGTCGATTTTCCGCAGCCGGACTCGCCGATCACCCCGAGATTGCGCCCCTTCTCTACGACCAGACTGACGGACTCGACCGCCCGGATAAGGGGCAGTCCGTTATCCCGTACCGGTCCGTAGCCGGCCGTCACGTTGTCGATGCGCAGCAGCTCTTTCGTTTCGGCCTCTGCGTCCGCCTGTGCCTGGCGCGGCTTCGGTTCGAAAGCGGCGAGCAATTCTCGCGTATAGGGATGCTTGGCAGCCGAAAGGATTTCGGTCGTCGTGCCTGTCTCCTGCACCTCGCCGCCCTTCAGCACCACGATGCGGTCGGCGATCTGGGCGACGACCGCGAGGTCGTGGGAAACGTAGACGCCAGCTATCCCACCGGCCTTCATGACCGACTTGAATGCCTTCAGCACGTCGATCTGCGTCGTCACGTCGAGTGCGGTTGTCGGCTCGTCGAAGATGACCAGCTTTGGATCGCCGATCAGCGCCATGGCCGCCGCCAGGCGCTGCAATTGCCCTCCCGAAACCTGGTGCGGATAGCGGGCGCCGATCCCTTCCGGGTCCGGCAGCGACAAGGCGCGGAACAGCTCGACCGCACGCTTTCGCGCCTGCTCGGGCGGCATCAGCTTGTGGATGCGTGTGACCTCGATCACCTGCTCCATGATCGTGGATGACGGGTTGAAGGCGGCGGCGGCACTTTGCGGAACATAGGCGATGTCGGTGCCGCGGAACTTGGCGCGTTCCTTTTCGGAAAGCGCAGCCATGTTCTTGCCATTCACATTGATCTCGCCGCCGGTGATGCGGCAGCCCGGGCGTGCGTGGCCCATGAGCGAGAGCGCCACCGTCGTCTTGCCCGAGCCGCTCTCGCCGATCAGGGCGATGATCTCGCCATCGGCGATGTCGAGGCTGACGCCCTTGATAATTTCGACGACACGTCCGGCGTCGGTCGTTGCCTCGATCCTCAGGTTTCTGACCTCGACGAGATTGGTCATACGCCCCGGTCCCTGATCTTCTGCGGCAGGTTGTCGATTAAGAGGTTGACGCTGATGGTCAGGCTGGCGATCGCCAGCGACGGCACGATGACGGCCGGGGCCGCGAAGGGCAGGCCGCCGATGTTCTCGCGCACCAGCGCGCCCCAGTCGGCGAGCGGCGGCTGCAGGCCGAGCCCGAGGAAGGACAGGCCGGAGAGCAAAAGCACGACGAAGACGAAACGCAGGCCGAAGTCGGCCAGCACCGGGCGGATGATGTTGGGCAGGATCTCGGACCCGATGAGATAGACGGTGTTTTCGCCGCGGACGCGGGCGACGGTCATGAAGTCCATGGTGTTGATGTTCACGGCGAGCGCCCGCGCGAAGCGGTAGGCGCCCGGGATGTAGATGACGGCGAGCGTCACGATGAGCACGGGGATCGACGAGCCGACCGCGGCGACGACGACAAGTCCAAACAGCTTGCTGGGAATGGAGTTCATGGCGTCGAGGAAGCGGCTCAGGCAGGTGTCGAGCCAGCCGCCGGTGACGGCCGCGATCATCCCCAGCACGACGCCCGAGAAGCAGGCGATGGAGACGGCCGCTAGCGATATGCCGACGGTGTAGCGCGCGCCCATCAGAACCCTGGAGAGCATGTCGCGGCCCAGATAATCGGAACCGAGCCACAGCCCCTGACGCATCGGGCCGAAATAGTCGTCGTCGACGATGTCACCGATCGAATGGGGAATGATGTAGGGCGCGAAGATCGCCACGAGCGTCCACGCCAGGATGACCAGCGAGGCGACAACGCCGACGAGGTTATAGCTGTGGCCCAGGAAGGACCGTCGGGAAGATGCCACGCGCGCCATCGTCATCTGAGCCTCGGGTTGGACATGATGGCGATGATGTCGGCGGTCGTGATGAGCAGGAGATAGCCGAGGCAGAAGATCATCGCGCAGCTCTGGATCAGCGGCAGGTCGCGCGTGGCGACCGCATCGACCATCAGCTTGGCGATACCGGGATAGTTGAAGATCGTCTCCACGATGATGACACCGCCGACCAGATAGGACAGCGAGAGCGCGACCGCGTTGACGATCGGCCCGAGCGCATTGGGAAGCGCGTGCCTGAGCACCATGCGGCTGCGCGAGGCGCCCTTGAGAAGTGCCATCTCGACATAGGGCGTGGAGAGCGTTTCGATCACCGCGGCGCGGGTCATGCGGATCATCTGGGCTGATATGACGAAGGTGAGCGTGATCACGGGCATCGCATAGATGCGCACGAGGTCGGCCAGCGAATGCGCCTCGTTGACGGAAGACAGCGCCGGCAGCCATCTGAGATAGACGGCGAAGAGCAGGACCGCCAGCGTCGCGACCATGAACTCCGGCACGGAGATGACGCCGATCGAAAGCACGGTGACGGTGCGGTCGTAGAGCGAGCCGCGCAGCATTGCGGCAGTGATGCCGAGCGTCAGCGCCAGCGGCACCGAGATCAGCGTGGTGATGCCTGCCAGCTTCATGGTGTTGACGAAGCGGCCGCCGATCAGCGCGGCGACCGGCATGTCGTTGGCATAGGAGGTGCCGAGATCGCCGTGGAGCAGGCCGAGAAGCCAGCGCAGGAAGCGCAGGATCGCCGGATCGTTGAGATGCATGGCCTCGCGCAGGCCGGCGACCGCCTCGGGCGTCGCCGCCTGGCCAAGCAGGATCGACGCCGTGTCGCCGGGCAGCATGCTGGTGGCGAAAAACACGGCGAACAGGACGATCAAAAGAGTGACGACCGCGACCGCAAGCCGCTTCACCACGAGTTTGAGAACCCCAGACTTCACGGAAGCGCTCCCTGCGGTTGCGTTCGGGCAAACAATCTTGCGCAATGCAGTGCCGGGGACCGGCTGACCGGTCCCCTGCAGGCGCCTCTTAGGCTTCGAGCCAGAGGTATTCCGCCATTGCGTAGCCCATCATGCCACCGAGCGGGTTCGCTTCCAAACCCTTCACCTTGCTGGAGAGGGCGTCGACGTTGGAAATGTAGGCCGGGATGATGGTGCCGGCTTCCTCGGCGATCATGGTCTGCATTACGCCGTAGATCTCCTTGCGCTTGGCCTGGTCGAGCAGGCCGCGCGCCTCGACAAGCATCTTGTCGAACTTCTCGGACTTGTACTGGCTTTCGTTCCAGGGCGCGTTGGAGGCGTAAAGCAGCGAGAACAGGATGTCCGGGGTCGGGCGCGGATTGATGTTGCCGAAATGGACCGGCGCCTTGAGCCAGTAATTGTCCCAGTAGCCGTCGGACGGGACGCGCTGGACGTCGAGCTTCATGCCGATATCCGCGCCGGCGGCCTGGATGATCACCGCCATGTCGATCGACGAGGTCGCGGCGTCGGAGGCGACCACGGGGATGGACTGGCCGAGCAGGCCCGCCTTCTGGAAGTGGAACTTCGCCTTGTCCGGATCGAAGGGCTTGGGCTTGAGGTCGGCATTGTGGAAGATGTTTGCCGGCGAGACGGGCTGGTCGTTGCCGATTTCCCCGAGGCCGCGCAGCGCCGATTTGACGATCTGTTCGCGGTTGACGAGATACTTCATGCCGGCGACGAAGTCGGCCTTGCTGCCCGGATCCATGTCGAGCCGGATGTTGAGGTCGGTGTAGTTGCCCGACGTCGTCTTCGACAGTTCGAAGCCCTGCTGGCTCTGCAGCAGCTTCATCGAGCGCGGGTTGATTGAGGCCGCAAAATTGATGTCGCCCGAAATCAGGGCGTTGACGCGGGCGCTGTCGTCGGTGATGGCGATGAACTCGAAGGAGTCGAGATAGGGCTTGCCCGACTTCCAGTAGTTCTTGTTCTTGGTGACCACCGAACGGACGCCCGGCTCGAACGTCTGCAGCACGAAGGCGCCGGTGCCGTTGCCTTTCGAGAAATCGGTGGTGCCGTCGGCCACGATCATGAAGTGATGCAGCGCCAGGATGGTCGGCAGATCGGCATTCGGATCGGCGAGCGTGATCTCGACGGTCGACTTGTCGACCGCCTTGAAGCCGGTCATCTGCGCCGCGATCTTGGCGACCTTCGAGCCGACCGCTTTGTCGAGATGGCGCTTCAGCGAGAAGACGACGTCGTCGGCAGTGAGGTCCTTGCCGTCATGGAAGGTGACGCCCTTGCGCAGCTTCACGGTCCAGGTCTTGGCGTCCTTGCTGTCGAAGCTTTCGGCCAGCTCCATCTGCGTCTTGCCGTCCTTGTCGAGGAAGGTCAGGCGGTTGTAGAGCGAGCAGCAGCGGACATAGTCGGTGGAGAGCGATGCCTTTGCCGGATCGAGCGTGTCGGCGGTCGAGGACGACCAGCCAGCCGCCTTGAAATGTCCGCCGGAAACGGGCGTTGCCGCAACGGCCTGCGTGGCGCGGCCAAGCACGACGCTGCCGGTGGCGACCGCGGCGCCGCCGGCCAGCAGCATCTTGAGGAGTTCGCGGCGGCTGGCGCCCCGTCGAATGGCGTTTTCGACCATGGCATCGTCTGCCCCGGTCCAGTTCGTGATCTTGTCGGTCATGTCATTCCCCTTTCTGATGGTTTCGCCGGATTGCTCGTCTTGTCGCGCGCTTTTCCGGGCTTGGGCTCAGGTTCGTTCCTTCAGGCTTTCCCGCACGGCCGCCGCAAAGCCGGCCATCGCGGTGAAGTGGTAGTCCGGCACGGTGAACCGCTCGGGCTCGATCGTGCCCCCATAGCCCTTCTGGGCATGACGGCGCTCGATCCAGCAGTTGGTCATGCCGAGCGCCCGTGAGATGCCGATGTCGTGATACTGGCTTTGCGCGACGTGCAGGATGTCGTCCTTGCTGTCGCCGCGAGAAGCCACGAAATCGAAGACTGCCTGGAAGAAGGCCGGATCGGGTTTTTCCGTGCCGGTATCGTCGGCAGTGATGGTGGCGAAGAAGGGCGATCCGAGTTGCTTCTCGAAATGGTCGAGCGCCCAGCGCCGGGCATTGGTCATGGCAATCAGCTTATGCGACTTGCCAAGGTCGGCCAACGCCGCCGCGCTGTCGGGGAAGCCCTTCCAGGTGCTGGCCGAGTCCCGCAGGCGGACGCCGTATTTCTCCTCTGCCGGCAGGCCGAGTCGCAGCGCGATGACCATATAGACACGTACCAGATCGTCGGGGAACAGGCCCGCATCGGGCATGTAGCGAGCCTGCCGGTAAAGGGTCAGCGCTGCTTCGCCGTCGATGGGAACGCCGGCCTCTGCGGCAATGTCGGCCAGGCAGGTCGTGATGCCGTCTTCGAAGTCGATCAGCGTGCCGACCACGTCGAAGGTCATGTATTTGAATTCGTTAAAGCCCCTGGCCAAGACTGGCTCTCCTCTGCGCGCGGCCGAATTGCATTATGCTGAACAGAACAAAATTCCGTGCTGTCCGGGGCGTCGGCCTTTTTCAAAAGCCCGGAAATTCGGGCCCCCTGGCCTTGTCTTTGAAAACAGTCTGGCACTTCCCCCGCGCCGGATTTGCCGAAAAGGCGCGGGCTTGCGGCACAAAATTGCGAAATCGCCTGCCGCAGCGATATTTCGAAACACGTATATTTGGCCGCCCGTCATGCCAGCGCCTGGCGGACATCCGCGTCGTCCAACGTCTGGTCGAGCGTTCGGCGCGTACGCTCTATGATCGCCTCGATGTCGCTGTCGGTGCAGCAGAGTGGCGGAGCATAGCCGAGCACCCCTTGCGCAAAGGCACGGATAATCAGGCCATTGTCCCACGCCCTGTCGAAGACGCGCCGCGCCGGCACGGCCGAGGCGGGAAGCGGCGTCTTCTTCTTTTTGTCGACCACCAGCTCGATCGCGGCAAGCATGCCGCGACCGCGCACGTCGCCGACGAGCGGATGATCCCTCAGGTCCTCCAACCCCTCCATCAGGCGGGCACCGGCTCTAACGCCGTTGTCGAGAAGGCCGTCCTCATAGAGCTTCAGCACCTCAAGTGCCACGGCGGCGCTCACCGGATGGGCGGAATAGGTGTAGCCGTGGCCGACCGCCGCGCTGCCCGCGCCATCGGCGATGACGTTGTAGACATGGTCGGCCATGAACACGGCGCCCATCGGAACATAGCCCGATGTCAGGCCCTTCGCCGTCGTCATGAAATCGGGAACGATGTCCTCGTCGGTGCAGGCGAACAGAGGCCCCGTGCGGCCGAAGCCGGTGATCACCTCGTCGGCGACGAACAGGATGCCGTGCTCGCGGCAGAGCTCCCGCATCGCCTTGATCCAGCCTTTCGGCGGGACGATGACGCCGCCCGAACCCTGGATCGGCTCGGCATAGAAAGCGGCGACCCGCTGCGGGCCGATCGCCTCGATCTTGGCCTTCAGCGCAGCGAGCGATGCGGCGATGATCGCCTTCCCGTCCTCGCCTACCGGATTGCGGTAGGGGTAGGGGGAGGGGATCTTGTGCTGCCATTCGAAGGGGATGCCGAAGCCGGCATGGAAGGCGGGCAGGGCGGTCAGGCCGGCGCCGACCACCGACGACCCATGATAACCCTGCTCGATCGAAATGAACTGATCGCGCTTTGGCTCGCCCTTGGCATTCCAGTAGTAGCGGACGAAACGGATCGTGCTGTCGACCGCGTCCGATCCTCCGAGCGTGAAATAGACGTGATTGAGGTCCCCCGGCGCGCGCTCGGCCAATTCCGAGGCAAGCCGGATGGCCGGCTCCGAGCCGAGGTCGAAATAGGCGGTGGCGTAGGGAAGCTCGCGCATCTGCCGGGCCGCCGCCTCGACGATGCTGTCGTGGCCGTAGCCGGCATTGACGCACCACAACCCGGCGAAACCGTCGACAAGCTGCTGGCCGGACGTATCGGTCACGGTCGCGCCCTTCGCTGATTTCAGCACGCGCACGCCGAGCGCCTCATGCCCGCGATAAGAGGCGACCGGATGGATGAGATGGGCGCGGTCGAGTTCGATCAGGGAATTGGCGAGCATTGTTGTCCTCCGGTTAGAGCATGATGCCGAAAAGTGTGAAGCGGTTTTCGGACGACATCATGCTCTATCTCTTTGATTTAGAGCCGGATTCAGATTTCGGATCGACTCGATCCGAAATCATCCGGCTCTAGCCGAGCGCCTGGTTGGCGAGGGCGTAAACTTTTGGCCTGGCCTGTTCGAGGCCGTTCTTAGCGGGACGGTCCATGGCCACGCCGCCGCCGACATGGGCGAGGCCGATCTCCTGCAGCCAGCCGGCGATGCCGGTCCTGCTGTCGGTATCCACGCGCAGGAAGGCGCGGGGACGAGAAGCGGCAAAGAAGCCGATCAAGGACTTGGCATCGTCGGCACCGCCCGCGATGACCGGGCCGATCATCTCGCCGCGCCCGAACGGGCGGATTGCGCCATAGGCCTCGATCACGCCGTTGCGGCGGATGACGGCGAATTCGCCTCGCTCGGCCAGCGCATCGATCAGGACTTCACGGTCGGCGCCATAGGCGTCGCGGTCAATCGCCTTGATTTCCGGCAGATCATCGGCATTTGCTGCTTCCACGCCGTCGGGCGAGCCAAGCTCGGCGACGTTGCCCTGATGCTGCAGGATCGTGCCGGAGGGCACAAAGCCGAGCTTCTGATAGAGCGGCATGCCGTCCGCCGTCGCGACAAGCCGCAGCGGACGGTCCTCGGCAAGGGCGAAGGCCTGTTCCATCAGACGGCGCCCGAGCCCCTTGCCCCGCGTGTTCCTGTCGACGATCACCATGTTGATCATGGCGCAATCCGCGCCGTAAGGCGTGACCAGGATGGTTCCGGCCACGCGGCCCTGGTCGTCGAGCGCGACCGCGCCGCGCGAGAGCTGCAGCGCCATCTGCCAGTCTTGCGGGCGATGCGGCCAATTCTCCTGACGAGACAGCGCCACCGCGCCCTCGATATGGTCCGGTCCGAAGTCCTGGAGCTCGATCTCGCCTTGCTGCATGAGGCATCCTTCCATCTGCCCCAAGTCTCGGCCATCGGCGCGCCGCAGATCGTCTGAAGTTTCGACTTCGGCAGTATCATTCGCCGTTGCGCAGGGGGTGCGCCGCATCTTGTGCTGGCGTCTATCGAACCGGATGCGCTTCACGCCGCCGACCGGCGCATCCACGGATGCTCGAGATGTTACGGCATGCCAAACCGAATGGCGGATACGGAACTTTCTGCTTTCGGGAGGCGCTTTTCGGTCAGCTGGGTCGCCGCCCGCCGGCCTATGATGAAATACATCCCAGCGCGGATGTGTTTCCACCGGAGATCAACGGACATGGCTTCTTTCAGGCCCAAATACATCACCTTCGACTGCTACGGCACGTTGACCAATTTCCAGATGGCGGAGGCAGCCCGCGACCTCTATGGCAGCCGGCTCGACGAGCCGCGCATGCAGGAATTCATCAAAAACTTCGCGGCGTACCGGCTCGACGAGATCCTGGGCGACTGGAAGCCATATGCCGACGTCGTCCACAACGCGCTCGAGCGCGCCTGCAAGCGCAACGACGTCGCTTTCAGCGCCGACGACGCCAGAATGGTCTATGAGCGCGTTCCGACCTGGGGCCCCCACGCCGATGTGCCGGCTGGGCTCGCGAAGGTCGCGAAGGAATTTCCGCTGGTCATCCTTTCCAACGCCATGAACGCGCAGATCATGTCCAATGTCGAGAAGCTCGGCGCACCGTTTTATGCCGTCTACACGGCCGAGGAGGCACAGGCCTACAAGCCGCGCTTCAGGGCTTTCGAATACATGCTCGACAGGCTGGGCTGCGGCCCGGAGGACATCCTTCACTGCTCGTCCTCGTTCCGCTACGACCTGATGTCGGCGCACGACCTGGGCATCAAGAACAAGGTCTGGGTCAATCGCGGCCACGAACCGGCCAACCCGTATTACGGCTATGTCGAGATCGCCGACATTTCCGGTCTTCCGGGCGCGGTCGGGCTTTGAAACAGGCGGTGCCGATGAAATTCGTCTCCTACTGGCACGACACGGCCCCTGTCTTTTCCGGCGGGGTAAAAGGCCCGGTTGAGGGGCACTACGATGCCGCCATCATCGGCGGCGGCTTCACCGGTCTCGCCGCTGCACGCCAATTGGCGAAGGCCGGCGCCAAGGTGGCGGTGCTGGAGGCGGAGCGCGTGGGCTGGGGCGCATCCGGGCGCAATGGCGGGCACCTGAACAACGGCCTCGCCCACAGCTACCAATCGGCCAAGGCGGAGCTCGGCAAGGAGCGGGCAATCGCGCTCTACCGGGCGCTGGACGACTCCGTCGACAGCATCGAGGCGCTGGTCGCCGAGGAAGGCATCGACTGCAATTTCCGCCGTGCCGGCAAACTGAAGCTCGCCTCCAAGCCGCAGCATTTCGAAGCGATCGCCCGCAACTTCGAAGCCGTCCATGCCGAGGTCGATCCGGACACGGCGCTGCTGTCGGCGGCCGATCTCAAGTCCGAGATCGGCTCGCCGTTCCATGGCGCGATGCTGTCGAAGAAGAGCGCCATGATGCATATGGGACGCTACGTTGCCGGCCTGGCTTCGGCCGCCGCCCGCCACGGCGCCGTCATCCATGAGAATGCGACGGTGACGGACCGGAAACAGACCGGCAAAAAGCATGAGCTGAGCACTTCCCGCGGCCGGCTCAGCGCCGACAACGTGCTGGTGGCGACCGGCGCCTACACGACGCCGAATTTCGGCTATTTCCGCCGCAGGATCATTTCCGTCGGCAGCTTCATCATCGCCACGCGGCCGCTGAGCGACGCCGAGATCGCCGCGGCCATGCCGGGCAACCGGACATGCGTGACCTCGATGAACATCGGCAACTACTTCCGGCTTTCGCCTGACAACCGCCTGATCTTCGGCGGTCGCGCACGCTTCTCGGCGACGTCGGACCAGCGCTCCGACGCCAAAAGCGGACAGATATTGCAGGCAAGCCTCGCCGCGATCTTCCCGCAGCTCGCCAAGGTCGAGATCGACTATTGCTGGGGCGGGCTGGTCGACATGACCAAGGATCGCTTCCCGCGGGCCGGCTATCATGACGGTGTCTGGTACGCGATGGGCTATTCCGGCCACGGCGCGCAGCTTTCCACCCAGCTAGGCACGATCATGGCCGATGCCATGCTCGGCCGCGAGGATCGCAATCCGATGAAAGGGGTCGAGTGGCCTGCCATCCCCGGCTATTCCGGCAAGCCCTGGTTCCTGCCGATGGTCGGCCTCTACTACAAGGCGCTCGACCGGGTGAGGTAGGGGATTAGGTGGCTCATTCCCTGCTGCCTTACTCCCCTATTCCCTACGCCCCTATTCCCTACGCCCCTATTCCCATGTGAAAACTCTTCATCTCGAGATATTCCTCGATGCCGGCCTGCGCGCCCTCCCGCCCGAGGCCGGACTGCTTGACGCCGCCGAAGGGGGCCACCTCCATAGAGACGGAGCCGGTGTTGAGCCCCACCATGCCGAACTCCAGCGCCTCGCCGACCCGCCAGGCACGTTTCAGGTTTTCGGTGTAGAAGTAGGAAGCGAGACCGTAAGGCGTGCCGTTGGCGAGCGCGATCACCTCCTCTTCCGTCTCGAAACGGAAGAGCGGCGCGACCGGGCCGAAGGTTTCCTCGCCGGCGAGCTGCATCTCTTTCGTGGCGCCGGTCAGCACCAGCGGCGCGACGTACTGAGGCCCCTCCGGCAGCACCGGCTTCTCCGTGACGATCGTGGCGCCCTTGGCGAGCGCGTCCTCGACGTGGCGGTTGATTTTCTCGACCGCCGCCATGTTGATCATCGGCCCGATGCCGACGCCGGCTTGAGTGCCTGGTCCGACCGTCATGGCGTTGACGCGCGCGCTGAGCTTCGCGGCGAAGGCGTCATAGACTCCGGCCTGGACGAGGATGCGGTTGGCGCACACGCAGGTCTGGCCGCCGTTGCGGAATTTCGAGGCGAGCGCGCCCTCGACGGCGAGATCGAGATCGGCATCGTCGAAGACGATGAAGGGCGCGTTGCCGCCGAGCTCGAGGCTGAGCCGCTTCACGCTGTTGGCCGCCCCGCGCATCAGCAGCGAACCGACGCGCGTCGAGCCGGTGAAGGAGATCTTGCGCACGGTCTCGTTCGCCATGATCTCGTTGCCGATTTCGGCCGGCATGCCAGTGACGATGTTGACGACGCCGGCGGGAATGCCCGCCCGTTCGGCCAGCACGCCGAGCGCCAGCGCCGAATAGGGCGTGAACTCGGACGGCTTGATGACCACCGCGCAGCCGGCGGCCAGCGCCGGCGCGACCTTGCGGGTGATCATCGCGTTGGGAAAATTCCACGGCGTGATGATGCCGCAGACGCCGACCGGCTCCTTGAGCACGATGATGCGCCGGTCGGCCGTGGGCGCGGGGATGGTGTGGCCGTTAATGCGGCGCGCCTCCTCGGCGAACCATTTGACGAAGGAGGCGCCGTAGCGGATCTCGCCTCTGGCCTCGTCCAGCGGCTTGCCCTGTTCCGTCGTGAGGATCAGCGCGAGATCGTCCAGATGCGCGAGCATCAGGTCGTGCCATGCCTCCAGCAGGCGGCCGCGCTCGGCATTGGTCTTCCTCCTCCAGTCCCGATAGGCGGAAGCTGCAGTTTCTATGGCTGCGCGTGTCTCCGGACCGCCCATGTCGGGCACGGTGCCGATCGACATCTGTGTCGCCGGATCGATGACATCGACCGCTCTGCCGGAACCGGCCTCGACCCATCTGCCGCCGATCAGACCGGCTTCACGGAAGAGAGTTTTGTCTTTCAAGCCTTTCATCGAAAACGACCTTGCAATCAGTTGAGCGCGGCGACGACCGCGGTTGTGATGGCGTCCGTGCTGTCCTTGCCGGCGGTGGTTCCAATGCCGCGCGCGGTTGTCGCCTCGATCGCCCTCATCACGTGGCCGGCCGCGTTCTTTTCGCCGAGATGATCGAGCATCATGGCGCCGGACCATATGGCGGCGATCGGATTGGCGATGCCGAGGTGGGCGATGTCGGGGGCGGAGCCGTGCACCGGCTCGAACATCGACGGCGCCGAGCGGTCGGGGTTGATGTTGGCGGAGGCGGCGTAGCCGAGTCCGCCCTGGATCGCCGCGCCGATGTCCGTCAGTATATCGCCGAACAGGTTGGAGGCGACGAGCACGTCGAGGCTCTGAGGCTCCATGATCATGCGCGCGGCGAGCGCGTCGACGTGATAGCTGGTCACCGTGACGTCGGCATACTCGGCCGCCAGCTTTCGCGTGATCTCGTCCCAGAACACCATCGAGTATTTCTGCGCGTTGGACTTGGTGACGGAAGCCAGCCTGCCTCGCCGCGTCCGCGCCTGCTCGAAGCCGAAACGCAGGATGCGCTCGACGCCGGCGCGGGTGAAGATCGAGGTCTCCACGGCAACCTCGTCCAGCGTGCCCTGATGCACGCGCCCGCCGGCGCCGGAATATTCGCCCTCGGTGTTCTCGCGGATGCACAGGATGTCGAAGCTATCGGCCCGCAGCGGACCTCTGACGCCCGGCAGCAGGCGGTGCGGCCGGATATTGGCGTATTGCACGAAGGCCTTGCGGATCGGCAGCAGCAGCCCGTGGAGCGAGACGGAATCCGGCACTTCCGCTGGCCAGCCGACGGCGCCGAGCAGGATGGCGTCGAAGCCGCGCAAGGTCTCGATGCCATCTTCGGGCATCATGCGGCCGGTCTCCTTGTAGAATTTGCAGGACCAGGGGAACTCGGTTGCCGTCAGGGCAAAGCCGGAGTGCTTGGCCACCGTTTCCAGCACCGTCCAGGCAGCGGCGATCACGTCGCGGCCGATGCCGTCACCGGGGATCAGGGCGATCGAATAGGACTTCATCGGCATCTCTCTAGAGGCTGATCAGGACGCTCTTGGTCCTGCGGTTGGCGAGATAGGCTTCGCGGCCAAGGTCCTTGCCGATGCCGGAGCGCTTGTAGCCGCCGGTCGGCAGGATGTGGTCGCGTGACCGACTGTAGCGGTTGACCCAGACGGTGCCCGCTTCGAGCTTACGCGCGAAACGGATCGTGCGCGACAGGTCGGAGGTGAACAGGCCGGAGGCCAGCCCGTAGACCGGGTGACTGGACAGCGCCAACGCCTCCTCCTCGGTCTCGAAGGTTTGGACGGTCAGGACCGGGCCGAAGATCTCCTCGATGATCGCCGGATTGTTCTGATCGACGTTGGCAATCAGCGTCGGCTCGTAAAAGTAGCCGGGGTTATCTATCGTATGGCCGCCGGTCAGGCATTCGCCGCCGGCCGCGACCGCCGCCCGCACGATGCCGTCGACACGTGCCCGCTGTCGCTCAGAGATGATCGGCGAATAATGCGTCGCCTCCTCCCAGGTCGGACCGGGCCGCACCGCCTTCATCCGCTCCAGGATGGCGGCCGTCAGCCTGTCCGCCACGCTTCTCTCGACGATCAGGCGCGTGCCGGCCACGCAGGCCTGGCCTGCGTTGAAGATGACGCTGCCGGCGATCGCCGTTGCCGCCTTGTCGAGATCGGCATCGGCAAAGACGATCTGCGGGCTCTTGCCGCCGAGTTCCAGCGTCATCGGCTTGACGCCGGTGCGAGCGACGTTCTCCATGATGGCGGAGCCGGCGCGTGTCGAGCCGGTGAAGCTGACCTTGGCGATCTCCGGATGGCCGGTCAGTGCCGTGCCGGTGGTTGGCCCATCGCCGAGCACCACGTTGACAAGCCCTGCCGGCAGGCCGGCTCTGTCGGCGAGCTGTGCCATATAGACGCTCGAGAAGGGCGTCATTTCCGAAGGTTTCAGCACGACTGCATTGCCGGCGGCCAGCGCCGGGCCGAGCTTCCAGCCGGCCATAGAGATCGGAAAGTTCCAGGGCGTGATCGCGCCGACGACGCCATAGGGCTCGCTCACGATCATGCCGAGACTGGCGTCATCGGTCGGAACGAGGTCGCTGCTTTCCTTGTCGGCGAACTCGGCAAAGAAGCGGATCTGCTCGGCGGTGACGGCGATGTCGCCGGCGACGAGCTGCCCTACGGGTCGGGTTGAGCACAGCGCCTCGATCCTGGCGAGCGTTTCTGCTTCCGCCTCGATCAGGTCGGCCCAGGCCTGGAGCACCTTGGTGCGTTCGCGCGGCCGAACGCCGCCCCAGTTGCTGGCCGTCAACGCCGCCCTAGCACTCTCAACCGCGCGGCCGACGATGTCGACGCCGCCCACGGGGCACGCGGCGTAAACCTTGCCGTCCGAAGGGCGGCGCATCTCGATCCCGCCCTCATTCGAGATCAGTTCCCCGCCGATGAAGTGGCCGATGGGGAGAGAGATTGTATCGGGATCGAAGCTCATGGACGACCACTTTTCCAGCATTTCCAGGAACCTAGCGCGTGCCGGCGCGCAACATTCGCTGTTCGGTGACCCGCCGCCGAAGAATGTTGCGCGCTGTATGCGAGGGACGGCAAAATCTTCCGCGCGGCACCTCGCACGGATTCTGTTATCCCACCGTCACGTAGATCTTGCGCACCGTTTCGAGTGTTCTCCAAACCCCGGTGAAGCCCGGCTTCATCACGAAGCTGTCGCCGGCGCGGTAGGTCACCGTCTCGCCGCCGTCGGGCGTGATTTCGACCACGCCGGAGAGAATGTGGCAGAACTCGAAAGTCTCCCCCTTGATCGAGCGCGTCTCGCCCGGTGTAGCCTCCCAGACGCCGGTATGGATCAGGTCGTCCTTGGCGACGTCCTGCGCCCAGGTCTTGAAGGCCGGGTCGCCGGCAATCAGCCGCCCGGGCAGCGCCTTGGATTCGTGCGGCGGGAAAACCGGGTTGGTATCGACGGTCTTGAGCAGGGACAAAGGATGGCCTTTCCGGTTGGGGTTCAATAGCCGCGTGAACGGTCGACGAGTCCGACGGGTTCGAGACCCGCACGGTGGCGCTTGATGTTGTCGATGACGGCCTGCGCTGCGGTCGTGGGCTGGGTGACGCTGGCGATATGCGGGGTCAGGATGATTTTCGGATGCGACCAGAACGGATGACCCGGGGGCAGCGGTTCGGGATCCGTGACGTCGATCATCGCCGCCGACAGCTGGCCGCCGTCGAGCGCGGCGACAAGCGCCTCGTGGTCGAGTTGCCGGCCCCGGCCCGTGTGAACCAACGCCGCCCCTTCAGGCAGTTTCGCGAACAGCGTGGCATTCAGAAATCCACGCGTCTCCTCGGTCAGCGGCAGCAGGCAGACCAGTATGTCGCTGGCCGCCAGCATCTGCTCCAGCCCGACCTCGCCATGATGGCAAGTCACACCCTCGATCTGCCGCGGCGAGCGGCTCCAGCCGGCTAGCGGGAAGCCGAAGGGCCTCAGCCGGTCGAGAACAGCCTGGCCGAGCTGTCCAAGGCCGAGCACGCCGACCCGGCGCGCCGCAGCCTGGAGCTGCGGGATCTCGCGCCATTCGCCGGCACGCTGGTGCGCCAGATATCCCGGCAAGTTGCGGTGCAGGGCAAGCGCGGCGAGCGTCACATATTCCTGCATCATGCGCACGATGCCTTCCTCGATCATGCGCACGACCTTCACCTTCGCGGGTACTGAATCGAATTGGAACTGATCGACGCCGGCGCCGATGGAGAACAGGATTTCCAGGTTCCCGTAGCGGGCAAGGTTCTCCGGCACGGTCCAGGTGATCAGGTAACGCACCGCGTCGGCGTCGACCGTGGCGGCGTCCATGGCGAAGGGCAGGTCCGGCAATTCCTTAGCGAAGGCCTCGGCGAAGATGGCGCCGCGCCGTGCGTCGGAGTTGAACAGGAAGGCCATACAGTTTGCTCCTTCAGGCCGCGCAACGCACGCCCAGCGCCGCAATCATCCGCTGGCAGGCGGTGAGTTCGCTGGCGAGGATATATTCGTCCGGCTTGTGGGCGCGGCCGATATCGCCGGGCCCGCAGATGATCGCATCGAACCCCGCCGCCTGGTAAAGCCCGGCCTCCGTGCCGTAGCTGACGGCTGCGAGCGGCGCCTCGCCGGTCAGCTCGTGCAACAGTCCCGCCAGTGCGGCCTCTTGCGGCAGCGACAGTGCCGGATAGGCGCTGACCGGCGTCCACTCGACCAGAAAGCCCTCGGCTGCACAGACTTCGGCGGTCGCCTTGACAGGGGCGAGCAGGCTGGCCGGGTCTACACCGGGTATGGCGCGCGCCTCCAGATCCAACGTGCAGCTGTCGGGGATGATGTTGACCGATTGTCCGCCCGCGATAACGCCAGCCTGCAGCGAGGAAAAGGGCGGCTCGAAGGTCGTGTCGACCGGGCCGCGGGTGAGCCGTTGAGCTTCGCTCACGACTGCGCTCAGCACATCGGCCATGGCATGGATCGCATTGAGCCCGAGATCCGGCCGCGAGGAATGGCCGGAGCGTCCGCGGATCGTGACGCGGGCGGCCGCCTTGCCCTTGTGTCCGCGCACAGCGCGCAGGCCGCTCGGCTCGCCGACGATCACGCCGAGCGGCTTCGCGCAAAGCTCGGGTAGGCGGGCGATCAGGTGCGGCACGCCGCGGCACCCGATCTCCTCATCATAGGAGAAGGCGAGGTGGATCGGTGTGGCGAGCTGCAGGCCGGCCAGGTGTGGCACAGCAGCGAGCGCGGCGGAAAGAAACCCCTTCATGTCGCTCGTCCCGCGTCCGTAGAGCCGTTCGCCCTCCCGGCGCAGCGCGAAAGGGGACGAGCTCCATTGCGGCTCGCCAGCGGGGACGACGTCCATGTGGCCGGACAGGATATAGCCCGAGACATCGGCGGGGCCGATCGTCGCGAAAAGATTGGAACGGTCGCCTTCCGGTCCTGGGAGCAGGGTGACCTTCGCTCCCTGTTCGGCGAGATAGGCCCCGATCCAGCCGGCGATGTCACCGTTCGGCTTGCCGGCGACCGACGCAAAGGCGACAAGACGGTCGAGGATGTCGAAGACGTCCATTCCAGCCCTCAAGGCAGTTAAGGTTCGCCGGCATCGATGCCGCAGTTGGTGAATTTCCCCAGAGGATGTGTGCGTTCCTTCGCGATTGCATGCCGAAAGCGGAAGTGTTTCAGTTGAATCTTGCGTTGGCGCACGGCTTTCGAGCAAATCGTATGGGGATTGCTTGTCTAGCGTTGGCGGGCACGGGGCGGCGGTCTGTCGCCCGTTGATTTTTGAGGGTTCTTTCAGGGCCATGAAAGTGAAGCCGTCCGAAAGCTTGAAAATCGATGCCTTCTCGATGCGTATCGGCGACGTCCAAGATGTCGAACTGGACCGGTTGCACGCGCTCTCGCTCTCGGTGGGATGGCCGCATCGGGCCGAGGACTGGCAATTCCTGCGCGAAGTGGGACAAGGTTTCGTGGCGCTCGATGAGATCGGCCGGGTTCTCGGTTCGGCCATGTGGTTCCCGCATGGCGCCAGTTTCGCCACCATTGGAATGGTCATCACGTCGCCCAGGCTTCAGACCCTTGGGGCGGCGCAGTGGCTGATGCATCGGGTCTTCGACAAGATCCCCGGGCGCAGCCAGCGCCTCAACGCGACCCGCGCGGCGCGGCGGCTCTATCTCTCGCTCGACTTCCAGCCGGAAAAGACCATCTACCAATGCCAGGGCATTGCCCGCGTGCCGACAACAAGGAGCCTAGCGGAGGTGTCAGGCGACATCCGAACTTTGGACGCAAGCAATATTCCGGCGGCGATCGCGCTCGACGCGGCTGGCTTTGGCGTGGAGCGGACGGCGCTTATTGAAAAGCTCTTCGCGCATTCGTCCGGCTATGGACTTTTTGACGGGAAGAAGCTTACCGCTTTCGCGCTCTGCCGACCGTTCGGGCGCGGCCATGTCGTAGGCCCGGTCGTGGCTGAGAGCGACGCCGACGCCGTCGCGCTCGTCCGGCCGCACGTCGCCGATCATTCCGGATCCTTCCTTCGGGTCGATACCCATATGAACAACGGGGAGTTCGCCGCCTTCTTGTCGCACGCTGGAATGCCGGTATTCGACACGGTGCTGACCATGTCGCTGGGCAAACGCCTTCCCGAATTCTCCGCGGGCGGCTCGGCTAGACCGAAGACCTATGCCCTGGCAAGCCAAACCCTTGGGTAGTCGGTGTTCCTATTTGTGCACCTCCTACTTTGGATCGGTCTTAGCCCCTAGGCCTTGCGATCCGAACACGACATCTCACGCCCGAACCCGCCAGTCGGCGTTGAGGCCAAACCAACCGCGCCCATAGAGGAAAACCTGGATGACGGACACGAGACCCACCAGCATGCTGGCGATCGCGGCGCTCGTCGGCACCCGCGATCTTGGACAGGCGGTCTATGTCGCGCTCGGCAAGGCCGATGCCGGCATGGGCCTGATCGCCGGCTTGTCAATTGCGTTCCTGGCCATGCTTGCCGACCGACTGATTCAAGCTGCCGTGGCAAGTAGGGCCTCGACATTCTAACAACAAGCCTACGCGCGACGTCGATAGCAAAGGAGGCTGCCCAGCGATTGCGTTGTCGGCCAGCAATCCGCGGTCCGGTTTATGGATCCGTCCACTTTCCGCTCGGCCATTCCGAAACCCGATCGTCCGCTTTCGGCCCCGCAAACCAACCGAGCAAGAAGCTTGGCGTTCCTCCCGTGGCCAATCATGGCCGAAGGTGAAAACAAAATGGGACATTCTCACTATGACCCCACCGCTCCCGATCGCCGCGCGTGGAACGCGGGCAAGAAGGTCGGAACGAAACGGCCGCTGAAACCTCGGCAGATATGGGCGATCCGATTTTTTCTCGATCGAGAGCGGCGATTGCGCGATCGGGCCCTCTTCGATCTCGCAATCGACAGCAAGTTGCGCGGCTGCGACCTAGTCAAGATCAAGACCGGCACCTTGGTTCTCGGGTCGGAAATTCGGACCCGCGCGATGGTCGTGCAACAGAAGACAGGGCGACCGGTGCAGTTCGAGTTGATGAGCGATGCGCGTTCCAGCCTTCTCGCATGGTTGGAGCGGCGCGGTGGCACTGTCGACGACTATGCGTTCCCGAGCCGAATCGACCCAAAGCGTCACATGAGCACGAGGCAGTATGCCCGCCTCGTGGACGAGTGGGTCGTGGCAATCGGACTTCGACCTCAGGAATACGGCACGCATTCGCTGCGGCGTACCAAAGCGTCCATCATCTACAAGGCGACCGGTAACCTGCGCGCGGTCCAGATTTTGCTGGGCCACACCAAAATCGAGAACACAGTCCGGTATCTCGGAGTCGACGTAGAAGATGCCCTCGAGCTAGCCGAAGCGACGGAGGTCTGACTGGTAGCGGCTCTACCGTCTCAGTGGGGCCGCGAAGCGCCCATTAGCAGTCATTCCCGGAGATCGGTCCGTTCTCCGAAACAGACATCGCCGCGGCGAGAAATTCCGAGAACAGGACTCGCCAGGGCGCGATTGGTCACATGGATGGGCACCCCGATGGGGCGACCTCTTCGGAGATCGCCATGTAGCGCAAGTGCGCGATCACAGATAGACCCACGTGCTTATCCCCTAGGCGAGAAGGCAAGCCCGTTGAGGCTTCGCCATCTTCCGGACGACACGCACTACCTCGCCAGTCGCGGTATCGGCTCGGTAGACATGGCAACCCTCGATTCCCCGCTCGGCGCGATCGCCCTCCGTCGCGATGCCAACTGAAGGTGCGAGCAAAGCCCGCTCCATTGCCAGCCGCTACTGACCGCTGAGTTGCCCTCGTTGGCACTCCGGAGGCACGCAAAAAAGTAGCCTGTCGCGTGATTTTATTTCGACTGCCGGCTCCGCAAACCTTGCATATAAGATCGAGCCTGAAGCCAAATTGGAGCCAGGCCGATGTCGTTCAAAGGCATTATCCCGCCCGTCACCACGCCCTTCCATGCGGACGGATCGATCGACCGCGACGGCTTTTGCGTGATGGTCGAGCACTTGGTGTCGTCGGGCGTCCACGGGATCATCATCGGCGGCACCACCGGCGAATATTATGCCCAGTCGCGCGATGAACGGGTCGGGCTGCTGAAGCTTGCCAAAACTGTCGTGAAGGACAGGGTGCCGGTGATCGCGGGCGTTGGCGCCATCCGCACCGAGGACTGCATCGAATACGCGCTGGTCGCCAAGGACCTGAAGTATGATGGCATCCTGATCGGGTCGCCATATTACGCCGTTCCAACGCAGCTCGAGCTCGCCAATCATGCGCTGGCGATCGACAAGGCCGCCGATATGCCGGTGATGCTCTACAACTATCCCGGCCGCACCGGCACGATGATGGACCTCGAGTTCCTCGATCGGGTCGGCCGCAGCACCAATTTCTGCGCCATCAAGGAATCCAGCGGCAGCATGAACCAGCTGCACGCGCTGGCGCGCGACTATCCGCATATCGACCTGTTCTGCGGCATGGACGATCAGGCGCTAGAATTCTTCGCCTGGGGCGCCAGGGGCTGGGTCTGCGGCGCCGGCAACTGCCTGCCGGCGGAACACATCGCGCTCTACGAAGCCTGCGTTATCGAAAAGGATTTCACCAAGGGCCGGCAGATCATGTCGGCGCTGCTGCCTTTGATGCGCGTCCTTGAACAGGGCGGCAAATTCGTCCAGAGCATCAAGTTCGGATGCGAGCTTGCCGGTTTGCCGGCTGGCCCCGTGCGCCGGCCGATGCGCGCGCTCGACGATGAGCAGAAGCGGGAACTCGAGACCACGATCCGAACGCTGAGGGCGGTCATCGCCTCCATCACCGCAAAATCCCAGAAGAGGGCTTCCGAGAATGTCATCGCTATTAACGCGTGATGAGTACCAGAACTTGGCGGAAAGCCTGCCGCTGCCGACCAATGCGGTGGTCGACGGCAAGGCGAGAGCGGCACAATCCGGCGAGACTTTCGAGACCATTAATCCCGCGACGGGGCAGGTCATCGCCAGGATCGCCTCCTGCGGTCAGGCGGATGTCGATCTCGCCGTCGGGAAGGCGCGGCTGGCGTTTGAATCGGGTGTGTGGTCGCGGGCACATCCGAGCGAGCGCAAGCGCGTGCTCAGGCGCCTCGTCAAGCTGATGGAGCGTAACGCCCATGAGCTCGCGGTGCTCGAGACGCTTGAAAGCGGCAAGCCGATCTACGACGTCGAGACCATAGATATTCCCGAGGCGCTGCATTGTCTCGAATGGCACGCGGAAGCTACCGACAAGCTCTACGGCCAGACTTCGCCATCAGGCGACGACGTCGTGTCGCTGATCGTGCGCCAGCCGCTCGGCGTGGTCGCCTGCGTTCTGCCCTGGAATTTCCCGATCCTGATGCTGGCCTGGAAGATCGGGCCGGCGCTCGCCACCGGCAACTCCGTCATCGTCAAGCCGGCCGAGCAAACCAACATGTCGACGTTGCGGATTGCCGAACTGGCGCATGAGGCCGGGTTGCCGCCGGGCGTCCTGCAGATCGTTACGGGTCCTGGCGAGACCACCGGCAAGGCGCTCGGCATGCATCCGGATATCGACATGGTCGCCTTCACCGGATCGACCGATGTCGGCCGGAAATTTTTAGAATATTCCGCCAGGTCCAACTTGAAGCGCATCGTGCTCGAATGCGGCGGAAAGAACCCGTGCATCGTGCTCGACGACGCCGAGAACCTCGACGTCGTCGCGCAGCATGTGACCCAGGCCGTGTTCTGGAACATGGGCGAGAATTGCTCGTCGAATTCGCGCTTGATCGTGCATGAAAAGATCAAGGACCGTCTGGTCGAGACGGTGCTTCATAAGCTCAAGGAATGGCCCCTGGGCGAGCCGCTGGACCCGGGCAACCGGCTCGGCGCTATCGTGTCGAAGGAACAGTTCGACCGCATCATGGGCTACATCAAAAAGGGGCGTTCGGAAGGCGCCAGGGTCGTGACGGGCGGCAACGCCCATAAGCACGGCAAAGGCTATTTCATCGAGCCGACCGTGTTCGACGACGTCACGCCGGCAATGACAATCGCGCGGGAAGAGATCTTTGGGCCCGTGCTGTCGGTCATCAAGGTGGCAAGCGCCGACGAGGCGGTCCGCGTCGCCAACGACACGCAATACGGGCTCGCGGCCTCGATCTTCACCGCCAATCTCGGCAAGGCGCATCGCATCGCGCGCGATATCCGCGCAGGCACGGTGACCATCAACTGCTACGGCGAGGGGGACATCACGACCCCGTTCGGCGGCTACAAGCTTTCGGGCTTCGGCGGGCGGGACAAGTCGCTTCACGCCCACGACCAGTACACCGAGCTCAAGACCATCTGGGCGGATATTTCCGACCCGAAGGTCTCGCGCGCGGTCGACTAAGCCGGCAAGCCATGAGCATGCATCAGGCCGTAAGGACGCCAGCCGACATCAATATGTCCGGCTGGTACGGACTTCTGCCGCCTCCCAAGGCGCCTGAGGTGCTGCGCGGCAAGCACACGGCGGACTGGATCATCGTCGGCGCCGGCTTTGCCGGGCTGGCCGCCGCGCGCCGGCTCTCGCATCTGGTGCCCGGCGATCGTATCGCCGTTATCGATGCCCAGCGTGTCGGCTGGGGCGCGGCCGGGCGAAACTCCGGCTTCATGATCGACCTGCCGCATGAGCTCGGCGGCGAGAACTATGGCGGAAGCCACGATCATGATCGCAAGCGCATCCGCATGAATCGCGCCGCGATCGAGTTCTCGGCCTCGGCAGTGGAAGAATATGGGTTGCAGAACTTTTTCGTTCGCGCCGGTAAGTTCCATGGAGCCGCGACGGAACATGGTCACATTTCCCTGCGCGAGTTCGAGGGTCATCTGACCGGCCTCGACGAGCCCTTCCAAAGCCTCGATGCCGCCGATCTGAAGCGCATCACCGGAACGGATTTTTTCATCGGCGGGACGTTCACGCCGGGGACGGTGATGGCGCAGCCGGCCGGCTTCATCCGTGGTGTAGCCGAAGGCTTGTCGAGCCGCGTGCAGATATTCGAGAAGTCACCGGTGATCTCGCTGCAGACCGGCAAGCTGCACATTGTGACGACGGCCGACGGCGAGATCACTGCGCCGCGATTGATCCTCACCGTCAACGGCCACCTCGAAAGCTTCGGCTTCTTCAAGAAACGCCTGCTGCATGTCTTCACCTATGCCAGCATGACAAGGCCGCTTTCGAAGAGCGAGCAGGCGGCACTGGGCGGCGAGCCGCATTGGGGCCTGATCCCGGCCGACCCGATGGGATCGACCATCCGTCGCATCGGCGACCGCATCGTCGTGCGCAACACCTTCACCTACAATCCGGACATGTCGACGAGCGAGAGAGAGATCAACCGGATCGGTGCGGCCCATGATCGATCGTTCCGGGCGCGCTTTCCGATGCTGGGCGAAGTACCAATGGAATTTCGCTGGGGGGGCCATTTATGCCTTTCCCTCAATTCCGCTCCCGCATTCGGTGAAATCGAGGAGAGGGTGTTCATTGCCGGGTGCTGCAACGGGTTGGGAACCGTGCAGGGCACGCTCTACGGCATGCTTGCCGCCGACCTAGCCGCCGGTAGCGACGAGCCGATGGTCGCGGAAGCCCTGAACGAGCCGGCTCCGTCTCGGCTTTATCCTGAACCGCTGATGATGATCGGGACGCCGTTGAAGCTTTGGGCCATGCAGAGGCGCGCCGGGCGCGAACTCTGATCAGCTGGTATCGCGCTCCTCGGCGCAGACTTCCCTCAGCCATTCACGAAGGATCTCGGCGGCAGGTGACAAAGTGCGGTTCTCATACCACGTGAGATAATAGGCACCTGGTGCTTTGAGCTCGAGGTCGGTAATCTTCACCAGCTTCCTCTCCTCGACAAGCGGACGCACCAGTCGATGCCATCCAACGGCGATCCCTTGGTTCGCCTGTGCCGCCTGCAATGCCACAAAGAATTTGCCGAAGCGTCTCCCGCGTAGTGGCCCGTGAGTGAGACCGGCCCTCCCCAACACCTCATCCCAGTCTGCCCAGTCTGGATCGACCCAGTCGACATGCAACAAGGGGAGTTCGGAAAGAGATTCCGCTGTGGCATCACGGTGCTCGCGAGCAAATTCCGCACCACAGACGGGATAAATGACCTCGTCGAAAAGTAGCTCAGCTCTCTCGTCAGGCCACGAGCCGAAGCCGTAGCGTACTCGCAATTCTACTTCCGCTCGTCGAAAGTCGCGTGAATTGTCGGAGATGAGGTGGTCCACCGTGACATCGCGATGCCGATCCCAGAATTCCGGCATCCGCGGGATCAGCCACATCGAAGCAAATGCATCGGTGCACGCGATCGTGACATTCTTGGAGCGGTCACCCCGTTTAACTGTTCGGACGACATCCGATACCCGGGAGAAACTGCCAGCGAGGACACCGTAAAGATCCTCTCCCGCGCTAGTCAGGGCGACGCCCGTGCCAAGTCTGACGAAAAGGGGTACCCCGAGTTCATCTTCGATCGATTTGATCTGTCGGCTCACTGCTCCCGGGGTGACGTTCAACTCGGAGGCGGCCAGCTTGAAGGACAAATGCCGCGCTGATGCCTCGAACACTGCGAGCGCTGTCAGCGACGGAAGATCGTAGTAGCGTCGGACCATACGGTATCCCAAACAGAACGGAGTCGGCTAACCAAGTGCTCTTTACTCAACTGAGGCGTGAGACTTTTGCATTAGGGCATTGCCGATGGATTCGGCAATAGTTCGCCGGCATGGCGAAGAATTCGCCTGTGCTCCCTTTTCAATTCCGGAGGCCGGCATGACTGCTCAACTGCAAGTTTCTCGTAGAGGAGGGCGGGAGGCGCGGCGGACGATTCGCACCGCCCCGAAGATCGACATGCTGCCGACGCTGAAGCGCGGCCTGCCGGTCGTCGAGCCGATGGACGCCGAGCAAGTCGAACGCATTCACCAGGCTTCTCTCGCGATCCTTGAAGATGTCGGCGTGGTATTTCGCGATCCGATCGCGATCGAGGACTGGAAGAGGGTTGGCGCCGACGTTCGCGCGGACGACCGCGTCCATCTCGACCGCGGCCTGGTGATGGAACTCATCAAGACCATTCCGCCGAAGATAGAGTACTTCGCTCGTGATCCGAACAAGAACGTCGAACTCGGCGGCCCGAAGTCGATCTTCGTGCCGATGACCGGCGCGCCCTATATGCGCGACCTCGACGATGTCAGGCGCGGCCCGACGATTGCGGACCTTGGCACCTTCCATAAGCTTGCGCATATGATGCCGGCACTGCATTCATCGGCCCACCATATCGTCGAGCCGATGGACCTCGTCGTCGCGCACCGGCACCTGCACATAACCTATTCGTCGATGAAGCATTCCGACAAGATCTTCATGGGCATGACCACCTCGCCCAAGAATGCCGAGGACGTGCTCGACATGTGCGAAATCCTGTTTGGGAAGGACTTCCTCGATACGCATGCGGTCACGACAGGCAATTGCAACGGCAACTCGCCGCTGGTGTGGGACCAGGTGATGCTCGGCGCCATGCGCGCCTTCAACCGACGCAATCAGCCGGTCCTATGCTCGCCCTTCGTTCTCGGCGGCGCCAACACGCCGGCCTCCACGGCCGCTGCCGTGGCGCAACTCAATGCGGAGGCCCTCTCCGCGCTCGCCTACACGCAGGTTGTGCGCAAGGGCTGCCCGGCGATCTACGGGCATTACCTGTCGACCGTGTCGATGCAGTCGGGAGCGCCAATGGCGGGAACGCCGGAAATCTCACTGATGAACTTCATGATCGGCCAGATGGCTCGCCGCTACAATGTGCCCTGGCGCACGTCGAACCTGCTCGGCGGCGCCAAGGTTTTCGATGCCCAGTCCGGCTATGAGAGCGCGATGACCATGATGGCCGTGCTGATGTCTGGCGCCAACTACATCTGGCATTCGGCCGGCTGGAACGAAGCCGGCATGCATTGCTCGATCGCGAAGTTCGTCGTCGATGCCGAGGTCTGCGCCATGGGCTATCGCATGACGCAAGGCATCCAGTGGGACGACTTCGACGAAGCGCTTGCTGCCGTGCGCGATGTCGGGCCTGGCGGCCATTACCTTGGCCATCCCCACACGCAGGCAAACTTCGAGCGCGCCTTCTTCATCCCGAAGCTGTTCGACAACAACTCGATCGAGCAGTGGTATGCGGACGGCGCCAAGGACGTCAAGCAGCGCGCGCTCGAGCATGCGCGCCGGCTCCTGGCCGAGTATGAAGAGCCCACGCTCGATATAGCGAAAGACGAGGAGTTGCGCGCCTATATCGAGCGGCGATCGCGCGAAATTCCCGCGGTCGATGCGCTAAACGAGGAATACTGAGCCAGCATGCGCATCGATCGGATCAACGTCTATTCGGCGCAGTTGCCTGTCAAAGGCGGCGTCTACCGCATGGCCAGCGCTGACGTGGAGGCCCTTGATAGCACCCTTGTCGAAATCGTGACCGATGGTGGCTTTGCCGGCTGGGGCGAGACCTGCCCGGTCGGCCCGGTATATCAGCCGCACCATGCGCTAGGTGCGCGCGCCGCGATCGCCGAAATCACGCCCGGCCTCATCGGCGCAGAGGTAGCTTCAATCAGGCAATTCGCCAGGCAGATGGACGAGCAGTTGAACGGACATGGCTATGCGAAGGCGGCGTTCGACATGGCCTTTCTCGACCTGCTCGGCCAAAAGCTCGGCGTGCCGGTCTCGACGCTGCTGGGCGGGGCGCTGACCGATCGCGTGCCGGCCTATTATTCGCTGATCGTCGGGCCGCCCGACGAGACCGCCCGCATCGCCGCCGACAAGGTGAAGGCCGGCTATCCGCGCCTGCAGGTGAAGATCGGCGGGCGCAATCTCGAGGAGGACGTCGCCGTTGTCCACAAGGTCTGGGAAGCGGTCGGCTACAAGGCTCGGATCGCCGTCGACGGCAACCGGGGCCTGACCGTCGGCACCGCCATCCATCTCGACCGGCTCTGCCAGCAAATCCCCTTCGTCTTCGAGCAGCCTTGCAACACGATGGACGAGATCGCGACGCTGAAAGGCCGCGTGACGCATCCGGTCTATCTCGACGAGAGCACCGAGGACCAGAACGCGGTGCTGAGGGCAATCTCTATGGGGATCGCCGACGGCTTCGGCTTCAAGGTGACACGTCTCGGTGGCCTGACGAAGATGACGACGGTGCGCGACCTTTGCGCGATCCGCTCGCTGCCGCACAGTTGCGACGACGCCTGGGGCGGCGACATCATCGCGGCGGCCTGCGTGCATCTGGCCGCGACAGTGGAGCCGCGCCGCATGGAAGGCGCCTGGATCGCGCAGGAATACATCAAGGGCCATTTCGACCAGAAGCACCCGGTCGTCATTAAGCAAGGGCACATCGCCGTGCCGCAACGGCCGGGGCTGGGCGTGAAGCCGGAGCCCGGCATGTTCGGCAAGCCGGTTGCGATATACGGGCCCTGATGAACGCGCCCGCCAACCTCAGCGCCATAAAGTCGCTCGCGACGCCGAAAATTTCGGCGATGGCGGATCGGCCTTTTGATCTTGTCGTTCTGGTGCTGCCGGGGTTCTCGCATCTGGCGCTCCACGCCTATATCGAACCGTTCCGCATCGCCAATGCGGTGGCGAGGCTGCCGCTGTTCCGCTGGCGGATCGCAGGGCTCGGCGCCCGGCCAATCGAGGGTGCGAACGGCCTTTCGGTCCCAGTTGATGCGACAATCGATGACCTGGGTTGCGAATTAGACAATCGCAAGCCGCACCAGCTAGCGGTAGTGGCGGGCGATCTGGTCGAACGGCAATTGACCCCACAACTCAACCGATTTCTGCGCACGGTTGCACGCCGGGGAGTTCCCATATCGGCGGTCGGAACGGCGACATGGCTGCTTGCGCAGACGGGGCTTTTGGCAGGCACGCGCTGCACGATCCACTGGTCGCGACTCGCTGCTTTTTCCGAAGTGTTCGACCAGTCATGCATCCGCGATTCCCTCTTCGTCAAGGACGGGCAATTTTCGACTTGCGCCGGCGAACTGGCCGCATTCGACCTCGCGGTCGACCTGATCGGCGGCCATGCCGGCGATTTCATTGCCCAGGAGGTCTGCCGCCACGCGACTGTTGAAGGCCAGCGCTCTGGATCGAATCGCCAGACCGGGCCTTCGGGACTCGCTTTCGCCGGCGTCAGTGACAAGCTCCTGATGGCAATGCGCATCATGGAAGAAAATGTGGAATTTCCACTGGCGATGGACGAGGTCGCGCAACGGGCCGGAGTGTCGCGGCGCCAGCTCGAGCGATTGTTCGCAACCCACATCGGCCTGCCGCCGGTACGCCACTATCTCCGCATCAGGGTCGATCATGCCAAGCGCCTGCTCGAAAGCACGCGGATGCCTATCATCGACATCGCGCTCGCCTGCGGGTTCATGTCCGCGTCGCACTTTGCAAAATGCTTCAGGGCCTTCAACGGACTCTCGCCGCAGAAGTGCAGGGCGATGGTGCCTACGTGGGTTGGGCCGGGACTGGGCTAGTCTCTCGACCTGCAGTTTTCGCGATCGGATCTCCCCGGCCGCGAGAACACCAGTTCTAAACGAGGAAGCACCCATGGGCCGAAATAGACTCATCTGTCAGGCTACTTTTTTGCGTGACACCTAATGTCAAAAGCTGTGCTACCGCTTCCCAAGGGGTCGGCCTGCCGAGGTGGAACGGGCCTGAAGCCGAAAACGGCAACAACTGTGGGAGCATGAGAATGACGATTTTCAGAAGCAATGGCGACCGGGTTCCGGCCGTGATCGAGGAGATGGCTGAGGAGGCGCGGGCGGGCCGCGTCGACCGGCGGGAATTCCTGGCGCTGGCAAGCGCCTTCGGGGCATCGACGGCTTTCGCCTACGGGATGATAGGGCTGGCCGTTCCGACAAAGGCCCTGGCCGACGAGCCGAAGAAGGGCGGAACGCTGCATGTCTCGATGTCGGTGAAGGGCCAGAAGGATCCGCGCACCTACGACTGGACGGAGATGGCAAACATCACCCGCACCTGGCTGGAACCGCTGGTGCGCTATACCCACCAGTTCACTTTCGAGCCGGTCCTGCTCGAAAGCTGGGACGTCAACGACGACGCCACCGAATACACGCTGCATCTGCGCAAGGGCGTCACCTGGAACAATGGCGATGCCTTCAACGCC
>LM655179.1:78911-79257 GCA_000824825.2 Mesorhizobium sp. ORS 3324
CGGCGCTGGTCGTGCATCGCGACTTCGACAAGGACGGCGCCGACCCGATCAAGAAGCCGATCGGCACCGGAGCGTTCGAACTGGTGTCCTACGCGGTCGGCCAGAAAGCGGTGGTCAAGCGTCGCGAGAACGGCAAATGGTGGGGCGGCGAAGCGCCGCTCGACGGCGTCGAGTTCATCGACTACGGCACCGACTTCAACGCCACGCTCAATGCCTTCGATTCCGGCGAGATCGACCTCGATTTCGAAACGCCGGCCGACTTCATCGACGCCCTCGACAAGATGGATCTGGTGAAATCGGAAGTCGCGACGGCGACCACGCTGGTTGCCCGCACCAACATCACGCA
>LM655180.1:0-821 GCA_000824825.2 Mesorhizobium sp. ORS 3324
ACCAGCGTCGCCAGAGCCTCTCCCTCGACGTCTTCGGCGATGATCAGCAGCGGCTTGCTGGACTGCACCACGGCCTCCAGCACCGGGAGCATGGCCTGGAGATTGCCGAGCTTCTTCTCATGGATCAGCACATAGGGCTCTTCGAGCTCGACGCGCATCTTGTCCTGGTTGGTGATGAAATAGGGGCTGAGATAGCCGCGATCGAACTGCATGCCTTCGACCACTTCAAGCTCGGTGTCGGCGGTCTTGGCCTCCTCGACGGTGATGACGCCTTCGTTGCCGACCTTCTGCATCGCCTCAGCCAGGAAGCGGCCGATCTCGGCATCGCCATTGGCCGAGATCGTGCCGACCTGGGCGATCTCGTCATTCCGGGTCACCTTGCGGGCATTGGCCTTCAACTCGGCGACGATAGTCTCGACCGCCTTGTCGATGCCGCGCTTCAAATCCATCGGGTTCATGCCGGCGGCAACCGCCTTGGCCCCCTCCCTGACGATCGTCTGGGCGAGAACGGTCGCGGTGGTGGTGCCGTCGCCGGCAACGTCGCTGGTCTTCGAGGCGACCTCGCGCACCATCTGCGCGCCCATGTTCTCGAACTTGTCCTCGAGCTCGATCTCCTTGGCGACGGTGACGCCGTCCTTGGTGATGCGCGGGGCGCCGAACGACTTGTCGATGACGACGTTGCGGCCCTTCGGGCCGAGCGTCACCTTCACCGCGTCGGCGAGGATGTTGACCCCGCGCAGCATGCGCTCACGGGCGTCGGAATGGAACTTCACGTCCTTGGCAGCCATTGGAACACTCCTTCAACAGGCAGCTTTCATTGA
>LM655180.1:921-1118 GCA_000824825.2 Mesorhizobium sp. ORS 3324
AGCTTGCCGCTCTCATCGCGGGCGCCGGGGCCGGCGGCGATGACTTCGCCCTCCTGCGGTTTTTCCTTGGCAGTGTCGGGGATGATGATGCCGCCGGCCGTCTTCTCCTCGGCCTCGACGCGGCGGACCAGGATACGGTCATGCAATGGACGGAACGTCATATCGTTCTCCTTCGGGACAAACAGATTTTGAGAGGT
>LM655181.1:0-19614 GCA_000824825.2 Mesorhizobium sp. ORS 3324
GCGATGTCCCCGGTCCAAACAAAGCGCAGAAGGAGAGGGAGGGCGCCCGTGATCTCGCTTGGCGCAACCATCGCCAGTGAAGGCATCCGCTTCGGCGCCTGGTCTTCGTTAGCGAGACGTCTGTGGGTCTCGATCTTCAACGATAGCGGCACGCGTGAGGTCGATCGGCTGGAACTGAAGCCGCAAGGAGAGGGCATGCATGCGCTTCTCGTCTCAGGTCTTTGCGACGGCACGCGCTACGGGTTCCGGGCAGACGGCGATTACGTGCCGGAGCGCGGTCTCTGGTTTGATCCGCAAAAGCTTCTCACTGATCCATACGCCGTCGAAATCGACCGGCCTTACCAGTATCACTGGCGATTGGCCGCGCGGCGCAATGAAGGTGGCGATACCGCGCCGCTGATGCCGAAGGCAGTCGCGCGTGCTTTGCCGGACCCTGTGCTCGCGAAGCCGCCTCTGTTCCAGCCCGGCGGCCTGATCTACGAGCTGAACGTTCGCTCTTTCACCAAACTGCATCCGGATGTGCCTGAAGCGCAGCGCGGCACCATCGCGGCGCTCGCCCATCCGACCGTCATCGAGCACCTGAAGCGTCTCGGCGTCTCCGCCGTGGAACTGATGCCGATCACGGCCTCGATCGACGAGCGGCATCTGCCGCCACTGGGACTGCATAACGCCTGGGGCTACAACCCCGTCACCTTCATGGCGCTCGATCCGCTCCTGGCGCCCGGCGGCTTGATGGAATTGCGCGACGCCGTCGCGGCGCTGCGCGAAGCCGGCATCGGCACCATCCTCGACCTCGTCTTCAACCACACCGGCGAGAGCGATCGGCTCGGGCCGACGCTGTCGCTGCGCGGGCTCGATGCGCTGGCCTGCTACCGGCATCAGCCGGACGGGCTTCTGGCCAATGACACCGGCACCGGTAACACGGTCGCCTGCGATCACCCGGTCGTGCAGCGGATGGTGCTCGATACGCTACGCCATTTTGTCCGCCACGCCGGCGTCGACGGCTTCCGCTTTGATCTGGCGCCGGTGCTCGGCAGGATCGATGGTATTTTCGACCCGGACGCGCCGCTGCTCCGGGCCATCGCCGGCGATCCCGTGCTCGCCGACCGCGTGCTGATCGCCGAACCGTGGGACATCGGCCCGAACGGCTACCAGCTCGGCAATTTCCGGCCGCCATATCTCGAATGGAACGACCGCTACCGCGACGATGTCAGGCGGTTCTGGCGCGGCGACGCCGGCGCGATCGGTGCTTTAGCCACCAGACTTGCCGGCTCATCCGACGTGTTCGGCGGGGCAGGGCAGCCGGTGAGCCGCAGCGTCAATTTTATCGCAGCGCATGACGGCATGACGCTGGCCGATCTGGTCGCCTACGAGAAGAAGCACAACGAGGCCAATGGCGAAGAGAACCGCGACGGCCACGACGACAATCTGTCCTGGAACAACGGCGTCGAGGGCGAGACGGATGACGCGGCGATTGCCAAGGCGCGCTTCGACGACTGCCGCGCGCTGCTGGCGACGCTCTTTGCCTCGCGCGGCACGATCATGCTGACCGCCGGCGACGAGTTCGGCCGCAGCCAGCAAGGCAACAACAACGCCTATGCGCAGGACAACGCAATCACCTGGCTCGACTGGTCCGGCCGCGACCAGGTGCTGGAGCAACATGCCGCGGCGCTCTCAGCGATGCGCAGAACCTTCCCGGCGCTGTCGGACACGCATTTCCTGACCGGGAAATCGGCCGACACTTCAGCCATTCCGGACGTCGAGTGGCTGACCGAGACCGGCGCGCCGCTCGGCGAGGCCGACTGGAACGATGCCGGGCGACATCGCCTCGTCATGATGCTGGGGAATAGCGGGGGCGGACGCCTTGCCGTCATGGTCAATGGCGACCGCCGCCAATGCGCCTTCACCTTGCCGGTCCGGGAAGGCTACGAGTGGCGCCCGGCGATCGAGACGCAGGCGATGGACCTTGCTCGGCCGCTGCCCGGTCGCAGCGTCAATTTCATGATCGAGCGCAGGGCCAGGAAGGCCAGCTCAAGGAAGGGTGCATAATGGCTGGTGAAAATGCCGAATGGTGGCGCGGCTGCGTGATCTACCAAATCTATCCGCGCTCCTTCCAGGACACGACCGGCAACGGCAGTGGCGATCTCAAGGGCATCACGTCGCGGCTCGCCCATGTCGCCTCGCTCGGCGTCGACGCCGTATGGCTCTCGCCCTTCTTCAAGTCGCCGATGGCTGACATGGGCTACGACGTGTCGGACTATCGCGACGTCGATCCGATGTTCGGCACGCTGGAGGATTTCGATGCGCTGGTCGCCGAGGCGCACCGGCTCGGCCTGAAGCTCATCATCGATCAGGTGATCTCGCATTCGTCCGACAGGCACGAATGGTTCGTCGAAAGTCGCGCCAGCCGCGATAATGCAAAAGCTGACTGGTATGTCTGGGCCGACGCCAGGCCAGACGGCAATGCGCCCAACAACTGGCTGTCGCTGTTCGGCGGGCCGGCCTGGGAGTGGGATGCCACCCGCCGGCAGTATTACATGCACAATTTCCTGGCCGCACAGCCGGACCTCAACTTCCACAATCCGGAGGTGCAGGACGCACTCCTGGATACCGTGCGCTTCTGGCTTGAGCGCGGCGTCGACGGCTTCCGGCTGGATACGGTCAACTACTATGTCCACGACCGCTGGCTGCGCGATAACCCGCCGCTGGCATCGAGCGTCGCCGGCACCAACGCCGCCACCACCACCTACGCTTTCCAGGAGCATCTCTTCGACAAGACGCGGCCCGAGAACCTCGACTTCCTGAAGCGCTTCCGCGCCCTGCTTGACGAATATCCGGACCGCGCCGCGGTTGGCGAGGTGGGCGACGAGGAACGTTCGCTGCAGACGCTCGCCGCCTACACCTCCGGCGGCGACAAGCTGCAGATGTGCTACACCTTCGACCTGCTCGGCCCGCAATTCTCGGCCGCCCATGTGCGCGGCTGCGTCGAGGCTTTCGAGAATGCGGTTGCCGATGGCTGGGTCTGCTGGGCCTTCTCCAACCACGACGTGGTGCGCCATGTCAGCCGCTGGACGCGGCCCGGCGAGAGCCCCGACGCGGTGGCCAAGTTCTCGATCGCGCTGCTTTGCTCTCTGCGCGGCTCGATCTGCCTCTACCAGGGCGAAGAGCTTGGGTTGCAGGAAGCCGAGCTTGCCTATGAGGATCTGCGCGATCCGTTGGGCATCCGCTTCTGGCCTGGCGTGAAGGGCAGGGACGGCTGCCGCACGCCGATGGTCTGGGAAGCAGGCGCCGAAAATGGCGGCTTCTCCACGGCCAGGCCCTGGCTGCCGGTGCCGCAGGCGCATCGTGACCGCGCGGTCGATGTGCAAAACGGCGAGGACGGTTCGGTGCTTGCCGCCTATCGCTCGATCCTGGCCTTGCGCAAGCGCCATCCGGCGCTGATCGGCGGCTCGATCCGTTTTCTCGAGGCCGACGGCGACGTGCTGGCCTTTGTCCGTGAACAGGGCGGCGAGAGGCTGCTCTGCGTTTTCAATTTCGCCAGCGAGCCGGCAGGCTGGGCGCTGCCGGCCGAGATCACGGATGTCGAGATAACGGCTCTCGCCACTGACGTTGCCGGGGTTTTTGGCGGTGTTCTCGAAGAGATTGCGCTGGCGCTGCCGCCTGTGGGTTGCTTCGTCGGGAGAATTGGCTAGAGCGGCTCACCGTTTCACGGAAACGGCGAACCGCTCTATCTCTTTGTTTTTCATGCAATTCCGGACGGAAAACCGCTTCACACTTTTCCTGGAATTGCTATAGCACCCCGCCTACTGCACCAGCACCGAGCGCCCGCAGACCGCGCCGGTGACGCGCACATCGGCCTCGCCGACATGGACGCCAAGCGTGGCAAGCACGTTGTAGACGAGGTCGTCGACCGGCGCGGTCACGCTGTTGAGCAGCGTCGACACCGCCGGCTTCGCCGTGCCGAGCAGCGCTGTGACATCAAGACCGAGGCCGAGCGCATTGACCGTCAGCGACAGGTTGTTGACGAGCGAGGTGGTGAGTGACTGCGTCAGGTTCTTCGTCGACACCGTCTTGATCGCCCTGTTGGCGATATCGGTGGCGCTGAAGGTCAGGTTCGTCGGCGCCATGTTGGTGACCGAGAAGGCCGAGGAGCCGGTCACCTGCAGCAGCGGAATGAGCGCCAGTCTCAGGTCCGCGATGTCGGCGTTGGAGAAGGACTGCGGCTGCGTGAAATCGGCAAAGCCGCTGGCATTGCTGTTTGCGAGATGCGCCTCGACGACGCCCGGCTGCGCGGCGATCGAGACCTTGATGCTGGAGGGGCCTGTCGCGCAGCTTATGTCGGTCAGCTTCGCCTCGGCATAGGCGACCTCGACATTGAGCGGCAGGTTGACGGCGAGCAGCTTGGTGCCGCCGCCTAAGTTCGGTGTGCCGACGGTGACGCTGGCGTTGAGCTTGATGCGTGTCTGCGCGGTGCGTACCACGGTGCCCAATTCTGCGACTGCCAGCCAGGGCGAGTTCTGCATCGGTTCGCCGATGGCGATCTGGAGCGTCGTCGATGTCAGCCCTGGTATTGTCGCTCCGAGATTGACCGAGACCTGGTTCTTGCCGTTGGCAAGCGCCGCGGCCGCGCTCAGCATGCTCATGGCGCTTGCGTCGACCGAAAGCCCGGCAGGCTTCTGTCCAAGGCCGAGGCTGCCCACCGAGCCGAGGTCGATGAGGTGGCTGAGCGGGATCTTGACCGAATTGGTGGCGCTTGAGGCCATGGTCTGCAGCGCGAGCTTGGCTGTCCGATCGAGTCCGGGCACGTTGGCCATGGCGGTGGCGATCTGGCCGATCGTTGCCTTCGAGGCGAGCACGTCGGAATAGGTCACGCCGGTCAGATGCAGTTGCGTCGCCAGGGCATTGGTGAAGGAGAGCACGTCGACATCGGCCGAGATCAGCGAATTGTAGTCCATCACGCTGAGTGAGATGTTGCCGCCGAGAAGGCTGCCGAGCAGCGCGTTGAGAATGCCGCCGTTGACGCTGGCAAGCCGCGAGCCGACAGAGAACGCCGCTTCGGGCTGGGCGCTGGCGGTGGCGGTCGTGCCAATCACCGGCGGCGCCATCATAGAAGCGGCGAAATAGAGCGTACCCTGCTTCTTCAACGACACCTGGACGGCGTTGTAGGGCTGCTTGCCTGCCTCGAAGCGGCTGCCGGCCGCGATCGAGCTGACGCCGGAATAGCGTCCGGGCACGACCTGCACGACGGCTTTGGTGGCGGTTGACGCGACGGTCGTGCCCTGCTGCTGCACGGCGACGGAGGTAATACCGTTGTCGCTCAGCGTCGTCAGCACCGCTTGCTGGGCATTGTTGATGTTGGCGGCGGCGGTAATCGCAGCAAGGTCGACGATCGACTGCGCGGCGCGGCGCTCGTTGTAGAGCGAGCCTTCATCGACCGCGAATGCGGTCAGCGCCAGCGCCACCGGTGTTGAGAGCGCGGTCATGACCGCAAGGTTGCCGCGCCGGTCGGCGATCAGCCGTCGCGTCGCGCTGATCAGTCCCCCCGCGCGATCGCGCATCATATGCCTCCGACCCGGATCGTTGATTGACGCTGGATCGTGGTGCCCGGCAGCGGCAGCATCGGGAACAAGTTCCAGACCGGCAGGTTGCGCGCGTCATAGCTGACCGAGACGATGAACTGGCTGCCGTCGGCCGCGCTGTCCTGCGCGTTGACGGTCAGCTTGTCGGGATCGACGAAAGGATAGCCCGCCACATCGTGCGCGACGAAATCGCTGACCAGCGCCTGCCGCTCGGTCTGGTTGAGCCCGGCAATCGCCGTCCGCGCCGCGTCGGCCGCGATCTGCTGCACCGAGTGGCTGGCGCCGAAATAGATTCCATATGCAACCATGCCGAGCAGAAGCAGGATGAAGACCGGCGCCAGCATGGCGAATTCGACCGCCGACGTGCCCGCGGCGTCAGTCCGGAAACGGAACCCGGAAGCAAGGAATTTTCGGTTCTTCAGCATGGTCCGGAGAATGCCAAAACCTGCTTGCAAAAACTGAAAACGGCTGGAACAACCGAAAGGTGCACCAAGTTGAATGGAGTGAATGAATATTAGAGATCGCTGTTTTAGCATGGTGATGCTCACTCAACGTCAAGCAGCGGGCAGTTGAAATAAGATTTCGCTCTGTCTAGTCTCGCCGCCACCAAGCTGCCGGAAGGGACCGGCGGCACGCTCAAAAGGAGCCCGTCGAACGGTTCCGGGGCGTCAACACTCAAAAGACGTGGTTGAGGGGCCGCGTCCAAAGGGAGAACTTCATGCTGAAAGATCTGCTGAAGGCGACCGTGTTCGCCACCACCATGGCCTTGGCCGCCGGCACCTTCTACACGCCGGCCTTTGCCGAGACCGTCTACAACCGCGGCGCGGCCGCTGAGGCGGAGACGGTCGATCCGCACAAGACCTCGACTGTCTACGAAG
Source organism: Mesorhizobium sp. ORS 3324 (assembly GCA_000824825.2). Classification (GTDB taxonomy): domain Bacteria; phylum Pseudomonadota; class Alphaproteobacteria; order Rhizobiales; family Rhizobiaceae; genus Mesorhizobium. Next base: position 6,458 of record LM655181.1, read on the forward strand.
CCGATATCATACGCGACCTGTTCCAGGGCCTCGTCATGCATGACCAGAAGACGAACCTCATTCCGGGCGCCGCCGAAAGCTGGACGGTGTCCGACGACGGCACCGTCTACACCTTCAAGCTGCGCAAGGACGGCCTCTGGTCTGATGGCAGCCCGGTGACGGCGGACGACTTCGTCTATTCGTTCCATCGGCTGGAAGATCCGGCCACCGCTGCCGAATACGCCTCGATGCTCTATCCGGTGAAGGGCGCCGAGGACTTCAATACCAAGAAAGGCAAGGCCGAGGATATGGGCGTCAAGGCGGTCGACGCCAACACGCTGCAAGTCACGCTGAAGGCGCCGACGCCCTACTTCCTGGAGATGCTGACCCACCAGGCGACCTATCCGGTCAACAAGGCTTCCATGGACAAGCTCGGCGCCGACTGGATCAAGCCGGGCAAGCTGGTCTCCAACGGTGCCTACACGCTGGCGGAGTGGGTTCCCAACGACCATATGAAATTGGTCAAGAACCCGAAGTTCTGGGACGCCGCCAGCGTCAAGCTCGACGTGGTCAACTACATCCCGACCGAGGATCGCTCGTCGGCGATGAAGCGCTTCGAGGCCGGCGAACTCGACAGCTATGGTGACCTGCCGACCGAACAGCTCGCCGATCTCAAAACCAAATTCGGTAACCAGGTCCGCGTCGGGCCATATCTCGGCACCTATTATTATGCGGTCAAGACCGACAAGGCGCCTTGGGACAACGTCGAGCTGCGCAACGCCATCTCGATGGCGATCGATCGTGACTTCCTCGCCGAAAAGGTCTGGCAGAACTCGATGCTGCCCGGCTATTCGATGGTGCCTCCGGGCATCGAGGGCTACACGCCGGCACTGGCCAAATATGCCGACATGTCGCAGATCGACCGCGAGGATGCGGCCAAGAAGATCCTGGAAAAGCTAGGCTATACGCCTGAGCATCCGCTGAAGATGGAAATCCGCTATAACACTTCGGAGAACCATAAGAACACGGCGGTCGCCATCCAGGAACAGCTGAAGCCGCTCGGCATCGAGGTGACGTTGCTCAACACCGACACCAAGACCCACTACAGCTTCCTCGAGCAGAAGGGCAACTACGACGTCGCCCGCGCCGCCTGGATCGCCGACTACAAGGATCCCGAGACCTTCCTCGGCATCTCGCGCAAGGCCAGCGGCAACAACTACTCGAACTACAACAGCCCGGCCTACGAGGCTGCCATGGACAAGGCGGCCGCCGCCGGCGGCAAGCCCGAGGAGCGCATGAAGGACCTCGCCGCAGCCGAGCGCATCCTCGTCGACGACGTCGGCCAGATCCCGCTTCTCTACTACAGCTACCACGACATCGTTTCCTCGAAGCTGCATGGCTTCGACGACAATGTGATGGATATTCATCCGTCCCGCTTCATCTCCAAGGACTGACAAGAGACCTTGGCCGTGCCGCCGCTCTGTTTTGGGAGCGGCGGTCATGGTTTGTCGTCGTGCCGGGCCGAAAGTCGGATTGGATTTTCGGCAATCGCGGTGCGAAGATCAGAGATGCCAGCGCGCCACGATCTCGTCTGGAGAGCTGTCGCCCTGGCTCAAGCGGGGCGCCGATGCTGCGTTATGTCTTCCGGCGGCTGTTGACCGCCATTCCGACGCTTTTCGTCATTGTGACGGTGGCGTTCTTCCTGATCCGTGTCGCGCCGGGCGGCCCGTTCAACCAGGAGCGGGGCCTGAGCCCCGAGATCAGGGCCAATCTTGAAGCCCAGTTCGGCCTCGACGATCCGCTCTGGCTGCAATATGTCCACTATCTCGGCAATCTCCTGCGCGGCAGTTTCGGCCCGAGCTACAATTTGCCGGACTTCACCGTCACCGAACTCTTCGCCAAGGGCCTGCCGATCTCGGTGCAGATCGGTTCGTCGGCGCTGCTGCTGGCCCTGCTGCTGGGCTCGATCCTCGGCACGATCGCGGCGCTTAACCAGAACAAGATAGCCGACTATTCGGTGATTGCTTTGGCCACCGCCGGTAGCACCATCCCCACCTTCGTCACCGCGCCGGTGATCCAGCTCGTCTTCGGGCTTTCCTGGAAGCTGTTGCCGATCGGCGGCTGGGGTGACGGCGCATTCATCAACAAGGTCGGGCCTGTGCTGACGCTTGCCCTGCCGCAGATCGCCATCGTCGCCCGCCTGATGCGCGGCTCGATGATCGAGAGCCTGCGCTCGCACCACATCCGCACCGCCCGCGCGCTCGGCCTCTCCGACTGGTCTGTCGTGGTCAAGCACGCGCTGCGCGGCGCCGTGCTGCCGATCGTCTCCTTCACCGGTCCGGCGGCGGCGGCCCTGCTCACCGGCTCGATCATCGTCGAGACCATCTTTTCCATTCCAGGCGTTGGCCGCTATTTCGTCGATGCCGCGCTCAACCGCGACTACACGCTGGTCATGGGCACCGTGGTGGTGATCGCGCTCTTCACCATCGTCTTCAACCTGATCGTCGATCTCCTCTACGCAGTCGTCGATCCGAGGGTGCGCTATGACTGAGCTTGCCGTCGCCGTTCCCGAGCCGATCGTCGGCCGCTCGCTCTGGGGCAATGCCTGGGCGCGGCTCAAACGCAATCGCGCCGCCATGTTCAGCCTTTATTACCTGGCGCTGATCGCCATCATCAGCGTGTTCGGGCCGTGGTTCGCGCCGCATGAATACACCACCATCTATGGCGACTATGTGCGCACGCCGCCGAGCCTGTCGGCCTATCCGAAACCCGACATGATCCAGGGTGCGCTGACCGACGCCATCAAGCGCATGCGCGTCGACATCAAGGAGTGGCACCAGGACGGCAGCCGCGTCATCGTCACGGTCACCTCGAGCAAGACGATCGACGACCGCAACGTGCGTTATCTCGATCGCTCCGACGCCTTCGACGACACGAAAATCGAGAGCAAGTCGCCCGACGGCCGCGAACTGACGATGAGTTCCGCCGTCAGGCAGCAGTATTTCTTCTTCGGCACGGACAACACAGGTCGCGACCTGCTCTCGCGCACGCTGATGGCTGGGCGCATTTCGCTCGCCATCGGCCTGCTTGCCGGCGTCGTCGCCGGCGTCATCGGCGTCATCTACGGCGCGACGGCCGGCTTTGCCGGTGGCCGGGTCGACGAGGTGATGATGCGTATTGTCGACGTGCTCTACTCGCTGCCCTTCATCTTCTTCGTCATCATGCTGGTGGTGTTCTTCGGCCGCAATTTCGTGCTGATGTTCCTGGCGGTGGGCGCGGTGCTGTGGCTCGACATGGCGCGCATCGTGCGCGGCCAGGCGCTGTCGATCCGCAGGCAGGAATATGTCCAGGCGGCGGAAGCCATGGGCGTTGGCCAGCGCGGCATCCTGCTGCGCCACGTCATCCCCAACCTGCTCGGCCCGGTGGTGATCTACATGACGCTGCTGGTGCCACAGGTGATCATCCTGGAAAGTTTCCTCTCCTTCCTGGGCCTAGGCGTTCAGGAGCCGATGACCAGCTGGGGCGTGCTGATCTCGGTCGGTGCCAAGAACATCGGCACCGCCAACTGGCTGCTTTTGTTCCCGGCCTTCTTCCTCGTCTCGACGCTGTTTGCGCTGAACTTCGTCGGCGACGGCCTGCGCGACGCGCTCGACCCAAAAGATCGATAAAGATGGGGATCGCTGACATGGCTTCCGAAACGATCCTCAGCGTCAAGGACCTGCGCGTCCACTTCCAGACCCTCGACGGCACCGTGGAGGCGGTCAAGGGCATCAACATCAAGGTCAACGCCGGCGAGACGGTCGCCGTCGTTGGCGAATCCGGCTCCGGCAAGAGCCAGACCATGATGGCGGCGATGAGCCTGCTGTCTTCCAACGGCCAAGCCACAGGCGCCGTCGAGTATCGCGGCCAGAACCTTCTGGCGTTGACCAAGAGCGAGCTCAACAAGGTTCGCGGCCGCAAGATCAGCATGATCTTCCAGGAGCCGATGACCTCGCTCGATCCGCTCTACACGATCGGCAACCAGCTGATCGAGCCGATCCGCAGGCATCGCGGGCTGACCGCCCAGGCTGCGCGCGAAGAGGCGCTGAAGCTCCTGAGATTGGTGCGCATCCCCGACCCGGAGCGGCGGATGAAATCCTATCCGCACGAAATGTCGGGCGGCCAGCGCCAGCGCGTCATGATCGCGATGGCCTTGGCCAACGATCCCGACATCCTGATCGCCGACGAGCCGACGACGGCTCTCGACGTCACCATCCAGGCCCAGATCCTGATGCTGCTCGCCGAGCTGCAGCGCAAGCTCGGCATGGCCATCGTCTTCATCACCCACGACCTCGGCATCGTTCGCCGTTTCGCCGACCGCGTCTATGTCATGCGCCAGGGCGAGGTGGTGGAGGAGGGCGAGGCGGAGGCTCTCTTTGCCAATCCGCAGCATGCCTACACCAAGATGCTGCTCGCGGCCGAGCCGACCGGCACCAAGGCGGCGCCGCCCGCCAGTTCCCCTGTGTTGCTCGAAGGCAGGAATGTCGAAGTGGTCTTCAAGATCGGCGGCGGCTTCCTCGGCGGCGAGCCGCTGATGCTGCACGCGGTGGATAAGATCTCGGTTCGGCTGAAGCGAAACCAGACGATCGGCATCGTCGGCGAGTCCGGTTCCGGCAAGTCGACGCTCGGCCGCGCGCTGCTCAGGCTGCTCCCCAGCGACGGCGTCATTCGCTTCGGCGACCGCGACATTTCCGAGGCCGATCGCAGGGCGATGCGGCCGCTCAGGCGCGAATTGCAGCTCGTCTTCCAGGATCCGTTCGGATCGCTGTCGCCGCGCATGACCGTCGGCCAGGTGATCACCGAAGGGCTTTTGGTTCACGAGCCGTCGCTGACCGGCAAGCAGCGCGACCAGCGCGCCGTCGAGGCGCTGCGAGAGGTCGGCCTCGATCCCAATGCGCGCAACCGCTACCCGCATGAATTCTCCGGCGGCCAGCGCCAGCGCATCGCCATTGCCCGCGCCATGATCCTGAAGCCCAAGGTGGTGGTGCTTGACGAGCCGACCTCGGCGCTCGACCGCTCGGTGCAGAAGCAGATCGTCGAGCTCCTGCGCAAGCTGCAGGCCGACCACGGACTGTCTTATCTCTTCATCAGCCACGACCTCGCGGTGGTGCGCGCCATGGCCGACTACATCATCGTCATGAAGCAGGGAAAAATCGTCGAGGAAGGTCCGACTGAGGAGATCTTCGACAATCCGCGCGAAGCCTACACGCAAACGCTGATGAATGCGGCGATCGATACGACCAGGTTCCGCATCAGCGCTTGAAAATCGGCGCCGCTTGGCGGCGACCTATTGCAAGGACCGGCACCTTTGCTTTCGCGCCGCTATGATCGCCTGCTGCTGTTGCTGCAGCTTTTCGATCCTGGCGGTGTCGCGATCAGCCACCGCCGCCTTGACGCGCTCGCCGCCCAGCAGCCAGCTCGGCACGCTGGTGCTTGCGACTTTGCCGCGGGCAATCGCTGTCCGCGAAATATCGGTCGCCGTGTCGCCAAGCGCGCTGTTGAGCTCGGCGCAGCTCATCTTGGCGTATGTCCCTGCATCGATCGATGCGACGGTCGACGAGCAGCCTGCTGTGAGAAGCAGCATCGCTGTAAGCGGCAAAATAATCATCGGCGTGATCTTCATGCTTTCACCCGGTCTTGCCGTCCCAATCGCCGTCTTTGGAGTAGGATGCCATTAGGCCAACATAAAGGCTCCCCGTCGAGCACAATGATCGCCAACAGATGGTTCAGGCATATCGATCGGTGCCGGACATTCACGCTGGTCGGGAGCGACAAACGCCCAAGTGCTGATTTTTCTGGTCGCAGCGGTCCATATCGAATGTCAGGTTCCTTTGCCGCTAACCTTGCCGCCGGCATCGTCAAGCGCGAGTTACCATCGGCTAGTAACGGTAGAGGAAATGCCTGGAACCCGTGCAACTCGCCGGCAGGGTAATGAGCAGCTGGCGCGAACAAAGGCCTATATCCTGGCTGGAGGCGGCATTCCCCTGTCGTCAACTGGATCGATATCTTCCGCTATCTCCTGCCGCAGTTTCGGCCCCTTTGCCAAACGCCTGCCTAAGGCTGCGACGAAAGCCTCGTAGCGTTCGGCCGCTTTGGCGCGAGCCGCCTGGGCCGCAGGTTCCGGCAAAGCTGGCGTGGTCGTGAGCCAGAACCGCACGAACACCGCCAGCGTTTCGACCGCGATGCCGATGTCGCGCTCCTGCCGGGCGAGGCGGCGATCAACGTGATCGAGGCGTTTGGTGACAGCAGCCTCGCGACGTTCGTCGGCATCCGGCGACAGGAACGACGCGATCGCGGCCTCTGCGACCATGGATTGAGGTAGTTCGCGGCGGGCGGCATAGTCGGCCAACATCTTCATGATCGCCCCATCGAGATAGACGGAGATTTGCGCTTTCTTCTTGCGGCTGATCATGGCGGCTAAAACCCCATGCCGTCCGGGTCGAGCGAAACCTGACGTGCCATGGTCTGCATGAGCCGCGCCAGACGCTGCTTGCGGACTGCATCGTTAGCATGGCCGGCCGCGTCGAATTCGAATTCATCTTTGATCGGAGCAGCTTTCTCGATTACGCGCTTCAGTTCGGGTTGTTGGCGCCGTTCGGACCCGGTCGGATCTTCATCGCACCGCATTCGGTGGGTATCGTCGACGTCCACCCGTTTCAGGACTGGTTGGCTGCTCCAATCACAGGCAGAAACCTTCTCGCATCGGGTCAACTCGGGCGGCGACAGGACGCGCTCCCGCAATCGGACATCCTCGTAATAGCGTGCCTTATTTGCCCTGATCGGTGGGGTGCCCGCCACCATGACGATCTCGTCAGTCGGCGCAAGCTGCATGATCTCGCCAGGCGTCAGCAATTGGCGGGCGGTCTCTTGCCGCGACACCATCAAATGTCCGAGCCATGGCGAAAGGCGGTGGCCGGCATAGTTCTTCATCGCCCGCATCTCCGTCGCTGTGCCGAGCGCATCAGAAACGCGCTTGGCGGTCCTTTCATCATTGGTTGCGAAGCTCACGCGCACATGACAATTGTCGAGGATCGAGTTGTTCGGGCCGTAGGCCTTCTCGATCTGGTTAAGCGACTGCGCGATCAGGAAGCTTTTCAGCCCATATCCGGCCATGAAAGCCAATGCGGACTCGAAGAAATCGAGGCGGCCGAGTGCAGGAAACTCGTCGAGCATGAGCAGAAGCCGATGCCGATGAGATTTCGCCTGAAGGTCCTCAGTCAGGCGACGCCCAATCTGATTGAGGATAAGGCGAATGAGCGGCTTGGTCCGATTGATGTCCGAGGGCGGCACGACCAGGTAGAGTGTCGCTGGTTTGATGCCGCCGACGATGTCGCTGATGCGCCAATCGCAGCGCCTCGTCACCTCGGCAACGACAGGGTCGCGATAGAGGCCGAGGAAGGACATGGCCGTGGAGAGCACGCCGGACCGCTCATTGTCAGATTTGTTGAGCAGTTCGCGCGCCGCACTGGCGATGACCGGGTGTGGGCCAGCTTCTCCCAAATGCGCGGTCTTCATCATTGCCGCCAGCGTGGACTCGATCGGGCGCTTTGGATCCGAAAGGAAGGCCGCGACACCAGCGAGCGTCTTGTCTGTCTCGGCATACAGAACGTGAAGGATCGCACCGACCAAAAGTGCATGACTGGTCTTTTCCCAATGGTTGCGCTTCTCGAGACTTCCTTCTGGATCGACCAGAATGTCGGCGATGTTCTGAACGTCGCGGACCTCCCATTCCCCGCGACGGACCTCCAGCAAAGGATTGTAGGCCGACGATCTCGAATTGGTGGGGTCGAAAAGCAGGACACGACCGTGCAGAGCGCGGAACCCGGCGGTGATTTGCCAATTTTCGCCTTTGATGTCGTGGACAATCGCTGAGCCCGGCCAGGTCAACAGCGACGGCACCACCAGGCCGACACCCTTGCCGGATCGGGTCGGGGCGAAGCACAGCACATGCTCAGGCCCGTCATGGCGAAGGTAATGACGCTGATAAAGCCCGAGCACGACACCGTCGGCGCCGAGCAGGCCGGCTGCCTCCACTTCTTTCCTGTCGGCCCATCGCGCCGATCCATAGGTCTGGACGTTCTTGACCTCGCGCGCCCGCCACACCGACATGCCGATCGCAACAATTATCGACAGAAAGCCACCGGACACGGCGATCAGTCCGCCCTCCATGAAAATGGTGGGGGCATAGGCATCATAAAAATACCACCACCAGAAAAGGGCAGGTGGATAATAGACAGGCAGGCCGGCGACTTCGAACCAGGCCGGTCCGAGTTGCGCCTGGAACCCAAGTCGCCATGCGGTCCATTGCGTCGCCGTCCAGGTCGCCAACAGAACGATCAGGAAGACAGTGAGGATCTGGCCCCAGAGGATCTTCGTGGCGGACATGGACATGGTCCTTTCTTTCACAGACCGAGCCCGCGCTTGCGAGCAAAGCTCCAGTCGATGCCGCCGTCACCGCGAGCGACACCGCAGACCTGCTGGCCGAGATGTTTTTCGAGGGAGGGCGTCCAGGGTACAAGCTGGAAGCCAAGTCCGTCGTCGATCATGGCGAAACGGCCGGAGGCGAGAGACAAGCGCTGGCCATAGGCGCCGGCGACGTAGTCGCCGCTGGCGGTACGATTGAAGGGGCGTCCGCTGTCGGCCGCGAGCTTGTCGCCAATCATCTCCAGTTCGCGGCGGCGAAGCGTATCGATGAGGTTTGCACTGAAGATGATCCGCTTGCCTTGCCTGTGCGCGAATCCTTGATTGACCAGATGTTCGGCCCGGCGGTCCAAGGCATCGCGGACCTCGGCGCCGAAGGCCGCTTCTGCCAGAGCGACAGGTTCGCCAGCGATGGCCTGGCGGTCGAGCCAGGTCGAACCTGGTGCCGTGACCTGTTCATCCACAGCGAGATCGGAGCACACCGCAAGCGCGACCCGACGTAGGCCGCACGCATCATCGAAACTGCGCAGTTCGACGATCGATCCCGGCGGGCCGTCGCCGGCGGCATCCAGAGCGCAAAGTCTGATGTGATGGATACGTCCGTCAATGCCGTCGACAACTGCGTAGGCGCTTCCGCTCAGATCATCATCGAGCCCGCGATCGACCAGCCGGCCCACAATGGGAGTGTCGAGACTTTCGGCGGCCAACACGTAACTGGCCGAACCCCGCTCGATGCCTCGCGCGTTCAGTGCGCGATGAATGCGCTTTATGATGTCGCCACGCTCGCCCAATTCGCGCAAGGTTGCTTCGGCCTGATCGTCAAGGAGCCATTGGCCAGGGCCGACCCGGTCGGCCAGACCAAGCGCTTCAAGTTTGCGCAGACGGCCGATCTTGAGCGAATGATATTCGTCGGGCTGGCTATTGGGCCGTTGCGCCAAATCGATGACACCGGTGTCGCGACTGTCGCGAAGCAGCTGGCGATCGAGCTCAGTCCAGCGTTCGGACTGGATCTGGCTTTCGAGCGAGCGGCGAACGTCGAGATCGGTTCGCGGACCCAGTTCCTGCGTGATCAGGTCGCGAGCCCGGTCGCGCATTCCGTCCTTGATGTAGTCGCGCGAGATGACCAGATCCTGGCCGTCACCGCGCACGCCGCGCACGATCAGATGGATATGCGGATGCTCGGTGTTCCAGTGATCGGCCGCGACCCAGTCAAGTCGCGTGCCGAGGTCCTTTTCCATCAGCCCGACCAGTTCGCGGGTAAAGGATTTGAGGTCCGCCATCTCGAGGGCGTCGTCGGGAGAGACGATGAAACGGAAATGATGCCGATCATCCTTGGCGCGCGCCGCGAAGGCCGCGCCGTCGGCATCCCGTGTCTGCGGCCCGAACAGCCGCGCCTTTTCTCCGTCCCGGGTCACGCCGTCGCGACGCAGATAGTCGAGATGCGTGGCGAGTTGAGCAGCGCGCACCGAATTGCGCACCACGCGCGCCTTGACGACTGCGCAGCGCGATCGCGCCGTGATCAGGCGATCTGCCTGGATGCTGGCGCGCTGACCGTGTCCAAACCGGGAGCGGCTGCCGGAAACGACTCTCCCCGAGCGCGAAACACCACCGCCAACTTTTTTCGCCGCCGCGAGCGCCTGGGCAATGAAGGGCCGCGCGGCTTGAGCGCGCGTCGAGCGGATGCGGCCCGGCCGAATGCGAAACTGGCGCTCATCGGCCATGGCGCTGTCCCGCAATGTGGAAAAGAGGTCGCGAATACAACATTTGCGGCGTTCGGCGCACATTGCGCAAAGGGGCTGCAATGTGCGAGGCAGGCCTGAAAACCTGGCAAATCCTGCCGTTCGGCTGGCGCGCAATGTGCGCCCTTTTATCCTGCCAATGCTCGCTCGGTTTGCCTGCACCTGCCCTTTGCGTACGCCATGGCACGCGGAAGCACGAGACGGGGCGAAGGGCATCGGGGTGGCTCATGGCGCGGACTTCTTGCTCGTTTTGGGAACGAACAGGCCGATCGATCGAGGTGCGGGATCAACCGATCCTTTCTTGGGCACAGCGCTTGAAGTGTCATTGCGGAAGCGCTCCGGCTGCGTCGAGCGGTCGCCCGGGCTGCCGCTCGGCTGCGCGGCGAAGAGTGGAGCGTACTTCCAGCCATCCCGGGCGGAGACTGCCGGGCTGCCAAGTTTCGCCCTGCCAGCGCTGCCGATGGCTGACGAAACGATCGCGACATAGGCAAGCGTCTCTCGAGGCAGCCGCCTGCCTTGCAGCGAGGCTTCGTAGCGTCCAGGGCCAGCATTATAGGCGGCGATCCAGCCGGGCGATCCGTAGCGATCAAGCAACTCCCGGATATAGGCTGAGCCCGCGATGATGTTGTCGTGCGCATCGTAGGGATCGCCACCCAGTCGATACCGAACGCGCAGGTCGGACCAGGTGTCGGGCACGATCTGCATCAGCCCCATCGCGCCCTTGCGCGACGTGGCGCGCTGGTCGCCTGCGCTTTCGGCACCAAGAACCGCGCGGATCCAGGTCGGCGGAAGACGGAAACGCTTCGCTGCTTCTGCGATGTGAGTGTCGTAGCGATTGCGCGCCGACGGCGTGACAGCCGGCGGGCTCTGCGCCAGCAAAGCGGCGGGAATTGCGCAAGCGATGCAAAGCCCGCCAAGCAGAATGAGCGCTGAGCGCTGGCTCATCGGCCGACGGCGCGCCGACATCGCTCAGTCCTTCTCGGCGCGGTCGCGCTGGCGCGACCATTGCAATGACCAGGACCTTCTGTCGTCGCTGTTCTGAAACAGATAAGCGCGGATCGGCTGCGCGAACGCCGGGTCGTCTATCTGCAGCGATAAGAATTCGCCGGCCTTCTCGCTGGAGTGTTTCCAACCGGCACCGATCACGATGCCATCTTCGCCACCAGCATGCACACGATAGTCTGGCGCATTGTCCGCGTCGTTCGCTTCGGCCGCGACGATTGCAATCTCAAGGCTGAGGCTGAGCGTGCGGATTTGCCCCGAATATCCGGTCTGATGGCGGATGAATTCTCCGATCTGTGGCATGACCTTCTCCTTTGTTTGAGGGGCGCGGTGACAATTGGCGGGCACCGAAAGGGCTGCCGGGGTCGCGCTCACCGCGCTTAAGCGCGCCATTGGAAGCGGCCGTCGCCCTGCTCGTCGGTCCACAGCGGGACTGCACGGCCAATGATGTGATCGCTGGTGACGAGGCCGAAGTAGCGGCCATCGAGACTGTCGCGGACTTGGCGGTTCATGAGGAAGACGGCGCCGACCGGGATGCGCAGGCAGCCATGCCAGCCTGGCAGATCACGCCCCGCGCGATCGCGCTCAAGCGCAACGCCCACGTCAGAGCCATCGACCGAAATCGTGAACCTGTTCCGGCAAACGGTGTGACCCGAGACCGCAAGGATATGCTTCATGAGCAGCACGCCCTTCGGCACATAGCCGCGATCGGCAAGGAATGCGGCAAGCGCTTCGGGCGGGTCGACGGCGACGAGGTCATCGGCTCCAAACGGGCTGCTGGCGTCGATCCGATAAAGACCGATCGGTGCGCTGGCCGACGCGTTCCAGACAAACTTCGGCGGGACATTCCTGAGAACCGGAAAGAGCGCACCCATCGTCGCCAGTGCCGTCACAAGCACAATCGCTGATCGCATCATGGCTGGACCCGCCGACGCAGGAGGTAGGCTCGGTGAAGATCCAGCGTGTAGGTACGAGGCGCCTGCCCAGCCGTCATTCGGTTGTGGACGTGCCGCCAGTGATCGGGCGAGACCGCTCCCGGATCGATACCGAGTTGCTCGATGTCTTTGATTGTCTCCAGTATGCGCTCGACCTTGGGCGAGCCTTGAGCCGTGAGCAGAATTTCACCGCCGGGCCGCACGAACGGCAGCGTCTGATGGGCTTCGCCGAAGGCGAGCGCGCGCACGATATCGACGCGGGAGATGATCGTGTCGTAGTCGTTCGCTGCCCATCGGACGAGGGCGAAGATGTCACCGGGACGAAAAGAGACGATGCGCCGGCGCCGATCGAGAACCTTCTCTTGAGCAATCGAACCGAAGCGGATCCGACACTCGATCTTCTTCTCGACCCAGGTCAGTTCGACATGGGTTAAGCCTTCGCCGGCGATGGCGGCTGGCTCCGATCGGCCTGAACGGAACTCAACGACAGTGCCCATTGGCCTGTCTCCTGATCCTTGCGGAAAGTACCCGCGATGCGTGATTGGTGATCGGCGCCGCGTGTTGGATCCGCGGCGCTGGTTGCGTAGATTGAGCGCAGCTCAACGCACGTATCGCCCGGTCGGGGCCGAAGTCGCAGAGGGATGACGCTTGGCGGGAAGCACTGAGCCGCGCGGGTCAGAAGTCGAAGTCACCGCGCCGCGCTGAGCCCACGCCTGCAGGTCGTCAACGGCGTAAACGACACGGCCGCCAAGTTTGCGGTAGCCGGGACCTGTGCCGTAGGTGCGGTGTTTTTCGAGCGTGCGACAAGACAGACTGAGGAACTCGGCGGCTTCCTTGGTGCGCAGAAAGCGCGGCGGCAAAACAGCTAGATCCGGTCGCATTATCGGGCCTCCGTGTGGCTTCGGTGTGCCGCCGGCGTTCGGCGGCGGACGGTGACCACACTGGCGTAAAGGCGCTTTCGTGAGGGATGGGGAAGATTGGGGGGCCTGAAATCGCCACCCTGAGGCGCTAGAGCAATTTCAGGAAAAGTGTGAAACGGTTT
>LM655181.1:19714-23793 GCA_000824825.2 Mesorhizobium sp. ORS 3324
AAAACAAGGAGATAGAGCGGTTCGCCGTTTCCGTGAAAACGGTGAAACGCTCTAGCCGCGCAGGCGGTGGCGTAGCAATTGCAGATAACCGCCCGAAATCATGGCTCGGCCACCCTTGACGAGACCGATCACGGTGTCGCGAAGGGACGAGGTCTTCCACGGGTTGGAGGCAACACGCCCTGTCCCATAGAAAGCAAGCGCGATTTCACGGTAGCTGGCGCCGTTCTTGCGGCCGTCTGCTGCCTGCATCATGAGACGCAGGCGCCGCCTCTGCTGAAAAGTCATTCGTGTATCGGGGGGCACGGGCCGCCTATGACAGGAGCGCCAGAAACGCACGAGAGCTTCGACCCGTCCAAGCGTTTGGGAATCAAGCGGGATCAAGGCCGTGAGGGAATGGCTTGCCGCGCTGCCGGGAAGCAGGAGAAGCTGTGTCGCGATGCCAATATCCGCGATGGTATGAAATCCCTGCGGACTCTCATGCTGTTTGCCAAGCTCAACGGGCGCAGTAGTAGCTTCGCGTGACAGGAATTCTGGCGATGCCATGAGGGTCACCACCGCGGGATTGGCGAGCGGTGACCACAGAACGTCTTGTTTCAATGCAGACAAATCGGGTCGGGCCGCGAAATCGCAACCCCCAGCGTTCCTGTGCTTCGGTTGGGAAGGGATCTCTTTCAATTCCCTCACGCACAAGTGCCTGATAATGCCGCTGATAAGAGTCTGAGCGGCGCAGACATTCCCAGGCCAGACCTTCGATCGGCAGGTCGTCGAAAAAATCGTAACTGCTGTTGTCTCGCCAATGTGTCGTGTCGGGCTTCATCGTGCAGCTCCTCGCTAAAACTGCAAGTTGTGCACGAATCGATTCCCGACTCTGGTGACGGGTGGAAGACCCCTAAAATGCACAGCGTGATGCTCTTTCGGCATCACCCTGGAAATATTGGCTAGGTGTCAGTCTGGCTCAGAAGGTAGCGATAGCCAGTGCGCGTCATCCAGCGCGCCCGCGCCAGATGGGTATCGTGGACATGTCGAGCGCGCTGCGGCTCCTTTGCCGGGTCGATCCCGAAGAGAACTTTGACCACCTCACGCCAGTCAGCACCGTCGGCATCGGCGTCGAATAAGCGCATGTAAAGCTTAACGTGGCTGCGATCATAGTCTGTGAGTTCGTCCCCAGTAGGCGCGGTCTCTTCAAAGGGCTCGATCATGATTTGGGCTTCCCCAAGATGTCAGATGTAAAACACGAACCTTACAGATGCCGCCTCAACAGTGGAGGAGGCTTAAAGAGCATCGCGCGATGCTATGCTGACATCGCTGCGGCTGTGCGCCAAACCACTCCAGTTATCTGAGGTTCCGCCCGGTTGGCCCGGGCGGAACCTGTTGTTTGGCTCCTATTCAGCGTTGCGGCGGCTCGGGCGGGACCAGATCAGGCTATAGCCCTGACCGTCTTCGTCGTCGAACAGGTTTGCGAAGATCGGGGTGGTGAAGCTTGGATCGTCGAGTTTAAGGCCCAGATAGTAGCGGCCCTCGTTGGACTGCTTGGCCCAGGCGGCGCCGATTTCTGCCCGACCGACGAAGACCCGGTGGCTGGGGCCGTTCTGACCGCTGGCGCGGTTTTCGGGGACGATGCGGACGCCACGGGCCTGGACGCTGAGCGTGACGATTTCGCCAGTGAACTCGTTGTTGCCGGACTTCTTGAAGGTGCCGATGGTAGCCATGATAGTTCTCCTTGATCCTGTCTGTCTCGAGCCCGCACCATTGCTGGTCTCGATGGTGATCGACAGGCCAGAGGCGATCGCCGGGGCACCCTTGGGCCGAAGCGTCAGCGAAGGACGGCGCGGGTCGACTTTGTTGCTTCGCGAGGAATGACGGCGCCTCGGGGACCCGCGCGGCTTGCCGCATGGGGTGGGGTTCCGTCAGGGGAAGAAAGTCGTGACGCGCCGTTGCGTCGAAGGCGATCGAGGCGAAGCCGCTCTTTGGCCAGATACACCCATCGATGAGATCGCTTGGGTGCGCTCACGGCAGCCGACCAGGGTCGGGGGATCCGCTCACGGCGATTCAACGCAACCATCAACCGGCAAGTGGGTTGCCAGCCGATCGTCCCGGTCTCGCTGCGTTCCGAACCCTTGCGCTCGCATCGCCGAACCATGCCGCGCCAACACGTGACGTCCTCCAGGCTCACGGTGATGTATTGGGTGGTGGCTTTCGGTTTGCCGCTTCACTGATGGTTCCGACGGACGCCTTCCAAAGGTTCTGCCGATCGCGTGCTGCTCGGCCTGCCTGACGTCGTTTTGACGAGAGGTGGCGTTCCAGGCTCGTGGTCCTCGTCCGCCATGCCCAGCGACGATGAATGGGGCGCCTCATCGCTATGTCGGTTCAATCCGCGTGTGGCTAACGGAAGCGGCTAACTTCGGTGAAGGATTTTCGGCGAACAATGAATTCGCGCAGCAGCGGCAGGAAGAATGCCTTGCTGAAACGGCCGATTGGAGGATCGGGTTCGAGGTAAAAAGAACGGCCGACGATGTCGGTGTTGAACTCGTCGAGAATGATCCAGAGGGGAAGATCCCGATCAAGGCCGGCGCGCCGCTTCTCTATGGCGGGAATTTCGACGCTGAAACGGCCGGACTCAGGCTGCCTGGTCGTGATGGGAAAGAAGAGGATCAGATCGCCGTTGGGACGTGGGAGATGCACGCCGACGGCAACGGGGCGCTGCTTGCGCCCCTCGGTCTCACCGGCATTCGCCTGCCGTGCCCACAGGTATGGATAGCGGATGACGGTCGCCGTCTGGATCTGGGCGTAGCTCAAGACCGGCTGCCTTCGTCATCTTGAGCATAGCTGTCGACGGCGCTCTCGAACTCGCTGAACAAGGCATCCGGCATTGTCTCGATGGTTCCGGACATCCGATGATCGGATTGGCGCAGCAGCCGTTGGTAATCTTCGATGTTGAGCAATACGAGGCGCGGTTTGTTGCGCTGGGTGATCGTGACCGGATGCCGGAGTGCTTCGGCGATGATGTCGCCCGATTTTCGGGAGAGGTCGCTGGTGGAGTAGGAGTTATCGGATTCGGGCATGGGCTGCTCCTGTAAATTTCAGGTTTGCTGCAAAATACAGCAAATACAGGATTTTTGCAAACTGGTTTGTCCGGCGTTTGCATGCAAGCGAGCGTCTACAGGCTTGCTCGCCGATGTGACGATTTGGGGATCGACCAGCTTGGCGCAGTAACCTCTCCCTTCCGCATCACCGGTTAGTCGATCGTCTGGGGCCCTGAAGGAGGATGGCGCTCACGCGGCACCCGACCCAAATCTGTAAACTGGGATACCATGCTTGCGGGCCTTGTCTGCGAGATTCGCCTGGATGCCAGTGCCTGGGAAGACGATGACGCCAACCGGCATTGCGCCGAGCATCGCGTCATTGCGTTTGAAGGGTGCGGACTTGGCGTGCTTCGTCCAGTCGGGTTTGAAGGCGATCTGAGGCACCTTGCGATTGTCGGCCCATTTCGCGGCGATCAACTCGGCGCCCTTCGCCGACCCGCCGTGCAGCAGCACCATGTCCGGATGCTTCACGTGGACTTGGTCGAGCTTGGCCCAGATCAAGCAATAGTCGTTGAAGTCGAGGCCGCCGGTGAAGGCGACCTTCGGGCCAGGTGGCAGGAAGACCTGATTGTCTGCGTGTTTCCTGGCGGCAAGGAAATCGCGGCTGTCGATCATCGCGGCGGTCAGGTTGCGATGGTTGAGCATGGATCCCGAACGTGGTCGCCAGATTGAATGGGTGTGGCGTTCGAAGTGTTCAGCGGCCTGGTCGCGCATCAGTTCGAAGGCGTTGCGGCGTTCGATCAGCGTCTGCCCCTGAGCGGTGAGGAGCTCCAGTTCCACGGATTTGACCTCGGAGCCGTCCTGTTCGCGCTGCAGGCGCCGCTGGGCGAGTTCGTTGTCATCGAGTTCGCGTTCGATCCGGTTCGTTGCGCGATGGAAGAGGTTGACCGTGCCCCAAAGCAGTTCCTCGAGGTCGGGCTCGAGGCGCGTGTCCGACAGCGCCACCACCAGGGCGTCGAAGATGTCAGTGATGCTAAAGCGTGTCGCGTTTTAAAG
>LM655182.1:0-6197 GCA_000824825.2 Mesorhizobium sp. ORS 3324
ATCTTAGCGCTTATGCCCTCAAGGGGGAGATCGGCTGTTGCGCAGGCTTTCGCCAATCTCCAACGTTGCAGAATGTGCGAGGCGCCGAAGCTGCTAATCTCCCCCCTTGCGGGGGAGATTGGCCGTCGCGCAAGCCTTCGCCAATGTTCCACGCCTACCCCAAATGCTCCTTCCTCAACCTCTCCTTCATCCGCGCCAGCGCCGCCTCTCCGCCCGCCGCCAGCTCCATGGCAACCCGCGCCAAGTCGTCATCGGCCTTGCGGTATCTGCTCCCCCAGGCCCCCAGCATCGCCAGCACCGGCAGCAGGTCGATGCCGGCTTCGGTCAGCCGGTAGATGGCCTTCAGGCCGTGGGTCGGGTCGTCGCTGCGGGTGAGGATGCCTTCGTCCTGCAGCGTCTGCAGCCGCTCGGCGAGCGTGCGCGACGAGATGCCCTCGTCGGACTGCAGGAATTCGCGAAAATGCCTTTTCCCGGCGAAGACCAGGTCGCGGATGATGAGCAGCGTCCAGCGGTCGCCGACGAGCTCGAGCGAAAGGCTGATCGGGCAGCCGGACCTTTCCCTGGTCGACATGACGATGGTTCCATTTTTAAATCAATTTACTATTGACACCATTCTCTTCATCCTGTCAAATGATTTCAAAAGTAAACCGCTAGCGCAAACGGAAGACGCGAGGAGGATGCCGTGAAAAAACTCATCCTGCAGATGCAGATGTCGGTCGACGGCTTCGTCGGCGCTGATCAGGACCATCGCTGGCAGCTCTGGGAATGGGGCGACGAGAGCGATTGGGACGACGAGCTGAGAGAGGATTTCAACGCGGTGTTCGAGACCGTGGATACCATCCTGCTCAGCCGCAAGATGGCCGAGGAGGGCTATGTCAGCCACTGGAGCAATGCGGCAAGGAAATATCCGCAAGACCGCTTCCACGCCTTCGCCCGGCGCATCGTCGAAGCGCAGAAAGTGGTGCTGAGCGACAGGCTGAAGGCCTCGCGCTGGGAGCGGACGCGTGTCGCCGGCGGCGACCTGCCGCGCGAGGTCGACGCGCTGAAGGCGGGCGAGGGCGGCGACATCGCGGTGTTCGGCGGCGCCGGCTTCGCCTCGGCGCTGATTGCCGCCGGGCTGGTCGACGAGTTCCAGCTCTTCATCAATCCGGCGGTGCTGGGCGCCGGCCGCCGCATCTTCGACCAGGGCGGCTTCGCCAGACTGAAGCTCATCGGCTCGAAAGCCTATGCCTGCGGCATGGTGGTGAGCCGCTACGCGCCGGCGGGATGAGAAAGTGCGCTGCTGAATCAGTCTCGCAGCGCGCCGCCCCAACCGCTTGTTCGCTTTTGCCTTTCCTCGCGGACGGTGACCTGCCGGCGTTCCGCCTTACTGGCCTGGATGTGTTCCAAGTGCGCCGGTTTTCTGCCATCCGGCTTCATCGTTGGCCGCGGCCGTGAGCCATCGGGCTTCATGCGGCGTCAGGCCGATGAGCACGCGGCCACCAAATTCGGCAGGCTCCTCATTGGCCGTATCAAACACCGCCCAGCTGCCGGTTGGGTCCTGAATCGCGACGAATCTCATCCGGGACTCCATCCATGAATAACGCCTAATATGGCAGGAAATTCACGGCGATCCTGTGATCTGCCCCACATAGTAGGGCCTCAGCGTCCGATATCCTCGATTCGATGCTGAACGGCAATCTCGGCGATGCGCTCGGGCAAAGGGAGCCTTCGCTACCTCACTGCCCGATCTGGTCGGCGTCGGTCAGCGTGCCGAGGAAGGCGACGATGTCGTCGATCTCGGCCTCGGTCAGCACAGGCTTGTCGCCGGGTTTCTTGCCGTTGAAGGGCGGATCCGCGTTGAGGTTTCCCCAATAAGCGTTGGGCAGATCGTCATATTTGTTGACCGTGCCGTCGGAGTTCTTCGGATACCAGCGGCCGGGGTCGCTGTCGCGGCTGGCATAGAAGGCCACCGCCTCGCGCAGCGTGTGGAAATAGCCGTTGTGGAAGAAGCTCTTGCGCAGCGCGACGTTCCTGAGCGTCGGCGTCTTGAACAGGCCGCAATAGTCGCTGCGCCCCTTGAAGTCGGTGCGCAGCGGCCCGCAGAGGCCGAGGTCGAAATAGGCGGGATCGGCATTGGCGGGTAGCGCCGGGTTGCGCGGCACGGCGATCGCGATCAGGCCGTAATCAGTGAACTGAGGCGGCTCGCCATCGTTTGCCGGCTCGCTCAGGTGGCAGCTCGCGCAGTTGCCTTTGTTTTCGTCCTCGAACAGTGCGCGGCCGCGAAGCTCCTGGGCCGTCAGTTGCGCACTGCCGGCGAGGAATGCGTCGTAGCGGCTGGAATAGGGGTAGAAGTCCGTGCTGCTCTGCTCGAACGTGCCGAGTGCCTCGACGGCGGCGTCGAAGGCGTCCTGCGGATGGTCGAACACATCCGCGCCGAACGCCGCCTTGAAGGCGTCGGCGTAAGGCGCCTTGCGCAGCGGCGCCACCACGGCAGCCTCATCCTTGTTGGCCATCTCGAAGGGCGACAGCAGTGGAATCCTCGCCTGGTCCTTGCCATGGTCGGCGCGGCCGTCCCATGTCAGCCCGCCGGTCGGGCCGTTGTCGACGCTCTCGTCGCCCTCGTCCTCGGAGTCGTAGAAGTGCTCGCTGAAGGCCGGCGCCGCCTGCAGGTAGCGCAGCGACGGCACCGCGCGCAGGCCCGGCTGGTCGAGCTTAGGCCCACCCATCTCGACCGGGGAGGCGGAGGCCGGACCGAAGGCATGGTTGGGATCATGGCAGGACGAGCAAGCCTGCTTGCCCGATGCCGACAGTGACGGGTCGAAGAACATTTTTCGCCCGAGCGCCGTCAGCGCCTCGGCGCGCGCAAAGGCCTCCGCGCGCGACATCGGGCCGGGATGGACACTGCCGGCCGGCAGCCCCGCGGCGGGCCAGAGGAGGGCGAGGGCGGTAAGGCCTGCGAAGGCAGCGGATGTCCAGCGTGTCATGGCTTTTGCGTAGGATTGCTTTGCTACGGATTGATGACGCGCCGGATCGAGGTGCAAGTCACCCATGCCGCGATCCTTCACACCCCCTCTGCCCTGCCGGGCATCTCCCCGCAAGGGGGGAGATTGGCAGCTGCGCGGCCGCGCACCCCTTCAAACCTTGGTGATTGGCGAAAGCCGGCGCGACATCGATCTCCCCCCTTGCGGCGGAGATGTCCGGCAGGACAGAGGGGGGTGCTGTCCCGCCAACGTAACCTGTTCAGCACTTCAGGTTAACAGCCCTCGCTCCACGCCCCTTGTCACAAAGCTGACAACCACCCGCCCTAGCGTCGCCTTGTTCCTCCAGCCAGCCACGAGGCTTCTCCCCAATGATCCGGTCTCTTCTCTCCCTTTGCCTCGCCTCCACGGCGCTGGCATCGCTCGCTTCCGTCGCTCAAGCGGCCCCTCCTGGCTACGACAAGATCGACACCGTCGTCGTGATCTATGCCGAGAACCGCAGCTTCGATAACCTCTACGGCGGCTTTCCCGGCGCCAACGGCCTGGCCAATGTCTCGGCCGAGCAGGCCCGCCAGCTTGACCGCGACGGCAAGCCGCTTGCCGAGCTGCCGCCGGCCTGGGGCGGGCTGACCGGCAAGGGCGTGACGCCGGCCGTCACCGAGGCGCAGACGGCGCACCTTGCCAATGCGGTCTTCTCGATCGACGACCCCAAGGGCTTCAACGAGGGCACCGGCGTCATCACGCGCGACCTCTGGCACCGCTTCTACCAGGAGCAGATGCAGATCGACGCCGGCAAGAACGACAAGTTCGTCGCCTGGGCCGATTCCGGCGCGATGGTGATGGGCCACTACGACGGCTCGGTGCTGCCGATGTGGGATATCGCCAAGAAATACGTGCTTGCCGACAACTTCTTCCAGGGCGCCTTCGGCGGCTCCTTCCTCAACCACTTCATGCTCGCCTGCGCCTGTGTGCCGTTCTACCCGCATGCCGACACCAGCCCGGTGAAGGGCCAGATAGCTGTTGTCGAGCCCGATGGCGTGACGCTGAAGGTGGCCGAAAATTCGCCGGCCTCGGCGCTCGCCGGCGAGCCGAAATTCGTCAGTGACGGCGCGATCACGCCGGACTTCTACGCCGTCAACACCATGCAACCGCCTTACCAGCCGAGCGCCAACAAGCCGGCCGAGGGCGGCGACAAGACGCTTGCCGATCCGGCCGCGCCGACCACGCTGCCGCCGCAGCACGACATCACCATCGGCGATCTGCTTTCATTGAAGGGTGTTTCCTGGGCCTGGTATGCCGGCGCCTGGCAGGCGACGCTCGACGGCAAGAACGCGAAGCCCGTGCCGAACTTCCAGTACCACCACCAGCCCTTCAACTATTTCGCGGCCTACGCGCCGGGCACGGCCGCGCGCGCCGAGCACCTCAAGGATGGCGGCCTCGACGGCGTCGAGTTCATCAAGGCGATCGACGACGGCAAGCTGCCGGCGGTCACCTTCTACAAGCCGCAGGGCAACCTCAACGAGCATGGCGGCTATGCTGACGTGACCAGCGGCGACAAGCATCTTGCCGATGTCGTTGCGCATCTGGAAAAGAGCCCGCAATGGCCGCATATGCTGGTCGTCGTCACCTATGACGAGAATGGCGGCTTCTGGGATCACGTCGCGCCGCCCAAGGCCGACCGCTGGGGCCCAGGCAACCGCATCCCGGCCTTGATCATCTCGCCCTATGCCAAGATGGGCACGGTCGACCACACGCAGTATGACACGACCTCGATCCTGCGCTTCATCACCGCCCGCTACGACCTGCCGGTGCTGCCCGGCCTCATCGCCCGCGACAAGGCGCTTGCCGCCAACGGCCAGCCGCCGTTGGGGGATCTGACCGCGGCGCTTGATTTGACGAAGTGAGAAGCCTTTCCTCTCCCCCACCATTGGCGGGGAGAGGGCCGCGAAGCGGCCGGAGAAGAAGGGTTCTCGCCAGCGCTCCGCCAACTGGCCGGCGCCGCGCCGCCCCTCATCCGCCTACCGGCACCTTCTCCCCGTATAGTGACGGGCAGAAGGGGATCGCCGCGGCCTTGGCGCCTATCTTGCAACGCTGCCGGTTGGCGAAACCGTCGGCGACAGCGCCCCTCTCCCCGTCACTATGCGGGGAGAGGATGCCGGCAGGCAGGTGAGGGGCAGCGCCGAACCTTGCCGGTTGTCCTCCTCAATCCCCGTCCGCTATCAATGGCCTCCAGATCGGCCGAGGACATCCCATGAGCGAGCTAAAAATCAGAACCCGCGCGACCGGCGCGTCCGCCGTCCTGCCGCCCGGCGGCTTGCCGGCGGTGACGACGCCGACGGGCGGCGCGCTCGGCGTGGTGACCTCGGTGAGCGCGCCGGGCTTCAACCCGCTCGACCTGCTCTACGCCTCCTTGGCCGCCTGCATGGTGCTGAGCGCCCGCATCGCTGCCAACCGCCTCGGCGTCGCCGCCCGGCTCGGCGAGGTGAGGGCCGAGGTCAGCGGCGAGAAGGCGAAGGACGAGCCGTCGCGGGTCGAGACGCTCAGCATCAGGCTTGAGATTGCCGGCGATCTCGACGCGGCCACCAGGCAGCGCATCGTCGAGGACGCCGAGACGATCTGCACCGTCTCCAACACGCTGCGCGGCATGCCGGCGTTGCATGCGACGCTCGGGTGAGGGCGATGGCGCATCTTTCGCCGATCGACTACGCGACCGCCTCCGACGAGATACGCGCCGAGCACGACCGGGAACTTGCCCTGCGCGGCCGCATGACAAACATGAAGCGCATCCTGCTCAATTCGCCGGCGGCGCACCGCATCTATGCCGAATGGTTCACGCTGCGCGATCTTCTGCGGCCTACGCTCGACGACCGCGCCATATGGCTGTTTTCGAAGGCGATCGCAGAGACAATGCGCGCCGAGATCCCCGTCACCTTCTTCCGCCGCGCGCTGATCGACAGCGGCCTCGATCCCGAAGCGATCGAGCCGACCGCCGATGAGGCGGTGCTGATTGCCTTCGGCGAGGCGGTCGCAGCCGATGCGAATGCCGTTCCCGATGAAATCTGGGCCGCGCTCAAGGCGCGCTACGACGAGACGCTCTTGGTCAACCTCGTCGCCTTCGCCGGCATCATGGTTGCGACCTGCGTGTTCACCAATGCGGTGAGGGTGGATCTCGATCTGGAGCTGGAGGGGTATCGTCGGAAGGTAGGCGGCAGCGACGGAGAGCCGATCTCCCCCCTT
>LM655182.1:6297-13073 GCA_000824825.2 Mesorhizobium sp. ORS 3324
CCAATGCGGTGAGGGTGGATCTCGATCTGGAGCTGGAGGGGTATCGTCGGAAGGTAGGCGGCAGCTCCAGTGCCTCGCCATCTTGTCCTGAATCGGGTGGCTCCCTTCCACCGAGCGCCCCATCTTCGGGACAGGCAAGCGATGGAGCCAGCCCATGACCATCCACTCCCTTAACACCAAGCGCGCCAGCCGTTCCGCCGAAACGCGCGTCGCCGCACAGGATTGGCGCGCTCTGGTCTCCGAGCTCAACGCCCACGGCTCAGCCGTTATGCCCGGCCTGCTCGCGCCCGAGGAATGCGCCGAAATCGCAGCGCTCTATCCCCATGAAGAACATTTCCGCAGCCATGTGGTGATGGCCCGGCATGGCTTCGGCAAGGGCGAGTACCGCTATTTCCGCTATCCGCTACCCGATCTGATCGACGGGCTGCGCACCGCGCTTTATCCGCGGCTGGCTAGCGTCGCCAACGATTGGAACGAGAAGATAGGCGCGGCGCAGCGTTATCCCGCCGACCACGCGGCGTTCCTGAAGCGCTGCCATGACGAGGGCCAGACGAAGCCGACGCCGCTGCTTCTCCAATACGGTCCCGGTGACTTCAACTGCCTGCACCAGGATCTCTACGGCGCGCTTGCCTTTCCGCTGCAGGTGGCGATCCTGCTCTCCGAACCCGGCGAGGATTTTACCGGTGGCGAGTTCGTGCTCACCGAACAGCGCCCGCGCATGCAAAGCCGCGCCGAGGTGGTGCCGCTGAGAAAAGGCGACGCGGTGATCTTCGCTGTCCACAACCGGCCGGTGCAGGGCACCAGGGGATATTACCGCGTCAACCTGCGCCATGGCGTCAGCCGCCTGCGCTCGGGCAGGCGGCATACGGTGGGGATCATTTTTCACGATGCCAAGTGAGGCGCCTATCTCCCCCCTTGTGGGGGAGAAAGCGATTTCAACATCTTAGCGAAGCTAAGTGTTAGAAATCGCAAGAGAGGGGAAAAGCGCCTACCAAGAAAAGCTCGCGCTCACGAGAAAGCAAAGGCCGCGCCCTACGAAATCCCCTCTCTGGCATTTTCCAAGCACTTGCTCGGGGACAAGCCCGCTCGCAAATGCAGGAAAATGCTTTCTCCCCCACAAGGGGGGAGATAACGCGCTGCGGCGTTTGCGCTCTTCCCTCTGTCCATTCATTCGCGTATGCCCCGGGCAAATCCCACCACGTCGGCGCATTTACCCCGGACGACCCCATGATCCGCCTGGAAAACATCGGCAAGCAGAACGGCCGTCAGATCGTCTTCATCGAAGCCTCGGCCGCCTTGCTAAAGGGCGAGAAGGTCGGGCTCGTCGGCCCCAACGGCGCCGGCAAGACGACGCTGTTCCGCATGATCATCGGCGAAGAGCAGCCGGACGAAGGCCAGGTGTCGATCGATCGCGGCGTCACCATCGGCTATTTCAGCCAGGATGTCGGCGACATGGGTGGCAGAACCGCCGTCGCCGAAGTCATGGAGGGCGCCGGCCCGGTGAGCGCTGTGGCCGCAGAAATGCGGGAGCTCGAGCACGCCATGGGCGATCCCGAGCGTGCCGACGAGATGGACCAAATCATCGAACGCTACGGCGAGTTGCAGCATCGCTTCGAGGAGCTCGACGGCTATGCGCTGGACGGCCGCGCCCGCGAGGTGCTGGATGGTCTCGGCTTCTCTCAGGAGATGATGGACGGCGACGTGGCAAAGCTCTCCGGCGGCTGGAAGATGCGCGTGGCGCTTGCCCGCATCCTGTTGATGCGGCCCGATGTCATGCTGCTCGACGAGCCGAGCAACCACCTCGACCTCGAAAGCCTGATCTGGCTGGAGAAATTCCTCAAGGACTATGACGGCGCGCTGCTGATGACCTCGCACGACCGCGAGTTCATGAACCGCATCGTTTCCAAGGTGATCGAGATCGATGCCGGCGCGCTCACCTCCTATTCCGGCAATTACGAATTCTATCAGGAGCAGCGGGCGCTCGCCGACAAGCAGCAGCAGGCGCAGTTCGAGCGCCAGCAGGCGATGCTTGCCAAGGAGATCGCCTTCATCGAGCGCTTCAAGGCGCGCGCCTCGCATGCGGCCCAGGTGCAGAGCCGGGTGAAAAAGCTCGACAAGATCGACCGCGTCGAGCCGCCCAAACGCCGCCAGACGGTGGCCTTCGAGTTTCAGCCGGCGCCGCGCTGCGGCGAGGACGTGGCGACGCTGAAGAACATCCACAAAAGCTATGGCAGCCGCTCGATCTATGCCGGCCTCGACTTCCAGATCCGCCGTCGCGAGCGCTGGTGCGTGATGGGCGTCAACGGCGCCGGTAAGTCGACGCTGCTCAAGCTGGTCGCCGGTGCCTCCGAGCCGGATGAGGGGACGGTCGCGCGCGGTCCCAGCGTCAAGATGGGCTATTTCGCCCAGCACGCCATGGAGCTGCTCGACGGCGAGCGCACGGTTTTCCAGACGCTGGAGGATAGTTTTCCGCAGGCTGGCCAAGCGCCGTTGCGCGCGCTCGCCGGCTGCTTCGGCTTCTCCGGCGACGAGATCGAGAAGAAGTGCCGCGTGCTGTCGGGCGGCGAGAAGGCCAGGCTGGTGATGGCGCTGATGCTGTTCGATCCGCCCAACCTTCTGGTGCTCGACGAGCCGACCAACCACCTCGATATGGCGACCAAGCAGATGCTGATCGAGGCGCTGGCGCAATATGAAGGCACGATGCTCTTCGTCTCGCACGACCGCCATTTCCTGGCGGCGCTGTCCAACCGCGTGCTGGAGCTCACTCCCGACGGCATCCACACCTATGGCGGCGGGTATACGGAGTACGTCGCCCGCACCGGCCAAGAAGCGCCGGGGCTGAGAGGGTAGGCTTAGATGAGGCGGCCTGCGCGTCTCTCTACTGGCTATCGCTAGCGCGCTTATCACCCTTCGCCAGCCCGCGCTCTATCATCCTCGCAAGTCGCGCCGAGAACGCCTTCGCATCCGCCGGCTTGTCGCCGTCGAGCACGCGCGCTTCGTCGTAGAGGAGATGCGCAGCGTCCTCCTTGAAGCTCCGCTCGTCGTCTCCGAGCTTCGCCAGCGCCGCGACGCGCTCATGCCGCGGGTTGATCTCGAGGATCGGCTTGGCCGCCTTGTCGAGCCGGCCGGCGGCGTTGAGCAGCCGCTCGAACTGACGATCGGGACCGTGCTCCGGCGCGACCAGGCAGACCGCGCTTTCGGTCAGGCGGTCGGAGGCCTTCACGTCCGAGACCTCGTCCCCCAGAGCCGTCTTCACGAAAGCCAGGAAGCTGTCGATCTCCGCCGTCGTCTCGGCATCCGGCTTCGCTGCGGCATCAAGCAGCGGGATATCCGAAAGGTCGGCCGCGCCCTGCGTCACCGACTTGAACGGCTTGCCGTCGAATTCCGGCGCCATCGTCGTCCAGAAACTGTCGACCGGGTCGGTCAGGAGCAGCACCTCGATGCCGCGCGCCTTGAACCCTTCGAGCTGCGGCGAGGCTTCGAGCCGGGCGCGGTCGTCGCCGGCCACGAAGAAGATCGCCTTCTGCCCTTCCTTCATCGCCGCGACGTAGTCGGCGAGGCTGCGCAAATCTTCGCCGGAAGCCGTCGAGCGGAAGCGGGCGAGCTTCAGCAGCTGCTCGCGCCGCTCGTAATCCTCGTAAATGCCTTCCTTGAGGACGACGCCGAAATTCTCCCAGATCTTGGCGTAGGCTTCGCTGTCGTTCTCGGCCGTTTTGGCGAGGTCGCCCAGCACGCGGTTGGTCACGCCCTTGCGGATCGCGGCGAGCAGCGGGCTTTCCTGGATCATCTCGCGCGAGACGTTGAGCGGCAGGTCGGCCGAATCGACCAGCCCGCGCACGAAACGCAGGTAACGCGGCAGCACGTCGGCATCGTCGGTGATGAAGACGCGCCGCACATAGAGCTTCATGCGGCCCTTGCGGTCCTGGTCGAAGAGGTCGAAGGGGCGCGAGCCCGGCACGAAGGCCAGCACGCTGTATTCCTGCCGGCCCTCGGCGCGGAAGTGGATCGTGGTCGCCGGCTCGTCATACTGGCCGGCGAGGCTGCGGTAGAAGTCGGTGTATTCCTCGGGCTTGATGTCGTTCTTCGGCCTGATCCAGAGCGCGGTGCCGTCGGCAATATCGCGCGGCTCGGCGCCCGGCTTCTCGACAAGCGTGATCGGCACCGGCACGTGGCCGGAATGCGACTTCGCCAGCCCTTCCAGCCGGTAAGGCGTGGTGTAGGAGCTGGCGTCCTCCATCAGATGCAGCACGACGCGCGTGCCGCGCTTGGGCGCTGCGGCAAGCGGCACCGAGGCGATCTCGTAGGTGCCCTTGCCGTCGGACGACCAGCGCCACGCCTCCTCGCTGCCGGCCTGGCGGCTGATCACGTCGACATGATCCGCCACCATGAAGGCCGAATAGAAGCCGACGCCGAACTGGCCGATGAGCTGCGAGTCTTCCATTGCCTTGCCGGCCTCGACGCGCTCGATGAAGGCGCGCGTGCCCGAACGGGCGATCGTGCCCAGCGCCTCGGCCATCTCGTCGCGGCCCATGCCGATGCCGTTGTCCTCGACGGCTAGCTGCTTGTTGTCGGGGTCGGCTGAAATGGTGATGCGCGGCTTGGCGTCCTCGCCCAGCAGTTCGGGGCGGGTGATCGCCTCGAA
Source organism: Mesorhizobium sp. ORS 3324 (assembly GCA_000824825.2). Taxonomy (GTDB): domain Bacteria; phylum Pseudomonadota; class Alphaproteobacteria; order Rhizobiales; family Rhizobiaceae; genus Mesorhizobium. The sequence goes on from LM655182.1 coordinate 10,940, forward strand.
GCGCAGCTTCTCGCACGCATCGGCGCCGTTGGAGATCAGCTCGCGCAGGAAGACGTCCCGGTCGGAATAGACCGAATGCACCATCATGTGCAGCAGCCGCGAGACGTCCGCCTCGAATGTCCTGGTTTCAGCCTGTTTGGTGTCGGTGGTCATTCACAATTCCTGCGCTAGTCGTTCTATCCGTCGCGCCAGCACGCGCCGGGGTTTCATTCTTTCAGCCATTGCTGCTTGTGCCGGAGGCACCGCCCGCCAGCGCTGCCTGCGCCGGCGAAACCATGTCCGGCACGAGAATATCGTGGCGGCGGGCGAAGGCAACAAGGGTTGCCCTGACCGTTTCCGCGTCGATCTCGCCGGCGATTCCGGCCTTGCAGGCGTTGAGGGCGATCTCATGCGCGCTGCTCCTGTTCGCTGCCGGCCAGTCCTGAAGCAGGGCATGGGCTTCCGTCACGGTCTCCAGCCGCATCGGCAAGCCGAGGCCGACGAGGATGGTGACAGGTTCTTCAAAGTGGTCGTGGGCCATGGTCCGATCCTCCTTTCGTCTGCGCCGCCATCGGACCGGGGCGAAGTCCCCCGGACGCGTGGCGACGCGGGTAGGGAGACTGCAGGACGATGCCGCGCGATTCCGGATGGTTGAGGACGTCGGCTTCGAGGCTTTGAACGGCCGCGGTCGGCCCCATGTGCGCCACGGTTTTGGATTGGACCAGTCCCGGCGGCGCGAGCGCCTTGTGGGCCTTGACCAGCGCCTCGATCCAGGCGCCAACGGCAAGCGGTACCCGCGCACGGCCGTCGACCCAGCGTGCCACTTCGCTTTGCGGATGGTTGAGCTCCTGAGCCAGGTCGACTGTGTCCCACCTCAGCACCTTCATGCATTCACGCAAACGTCCCGCAATCACAGTAACCTCCTTCAGCATGCCCGCATCGAATGCGGTCATCGATGCGGGCAAATTGACGAAGGACCCCATCCGCTGGGACGGGGCCCGGTTTCTACTTCAGCCCTTGGTGCCCGCCGTCGCCGACACCTGCTGCGCCGCCAGGAACATCAGCGTCGAGGCGGCGGTGCGGCGGCTCCAGCCGGCTGATTCGGCCGCGTCCAGCAAGCCGGTAAGCTGCGGCCGCAGCGCGTTTCGGCATTCCTCCTCATAGGCGAGGAATTCGCTTGGCGCATGTGTCGGCGCCGGAACCGGTCCGGTGCCGCTCATCACATCCATGGTGGCCTCCCATCTATCGTGAAGCGCCCGCTCCCGGCGTCGGCAGCGGGCTGTTCGAAGTCTCAGTAATCCATACCGGCGCCCGCGGGCATGGCCGGTGCGGATTCCTTCTTCGGCTTCTCGGCCACCATCGCCTCCGTGGTCACCAGCAGGCCGGCGATCGAGGCGGCGTCCTGCAGCGCGGTGCGAACGACCTTGGCGGGGTCGATCACCCCCTGGCCATAGAGATCGCCGAAGTCGCCGGTCTGCGCATTCCAGCCGAACGAGAATTCAGCTTTCTCGCGCAGCTTGCCGACGATGATCGAGCCTTCGGCGCCCGCATTCTCGGCGATCTGCCGTACCGGCGTTTCCAGCGCACGGCGCACGATCTCGATGCCGGTTTTCTGGTCGGGGTTATCGGCGACCGCTGTGTCGAGCGCCTTGGCCACCCTGAGCAGCGCCACGCCGCCGCCGGGCAGGATGCCTTCCTCGACTGCGGCGCGGGTTGCGTGCAGGGCATCGTCGACGCGATCCTTGCGCTCCTTGACCTCGACCTCGGTCGCTCCGCCGACGCGGATCACCGCGACGCCTCCGGCGAGCTTGGCCAGACGCTCCTGCAGCTTCTCCCTGTCGTAGTCCGAGGTGGTCTCCTCGATCTGCTGCTTGATCTGGGCGACGCGCGCTTGAATGTCCTCCTTGCCGCCGGCGCCGTCCACGATGGTGGTGTTCTCCTTCTCCACGGTCACCCGCCTGGCGCGGCCGAGCATGTCCAGCGTGACATTCTCGAGCTTGATGCCGAGGTCTTCCGAAATCACCTGGCCGCCGGTGAGGATGGCGATATCCTCCAGCATCGCCTTGCGGCGGTCGCCGAAGCCGGGCGCCTTGACGGCGGCGACCTTCAGGCCGCCGCGCAGCCTGTTGACGACCAGCGTCGCCAGAGCCTCTCC
>LM655183.1 GCA_000824825.2 Mesorhizobium sp. ORS 3324
GAGAAGCTGCGCTTCGCCATCCGCGAAGGCGGCCGCACCGTCGGCGCCGGCATCGTCGTCACCATCAAGGAATAATCGATCCGGCTTTGCCGGTTCGACAAGGAAAGGGCGGTCTTCGGGCCGCCCTTTTTTCGATTCCGGCACCCCGCGGGCAAGTTTTTGCGTCACGTCTTCAAAGCTGTTGCAAGCAGCGGCGCCGAAACTAGTATGGTTGTAGCCGAGGGGCTTGCGAGCTTGGTTCCGGAACGTCGTTCAGCAACAAGTGGGTGGTGGCGCGGGTTGTTCCGCCTGGGCCTGGCCGCCGCGATCGGCCTGGCGAGCTTCTCCGCGAAGGCTGGAGAAGAGGCCTCCGACCTCGGCCCGACGATGCGCTTTGCCGTCGTGCGCAGCAGCGCGCCGGGCTGCGAGCCCAATTGCCCGGAATGGATTTCGGCGGAAGGCACCATCGAGGCCGGCACTCCGACGCTGCTCAAGCGGTTGCTGAAGACGCTCGACGGCCAGCAGCTGCCGATCGTGGTCAATTCGCCGGGCGGCAACGTCGATGCCGCCTTGCTGCTCGGCCGCATGATCCGCAAGAACAAGCTCGACATCGCCGTCGGTGTCACGGAGTTTTCCGGCTGCGCGCCGGGGGCGAAGAACTGCCGGCACGACGACGGCAACGGTGCGATCTATTTCGGCACCCCCAGTGACAGTGGCGCCATGTGCAACTCGGCCTGTCCGCTGATGTTTGCTGGCGGCATTCGCCGCGTGGTCGGCGAATGGGCCTTTCTTGGCGTCCATCAGATCACCACGACATACCACAGGGAAAAGCTGCTCTACCGCACAACCTACCAGATCGTGAACGGCAAGAAGAGGGTCATCAGCACCAGGATCGTCAGCCGCAAGAACGCCGGTAGCTACAAGACCTACGAGATGAGCAAGGCGGTGGAGAAGAGGCTTTCGGCCTATCTGAAGGAGATGGGTGTCGAACAGGGCGTGCTGGAAGCGATGAAGGCGACGCCCGCGAGCGACATCCGGCAGATCGAACCGGACGACATGTTGGAGATGAGGCTTGTCACCAGCCTCGATTCCCTCGACCTGCTGACTGAGAACGGCATTTGCCGCCGCAATCCCACGCCGGCGAATTGTCGCGAGATGCCGACGAACGGCAAGCCGGTTGAGGTTGCGGCCGTCGAGGTGAAGCCCGCTTTTCCTCAATCTGCAGCGGCTCTACCGCCGCGAAAGCAGGAACAGGAGATGCGCTTCGTCCTGGTTCGCGGCAGCAATCCGCTTTGCAATCCTGATTGCCCGGAATGGATTTCGGCGCAAGGCGCGATCACCGCCGGCACGCCCGACAGGCTGCGCGAGTTGCTCGACACGGTCGGCGGGCGCAGGCTGCCCGTCGTGGTCAACTCGCCGGGCGGCGATGTGCAGGGCGCGCTTGCCGCCGGTCGGCTCATCCGCGAGCGCAGGTTGGATGTCGCGGTCGCCCGGACGGATTTTCTCGATTGCGATCCCGGCGCTGCAGGATGCGTCGCCAAGGAAGGGCTCCATGCCGGCCTCACTGTTGACGCCGGCGCCGAATGCAACTCCGCTTGCGCAGTGATGATCGCCGGTGGGGCGAGGCGCCTTGTCGGCGCCAGCGCCCATCTCAGCCTCCACTCGCTAGGGATGGCGGACAAGGTCAAGGCGTATCTCGACGAGATGGCGGTTGGTCCTGGACTGTTCCCGGTCATGCAGTCGGTGCCCTATTCCGGCCACAGGGAACTAAGCCCGGACGAGATGGAGAAGTTCGGGCTGACGACCGGGCGACAGTCGGTGGACGAACTGACCGGCGCCACCATCTGCAAATCGTCGCCCAAACCCGACAACTGCCGGGTTCTGCCGTCCGCCAATGCCGCGGTGGAGGCGCCGGCGAAGCTGTAGCGCATCCCGGAACTGGCCATGGAGGCAGGTTGAGCCGCGTTCGCGCTTGCCTCTATTCTTCGGCGTCAGCCAGCGAGGGGAGAGGATCGGCGATGAGCGAGGATATCCCGACTTTGTTCGAATGGGCCGGCGGAGGCGAGGCGCTCAACCGGTTGACGCGGACCTTCTACGACAAGGTGGCCCTGGATCCGATCGTCGGTCCGGTGTTCAGGCACATGTCGCCGGACCATCCGGCGCATGTCGCAGCCTTCATCGGCGAGGTTTTTGGCGGGCCGAAGACCTACAGCGAAAAACATGGCGGCCACCGCGAAATGGTCATGCACCATCTCGGCAAGCACCTGACCGAGGAGCAGCGCCGGCGCTGGATCAACCTCCTTGCGGATGCGGCGGACGAGGTCGGCCTGCCGGACGATCCCGAGTTCCGTTCCGCCTTCATGAGCTATATCGAGTGGGGATCGCGGCTGGCGAAGATGAATTCCAATCTCGGCGAGACCTGCGATCCGGAGACCGAGCCGATGCCCGCCTGGGGCTGGGGCGTGCCTGGTGGACCGTACAAGCCAAAAGCCGCGAAATCGTGAGTGTCGGGGACGACCCGCGAGGGTGATCCTTTGCCGACGGGCAAGGGAACTTCCGATTTCTGGCAAAGCATATGAAACTCCTCATCACCGCTCTTTACAGAGCGCGCGGAAGCTTTTAGGAAGCGCCTGCGCCGAAGCGCGTGAACGGGCATAGCTCAGTTGGTAGAGCGGCGGTCTCCAAAACCGCAGGTCGTAGGTTCGAGCCCTGCTGCCCGTGCCATTCCTCATGTGGTTGACTGAAGGCAGGGCGCTCTGCCGTTGAAAACCGGCGGGTGGCTTGCCATATAGCGGAAATTGGGGCATAAGGCCCCGCATAGCCGGGACGGAACGACTGGATGGTTCCGATGCGGCGCTCGAACATAAAGCGGAACACTTGCCACTTGCGTGGACCAAGAATCGGTTTTATGTAGACTGAACAGACACGCGACGCGTGGAGCTGGGAAGCCGGCTTTACGCGTCTGATTTGCGTGGGCGAAATGGTGGCGCTGATTCGGCGCCCGCACGAAGCCCAGGCGGCACGTCCCGGCCAGCGGGATCATCCAGGAGACCCGGCCAACGGGTCTCGAAGACAGGCGGCACATGGCTTCGAAAACCACTAACCCTTTCACCTTTCTCCAGCAGGTTCGCGCGGAGACGGCCAAGGTGACATGGCCCTCGCGCCGCGAGACCATGATCTCGACGGTGATGGTCCTGGTGTTCGCGGTGATCGCGATGATCTTCTTCTTCGCCGCCGACATAGCCATGGGCTATGCAATCGAGTGGATTCTGGGCCTCGGACACTAATTCGGCGATTACGGAGACGTCGTGAAATGACTGCGCGGTGGTACATCGTCCACGCCTATTCGAACTTCGAGAAGAAGGTCGCCGAGGACATCGAGAACAAGGCCAAGCAGAAGGGCCTGTCCGGTGAGATCGAGCAGATCGTGGTGCCGACCGAGAAGGTCGTCGAGATCCGTCGCGGCCGCAAGGTCGATGCCGAGCGCAAGTTCTTCCCGGGCTATGTGCTCCTGAAGGCCAACCTGACGGATGCCGTGTTCTCGCTGGTCAAGAACACGCCGAAGGTCACCGGCTTCCTCGGCGACTCCAAGCCGGTGCCGATCACCGAAGCCGAGGCGCAGCGCATCCTGAACCAGGTCCAGGAAGGCGTCGAGCGTCCGAAGCCATCGGTCACCTTCGAGATCGGCGAGGCGATCCGCGTTTCGGACGGTCCGTTCGCCTCGTTCAACGGCTTCGTCCAGGAAGTGGACGAGGAGCGGGCGCGGCTCAAGGTGGAAGTTTCGATCTTCGGGCGCGCGGTGCCCGTCGATCTCGAATTCGGGCAGGTCGAAAAGGGCTGATCCGAAATCCCTCAGTCGACAGGCGAGAGGGGCGGCGGCGCGAAGAAAAGCGCTGCCATGAACGGGTGGGAGGCGAAAGCGGTTTAGCCGGCCGCTGGAACCGCACCACCAGACTGCAACCGCCGGCGTTTCCCCGGATAGCGGGGCCGGCATGAGAAAAGGCAGGAATAGAGATGGCTAAGAAAGTTGCAGGCCAGCTCAAGCTCCAGGTTGCCGCGGGCTCGGCCACGCCGTCGCCCCCGATCGGCCCGGCGCTTGGTCAGCGCGGCATCAACATCATGGAGTTCTGCAAGGCGTTCAACGCGCAGACCCAGGAGCTGGAGAAGGGGTCGCCGATCCCGGTCGTCATCACCTACTACCAGGACAAGTCGTTCACCTTCGTCATGAAGACGCCGCCGGTGAGCTACTTCCTGAAGAAAGCCGCCAACCTGAAGTCGGGCTCGAAGGAGCCGGGCAAGACCAAGGCCGGCACGATCTCTCGCGACAAGGTGCGGCAGATCGCCGAGCAGAAGATGAAGGACCTGAACGCAAACGACGTCGAGGCGGCCATGCGCATGGTCGAGGGCTCCGCCCGCTCGATGGGCCTGGAAGTGGTGGGCTAAGATCATGGCAAAGATTGCAAAGCGTGTTGCCAAGAGCCGCGAAGGCATCGATCCGAACAAGGCCTATGCCCTCGCCGAGGCGCTGCAGCTGCTCAAGGACCGGTCCACGGTGAAGTTCGACGAGACCGTCGAGATTTCGATGAACCTCGGCGTCGATCCGCGCCATGCCGACCAGATGGTCCGCGGCGTCGTCAACCTGCCGAACGGCACTGGCCGCTCGGTTCGCGTCGCCGTGTTCGCGCGCGGCGACAAGGCCGAGGAAGCCAAGGCCGCCGGCGCCGATGTCGTCGGCGCCGAGGACCTGGTCGACACCGTCCAGAAGGGCACGATCGATTTCGATCGCTGCATCGCCACCCCGGACATGATGCCGCTGGTCGGCCGTCTGGGTAAGGTGCTCGGCCCGCGCGGCATGATGCCGAACCCGAAGGTCGGCACCGTGACCACCGATGTCGCGGCCGCCGTCAAGGCTTCGAAGGGCGGCGCCGTCGAGTTCCGCGTCGAGAAGGCCGGCATCGTCCAGGCCGGCGTCGGCAAGGTGTCGTTCGACGTCAAGGCGCTGGAGGAAAATGTGCGGGCCTTCGCCGATGCGGTGAACAAGGCCAAGCCCGCCGGCGCCAAGGGCAACTACGTCAAGAAGGTGTCGGTCACCTCGACGATGGGCCCCGGCCTCAAGCTCGACATCGCGACGCTCGCCGCGTCGTAAGTGTCGCCTGACCGGCTTTGGCCGGTCGTCAAGAAGAATTCCGGACCGCCGATCCGTCGGCGGCCCGGTAACCCGGAGGCTGAAAGGTTTCCGGATATCCTGTCCGAGATTGCAGGCGGTCCAAAAGCCTTAATTCGCATGGGCCTGCATGAGACGGGTGAAGACCCGACAAAGGAGCGGAAGCTCCAATGAAAGGTTCGAACCGTGTTTGCCTTTTGTCAGCGCGCTCGCCGGCCAGTCCGTCGGGTGTGGCGAAAGGGGGCAGGATCCTCGAGCGCCGTTCGGGAGATCCAAAAATTGGATGTCCCGGCCGGCAAAAGGCAACCCGACTTCTGACCTCGTGAATGGGGCAGGGGTCAACTGGAGATAGGCAGTGGACAGAGCGGAAAAACGCGAACTCGTCACGGGCCTGAACGAAGCGTTCACGAACGCGGGTTCAGTCGTCGTGGCCCACTACGCCGGTATCACCGTCGCGCAAATGAACGACCTTCGGTCGAAGATGCGCGCCGCCGGTGGCACCGTCAAAGTCGCGAAGAACCGTCTCGCCAAGATCGCTCTTCAGGGCACGGACTCCGCATCGATCGTCGATCTGTTCAAGGGACAGACGCTGATCGCTTATTCGGAGGATCCGGTTGCGGCGCCGAAGGTCGCGTCCGAATTCGCCAAGGGGAATGACAAGTTGATCATTCTCGGCGGCGCCATGGGCTCGACCTCGCTCAACGCCGACGGTGTGAAGGCACTCGCCACACTACCGTCGCTCGACGAGCTGCGCGCCAAGCTGGTTGGCATGATCGCCACGCCGGCAACCCGGATCGCCCAGATCGTCAATGCGCCCGCGGCTTCGGTCGCGCGCGTCATCGGCGCTTACGCCCGGAAGGACGAGGCGGCATGAGGCCGTTCCTCGCTGTCAACAACACACGTTCGAACCTAGTGAAGGAATACACAAATGGCTGATCTCGCGAAGATCGTAGACGACCTTTCGAAGCTGACCGTCCTCGAGGCGGCCGAGCTCTCGAAGCTCCTGGAAGAGAAGTGGGGCGTTTCGGCCGCTGCTCCGGTGGCGGTTGCCGCTGCCGCTGGCGGCGCTGCCGCTGCTGCTGCCCCGGCTGAAGAGAAGACGGAATTCGACGTCGTTCTCGCCGACGCCGGCGCCCAGAAGATCAACGTCATCAAGGAAGTCCGCGCCATCACCGGCCTTGGCCTCAAGGAAGCCAAGGACCTGGTCGAGGCAGCTCCGAAGACCGTCAAGGAAGGCGTTTCCAAGGCCGACGCCGACAAGTTCAAGGCTCAGCTGGAAGCAGCTGGCGCCAAGGTCGACCTGAAGTAAGCCTAACGGCTGAGGGCGGGCGGCCTCGCGCCGTCCGCCCCCTCCCTTGACGAAGGGAGGCTTCGTAAGCGCGAGACGTTTGAAAACCTCTTTCCTGAGGGCCGGAAGCGGCCTTCAGGAAACGGGTTTTCTCCCGTTTTGGCCGGCAGCCGCCAAGCGATTGGAAGGGACGGCCGGAGAACAGAATTGGGGCAGCCTGCCAAGGCGGCCTGTAGGTGCAAGGCGAACCGCGGCGAGGTTCGCCCCGAGTTTAGAGCTAAGGAGCGACGATGGCCCAGACCCAGACTTTCAATGGCCGCAGACGCGTACGCAAGTTCTTCGGAAAGATCCCGGAAGTTGCGGAGATGCCGAACCTGATCGAGGTTCAGAAGGCATCCTATGACCAGTTCCTGATGGTGGACGAGCCCAAGGGCGGGCGTCCGGACGAGGGGCTGCAGGCCGTTTTCAAGTCGGTCTTCCCGATCTCCGATTTTTCCGGCTCTTCGATGCTGGAATTCGTGAAGTATGAGTTCGAAGGACCGAAATTCGACGTTGACGAGTGCCGTCAGCGCGACCTGACCTATGCGGCGCCGCTGAAGGTGACGCTGCGCCTCATCGTGTTCGATATCGACGAGGATACCGGCGCGAAGTCGATCAAGGACATCAAGGAGCAGGACGTCTACATGGGCGACATGCCGCTCATGACGTCGAACGGCACCTTCATCGTCAACGGCACCGAGCGCGTCATCGTCTCGCAGATGCACCGCTCGCCGGGCGTCTTCTTCGACCACGACAAGGGCAAGTCGCACTCGTCTGGCAAGCTTCTGTTTGCCGCGCGCGTCATCCCCTACCGCGGCTCGTGGCTCGACATCGAGTTCGACTCCAAGGACATCGTCCACGCCCGCATCGACCGTCGCCGCAAGATTCCGGTGACGTCGCTGCTGATGGCGCTCGGCATGGACGGCGAGGAGATCCTGTCGACCTTCTACAACAAGATCGCCTACAAGCGCGCCGGCGACCACTGGCGCATCCCGTTCAACGTCGATCGTTTCCGCGGCCTCAAGGCCGTCAGCGACATGGTCGATGCCGACACCGGTGAGATCGTGGTCGAGGCCGGCAAGAAGATCACCGCCCGCCAGGCCCGCCAGCTCGCCGAAAAGGGCCTCAAGGCCATCAAGGCGACCGACGAGGACCTGCTCGGCAACTACTTGGCCGAGGACATCGTCAACTACGCCACCGGCGAGATCTTCCTCGAGGCCGGCGACGAGATCGACGACAAGACGCTGAAGGTGCTGCTCGGCACGGGCGAGGACGAGATCCAGATCCTCGACATCGACCATGTCAATGTCGGCGCCTACATCCGCAACACCCTCGCCGTCGACAAGAACGAGAGCCGCCAGGACGCGCTGTTCGACATCTACCGCGTCATGCGTCCGGGCGAGCCGCCGACGCTCGAGACGGCCGAAGCCATGTTCAACTCGCTGTTCTTCGACAGCGAGCGCTACGACCTGTCGGCCGTCGGCCGCGTCAAGATGAACATGCGCCTCGAGCTCAAGGCCGAGGACACCGTGCGCGTGCTGCGCAAGGAAGACATCCTGGCCGTGGTCAAGACGCTGGTGGAGCTGCGCGACGGCAAGGGCGAGATCGACGACATCGACAATCTCGGCAACCGCCGCGTGCGCTCGGTCGGCGAGCTGATGGAGAACCAGTACCGCGTCGGCCTGCTGCGCATGGAGCGCGCGATCAAGGAGCGCATGTCCTCGATCGAGATCGACACGGTCATGCCGCAGGACCTGATCAACGCCAAGCCGGCGGCCGCCGCCGTGCGCGAGTTCTTCGGCTCCTCGCAGCTGTCGCAGTTCATGGACCAGACCAACCCGCTGTCCGAAATCACCCACAAGCGCCGCCTGTCGGCACTTGGACCGGGCGGTCTGACCCGCGAGCGCGCCGGCTTCGAGGTGCGCGACGTGCACCCGACGCATTACGGCCGCATCTGCCCGATCGAGACGCCGGAAGGCCCGAATATCGGCCTGATCAACTCGCTCGCCACCTTCGCGCGCGTCAACAAGTACGGCTTCATCGAGAGCCCGTACCGCAAGATCGTCAACGGCAAGCTGACCAATGAAGTCGTCTATCTGTCGGCGATGGAAGAGGCCAAGCACCACGTCGCGCAGGCCAACGCCGAGCTCGACAAGAACGGCAGCTTCGTCGACGAGTTCGTCATCTGCCGCAACGCCGGCGAGGTGATGATGGCGCCGCGCGAGAACGTCGACCTGATGGACGTGTCGCCGAAGCAGATGGTGTCGGTGGCTGCGGCTCTCATCCCGTTCCTCGAGAACGACGACGCCAACCGCGCGCTGATGGGCTCGAACATGCAGCGTCAGGCCGTGCCGCTGGTGCGCGCCGAGGCGCCGTTCGTCGGCACCGGCATGGAGCCGGTCGTCGCCCGTGACTCCGGCGCCGCCATCGGCGCCCGCCGCGGCGGCGTGGTCGACCAGGTGGACGCCACCCGTATCGTCATCCGCGCCACGGAAGAGCTCGATCCGGCCAAGTCCGGCGTCGACATCTACCGGCTGATGAAGTTCCAGCGTTCGAACCAGAACACCTGCATCAACCAGCGTCCGCTGGTGCGTGTGGGCGACCGGGTGAACAAGGGCGACATCATTGCCGACGGTCCGTCGACCGAGCTCGGCGATCTGGCGCTCGGCCGCAACGTGCTGGTCGCGTTCATGCCGTGGAACGGCTACAACTACGAGGACTCGATCCTGCTCTCCGAGCGCATCGTGGCCGACGACGTCTTCACCTCGATCCACATCGAGGAGTTCGAGGTCATGGCCCGCGACACCAAGCTCGGACCGGAGGAAATCACGCGCGACATTCCGAACGTCTCGGAAGAAGCGCTGAAGAACCTCGACGAGGCCGGTATCGTCTATATCGGCGCGGAAGTGCAGCCGGGCGACATCCTGGTCGGCAAGATCACGCCGAAGGGCGAAAGCCCGATGACGCCGGAAGAAAAGCTGCTGCGCGCCATCTTCGGCGAGAAGGCCTCGGACGTTCGCGACACCTCCATGCGCATGCCCCCGGGCACCTTCGGCACCGTCGTCGAAGTGCGCGTCTTCAACCGCCACGGCGTGGAGAAGGACGAGCGCGCCATGGCGATCGAGCGCGAGGAGATCGAGCGCCTGGCCAAGGACCGCGACGACGAGCAGGCGATCCTCGATCGCAACGTCTACTCGCGCCTTTCCGACGTGCTGGTCGGCAAGGATGCGATCGCCGGGCCGAAGGGCTTCAAGAAGGGCTCGAAGCTGACGAAGGACACGCTCGACGAGTATCCGCGCTCGCAGTGGTGGCAGTTCGCTGTGGAGAACGAAAAGCTCCAAAGCGAGCTCGAGGCGCTGCGCGGCCAGTACGACGATTCCAAGAAGGCGCTCGAGCAGCGCTTCATGGACAAGGTCGAGAAGGTGCAGCGCGGCGACGAGATGCCTCCGGGTGTCATGAAGATGGTCAAGGTCTTCGTGGCGGTGAAGCGCAAGATGCAGCCGGGCGACAAGATGGCCGGCCGTCACGGCAACAAGGGTGTCGTGTCGCGCATCGTTCCAGTCGAGGACATGCCTTTCCTCGAGGACGGCACGCATGCCGATATCGTGCTCAACCCGCTGGGTGTGCCGAGCCGCATGAACGTCGGCCAGATCCTGGAAACGCATCTGGGCTGGGCCTGCGCCGGCATGGGCAGGAAGATCGGCGAGCTGATCGACGCCTACAAGGCTGGCGGCGACATCAAGCCGCTGCGCAAGACGCTGGAAAGCTTCATGCCTTCCAACGACCGCAACGAGCCGATCCGCGACTATGACGACGAGAGCATCATTCGCCTCGGCGAGCAGATGCGCCGCGGCGTCTCCATCGCGACCCCGGTGTTCGACGGCGCGCATGAGGCCGACATCAACACCATGCTGGAGCAGGCTGGCCTGCACACCAGCGGTCAGTCGCAGCTCTATGACGGCCGCACCGGCGAGCCGTTCGATCGCAAAGTGACGATGGGCTACATCTATATGCTCAAGCTGCATCACCTGGTGGACGACAAGATCCACGCGCGCTCGATCGGTCCGTACTCGCTGGTCACCCAGCAGCCGCTGGGCGGCAAGGCGCAGTTCGGCGGCCAGCGCTTCGGCGAAATGGAGGTCTGGGCGCTCGAGGCCTATGGCGCCGCCTACACGCTGCAGGAAATGCTGACGGTGAAGTCCGACGACGTCGCCGGCCGCACCAAGGTCTACGAGGCGATCGTGCGTGGCGACGACACGTTCGAGGCCGGCATCCCCGAGAGCTTCAACGTTCTCGTCAAGGAAATGCGGTCTCTCGGTCTCAATGTGGAGCTGGAGAACACCAAGTTCGACGAAGCCCCTGTGCGGCTGCCGGACGCAGCTGAGTAAGGCCATGGCGCGCCGCGTGTAGCGGCGCGCCCCTCAAATTCTTCGGCCGGCAAGGCCGGCCAGTCTGCGGGCATTTGGCCCGCGCTCGATGCAAGGGGTTTTCGAGGACCCCGAAAAGGAGAACGGCATGAACCAAGAGGTCATGAATCTCTTCAACCCCCAGGCGCCTGCGCAGGTGTTCGATTCCATCCGGATCTCGCTCGCCAGCCCTGAGAAGATTCTGTCCTGGTCGTTCGGCGAGATCAAAAAGCCGGAGACCATCAACTACCGCACCTTCAAGCCGGAGCGTGACGGTCTGTTCTGCGCGCGCATTTTCGGCCCGATCAAGGACTACGAGTGCCTGTGCGGCAAGTACAAGCGCATGAAGTACAAGGGCGTCATCTGCGAGAAGTGCGGCGTCGAAGTCACGCTGTCGCGCGTCCGCCGCGAGCGCATGGGCCATATCGAGCTCGCCGCGCCCGTCGCCCACATCTGGTTCTTGAAGTCGCTGCCCTCGCGCATCGGCACGCTGCTCGACATGACGTTGAAGGACATCGAGCGCGTCCTCTACTTCGAGAACTACATCGTCACCGAGCCGGGCCTCACCGCGCTGAAGGAGCACCAGCTGCTCAGCGAGGAAGAATACATGATGGCCGTGGACGAGTACGGCGAGGATTCCTTCACCGCCATGATCGGCGCCGAGGCCATCCATGACCTGCTCGCCGGCATGGACCTGGAGAAGATCGCCGGCGACCTGCGCTCGGAGCTGGCGTCGACGTCGTCCGAGCTCAAGCAGAAGAAGCTCTTGAAGCGGCTCAAGGTCGTCGAAAACTTCATGGAATCCGGCAACCGTCCGGAATGGATGATCATGAAGGTGATCCCGGTGATCCCGCCGGATCTGCGCCCGCTCGTCCCGTTGGACGGCGGCCGCTTCGCGACGTCCGACCTCAACGACCTTTATCGCCGCGTCATCAACCGCAACAACCGCCTGAAGCGGCTGATCGAGCTGCGCGCGCCGGGCATCATCGTGCGGAACGAGAAGCGCATGCTGCAGGAGGCCGTCGACGCGCTGTTCGACAACGGCCGCCGCGGCCGCGTCATCACCGGCGCCAACAAGCGTCCGCTGAAGTCGCTGTCCGACATGCTGAAGGGCAAGCAGGGCCGGTTCCGGCAGAACCTGCTCGGCAAGCGCGTCGACTATTCCGGCCGTTCGGTCATCGTGACCGGTCCGGAGCTCAAGCTGCATCAGTGCGGCCTGCCGAAGAAGATGGCGCTCGAGCTGTTCAAGCCCTTCATCTACGCCCGCCTCGACGCCAAGGGCTTCTCCTCGACTGTCAAGCAGGCGAAGAAGCTGGTCGAGAAGGAGCGTCCGGAGGTGTGGGACATCCTCGATGAGGTGATCCGCGAGCATCCGGTTCTCTTGAACCGCGCGCCGACGCTGCACCGCCTCGGCATCCAGGCGTTCGAGCCGATCCTGATCGAAGGCAAGGCGATCCAGCTGCATCCGCTGGTCTGCACCGCCTTCAACGCCGACTTCGACGGCGACCAGATGGCGGTCCACGTGCCGCTGTCGCTGGAAGCGCAGCTCGAAGCCCGCGTGCTGATGATGTCGACCAACAACATCCTGCACCCGGCCTCCGGCGCGCCGATCATCGTGCCGTCGCAGGACATGGTTCTCGGTCTCTACTATCTGTCGATCGTCAACCAGAACGAGCCGGGCGAAGGCATGGTGTTCGCCGACATGGGCGAGCTCCAGCATGCGCTTGAGACCAAGGCAGTCACGCTGCACGCCAAGATCAAGGGCCGCTTCCGCACCGTCGACGCCGAAGGCAAGACGGTGTCGAAGATCTACGACACCACGCCTGGCCGCATGATCATCGGCGAGCTTCTGCCGAAGAACGCCAACGTGCCGTACGACATCGCCAACCAGGAGATGACGAAGAAGAACATCTCCAAGATGATCGACACCGTCTACCGCCACTGCGGCCAGAAGGAGACGGTCATCTTCTGCGACCGCATCATGGCCCTCGGCTTCGCGCATGCCTGCCGCGCCGGCATTTCGTTCGGCAAGGACGACATGGTGATCCCGGACACCAAGCTGAAGCTGGTGTCCGACACCGAGGCTTTGGCCAAGGAGTACGAGCAGCAGTACAATGACGGCCTGATCACGCAGGGCGAGAAGTACAACAAGGTGGTCGACGCCTGGGCGAAGTGCTCCGAAAAGGTCGCCGACGAGATGATGGCCCGCATCAAGGCGGTCGAGTTCGAGGAGAACGGCCGCCAGAAGCCGATGAACTCGATCTACATGATGTCGCATTCCGGTGCGCGCGGTTCGCCCACCCAGATGCGCCAGCTCGCCGGCATGCGCGGCCTGATGGCCAAGCCTTCGGGCGAGATCATCGAGACGCCGATCATCTCGAACTTCAAGGAAGGCCTGACCGTGCTCGAGTACTTCAACTCGACCCACGGCGCCCGCAAGGGTCTGGCCGACACTGCGTTGAAGACGGCGAACTCGGGTTACCTGACCCGCCGTCTGGTCGACGTGGCACAGGACTGCATCGTCAATTCGCTGGATTGCGGCACCGACAAGGGCCTCACCATGCAGCCGATCGTCGATGCCGGTCAGATCGTCGCCTCGGTCGGTCAGCGCGTTCTGGGCCGCACGGCGCTCGACGACATCAACCATCCGGCCACCGGCGAATTGCTGGTCAAGGCCGGCAAGCTGATGGACGAGCGCGATGTGGAGCAGATCGAGAAGGCCGGCGTGCAGTCGGTGCGTATCCGCTCGGCGCTGACCTGCGAGGTCAGGACCGGCGTCTGCGCGGTCTGCTACGGTCGCGACCTGGCGCGCGGCACGCCCGTCAACCAGGGCGAGGCCGTCGGCGTCATCGCGGCGCAGTCGATCGGGGAGCCGGGCACCCAGCTCACCATGCGCACCTTCCACATGGGCGGCACCGCGCAGGTGGTGGATAGTTCGTTCCTTGAGGCCTCCTATGAGGGTAAGGTCCAGATCCGCAACCGCAACGTGGTGCGCAACTCCGAAGGCCAGCAGATGGTCATGGGCCGCAACATGGCGGTCCTGATCCTCGACGAGGCCGGCAAGGAACGCGCCACACACCGCGTCGCCTACGGTTCGCGCATCTTCGTGGACGACGGCGACAAGGTGAGGCGCGGCCAGCGCATCGCCGAGTGGGATCCTTACACCCGCCCGATCCTCACCGAAATCGAGGGCAAGGTGGCGTTCGAGGATCTGGTCGACGGCATCTCCGTCCAGGAAACGGCCGACGAGTCGACCGGCATCACCAAGCGCGAGGTCATCGACTGGCGTTCGACGCCGCGCGGCAGCGACCTGAAGCCGGCGATCGTCGTTCAGGACGCCAAGGGCAAGGTAGGCAAGCTGTCGAAGGGAGGCGATGCACGCTTCCTGCTCTCGGTCGAGGCCATCCTTTCGGTCGAGCCGGGCGCGCATGTCCGGCCGGGCGACGTGCTGGCACGTATCCCGATGGAAAGCGCCAAGACCAAGGACATCACCGGCGGTCTGCCGCGTGTGGCCGAACTGTTCGAGGCTCGCCGTCCGAAGGATCACGCCATCATCGCCGAGATCGATGGCACGATCCGCTTTGGCCGCGACTACAAGAACAAGCGCCGCATCATCATCGAGCCGCATGACTCGACGCTGGAGCCGGTCGAGTACCTGATCCCGAAGGGCAAGCCGTTCCATCTCCAGGATGGCGACGTCATCGAGAAGGGCGACTACATCCTCGACGGCAACCCGGCGCCGCACGACATCCTGGCGATCAAGGGCGTGGAGGCGCTTGCGTCCTACCTCGTCAACGAGATCCAGGAGGTCTACCGCCTGCAGGGCGTGTCGATCAACGACAAGCACATCGAGGTGATCGTTCGCCAGATGCTGCAGAAGGTCGAGATCACCGCGCAGGGCGACTCGACCTACATTCCGGGCGACCACGTCGACGTGATCGAACTGGAGGAGGTCAACGAGCGCCTGATCGAGGACGGCAAGAAGCCGGCCGAAGGCCAGCCGGTGCTGCTCGGCATCACCAAGGCCTCGCTGCAGACACCGTCCTTCATCTCGGCCGCCTCCTTCCAGGAGACGACCAGGGTGCTGACCGAGGCTGCGGTTGCCGGCAAGACCGACATGTTGCAGGGTCTGAAGGAGAACGTCATCGTCGGCCGTCTGATCCCGGCCGGTACCGGCGGCACGATGAGCCAGATCAGGCGCATCGCCACCTCGCGCGACGAGCTCATCATCGACGAGCGCCGCAAGGCGTCCGGCGTCGAGGTCGCCGAGCCGATGCTGACCAACATGGTCAACGCCGCGCAGTAAGCGCGGATGGAGTGAGAGAAAGAAAGGGGCCCCGACGCGGGCCCCTTTTTGCATCCTGGCCAATGAGGACGGACCATGAGCGGCAAGACCTGGACAGCTGTCGACGACTATATTGTTTCCTCTCTTTTCGAGCCGGATCCCGCGCTTGACGCGGTGCTTGCGGCCAACCGCCAGCAGGGCCTGCCGGCGATCGATGTCTCGCCGGCGCAAGGCAAACTGCTTTCGCTGCTGGTGCGGATTCGCGGTGCGAAAAAAGTGCTCGAGGTCGGCACGCTGGGCGGCTACTCGACCATTTGGATGACAAGGGGCCTGCCTGCCGACGGCAAGGTCGTCACACTTGAGCTCGAGCCGCACCACGCCAAGGTCGCGCGCTCGAATTTCGAGCGGGCAGGGGTGTCAGACAAGGTGGAGCTGCGTCTCGGTCCGGCGCTTCAGTCGCTGGCGGCGCTGGAGAGTGAAAATGCCGGTCCGTTCGATCTGATCTTCATCGACGCCGACAAACCGAACAACCCGAATTACCTGACCTGGGCGATGCGGCTGTCGCGTTCGGGGACGGTGATCGTCTGCGACAACGTCATCCGTGATGGCGCCGTGCTCAACAAAGATGGCAGCGACGCCAATGTCGAAGGCGCCCGCGCGGCGTTTTCCTTCATTGGCGGCGAGAAGCGGCTGGACGGCACCGCCATCCAGACCGTCGGCGTCAAGGGCTATGATGGCTTCGCGATTGCGATCGTCGACTGACGCGGGCACCGCGCCAGTCCTATCGACTCAATCGAAAAACGGTTCGACCACGTTGCGCTTGCCGAGCATGAAGGCATCGGCGACATGCTGGAGCGGCGCCAGGTCGACGTCGGAGATGCCGGCCCGCACAATCTCGGCGAAGCGCTTGTAGAGCATCGGATATTCGGCTTCCGGCTCGTCATGGATGACCTTGCCGTCGACGGCGAGTTTTGCGCCGCCGCCCGAAAGCACCATCTTGCCCTTGTCGGTCTCGGCCAGGATGTCCCAGCTCTGCGGGCCGGTCTGCAGCCAGTCGAGCTCCATCGTCACCGGCAGCCCGTTCGAAGTGCGGAAGGCGACATGCGCCGCGACCGGCGAGGCGCGGTTCTCGGGGAAGTCGAGCACGGCCGAGGTGATGAACATCGGCGGCAGGATGTAGGTGGCGATCGATAGCGCGTTGATGCCGGGATCGAACACGCCGAAACCGCCCGGCGCCCAGATCCATTCCTGATTCGGGTGCCAGCGGCGCACGTCTTCCTTCCAGTTGATGGCGGCCGAACTGATCCTGGCCGAAGCCAGGAAAGCGCGCGCGGCCTCGACCGCCGGCGCATAGCGCGAATGCCAGCTGGCGAAGAGCGAGACCCCGTTCTTCGCGGCAAGCGCCTTCAGGTCCTCGACCTCGCTGACCGTGGCGCCCGGCGGCTTCTCCAGGAAGACATGTTTCTTCGCTTCGAGTGCGGTGCGCGCGGCGTCGTAGCGGAACTGCGGCGGCATGCAGAGCGAGACGGCATCCAGGCCAGGCTCGGCTTCGAGCATCGCCTCGATCGTCGGATAGTTCGGAATGCCGTCGACCTTGCCGTGGCGACTGGCGGCAGCGGCAAGCTGATAGCTGCCATCCTTGGCCAGCGCCGGAAGGTGCTGGTCGCGGACGATCTTTCCCACGCCGACGATGCCGAGCCTGATGGGGTTGCTGGTCATGGGAACTCCGAGGGGTTGGAAAAGGAGGTGTTTTTAAGCAGGACAACGGTGCCCGGCAAGCCAGGACGATATCGAGAGCTCGCAATTGCCTTCCTGGATCAGCTCGGCGCGTCGAAGGTGACGATCGAGACTTCGCCTTCCAGCGCGCCCTGATAGGCCGACAGATGCGGCTCCTCGTCGGGCACGCCGTCCATGTCGCCGATCTGGTCCAGCTCGGCTTCGGCGAATCCTTCCGCTGCGAGCGATTCGAGAGCGCGGCGCACGGCAGAATCATCGTCGGGCGCGACCAGCATCACATGCACGCCTTCCGGCTTGCCGCCCTTGCGCCGCCAAACCCGGCCGGTGATGATGGTGACCGGGCGCTCTTCGTTGTCGTTCACGGGCTGATTCCTCCGGAAGAGGGGAGTTTTGCCATTCATGCCGTCCTTTTTGCACGAAGCCGGCCGGGAAGACAGCTGCAGGCCGGTCACTTTCTTCCTCGCGCTTGAAAAAAGGCGCAAGAAAATTACATGCGTTTTCCGCATGGCTGCCAAGCTTCGGATCGGGCGCAATATTTGCCGTTCCGGGGTTGACGGATAGGAGCCTTGCGAGTAGAAGCCGCCACGTCAGAACCGATGTGAGACTTGCCTTTCCGAGGCGACGCGCCTTGGAGTACGTCTCAAACAGGGTTCGTTTTACGAGCGAAAAGACATTTTCCGGCGCGCATGAAGCGGCTTCCGCTTCCTCTGCAATTTGTTCGGGCAGGACCGCGAGCCGCGGTGTGTTGCCCGAATTTGCGTTGGAAAGCACGCTTTGAGCGGCCCTGACAGGGCAGACACGGAATTGAGAGACAAGAGGGTTTAATGCCTACCGTCAACCAGCTGATCCGCAAGCCGCGCCTGGCGCCGGTGAAGCGCAACAAGGTCCCGGCCATGCAGCAGAACCCGCAGAAGCGGGGCGTCTGCACGCGCGTCTACACCACGACGCCGAAGAAGCCGAACTCGGCGCTGCGCAAGGTGGCCAAGATCCGCCTGACCAATGGTTTCGAAGTGATCGGCTACATCCCGGGCGAAGGCCATAACCTTCAGGAGCACTCGGTGGTCATGATCCGTGGCGGCCGCGTCAAGGATCTGCCGGGCGTTCGCTATCACATCATCCGCGGCGTGCTCGACACGCAGGGTGTGAAGAACCGCAAGCAGCGCCGTTCGAAATACGGTGCGAAGCGTCCGAAGTAAGGGTTTCCGGCTTCGGCGCTTTTTTTGACTGCGCCGTGCCACGAGATTGAGAGACAAAAGCCATGTCCCGTCGTCACAGTGCAGAAAAGCGTGAGATCAACCCGGACCCCAAGTTCGGCGACCTGGTCGTCACCAAGTTCATGAACGCCGTCATGTATGACGGCAAGAAGTCAGTTGCCGAGACCATCGTCTACGGCGCGCTGGACCAGGTCCAGGCCAAGACCAAGCAGGAGCCGGTGGCTGTCTTCCACCAGGCGCTCGACAATGTCGCGCCGCATGTGGAAGTGCGCTCGCGTCGCGTCGGCGGCGCCACCTACCAGGTTCCGGTGGACGTGCGCCCCGAGCGCCGTCAGGCGCTGGCCATCCGCTGGCTGATCTCCGCCGCGCGCAACCGCAACGAAACCACCATGATCGATCGCCTCTCGGGCGAGCTGATGGACGCGGCCAACAACCGCGGCACGGCCGTCAAGAAGCGTGAAGACACCCACAAGATGGCAGAAGCCAACCGCGCCTTCGCGCACTACCGCTGGTAAAGCGCGAACGAGACTGAGAGGCACCTACCATGGCCCGCGAATACAAAATCGAAGACTACCGCAATTTCGGTATCATGGCGCATATCGACGCCGGCAAGACGACGACGACCGAGCGCGTCCTGTACTACACGGGCAAGTCGCACAAGATCGGCGAAGTCCATGACGGCGCCGCCACCATGGACTGGATGGAGCAGGAGCAGGAACGCGGCATCACCATCACCTCGGCCGCGACCACGACCTTCTGGAAGGGTCGTGACGGCAAGATGCGCCGCTTCAACATCATCGACACCCCCGGACACGTCGACTTCACCATCGAGGTGGAGCGTTCGCTGCGCGTGCTTGACGGCGCCATCGCGCTGCTCGACGCCAACGCCGGTGTCGAACCGCAGACCGAGACCGTGTGGCGCCAGGCAGACAAGTACCACGTGCCGCGCATGATCTTCTGCAACAAGATGGACAAGATCGGCGCCGACTTCTACCGCTCGGTGGAAATGATCGGCTCGCGCCTCGGCGCGCAGGCCGTCGTCATGCAGCTGCCGATCGGCGCCGAGACCGAATTCAAGGGCGTCGTCGACCTTATCGAGATGAACGCGCTCGTCTGGCGCGACGAGACCCTCGGCGCTGCCTGGGACGTCGTCGAGATCCCGGCCGACCTCAAGGAGAAGGCCGAGCAGTACCGCGAGAAGCTGATCGAAGCGGCCGTCGAGATGGACGAGACCGCGCTCGAGAACTACCTCGAAGGCAACATGCCGTCGAACGACGAGATCCGCGCGCTGGTCCGCAAGGGCACCATCGCGGTGAAGTTCTTCCCGATGTTCTGCGGCTCGGCCTTCAAGAACAAGGGCGTGCAGCCGCTGCTCGACGCCGTCGTGGACTTCCTGCCGTCGCCGATCGACGTGCCGTCCATCAAGGGCGTGGATGCCAAGACCGACGCCGAGATCGAGCGTCATGCCGACGACAACGAGCCGCTGTCGATGCTGGCGTTCAAGATCATGAACGACCCGTTCGTCGGCTCGCTGACCTTCGCCCGCATCTATTCGGGCAAGCTGTCGAAGGGTGTGTCGCTCGACAACACCGTGAAGGGCAAGAAGGAGCGCATCGGCCGCATGCTGCAGATGCATGCGAACTCGCGCGCCGACATCGAGGAAGCCTATGCCGGCGACATCGTCGCGCTGGCCGGCCTCAAGGACACGACCACCGGCGACACGCTCTGCGATCCGCTGCACCCGGTCATCCTGGAGCGCATGGAGTTCCCCGATCCGGTCATCCAGATCGCCATCGAGCCGAAGACCAAGAACGACCAGGAAAAGATGGGCCTCGCGCTGCATCGCCTGGCGGCTGAGGATCCGTCCTTCCGCGTCAAGACCGACGAGGAAAGCGGCCAGACCATCATCGCCGGCATGGGCGAGCTGCATCTCGACATCATCGTCGACCGCATGCGCCGCGAGTTCAAGGTCGAAGCCAATGTCGGCGCTCCGCAGGTGGCCTATCGCGAGACGATCACCCGCACCCACGAGCAGGACTACACGCACAAGAAGCAGACCGGCGGTACCGGCCAGTTCGCTCGCGTCAAGATCGTGTTCGAGCCGAACACCGAGAGCGAAGAGTTCGTGTTCGAGTCCAAGATCGTCGGCGGCGCCGTGCCGAAGGAATACATCCCCGGCGTCGAGAAGGGCATCCAGAGCGTCATGGGCTCCGGCCCGTTCGCCGGCTTCCCGATGATCGGCGTCAAGGCGACGCTGGTCGACGGCGCCTTCCACGACGTCGACTCCTCGGTGCTGGCCTTCGAAATCGCGTCCCGCGCCTGCTTCAAGGAAGCAGCACCCCGGCTCGGCGTTCAGCTGCTGGAGCCGATCATGAAGGTCGAGGTCGTGACGCCCGAAGACTATGTCGGCGGCGTCATCGGCGACCTCAATGGCCGTCGTGGTCAGATCCAGGGGCAGGAAGCGCGTGGTGTTGCCGTCGTCATCAACGCCATGGTGCCGCTCGCCAACATGTTCAAGTACGTCGACAATCTGCGTTCGATGTCGCAGGGCCGCGCCCAGTACACGATGCAGTTCGACCACTACGAGCCGGTCCCGACCGCGGTCGCCCAGGAAGTCCAGAAGAAATACGCGTAACTCGAGCGGGTTGCACGAGACCTTAATTTGAGCCCCGCACGGGCAAGGAATGGAGACATCACATGGCAAAAGGTAAATTCGAGCG
>LM655184.1 GCA_000824825.2 Mesorhizobium sp. ORS 3324
ATGGACCGGAGCCGATAAGCGGCCTGAGGCGGCCCAGCAAGGCCTGGCGGTCGGCGACGAGGGTGTCGAGGTGGAGTGGCCGGCCGGTGGGCGGTTCGGCTTCAGCCAGGCGTGCGGTCAGCGCCCGGGTGGCGTCGAGGACGAAGACGCCGCAATCATAGTCGTTGTCCTGCTGGGTCATGCGCATGGGCTCCAAGCGGGCGCCCAGCCGTGCTGCGAGCTGCCGTGCAAAGGGGCTGTTTTGGCCGCCGGAGGAGTCGTAGTGATAGGCGAGCGGCTGGGGCCCGCGCAGATCGACAAACAGCAGCGACCAGTGGGTGCCGCCCTGGTCAACCCCGGCATTGTTGAGGGGAAGGAAGACGAAGTCGGCCCTGCCGCTCAAGTTGGCCCCGCCACCGGCGGTGCCGTGGAAGATGGCGGTCGCCTCGGCCGCGTCCTCGGTCATGCGCAACAGATGGGCCACCGAAGGCTCGACCAAGCGGGTCCGGGCGGCGACGTCGGGATTGGCCCTGTGCAGCTCCCCGCCAAGCACAGCGTAATCGGCCGCGATGTGATCGTCTTCGAGCCATTGCGTTGCGCCGAGCGCCAGCCGATGCGCTTCAGCGCCCGGTCCGGCAGCCTGGCCCATTCCGGCAGCCTGGGGAAGTCCCGCAGCCTGGGGACGTTCGGCAGCCTGACGCCGGATCGGTCCAATGCCAGGGGGCACGACGACACCAGACGACGAGGCGAGGACCCGCAGCGATGCTGAGCGATGATCGTCGCGCCTGCGCTGTGCTGTCGAGGCCGCGGCGCTGGGAGCGCCGGAGGTGCCTGATGTCCCGGCAGTGGGCGGCCTCTCGGCAGCGGCGGGCGTTGGCATGGCAAGCGGCGTTTGCGTCGCGGCGGGCATCTCGTTAGCGGCAGGCGCTTTGTTAGCAGGCGTGGGGGCGGCTTCGTCCTCGCCGCCGCACAGGTAAGCGTGGAGCGCCTTCACGCAAGGCTCGGCGTTCTTCTTGTCCTGTCTATGCGGCGGAACCACCCTGATATCGGCTTGTTGGTAGAGCGGCGTGCGCTCCTCGAACATGCGGCTTAACTTCTGCTCGCCGTCGGGACCTTGCAGCAGCGGCCGGCTGGTGTCGTTCCTGAGGCGCCTGTGGATCACTTGCGGGTTGGTGTCGAGCCAGACCGACACCGCCTTCTCGCCGATCAGGCTTCGATTGTGCTGCTGGGCAAAGGCGCCGCCACCGGTTGCGATGACGCAAGGTCCATTCTCCAATAGCCCGGCGATCTGTTCGGCCTCCAGCGCCCTGAAGTGCGCCTCGCCATGGCGCTGGAACAGATCCGCCAGCTTTCCGTGCCGGGCTTCGATATGCTTGTCGGTGTCGACAAACTCCAACCCCAGCTTCCTGGCAAGCTCAGGGCCGATCGTCGACTTGCCGCTGCCCGGCATGCCGACCAGCACAATCGGCCGCATGCCGAGGGCGGCTATGATCGCGCCGGCCTGCGGCGAGCGGGCGGCCGCGGGCTGGCTTGCCCGGTCGGCGGTGGCCAGTCTGGAGGCCCCAGCCGTCCGCGACCGGCTGTGGCCCGACGAGCCCCAGTGGGGGATGCTGGAGGCGTCAGGGGGAATGGCGACCTCAAGGCATCTGTCCTTCACGCGCTGCACGAGCTCGTCGGCCTTTTGCACAGCGTCCGGCTCGGGGTGCCGCCGCAGCCAGCCGATCTGCTTGTAGAGGTCGTGGTTTGCGAGCTTGGCCCGGTAGCTGGCCGGCGTATGGAACTCGACCTCGAAGCGATAGCCCTGCGGGGTGCTGAACACGGTGCGGATGGCGAGGAAGCTCGGCGTGCGCATCCTGAACCAGTTGGTGGTCTCGACCTCGCTGCAGCCGCGCTCCTCGAAGGCCAGCACGGCCGCCTTGAAGGCGCGCGTCAGGGCCGCGTCCGGGATCTCGAAGACATGGCGCACCGCATTGGTGAGCAGCTGGGCCTCGGGCGCGGCGCTCACGCTTTGGCCGGTGAGCCCGTCGGCCATCGAATCGCGCCCGCGCAGGCGCTGCTCGAGATGCGGCATGGTCACCTCGATGCCGGCCTGCCGCAAAAGCGCGGCGACTGCTTGCGCGTTGGCGGTGATGGCGCCTTCTTCCGCCGCGGCGCGCTGGGCTGCGCTCCTGGCGCGCTCCAGGGCCTGCTCGCGGCTCAGCGTGATCGTGGCGGCGGGGTCGTCGGCGGCCGCGACGTCCAAGGGGCTGGGTAGGATGCCGTTCGCGGCGGCAAGCTTGATCGAGGCCTCCATGACCGAGGCCGCCAGCGTCGGATTGTCCTTCAGATCCGCCAGGCTGGCGTCGACGTCGAAGCGGCCCTGGTGCAGCGTTGCCGCCAGCGCCTTGACATAGGGCGCCGGCTTCAGGCCCGGGACCTGCTGCAGGAGCCGCTGCAGATCGGCGCTCTTCTTCATGAACAGCCGCGCCCCGGTGTCGGACTTGTAGGCGTCCGTGCCGACCTTGATGCCGACGCTCAACAGGTTGATGGCGCTTTCATGCAGATCGTGCGGGTTGTAGCCATCGGGCCGTGGATCGATGCGCGCCCGGCAGTGGTCGAGCAGGAGTTCGACGCGCTCCCTGGCGTCGGCGGCCGCCGGATAGGATTCGGCGAGCTCGGGAAACAGCGCGCCGGCGGCGGCGCTGACGCCAGCAGTTGCGCTGGTCGAGGCCATGGCTCGCGCCAACGAGCCCTTGGGCTGCTGCTCCCCGTTGGGCTGCTCCTCATTGCCCTGGTGGGCCCAGGCCTCGAGCTCGCTGACCAGCAAGGCGGCCAGTTCTCGGGCCACCGGATGCCGGGCCGCCTCGCCGTCCTGCCTGGCCCTCTCGAGGAGCCCCTGCATGGCCTGGCCGTCCGGCCGCTCTGCCTGCAGCTGGACGCGGATGTCGGCCCTGAGCTCATGGTGAATGCCCTCGTAAGTGCCGAAGACGGCACGCTCGGCAAACCAGCGTTGCGCTTCAAGCGGCTGCGCCAGGACGTTGCGCTGCAGGCAGCTGTAGGTCTCCAGCACCTGCTGGGTGGCCGACAGGATCTGCCGGGAGCGGCTGAACTGGTAGCTGCCGTTCTCGATGGCCGGCGTGTGCGACTTCGGCGGCTTCAGCGAGGCCAGGCCGCGCGCCTGCTCCTTCTGGTCGAACTGGCGCACATGCTCGTAGAGCCTGGGCCGGTCGCCGACGATGACAACGGTGTCGCCGTCGAAATCGCCGTCGAGCTTCTTTTGTTCGGCGCTCGGCACCGCAACCAGCGAGCCGGGCGCGAACACCTCCGTCGCCTGCAGGATGCCGACGCAGTCGAGCCCGGTGTCGGCCTTGACCCGGTCCTTGCCCTCGAGCCAGTGCGAATGGCACTTGACGTCCTCGGCCGACATCACCACCGAACGCTCGGCGAAGGCGGCCGGCCACATCCGGTCGGGCACCACGATCAGGATGCCCTTGGCAAACAAGGTCGGATCGTCGGCGGCAAGCCTTTCCCCCGACTTGTGCGCGACGTTGAAGCTGTACTGGAAGGCCACGCACCGGTCCAGGAACGCCGCGGTCGCGTCGCCGTCGCGCGCCGACCTGACCTGGCCGGCGGCGAACGGGCGCAGGTTCGGCTTGTCGTAGGGCGAGCGCCCGACAAGCACGCCGCCGTCGGCGGTCAAGGTCTCGCTCTTGAGCGTCGGCACATAAAGGCGTCCGTCGCCGGACGGCACGGCGACGGCGCCCGGGCCGTCGATGTGGCCAGAGGTGACGGTCCGAAACAGCTCCTCGGCCGTCAGCCTCGGCTGCTCACGGCTGCCGAGCCAGGCCTCGGCCTTCTCGCGCGTCTCCTCGGCCACCGCTGCGTTGCGCGGATAATGCTGCAGGGCCGAGGCCGGCACCGAGGTTCGCTTGCCCTGGCCAAAGACACGCACCGGCGCGGCGCCGTCCGGGCGGACGGCTCGGGCGATGGCCGGCATGCGCTCGGCCAGCGAGGCCCTGATGAAGCCGCAGCCGTCATGCGGCCGCAAGGCGATCGGGCCGTCCGGCCCGGCGAGCCTGAAGGGATGCGCTGCCCCTGCCGGGCGGTCGGGCAGGAGCGACAGCCTGAAGGCGCCTTCCAGCGCATAGTCGTGCGGGCCAAGTCCGGCGATGTCCGGCGGCGCGGCAAAGCCGCGGCGTTGGGTGTAGTAATAGGCTTCCTTGAACGGCGCCCAGGCCCGCGCCAGCTGCTCGAAGGCCGTCCCCGGCGCCGTGTCGGCATAGGGGATCGCCAAAAGCTTGCCGCCGGTGGCCTCGTCGGCCGCGTCGGGCAGGCGGGCGGCAAGCTGGGCCAGCGTCTTTTGCGGCGCCTTCAGCTTGCTGCCGCCGAACAGATCCATGCGGTAAGGCACACCCTCGACGCTGAGCGTGCGCGCCAGCATGAAGGCGCTCGGCTTGCCCGGCAGCTGCACCGCAACCACCTTGACAGCCCCCGAAGTCAGGCGGTGGAAGATGGAATAGCGCAGCTCCGCTTCGCCGGCCAGCGGCCGCCCCTGCATGTCGACCACCGGCAGCCGCATCAGTCCGGCATCGCCTTGCGGCGGCCGCGGCTCGTGGTCCATGGCCTCAAGCACGCCATGGACATCGAAGACGGCGGCGGCATGCTGGGCCTGGACGCTCGGCGCGTTCTGGGCCATGAAGGTGTCGAGCGCGTCGAGCGGCCCCTCCGCCTCGATCTCGGCGATCAGGTTCCAGCTCATGTTGGAAAGGTCGGCCTCGATGAGGGCGCGGGCGCTGTCCAGGATCTGGCTGGTCTTGGCGTGCAGCTCTTCCTGGCGGCGCCGCAAGGCGCGCTTGTCGCCCTCGACATAGGGCCGCCGGTAGAGCTTCTCCAGCACCGCGCGGGTCTTGAGCACCTGATAGATCGACAGCGCCGGGCAGCGGCTTGCATTGGCGCCGCTGTGGCGCTCGGCCTGGCCTGCCTCGAGATGCGCCTCGATCTTGCGCTCCACCACCGGCTGGATGGCGTTGAGCAGGTTCAGCGCCGGCCTGCGGTGCCAGCGCAACGCCGGCCGCGGGCTGCGCGCCAGCGGCAGCAGGGCGGCGCACAGATTGCCCATGGTCTCCAGGTTGTTGTCGCGCTCGAAGGCGGGCGTGGCGCGCAGCGCCTCCAGCCGGTCCAGCCCCGGCTTTGCCAGCACACCCAGATCGTCGGACAACTGCGCCTTGCTCAGGGCCTTGAAGATGTTGGCGATGG
>LM655185.1:0-27736 GCA_000824825.2 Mesorhizobium sp. ORS 3324
GAGCCGATCTCGAACAGCGCCTTGGCATCGCCGCCGGCGGCCGCGTCGCGCAGCGCCACCGGGCCGATTTCGGTCGGGACGTCGATCTTGGCCGCAGATGTCGTCGCAGGCTGGCTCCCGGCCGGCGGGACCGTGCCAGTCGTCTCCGCGGCCGTGCCGGCCGGCGTCGCGGCTGAAGAAATGCCGGCTGCCGGGCTGCTGGCCGCCGAAGTATTGGCCGCTGGAGCACCAGTCATCGGCTGCGCGTCCGCATCGGTGTCCATGGCCGGTGCGTTCGCAGCCGGGGTGACCGGCCCGGACGGCGTCGCAGAAGCCAGCGGTACCGGCGCGGGCTGAGCCGGTGCGGCAAGAGCCGCTGCAGGAGGCGCCGGCTCGGCCGATGCTGCGGCGGAAGAACCGGATGGCTGGGCAGCGGCCTGCGGCGCCGGATCGTCCTTGGCAGGCTCGGCCTGCCTGACGGCGCGGATCGGCGCGCCTTCGGACTTCGCGGTGTCCGTGCCGGCCTTCGGCGTGGCGGCGGGATTGAGCGAAGCGGTGTCGACCGTCTGTGTCGAGACGATCGGCGCGACGTCGTTGCTGGCGACAGGCGCCGGATCGGAGAAGAAGGCCTTGCCGAGCTGCAGGCCGGCGAGCGCCATCATGATCGCGGCCGCCGCCATAAGGATAGGCTTGCGCCGCGCCTTGAGAAGGTCGCCGATCCTGAGCGCCTTCACCGGGCCGGTCATCGTCGACTGCCGCTTCAGCGCGTCGGCTTCCGCGGCGGCGGCCTGCGCCGCGCGGCGGGCGGCCGCGATGAAATCGGATTTGGCGGCGTCGGTCTCGCTGCGCCTGGCCGGCTGGGTGCCGCGCTCGTCGCGTACGCGCTTCATGATGGCATTGAGGTCCGGCGCGCCGGAGCCGGGTTCCAGCGGCCGGTTGGCTGCTTTCGGATCCAGCGGTTCGTCGATGTCGACGCTCGGAACGTCGCCGGCAGGCGCCGAGTCGGCAAGCGGCGGCGTGTCCGCGTCCTTCTTGCCTTTGAAGGCGCGCGCCAGTCCGCTGAACATCGACTTCTTGCGGCCGGCCTTCTCGGTCTTCTCGCCGACCGCATCCGATCCGAGCGCGGCCATGGCCGCGGCTGCCGCGGCCTCGGCGGGCGTGCGCGGGCCAGGTTCGCCACGAGTTACAGCTTCGCCACGCGTAGCCGGTTCGCTGCGTGAAACCGGTTCGCTTCGCGCAGCCGGTTCGTTGCGCAGGATGGAGGCAGCGCGCGCGTCGAGATCGGCAATGTCCCCGGCCAGCGGCAGCGGCTGATCGATATCCATCGACGGCGCATCCTGCACCGCGATCTTGCCGGCTCGGGCGGCCCGCTTGCCGGGCTGCGGGTCTATGAGTTCGCTGACGGCTTCGCTTGGCTCGGCCTCCAGCGAGCCAAGCCTGTCAACGATCTTGAGCAGCGTGTCGTGGATTGCCTCGAAGGTCCGCGAGTTGCGCTCGTCGGAACGGCGGGGGAGCGCTTCCAGCGTCTTCAGGTCCTGCGCGAGCCCGCTCACGGCGGCCGCGTTGGAAGCGGCCGTGCTGGAGCTCGACTCGGCCAGTGACCGGACCGCGTTCTCCGCCGCTTCTCGCGCAACGCTCAGGATGGAATCGCGCGTGCCGGCCAGCGACTTCTCGATCTCGTCGAGGCGCGGGCTGATGTCCTCGAATTCGGGCAGCGGCGCGCTCGGCTTCGACAGATGCGCCGAAAGCGCGGTCACCTGCGATTCCAGGCTGCGGATCAGCGCGGGATCGATGCCGGCGACCTGCGCGGCAGATGATTCCAGCCGGTTGGAAATGTCTTCGAGCCGGCTTTCCAGGCCGCGGATCGCCATTTCGTTGGCGGGATCGGGCGTGCGCGTCTCGATGCGCTTGGCAAGCGCGGTGAAGCGAGCGTCGATGGCCTCCATGATGCCGGCGCTGTCGTCCTGCTGCATGCGCTGGTCGAGCCTGTGGGCGACTTCATCCAGCCGCCGCTCCAACTCGCGGAACAGCATGTTGCCTTGCGCGATCGCGTTGCCCTGGCGGCGCTCGAGCAGCACGGACAGCGCATCGAAGCGCTGCTCCAGGCCCTGGAAGATATGGTCGGTGTCGGGCAGCATAGGTCCGCGGTCGATCTTGTCGGTGATCAACGCGATCTGCTTGCCGAGACGCTCCATCGCCTGCTCCGGCAGGTTGGCGCGCCCGGCGAGCTCGTCCACCCGGCTGGACAGAAGGTTGAGTCGGTCGATGACCTCGGCGCCCGGCCGCGCCTGCGCGACCTCTTCGATCTGCTGCGCCAGCGAGGCGATCCGCTTCTCGATCCGGCCGAAGGTTTCGGGGTCGAAGGCATTGGCCTGCGCGGCCACCGTCGAGGCGACGATGGCGCGCGAGATCTCGTCCAGCCGCTCGTCGATCATGGCCAGCGTCTCGCCGCCGCGCATCGTCTGCTGGCTGGCGAAACGGTCGACCGCACCGGCAAGCGTGCGCACCTTTTCCTCCAGTGAGGCGAGCGACAGCGACTGCGGCAGGTTGTTGACCGCGCTGCTGATCTGTTCGAGCCGCTCGGTGAGCGCCGAAAGGTTGGGGCCTTCGGCGCGCTGGCGCTGCTCGGCGTCGACGCGATCCTCGAAGGCGCTCCAGCGGCGGTCGAAATCGTCCCAGCGGCGATCGACGGCGCGCACACTTTCCTCGCGCGCCAGCGTGTCGAGCGCCGCCTTGACCTGCTCCAGTTCGAGCCGCAGCAGGTTGACGCTGCGATCGTCGCTCTTCTCGGCGAGCGTGTGGATGGCGCCGGAGAGCCGTTCGAACTCGAGGCCGAGCTCGGCGCTGCTCTTGTCGGCGGGCGCGCCGTGCTGGCTCGCCGCCTGCATGGCGCGATCGATATCCTGGCGCAGCGCATCGAATTCACGCTGCAGGCCGGCGGTCATCTGGTGGCGCAGTTCCTCGCGCAGGCCGCGCAATTCGACTGCGATCTTGCTCACCATCGCAACGCCGTCTTCCTGTCCGCGCACCTTGTCGATGTCGCGGGCGATGGCCTGATAGTTGGGGCCGAAGCCGGAAGCGGCGGGCGCCGGGCTCTGCGGTCCGCCCCGGTTTTGCTCCCTCTGCGCGGCATAGGGTTCCTCGTACCAGCGCGGCTGCCCATAAGGTTGCGCGGCGCCGTAGCGTGGCTCGGGCGGCCGGCGCGGGTCGAGGCGTTCGGAGGTATCGGTGCGGGTCCGTTCCAGCCGCTGCTCCAGCGTTTCGAGCGAGCGGTTCAGTTCCTCCAGCGAGGTGTGTGGCCGGCGTTGTCTGCCGGCATTGAGTGTATCGAGATAGGACCGCTTGCTGTTCATCGATGCGCCCGTGTTCAGAATGACCGGCCGTGGCCGGTTTCCCAAATTCCTGCCGGGAACGAAGGCGCCGCGCGGTTCTGCTGCGGAGGAAGACGGGCTTCCCGGGTTTTCACCCACGCTTCGAAAGACCGTGAAAAATTCGCTACAGGATAAACACGGATGACCGACATGCGCACATTTCGCCCAACGTGGTAAACAACGCGTTAACCAAGCTTAAGAAGTCGCGCATAAATCCTGAGCCGCCTGCCCGGAGCGGCATCCGACTGCGGCATAAAGTTCCGTACCGGAAACGCCCTTGCGTCACACTGCGGCTATCGATATAGAATTGACGTAAACGTAAAAGGTGCGAAGCCGTGCCTCTTGCGATTGATTTGTTGAAACCACGATTGGAAGCACGCCCCTGCTTCCACTCAGGCGACGATTGGTCCGGGACCGCGACGCCATCAGGGGAAAGCCAGTGACTATGAAACTTGTTTCGCCCGGCGAAGCCGCGGCCAATAGCAATGACATACCGGCCGAGACCAGCGAGGAATTCGTCCGCATCGGCGAGATGGCCAAGAAATACGGCGTGACCTTGCGCACGTTGCGTTTCTATGAGGACAAGGGCCTGCTCAATCCGAAGCGCGACGGCTCGACCCGTCTCTACACGCGCCGCGACAGGGCCCGGCTGAAGCTGATCCTGCTCGGCCGCAAGGTCGGGTTCTCGCTGCGCGACGTGAAGCAGATGATGGACCTCTACGATCCGACCGGCTCCAACACCAAGCAGTTGCGGCTGGCGCTCGACAAGTCGGAGAAGCAGCTTGCCCGCCTGCAGAAGCAGAGGGCGCTGATCGAGGACGCCATCAACGAGCTGAGCAACTCGATGACGATCGTCCGCAAGATGCTCACAGAGCGGACCGCGCCGCAGGCAAGTGTCGCCGGCTGATCGCGCTTCACCAATAACAAGCCTTGAAGAGAGCCGCGTGGCATGCCGCGCGGCTCTCTTCTTTTTTGTTCACCTACCAGCTCACCAAAATTTTTGCGGCTGCGACAAGATTGACGTTTACGCAAACGTCAATTTTTGCTATCCGGCGTCGACATTGGTTCGGTCCCCATCCACGCCTGGATCGGGAACTTGCTGGCCGGCCAAGACGGCAAGGGTGGAGGAAGGCATGACGATCTACAAGGCGCCGGTCCAGGACACGCTCTTCGTGCTCAACGACGTGCTCGGCTATCAGCGCTATTCCAATCTTCCTGGCTTCTCCGACGCCCCGCCCGACGTGGTCGAGGCGATCCTCGCCGAAGGCGCGAAGCTTGCCGAGAACGTCATGCATCCGCTGAACCGGGTCGGCGACATGGAAGGCTGCGTGCGCCATGAAGACGGTTCGGTGACGACGCCGAAGGGCTTCAAGGACGCCTTCAGCCAGTATCGCGACGGTGGCTGGATGGGGCTCGCGGCGCCCGCCGAGTTCGGCGGCCAGGGCCTGCCTTACGCGGTCCATACTGCGGTCTCCGAATACATGGTCTCCGCCAACATGGCCCTGATGATGTATCCCGGCCTGACGCAAGGCGCGATCGCGGCAATCGTCACCCACGGCACGGACGAACAGAAGGCCACCTGGCTGCCCAGGCTGATCGAGGGCGCCTGGACCGGCACGATGAACCTCACCGAGCCGCATTGCGGCACCGATCTCGGCCTGCTGCGCACTAGAGCAGTGCCCAACGGCGACGGCAGCTACAGGATTACCGGTCAGAAGATATTCATCTCCGCCGGCGAGCACGACATGGCGGACAACATCGTCCATCTGGTGCTTGCCCGGGTCGAGGGCGCGCCGGAAGGTGTCAAGGGCATCTCGCTGTTCATCGTGCCGAAGTTCAAGCTCGATGCGTCGGGCAATGTCGGCGAGCGCAACACGCTCTCCTGCGGCTCGATCGAGGAGAAGATGGGCATCCACGGCAACTCGACCTGCGTCATGAACTATGACGCGGCCGAAGGCATGCTGCTCGGCGAGCTGAACGGCGGCCTGAAGGCCATGTTCACGATGATGAACGAGGCCCGCTTGGGCGTCGGCCTGCAGGGCCTTTCAGTCTCCGAGATCGCCTACCAGAACGCGGTTTCCTACGCCAAGGATCGTCTCCAGGGCCGTTCGCTGTCGGGCGCCAAGGCGCCCGATAAGAAGGCCGACCCGATCATCGTCCATCCCGATATCCGCCGCTCGCTGATGACCATGAAGGCATTCAACGAAGGCGGCCGCGCGCTGGCGCTGTGGACCGCGATCAAGTCCGACGTCGCGCATCGCTCCGGCGACGACAAGGACCGCCTGGCGGCCGACGACTACACCGGCCTGATGACGCCGGTGGTCAAGGGGGTGCTCACCGACAAGGGCTTCGACCACGCGGTGATGGCGCAGCAGGTTTTCGGCGGCCACGGCTACATCGAAGAGCACGGCATGAGCCAGTTCGTGCGCGACGCCCGCATCGCCATGATCTATGAAGGCGCCAACGGCATCCAGGCGCTCGACCTCGTTGGCCGCAAGCTGGCGCAGAATGGCGGCCGCGCCGTGCAGGCCTTCTTCAAGGAGGTCGGCGAGTTCTGTGAGGAGAACCGCGCCGACGAGAAAATGGCGCCCTTCACCAAGGCGCTGAAGAAGGGCCTCAACGACCTGCAGGCTGCGACCATGTGGCTGCTGCAGAACGCCATGGCCAAGCCCGACAATGCCGGTGCCGCCTCGACCGACTACATGCATCTCTTCGGCCTGGTGGCGCTGGGCTACATGTGGGGTCAGATGGCCAAATCCGCTCAGGCCAAGCTGGCGGAGGGCGCCGACGGCGCTACGTCCTTCTACGACGGCAAGCTGGTGACGGCGCGCTTCTTCATGGAGCGCATCATGCCGGAAACGGCGACGCGTCTCGCCCGCATTTCCAGCGGCGCGGACACGCTGATGGCGCTGCCGGCGGAAGCGTTCTAGAAATGCCCGGCGTTCCCCTCCCCCTTGAGGGGAGGGTGGCCCGAAGCGGCCGGGAGGGGTCGCCCGCGACGAGCTCGACGCCAATTCCGACGACGTGCCTTGTGAGGAGAAGAGCATGACCAATCCAGCCGACATTCTCGGCCTTCCAAAACCCGCCTGGGCGGCGGACGAGGTCGGCATGCTCTACGACATGGCGACCCGCTTCATGGCTGAAGAGATCGCGCCGCGCTACGACGAGTTCGAGAAGAACGAGATTTTCGACCGCGAGAGCTGGCTGAAGGCGGGCGCTGCCGGCCTGCTCTGCGCCTCTATGCCGGAAAAATACGGCGGCTCCGGTGGCACCTTCGCGCATGAGAGCGCCATCATCGAGGCGATCGGTCATGTCGGCGTCGACGGCTTCGGCATCGGCCTGCACAATTCGATCGTCGCCCCTTACATCCTGCATTACGGCTCCGAGGAGCAGAAACAGAAGTGGCTGCCGAGGCTGGCGACCGGCGAGCTGATCGGCGCCATCGCCATGACCGAGCCCGGCGCCGGCTCGGACCTGCAGGGCGTCAAGACCCGCGCCGAGAAGGACGGCAATCACTACAAGATCAACGGCTCCAAGACCTTCATCACCAACGGCCAGCTCGCCAACCTGATCATCGTCGTCACCAAGACCGATCCGGACAAGGGTGCCAAGGGTACATCGTTGATCGTCATCGAGACCGACGAGGTCGAAGGTTTCGAGCGCGGCCGCAACCTCGACAAGATAGGGCTCAAGGCCAACGACACGTCCGAGCTGTTCTTCAATGACGTGCGCGTGCCGACCTCGAACCTGCTCGGCCACGAAGAAGGCAAGGGCTTCGTCCAGCTGATGCAGCAATTGCCGCAGGAGCGGCTGCAGATCGGCACCGGCGCGATCGCCATGATCGAGCGGGCGCTGGCGATCACCATCGACTACGTCAAGGAACGCAAGGCCTTCGGCAAGGCGATCATCGAGTTCCAGAACACCCAGTTCAAGCTGGCCGAGCTCAAGACCGAGGCCACGATCGGCCGCGTCTTCTACAATGACTGCGTCACGCGCCACATCAATGGCGGCCTCGACCCGGTGACCGCGTCGATGGCCAAGTATTGGCTCTCGGACCTGCAGGGCAAGGTCGTCGACGAATGCCTTCAACTGCATGGCGGCTATGGCTACATGAACGAATATCCGATCGCCCGCATGTTCCGCGACGCCCGCGTCCAGCGCATCTACGGCGGCACCAACGAGATCATGAAATTGCTGATCGGGCGCTCTCTCTGAGCGCCGCGCCCGGCAAACCCACAGGAGCACGAAAATGGCCGAAGCTTACGTCTATGACGCCGTGCGCACGCCGCGCGGCAGGGGCAAGAAGGATGGCTCGCTGCACGAGGTGCCGGCGGTGCGGCTCGCGGCAAAGACGCTTGAGGCGCTGCGCGACCGCAACGAACTCGATACCGGCAAAGTCGACGACATCATCTTCGGCTGCGTCGATCCCGTCGGCGAAGCGGGCTCGGTCATTCCGCGCGCCGCCGCCTTCGAGGCCGGCTACGACACCAAGGCGCCCGGCATGCAGATCTCGCGCTTCTGCGCTTCCGGTCTCGATGCCATCAATTTCGGCGCCGCCAAGATCGCGCAAGGCGCGGACGAGATCGTCATTGCCGGTGGCGTCGAATCCATGTCGCGGGTCGGCATGGGCATGTCCGGTGGTTCCTGGTTCATGGACCCGTCCGTCGGCCTGCCCGGCTGGTTCGTGCCGCAGGGCATCTCGGCCGATCTGATCGCCACCAAATACGGCTTCAGCCGCGACGACGTCGACGCCTATGCGGTCGAGAGTCAGAAGCGTGCCGCCAAGGCCTGGGAAGAGGGCCGCTTCAAGAAGTCGGTGATCCCGATCAAGGACCAGAACGGCCTCACCATCCTCGACCGCGACGAGCACATGCGGCCCTCGACCGACATGCAGTCGCTCGCCTCGCTCAACCCGTCCTTCGTCATGCCGGGCGAGATGGGCGGCTTCGATGCGGTGGCCGTGCAGAAGCACCCGGAAGTCGAGGAAGTGAACCACGTCCACCACGCCGGCAACTCGTCCGGCATCGTCGACGGCGCCGCCGCCGTGCTGCTCGGCTCGAAGAAGGCCGGGAAATCCATGGGCATCAAACCCCGCGCGCGCATCCGCGCCTTCGCCAATATCGGCTCCGAGCCGGTGCTGATGCTGACCGGCCCGGTCGACGTCACCGAGAAGCTGCTGAAGCGCGCCAAGATGAAGCTGTCGGACATCGACCTGTTCGAGCTCAATGAGGCCTTCGCTTCCGTTGTGCTGCGCTACATGCAGGCCTTCGACATTCCGCACGACCAGATCAACGTCAATGGCGGCGCGATCGCCATGGGCCATCCGCTCGGCGCCACCGGCGCCATGATCCTGGGCACAGTGCTGGACGAGCTGGAGCGCCGCGACTTGAACACCGCGCTGGTCACGCTTTGCATCGGCGCCGGCATGGGCACCGCCACCATCATCGAACGCGTCTGACGGGGAGAGAAAAGATGAGCTACACCAATTTCACCCTCGACGTGGACGCCGACGGCATCGCGCTCATCACCTGGGACATGCCGGGCCGATCGATGAACGTCTTCACCGAGGAGGCGATGCTCGAGCTCAACGCCATCGTTGACAAGGTGGCCGCCGACGCCGCCATCAAGGGCGCGGTGATCACCTCCGGCAAGGACAGCTTCTCCGGTGGCGCCGACATCACCATGCTCCAAAAGATGCTCGCCACCTTCGCGGTCGAAAAGGAGAAGGACCTCGAGAAGGCGACCAAGGCGCTGTTCGACAATGCCGGCTACATGACCGGCCTGTTCCGCAAGCTGGAGACCTGCGGCAAGCCGTGGGTGTCGGCGATCAACGGCACCTGCATGGGCGGCGCATTCGAGATGTCGCTCGCCTGCCATGGCCGCGTCGCCGCCGATTCCGACAAGGTGAAGATGGCGCTTCCCGAGGTGAAGATCGGCATCTTCCCCGGCGCCGGCGGCACTCAGCGCGTGCCGCGGCTGACCGACCAGCAGCAGGCGCTGCAGATGCTGACCTCCGGCCAGAATCTCACGCCGCAGAAGGCGAAATCGATGGGCCTGATCCACGAGATCGCCCCGCCTCCGAAGCTCGTCGAGACCGCCAAGGCGATGATCAGGAATGGCTTGAAGCCGGTGGCGCCCTGGGACGAGAAGGGCTTCAAGCTGCCCGGCGGTCCGATCTATTCGGCTGCCGGCGCCAACCTCTGGCCGCCGGCCATCGCTATCCTGCGCCGCGAGACCTACGGCAACTATCCGGCTGCCGCCGCGATCCTGAAATGCGTCTATGAAGGCCTGCTGGTGCCCTTCGACACGGCGCTCAGGATCGAGCAGCGCTATTTCACCGAGATCATGCAGACCAAGGAAGCGGCGGCGATGATCCGCTCGCTCTTCGTGTCGCTGCAGGAACTGAACAAGGGCGCGCGCCGCCCGGCCGGCGTGCCGGACACCAAGTTCAAGAAGATCGGCATCCTCGGCGCCGGCTTCATGGGCGCCGGCATCGCCTATGTCACCGCCAAGGCCGGCATTCCGGTGGTGCTGCTCGACCGCGACATGGAGTCGGCGGAGAAGGGCAAGGCGCATTCCGACAGCCTGATGGCCGATCAGGTCAAGAAGGGCCGGGCCAAGCCGGAGGAGAAGGACAAGCTCTTGTCGCTGATTACGCCGACGGCCGACTATGCCGACCTTGCCGGCTGCGACCTCGTCGTCGAGGCGGTGTTCGAGGATTCGGCTGTAAAAAAAATCGCCACAGAGAAGGCCGAAGCCGTGCTGAAGTCCTCGGCGATCTTCGCTTCCAACACCTCGACGATTCCCATCACATCGCTGGCGAAGAACTCCGCGCGGCCGAAAAACTTCATCGGCATCCACTTCTTCTCGCCGGTCGACAAGATGATGCTGGTCGAGATCATCCTCGGCAAGAAGACCGGCGACAAGGCGCTGGCTGTCGCCATCG
Source organism: Mesorhizobium sp. ORS 3324 (assembly GCA_000824825.2). Taxonomy (GTDB): domain Bacteria; phylum Pseudomonadota; class Alphaproteobacteria; order Rhizobiales; family Rhizobiaceae; genus Mesorhizobium. Next base: position 10,297 of record LM655185.1, read on the forward strand.
ACTTCGTCCGCGCCATCAAGAAGACGCCGATCGTCGTCAACGACACGCGCGGCTTCTACGTCAACCGCTGCGTGCTGCGCTACATGTCGGAAGCCTACAAGATGCTGATCGAGGGCGTCCCGGCGGCGATGATCGAGAACGCCGCCAAGGCCGCCGGCATGCCGGTCGGGCCGCTGGCGCTGACCGACGAGACGGCGATCGACCTCGCCCAGAAGATCATGAAGCAGAACATCAAGGATCTCGGCGACAAGGCCGTCGACCCGAGGCAGATGGCGCTGATCAACACCATGGTCGACACGCATGGCCGCTTCGGCCGCAAGAACGGCAAGGGCTTCTACGACTATCCCGCCAAGCCGGCGAAGAAGAAGCTGTGGCCGGGGCTGAAGGACCTCTATCCGCAGCTCAAGCCCGAGAAGGTCGACCATGAGGAGCTGAAGCAGCGCCTGCTGGTCACCATCGCGCTCGAAGCGGTGCGTGTCATGGAAGAGGGCATCGTCACCGATCCGCGCGAGGCGGATGTCGGCTCGATCCTCGCCTTCGGCTTCGCGCCCTTCACCGGCGGCGCGCTCTCCTACATCGACGGCATCGGCGCCAAGCGCTTCGCCAAGATCGCCAAGGGCCTGCAGAAGAAATACGGCGCCGAGTTCAAGGCACCCAAGCTGCTGCTCGACATGGCCGAGAAGGGCGAGACCTTCTACCAGCGCTTCGACCCTTACCAGAAGGGCGAGGTGAAGCAGGCCGCCTGACGCCCGTCCGATGTATGTCTGGGGGCGCCTGGCGCGCATGATGGCCACGGCGCGAAGCCGTGGCCCTTACACGGTCGGCGAACAAAGTCGGCTGGCCTTTCGCTGCCTGCCGACTGACATCGATTTCAACAGCCATCTCAACAATGCGCGCTACATGATGCTGGCCGATCTCGGCCGTATCGATGTCTTTCTTCGCGTGGGCCTCGTCGCGCTGGCGCGTAAGAACGGCTGGGCGCCGATGATCGGCGGGCTGCAATCGGCCTATGTGCGCGAGATCAGGCTGTGGCGCCGCTTCGAGGTGGTGTCGTCGATCGAGACGTGGGAAGGCACTTCCGTGATCGGCAAGCACCGCTTTGTCCTCGAAAGTGGCGAGACGGCAGCGCTGATCCTGACCACGGGCGGCGTCTATGACCGTCGCGGCCGCCGTTTCCTCGACATCGACGAGGTCGTCGCGGCGCTCGGGCACTCCGCCACGCCGCGCCCGCCGACCGAGGCCGAGCGGGCGTTCATGGCTTCTCATCAGAATTTGCGCAAACTGGCCAAGGAGGCCTGATTGTCGGCAATCCGGCGCTTCGCCGGTGGACATTGAGGCGATCACACGCTAGACAGGCTGAGGCATTTTTTCCTGTTTCGAAGGAGCGCGGACTTGCTCTCACACGACCGCGTATGGGCCGCCATCGACGCTCTTGCCGAGCGCTATTCGCTGTCGGCCTCAGGCCTTGCCAGGCGAGCCGGTCTCGATTCCACCGCCTTCAACAAATCGAAGCGCCGATCCTCCGACGGGCGGCCGCGCTGGCCCTCGACCGAATCTCTGGCCAAGGTCATCGAGGCCACAGGCGCCTCGCTGGAAGAATTCACCAGGCTGGTAGAAGGCCGCGTCAGCTCCGCCGCGCCGCAGCGCATGGCGGTGCCGCTGCTTGGCTTTGCCCAGGCCGGCGCCGGCGGCTTCTTCGACGATGCCGGTTATCCGTCGGGGCAGGGATGGGATCTGGTGGAGCTTCCGACACGGGCGGCGGAAACGTCTTATGCGCTGAAAGTGCAGGGCGATTCCATGCTGCCGCTCTACCGCAATGGCGACGTGCTGATCGTCGAGCCGGGCGCCCCGACGCGCAAGGGCGACCGCGTCGTCGTCAAGACCACCGCCGGCGAGGTCATGGCCAAGGTGCTCGACCGCCAGACCGTGAAGTCGATCGTGCTTGTCTCGCTCAATCCCGCTCACCCGGACCGCGACATTCCGATGCGCGAGGTCGAATGGGTGGCGCGGATCGTCTGGGCCAGCCAATAGGTCCGGGCCGATGCGGGCCCTGAATCTTGCGCTCGCGGTTCTGGCGGTTCCGGCAATGGCGGCGCTGGTCGTCGCCGGAGGCCGCTCGCTGAAGGGCAGCGAAAGCGTGGTCGCGGTCGACCAGATCGATCAGGCCGCCAACGCGAAAGCCGGGCAGGGCACCGATGCGTCGCCTGAGGAACCGGCGACCTCCGCCATTCTGGCGCCTGCCGCTCCGCAGCCGCCGAAGCCGGCGGTGCATTCGCGGGCGATCGACTCCGACGTGGTGGCGCGGCCTGAGCTTTCCGAGGAGCAGTTGGAACGGGTCGCGCCGCGTGCGCCGCTCAGCGATCTGGCGCTGGCAGGTCCGCCCAAGCCGCGGAAAACGAAAATGCCGGATGGCGGGGATGGCACCAAGCTGGTCCAGCCTGTCGCCACCGCCGCCGGCCTCATCAAGGCCAAGGACTACTCTATCGCCGTTTCCGGCATCGACGTGGTCAAGGCGGACGAGACCTGTATCGATGCGGGCAAGTCCTGGGACTGCGGTGTTCGCGCCAGGACGGCATTCCGCGCTTTCCTGCGTGGCCGGACCGTGGTCTGCGCCCTGCCGCCGCAAGGCGGGGAGGCCGCCATCGCCGTCAAGTGCTGGGTCGGCAACAAGGACGTCGGTCTTTGGCTGGTGGAAAACGGCTGGGCGCGCGCCGCGCAGGGCGGTCCGTATGTAGAAGCGGAGAACAAGGCGCGCGCGGCGAAGAAAGGCATTTTCGGCGCCGCCCCGAACCTTGGCGGCCTGCCGGCATTGCCGGCCGCCGTCGGTCCGGCGCCGGTTGCGCCGGAGTCGATCCTGCCGGCTGAGGATCAGCCCGTTACGCCGCCAGTTGACCAGCCAGCGCCCGCTCAATGAGCGCGCGCGTCTCGTCGATGCCGTAGAGCGCCGCGAAAGAGCCGAAGCGCGGCCCGCGCTCCTGTCCGATCAGCACCTGGTAGATCATCTGGAAGAAGGCGACCGATACGCCGGGACCGCCTTCCGGGCTCTGCTTGGAATGGTCCTGATAGCGCTCGATCCGCCGCGCAACGTTGAGCGCCGCGTTCTGGATCGCCTCGCCGTCGGCCCCCTGCGGCAGCGCGCCCAGCGCCTCCGAGAGCTTCGCCAGCGCCTCGCGCTCCACGTCGTCGGCGGCCCGGTAAACTTTGCTCGGCTTCACGAAGTCGTCGAAGTAGCGGATGGCATAGCCGGTCAGTCGGTCGAGCTCGGGGTGCGTCTTCGGCGTCACGCCGGACGCGTGGCGCGAGATGAAGCCCCACAGCACCGCCTTGTCATGCGCGTTGGAGGCGCTCACCAGATTAAGCAGCAGCGCGAAAGGCACCGGCAGGTCGATTGCCGGCGGATTGCCGTCGTGCATATGCCAAACGGGATTGCCAAGCCGTTCCTTCCACTCCTGCCGCGGATAGGCGGACAGGAAGGCATAATATTCGTCCACGGCCTTCGGGATGACGTCGAAATAGAGCTTCTTGGCCTGCCGCGGCCGCTGGTACATGTAGAGGCCGAGGCTCTCGGTCGGCGCATAGGTCAGCCACTCGTCGATGGTGAGCCCGTTGCCCTTGGACTTCGAGATTTTCTGGCCGTTCTCATCGAGGAACAGCTCATAGACGAAATGCTCCGGCGCGCGGCCGCCGAGGATATTGCAGATGCGGTCGTAAATCGCAGCATTGGTCTGGTGGTCCTTGCCGAACATCTCGAAATCGACGCCGAGCGCTGCCCAGCGCATGCCGAAATCCGGCTTCCATTGCAGCTTCACATGGCCGCCGGTGACCGGCAGCGTCGTCTCGGTGCCTTCGTCGTCGAAGGTTATGGTGCCGGCCTTGGCGTCGACATGCTTCATCGGCACGTAGAGCACGCGGCCGTTCTTCGGCGAGATCGGCAGGAACGGGCTGTAGGTTGCCTGGCGCTCCGGCCCAAGCGTCGGCAGCATCACCGCCATGATGTCGTCATAGCGCTCGGCTGCGCGCAGCAGCACTTCGTCGAAGCGGCCGGACTTGTAGTATTGCGTGGCGCTGGCGAACTCGTAGTCGAAGCCGAACGTGTCGAGGAAGCGGCAGAGCATCGCGTTGTTGTGGTCGGCAAAGCTCGCATAATCGCCGCCAAAGGGATTGGGTACCGACGTGAGCGGCTTGTGAAGATAGGGCTCGAGCGCCGCGCGATCCGGCACGTTGTCGGGGATCTTGCGCATGCCGTCCATGTCGTCGGAGAAGCACAGCAGCTTGGTCTTGACCTTGTCCTGCGTCAGCACCCGGAAGGCATGCCGCACCATGGTGGTGCGCGCCACCTCGCCGAAGGTGCCGATATGCGGCAGGCCCGACGGGCCGTAGCCGGTCTCGAACAGGACGGTGTCGGGGAAGTCCTTGTTCTTGTAGCGGGCGATGATCTTCTTGGCTTCCTCGAACGGCCACGCCTTGCTTTCGGCTGCGGCCGCGAGCACCTCGGGATTGAGATCGATGATGTTTGATCCCGTCATGTCACTTTCCAGGTCATGTGCCGGCCAGGTCATGTATCGGCTTGGCACGGGAAGATTTTCAACCGGTCTGGTTTTTTTCAATCGGTCTCTAGGCGCGACTGGCCGGAGCGTCAACGATTTGCGGCGGTTTTCCTTGCGACGCCCGGATGACGCTCCTACGTTGGGGCGCCGATATCAATGCATGTCGCCAAAACTGTGCAGCGTTCTTGGGAAGATGATACGCACGGTTCAAGGAGTTTTGAATGCCTTCGCTGACGCCGCACGAAGCCCTGATCTACCTGATGGTCATCACCTCGGCCTCCGACCGCGATATGACCGATGTCGAGTTGGCGCGGATCGGCGATGTCGTCCGCTCCTGGCCGGTATTCGTCGATTTCAACCAGGACAAGCTGGTTGCGGTGGCTCAAGAATGCCAGAAAGCGCTGCAGGACAAGGACGGATTGGAGGGTGTTCTTACGCGTGTTGCGGCGTCGCTGCCGGAGCGATTGCGCGACACCGCCTATGCCGCCGCTTTCGAGGTCGCGGCCATCGATCTCGAAATGCGCATGGAGGAGGTGAGGGTTCTGCAGCTCATCCGCCTCAAGCTCGACCTCGACACGCTGACCGTCGCCGCGATCGCCCGCGCGGCGAAAGCGCGCCTGCGCACGCTCACTTAGAAGAAACTGACCGGGAAATAGCGGAGGTAGAACTCGGCAAAGGTTCCCTTGATCGAGATTTCCTGCAGCGCGTAGTCGAAGGCCGCCGCCAGCGCCGTGTCACCCGTCCTGGTGGCGATCGCCATGCCCGAGCCCAGATATTCCGGCGCCAGATATGGTCCGCCGGCGAAGCGGCAGCAACCCGCGGCGTCGGAGCCGCCAAGCCAGAAGGCGAAGCGCATGCCGTCGCCGAAGGCGGCGTCGATCTTGCCGGCCTTGAGGTCGGCATAGAGATCCTCTGGCTTGTCGAAGGGCACGACCTGCACGGTGCTGAAATAGTCGCGCAGCATCTTCTCATGCGCTGAGCCGGCGACGACTCCGACCCGCTTGCTGCGCAGCTTGTTGAGGATAGGCTCGGTGAAGGCCTTGTCCCTCGGCATGATGAAGCGCGCCGGGAACTGCAGGTAGGAACGTGAGAATGCGTATTTCTGGCGGCTTTCCGGCGTCGCCGCGACGCCGGCGATGATCGCCTCGCCTTCGCCCTTCTGCAGCGCGTCGTCGAGTTCGTTCCAGGGCAGCGCCTGGATCTGGCATTTCTCGGCGATGCCGAGTTCCGCGCAGATCGCCCGCGCGAGATCGATGTGGAAACCCGACAGCCGGCCGGCGCCGTCGAGGAAGTTGAAGGGCGGGAAATCGGTGGTTGTGAGGAATCTCAGTCGCGGCAGCGCGGAAAGATCGGGCTTGGGCAGCCGCTCCTTGGCGTCCCACAGCAACGGCACCTGCGGCTCCGCGGCCTGAGTCGCGCCGGCAAACGGCGACACGCCGATCAGTGCCGGTATCAGGGCCAGAAATATCCACCGGAATGTCACGCTAAGGCTCCGCCCAGTCATGCTCTCGGCTTTTCGTATGAAAACAGCGCGGGCACAACGGTTTTTGATTTCAAACGGACGAATTAGGCGTATGGTTTAGTACGTTTGCAAGTAGCTGCGCGTGCGCCGGCAGAGAGGGAGGTCACCGGCGCCACGAAGGAGCTTGCAATCCGGGGGTTGATGGCGAAGGGTGGTTCGGGCATCTACCATCGGTCATGAAGGCAGAAAGCAACATGGGGTAGATGTTGCGATGAGCATGTTCGACAGAACTCTGGAATACATAGGCCAATTGCAGCACGCCAACACGGCGGCGGCGGTGTGCGAGCGGCTGCTCGCCATCACCTCGAATTTCGGGCTGACGGCGCTGATGGCCGGAACCGTGCCGCAGCCCGGCACGCCGCGCGGCCAGCAGAAGGATCACGTGCTGCTCTGCGACTGGCCGGGCGAGTGGCTGGAGCGCTACGTGGCGCGCAACTATGTCGACCACGATCCGGTCGTCAGCCACATGAAGCAATTGCAGGCCCCGTTCCAGTGGCGGGAGGCCTCGCAGGCCATCGTCATCGACAAGAGCAGCAACGAGGTCATGGGCGACGCCCGCGAGTTCAAGCTGCGCGACGGCCTCGCCTTCCCGCTGGTCACGCTCGACGGGCAGATCGTCATGGTCTCGTTGGGGGGCGAATCCGTCGATCTCTCCGAGGCCGAATTCGGGATGGTCTCGCTGGCTTCCACCTACGCCATCGGCCGCGCCATGCAACTCCACACGATGGCCGGCAAGGTCATCGATCACATAGAATTGACGCCGCGCGAGCGCGAATGCCTGCAATGGGCGGCCGTCGGCAAGTCCGAGTGGGAAATCTCTCAAATTCTCGGTATCTCGGAGCACACTTCCGAGAAGCACCTTCTCAACGCCAAAAGCAAACTCGGCGCCGCCAATAGGGTGCAAGCTGTCGCCGAGGCAATTCGACGCGGCTATATTAGCTAGGGCGGCTGTGCCGGCCCAGAATTCTTGCCTACGCCAACGCGTAACATTTGCCGGAAAGCCCAGCCGTATCTCCTCCCAGGAGACGGCTAATGCTTTCTTAACGCCAAAAGCAACTCGGTGCCGCCAACTGGGTCCAAGCCGTCGCGGAGGCCATTAGGCGAGGGTATATTAGCTAGGTCGGCCGTGCTGGCCTAAAATTCTTGCCTACGCGATCGCGTAATATTTTCGGGAAAGCCCGGCCGTATCTTCCTCTTAAGCCCAGGAGACGGCTAATGCTTTTTTCCCTTACAACCCAGGAACTGATGGAGCGTCCCGACCTCTGGGAAGCCGTCCATCGCCTGCGCTACAAGATCTTCGTCGAAGAGATGGGGTGGACCGATCTCGACCGCCCGGACGGCCTCGAGATCGACCAGTTCGACCATGAGGAGGCCGAACATCATCTCGTCATCCGCAACGGCGAGCTCGCCGGCTACCAGCGCATGCTGCCGACGACGCGGGCGCATCTTCTGACCGATGTCCTGTCGGATCTTTACGAAGGGACGCCCCCGTCGGGGCCGCATGTCTGGGAGCTTACCCGCTATGCAGTGGCGCCGGGCTTTCGCGACGGCAAGCGCGGCGTGTCGACGGTCGGCACCGAGCTGATCGCCGGCTTCGTCGAATGGGGCCTCAAGCGCAACGTCAACCAGGTCATCATCGAATTCGAACCGATGTGGGTGCTGCGGGCGCTGCAGCTGCACTTCCTGGCGACGCCGCTCGGCTACCAGCGCACCTATGGCAACCAGCAGGTCGTGGCGACGCTGCTCACCTTCACCGAGCACACGCTGGATGTGGTGCGCCAGCGCCGCAATCATTTCTTGCCGGTGCTGATGAGAGGCTATCCCGGCCAGCTCGGCCTCAGGCAGGCTTCGTGATGGAGGCGGTCATGAGCTTCCATCCCGAACCCGAACTGCGCGGCCACACGCTGGTCGTCACGGTGTCCTCGCATGACGGCCGGCCGGTGCTGGACAGGCACGCCTATGCGAGCCTCGCCAGGACTTTCCATGAGGCTGCCGCCAATGACGAGGTTCGCGTGGTTGTGCTGCGCGGCCTTGCCGGCTGCTTCTGCCTCGGCGGCGACTTCTCGGAGTTCCTCGACGCCACCAAGCACAAGCAGCTTATCGCCGCGGTCACCGACATGTTCCGCATGCTTGCGACTTTCCCCAAACCGGTCCTTGCCTGCGTCGACGGGGATGCTGTCGGCGTCGGCTGCACCATCCTGTTCCACTGCGACATGGTGATTGCTTCCAGGGGCAGCACTTTTAGGGTGCCGTTCGTCGATTTCGGCCTCGTGCCGGACGCGGCGACTAGCATCCTGGCGCCCCAGAAGCTCGGCTATGCCGGCGCCTTCCGCTTCTTCTGCCTCGGCGACACGCTGGGCGTGGAGGACGCCAAGGCGCTCGGGCTGGTGGGCGAGATCGTGGAAGGCAGCGCGGAAGAGATGGCCCTGGCGCGGGCAAGACATCTTGCCAAGAAGCCGGTCGCCGCGCTGCTGCAGACGCGTGGTCTGCTCAGGGGTGATACGGACGTTCTGTGCGACCGCATCGACCATGAGATCTCGCTGTTCCAGCAGGCGCTCCAGGACGACGCCACGCTGAAGCGGCTGCAGCGGATCGCCCGCATGGCCGCGTAGATCTCGGCGTAAAGGTCTCAGCGTCGCGCGGTGCGCGACGCTGCAACCTTGGGATAACGATCGGCGGATGCCTGGAAAGCTATTTCTCCAGGAATGACGGCCCTTCGCCGATGATCTTCTTGTCTTCCTTGCCGATGGCATCGAGATCGCGACCGTCATAGGGCAACGACAACAGGATCCGCCGTATGACGGCGAGCCGCGCGCGGCGCTTGTCGTTGGCGCGCACGACGATCCAGGGCGCGAACTCCTTGTGGGTGCGCTCGAGCATGAGATCGCGCGCCTTGGTGTAGTCGTCCCATTTGCTGATGCCGGCGATGTCGATTGGCGAGAACTTCCAGTTCTTCAGCGGTGACCAGCGGCGGTCGTGGAACCGCTCGAGCTGCGTCTCGCGGCCGATATTCAGCCAGAATTTGAAGAAATGGATGCCCTCGTTGCAGATCATGCGCTCGAAATGCGGCGTTTCATCGAGGAATTTCTCATGCTGTTCCGGCGTGCAGAACCCCATGACCGGCTCGACGCCGGCGCGGTTGTACCAGGAGCGGTCGAAGGTGACGAACTCGCCGGAGGTCGGGAAATGCTCGACATAGCGCTGATAATACCATTGCCCCAGCTCCGGCGGCGTCGGCTTGGTCAGCGCCACATTACGCGCGGTGCGCGGGTTCATGTACTGCCGCAGCACGAAGATCGTACCGCCCTTGCCGGCCGCGTCGCGTCCCTCGAACAGCGCCATCACCCGTTTGCCGGTCACCTGCAGCCAGGCCTGCGCCTTGACCAATTCGATCTGCAGGCGCTCGAGCTCCTTTTCGTATTCTTCGCTGTTCATCTTCCGGTCATAAGGATAGCCGCCGGCGCTCAGCTTGTTGTCCTCGATCCAGTCCGGGAGCACCGGGTTGTCGATGTCGAACTCGCGTTCCTTGCCGCCGATCTTGATCTTGATCGGTCCGGCGGCAGGCGCCGCTTCGGCTCCTTCCTTGGCATTTTTCATCGAGACGAACCTTTCCAGCTTGCGGACTCGTGCTATGGGAGCCTCTACGGCGTCGCGTCCGTCTGGACGGGAGCGGCGCCGCAGCATGTTGATTTTGCGCATGAACATTCCGGAAAATCGATTCCGATTTTTTCGGGGTCATGCGCCGGTCCGGTCGGGCGACTTTTGCCCGCGGAGGGATACGGGGCAGCGCATGGTCGATACGGGCGCAGAGCGAAAAGGCGCGATGGAAGCCGTCGTTGCCCGGCTGCGGCGCAGCCGCTGGTTGCTGGCCGCGGCGATCGTTGCAGTCATCGCCGTCTATGCTTTCGCCGGCCTTTCGATCTACGTGCCGCTGCTGGCCCTGGCCGCGCTGGTCGCGGCGGCCGCGCTGCCGGCCGATGTCGAGCGGCACTCCGGCGATGAGGCAGCGCAAATAGAGGCCAGTGGCCTGCAGCGGCTCTCCGGCGAATATCTTGCCGCGGCCGTTGCCGATCCCCTCATCATCTTCGACCGGGCGGCCATCATCGTCCACGCCAACGCAGCCGCCTTTGCCGCTTTCGGCGGATTGGCGCCCGGCATGTCGCTGTCGCTCAAGTTCCGCGCGCCGGAAATGCAGGCCCTGCTCGACGGCATTGTCTCGGGGGCGGTGGCGGCCGACGTCGTCGACTACACCGAGAAGCTGCCGGTCGAACGGACGTACCGGGTGAGCGCATCCTCGGTCGGCCATGCCACCGATCTCTATGTGCTGGTCTTCAAGGATCAGAGCGAGGCGCGCCGCATCGACCGTATGCGCGCCGACTTCATCGCCAATGCCAGCCATGAGCTGCGCACGCCGCTCGCCTCGATCGCCGGCTTCATCGAGACGTTGCGCGGGCCTGCGCGCAACGACGCGGCGGCGCGCGACCAGTTCCTGCAGATCATGCAGAACCAGACGGGGCGCATGGCGCGCCTGATCGACGATCTGCTGTCGCTGTCGCGGCTGGAGATGAAACCCTATCTGCGGCCGGGAACCGAGGTCGATCTTCGCCAGACGATAGACAGCGTCATCGACTCGCTCGCGCCGCTGGCCAGCGAGAACGGCGTCGTCATCGAGCGGGATTTCATCGAAGGCCCGATTTCGGTTCCCGGCGACCGCGACGAGCTCTTCCAGGTTTTCGAGAACCTGCTGGAGAATGCCTGCAAATACGGCCAGTCAGGCGGGCGGGTCACCGTATCCATCGCAGGCAGCGAGGAAGGCCAGGAGCCAGGCATCGACGTCACCATAAGAGACTATGGTCCAGGCATTGCCGAGGAACACATTCCCCGCATCACGGAGCGTTTCTATCGCGTGGACGTGGAAAACAGCCGGACCCAGAAAGGCACCGGCCTTGGCCTTTCGATCGTCAAGCATATATTGACCCGTCATAACGCAAGGCTGTCGATCAAGTCGGAAGTCGGCAAGGGCGCGGCGTTCACGGTTCATTTGCCGGCTCGCTGATCCTGTAGTGGTTGGCAACCGGCAATTTCGTCTTTCTGTCATCCGGTTCGCGTATCAGCGACAGATTGAGGGAACGCACCAGCCGGCAGAACTCGGGAAGGCATATCCATGCAGTCCGTCCACATGATCAGGGCCTATGACGAAGAACTGAAATTCCTGTCGAAGCGCATCGCCGCGATGGGCGGGCATGCCGAGCGCATGGTCGAGCAGGCGGTCGCGGCGCTCGTCAACGCCGATCCGGGCCTCGCCCAGAAGGTCATCCAGGACGATCTCGTCCTCGACGAGGGGCAGCGCGAGATTGACGACAAGGCGATTGTCATAATCGCCAAGCGCCAGCCGATGGCGACGGATCTGCGCGAAATCGTAGGCGCCATCCGCATCTCGGCCGACATCGAGCGCGTCGGCGACCTCGGCAAGAATGTCGCCAAGCGCGTCGCGGCGGTCATCGATGGCCGCCAGCCGAACAGCCTGTTTCGCGGCCTCGAGGCGCTGGCCGATCTGGCGCTGACGCAGCTCAAGGAAGTGCTCGACGTCTATGCCTCGCGCTCGGTCGAGAAGATAGGCTTCGTGCGCGACCGCGATGACCAGATCGACGCCATGTACACCTCACTGTTCCGCGAGCTTCTGACCTACATGATGGAAGATCCGCGCAACATCACGCCCTGTACGCATCTCTTGTTCTGCGCCAAGAATATCGAGCGGATCGGCGACCATGCCACCAACATCGCCGAAACCATCTATTACATCGTCACCGGCGACCAGATGCCGGCCGAACGGCCGAAGAGCGACAAGACCGATCAAGTGGTGTCCCCGGGCGGTATCGGCTAAGTGAACGGGCGGCCTCTCGAACGGCTCTTTAATTTAGGCTAAGCTCCTCCAGCTGCAGCGATTTCGTCAGTCGCTGTCTCGGGAGGTTTGCGATGGAACAAGTCCGAAACCTGACCCCGGCCCCTCAGCCGACACCCGGCATCATTGCCTCCAGCGTCTATTCCGCCGGCAAGCGCATCGCCGACATCCCGATTGAAGATGCCGGCCTATGGGCGGCAAAGCCCGGCCATGTCGTCTGGATCGGCCTGCTCGAGCCGGACCGCAACCTGTTGCTCAGGGTGCAGGCGCAGTTTCACCTGCACGATCTGGCGATCGAGGACGCCGAGCATCCGCATCAGCGGCCGAAGATCGAGCAATATGGCGACGCCTTGTTCATTGTTGCCCGCACCGCCCAGCTGATCGAAGGCCGCGTCACCTTCGGCGAGACGCATCTCTTCGTCGGCACCGGCTACATAGTCAGCGTCCGGCATGGTCCGTCGACCTCCTATGCCCCGGTGCGTCAGCACTGGGAAAGCTGCCCGACTTCGTTGGCCAAGGGCGAGGATTTCGTCCTCTATGCCATTCTCGATTTCATTGTCGACAATTACATGCCGGTGCTCGAGCAGATCGAGGACGAGGTCGAGGCGATCGAGGACAAGGTGCTGCTGAAGCCGATGAGCGGCGGCGACATCGAGCGGCTCTACATGCTGCGCCGCGATCTGCTCAGGCTGCGCAACGCGGCGCTGCCGCTGGTCGAGGTCTGCCGGCGGCTGACCAGCGCCGAGCTGCCGCAGATCCATGCCGCCATGCACCCGCTGTTCCGCGACGTGACCGACCATATCCGCACCGTGCAGGAAAAGATCGACAGCCTGCGCGAGGTCCTGGCCTTCGCCTTCGAGGCCAGTCTTCTGGTCGGGCAGAGCCAGGAAACGGCGATTTCCAAGAAGCTTGCCTCATGGGCAGCCATCCTGGCGGTGCCGACGGCCTTCGCCGGCATTTACGGCATGAACTTCACCGACATGCCGGAACTGAAGATGGAATATGGCTACCCGACCGTGCTGGCGGCGATCGCGCTGATCTGCACGTTTCTGTACTGGCGGTTCAGGAAGAATGGGTGGCTGTGAAAATAGGGGAGTAAGGGAGTAGGGCAGTAAGGGAGTAGGAAAAACAGCGTGGCCTAAACATAGCGCTCGCTATCCGCGCGACATACTTCCCTACTGCGTTACTCCCCTATTCCCCTATCTTGCCCGCCGCCTTTCCGCCGCCGGCTGGAACGCCACCCGGGCGTGATATTTGCAGTATGGCCCGGTCTCGGCGGCGTCGTTGCCGCAGAAGCTGAAGTCTTCCGACAGCGGATCGCCGTTCGGCCACTTGCAGGTGCGCTCGGTCAGCTCGACGAGCTGCAGGTTGCGCGAGATCGGCACGACCACGTTCTCTACCGGGCGGATATAGTGGCGCGCCACCGGCTCCGCGTCGAACTGCACCTGCAGCGCGGTCGCGCCGATGGAGGCCGTCACATGACGCGTCGTGCTTGCCGCGCGTGCCACCGACTTCTGCATCGAGGCCCCTTGCGTCGCCTTCTTCTGCCGCGCCGGCGCCGCGGTCGCGCGGCCGCGACCTGAGAGTTTCAGGCGATGCACCTTGCCGATGACGGCGTTGCGGCTCACCCCGCCGAGCTGTGCTGCGATCTGGCTGGCGCTGAGGCCCTCCGACCACAATTTCCTGAGAAGTTCGACCCGCTCGTCAGTCCAGTTCATGAGACCGCGCTCCTGCTGAGTTGTACGGCAGTCAGAATCCTTTCCCGCCCCGGCTCCCGCCGGGCAAACAACACCACATCTACCGGGTGATTAGATCCGCCGCACGAAATCTAGTTATTTCTCGACTACAATTACCTCATGCGCTGACTCGGTGACAAGAGTCCCCAGGGCAACACGATTCGGTTTTTTCGGTTTTCCCCAACTTGCCTGACCGCTTATGCCGTCGGGCCTTGTCGCGCGCTTCTGCGCGACGTTTTCGTTGACTTCATGGCCGAAAAACATGATAAGCCGCAAAGGCCGCCGCATTGGCGGCTTTTTTGATTTCCGGTTCCGGAGACGCATATAATGACCGGTTCGGCGCTTTACGAGACCTTTGCTCGCGCACCCCTGGCCTTCGATCACGGGGAGGGGACCTGGCTGGTCACCGACAAGGGCGAGCGATATCTCGATTTCGCCGGCGGCATCGCCGTGAACTCGCTGGGCCACAGCCATCCGCATCTGGTCGCGGCGCTCACCGAGCAGGCCGGCAAGCTGTGGCACGTCTCCAACCTTTACGAGATACCCGAGCAGCGCCGGCTCGGCGAGCGGCTGGTCGAGGCGACCTTTGCCGACAAGGTGTTCTTCACCAATTCCGGCGCCGAGGCGCTGGAATGCGCCATCAAGACGGCGCGGCGCTACCATTTCGTCAAGGGCCATCCTGAGCGTTTCCGCATTATCACCTTCGAAGGCGCTTTCCACGGCCGCACGCTGGCGACGATCGCCGCCGGCGGCCAGTACAAATATCTTGAGGGCTTTGGCCCGAAGGTCGAGGGTTTCGACCAGGTCGCGTTCGACGACATCGATGCCGCCGAAAGGGCGATCACGCCCGAGACCGCGGCCATCCTGATCGAGCCGGTGCAGGGCGAGGGCGGCATCCGCCCGGTGCCGACGCAGTCGCTGAAGCGCCTGCGGCAGCTGTGCGATCAGCACGGCCTGCTTCTGATCTTCGACGAGGTCCAGTGCGGCATCGGCCGCACCGGCAAGCTGTTCGCGCATGAATGGGCCGGCGTGACGCCTGACCTGATGGCGATCGCCAAGGGCATCGGCGGCGGCTTTCCGATGGGCGCTTGCCTCGCAACCGACGAGGCCGCGACCGGCATGACGGCTGGCGTGCACGGCACCACTTTCGGCGGCAATCCGCTGGCGATGGCGGTGGGCAATGCCGTGCTCGACGTGGTGCTGGCCGACGGCTTCCTCGAGGACGTCCAGCGCAAGGCGCTGCTCCTGAAGCAGGGCCTTGCGGGTGTCGCCGACGAATATCCCGACGTCATCGAAGGTATCAGGGGAACCGGCCTGATGCTTGGCCTGAAATGCACCATGCCCAACGCCAAGGTGAACATGGCGCTGCGCGACCAGCACCTGCTCGCCGTGCCGGCGGGTGACAACGTCATCCGGCTCCTGCCGCCGCTCACCGTCACCGACGCCGAGATCGGCGAGGCGCTGGAGCGGATCCGCGCCGGCGCCAAGGGCCTGACCGACGCGATTGCCGCCGAAGCCGCGAAGTAATTCTGGAATTTGCCGATGAGCGTTCGCCATTTCACCGACCTGTCCGCCGTTTCCGCAGGCGACCTGCGCATCATGCTGGACGACGCGGTAGCGCGAAAGACCAGGCTCAAGGCCGGCGAGCGCTCGAAGCCGCTCGAAGGCAAGGTGCTGGCGATGATCTTCGACAAGCCGTCGACGCGCACGCGCGTTTCCTTCGATGTCGGCATGCGCCAGCTCGGCGGCGAGACCATCATGCTGACCGGCACCGAGATGCAGCTCGGCCGTTCCGAAACCATCGCCGATACCGCCAGGGTGCTGTCGCGCTATGTCGACGCCATCATGATCCGCACCACCTCGCATGACCGGCTGCTTGAGCTCACCGAGAACGCGACCGTTCCGGTGATAAACGGGCTGACCGACGACACCCATCCCTGCCAGCTGATGGCCGACATCATGACCTTCGAGGAGCATCGCGGTCCGGTGGCCGGCAAGACCTTCGCCTGGACCGGCGACGGCAACAATGTGCTGCATTCGCTGCTCGAAGCCTCGGCGCGCTTTCGCTTCAATCTCAACGTCGCGGTGCCGGAGGGCAGCGAACCGTTCGAGAAATATGTCGATTGGTCGAAGGCCAATGGCGGCAAGGTGAGGTTTGCCCGCTCGGCCGAAGAGGCCGTCGACCAGGCTGATTGCGTCGTCACCGACAGCTGGGTGTCGATGGGCCAGGAGCACCGCGCGCGCGGCCACAACGTCTTCCTGCCCTACCAGGTCAACGCGGCGCTGATGGCCAGGGCCAAGCCCGATGCGCTTTTCATGCACTGCCTGCCGGCGCATCGCGGCGAGGAGGTCACCGACGAGGTGATCGACGGGCCGCATTCGGTGGTATTCGACGAGGCCGAGAACCGGCTGCATGCCCAGAAGGCGGTGCTGGCCTGGTGCCTGGGCGCTTGATCGGGGCTGGCTTGATCCGGGGCAACTTGATCCGGGGATGCGTGATGCCTATTTGCGGGCCATCACGCAAATCGAACGCGCTTCGACCCATGCCGCCTGGAAAGCGGGATGGACGCGCCCCGGAGTTTTGTCATGCTGGAAACCCGTTCCTTGGCTGAGCATCAACCCAAACTCGGTGAATTCGGCTTCGCCGGCGACGACCATGTCGTGCCTTACGAGGTCGAGCCGCTGGATGTGCGCGGCCGCACGGTGCAGCTCGGGCCGATGCTCGACGCCATCCTCAGCCGCCACGACTATCCCGAGCCGGTCGCGCGCCTGCTGGCGCAGGCTTGCGTGCTCACGGTGCTCCTCGGCACGTCGCTGAAGTTCGAGGGCAAGTTCATCCTGCAGACCCGCACCGACGGGCCGGTCGACATGCTGGTGGCGGATTTCACCACGCCGCAGGCGCTGCGCGCTTATGCGCGCTTCGATGCCGACCGGCTGCAGGCGCTGATTGCCTCAGGCGAGACCTCGCAGGAGAAGCTGCTCGGCGCCGGCGTCCTGGCACTGACCATCGATCAGGGCGCACACACGCAGCGTTACCAAGGCATCGTTCAGCTCGACGGCACATCGCTTGAGGAGGCCGCGCGCGCCTATTTCCGCCAGTCGGAGCAGATCCCGACCGATCTCAGGATGTCGGTCGCCAAGCTGGTGACGCCGGCCCCTGGCGGCGCCCGCGAGCAATGGCGCGCCGGCGGCATCCTTGCGCAGTTCCTGCCGCAGGCGCCGGAGCGCATGCGCGTGCCCGACATTTCGGGCGGCGACGGCGATCCGCGAGAGGTGGAGCACCAGCCGGACGACAATTCCTGGCAGGAGCTGCTGGCGCTCATCGGCACCATCGAGCCGACCGAGCTTATCGACCCGACTGTCGGCGCCGAGCGGCTGCTCTACCGGCTGTTCCACGAACATGGCGTGCGTGTCTTCCGTGGCGTGCCCGTCGCTGACCAGTGCTCCTGCTCGCGCGAGAAGATCCGCGGCATCCTCGAAGGTTTTTCGGCCGAGGAGATCGAGCAGAGCACCGAAGACGGCGGCATCCACGTCGCCTGCGAGTTCTGCTCGACGCAGTACAACTTCGATCCGGCGGAGTTCGCGGCCGAGTGAAATCGTCCTTCTCCCCGTCACTTTACTGGGAGAAGGTGCCGGCAGGCGGATGAGGGGCGGCACCTGCGTTGGCCATGCCAGCGCCCCTCGCTCTGTTCGAAAGAAAATCTAAAAAGCTTGGCGCTGCCCCTCATTGCCC
>LM655185.1:27836-47294 GCA_000824825.2 Mesorhizobium sp. ORS 3324
GGGAGAAAGACGCCGTCACCGGGGATTTCGCCAATCGCCTGTGTTTAATTCACCGTGCGCCTCGTCCCCGGCATGTCGAGGGAAAAGGCGGGGATGGCGACGTCGAATGTCTCGCCGCGTCCATTGCGCATCGTGTAGTGGCCGACCATGATGCCGGACGGCGTCGAGAGCGGGCATCCCGACGTGTACTGGTAGCTGTCGCCGGGGTTGAGCTCCGGCTGGTCGCCGACGACGCCGGCGCCGCGCACTTCCTCGACGCGGCCGCGCCCGTCGGTGATATGCCAGTAGCGCGACAGAAGCTGCACGAAGTCATCCGACCGGTTGTCGATCGTTACCTGATAGCCCCACACATAGCGGTTCTCGGACGGATCGGAACGATCCTCCAGGTAGAACGGCCTGACCTGCACTTCGATGTTGCGCGTCACTGCGCGATACATGAGCCACTCCGTTTGCCGGCGAAGGGAACATTTGCCGCGCTTCGCGGTTGTTAAGCCAAGCGCCGGCCGTCCTGCCAACTCTAGCGCAGTTGCCGAAAAACAATGTCATTTAAGTGACACATGACAATGTTGGTGTGCGCAAACTGTGCGGGCGACTCGGGCGCTCTGTCGACTGATGAGACGGCCGCAGGCGGCCCTTCGGGAGTGACCAGATCTCTATGGAACTCACCTTTGCAGCCGCCTTCGCCTCGTCAGCCCTTCTTCTTTCCAATTTTGCCAGCATCCTGCTCGCCTCGTCGCGATTGAAACCCAGGCGCCTCATTCCCCCGCCCTCCGGCAAGCAGCCGCCGGTCTCGATCATCGTGCCGTCGCGCGGCGTCGAGCCGTTCGCCGAGGAGACGCTCGAGCGCGCTTTCTCGCTCGACTGGCCGCGCTATGAGCTGATCTTCTGCGTCGCCCAGCCGGAAGACCCCGTGGTCAAGTTGATCGATGCCGCGATCGCGCGCTTCCCGAACGTGCCGGCGCGGCTCCTGATCGGCGAGGACAGGATCAGCGCCAATCCCAAGCTCAACAACTGCGTCAAGGGTTGGCATGCGACGCAGCACGATTGGGTGATCCTCGCCGATTCCAACGTGCTGATGCCCAAAGACTATGTCCAGCATCTGATGGCGGCCTGGCGGCCGGATACAGGCCTCGTCTGCTCGACGCCGGTCGGCTCGCGGCCGGACGGCTTCTGGGCCGAGGTCGAGTGCGCCTTTCTCAACACGCTGCAGGCGCGCTGGCAATATGCCGGTGAGGCGCTCGGCCTTGGCTTCGCCCAAGGCAAGAGCATGCTGTGGAACAAGCCGATGCTCGATGAAAATGGCAGCATCCACGCTTTGGCAGCCGAGATCGCCGAGGATGCGGCGGCGACCAAGCTGGTCGACAGCCTGGGGCTGCGGGTCAATCTCGTTGCCTCGCCCTTCGAGCAGCCGCTCGGCCAGCGCACGCTTGCCGAAATCTGGTCGCGCCAGGCGCGCTGGGCGCGGCTGCGCCGCGTCACCTTCCCGCTGTTCTTTGCGCCCGAGATCCTGACCGGCGCGATGCTGCCGCTGCTCTTGGCGCTGGTCGCAGCGGCAAGCGCCGGCGTCAGCCTTCCCTCCACGGCGCTCTGCGTGCTGGCGATCGCCTATGTGCCCGAATGGCTGCTCGCCCGGTCCAAGGGCTGGTACCTGTCGCGGCGCAGCGTCACCGCGATGATCGTGCGCGACGTCATGCTTCCCGTCGTCTGGGCACGCGGTTGGCTGGGCGGCGCCGTCGAATGGCGCGGCAACGCCATGACCATCCGCACCGGGGAGATGACGGAGCTGGAGGAGATCGCCTGAGCAGTTCAAGGACGCGGGCAGCACGGTCCGCCGTCAGCGAGCGAGCTCCAGCCGCATGACTATATCCTGGTCATAATTGCCAAAGCCGCGCCCGAATATATTGACGCCGCCGGGATGCTTGGCCTTCGCGTCGATGCCGATCCTCATCCGGATCGAGCGGTGCTCGGTAATGCCGAGGTCGTCCATGGTGACGTCGGAGATTCTGACGCCGTCGATGAAAGATCCCGACTGGCCGATCCGCCAGCTCTTCAGCTTGCCGTATTGCGAGCCCGCCAGCTTCCACCAGCTTGGCGTATAGACACCGCGCTTGTCGCCATAGTCGCCCGGCGACGTCCAGGTGCCGACAGCGACGTCGTTCACCCAGAGCGTGAGGTCGGAAGGCCAGTCCATATTGGTGCCGGGCACCTCCGACGAGAGCTCCATCGAGAACTCGAGCGACTCTATCCGGGCATTGAGCAACTTGGCGTTGTTCGGAAACTTGTACTCGATGCTGCCCATTCCGAACCAGATGAGCGCCGCCTGGACACGCGCAGGATCGAGGAAGGAATCAGGGACGTCCAGCAGGCCGATCACGCCGTCGGTGGAGCAGAGACCGCAAGGCGGACTGACCTCCACGGAGGTGAACAGGCCGAGCGGCATCGCGACCTCGATGATGTTCGCGTCGCGTTTGAGTTCCTCCTCCGCCTCGAACCGCACGATGATCTCGTCGAAGCGGGCCGAACAGATCTTTTGATGGCCTTTCCTGGCCTTGACGGCCTCGGTCGCGATCAGGCCGGCGTCCTCGAGCGTCTGTACGTTGATGGCGACCGTCGATTGCGGCAGCTCCAGACGGCGGGTGATGTCGTTGACATTGAGCGGGCCTTCGCTGCGCAGGAGCTTGAGGATGCGTACGCGGATCGGTGACGCCAGTCCCTTCAAGACCTCGATGTCGTCCTCTGGATCGATAGTGAGGAAGTTGGGTTTCATGGACGACGGCGACCTTAGTCGGAAAAGACCGCAGTGTTTATATCATAATTGCTGATAGTCAAACCGGCGGTCAGCCTTTGATGCCGGCCGAGAGCGTTATTGCCTGGGTCACCCGGCGCTGGAAAATCAGATAGGCGAGCGCTACCGGAAGTCCTGCCAGCACGGCGCCCGCCAGCTCGCGTGCATACTGGACACCGAAGGCGGAATGCACCTGCGTGATGCCGACGGTGATGTTCATTGTCTCTTCGGAACTCTGCGCCAGGAACGGCCACAGGAACGCGTTCCATGCGCCGATGAAGGTGATGATGGCCAGCGCCGTGGTCACTCCCCAGTTCATAGGCAGGTAGATCTTGAACAGAAGCTGGAAATCGTTGGCGCCGTCCATGATCGCAGCCTCGCGGAAGTCGCGCGGGATCGAATCGAAGAACTGCTTGTAGACGATGACGACAACCGGAACGATGAGCTGGGGCAGGATGACGCCGAGCCAGGTGTTGAGGGTGCCGAGATTCGACATCAGCACGAAGTGAGTAATCATCAGCGCCTGGATGGGGACCATGAAGCTCGCCATGATCGTCAGATAGAGCAGGCGGCGGCCCGGGAAGCGCAATTGCGATATCGCATAGCCGCAGGTCGCCGCCGTGAAGATGACGATGACTGTGACCGCAGCGGAGGTCACCAGCGAATTCAGGTACCAAAGCCCGATCTTCGTGTTCAGAAGAACATAGGTGTAGGCCTCGAGCGTGAATGTTTCGGGCCACAAGCGGACGCCGGGTTGGACGACCTCGTATTCCGGCTTGAGGGTGGTCACCATGGCCCAGTAGAGCGGAAACGCCCAGATGATTGCGAACGCGAAGGTTGCCAGCGTCAGAAACAACCCCGCGAGGTCGAAGGCCCGCAGCCTGCGATGCCGGCCGTCGGCAACGACGGCCGATAGTTCGATGCGGCCGGTTTCGACGCTCATCACTCTGTGCTCCTGGCGCGCAGCACCTGGTATTGCAGGACCGAGAGCGCGGCGATCAGCACGAACAGCGCGGTGGCAACCGTCGCGGCATAGCCGCCGCGATTGCGCTGGAAGGCCTCCTGGTAGATGTACTGCACCAGCACCATTGTCGGCTCGGAACGGCCGCCGACCGAGAACAGATAGACCTGATCGAATATCTTGAGCTGCAGGATGAGCTGGATCGTCGCCACGAGCGCCGTCACGGGCCAGATCAGCGGCCAGGTGATCTTCCAGAACAGCTGCCAGCGATTGGCGCCGTCCAACGCCGCGGCGTCGTATATTTCCGGCGATATGTTTCTCAACCCCGCTATGAAGAGCAAGACATTGAAGCCGTTGGTCCACCAGATCGTGATCAGCCCTACCATGGGAAGGAACCACGGGACCGTGCGGAAGACAGGCACGCGCTGGCCGTGGAAGAGCTCGATTGGGTACTGCGCGATCCCGAACTGTAGGTCGAGGATCCAGCGCCACATCAGGAAGACCACCGAGACCGGCAGGATGTAGGGCAGGAAAAACGCGGCAAGAACGATGCTTTGCGTCCATCCCTTCAGCCGGTCCACCATCAGCGCGATGAGGAGGCCGATTGCCACGTTCGGCACCACGGTGAGCACGACGAAATAGCCGGTATTCCAGACCGCCGTCTTGAACAGCCTGTCGCTGAAGAGCCGGGCGTAGTTCTTGAGGGAGACCCAAGCGCCGTCGCCGATCAGCGGCGCGTTCGTGAAGGAGAGCTCGAGCATCTTCACGGTCGGATATATGAAGAGCACGAGGTAGATGAGCAGGAAGGGCGCGATCAGAATGAAGGCGCTGCGGCGTTCGGCGCGTCTGGTGCTTGCTAGCATCGCACCGGGTCTCCTGTTCGATCCAATCCGTCTCCGAAAGCCGTCCGCCGACAGCCGCAGCCGTCGGCGGACTCCTCGGGAGGTTTACTCGGTCTGACCGTCCAGATCGTCGCGCATCTGCTCCATCGCCCCTTGCGGATCGAGCTCGCCGTTGATCGCCGGCATCAGGAAGTTTCCGGCCGCATCATAGACCGGCGAGGCCACACCGGCGAGCTTGGAGCTCGGATCGAACACCGCCGTTTTCGCAAGTGTCGAATAGGTGGCGTTCGGTTGCATCTTCTTGAAATCGTCGCTCGAAGTGACCGGCGTGAAAGCGGGAATATGCCCTGCGGTTGCCCAGAACAGCGAGTGCTCGTTCATCCATTTCACGATCTCCAGCACTGCCTTCAACTTCTCCGGCGAGATTTCCTTGCCCTTGCGGTTCGGGATCGCGAAGGAGTGCGAGTCGGCCCAGGTGGCCGGCTGTTCGAAGAAAGTCGGAAGCTGGATAGCCCCCCACTGGAAGCCGAGCTTGTTCTGCTTGGCCAGGTCGGTGAAGGTCGGCACTTCCCAGACACCATTGATATGCATGGCGGCCTTGCCCGACGTGAAGAGCGCGATCGAGGCGGGATAGTCGGTCGACTTCGGTGCCAGCCCGTCGGCGACCCATTTGGCGACGACGCTCGTGGCCTTGACCGCCTTGTCGAGATTGTCGCCTTCCAGGAACTTGCCGTTGTCGGAGAGGAACTTGCCGCCTTGCTGGCTGAACAGCGAGTAAAAGATGCGCCACTGCGAGTCGCCGGCAGCGCTATGAATGGAGACGCCGTATTCCGAGCCGGATGCCTTCAGCTTCTCGAGAGCCGCGTGGAAATTGTCGACGCCGTCGAGGCCCTTCGGCAGGCCGTCTGCGCCGAGCAGGCCGGCCGCGGCGAGCTTGTCCTTGTTGTAATAGAGAACGATCGAGTGGATATCGAAGGGGATGGCGTACTGCTTGCCGTCCACTTGGGCGGCTTTCCAGTTGGCGGGCGCATAGTTGTCTGCCGAGAGGCCGGCCGCCTTCAACTCCTCGGGCGTGATTTCACGCAGTGTCCCGGTAGAGACGCCGAGCGGCAGGCGCGACAGATGGTAAGTCATGACATCCGGCCCTTCCCCGACGGCGGCCGAGGTCTGGACCTTGGTGTAGAACGGCACGCCCCATTCAAGCGTCGTCGCCTGGATCTCTATCGAATCCGCATGTTCCTTGTTGAACTGATCGATCAGCGACTTCATGCGCACGCCGTCGCCGCCGCTCAGGAAATCCCACCAGACGACCGTCTCTTTCGCTTGCGCGCCGGCAGTGAATGCGATCAGTGCCGCAGCGGCAAGAGCCTTCTTCAGAATTCTCCTCATCATGATCCTCCCTTTCGGTTATTTCCGTTTGCTTCGAGAAGTGGCCGCAGCGCTCGAATTCCTCCAGATGGTTTGGCAGCAGCAACCGATCCTGCCTGCCGTGCCCACTGCTATTGCATCACGACCGACAGCGGGAATCCGGACGCTCCTCACGCCCACCACTCCTTCACGGTATGGCACAACAAACGTGGCTCGAAATTCCGTTCAACTCCCTATTTTTGACGATAGCTTTGGCTTGTAGGTCGGTCAACCGATCTTGTGGTATGTATCATATTCTATGGTATATTAGGGACTCAGGCTTCTGCCTGCGCTCTCAGACGCTTACGCGCAGCAGGTGATAGGACCTCGGCGGCAAGTTCCCTTTGACCCGTCCGTCGGCGACCGAAATCCCGTCGCCTTTGCGGGGAGACACGTGGTCCGGCCTGGCCGCCGTGTTGGTGGCCTTGAGGTCGGGATGGGCAATCAATACGTGTTCGGCTATGCCCCTCGGCCTGAAGCCGGCCATGTCGATGTCGATAGCCATAGCCTCGTCCGGATGGCGGTTGACCATGAAGAACGCCACGGTCCCACCGTCCCGGCTCCGTACCGCGGCGACGTCGAGATAGGGAACGTCATCCGCCACCTTGGCATCGTAGGTCGGCACGTCCACGGCCACGTTCAGAGCATCGCCACGGCCGTGGAGGGAGGCGTAATAGTAGGGGTAGTAGATGGTCTGCTTCCAGGCCGGCCCGCCGGTTTCCGTCATGATGGGCGCGATCACGTTCACGAGCTGCGCGATGCAGGCCATCCTCACACGATCCGACCGGCGGATGAACGTGTTGAGCGCGCAGCCGACAAGCAGGACGTCCTCGAAATTGTAGGCGTCCTCCAGCAAGGGAGGCGCCTTGGCCCAATTGACCCCGTCGCCGTCACTGACACCTTTCTTTCGGGTGTGATACCAGACGTTCCATTCGTCGAAGGAGATATAGACGTTGTGCTTGGAGCGCTTCTTCGCCTTCACGTAGTCGATCACGCCGCCGATCGTCTGGATGTAGCGGTCGACCGGGACGGACTTGGCGAGGAAGTTCAGGTAGTCATCGTCCCAGTTGTCCCAGTATTGATGCAGCGAGATGTAGTCTACATTGTCGTAGGCGAGATCGAGGACCTCGGCTTCCCAGGCAGGGTAGGTGGGCATGTTGTGGTTGGAGGAGCCGCAGGCGACGAGCTCGAGGGTCGGGTCGAAGACTTTCATGGCGCGACCGACCTCGTTTGCGACGCGGCCATATTCATGGGCCGTGCGATGGTTCATTTGCCACGGCCCATCCATCTCGTTGCCGAGACACCAGACCCGGACATTGTGCGGCTCGGCTGAGCCGTTCTTCCGGCGCAGGTCGCTCCAGTAGCTGCCCCCAGGATGGTTGCAGTATTCGAGCATGGCGAGCGCTTCGGTGAATCCCTTCGAGCCGAGATTGACCGCAAGCATGGGCTCGGTTCCGGCCTTGCGGCACCAACGGATGAACTCATCCGTCCCCATCTCGTTTGTCTCGGTCGTCTTCCAGGCGTAGTCGAGCCGCACCGGCCGCTGATCCTTCGGCCCGATCCCGTCCAGCCAGTCGTAATTGGAAACGAAATTGCCGCCGGGGTAGCGAACCAGCGGTGCGTTCAGGCCGCGCACCAGGTCCAGCACATCGCCGCGGAACCCGTCCTCGTCGGCGGTCTCGTGGCCCGGCTCGTAGATGCCGCCATAGACGGCGCGTCCAAGATGCTCCAGAAAGGCGCTGTAGATGCGATCGTCGATGGTTGCGATCTTGAAATCCCGATGGATCGCTACTTGCGCCTTCATGTCCGTCGCCTACCCTTTTATATCATTTAGTTTGATATGTACCCGGGTATTTGAACATCCGTCGCGGCGAGTGTCAATCGCAGCTTGAGGCGACTTTAGGGCTGGATATTGGAGACGCGTTCGGCCCCAGCTGTCGGACCGCTGCCCGCAGCATCGTCAAACCGGTGAAGCCTGCTGGTCCGATCGCCGCTAGCCGGCCGCCTTCAGCGCCTGCTCGACGTCGTTGAGCAGATCGTCCGTGTCTTCCAGACCGACGGAGAGCCTGAGCGTGCCCGGGCCGATGCCGAGCTCGGCGCGCGCCTCGTCGCTCAGGTTCTTGTGCGTCGTCGTCGCCGGATGGGTGATCAGGCTCTTGGCGTCGCCGAGATTGTTCGAGATCAGCACGATGTCGAGCGCGTTCTGGAAGGCGAAGGCCGCCTGCTTGCCGCCCTTGACGTCGAGGCAGATCAGCGTCGAGCCGCCCGACATCTGCTTCCTGACGATATCGGCCTGCGGATGGTCGGCGCGGCCCGGATAGATGACGCGGGCGATCTCCGGCCGTTCGGCCAGGAAGTCCGCGATCTTGCCGGCGCTTTCCGTTTGCTGTTTGACGCGCAGCGGTAGCGTCTCCAGGCCCTTGAGCAGCGTCCAGGCGTTGAAGGGCGAGAGGCTCGGGCCGGTGTGGCGGAAATAGTCGTGCAGGTTCTCGTCGATCCACTTCTTGTCCGACAGGATGACGCCGCCGAGGCAGCGTCCCTGTCCGTCGATATGCTTGGTCGCCGAATAGACCACGATATGAGCGCCGAGCTGCAAGGGCTTCTGCTGCAGCGGCGTGGCAAAGACATTGTCCACGACCAGGCGCGCGCCGATCGAGTTGGCGAGCGCGGCGACGGCGGCGATGTCGACCACCTCCAGGGTCGGATTGGTTGGACTCTCCAGGAAGAACAGCTTGGTGTTCGGCCTCACCGCCTTTTCCCAATTGGCGATGTCGGTGCCGTCGACCAGCGTCGCCTCGATGCCGTAGCGGGGCGCCAGCGTCTCGACGATCCAGCGGCAGGAGCCGAACAGCGCCCGCGCCGCCACGATATGGTCGCCGGCCCTGACGCTGCAGAGCAGCGCGGCGCTGACCGCCGCCATGCCGGAGGCGGTGGCGCGCGCATCTTCCGCGCCTTCCAGCGCGCACATGCGCTTCTCGAACATGTCGACCGTCGGATTGGCGTAGCGCGAATAGATGAAGCCCGGCTCCTCGCCCTTGAAGCGGGCTTCCGCCGCCTGCGCCGTCTCGTAGACATAGCCCTGGGTGAGATACATCGCCTCGGCGGTCTCGCCGAAGCCGGAACGCAGCGTCCCGCCATGCACGAGTGCCGTCTGAGGTTTCCAATCGCGCGTCTTGCTCATCGCCCTAATTCCACTCGCAAAGAACAGTCCAAACACAAAAAAACCGGCCGCGATGTCGCAACCGGTCCATACGGCCTTGCAGCCCAACGGTCCTTTAGCGACTTGTTTAACGTGGCTGCAAGCCGACCGGCCAAATCACCACGGGATAACGCCCCTTTAGACCTGCGCCGCGCTTGCGTCAATTGCCGGCTTGATTAAGAGGTTTGTACCAGGCAGGTAGCGCAAGCCGTTTGTGGTTTTGCGGCAGGAGCCTGCAAAAGAACCACGCGCTTGCCGGCCTTCGATCGGAGCCAGACCTTGCGGCAGACAGGCATTCTTCCGGATCTGGATATCGCGGCGCTGTTTCAGTCCGGCGCGCTGAAGTCGCCGCGCGCGCTCGACACCAACCAGATCCAGCCGGCCAGCCTCGACCTGAGGCTCGGTGACACAGCCTTCCGCGTTCGCGCCTCCTTCCTACCTGGTCCCGACCATCTGGTCGCCGACAA
Organism: Mesorhizobium sp. ORS 3324; assembly: GCA_000824825.2. Taxonomy (GTDB): domain Bacteria; phylum Pseudomonadota; class Alphaproteobacteria; order Rhizobiales; family Rhizobiaceae; genus Mesorhizobium. The sequence goes on from LM655185.1 coordinate 37,498, forward strand.
GCTCGACCGGCTGAGGCTGCATGAGTTCAGCCTCGCCGACGGCGCGGTGCTGGAGACGGGCTGCGTCTATATCGTGCCGCTGCTCGAAAGCCTGGCGCTGCCGGCGGAAGTGTCCGCTTCGGCCAATCCGAAGAGCTCGACCGGGCGGCTGGACATTTTCACGCGCGTCATGACCGATCGCGGCCATGAGTTCGACAAGATCGCCGCCGGCTATCATGGTCCGCTCTATCTCGAGGTCAGCCCGCGCACCTTCCCGATCGTCGTGCGCGCCGGCTCGCGCCTGTCGCAGATACGCTTCCGCATCGGCAATGCGGTGCTGTCTGAAAACGAGCTGCGCGAGCTCCACCGGGCCGAAATACTGGTCGCCACCGAGCCGCCTAACATCTCCGGCGGCGGCATCGCGCTCTCCATCGACCTCGACGGCGACAAGGATGGCCTGGTCGGCTATCGCGGCAAGCACCACACCGGCCTCGTCGATGTCGACAAGCGCGCCGCGCAGGATGTCGTCGGCTTCTGGGAGCCGCTCTACAAGAGCGGCGCCGGCGAACTCGTCCTCGACCCTGACGAATTCTACATCCTGGTCTCACGCGAAGCGGTGCACGTGCCGCCGCTCTACGCCGCCGAGATGACGCCCTTCGATCCGCTGGTCGGCGAGTTCCGCGTCCACTATGCCGGCTTCTTCGATCCGGGCTTCGGCCATTCCGCCGCCGGCGGCAGCGGCAGCCGGGCGGTGCTCGAAGTGCGCAGCCACGAGGTGCCGTTCATCCTCGACCACGGCCAGATCGTCGGACGCCTCGTCTACGAGCACATGCTGAAGCGACCGCAGGCGCTGTACGGCACCGATCTAGGCTCGAACTACCAGGCCCAGGGGCTCAAGCTCTCCAAGCATTTCAGAGCAGCGCGCTGATTTTTTCCGTCGGCGATCCGGATAGAGCCTCGTCAGCCGCCAAATATGCGCTGCTTCGCGGTGCCGAAACACGCGTTGAAGTAGCCGATGAACAGCAGTTCGCGCCCTGCCAATCGCTTCTTGCCCCAAGAAGCAACCGGCCTTTCGGCATCGAGCGAGGTCTTTGATTCCTTCAGGGGGAACAATAGCTTGTCTACGCAAAGAAGGACGTGCGCTCGGGCGGAGTCGATGCCACAGGATTTGGCTCGCTCGCTCAGCTTGTCTGCGCGAAGCTCCGACGTCAGCCGGTCGGCTCCGCTGATCAGAAAGGCAGCCTGTTCGCCTGAATATCCTGCTGCCATGAGCCGGTTTGCCAGCAGCTCGCGGGCTTCCCGAAAGGATTTGGCACTGCATTGCGACGCGGCATGGACCGCCGACGCAGAGAGGGCGAGCGAGAGCACAAGTCCCACAGACACAACAAAGGACCGCAGGTAGCTCATTGCCCGAGCCCGCCGTCCGACGTTTGTGCCGTCTCGTTGTTCACAGCGCCTTGACCGCCACCTTCACCGGCTTTTCGATCTCCAGCGGATTGCGCAGCGGCAGGCCGAAATCCTTGGCTTCGATCTCGAACACGTCGCCCGCTTCCGTCCTGACGCCGTCGGCGAAGGACAGCGTCGCAGTGCCGAACATGTGCACATGCACGTCGCCAGGCTGGCGGAAGGCCGAATATTTGAAGTGGTGATGCTCGAGATTGGCGATGCTGTGCGACATGTTCGCTTCGCCCGACAGGAACGGCTTTTCCCAAAGCACCTTGCCGTCGCGATAGATTCGCGATGAGCCTCTGATGTCGGCCGGGAGGTCGCCGATCAGGATCTCCGGCCCGAACGATGCGTTACGCAGCTTGGAGTGGGCGAGGTAAAGGTAGTTCACCCGCTCGGTGACGTGGTCGGAAAATTCGTTGGACAGCGTGAAGCCGACGCGGAACGGCGCGCCGTCGTCGCCGATGACATAGATGCCGGCGATCTCCGGCTCCTCGCCGGCGTCCTGCGCGAAGGCGGGCGACATCAGCGCAGCACCCGGCGCCACCGCCATGGTGCCGTTGCCCTTGTAGAACCATTCCGGCTGCACGCCGGTCTGGCCCTTCGGCGGCTTGCCGCCTTCCAGCCCCATGCGGAACATCTTCATGGAATCGGTGAGCTGCTCTTCGCCGTCGCTGAGTTTCTTGTGCATGGAATCGCGCGTTGCGGCGGAGCCGAGATGCGTCAGCCCGGTGCCGGTGAGGTGGAGATGCGCCGGGTCGGGATGGTTGATCGGCGACACCACGCGTCCCTTCTTGTAGGCGGCGTCGAGATCGACCGTCTCGCCATAGCCTTTGCGCTCGATCAGCGCCTCCAGGCCGGTCCCGGTGCGCGCCGCCTCCATTGCCAGCGAATAGACGCTGCGCGCGCCGTTGATGACCCGGGTCTTGCCGCCGCTGCGGGCAACGACGCGTATCGTCTCGGCGTCGTCGAGGATTTGGGAAATCAGCATGATGAACCCTCTCTTTTGCCTTGGCCCGGCTGCCGATGGACAAACCTTGACCGGCGCGGCGCGGAACCGATCCGCGCCACGGTTGAAAATCTTCCTCCGGATTGCGCTCGCGAGCCCGGTCCTTCAAGGGACTTCTTGGCGCCGGCGCGCAGCCGGCAGCCTCGCGATCTGGACCCGTATGCCTCCTGCTTTCCTCGTCTGCGGCGTTTAAGCCTTGTTCTTGTTGTAGACGTCGAAGATGACTGCGCCGAGCAGCACCAGGCCCTTGACCACCTGCTGCCAGTCGACATTGACGCCCATGATCGACATGCCGTTGTTCATCACGCCCATGATGAAGCCGCCGACCACGGCGCCGATAACCTGTCCGACACCGCCCATTGCCGACGCGCCGCCGATGAAGACGGCCGCGATCACGTCGAGCTCGCTGCCGAGACCCGCGGCCGGCACGGCCTGGCCGAGGCGCGCCGCGATGATCAGGCCGCCGAGCGCCGACAGCACGCCCATGTTGATGAAGACCAGCAGCGTCAGCCTTTCGGTGTTGATGCCCGAAAGCTGTGCCGCCTTGGCGTTGCCGCCCATGGCATAGATGCGGCGGCCGATGGTCATGCGCTTGGTGACGAAGACGAACAGCGAGATCAGCACGCCCATGACCAGGAGCACGACCGGCAGGCCCTTGTAGCTCGCGAACTGGAAGACCAGGAACAGCGCCAGCGCGCTGCCCACCAGCGTCTTGATGACGAACAGCGGGAAAGGCTCGGCCTCATAGCCGTGCTTCTCGCGCTTGCGCCGCGCCCTCAGCCCGAAATAGGCGTAGGCGAGCACCGCGATCACGCCCAGCACCACCGTCGTCATATGCAGCGTCAGCCCGCTGCCGACGATGGTCTTGCCGGCGGCATTCACAGTCGGCGGGATCAGCGTCAGCGGGCCGATCACGTCCGGGATGAAGCCGGAGCTCAGTGCCTTGAAGCTGTCTGGAAGCGGGCCGACCGAGGAGCCGCCGCCAAGCAGCGCCTGGCAGATGCCGCGGAAGATCAGCATGCCCGCCAGCGTCACGATGAAGCTCGGTATCCGGTGATAGGCGATCCAGTAGCCTTGCGCCGCGCCGATCAGCGCGCCGACGATCAGGCAGACGATCGAGACCACCAGCGGATTGCTGAATATCCCGAGCGGCCAGATGACCATCATCATCGCCGCAAGGGCGCCGATGAAGCCGGCGACGGACCCGACGCTGAGGTCGATGTAGCCGGCGACGATCACCAGCAGCATGCCGAGGGCCATCACGATGATGAACGAGTTCTGCTGCACCAGGTTGCTGAGGTTCACCGGTTTGAACAGCGTTCCCGACGTCGTGTACTGGAAGAACAGCATGATGACGATCAGCGCGATGATCAGGCCGTATTCGCGCAGGTTCGTCGTCAGCGCCGACACGGCGATGCGCGGACCATGCTTGACGTCTTCGGCGACGCCGCTTTGCGGTGCGGGGGCGCTGTCTGTGCTCATGATGCTTTTCCTTCTCCCCGGACGATGGCGCGCATGATTTTTTCCTGGCTGGCTTCGCTTGCCGGCATTTCGCCGACGATGCGCCCTTCGTTCATGACGTAGATGCGGTCGGTTATGCCGAGCAGTTCCGGCATCTCCGACGAGATGACGATGATCGCCTTCCCTTCGGCGGCGAGGCGGGCGATGATCGTGTAGATTTCGTATTTGGCGCCGACGTCGATGCCGCGCGTCGGCTCATCGAGGATCAGCACTTGCGGATCGGCGAACAGCCACTTCGACAGCACTACCTTCTGCTGGTTGCCGCCCGAGAGGTTGCCGGTCAGCTGATAGACGCTGGAAGCGCGGATGTTGGTCTTCTTGCGATAGTCGTTGGCCACGCTCATCTCGCGCATGTCGTCGATGACGCCGTGGCTCGAAACGCCGGAGAGGTTGGCCAGCGTCACATTGTGCTTGATGTGGTCGATGAGGTTGAGCCCGAAGGTCTTGCGGTCTTCGGTGACATAGGCAATGCCGCTTGCCACCGCCTTGCTCACCGATGAGAGGTCGATCGGCTTGCCGTCGAGCGACACCTCCCCGGTGATGTGCCGGCCATAGGAGCGGCCGAACAGGCTCATCGCGAATTCGGTGCGGCCTGCGCCCATAAGCCCGGCGATGCCGACCACCTCGCCCTTGCGCACGTTGAGGTTGATGTTCTTGATCACCTGCCGCTCGGCGTGGATCGGGTGGTAGACCGACCAGTTCTTCACTTCCAGGATCACATCGCCGATCTGCGGCTCGCGCGGCGGATAGCGGTCGTCGAGCGAGCGGCCGACCATGGAGGTGATGATACGGTCCTCGCTGATGTCCTTCCTCGGCAAGGTTTCGATGGTGCGTCCGTCGCGGATCACCGTCACCTTGTCGGCGACCCGGTTCACCTCGTTGAGCTTGTGCGAGATCAGGATCGAGGTCATGCCCTGCCGCTTGAACTCGAGCAGGAGGTCGAGCAGCGCCTGGCTGTCCTTCTCGCTGAGCGAGGCCGTCGGCTCGTCGAGAATCAACAGCTTCACTTCCTTGCTGAGCGCCTTGGCGATCTCGACCAGCTGCTGCTTGCCGACGCCGATATTGGTGATCAGCGTCTTGGGGTCTTCCTTGAGGCCGACCTTCCGGAGCAGTGCGCTGGTCCGCTTCTCATTGGCGTTCCAGTCGATGACGCCGTAGGTGGCGTGCTCGTTGCCGAGGAAGATGTTTTCCGCGATCGACAGCATCGGCACCAGAGCAAGCTCCTGGTGGATGATGACGATGCCGATATGCTCGCTGTCATGGATGCCCTTGAAGTGGCATTCCTGGCCGCGAAAGACGATTTCGCCCTCATAGGTGCCGGACGGATAGACCCCCGAAAGCACCTTCATCAGCGTCGATTTGCCGGCGCCGTTCTCGCCGACAATGGCGTGGATCTCACCTTCCTCGACGCTAAGGTTGACGTTCGACAGCGCCTTGACGCCGGGAAACGTCTTGGTGATGTCGCGCATCTCCAAAATCGTCGAGGTCATCAGGAATTCCACTCCCTGGCGTATGCCTCCCATTCCCGGAAAGCGTCACGCGCAAAATCAACATACTGCAGTCTGCACCGCGCAGCGACGGCGCATGCCGCTGCAGAAGCCGGTAAAACAATACCGGGGTCGCTTCTGAACGAAAAGGGGCCCTGCGTCGCGCAGGACCCCCTCTTTTGAGGCTGGATTACTTCAGGTCCGCAGCCTTGATGTAGCCGGAGTCGACGACCTGCGCCTGGTAGTTCGACTTGTCGACCTCATGCGGCGTCAAAAGGATCGAAGGAACGACCTTCACGTCGTTGTTGTAGGTCTTGGTGTCGAGGCCGTCGGGCTTGCCGCCGGAGAGCACCTTGTCGACCAACTGGACGGTGGACTTGGCCAGTTCGCGGGTGTCCTTGAACACCGTCGAATACTGCTCGCCCGAGATGATCAGCTTGACCGAGGCGGTCTCGGCGTCCTGACCGGTCACGATCGGCCAGGGCTGTGCGTCGGTGCCGTAACCGACAGCGCGCAGCGAGGCGGTGATGCCGCGCGACAGGCCGTCATAGGGCGACAGAACGCCGTCGACGCGGCTGCCGTCGGAGTAGTTGGCCGAGAGCAGGTTGTCCATGCGTGCCTGGGCGGTGGCGGCGAGCCAGCGCAGCGTGCCGACCTTGTCCATGCCCATCTGGCCGGACTTGATCTTGATCGTGCCGTTGTCGATCAACGGCTGCAGCACGGACATCGCGCCGTTGTAGAAGAAGAAGGCGTTGTTGTCGTCGGGCGAGCCGCCGAACAGTTCGACATTCCACGGCTTGGTGTTCGGGAAGCGCTCCTTGAGGCCCTTGACCAGGGAATTCGCCTGGATCACGCCGACGCCGAAATTGTCGAAGGTGGTGTAGTAGTCGACATTCGGGGTCTTCTTGATCAGGCGGTCATAGGCGATGGTGACCACGCCGGCATCGTTTGCCTTCTGCAGCGCATCGGCCATGGTGGTGCCGTCGATCGAAGCGATGATCAGCGCCTTCGGGCCCTTGGTGATTTCGTTTTCCAGCTGGCTGAGCTGGTTCGGGATGTCGTCCTGCGCATACTGCAGGTCGACCGTGTAGCCGAGGGCCTCGAGCTGGGACTTGACGGCGTCGCCGTCGTTGATCCAGCGCTGCGAGGTCTTGGTCGGCATCAGCACGCCGACGAGGCCTTTGTCGGCTGCGTGTGCCGAATAGGTCATGGCAGCGACGCCAAGGGCCGCGACGGCGGCCAGTGTCTTGATGATCTTCACATTGCTCTCCCTGGTTGATGGACGCGACACCTCGGGGCTTCGCGGGCCGCGCAGTCGAACAGGAGCGCTCTCGCGCCTCTGTCGGCTTTATCGATCTCCGGTATCCTCCCAATCGGCTCCGCGACGCTTTTCAATCGATACGATTTTGCTCGTTGCCGATCTCTGCGCCTCGGAACGCGCGAAGGGTGGGTCCCTTTGACATAACTGTCAAATGCGATCTTTGGTGGTTGCTATACCGAAACTGGTATAGTTTAAGGCACAATAAAAACTTGTGGAGTGGCTCGAAAATCATGGCGGCATTGCGCGATCCCGATACGATTTCAGTAAGTTACGAGAAGCTGCCGGGAGACGGAAAGACACTCCTGCGCAGCGGCTTGAGCCTGCGCCATATGCGCATGATCACCGCCCTCGACGATCACGGACGGGTGAGCGCAGCCGCCCAGGTCATGAACATCTCCCAGCCGGCCGCCTCGCGCATGATCGCCGAGATGGAAGCGGTGCTCGACGTGAAGTTGTGCGAGCGCCTGCCGCGCGGCATCACGCTTACACCCTACGGCCAGGCGCTCGCCAGGCGCGCCCGCTCGATCCTGCTCGAGATGCGCGAGGCCGACCGCGAGATTTCGGAGCTCAAGGCCGGCAAGGGCGGCTCGGTGTTCCTCGGCGCGGTGACGGCGCCGGCCATCGAATTGGCCGTGCCGGCGATTCGCGAGATCCGGCGCATCTACCCGCGCATCGAGATCACCATGCAGGTCGAGACGTCGAACGTGCTAGCCCGCGAGCTGATCGCGTCACGCCACGATTTCATCATCGCCCGCATTCCCGACGATCTCAATCCGCGGCTGTTCGAATCGCGGGTCATCGGCATCGAGAAGGCCTGCCTGATCGTGCGTCGCGGCCATCCGCTCGCCAGCGGCAAGGTGGTGCGGCTGGAAGAGACGGCGGCTTATGACTGGGTCTTCCAGTCCGGCGGCTCGCCGCTGCGCCAGGCGATGGAAAGCAATTTCCTCAATCGCAACATCCCGCTTCCCGACCGCATCCTTAACACCTCTTCGCTGCTGCTGACGCTGGTGATGGTGGCGCAATCCGAAGCCATCGCCCCCGTTTCGGTGCAGGTGGCCAGATTCATCCAGAGCGCCGACGGGCTGGCGGGTGCGATCGACGTCGTGCAGACCGAGTTCGACATAGAGGTGAGGCCCTACAGCCTGATCACGGTCAAGAACCGCGTGCTTTCGCCCGCCGCCAAGATGCTGCACGACTTCATCCTGCGTGAAGTGGGGTGATGGAACGACAATGGCACCCGCACGTTCAAATCGATCGGCAGCGCGCTGGAGCTTGTTTTCCGGGTGAGGGACGAGCCGCCGATGCTCAACAGCTCGGGAGGTTTCGATGGAACGTCGGTTGTTTCTGACTGGAATGCTTGGCGTTGCGGGGGCAGCGGCACTTGCAGGCGTGGCCAGACCGGGCAGGGCGGTTGCCGGCATCCCCAAAGGCAACGGAATTCTCGATGAATTGGACAAGCCGGATCCGGCCATCTACGACGAGGAGGATGAGCAGGCCGATCTGCTGCAACCGGCTCAGTACTATTACCGCCGCCGTCGCTACTACCGTGATCGGTACTACTATCGCCGTCGCCACCGCCGTCGGGTTTGGAGAAGGGTCTGCCGTCGCTACTGGCGTTATGGCTGGCGTCATGTCCGCTGCTGGCGCCGCCGCGTCTGGATCAGTTTCTGGCTCTAACCGTTCGTTTTTGCGCAAGTCCAGGGAAAGCCGTTACGGACTTTCCCTGGACTTGGTCCAATTCAGCTCCGCGCCGAATTCTTGCCGGTCAGGATGCGCTCCCAGGCCAGGGCGTCGGCGACGATCTGGTCGAGATCGTCGCGCTGCGGCGTCCAGCCGAACTCCTTGCGGGCAAGATCGGAATTGGCGACCACGGCGGCGGCGTCGCCCGGCCGTCGGTCGCCCATCCTGACCTCGAAGTCTCGGCCGAAGGCGCGGCGCACGCTCTCGATGACCTCAAGAACCGAATAGCCGTGGCTGTAGCCGCAATTGGCGACGAGGCTGGCGCCGCCCTGGCGCAGCCGCTGCAGCGCGAGCCTGTGTGCCGCCGCGAGGTCGCTGACATGGATGTAATCACGGATGCAGGTGCCGTCTGGCGTCGGATAGTCGTTGCCGAAGACCTGCATGAACGGCCGCTTGCCGAGCGCGGTCTCGCAGGTGACCTTGATGAGGTGCGTGGCGCCGGGCGTCGACTGGCCAGTGCGGCCACTGGGATCGGCGCCGGCGACGTTGAAATAGCGCAGCGCCGTGTAGCGGATATCGTGCGCGAATGACGCGTCGCGCAGCATCCACTCGCTCATCAGCTTGGAGAGGCCGTAGGGCGATTCCGGCGCCAGCCGCGCATCCTCGCGCACCGGCTCGAGACCCGCGCCGCCATAGACGGCCGCCGTGGAGGAGAAGATGAAATGCGGCACGCCCTCGCGCACGGCGGTTTCGATCAGCGTGCGCGTCTTGCAGGTATTGTTCTCGTAGTAGCCCAGCGGATCGGCGACCGATTCCGGCACCACGATCGAGCCGGCGAAGTGGATGATGGCGTCGACCTTGTTTTCCCGGATGATCTGGCCGACCAGCTCGCGGTCGGCGACGTCGCCGACGACGAGCTTCGCTTCGGGCGCAACCGCCCACTCGAAGCCGGTGGAAAGCCGGTCGAGCACGACGACGTTTTCGCCTGCGTCGAGAAGTTCCCAGACCATATGGCTGCCGATATAGCCGGCACCGCCCGTCACCAAAACCGTCATCATCTACCTCGCTGATCAAGATTTATCGGAAACTGTCTCAACAGCCGCCGTGCTGGAAACCCCGCCGCAAGCCCATTAGCCTCCCTTTTGTGTTAAGTTCGTAACAGTTCCTCCCGCCCGAGGCATCGTACCGAAACAAAACCGGTTCACACAGCCGGGGAATAGGCCATGACCGGCCGTCGTTAGGAACAGGCCCGGGGCGTGGCATTTTGACCGGGATGCGCGCGGTGGACGCGAAACAGGCCAGTGACTATCATCCGGCGCAAAATTGGGAAGCCGACATGAATTACCAGCGGTTC
>LM655186.1:0-164 GCA_000824825.2 Mesorhizobium sp. ORS 3324
ATCATCGGGTCGATCTGGATCTTTTTCTCCATGTACCAGTCGACGATCTTCGGCACGTCGGTGCGGCCGCGCGCGCCGCCGAAGGCGGTGCCCATCCAGGTGCGGCCGGTGACCAGCTGGAACGGCCGCGTCGCGATCTCTTGGCCGGCGCCGGCAACGCCGAT
>LM655186.1:264-38310 GCA_000824825.2 Mesorhizobium sp. ORS 3324
TTCTTGCCATCGACCGAGAAGCGCGAGGTGCCGTCGGGCATCAGCCCTTGGCCTTGGGTGGCGCGGATGGCGGTGCACAGATTGGTCTTGCGCGACAGGCACGACGGGCACTGCCGGCATTCGGGCGTGTAGAGCGGGATGACATGGTCGCCCTTCCTGACCGAGGTCACCCCCTTGCCGACGTCGACGACGATGCCGGCGCCCTCATGGCCGAGAATCGCCGGAAAGATGCCCTCCGGATCGGCGCCCGAGAGCGTGAACTCGTCGGTGTGGCAGATGCCGGTCGCCTTGACCTCGACCAAAACCTCGCCCTCGCGCGGGCCTTCGAGGTCCACCTCCATGATCTCCAGCGGCTTTCCGGCACCAACGGCTACTGCAGCTCGCGTTTTCATGAGGCATCCTCCCAAGGCAGTCGAAGAATTTCCTGTTTCGGCGGGCGTGAGGCCTGCCTTGCAACAAAAAATTCCGTTTCCTGGTTGCCGTGAGATCCCAATAATCGAACGATCCACCGCATAAGTCTATTCTACCAAAGGTCCCCCACCCTTGCCCGCCTTATGGACGCGGCGAAGGATCAGCTCGGAACTTTCCCGCAGTTTCGGCAAGCCGTGACGATGGCCTTCTTGCCACGCGAATAGGACTAAAGCAGAGCCGAGACGTCCTGCTCACGAGGTTGATAAATCCGGCGGGTTCACTAATCTCGCCTTGGGGCACCTTGACTTGGCGCTGGTCCGGCAACGATCGAGCTCCAGCGCAGGAATGGGTAATTCTGTCGATGACGAGCGCGGTGCCGGGCACCTTGGCGGCCCTTTTGTGCTTTCTGTCCTTGACCGCTGGTGCTCCGGGTGCGTTCGCTCAGCAGCCGACCTTGCAGCCGGCGGACGCGACCAAGCCGCAAGGACAGACAACCGAGATCAAGATCGGCTATTTGCGCGCCTACGCGCCGCGACTGACGCTTTCCCTGCTCGACGCGCCGCCGCGCGATGAAGGTGTCGCCGGTGCCAATGTCGCCATCGGCGACAACAATACGACGGGCAGGTTCATCAAGCAGCAATTCACCCTCGACGTCACCGAGATAAAGCCGGAAGCCGATGCGGTCCAGGCATTCGACGACCTGATCGCCAAGGGCGACCGCTATGTGGTCGCGGACCTTTCGGCCAAGCAGCTGCTGTCGATCGCCGACATTGCACGCGACAAGGGCGTGCTGATCTTCAACGTCGGCGCCACCGACGACAGCCTGCGCGAAGAGGATTGCCGCATCAACGTCTTCCACATCGCGCCGACGCGAAGCATGCTCGCCGACGCGCTGGCGCAGTATCTCATGGTGAAGAAATGGCCGAACTGGGCGCTGCTCTACGGCTCGCATGAGCAGGATCACCTCTATGCGGACGCCTTGCGCCGCGCGGCAACCCGCTTCGGCGGTCAGATCGTCGTCGAGAAGGAATTCAAGGACACCGGGACGGCGCGCCGCACCGATACCGGAGCCACGCAGATACAGCAGCAGATTTCGGTTTTCACGCAGGACCTGCCGGAGCATGACGTGCTGCTCGTGGCCGATGAAAGCGAGGTGTTCGGGACCTACGTGCCCTACCGCACCTGGACACCGCGGCTGGTCGCAGGCACGGCCGGACTCGTGGCATCGTCATGGCATCCGGCGAGCGAACAGTGGGGCGGCATCCAGATGCAGAGCCGCTTCCTGAAAGCGACAGGCCGGCGAATGCTGTCCAAGGACATGTCGGCCTGGACCGCCGTGCGGGCAATCGGCGAAGCCACCACGCGCACCAATGGCGACGATCCGAAGAAGATCAGCGATTACATCCGCTCGGAAGATTTCTCGGTCGCCGCCTTCAAGGGGCAGAAGCTGACCTTCCGCAAATGGAACCTCCAGCTTCGCCAACCGATCCTGCTTGGCGACACCAAGTCGGTCGTCTCGACATCTCCCCAGGAGGGCTACCTCCACCAGGTCTCCGAGCTCGACACCCTCGGCATCGATCAGCCGGAAACGAAATGCGTCCTCAAGTAGCGCCACTCGGGAGGAATTCGTGCAGCGACGAGCTTGCGTACTCGCCATTCTCGCTACCGGCACCCTGGCCGGCCCGGCAGCGGCCTACACGGCCTATGTCTCCAACGAGAAGGACAACACGATGACCGTTGTCGACACGGCGACCATGCAGGTAGTCAAGACCGTCGATGTCGGTCAGAGACCGCGCGGCATCACCATCTCGCACGACGGCAAGTTCATCTATCTGTGCGCCAGCGACGACAACATGATCCAAATCATCGACACAGCGACGCTGCAGGTGGTCGGCACGCTGCCCTCCGGCGACGATCCCGAATTGTTCGTGCTTTCGCCCGACGGCAAGACGCTCTACGTCGCCAACGAAAACGACAATCTGGTCACCGCGATCGACGTCGACAGTAAGGAAATCAAGACCGAGATCCCGGTTGGCGTCGAACCGGAAGGCATGGCCGTCAGCCCCGACGGCAAGACCATGGTCAACACTTCGGAGACCACCAGCATGGCGCATTTCATCGACACCGAGAGCCATGAGGTGACAGACAACGTGCTGGTCGACACCCGCCCGCGCTTCGCAGCGTTCAAGCCCGACGGATCGCAGATCTGGGTCAGCGCCGAGGTCGGCGGCAGCGTCAGCGTCATCGACAACGCCAAGCGCCAGGTGGTGAAGAAGATCCGGTTCGCGATTCCCGGATTGCGGGCCGAAACCATTCAGCCGGTAGGCATCGTCATCAGCGCCGACGGCAAGAAGGCCTATGTCGCGCTCGGCCCGGCGAACCATGTCGCGGTCATCAACACCGAAAGCTACGAGGTGGAAAAGTACATCCTCGTCGGGCAACGCGTCTGGCATCTGGACTTCACCCCCGATCACAAGACGCTGATCACCACGAACGGCAATTCCAACGACATCACTTTCATCGACACGGCGACCGACGAGCCGGTTCAATCGGTCACCGTGGGCCAGCAGCCCTGGGGCGTGGTCATATCGCCCCAATAGACGCAGCTGGAAGACGGAGAGGCCAAGAACGTCGAGCGCGCTAGATAAGCATCCTGAAGGAGCCATCCATGCAGCATGCCGGGACGGGGAAAAGGGGAGATGAGGTGGCGGCGCTCGACGTCGCCGGCGTCAGCCATTCCTACGGTCCGAAGCGGGCGCTCAACGACGTCTCGTTCTCGGTCGCGCCGGCGACTTTCACCGCCCTCCTCGGGCTCAATGGTGCAGGCAAGACAACTCTGTTCTCGCTGATCAGCCACCTTTACGACACGCGCCGGGGATCGATCCGCATCTTCGGCCATGACGTCAGCCGCGCCTCCGGCGAGGCGCTCAGACGTGTCGGCATCGTGTTCCAGGCACGCACGCTCGACCTCGATCTGAGCGTATACCAGAACCTCTCCTATCACGCCTCGCTGCATGGCATCGGAGGGCACGAAACCCGGCAGCGCATTGCAGCGCTGATCGAGACAGTCGACATGCAGGGCCGTCAGCACGACAAGGCTCGCAGCCTTTCCGGCGGCCAGATGCGGCGCATCGAGATCGCCAGGGCGCTGCTCCACCGCCCCTCTCTGCTGCTGCTCGACGAAGCGACGGTCGGCCTCGACATCCAGTCGCGCGCGGGCATTCTTGCCACCATCCGCAAGCTGGTCGAAACCGAGGGCATCGGCGTGCTTTGGGCCACCCACCTGATCGACGAGGTCGATGACGGCGACCATGTCGTTGTGCTGCGCCAGGGCGACCTGGTCGCCAAGGGCAAGGTGGCCGACGTCGTCAAGGCCAGCGGTGCCGGCTCGATCCGCGACGCCTTTTCCAGGCTCAGCCGCAGCGAAGCAGCAGGCATTGCGGAGATCTCGCCATGAGCGCTTCCGCGATGCCGGAACAGGTCGCGGCCGTCACGCCGGCAAAGTCCAGCGCGTTCGGCCTTCGTCACTATCTCATCTGCCTCAAAGGTATCGTCGTACGGGAATGCCTGCGCTTCCTGCACCAGCGCGAGCGTTTCATCTCGTCACTGGTTCGACCGCTCGTCTGGCTGTTCATTTTCGCCGCCGGATTCCGCCAGGTGCTCGGCGTGTCGATCATCCCGCCCTACAAGACCTACGTGCTCTATGAGGTCTACATCACGCCGGGCTTGTGCGGCATGATCCTGCTGTTCTCGGGCATGCAGTCTTCGCTGTCGATGGTCTACGACCGCGAGATGGGCAATATGCGCATCCTGCTGGTCAGCCCGTTCCCCCGTTGGTACCTTCTGCTGTCGAAGATGCTCGCCGGCGTCTTCGTATCGATCGCGCAGGTCTACGCGTTCCTCATCGTCGCCTGGTTCTGGGGCGTCAAGGCGCCGCCGCTCGGCTATCTGTTCGTGCTGCCGGCGCTGTTCCTGTCGGGCATGATGCTTTGTGCGCTCGGCATGCTTTTGTCCTCGATGATCAAGCAGCTCGAAAACTTCGCCGGCATCATGAACTTCGTCATCTTTCCCGGCTATTTCGCGTCTCCGGCGCTCTACCCCTTGTGGCGCATCCAGGAGGCGAGTCCGCTTCTCTACAAGCTCTGCCTCGCCAACCCCTTCACCTATGCCGTCGAGCTGATCCGCTTCGCCTTCTACGGGCAGGTCGACTGGGTGTCGCTGGGTGTCGTCGCCGGCTGCACGCTGCTGTTTCTGGGAGGCGCCATCATCGCCTATGACCCTTCGCGCGGCCTGATAACCCGCAAACAGGGCACGGGAGGAAATGGCTGATGGAACGGATGCGCCTTGTTTCCAGCCTGGTTGCGGCTGTCATGCTGGCGCCGAACGCCGGCGCCATGGCCGCAAATACTGATCCGGACTGGCCCTGCATGCAGCGCAAGGTGCCGCAGCTCTCGCTCGGCCAGGTCTGGAACGGACCGCAGCTTCCGCCAGCGGCCAAGGACTGGTCGGAGGACGCTTCCGTCTCGGCCCTGGTCGAGGAGGTTGCGGCTCGCAAGCTGCCGATTGCAGACGCGCAGAAGAAAATCAGGGATTTTGCGGCCTCCCTGCCGGCCGAGCAGCTTGCGCCGAAGATGGCGATGCTCGTGCAGGGCATGTTCGACCACATGGACGCCGAGCGTTCGCACGTGATTTCGGGCATTTCCCGTTACGCCCACAGGCAGCTGGAAATGGCCGCCGAATTGCGCAAGGAAGCGTCCGATGTCGACGCGTTGCGGGCAAAACCCGATGCGGATCAGGACGAGGTGGAGCGGCGGACCGACCAACTGAATTTCGACACGCGAATCTTCAACGAGCGTGCGCAATCACTGACTTACGTCTGCGATGTGCCGACGATCATCGAGCAACGGCTTTATCAGCTGTCCAAGACTGTCGCGGAGACGCTTGCCGCGAAGAAATGATGCATTTCCCAAAAGTGCGCAGCGGTTTGGGAGAACGACATGCGCCAATACAATGATTTAAAGCCGGGCTCGAAGACGCGCCGCGTCAGCTTCCCCGGCCGGGCAGCACACGCCAACGCTGCACGAAATAGCCAGGATGTGTCTCCAGCCAATGAGCGACCAGCGGCTGCGCCTGCATGAATGCCACCCCGGGATTCATGGCCAAGCCGTTCGCCATCTCCTCGCGTTGCTCGCAGGTCTGCGGCACGGCCGTCATGCAGACCATCATCACGATTGTATAAAGCATTGCCCCTTCCCCTTCGAATTCCCGAACCCCAAGCCCGGGATGCATAGCGATTTGTTCGCAGGGGTTGGCTGCCTATCCATCTTGTCTGCGAGTATGAGAGCGCGTGCCCCTGCCCTTTCGCACTGCAACATACCATGCGAGCGCCCTGACCGCCATCGATGGCGGTGCGTTTTCCACGCCCTTGTCGGCTTTCTTTCGCATGATTTCTTCGGCCGGTATGTCGGGCGCTTCACTCTGGCCGCTTTCCAGGCGCTCTCAATTTGTGCATCCGCGCAGCTTCATCTGCTTCGGCGTGTGGATACAGTTTGCCGAACAGGGGCAGATATGTCGCGCCCTTGCGCATCAGGAAATCGTTGAAGGTCGCCATCGCCGGCGAGATCACGTGATCGCTGCGCATGACCGAGAACCATTGCCGGCGGATCGGCATGCCGACCACGTCGAGAATAACGAGCCGGCCGGCTTCCGTTTCCGCGGCGATGGTGTGGGCGGAGATGAAGGCGATGCCGAGACCTGCCATCACCGCCTGCTTGATCGTCTCGTTCGAGCCCATCTCGACGCCGAGATCGTCGATCCTGCCGGGCACGTCGCTCAGGAATATCTCCAGCGAGATGCGCGTGCCTGAGCCTGGCTCGCGAACGAGGAAATGCTCCTCGGCGATCCGTTCCTTGGAAATGTCGCGTGCCGACGCCAGCGGGTGGTCGGGCGGCGCGATGATGACCAGCGGATGATCGCCAAAAACCGAAGCGCGGACTGAAACTTCCTTGGGCGGACGGCCCATCAGCGCGATGTCGATGTCGTGACTCTTCAGACTGTCGATCGTCTCGGCGCGATTGCCGATGGCAAGCCGCATGTCGATATCGGGATGCTCCTTCATGAAGCCGGCCATGAGCCGCGGTGCGAAATATTTGGCGGTGGACACGACGCCGAGCCTCAGGCTGCCGGCGCGCACGCCCTTGATGGCGTCCATCTCGTCGTCGAGCAGGCGAAGACGCTCCTCGATAGCCTGCGCCGCCTGGACGAAGGCCAGTCCTGCGGCGGTGGGACGCATGCCGTCCGACGTCCGGTCGAACAAGGCCAGATGGAACTCCTCCTCGACCTGTCGCAATTGGATCGTCACAGCTGGAGGAGAAAGGCCTAACGCCTTGGCTGCGCTAACGATTTTCCCGTGACTGACGATTGCCTGGACGGTCTTGAATTGCTTGAGCGTGAGGTTTCTCATGAGGCATACTAAATTCTTTTTACTGCATTAGTAAAGTTATTGAATTTTACTTAGCATGGATCGTTTGGTTTCATCTCCCCATCCGGCCCCGAGGGTTATGGCCGGACCGGGAGGTTACGATGCCAGCGGCAACGCTCGACGCTTTTCTGAACTCCTATCTCGGCGACCCGCCGGACGAACGCCGCTCCGCGGTCGTGGCCACCGTCCGTCAGCTCACGCAGGCCGCCACCAGGATGCGCAACGCCATCAACCATGGGGTGCTCGGCACCGCTTTTGCCGGGACCCGCGGCGCCAATGCCGACGGCGATGTGCAGACCGATCTCGACATCTTAGCCGACGACATCTTCCTCGACGCCATGCGCCACGCGCCGGTCGCGCTCTATGCTTCCGAGGAACTGCAGCAGCCGGTCCTGCTCGACAGGCAGGCGCCCATTGCCATCGCCATCGACCCGCTCGACGGTTCTTCCAACATCGACACGAACGTGTCGATCGGCACCATCTTCTCGCTCCTCCCTGCGACTGGCGCGCCGGACGCCAATCCGGCCGCCGTTTTTTTGCAGGCTGGGGTGAGCATGCTGGGCGCCGGCTTCTTCATCTACGGGCCGCAGCTGGCGCTCGTCCTGTCGCTCGGCAGCGGCACGCATGTGTTCGTGCATTCGACCAGGCTGGGCACCTTCGTCCAGGCCTATGAAAGCCGGATCATCCCGGAGCGAACCCAGGAGTTCGCCATCAACGCCGCCAATTACCGCCACTGGGACGAAGCCGTGCGCCTCTATGTCGATGACTGCCTGGAAGGCACGGAAGGCCCACGAGAGAAGGATTTCAACATGCGCTGGATCGCCTCGCTTGTTGCCGACTGCTACCGCATATTGATGCGCGGCGGCGTGTTTCTCTATCCCGGCGACCAACGCAGGGGTTACAGCCAGGGCCGGCTTCGGCTCGTCTACGAGGCCAATCCAATTGCCTATCTGATCGAACAGGCGGCCGGTGCCGCGACCGATACGATTTCCCGCATCCTCGAAATCGAACCCGAGAGTCTGCATCAGCGCGTTCCCGTGGTCTTCGGATCCGCGCGGGAAGTCGCGCGGATCGCCCGCTACCACACTGAGCCCAGCGCTATCGGCGAGCGTGCGCCGCTGTTCAGCCGCCGCGGACTTTTCAGGGCCTGAGTAGCATCATGTCGGCAAAGCACCCCATCATCACCATCACCGGGTCGTCGGGCGCGGGCACGACCTCGGTCAAGCGCATCTTCGAGCTGATCTTCCGGCGCGAGAACATCGAGGCTGCCTTCATCGAGGGTGACGCCTTTCACCGCTACGACCGCGCGGCGATGAAGGTGGCGGTGGCCGAGCAGGAGAAGGCCGGCAACCCGAACTTCACCCACTTCCATGCCGAGGCCAACGAGCTCGAGATCCTCGAGGGGGTTTTCGAGGAATATGGCCGCCGGGGGACCGGACGGACCCGCACCTACGTCCATGACGAGGACGAGGAGAAGCTCTACGGCACGCCGCCCGGCAATTTCACCGAATGGCGCGAGTTCGCTCCGAGCGACCTGCTCTTCTACGAAGGCCTGCATGGCTGCGTCGTCACCGACAAGATCAACCTGGCCAGGCATGCGGACCTCAAGATCGGCGTGGTGCCGGTCATAAATCTCGAATGGATCCAGAAGATCCATCGCGACCGCGCAACGCGCGGCTATTCCACCGAGGCGGTGATGGACGTGATCCTGCGCCGCATGCCGGACTATGTCCGTTTCATCGTCCCGCAATTCTCGCAGACCGCGATCAACTTCCAGCGCGTGCCGATCGTCGACACGTCCAATCCGTTCATCGCACGCTGGATTCCGACCCCCGACGAATCGATGCTGGTCATCCGCTTCGCCAATCCTCGCGGCATCGATTTCCCTTACCTGCTTTCAATGATCCACGACTCCTTCATGTCGCGGCCGAATTCCATAGTGGTGCCGGGCAACAAGCTCGACCTAGCCATGCAGCTGATCCTGACGCCGCTGATCCTGCAATTGATCGAACGCAAGAAACGTGTGTCGTGAGGAGGACGCCATGACCAGCCTGGCAGCATTGAAGTCCGTCGCCTCAGCCGTCTCCGAGCGCGACATGGCGAACGCCATCCGCGCGCTGGCTATGGACAGCGTGCAGAAGGCCAATTCCGGACATCCTGGCATGCCGATGGGCATGGCCGACGTCGCGACGGTATTGTTCGGCCGCTTCATCAACATCGACCCGACAGCGCCGGACTGGCCAGATCGCGACCGCTTCGTGCTTTCGGCCGGGCACGGCTCGATGCTGCAATACGCGCTGCATTACCTGCTCGGCTACGAAGACATGCCGATCGAGGAACTGCAGCGATTCCGTCAACTGGGCAGCCCCACCGCCGGACATCCGGAACATGGCCACGCGCTCGGTATCGAGACGACGACCGGTCCGCTCGGACAAGGTATTTCGACCGCCGTCGGCATGGCGCTGGCGGAACGCATGCTTGCTGCCCGCCACGGCGCCGATCTCGTCGACCATTACACCTACGTGATCGCCGGCGACGGCTGCCTGCAGGAAGGCATCAGCCACGAGGCGATCGACCTCGCAGGCCACCTTAAGCTCTCTCGCCTGATCGTCCTCTGGGACGACAACGCCATCTCCATCGATGGGCCGACCTCGCTGTCGACATCGATGGATCAGCCAGCACGCTTCAAAGCCGCTGGATGGCTTGTCCAGTCGGTGGACGGCCACGACATGGAGGCCGTCGCCGCGGCAATAGAGGCCGCACGGCAGTCGGATCGGCCATCGCTGATCGCCTGCCGCACGGTGATCGGCAAGGGCGCGCCCAATCTGGGCGGCTCGGAAAAGACGCATGGCGCGCCGCTGGGCGAGGCGGAGATTGCCGCGACGCGGCAAAACATCGGCTGGGCCTACGCGCCATTCGAGGTGCCGGAGGACATCATTTGCGCCTGGCGCGAGATCGCCGAGCGCGGGCAGGCGGCGCGGCGCGCCTGGGAACAGCGGCTTGCCGCCTCGCCTCGGCGGAAGGCCTTCGAGCGCGCGATCGGCGGCAAATTGCCCGACGCGGTGTTCGAGGCCCTTGCCGCCTTCCGCAAGGAGCATGTCGAGAAGGCGACCAAGGTTGCAACGCGCAAGGCCTCCGAAATGGCGCTTGCCGCGATCAATGGCGCAACCGAGCTGACGGTCGGCGGCTCAGCCGACCTCACGCATTCGAACCTGACGATCACCAAAGGCATGGATCGCATAGTGCCGGGCGGTTATGCGGGCCGCTACATTCACTACGGCATCCGCGAGCACGGCATGGCCGCGGCTATGAACGGCATCGCGCTGCATGGCGGGTTCGTGCCCTATGGCGGCACCTTCCTGTGCTTCGCCGACTATGCGCGCGGCGCGATGCGGCTCTCGGCGCTCATGAGCCAGCGTGTCATCTATGTGATGACGCATGACTCGATCGGTCTCGGCGAGGACGGCCCGACCCACCAGCCGATCGAGCATCTGGCGATGCTGCGGGCGACACCGAACCTCAACGTCTTCCGTCCGGCCGACATCATCGAAACCGCGGAATGCTGGGAACTGGCGCTGAAGAGCGAGACGCGGCCGAGCGTGCTGGTGCTCTCGCGCCAGAACCTGCCGATGCTGCGCCACACACACAGCGACGAGAACCGGTCCAGCCGGGGCGCCTACGTCTTGCGCGAGCCGTCGGCGCACCGCGCTGTGACGCTGATTGCGACCGGCTCGGAGGTCGAGATCGCCGTTGCCGCCGCCGAGCGGCTGGAAGCCGAACACGGCATCGTCGCCGCGGTCGTCTCGATGCCATGCTGGGAACTGTTCGAGCAACAGGATGCCGACTACCGGAAATCCGTCCTCGGCTCGGCGCCGCGCGTCGGGGTCGAAGCCGCCGCCCGGCTCGGCTGGGACCGCTGGATCGGCGAAACGGGCGCCTTTGTCGGCATGACTGGCTTCGGGGCAAGCGCCCCTGCTCCGGACCTCTACCGGCATTTTGCCATCACACCCGATGCCGTCGCCGCAGCGGCGCTGAGGCTCATCATCTAGGAGGACCGCCAATGGCCCGCATCACCCTTCGCCAGCTTCTCGACCATGCCGCCGAGCACGGTTACGGCGTGCCGGCATTCAACATCAACAACATGGAACAAGGCCTCGCCATCATGGAAGCGGCCAGGGCCTGCGACGCGCCGGTGATCATCCAGGCCTCGCGCGGCGCGCGCTCCTACGCCAACGACATCATGCTGGCCAAGATGATGGAGGCGTTGACCGAGATGCATCCGGCCATTCCGCTTTGCATCCATCAGGATCACGGCAACAATGAAGCCACCTGCCTTTCGGCGATCCGCCACGGCTTCACGTCGGTGATGATGGATGGGTCGTTGATGGCGGACGCCAAGACGCCGGCGACATACGACTACAACGTCGCCATCACCGAACGCGTCGCGCGAATGGCGCATTGGGTCGGCACCTCAGTCGAAGGCGAACTCGGCGTGCTCGGCTCGCTGGAGACCGGCCAGGGCGAAGCCGAGGACGGTCACGGCGCGGAGGGCGCGCTCTCGCACGACCAGCTCTTGACTGATCCCGATCAGGCGGTCGACTTCGTGACCGCGACCCGCGTCGATGCGCTGGCGATCGCCTGCGGCACCTCCCACGGCGCCTACAAGTTCACGCGCAAGCCGGACGGCGACATCCTGGCCATGCAGGTGATCGAGGCGATCCACGAGAAGCTGCCGAACACGCATCTGGTCATGCACGGTTCGTCCTCCGTGCCGCAGGAACTGCAGGACGTCATCAACACGTATGGCGGTGAGATGCCGCAGACGTTCGGTGTTCCCGTCGAGGAGATCGAGCGCGGCATCCGCCACGGCGTGCGCAAGGTCAACATCGACACCGATTGCCGCATGGCCATGGCCGGGCAGTTCCGCCGCGTCGCGACGCAGGACCGGCGCGAATTCGATCCGCGCAAATTCCTGAAGCCCGCCATGGACGCCTTGCGCGACCTTTGCCGCGATCGCTTCGAACGCTTCGGCACCGCGGGCAACGCTTCGAGGATCAAGGCCATCGCCATGGACGAGATGGCGAAACGCTACGCCGCGGGAAAGCTCGACCCGCAAATCGGAACCGCGAAAGCCGCCTGAGCGGCGGTCCGCCAAGAGGAAAGGACCAGCGCCATGCCCAACAGATCCGAAACCGTGACCGGCAAGGACCGCTACAAATCCGGTGTCATGGAATACAAGAAGATGGGCTACTGGGAGCCCGACTACGAGCCTAAGGACACCGACATCATCTCGGTGTTCAGGATTACGCCTCAGGACGGCGTCGACCCGATCGAGGCAGCGGCAGCTGTCGCCGGCGAATCCTCTACCGCCACCTGGACGGTCGTCTGGACCGACCGGCTGACGGCGAGCGAGAAATACCGCGCCAAGGCCTATCGGGTCGACCCGGTGCCGAACGCGCCCGGACAGTATTTCGCCTATATCGCCTATGACCTCGACCTGTTCGAGCCGGGCTCGATCGCCAATCTTTCGGCCTCGATCATCGGCAACGTCTTCGGCTTCAAGCCGTTGAAGGCGCTGCGGCTGGAAGACATGCGTTTTCCCGTCGCCTATGTGAAGACCTTCCAGGGTCCGGCGACCGGCATCGTCGTCGAGCGCGAGCGCCTCGACAAGTTCGGCCGCCCGCTGCTCGGCGCAACGGTGAAGCCGAAGCTCGGCCTTTCCGGTCGCAATTACGGCCGTGTCGTCTATGAGGCGCTGAAGGGCGGGCTCGATTTCACCAAGGATGACGAGAACATCAACTCGCAGCCCTTCATGCATTGGCGCGAGCGCTTCCTCTACTGCATGGAGGCGGTCAACAAGGCGCAGGCCGACACGGGCGAGATCAAGGGCACCTATCTCAACGTCACCGCGGCCACCATGGAGGACATGTACGAACGGGCCGACTTCGCCAAGGAACTCGGCTCCAACATCGTCATGATCGACCTCGTCATCGGCTACACGGCGATCCAGTCGATGGCGAAATGGGCGCGCCGGAACGACATGATCCTGCACCTCCATCGCGCAGGCCACTCCACCTACACCCGGCAGAAGTCGCATGGTGTGTCGTTCCGCGTCATCGCCAAATGGATGCGGCTGGCCGGCGTCGACCACATCCATGCCGGCACCGTGGTCGGCAAGCTGGAGGGCGATCCGGCAACGACCAGGGGCTACTACGACATCTGCCGCGAGGACCATAACCCGATGAAGCTGGAGAACGGCATCTTCTTCGACCAGCACTGGGCCTCACTCAACAAGCTGATGCCGGTGGCGTCCGGCGGCATCCATGCCGGGCAGATGCACCAGCTCATCGACCTGCTTGGCGAGGATGTGGTGCTGCAGTTCGGCGGCGGCACCATCGGCCATCCTATGGGCATCGCCGCCGGCGCCACCGCAAACCGCGTTGCCCTGGAATGCATGATCCTCGCCCGCAACGAGGGTCGCGACTATGTGCGCGAAGGGCCGCAGATCCTGGAGAACGCCGCAAGGAACTGTCTGCCACTGAAACAGGCGCTCGAGACCTGGAAGGATGTGACCTTCAACTACGCCTCGACCGACACGCCGGACTTCGTCCCCGTGGCGACGGCCGCTGAATGAGGAGACGGACAATGCGCATCACCCAAGGGGCCTTTTCCTTCCTGCCCGACCTGACCGACGACCAGATCCGCGCGCAGGTGCAGTACTGCATCGACAACAAATGGGCCGTCAGCCTCGAGTTCACCGACGACCCGCACCCGCGCAATACCTATTGGGATTTGTGGGGCCACCCGATGTTCGACAATCCCGACGCGGCGGCGCTAATGCTGGAGCTGAACGCATGCCGCAAGCTCTATGGCGACCGCTATATCCGCGTCGTCGCCTTCGATTCCTCGCATGGCTGGGAATCGGTGAAGCTCTCCTTCATCGTCAACCGCCCGGCCGAGGAACCCGGCTATCGGCTCGAGCGGCACGAGGCCGCAGGCCGCATGATCCGATACACCACCAAGCCCTATGCCGCCGACAAGCCGGCCGGAGCGAGGTACGGCTGATCGTCGGGACGAGAGGAGAATGCCATGTCGGCCCCAGCCTTTGCCGAAACAGAAGCGCCTCAAAACGCCATCCCGGCGGCGATCGATCTGCGTGAGGAATTCGAAACTTCCGGTGTCAAGGATGTCCTGGCCGAGCTCGACCGCGAGCTGATCGGGCTCGCCCCGGTCAAGAGACGCATCCGCGAGACGGCGGCGCTCCTGCTGGTCGAGCGGGCGCGACGCCGCATGGGCCTCGCCCATGAGACGCCGACACTGCATATGAGCTTCACCGGCAATCCGGGCACCGGCAAGACCACCGTCGCCTTGCGGATGGCCGACCTGCTGCATCGGCTTGGCTATATCCGCAAGGGCCATCTGGTTTCGGTGACGCGCGACGACCTGGTCGGCCAGTATATCGGCCACACGGCGCCCAAGACCAAGGAGATCCTGAAGAAGGCGATGGGCGGCGTGCTGTTCATCGACGAGGCCTATTATCTCTATCGCCCCGAGAACGAGCGCGATTACGGCCAGGAAGCCATCGAGATCCTGCTGCAGGTGATGGAGAACCAGCGCGACGATCTCGTTGTCATCCTAGCCGGCTATGCGCAGCGGATGGACCGCTTCTTCGAAAGCAATCCGGGATTCCGCTCGCGCATTGCCCACCACATCGATTTTCCCGACTATTCCGACGACGAGCTTCTCAGGATCGCGGAACAAATGCTCGACCAGCAAAATTACCTGTTCGACACAAAGGCAACCGCCGCGATGGCCGACTACATCGCACGCCGCCGCGCGCGGCCGCATTTCGCCAATGCCCGCTCGATCCGCAACGCGCTCGACCGGGCACGGCTGAGGCAGGCCAACCGCCTGTTCCAGAGCGCCAAGGGACCGCTCGACGCCAAGGCGCTGTCGACGATCTCGGCCGAGGACATCACCGCCAGCCGGGTGTTCGCGCCAAATCCTGGGGAAGGACAAAGCAAATGACCGGAAAGACCATCATCGCCCCTTCCGTTCTGTCGTCCGATTTCTCGCGGCTCGGCGACGAGGTCGAAGCGGTCGCACGGGCAGGCGCCGACTGGATCCATCTCGACGTGATGGACGGGCATTTCGTGCCCAACATCACCTTCGGCCCGCCGGTGATCAAGACAATCCGCGATCGAACGGACAAGGTCTTCGACTGTCATCTGATGATCGCGCCGGCCGATCCCTATCTCGCTCCGTTCGCCGATGCCGGTTGCGACATCATCACGGTGCATGCCGAGGCCGGGCCGCATCTCGACCGTTCGCTGCAGGCGATCAGGAGCCTCGGCAAGAAGGCCGGCGTGTCGCTCAATCCGTCGACGCCGGAAAGCGTCATCGAATATGTTCTCGACCGGCTCGATCTGGTGCTTTTGATGACGGTCAATCCGGGGTTCGGCGGCCAGGCCTTCATTCCGGCGGTCATCGACAAGGTCAGGCGCGTCAAGGCGCTCGTCGGCCAACGTCCGATCGACATCGAGATCGACGGCGGCGTCACGCCCGAGACGGCTCCGCTGGTTACCGCAGCCGGCGCCAATGTGCTCGTCGCCGGCTCCGCCGTCTTCAAGGGCGGTACCGAGGCGGCCTATCGCGCCAATATCGGCGCGATCAGACAGGCAGCCGACGGAGCGATCCGGCGAGCCGCGTGAACTGCTTGGTTGGAGGATGACATGGCGGCGACCCCACCTGTTTGCGATTTCGGCTGGCAAGCCGTCGATGCCGTCTTGCCCGGCGTCGACGGCAAATCGCATTCGATCTTCGGCCAGGCCGGCGCCAACGGCCTGGTCGTCGCCTTCATCTGCAATCACTGCCCCTATGTGAGGGCGGTGATCTCACGCATCGTGCGTGATGCCAACGACCTCAAGGCCGAAGGGATCGGCTTTGTCGCGATCAACTCCAATGATGCCGACGCCTATCCGGACGATTCCTTCGACAACATGAAGCTCTTTGCCAGGACGAACGACTTCACCTTCCCGTACCTGCACGATGAGTCGCAGGCAGTGGCGCGCGCCTATGGTGCTGTTTGCACGCCGGATTTCTTCGGCCTCAACAGCGACTTCACGTTGCAATATCGCGGCCGGCTGGACGCATCGCGACGGGACGCCGGACCGCCCGGGCTCAGGCGTGATCTTTATGAGGCGATGAAGCAGGTTGCCCGAACCGGCGACGGGCCGGTTGACCAGATCGCTTCGATCGGCTGCTCGATCAAATGGAAGGAGGCCGCATGAACGTCGGCGCAAGCAGGCCGTTTCGGTTTCCGAGGGCGATCCTGTTCGATCTCGACGGCACGCTGATCGATTCGGCGCCCGACATCGCGGCTGCGGTGAACGAACTGCTCGCCGCGCGCGACCTGCCGCCGCTCAGCGTGGATCAGGTCAGGGCCATGATCGGAGGGGGCGTCAGGAAGCTGGTCGAGCGGGCCTTCGCAGCTTCAGAGGCACCGCTTCGCGGCAGCGCGCTCGAGGAGGCCAACCGCGTCATGGCGCCGATCTACCGCAGGCATCTGACCGGCCTGACGAAGCTGATGCCCGGCGTCCGGGAGGTTCTCACGCAGTTCCACCTGAATGGGATAGCCATGGGCGTTGCCACCAACAAGCCGCAATTGGCGACCCGCGAAATCCTGCTGCATTTCCACTTGACGGAATATCTCGGCGCGATCGTCGGCGGAGACGCGGTGACATACCTGAAACCGGCACCCGACGCCTTGCTGCTGGCGCTCGATCAGCTTGGGGTCGAACCCAGCGACGCGCTGATGGTGGGAGACAGCAGCGGCGACGTCGGCGCCGCGCGCGCCGCCGGCATGCCCGTCGCTCTGCTGCGCGGCGGCTACACCCAGGTCCCCGTCGAAGAGCTTGGCGCAGACCTCGTCTGCGACAGCCTGCTCGATCTGCCTTCCGCGATGCAGAGGCTGCGCGCCGCTGCCTGACAGGCGGCGGCGCATACGGAGGCGGCCGCCGGCCGATCGCAAGACGAACGGGCGGCGAAGCCGTTACTTGGAGAATTGCTTGAGATAGGCGATGACGTTGGCCACGTCCTTGTCGTCCTTGAGGCCGGCAAACGCCATCTTTGTGCCTTTCACCATGGCCTTCGGATCATGGAGATAGGTCGTCAGCGTTGGCTCGTCCCATTTCACGCCAGACTTTCCAGCCGCAACCATGGCTGGGGAGTAGCTGAATCCCGCATGCGTGCCGGCCGTACGGCCGATGACGCCGTTCAATGACGGGCCGACTTTGTTCTGGTCCTTGTCCGCGACGTGGCAGACCTTGCATTTCATGAAGACCTTCTCACCCGCCGCGGCATCCTGCGCTTGCGACTGGCTCGTGATGAAAGTCGCAAAAAATACGACGGCGAAAAATGCTATTGCGCGCATGGCATTTCCTCATTGATCGTCAAGACGCCCCTGATGATTTGCATGCCATTGCTTTGACGAAGTCAACCATACGAAGGTCCACAGCAACTGTCCTTTCGCCTTTGTTGACGGCCCTGGGGCGAACGCGTAGCTTCTGGTCATTCCGGATTTCCATGGGCACCTCGGGAACCCGGGCAGGCTGAGTTTGTCCAGGCTGATATTTTCCCAGGCAATGGGGCGGGCAGGATTTCGCCAGAACGGGCGTCTATGCGCCAAGAGGTGCTGGATGAATATGGTCGACCTCATATTGACGGTTTGCCTGAGTGCCAATCCTGGCAACTGCCGAGACGAGCATCTCTATTTCGAGAGCCGCGGCTCCCTGTTCCAATGCATGGTCTTGGCGCCCAGCGAGATCGCGAAATGGTCGCAGGAACACCCGGCCTTCAAGGTCAGACGCTGGAAATGCGCTTTCCCGACGAAGGACCGGGCGATCTGACCGCCGGCCTCTGGTTTGTTGCAGTCGCGGGAGGAAACACCATGATTTCGCGGCGGGAAACGCTCCGTCTGGCGGCCCTTGGAACGGCAGCGATGCTTGGTTCGCAACCCATAGCCGCCACCGCCGCGCCCAAGGTTCGCATCGGCGTGCTGAAGTTCGGTACGGTGAGCTGGGAGCTTGATACGCTGAAGCAACACAAGTTCGACGCGGCCAACGGGATCGACCTGGACGTTGTCTATTTTGCCGGCGAGGATGCGACCAATGTCGCGCTACTGGCCGGCGCGATCGACATGATCGTGACCGATTGGCTGTGGGTCTCGCGCCAGCGCTCGGACGGCGGCGATGTCACCTTGGCCCCCTATTCGACGGCCGTCGGGGCGATCATGGTGAAGGACGCATCGCCGATGCGCACGATCGCCGACCTCAAGGGAAAGAAGATCGGCGTCGCCGGAGGGGCCCTCGACAAGAGCTGGCTGCTGATACAGGCGCTGGCCCGGCGCGATCACGGTCTCGACCTGCCGGCGGTCAGCGACGTCGTCTTTGGCGCGCCGCCGCTGATTTCGGAAAAGGCAATTCAGGGCGAGCTCGATGCGGTGCTCAATTTCTGGCATTTTTGCGCCCGGCTCGAGGCCAACGGCTTTCGCCGGCTGATCGGCGCCGAAGATGCCGAGAAGGCGCTCGGAGCCTCAGGCCCGGTATCCGCGCTCGGCTATGTATTCCATGAAAAATGGGCCAAGGAGAATCCGCAAGCCGTCCGCGGCTTCCTCAGGGCTTCCGCGCAGGCCAAGGATCTGCTGGCGAGGTCCGACGAAGAGTGGGTGCGCCTCGCGCCGATCGTCCGCGCCGAAGTCAAGGAACTGGCAAAGCTGCGCGACCGCTATCGCGAGGGCATCCCCAGGCGGCCGGTCGCCGAGGAAGCGGCCGACGCCGGCAGGCTCTATCATGTGCTGGCCGGGATCGGCGGCGAAAAGCTGGTCGGCAGCGCGCCGGAAATGGCACCGGGCACGTTCTGGCAGGAGCCGGCGAAATGACCGCAACAGACCCAGGCGATCGCAAGCCCGGCGATGCGGCCGACATTTCGAGCCGTGGCGGACCTCGAGCGACGCTGACACCCGCGCTGACGGTGACGGCATCCCTTCTCGGGCTTTGCCTGCTGTGGAGCCTGGCGGCGAACGCTTGGCCGAGCCGTGCCTTTCCGGGGCCGGGACAGGCCTGGCAGGTATTGCTGAGAGAGGCGGCGAGCGGCGACCTTTTCTACCATCTCGGCGCAACCCTCGGCCGGGTTGCCGCGGCATATGTGGTCGCGATGATCGTCGGATCGGTGATCGGCATTCTCCTTGGCAGCTACCGCGGCGCGGACCGGTTCTTCAATCCCTGGGTAATCCTGTTCCTCAATATCCCTGCGCTGGTGATCATCGTGCTCGCCTATATCTGGTTCGGCCTCAACGAGGTGGCGGCGATAGGCGCGGTCGCCGTGAACAAGATCCCGAATGTCGTGGTGACCATGCGCGAAGGCGCCAGGGCGCTGGACCCGAGTTACGCCGAAATGGCGGCTGTCTACCGCTTCGGTCCCCTCGACCGCGTTCGCCACATCCTGCTGCCGCAGTTGCAGCCCTATCTGGCCGCGGCCTCGCGTTCCGGCATCGCCCTCATCTGGAAGATCGTTCTGGTGGTCGAGCTGCTTGGCCGCTCGAATGGTGTGGGCTTCCAGATTTATCTCTATTTCCAGCTTTTCGACGTCGCCGCCATTCTTGCCTACACGTTGGCATTCGTGGCGGTGATGCTCGTCATCGAACTTCTTCTGGTGCAGCCCGTTGAACGACATGCAACCCGTTGGCGCCGTCGCCCCGCTTAGGGTCGACATCGCCGAAAAGACCTTCAAGTCCGCGCAAGGCATCTCGGTCACGGCGCTCAAGAACCTTTGCTTCGAGGTCCGGCAAGGCGAGTTCGCTTGCCTGCTCGGGCCCTCGGGCTGCGGCAAGACCACGACGCTGCGCATCCTGCTTGGGCTCGACAGGCAGTTTTCCGGCTCTTTCCAGCTGCCTGAAGGCGGCTCGAAGAACCGCATAGCCGCCGTGTTCCAGGAACCGACCCTGCTGCCCTGGCGGACGGTGGAGGAGAATG
Source organism: Mesorhizobium sp. ORS 3324 (assembly GCA_000824825.2). Taxonomy (GTDB): domain Bacteria; phylum Pseudomonadota; class Alphaproteobacteria; order Rhizobiales; family Rhizobiaceae; genus Mesorhizobium. The sequence continues at coordinate 20,188 of LM655186.1, forward strand.
TCAGGCTGGCGCTGCCGAAAGAGCTGCGAACGAAGAATCTGGACGGGCTGTTCGACACGCTCGGTCTCGCCGGCATGCGCTCGCTCTATCCGGCTGAACTTTCGCTCGGCCTTGCGCGAAGGGCAGCCCTTGCCAGGGCCTTCGCGACTGAACCGGCGGTGCTTTTCCTGGACGAGCCCTTCGTCTCGCTCGATGGGCGGACCGCCGACCAGCTCCGGCACCTGCTGCTTGCGGTATGGTCGGCCCGGCCTACGACCGCCTTGATGGTGACCCACAACCTGACCGAGGCGCTGACGCTGTCGGATCGCATCATCGTGCTCGCGCCGCGGCCCGCGCATGTGCTCGGCATTTTCGACGTAGCGCTGCCCCGGCAGCACCGCAGCCCAGAGGCGACGAGCGACCTTCTGCGATCGTTCCATCGGCAATTTCCAGGCGTCACCTGATCGTCCAACAGCGGGCTGGGACGCCGTCGAAGGGTCGTAAAAACGACCAGCGCATTAGAAGCAACGCACATCGGCTTCCGCCTGCGCCCGCTTCAACTCCGTTCGCGCGGCTTTCGCCGGCGCGCTTTCACGAAACAGGCCTGCATTCTCGCCTGCTGTCAGAGACATGCTCTTGAAGGTCTCGGCCCTCTCATAATGGTCGTAAGGGAGGATCGAGGCGATGACGTCGATCGAGCAGGAACAACGCTCCAACGCCTGACGTGTCTGGCCGTTCGTCCGCATGCAGCCGAGCACGTAATCGACGATCGTCACCGTCGGATAGTCTCCCGCAGCACCGGCGGGATTTGCGGAGACCATTGCCGACGAAAAAAGCAGCGGCAGGATCGAAAATCCAACATATCTGACCATGAGAAATTCCTCCTTTTGCCTGAGCGCGGCGCAGCGAGACAGCGTGATTGCGCCCAGTTGGCGACATGCCGCTGGACCGGTCAACCTCCCACCGCCTCCGTATAGGACCAAAGGAGGAATGCGCTGCCCTCCGACAACAGCGCTTCGGGGCTGCCTCATGACCCGCCCCGCACCCATCTTCTTGCGGTATTTTCGCACCTCGCCTACTACCGGCAACGAAATCCGGCTTTGCGGATAAGTTCGATAAAAATATCCCTAAATAAGATTCAATCACAGCATACAGGCAAATACGGATAGATAGGAATTTTATATATATCAGAGATCGAATTAAACTATTTTTGCGATCTGCAACCAATGAGGTACTTATCTTTATCTTTATATTGCGCCGCAACATAATTGTGCTGCAACGCGAAATCCCCATGGGGGTTTTTCCTTGCCTGCCATTTTGCAATGACATAGCCTTACCTTGTTTCCGGCTTCAAGGACGTCGCAGTGATCTGGGAAACGGCGGCAGTCTTTCGTAGGCCAATCGGGCGGGTGAAGGCTAGACTGACTGGGCAGAGGACAGAAACACCTCTGCTGAGTTGGGTCTAGGTCGTGACACGCTGCCGGAAATACTTCCCAAACTGAATCGCTTGTTTAGGCCCTAGCGGCCTAACGATCGATTTCCCGTTGTGAACCTGGGAGGATTTTGATGCGCGCACTTACGCAAGCTACCTACATTATGACGACCTCGGCGCTACTGTCGTTCGGCGCGCTCTATACGGCGTCAGCCAACGAAGAGCTCGCGAAAATGGCCAAAAGCCCGAAAGACTGGGTGATGCAGACGGGTGACTACGCCAACACCCGTTATTCCCCGCTCAAGCAGATCACCAGGGAGAACGTGAAGAATCTGCAGGTCAAGTGGACCTTCTCGACCGGCGTGCTGCGCGGCCATGAGGGCGGACCGCTGATCGTCGGCGATGTGATGTACGTTCACGCGCCGTTCCCGAACACCGTCTACGCTCTCGATCTCAACAAGGACGGAAAGATCCTCTGGAAGTACGAGCCCAAGCAGGACGCGAACGTCATTCCGATCATGTGCTGCGACACGGTCAATCGCGGCGTTGCCTATGCACCTGCCGATGGCGACCGCCCGGCGATGATCCTTCTCAATCAGGCTGACACCAACCTCGTGGCGCTCGATGCCAAGACCGGAAAGGCTATCTGGACAGCCAAGAACGGCGACGAGACCAATGGTGGAAAGGGCGAATCCGGCACGTCGGCGCCGGTGGTCGTCAAGGACAAGGTTCTCGTCGGTGTCTCCGGCGCGGAATTCGGCGTCCGCGGCTGGATAGCAGCTTACAATCTGAAGGACGGCAAGCTCGCCTGGAAGGCCTATTCGGAAGGTCCGGATGCAGACACCCTGATCGACCCCCAGAAGACCACGCAGCTCGGCAAGCCGGTGGGAAAGGACTCCGGCACCAACACCTGGGAAGGCGAGCAGTGGAAGACGGGCGGCGGCACGACATGGGGCTGGTATTCCTATGATCCCAAGCTGAACCTCGTCTATTACGGCACCGGCAATCCCTCGACGTGGAACCCGGTCCAGCGTCCCGGAGACAATCGCTGGGCTATGACCATCTTCGCCCGCGATGCCGACACCGGCATGGCCAAATGGGTCTACCAGATGACCCCGCACGATGAATGGGACTATGACGGCGTCAACGAGATGATCCTCGTCGACGACATGGAGATCAAGGGCAAGAAGCACGACGTGCTGGTGCATTTCGACCGCAACGGTTTCGCCTACACCATGGATCGCGCCACCGGCGATCTTCTCGTCGCCAACAAATATGATCCGGCGGTGAACTGGGCGACCAAGATCAACATGGACCCCAAGAGCGAAAAGTACGGTCGTCCAGAGGTCGTTCAGAAATACTCGCCCCAGGCGAACGGTGAAGATACCAACACCACCGGTATTTGCCCCGCGGCGCTGGGAACGAAGGACCAGCAGCCGGCGACCTATTCACCGAAGACGGGCCTGTTCTACGTGCCGACCAACCATGTCTGCATGGACTACGAGCCTTACAAGGTGAGCTACACGGCCGGTCAGCCTTATGTGGGCTCCACCGTGTCGATGTATCCCGCACCAGGCGGCGACAGCATGGGCAACCTGATCGCCTGGGATGCCTCCAAGGGCGAGATCGTCTGGTCGAAGCCCGAGCAGTTCTCGGTGTGGTCCGGGGCACTCGCGACGGCCGGCGACGTGGTCTTCTACGGCACGCTCGAAGGCTACCTCAAGGCGGTCGATAAGAACGGCAAGGAACTTTACAAGTTCAAGACCCCGTCCGGCATCATCGGCAACGTCACGCCCTTCGAGCACGACGGCAAGCAGTACATCGCCGTTCTGTCCGGCGTCGGCGGATGGGCCGGCATCGGTCTGGCAGGCGGATTGCTTCAGCCCGACCAAGCCGCGGCCTGGCACGGCGCCGTCGATCAGGGCCGGGCGCAAGGCGACCAGAAGACAGTTGTCGGCACGGCCGGTCTGGGTGCTGTCGGTGGCTACGCTGCGCTTGCCGACTACACGACGCTCGGCGGCCAGCTGACCGTCTTCGGTCTTCCGGACTGACAGCCGGGAACGGCCTTAGAGCGGAGGCCCGCAAACAGGAGAGCCCGGATAGCAGCACGTACTTCCGGGCTCTCGATTGCCGCGCACCCGAAATATCGATCAATGCCGCGGCGTAACGGCAAACCCTTTGTCCTTGGCAAAATAAGGAAGCATCTGAATGTCTGTTCGCATCGCAATTTCCGTTCTCGCCCTGGCTCTTCTGCCTTTGGCCAGCCCGACTTCGGTGCAGGCCGAGGACAGCCCCGAAAAAGCCAAGGCGGTGAAGGACGACGGCGGCAAGTATGTGGATGCGGATGGAAACCCGACCTACAAGATCGAAAACGGAACGGTGGACTGGTACACGTTCAGCGGTTACCGCCGCTATCACTCGGACTGCCATGTCTGTCACGGACAGGACGGCACCGGTTCGAGCTATGCGCCGGCCCTGGCCAACAGCCTCAAGAACATCGACTACCCCACCTTCCTCTCGATCGTCGCCCAGGGTCGCAAGAATACCGGCAACGGCAAGGAAAACGTCATGCCTGCCTTTGGCGACAACAAGAACGTCTATTGCTACATGGACGATCTCTACGTCTATCTGCGCGCCCGCGCCGACGGCGCCGCGCCGCGCGGCAGGCCCCCCAAGCACGAAGACAAGCCCAAGGCGGCGAAGGATGCCGAAGCATCCTGCATGGGGGGATGAAGTGACAGGCTGCGCTACATCGAGGCTGCGCGTCGTTCTGCCCATTCTCGGCGCGCTCGCCTTGCTGCCGTCGACCGCCTTGGCGCAAGGCGCCGGCCTCGGCGCCGCGGGAGAGCTGGTCGACCCCGACATCCTGCGCGTCTGCGCCGATCCTTCGAACATGCCGTTCACCGACCAGAGTGGCCAGGGCTTCGAAAACAAGCTGGCCGAGCTGGTTGCCAGGAAGACGGGACGGAAGTCGGTCGCCTACACATGGTTTCCGACCGTCATCGGCTTTGTGCGCAACACGCTTGCCGCGAACCGATGCGACGTCATCATGGGTTATGCCCAGGGTGATGTGCTGGTGCAGAACACCAACGCCTACTATCGCTCCGCCTATGTGCTTGTGCATCCGAAGGGCGACGACCTCGAGGGCGTCGAGACGATCGAGGATCCGAAACTCACCGGCAAGAGGATCGGCGTCGTCGAGCGCACGCCGCCGACTGCCAACATGGCCGCCAACAAACTCTTGCGGACGGCAAAAATCTATCCGCTGGCCGTCGATACGCGCGTCACCCCGTCGATGGGAGAGGTTGTGCTCAAGGACCTGCTTGCCGGCAAGATCGACGCCGCGATCCTGTGGGGACCGATGGCAGGCTATTATGCCAAGCAACTCAACGCCAACGTCACGATCGTCCCACTGGTCAAGGAAAAGACCGGCTCGCGCATGTCCTACCGCATCACCATGGGGGTACGTCCATCCGACCAGGAATGGAAGCGGACGCTCAACAAGGTGATCCGGGAAAACCAGGCAGAGATCAACAAGCTCCTGCTCGACTACAACGTGCCGCTGATCGACGAACATGACAACCCGATCACGGCGACGCCGGGGTGACCGGCATGAACGGGAGAGAGGAGGCAAGGAACTGGTCTTTGAGGTAGGCAGTTATGCTTTGTTCCTTTTGTTTTTGGCTGTTTGAGAACCCAGTGTTTCGTTTGTCCATTTGTGAGGTGATGGACGAGCCATTGCATAGCCCGCAATGGCGCCAATGACATGACCGGCCCCTTCGGGCCGGCAGAAGAGGAGAATGCCATGAAGAAGAAGAGCTGGAAGAAACCGACCATGTGCCAGGTGGCTGCGGGCTTCGAGATTTCGCGGTATCTGCCTGCTGAAATTCCTCCCAGGAAGTAGGCCGCAAAGGTGCATGTCCTTGGCGACAGGGGCATGCACCCCTTTGCCGTGTGAGGACTACGCGACGGGCCTTGCCGCGGAAAACGCGGGCGCGAAGCCGTTTGCCGCCAAGAATTTCCTGCCGGTCGGATGGGCTGCGGAGCGGGCGTCATCATGCGCGTGAAGATCATTGGATCGGCGGCGGGAGGCGGCTTTCCGCAATGGAACTGCAACTATCGCCTGAGCCGCGCGGCTCGCACCGGGACGACCGGCGTGCGTTCGCGAACCCAATCATGCATTGCCGCATCGGCGGACGGAACAGGCTGGGTTCTCTTCAACGCGTCGCCCGACATTCGCCAGCAGATTGCGCAGACGCCTGAACTGCAGCCCGCGGCCGACGCGCCGCCGCGCTCGACGCCCATCCGTGCGGTGGTGCTGACCAACGCTGACATAGACCATATCGCCGGGCTGCTCAGCCTGCGCGAACGACAGCCTTTCGCTATCTATGCGACCGCACAGGTGCTGGCGACGCTGGAGGCGAATTCGATTTTCAACGTCCTCGATCCGGCGATCGTGCCGCGGCGCCTCCTGGCGCCAACGGGGGAATTGGCTATCCACGATGCGGATGGCCATGATACCGGTGTGGTCGTCGACGCCTTTCCCGTGCCCGGGAAGATCGCGCTCTATCTCGAGCAAAGCGGGGATCCCAGCGCCGATTTCAGCTCCGACACGGGCGACACGATCGGAGTCCGGATCACCGGCGCCGGCAGTCGCGGCGCTGTCTTCTACATCCCTGGCTGCGCGCGCATCGATGCCTCCCTGCGCGCTCGTCTGGCCGATGCCGCCTGCCTTCTGTTCGATGGCACCGTCTACACGGACGACGAGATAATCACTGCCGGCGTCGGCCAGAAAACCGGCGCGCGCATGGGGCACATCGCAATGTCTGGAGAAGCGGGTTCGATTGTCGGCCTGGCCGATGTGAAGATCGGCCGCCGTATCTTCGTCCATATCAACAACACCAATCCTGTTCTCGACGAGAATTCCGCCGAACACGCGGCGGTCAAAGCGGCTGGCTGGGAAGTCGCCAGCGATGGGATGGAGATGGAATTTTGAGCGATTTCCGCGATGCGGCCAGAGGTGGCCTGTCCAAGAGCGAGCTGGAGGCCGTGCTGCGGCAGGTCGGTGCAGAGCGCTATCACAACCGCCATCCTTTCCACCACAGAATGACCAGCGGCGCCCTGTCGAAGGCCGAAATGCAGGCCTGGGCGCTGAACCGCTATTGCTACCAGGCCGTCATTCCGCGCAAGGACGCCATGATCCTGGCTCGTGCCGAAGATCCGGCGTTTCGCGCCTCCTGGCGCAAACGCATCGAGGACCACGACGGCGAGGACGGCTGGAGCGGCGGCATCGCGCGCTGGCTGCATCTGGCCACCTCGCTCGGGCTCGATGCCGAAGCGGTCAAGAGCGAAAGGCTGGCGCTGCCGGCGACCCGTTTCGCTGTCGGCGCCTATCTTTCCTTCTGCACGAACCGGACGCTGCTCGAGGCGGTCGCATCGTCACTGACAGAGATGTTCTCGCCGACCATCATCGGCGAGCGGGTGCCGGCGATGCTGGCCAGATACGACTACATCACCGAAGACACGCTGGCCTATTTCAGCCGGCGGCCGCAACAGGCATCGCGCGATGCCGAGTTCGCCCTCGCCTACGTGCTCGGCCATGCCGACACGGCGGAGCGCCAGCAGCAGGCGATCGATGCGCTGGTGTTCAAATGCGATATACTGTGGGCCATGCTCGACGCGCTTCAACATGCCTATGGCGCGCCGGGAAACATACCGCCCGGCGCCTTCCGACCAGAGTCGGCCCGATGATGGCGCTGCGCGAAAGAGCCATCGTGTCGTTGCAATCGGTGCCATCGCTGCCGAAGCATGTGCGCATACAATACGACCCCGTGCGGCAGGCCTTCGCCGTGCTTTCGCCGGAGAAGGTGTTCTGGCCGAACGAGATCAGTCTCGACATATTGCGCCGCTGCGACGGGCGCTCCACGGTCGGCCACATCATCGCCGATCTTGCCGCCGATTATGACGCCGAGCAGGAGGCCGTGGCGGCCGACGTCATCGCCTTCCTGCAGGAATGGTCGGACAAGCTGCTGGTGAAGCTATGAGCGAGCCCGTTCTCCCTCCGATCGGCATGCTGGCGGAACTGACGCATCGCTGCCCGCTGCAGTGCCCTTATTGCTCCAATCCGCTCGAATTGCTGAAGGCCAATCGCGAGCTCGACACACAGACCTGGCTCGATCTGTTCTCGCAGGCCGCCGATCTCGGCGTTCTGCAGGTGCATCTGTCCGGCGGCGAGCCGACGCTGCGCCGCGACCTCGAACAATTGATCGCCGGGCTTTCGGCGCGCGGCGTCTACACCAACCTCATCACCGCCGGCATCAACATTGCCGAAGGCCGCGTCGAGGCCTTTGCCGACGCCGGTCTCGACCACCTGCAGCTGAGCTTTCAGGGTGCCCGTCCGGCGACCACCGACCGTATCGGCAACCACCGGGGCAGCCATGAAAAGAAGCTGGAGACGGCGCGCCGCGCCCGCGCGGCCGGGCTGCCGCTCACCATCAATGCGCCGATCCATCGTCACAACATCGAGGAAGTGCCGGAATTCATCGATCTGGCCCTCTCGCTGGACGCGGAGCGGCTCGAGATCGCCAATGTGCAGTATGCCGGCTGGGCGCTGGCCAATCGCAATTGGCTGATGCCCGAACGTGCCGCGGTCGAGCGGCAGGCGGAAATCGTCGCGGCGGCGCAGGAACGGCTTGCCGGCGTCATCAACATCGATTTCGTCCCGCCGGATTATTTCGCCATCTATCCCAAGCCGTGCATGGGCGGCTGGGCGCGCGACGCCTTCATGGTGACACCCGACGGCACCGTGCTGCCGTGCCATGCCGCGCAGTCGATCCCTTCGCTCCGCTTCGAACGTTTCGGGCCGCGCTCGCTCGCCGAGATCTGGACCGATTCACCGGCATTCAATGCCTTCCGCGGCACCGAGTGGATGCAGGAGCCGTGCCGAAGCTGCGAGCGGCGCGAGATCGATTGGGGCGGCTGCAGATGTCAGGCGATGGCTATTGCCGGCGATGCCGCCGCGACGGACCCGGTCTGCATCAAGTCGCCGATCCACGCCCGCATGGCCATGCTCATCGACGAAACGCGGCGCACCGATGCAAATACTGCGGCCGACGACGCTTTCATCTATCGTCGGATAGGCGTTGTGACCGAGCCTGCCTGACAGTTCTTACCGTGCCGCGTTCGATAAGCTGGAAACTCAACCGCGTCTTCCACGCCGCCTGAAGAAACGCTAGTGTGGCCACGATGAGCTCAAATCGTAGTATTCTTGTGACGCCGCCGAGCGGTTCGTCGGCGCTGACTCGCCGTCTTCTCTCTGCCGCCTGCTTGCCGCCAACCTCGCAATCCAAATCACTAATGCACTTTTTAGATCGGGCATTCTGATGCCCGGGCCGACGGCCACTATAGGTAAGTTGAGACCTTATTCCCGTTGCTGGAAATCCAATATGCTGTTGCGCAAACGACACAGCAAACATCACCAGCCACTGATAAGTAAGGAGTCGGGCTTTCGACTTGGGGTTTTCGATGCGCTTATTTTCCTTCCTGTTTGCCGGGTTATTGTCGGTGACTGCCGGTTCAGCATTGGCCGCCGACGTGGTCGCGAGCGAGCCGACTGCAGTCGTCAATTGGTCCGGCGCCTACATTGGAGCCGTCGCAGGATATGGGTGGAACAAGGACACCTACCACTATTTTAGCTCATCGGTTGATTTCGATGTGAATGGCTTCGTCGGCGGCCTGACCGGTGGTTATAATTGGCAGAAGAGCCAATTTGTTTTCGGTCTCGAGGGTGACGTCTCCTATGCCAATATTGACGGGAGCGTCCTCAAGGTTCCGTTTGTGGCGCCGTGCGGCGAAGAGGGGTGCACAGCCAAGGTCGACTGGTTTGGCACCGGCCGCGCCCGCGTCGGCTATGCCTTTGACAATTTTCTGCCCTACGCCACTGGCGGCTTTGCCGTTGGCCACGTCAAGGGATCGGCCGATGCTGGGGCTTGCGCCCTCGTGTCCGCTTGCGGCTACAGCGATACACGCTGGGGCTGGTCTGCTGGTGCTGGCGTCGAATGGGCCATGAACCAGCAGATCTCGCTCAAAGCGGAATATCTGCATGTGGATCTGGGCAAGCCGACCATTGAAACGTCCCGTGTCCCTGCATTCCCGACGACGGACGCCATCAAGTTCGACACTGTTCGCGTCGGTCTCAACTATCATTTCTGATCCAGGCATCGCGAATGCGGCGGACCCGATTGGCCGTCTGGGCGGCGCCCAGAGCGGCGCGAGATCGATTGGGGCGGCTGCAGATGTCAGGCGATGGCGATTGCCGGCGATGCCGCCGCGACGGACCCGGTCTGCATCAAGTCACCGATCCACGCCCGCATGGCCATGCTCATCGACGAAACGCGGCGCACGGCGGCAAATACCGCTGCGGACGAAGCTTTCATCTATCGTCGGATAGGCGTTGTGACCGAGCCGGCCTGACAGTTCTTACCCTGCCGCGTTCGATAAGCTGGAAACTCAACCGCCATGAACTCTCAACGGCGGCATGGAATGGTGCTTTTGTCGGGCATGGCTACCGAAATTCGATCAGAGGCAAGGTGATGTCGTTGCACAGGTTGCTGCAGAGGGTTTGAAGGGAGGCGCGGTCTATGCCGATTTCGCGGGCGCGTGCGAACGCCTCTTTCGCCTCCTTGAGCTTGTGGGCCTTAATGAAGTCGGAAGATCTCACCAGCCACGCGATCGTCACCAGTGAACGGTTCCAACTGGAAGGCAACAGCGAATACGCTTTCTCTCCATATTCGATCGCGCCCTCGATGTCGCGATCGCGAAACAGTCTTAGCCTGGCGTAAGCGGCATTCATGACGCCCGAGGTCGCATCCACCTCCAGCGCTTGCAGGTAAATTCGCTCGGCGTTGATATGGTCGCCTCCCATCTCGTAGGCGTGCGCCAACAGCGTGTCGTCGGGAAAATGCCGCTTTGTGTACAGATCCCTCACGTCGCCGTAGCGGCCCCGCACGAACATCAATTGCGCTTCGCGGTAGCCGATCGAAGTGACGTCGTAGCCTTTGAGACCAGCCTCATCGAGGAGTTGCGACATTGCCTCAACGTCGCCGCGACTGAGTGCTAGATCAAATCGAGTTTCCCATACCCTGGCCGCCAGCTGCGGGTCATCCTTTATCCTATCGATGATCGCTGTCGCGGCCGCGGCATAGTCCGGCCGATATTGGGGCATGATGCCCACGCTGTATAAATAGCCAAGCGCCAGATCGAGCCGTGCGGTCTCGTGCCAGAGAGCGTTTGAAAGCGGCTGCTTGGCTTCAATCCGCTGAACGATCTGCGTCAGCACATCCAGCAGGCCGGGTTGGAATTCGTAGCCGGACAGGCAGGCGTGGATGACCGCTGCAAGTTTATCCATGTCGGGTTCGAGTGCGTATATCTGATCGGCAAGAGCGACCGCCGCATCATGGTCGGGGATCCCCTGCAGTTTCGCGATCGCCAGGATTGCGTCAGCCATCGGCCTGGCCTTTCCGACCGTTTTGGGCAGCGCCGTCTCTGCCCATTTCAGCGCATCCTCGCGGTGGCCCAACCGTTCGAACATCAGGGACCAGGTGATGTCGACCCAGGGATTCGTTGCGTCCAGGGCCAACGCTTTCTCAAGCTGCTTTCGCGCGCCAGCTGGATAGCCGGTATAAATATATGTTCGGGCACCATAGATGTAGGCGGCCGGATAGGAGGGATCGACACGCTCCAGTTCCTCGAACACAAGGAAGAAGGACTTGCTCGAGAGTGCCATGCCCATGTAAGCGGCAACGCTCAGCCACTTTGCCCGGGTCGCCTCAACCTTCGCGGGGATGAAATCCGGGTGAGCGGCAACGAAGGCCTGAACTTCGGCTCTGATCTTCTCGTCATCGGCGGCTCTCCACCCGTCGACCGCGCTGATCAACCGAATGAACTTTTGCCGATCCGGTCCGTCGAGCTTTTCCAGCCATGGCTGCTCTGCCTTTGCTGCGCTCATCTGGGCACCCAGCATCAGAACGAATGCCAGGAAAGCCCCAGGCCATGCCTTGACTGTCATGGATATCATGTCGGTCCCGCCGGTTTCCACACAGCAAGACTGCATCATGTTGCGTTAACGTTGACGCAAACAGTTTGCTCGAGTTTTACTTGGTTTTACACGGCGACTATTTGCCAAGCACGCCCGGATCATTCAGATCTTCCAGCCGCCATCGACAAGGCTGGCACGCTTCTAAAAGCAGCAAGCCAGCCAACGATAAGCTGGCCTCACGCTGGCCCGGCTTCCGCTGCCGGCTGCGAGGCCAGCCGTGCACGCGCGGCGTCGCGGCTTCCGGTGGCGGGAACCAGCTCGCCGACCCTGCCGAGCCCATAGGGCGGCATTCCGGAGTATATCGCCTCGTACTGCCCTGCCCTGACGAGATAGGTCTCATGCCAGATGCCGACGTCGCCGCGCGCGTTCTTCATGGCCTTATTGAACGCCAGCCATGCCGGCCAGTGCTTTTTGTCCCGGTCCCGGGCATAGGCTTCGAGGTGATCGAAGCTGCGCCAATACTGGATGATCGCTCCGAGGCTGAGACCATTATGGCCGAGGAAGCCGCTTTCCGGCCCGGCCGCTTCCAATTCCTTGAGCATCCTGGGCATGGCGATGAATATCGGCCACCACTTGTGCACCTTCCACGGCTTGTTGACGCGCATTCCGATCAGGAAGACGACAAAGTCGCCGTCCAGTTTGGCTGCCATGCGTTCAGGTATGATTTGCGACATCTTCCGCCTCCCCGCCAACAAACCTGCCCGAGAGGATTTCTAACACATATTAGCAATCAACGATATGTTAATGGCTATGGTGCAGCCTTTCCGGATCGGGGACGGGAGACCATCTCCGATCGACGATCCGGCACTTATGTGCCGAGACGATCGACCGATGCGGAGCAAAACGCATGAGTGTCGAAACAGCACTGGCGCAGCTATTGCGCATGCTTCACCGCCGCGCCCTGAATCTGGCGGCGTTGCCGGACGATGAAAGGGACCTGCACTACGACCGCATCCGCCGGTCCTGTTGCGGAGCGGCCGAGCATATCGGCCAGAGCCCCGACAATGCAGCCATCACGGCAAACAGCGTGGTCGAATTCACCCGCGCCATGGTCGGGATCATCGAGACGAGCCATCCCAGGTCGGGCAATTGACAGAGACATTGCCAGGGCGATTGCTGGTGGTCACCTAGCGCGTCTTCTCGATGTCCTTCACTTGTATTGGGAGGCAACGGCTGTGGCCGACCCACTCGACCTCGGCGCGTGGCATGCTCGAAGGCCCGGAACCTGAAGCGCAGAACGGCGTTGTTAGCCGGCTCTAAAAAATGCTTGAATGTGACGGATTTAATATCCCAGCCCGGACCTGCTTGATAGCGCCAGGAACAAGGGGGGATAGGACGGGGATGGCCAATGAATAATCAAGCGTGGAAAACATCGGTCGAGATCGACGAGCTCGAAAATGCACTATACGTGCGCGTCATCGAAAACGGCGTTGTCAATATCAAGGCTTTCAAGTCGCTGACGGAGGCCAAATCCTTCGCCAAAAGCGAAAGGGCGCGACTCGCGATTGACGCACCAGGCAAATGATAGCCCTGCCCGGTGCATTTCTACAAAGCAATCGATAGCGTGATCGTGCTCGCCTGCGGACCGGAGCGGCTTAACACTGTTCCCTGAGAGGGATACGAAATAACAGGGTGTCTCCGCCCGATTAACCAATCGTAGACCACGCTGTCCTATTCTGGGACAGCGTGGTCTCTAGTACCCCGGAGACTGCGCCGGCGGCTCCGGCGTTCGGGCGACCCTACCCACCAAGGTCGGAGCCGCCACCGTTCTACCAGCAAGGGTTGAATGAACTCTTACCGCAGGTACTTTATAGTGCATTTCTGCGACCGTTAGATTTCGAAATATAGTTGCCCTCGCCGCGATCGGCGCCGCTACAGCAATTTCTCCCAAGCCGTGGACCCGTAACCTTGCAACGATTGTGACGGCGATGTTCCAGCGTCGCTGCTCGCCCACGCTTGGAGAAAAATCATGTAGCCGCCGAAGGGCAGGCCGGCGTCCCAGGTCGGGTAGTTGATGTAGACATTGCCGGAGCGCATGCGGGCCGCCGCCTGGCGCGCCTTCTCGATGTCCTTGGCCTGGATGTAGGAGGCAAGGCCGAAGACGGTGTCGTTGGCCTGCTCGATCGCCTGCTCGACGGTGTCGTAGGGCAGGATCGACAGCACCGGCCCGAAGATTTCTTCTCTCGCAATGCGCATGTCGTGCGTGACGTTGGCAAAGACGGTCGGGCGCACATAGTAACCGCGATTGAGCTCGGCCGGGCGGCCGGGGCCGCCGGTGACCAGGGTTGCGCCTTCGTCGATACCGCTCTGGATCAGATCCTGAATCTTGTCGAACTGCAGCTGGCTGACCACCGGGCCGAGCTTTGTTCCCGGAGCATCGGCCGGGCCGACGGTGAATTTTTCCGCCGCCGTCCTGGCGTAGGCGGCGGCCTCGTCATGACGGTCGCGCGGCACGAACATGCGTGTCGGCGCGTTGCAGGACTGGCCGCTGTTGCCGAAGCAGCCGGCGACGCCCTTGGTGACGGCTCTTTGGAGATCGACATCGGGAAACAGGATGTTGGCCGACTTGCCGCCGAGCTCCTGATGCACGCGCTTGACCGTATCGGCGGCGGCCTTGGCGACCAGGATGCCGGCGCGCGTCGAGCCGGTGAAGGACATCATGTCGACGTCCGGATGGCTGGCCAAGGCCTGGCCGACGGTCGGACCGTCGCCATTGACGAGATTGAAGACACCCTTCGGCACGCCGGCCTCGTCCATGATCTCGGCGAAGATGATGGCGTCGAGCGGCGCGATCTCGGACGGCTTCAGCACCATGGTGCAGCCGGCAGCGAGCGCCGGGCCGACCTTGCAAGTGATCTGGTTGAGCGGCCAGTTCCACGGCGTGATCAGGCCGACGACGCCGATCGGCTCCCTGACGATGAGGGACGAGCCTTTGACGTGGCGGAACCGGAAGGTCTTCAGCACCTCGGCCATCTTCTCCAGATGCGCCTGGCCGACGCCGACCTGGCTGTCGAGAGCCATCTGGCGCGGCGCGCCCATCTCACGCGAGACTGCGAGCGCCAGGTCCTTGCTGCGCTTCTTGTAGATTTCGATGACGCGGTTGAGGATGTCGAGCCGCTCCTCGACTTCTGCGAAGCCGAAAGTGGCAAAGGCGCGCTTGGCCGCGGCCACTGCCTTGTCGACATCGACCTTGGAGCCGAGCGAAATCTGCGCGAAGGCGTCCTCGCTCGAGGGATCGATGACATCCAGAGTGTTCGGCACCACCGGATCGACCCAGGCGCCGTCGATATAGAACTGCAGATTGTGGGACATGGTTTCGCTCCTGCGGGCCGGCGTGCTCGGATTGTGGAAAGGCGATCGTCGTATATCGTTAAAGATAACGATGCAGCAATCGCCCCATTAAACGCAAGCGCCGGCGATTGAGCCAGCGGGATTGGACGTAATCGTTCGGAAAAATCGATCATTATAACTCGAATAATTCGTTGGAAAGATTGGTTCTGGAATGGCATTTCCGCGACGAACTCGCCCGGAGAATTCAATTGTCTTTCCTGCCCGCCACCGCGAACGATCTTCCAAACAGCCTGAATCCTGCCAGTTCCGGAAGCGCCCGTGCCTCGATCTGGGCCGGGATCGTGCCGGGAATCGTGCTCGTGGCAATGATCACCAGCGTCGCCTATTCGGCGCGCAATCTCTCCGGCCTCACGCTCTTCAGCCCGATGATCCTCGCGGTCGTCGCCGGCATGGTCTATTCCAATGTGCTCGGCACGCCCGCCCACGCCAAGGCCGGCATCGCCTTCTCGCAGCGTCGGCTGCTGCGCTTCGCCATCGTGCTGCTCGGTTTCCAGCTCACGCTCGGCCAGGTGGCCGGCATCGGCCTCGGCGGGGTCGGCATCGTCGTTGCCACGCTTGGCGCCACCTTCCTGTTCACCGTGACGCTCGGCCGGCTGATCGGCGTCGACGCCAGGCTGGCGCAACTGATCGCCGCCGGCACCTCGATCTGCGGCGCCTCGGCGATCGTCGCCACCAACATCGTCACCGGCGCGCGCGACGAAGACGTCACCTATGCCGTCGCCGCGATCACGCTGTTCGGCACCGTCGCCATGCTCGGCTTCCCGCTGCTTTCGCCTCTGTTCGGCCTCGACCAGCACGCCTTCGGCCTGTGGGCCGGCGCTTCGATCCACGAAGTGGCGCAGGTGATCGGCGCCGGTTTCCAGAACGGCGCGCTTGCCGGCGAGACGGCGACCGTCGCCAAGCTGACGCGCGTCGCCATGCTGGCGCCGATGGTGATCACGCTCGGCCTGATGGCGCGCCGCGGCAGCGCCTCGGCCGCCAAGCCGCCGATGCCGTGGTTCGTCGCCGCCTTCGTCGCGGTCGTGGCGCTCAACAGCCTGGTGGCGATCCCGGCGCAAATCCATGCGGCGATCGCTTTGGCCGCGCAGGTCATGCTGACCATGGGGCTCGCCGCCATGGGTCTTCAGGCCGACATCTCGCAGCTGCGCTCGCGCGGCCTGCGCCCGCTGGCGCTGGCCTTCTCGGCCTTCATCTTCATCGCAGCGTTCAGCCTGACGCTGGTCAAGCTCATCTAGTCGCCGAAGGAACTCGCCGCGACATAGATCGCAGCCAGCTTCTCGATGCCGGCCTGATCGTCCTTGTCGAAGCGGCCAGGTAGCGGGCTGTCGAGATCGAGCACGCCGAACACGCCGTTGGCGTCGCGCAACAGCACGACCAGTTCCGAGCGCGAGTCGGCATCGCAGGCGATGTGGCCGGAGAATTCGTGCACATCCTTGATCAGCATCGACATGTCGAGATCGACCGCCGTGCCGCAGACGCCTTTGCCGACCTTGATGCGCACGCAGGCCGGCTTGCCCTGGAAGGGGCCGAGCACCAGCTCGTCGTCCGACTGAAGGAAATAGAAGCCCGCCCAGTTCAAGTCGGGCACCATCTGATAGATCAGCGCCGAGGTGTTGGCGGCATTGGCGATCGAGTCGCGCTCGCCTTCCAGCAGCGCTTTCAATTGCGTGGCCAACTCATTGTAGAAAGCCGGCTTGTTGCTCGTGTCGATGGCCGTTGCCGCAAACATCTTGGTCGCTTCTCCGTTGCAAGGGCGCCGATGCGCCCGCTACAGTCCCGCCCTCTCTGCCACCAAAGCCGCCGCCGGGGAACAGCCTATCGTGACTTCCAGCCGTTCCAGAACAGTGGGGGCCAGAACGATCCGGATCGCCGCCGCCGTGATCCGGGATGACAGCGGCAAGCTGCTTCTGGTGCGCAAGCGCGGCACCAGCGTCTTCATGCAGGCCGGCGGCAAGATCGAGCCGGGCGAGGCGCCAGCCGTCGCTCTTGCGCGCGAATTGCGGGAGGAATTGGGCATCGTCGTCGATCCGGCCGCGGCCGCGCATCTCGGCTCCTTCCCGGCGCCGGCCGCCAACGAGCCGGATGCGCATGTCGAAGCCGAACTCTTCGAGCTGTCGATCGCCGGCGAGCCGATCCCGGCGGCCGAGATCGAGGAGATGATCTGGCTGAGCCCGGATCTCGCGAGCGGCATGGAGCTCGCGCCACTCACCGCCGACATCGTGCTGCCCCGCTACGGCCGCCGGCCATGAACCCGCGGACGCAGACAAAGCCATCTACGGGCGAAGCTCCCCTCACCTTCGCGGTGCTGGTCTTTCCCGGCTTTCCGATGATGGCGTTTTCTTCCGTTATCGAACCGCTGCGCGCCACCAACATCCTGGCCAAGCGCGACTGCTATCGCTGGGTGATCGTCGGCGCCGATAAGGGCACAGTCGAAGCCTCCAACGGCGTCGTCATCCAGCCCGGCTTCTCTGCTTCCGACGCACCGAAGGTCGACCGCATCGTCGTCTGCTCCGGCGGCGATGCCGATCATATCGTGGCCGACGAAGCGATGAGCTGGATCCGCAAAAGCCTGCGCGGCGGCGCGCATATCGGTGCCGTGGCGGATGCCGCCTTCTTCCTCGCCCGCGCCGGCCTGCTCGACGGCCATGCCTGCACCTTGCACTGGACGAGCCAAGCGGCCTTCACCGAAGCTTTCCCGGATATCGAGCTCAGGCGCGACCTTTTCGTCATCGACCGCAAGCGTTTTACCTCTGCCGGCGGCGTCGGCAGCCTCGACATGATGCTGGAGATCATCACGCGCGACTACGGCGCCGAGCTCGCGGCGGGCGTCGCGGAATGGTTCGTGCACTCGCCGCTGCGATCGAGCGTGGACCGCAAGCTGATGCCGCTGCGCCTGCGCACAGGCGTCCAGAACGAGCTGGTGCTGTCGGCCATTGCCATCATGGAGGATGCGGTCGAGGAGCGGCTCGGCATGGCGGAACTGGCGGAGCGGCTCGGCGTGTCGCCCGACAAGCTCGAGCGCAATTTCCGCGCCGAGTTGGACATCTCGCCCAACGGCTATTACCGGCGGCTCAGGCTGAAGCGTGCCGCCGACCTTTTGGCGCATTCGACGCTGATGGTACGCGACGTCGCGCTGGCCTGCGGCTTTGCCTCGATGTCGAGTTTTGCGAGGGCTTTTCGCGAGGAGCATGGGCGCGCGCCTAAGGCGATGCGGAGGCATTAAGCGCCGTCTCTCAGTAGGCCGAGTTCCGTCACACCCCCCTCT
>LM655186.1:38410-56119 GCA_000824825.2 Mesorhizobium sp. ORS 3324
GGGGGGAGATTGGATGTCACCGCCGCTTTCGCCAATCGCCAATATTGCGGAAGAGTGCCGTCGAGCGGAGCTGCTGATCTCCCCCCTTGCGGGGGAGATGTCCAGCAGGACAGAGGGGGGTGCTGTCCCGCCAGCGTTGCAGTTGGACGAAAAGCACGCCTGCGGCATCCAGCACAACATCTGCGGAATGTCGCACAAGCTCCAGACCCCGCCCAGCTATCTTCCCCGGAACAGGAGGCCCGCCATGAGCATCGTCGTATTCGACCCCGACAGCACCGAGGATGTGGACTTCAAGGACCGCATGCGCCACCCTGCGGCGGCTGATCCAGCCGGCGGCATGTGGCTGTCCGACACCGAGCCGTCCTTCATCGACGCCGACGCGCTGCGCAAGGGGCGGCTTGCCAAGTTGCGCGCCTGGATGCGCGAGGCGGGCTACGGCGCGGTCGTTCTGTTCGACCCCTACAACCAGCGCTATGCCACCGGCTCGCGCAACATGTTCGGCTATTTCCTGCGCAACTCCACGCGCTATTTTTTCGTGCCCACCGAGGGGCCGGTCGTGCTGTTCGAGTACCCGCAAAGCTACCATGTCTCGATGGTGCTCGACACGATCGACGAGGCGCGGCCGTCGAAGCTCGTTTGGTCGTCAGTCTCCGGCCGCGACGACGAGACCGCCGGGCCATTCGCCGACGAGATCACCGAGCTTCTGAAGAAGCATGGCGGCGGCTCGATGAAGCTCGGCCTCGACCGCTGCAGCCATCTGCAGGCGCTGGCGCTGGAAAAGCGCGGCTGCGAGGTCAAGGACTGCCAGGGCGAGATTCTTGCGGTGCGCGCGGTGAAGACGCCGGAGGAAGTGAAGTGCCTGCAGGCTTCGATGGCGGGCGCTGAAGCCGCGGTGGCGGCCGTACGCGAGGCGATCAAGCCCGGCGTTTCCGAGAACGAGCTGTTCGCCATCATGTACCATGAGGTGATCCGCCAGGGCGGCGAGTTCATCGAGACCCGCCTGCTCACTTCGGGACAGCGCACCAATCCGTGGTTCAACGAGGCGAGCAGCCGCAAGATCAGGCCGGGCGAGCTGGTCGCGCTCGATACCGACACGATCGGCTGCTACGGCTACTATTCCGACTTCTCGCGCACCTTCCGCTGCGGCCCGGGCAAGCCGACGCCCTACCAGAAGTCGCTCTACCGCATGGCGCACGACCAGGTGCAGCACAACATCGGGGTGGTGAAGCCCGGCATGGCCTTTCGCGAGATCGCCGAGAAGGCCTGGAAGATCCCGGAACGCTTTGTCGACCAGCGCTACACCTCGGTCATGCACGGCGTCGGCATGCATGGCGAGACGCCTTTCATCGCCCATGCCATGGATTACGAGACCTATGGCCGCGACGGCATCATCGTGCCCGGCATGGTGGTCAGCGTCGAAAGCTATATCGGCGAGAAAGGCGGCCGCGAGGGTGTCAAGCTGGAGGACGAGATCCTGATCACCGAGACCGGCACCGAGCTGCTCTCGCGCTTCCCTTATGAAGACGAATTTTTGGAATGAGCAAAGTGATGCCGGAGTCTGCTGCCAGCTGGGGTGCGATATCGCAAAGCTTCAAGACTAGCCGTGGCGTACCTGCCGTCGTCATTCTAGGGCGGAGCAAGGAGCGTAGCGACGCGGCGCAGACCCTGGAATCCATGCCGTTACGACGAAGCGTTGCAACGGTACAGAATTCTGTTGGGCCGCACTCTTCGATGAACGCAACGGCATGGATTCCAGGGTCTTCGCGACGCCGCTTCGCGGCTGCTACGCCCTGGAATGACGAAGCTGATAGGCTGCGGCACATTCCGATGCCTCACCGCACCCCTTAGAGATCATTTGCATGAAGAATCCTATCTCCATTCGGCGTGGCACGGTGGCCGCGGTGTTCGTCGATCTCCAGGAGGAGCATCGCTTGGACAAGCGCTATCTGGTCGAGGGTTTTGCCGAGATCCTCGCCAACGTCCAGCACCTGCAGGCGGCGGCGCGGCGCAATTTCGTGCCGCTCTACCACTGGGCCTATATCGTCGATCTGGCCGAGGCGCGGCCGTTCCACCCGGTAGATGACAGCGGCAAGTCGGCCTTCTCCGACAAGGACGACCCGCTGGTAGCGATCTGCCACGAGGTCTCGCCGCGAGACGGCGAAGCGATGCTGGTCAAGCAGGAAGCAAGCGTCTTCGGCAAGGGCGATTTCGCCATTAAGCTACAGGCCGCCGGCATCGAATGGCTGATCATTGTCGGCGTGTGGACCGAGGCCTGCATCGACGCCACGGTGAAGGACGCCATAGCGCTCGGCTTCCGCGTGCTGCTGGTCAAGGATGCCTGCGGCAGCGCCACCGCCGCCATGCACCAGACCGGCATCCTCAACCTCGCCAACCGGCTCTATGGCGGCGGCGTCACCAACACGCTGGACGCCTGCCGGCTGATGGCCGGCGATACGGTGAGCGTTTGGCAGGTCGAGGGCTCGGTGCCGCTGCGCTTCACCTTCGAGAACGCGGCGCAGCTCTACGCCGAGCTCTGACGCTGGCGATGGCGAGTGGCCCGTCCGACCGGTCAAAGCGCGGCAAATATGCCGCCCTGCTCGATGCGGAACTCTGGAGCTATATCGACAAGGTCAATGGCTGGTACCCGCCGGAGATCATGGCTGCGCCGATTGCCGAGCAGCGCGCGGTCTACAACCGAATGTGCGCCGCGTTCCACCGGGGTCGCCCCGAAGGGGTGACCAGCAGCGACTGCCTCGTCGCCTCGAGCGCGCATGCCATTCCGGTCCGGCGTTACCGCATGGCGGACAGCGCGGCAGCGGCAATCGTCGTCTACTATCACGGCGGCGGCTTCGTGCTCGGTGATCTCGACAGTCATGACGATATCTGTGCCGAAATTTGCGCCGGCACCGGCTTCGAAGTGGTGTCGGCCGACTATCGCCTTGCGCCGGAGCACTTGCATCCCGCCTCCTTCGACGATGCGCTGGCGGTGTTCGAATGGGTCGCGGCGACCAGCGCGCTGCCGATCCTGCTCTGCGGCGAGAGCGCCGGCGGCAATCTCGCCGCGGCGGTGGCGCAGGCGACGCGGCGTCACGCCCGGCATGCGATCGGCCAGATGCTGATCTATCCCGAGCTCGGCGGCCACGAGACCGGCCGCTCCCATGTCGAGCACCCCGAGGCGCCGCTGCTTTCGCTCGCCGATATCGACTTCTACCGTGGCACCCGCTCGGCGCCGCGGCAGTCGCCCGACGACCCTACCTTTTCGCCGCTCAGGGATCGCGATTTCTCCGGTCTGCCACCGACGGTCATCGTCACCGCCGAGTGCGATCCGCTGTCGTCGGACGGCGAGGCCTATCGCGACAAGATCCGCGCCGCCGGCGGCTGCGCCTCGTGGCGCGAGGAGCCGCGTCTGGTGCACAGTTTTCTGCGCGCCCGCCCGACGGTGCCGAGGGCGGCGGATGCGTTTGCGAGGATCATTGGCGACATCGCCGGGCTGGGCGCCATCTCCCCCTTGGTGGGGGAGAAAGCGATTTCAACATCTTAGCCGAAGGCTAAGTGTTAGAAATCGCAAGTGAGGGGCACTGCGGCCTACGAAGAAGTAGCGGTCTGCACCCTGAGAAATCCCCTCACTTTGCATTTTCCAAGCACTTGCTCGGGGACAAGCCCGCTCGCAAATGCAGGAAAATGCTTTCTCTCCCGCAAGGGGAGAGAAAAGGCCTGCGGAACAGCGCACAAGAACTGCGGAAAACCAAACATTTCGCTGCGGAATGCAGACCTATCATCGTTTGGCAGGCAACGGCGCCCCGGCGGTCGCACCCGCTCCCGCGCCTGGCCGCAACCGGGGCGCGCACTAGGTTTTCGTGCATGTCGTTGCCCCAAAACCGCTGCGCGGGCGACATGTACCAACAAAAGAGGGAACGACGATGAAATTCATGCTGACCGACAGAAAACTGCACCCGCGGGCCAAGCCGACCGCCGACGATTTCAAGAAAGGCGCGATCAGCCGGCGCGAATATCTTGCGCTCATGGCGGGCCTCGGAGTGAGCGCCGCCGGCGCGCTGGCTCTGGGCGGGATCGCCCCCTCGCCTGCCAAGGCCCAGGAACCGAAGCGCGGCGGTGTGCTGCGCGTGGCGATGAACGTGAAGGGTTTCAAGGATCCGCGCACCTTCGACGGTGTCGAGATGTCGAATGTCGCGCGCCATTGCAACGAATATCTGGTGCGCTGGAAAACCGACTTCACCTTCGAGCCGTGGCTGCTGGAAAGCTGGGAGACCAGCGACGATGCCAAGACGATCACGCTGCACGTGCGCAAGGGCATCACCTGGTCGAACGGCGACACCTTCAACGCCGACGACGTGATCCACAACCTCAACCGCTGGTGCGATGCGTCCGTCGCCGGCAATTCGGTCGCAGCCCGCATGGGCGCGCTGGTCAACGCCGACACCAAGAAGCCGGTCGACGGCGGCATTGAGAAGGTCGACGACTACACCGTCAAGCTCAACCTGCCCAAGCCCGACATCTCGCTGATTGCCGGCATGGCCGACTATCCGGCGCTGATCATGCACCGCTCCTATGAGGGTGACACCGATCCGAAGAAGGCTTTGGCCATCACCACCGGCCCCTGCGAGCTGGTGAGTTGGGACGCAGAGACTGGTGCTGAGGTGAAGCGCAAGGACAAGCCGTGGTGGAAGGGCGAGTTCTACCTCGACGGCATCAAATGGGTCGATTACGGCTCCGACCCCAATGCCATGCTGTCGGCCTTCGAATCCGGCGAGATCGACACCGACCACGAAACGGCTTCCGATGCCGTGTCGCAGACCGAGCAGATGGGGCTGAAAAATTCCGAGATCGCCACCGGCTCGACCATCGTGGCGCGCTTCAATGTCGGCAATGCGCCCTATGGCGACGTCAAGGTACGCCGCGCCGCCCAGCTTGCCGTCGACAATGCGGCAGTGCTGAAGCTTGGCCTCGACGGCCGGGGCAAGCCCGCCGACAACCACCATGTCGGCCCGATGCATCCGGAGTTCGCCGATATCGGCCCGGCCAAGCGCGATGTGGAGGCAGCCAAGAAGCTGCTCGCCGAAGCCGGCAAGAGCGACCACGAGTATGAGCTGATCTCCGTCGACGTCGAATGGCAGAAGAGCACGGCCGACGCGATCGCAGCCCAAATCCGTGAGGCGGGTCTCAAGATCAAGCGCACCGTGCTGCCAGCCGCGACCTTCTGGAACGACTGGAGCAAGTTCCCCTATTCCTGCACCGAGTGGCTCGGCCGTCCGCTCGGGGTCCAGGTTCTGGCGCTTGCCTACAAATCGGGCGCGGCGTGGAACGAAAGCGCCTATTCGAACAAGGAGTTCGACGAGCTTCTCGACAAAGCGCTTGCTACGCCCGACGCTGCGGCACGAAAGGAGATCATGGCCAAGATCGAGCAGAACCTGCGCGACTCAGGCGTCATCATCCAGCCCTACTGGCGCTCGGTCTACCGCACCTACCGCAAAGGCGTGAACGGGTGCGAGCAGCACCAGGCGCTCGAGCAGCATTTCGAAAAAGTCTGGCTGGAGAGCTGATCCCTCCCGGGACCGAGACGGCCGGCGTGGCCCAGCGGAGCCGCGTCGGCCGGTCAGCAATTGCTCCCAAGAATCAGGACCGATCGCCAGGTTGGCTCGGGCGCCCGCCCACCGACATCCGTTCGATAATCGCCGTCGGCAGCACGATCCTTTCGGGCGGCCGGTCATCGCCCTTGAGGCGGCGTATCAGCAGCTCCGCCACGGATTTCCCGAGCGCATAGACCGGCTGGTCGATGACGGTGATGGGCGGCGTCGTCACGCTCGTCCAGTCGGCATCATGGAAGGTGATCAGCGATATGTCGCGCGGTATGCCGAGGCCGCATTCGCGGATCGCCTTGAAAAGATCGAGCGCCACGACGCTGTCGGAGGCCAGTATCGCTGTCGGCCTATCGGCGCCGCGGAGCAGGTTCAGGAGCACGGCGTGCGCGCTCTGCGACCGCCCGCTGCCGAAATGGATGTTGCGCTCCGCTCCCTCGATCCCGGCTTCGCGACAAGCTTCGAGGAAGCCCAGGATGCGCTCGCGCACGGTGGAGGTGTTGATCCTGGACTCGGCGCCGCGAAAATCCCCGGACAGCACCGCGGCGGTGACATAGGCGATCCTACGGTGCCCGGCCTGCGTCAACATGCGCGTGGCGCGCAGCGCGGCAGTGCGGTCGTCGACCGTTACCGTGTCGACATCGAGCTCCGGCAGCGCCCGGTCGAGCAGCGCCAGCGGGCAAGCGATCTCCTTCAGGTGGGCGATGTCGCCGGACTGGGCGGGAGTGACGATCAGGCCATCGACCTGCTTTGCCATCAGAACGCGTATCGCGCTCTTCTCCGCTTCGACCTCCTCGCCCGAATTGGCGAGGATGACGTTGATGCCGGATAGCCGCGCGACGTCGCTTATGCCGCGCACCGCGAGCGAGAAGAACGGGTTCTCGATGTCGCCGACGACGACGCCGATGCTGCCCGAACGGCCGGTCGTCATGCTACGGGCGAGCTCGTTCGGCCGATAGTCGAGCGTCTTTGCCGCTTCGAGCACGGCCGTGCGGACTGTATCGCTCACGGTACCATAGCCGCCCAGCACGCGCGCGGCGGTCGCCTTCGAAACCTTCGCCTCGCGGGCGACGTCGCTGACGGTGATCGAGGGAACCTTGGGCGGGCGCTTCATTGTGGAAAAATCGCTTTTCAAACTCGTTGACGGATCGTCGTAGCTGTGCCTACAAATGTCAAGAGACCGGTCTCATTCGACTTTGAGACCGGTCTCACGATAAAAAGAACGCCCAGAAGCGTCGGATCGCAAGCCGTACAGAAACTGTTCACTGTGCCCCCCGCACGGAACCGATCTTCAGAGTGGAGAACTGCCATGAATATCAGAGGTCTTTTCACACCAAGCCCGCGGCAGCGCATCGGCTCGGTCATCTTCGCCATCGCGCTGGCTGCCCTCTCCTTGCCAAAGGCATGGGCAGCAGACAATCCATACAATCTCATCGATCCCAAGGTGATCAGCGTCGGCACGATGGGCGACGCCAAGCCCTATGCCTTCACCACGGCCGACGGCAAGTTCACCGGCTTCGATCTCGAGTTCTTCGTGAACGTGGTGGGCCGGATGGGCTTCAAGCCTGACCAGGTGACCTTCACCGGCCAGGAATTCTCTGCGCTGATGCCGTCGGTCGCCAACCAGCGCTTCGACGTCGCGGTCGCGGCCATCGGCACCACGGAGAAGCGCAAGCAAACCGTCGACTTCTCCGATGGCTATCTCGCCGGCTACCTGTCGGTTCTGACCTCCGACCCCAAGATCACCTCGGCGGAGGGTCTCGCCGGCAAGCGCCTCGGCGTCGTGCAGGGCACGCTGCAGGAGATCTACGCCACCAAGAATTTCCCAAACACCGACCTGGTCAAGTTTCCCGACAACAACTCGGCAATAGCCGCGCTCAACAACGGCACGGTCGACGGTCACTTCCTCGACTATGAGGCGGCCAAACAATATGGCGAGCGCTATTCGGCCCTGAAGATCGCGATCAACATCCCGTCCTTCGACGCTCCCGCGGGCTTTGTCGTGCGCAAGGGCAACGATGCCTTCCGCGAAGCGCTCAACAAGGGCATTCACGAAGCCATGCAGGACGGCACCTGGCGCGACCTCTATCAGAAATGGTTCCCCGGATCGCCGATGCCGGAGCAATATCTGCCCAAGAAGAACTGACCTGCGTAACCGCCGCCGGCGCGAATGCCGGCGGTCCCTCCGGCAGGCTGTGAGAGATCGCGAGGCGGCGTTTGCGCCTCCGTGCAAGGCAGGTTGACGAATGGATTGGCTCGATAACCTTCAACGAAGCTTCTTCGACTGGGAAGCGATGGCATCGGTGCTGCCTGCGCTGCTTGCCGTCGGGTTGAAGAACACCCTGATCCTCGCCGCGGCATCGACGGTGCTCGGCATCCTCATCGGCATGGTGCTCGCCATAATGGGTATCTCGCGCTCCGCCTGGCTGCGCATCCCTGCACGCATCTACACCGACATTTTTCGCGGGCTGCCGGCGATCCTCACCATTCTCCTGATCGGACAAGGCTTCGCCCGCATCGGCCGCGAGATATTCGGCCCTTCGCCCTACCCGCTCGGCATCGTGGCGCTCAGCCTGATCGCCGGCGCCTATATCGGCGAGATCTTCCGCTCAGGCATCCAGAGCGTCGAGAGCGGCCAGATGGAAGCGTGCCGCGCGCTCAGCATGAGCTACGGCCAGGGCATGCGGCTGATCGTGATCCCGCAGGGTGTGCGCCGCGTGCTGCCTGCCCTCGTCAACCAGTTCATCGGCAACGTCAAGGATTCCAGCCTTGTCTACTTCCTCGGGCTGCTGGCCTCCGAGCGTGAGATTTTCCGCATCGGCCAGGACCAGGCGGTGGTCACCGGCAACCTGTCGCCGCTGCTCCTGGCCGGCATGTTCTATCTGATCATCACGGTGCCGCTGACCCATGTGGTCAACCACATCGATAACCGACTGCGGCTCGGCAAGCAGAAGCCGGCCGGGGTCGTCAGCGGGCTCGTCGAGGTCGGCGAATTGAAGGACACGACAGGTAAAGCCAAACCCGGCACGGCACGGCCCGCCATCAAGGCCGGCAGCCTCGAGGTTTGCGATCTCGACATGGCCTACGGCGAATTGCAGGTGCTGAAAAAGATCCGGCTCAAGGTCGAGCCGGGAACGGTCACCTGCGTCATCGGTCCGTCGGGCTCGGGGAAATCGACGCTGCTGCGCTGCCTCAACCGGTTGGTCGAGCCGAAGGCCGGCGACGTGCTGCTGGACGGCGAAAGCATCCTGGCGATGAGGCCGGAAAGGCTGCGCCGTCGCGTCGGCATGGTCTTCCAGCATTTCAACCTGTTCCCGAACCACACCGCAATCGAGAACGTCATGCTGGCGCTGACCAAGATCAAAGGCATGGCGGGCAGCCACGCAAGGCACACGGCCGAAGCGCGCCTCGCGGAGGTGGGCCTGGCCGCGCGCGCGGATTATCGGCCGAGCCGCCTGTCGGGCGGTCAGCAGCAGCGCGTGGCCATCGCCCGCGCGCTGGCGATGGACCCCGAAGTCATCCTCTTCGACGAGGTGACCAGCGCTCTCGATCCCGAACTCGTCAAGGGCGTCCTGAATCTGATGGCCGATCTTGGCCGGCGCGGCATGACGATGATCGTCGTCACCCATGAGATGGGCTTTGCCCGCAAGGTGGCCGATCAGGTCGCCTTCATGGACGAGGGCCGCATCGTCGAGGTCGGGCCGCCGGCGGAAATCTTCGACAGGCCGAAAAGCCCGCGGCTCAAGCAATTCCTCGCCGAGGTGCTGTGAACGATTTTCTTGCCGCGCCGGCCGAGCCCGGCGCATCTCCCAAACCATAGTCTGACCATCGAAAGCTGTATCCATGACCGATAAATCCGCTCTCAAGGTCGCCGTCATCGGCGGCGGCATCTTCGGCGTCTCCACCGCCGTCCATCTCGCTCGGCTCGGCGCGGCAACGACCATCGTTACGGACGGCCTGGTCGCCAATGGTGCATCGTCGCGTTCGCTCGCCTGGCTCAATTCGGCGCGCAAGCGCTCGGCAGCCTATCACCGGCTCCGAGTCCAGGGCCTCGAGCGCTACAGGGCGTTTGCGGCGAAGCATGACTGCGGCGCCTGGCTGCGCCTCGACGGCGGGCTGACCTGGGATGCCGACGATGCTGCCAACCAGATCCAGGAAATCTTCCGCCATGAACAGTCGATCGGCTACCAGACGCGCTTGCTCACCCCGGACGATATCGCCGCCGTCATGCCGGGCGTCGACGCCAGCGCCGTGCCTCGCCAAGGCGCGATCTTCAATGCCGGTGAAGGTTGGGTCGACCTGCCGTCGCTCATCGGCCTGCTGCTGCAGGAATTTCGCGAACGCGGCGGCCGTGTCCTCACCGACGCCGGCGCCGCCGACGTCACGCTGGCCAATGGTCGCGTGAGCGGCGTGAGGACCGCTTCCGGCCAGGTGGTCGAGGCCGATGCCGTGGCGGTAGCGACGGGCTCCGCGGTGCCGGGCATGGCGGCCAAGGTCGGCCGGCGCATCGGCGACGGCACGACGCGCGCCCTGCTCGTCTTCACCAAACCGATCGCGCATCCGCTGCGCGCCGTTCTCAACACGCCGCGCGTCGCCATCCGGCCAACGCCGAACGGCGCCTTCGCGCTCGACTCGGCTTGGTCCGAGGACGAAGTCATCGTGCGCGACGACGGCACTTACGAGGCGAAGCCGTCCACGATCGCGGGGCTGCTCGAGGAAGGCTCCAGAGTGCTGGAGGGCAACCCGACGCTTGTTCTGGAGAGCCATCACATGGGCCCCAAGCCAATTCCCGCGGATGGCGAGCCGGTGATCGGCCAGTTGACCGGCATCCCCGGCTATCACGTCGTCTTCAGCCACAGCGGCGCGACGCTTGGCCTTATCGCGGGCGACTTGCTGGCCGGCGAGATCGTCAGCGGCGAGGCCAGTCCACTGCTTCAGCCGTTTCACCCTTCGCGGTTCGACGGCTGAGAAGCGTTTGCCAAGTCCTCGCCTTTCAACTCAGATTGCGCCCGACCGGCTCGGAACGCGGGGATCCGTCAGACATTCTCTACGAGAAGATCTCCGCCAGTTCCTCGACGCTGGTGCCTTCCTTCGCCTGGCGCAGCTCGACATAGCTGACGGCGGTGGCGGTGGACATGACCGTGGACATCACGGCGGAAACCACGGCGCCGACCACGGATCCGATAATGCCGGCGCCGAAGAGATAGACGAAGGTGCCAAGAAACGCTTGGACGACCATGGCAAGTATGAAAAGGATCACGAACAGGCCGAAAAGCGACCAGCGATTGCCCTTGGTCAACGCCCGACTGCGCGACATCGAGCCGAACACGCCGCGACGCTCCTGCACAAGGACCGGCACCGAGACCGACCAGCCGAGCCACAGAATGATGCCGGGCACCAGCAGCGCCAGGGAGGCGATGCCTGCGCCGAGCGCAACCAGAATTCCTATCCCCACCGTCGGCAACAGGCACTGGAGCGCGATCTGAACGCTGTCGCCGAAGCCGGGCTTCTTGCCGTTCAAGTCTTCGATCGTTGCCCTGACCAGCGCCGACTGCAGAAGCAACGACAAGATGAAATAAACAAGAGCAAAGACAACGGTGAAAAGTGAATCCCTGATCACCACATTCGGGTCGGCCAGGGCGAGGTTGGAAGGATCCCCGCCCGCCAGCTTGCTCACCCTGGCTTCGTTCCAGAGCTGAAAGAGAAACGTCGGCAGCCCCGAGAACAAAAGCGCGAGCCCGACACAGAGTCCGATGTTGCGCGTGATCACCCCGAAGGTGCTGTTGAACACCCTGCCGATCTCGAATCTGCCTGGCCGTCCCAATGTCGCGGTGGTCATGATAGTTTCCCCCGAGCCGCCGCCGCATCCAATTCGGCAACTTCAAAGTAAATTTGCCAAGATTGATGGGCCGCGTCCAGTGCACTTGCAATTATCATGCAGCATTGCCAGTGTCGGTAGCGAACCGCAGGTTGCAGGGGGAACGAGCGGGTGACAGTCGCACAGCCGGGCACATCCGACGCCGAATGGCTGGCCAAGATGCATAAGCAGCTGCTGGCGGACGATTCGATCCAGTTCGACCTGCCGGGGCTGGTGCGGCCGGAACCGCCGGAATGGCTGAAGCCCCTGATCGAGGCCCTAGCCAAGCTCGGGCCTTACATGATCTATCTGTTCTGGGGCGCGGTGATCATCGGCGTCGCGATCATCGCGTTTCTGCTCATCCTTGAAGCGCGAGGCGTCGCCTGGCGCCTGCCCTGGCGGCGCAAGCGCCAGGCACCCGAGGCGACCGAGGAATGGCGCCCCGATGCCGGCGCGGCCCAGATCCTGCTTTCCGAAGCCGACGCGCTCGCCGCGCGCGGCGACTACGACGAGGCGGTGCATCTTCTGCTCCGCCGCAGCGTCGCCGACATCGCCACCCGCCTGCCCGACTTCCTGCGCCCGTCGCTGACCGCGCGCGACATCGCGGCCGCGAGCTCCATCCCGTCCCGCCCCCGCGCAGCCTTCAGCGAGATCGCGCGCATCGTCGAGGCGGCTCTGTTTGCACGCCGTCCCGTCGGCGCCGAGGGCTGGCAACAGGCGCGCGGCGCCTATGAGCGCTTCGCCTTCCGGGATGCCTGGGCATGAGCGCGGAGTCGACCGAGGCAGCCGAGGCGCCGTTCAGCCGCAGGACGCTGTTCTGGGGCATCTTCGCCAGCCTGCTGGCGGCGGCCGGCTTCTTCCTGCTCTCGACCTACGCTCCCGACTTCCGCCAACCCGAGGGTGGCGCCACGCCGTTCTCCAAGGGCGGCACCGGCTATGCCGGGCTTGTCGAATGGCTGAAGCTCACCAATGGCCAGGCGCCGCCCATGGCGCGCGGCGAGAAGGATCTGGAATCGCCTGTGGCGTCCACCTTTCTGCTGATCGTCACCATCGCGCCGGACAGCGACCCGGCTGCCGTCCAGCGCATTGTCAAGCTGCGCTCCGGCAAGGACACGTTGTTCGTGCTGCCGAAATGGGTCACCATTCCACAAGCCGGCCATGAGGGCTGGGAGACAAAGGTTGAGCGGCTGCCAAACACCGTGGTCAACGACTGGCTTGGGCGCCTCGCCAAGGCGAAGCTCGGCGACGGCAAGCCAACCGTCGACAAGATCGATGTCGAAGGCCGCAAGATCGCCGTGCCCGACCAGCTGCAGTGGGTGGCCGACGAGCATGCGCTGATCTCTGCAGGTGACGGTAAGGCTATCCTTACCGAGCTTGACGACGAGCCCTTCTACATCCTGACCGACCCCGATCTCATCAACAACGCAGCGCTGAAGGATCCGCAAAAGGCGGCCGCCGCGCTCGACTTGATCGCGATGCTCGAACCCGCCAAGGGGGCGGTCTTGTTCGACCTGACGCTGCACGGCATCGGCCAGAACTACGACCTCGGCAAGCTCCTGGTCGAGCCGCCCTTCCTGGCGCTGACTTTGTCGGTGCTGACCGCGGCCGCGCTCGCCTTCCTGCATGGGCTCGGCCGCTTCGGGCCGCCGCGCACCGAAGGGCGCGCCATCGCCTTCGGCAAGCGGGCGCTGGTCGACACCACTGCCATGCTCTTGAAGCGGGCCGGACGGCTGCAAGGGCTCGGCGACCGCTACGCGGCGCTGATGCGCCAGCGCGCCGCGGCGCTGCTCGGCGCGCCGCACGGACTGCAGGGCGAGACGCTCGACCGCTGGCTGGATTCCCGCGACAAAGGCGAAGCGCATAGCTTCGCCCAGCGGTTCAAAGCTGCAAACGATTCCAAAACGTTGGCCGCAATGCATGAAGCAGCGGAAGAGCTGCATGACTGGACGGCAAGGAGGCTTGGTGAACGTCGATAATGTAAAGGCCCTGGCGAGCGCGATCAGGGAGGAAGTGGCGAAAGCGATCACCGGTCAGCGCGACACGGTCGATCTGATGCTGACGGCGCTGTTCGCCGGCGGGCATATATTGCTCGAAGGCCCGCCGGGCACGGCCAAGACCATGACCGCGCGCTGCTTCGCGCAGGCGCTTGGCGTCTCCTATGGGCGCATCCAGTTCACGCCCGACCTGATGCCCGGCGACATCGTCGGCTCCAACATCTACAATTTCCAGAGCGGCCAGTTCACGCTGACGCGCGGCCCGATCTTCTGCGACCTCTTGCTCGCCGACGAGATCAACCGCACGCCGCCGAAGACCCAAGCCGCGCTGCTCGAAGCCATGCAGGAGCACGCCGTCACCTTCGACGGCACCACGCATTCGCTCGGCCGCAACTTCATGGTGGTGGCGACGCAGAACCCGATCGAGCATCAGGGGGTCTATCCGCTGCCCGAAGCGCAGCTCGACCGCTTCCTGTTCAAGCATCGGGTCAGCTATCCGGACCTCACGGAAGAACGCGCCATCATCGCCCATCACGGCGGCGGCTCTGACTCGCATGACATCAAACAGTACGGCATCACGGCCCAGACGGACCGCAAGACGCTCGAGGCAGCGTTGGCGACCGTCGGTGGCGTCACGCTGGTCGACGATGTCGTCGGCTATATAGCGGCCCTGGTGCGCGGCACACGCGAAAGCCCGGACCTCGAAGTCGGCGCCAGCCCACGCGCGGGCGCCATGCTGGCGCGGGCGGCGCGCGCCAGGGCGGCGCTCGACGGCCGCAGCTATGTCATCCCCGACGACGTCAAGGCGCTCGCCGTGCCGACGCTGCGCCACCGCGTCATCCTTTCGCCGGCGGCGCAGATCGACGGGCGGCTGGTGGAGCAGATCGTTTCCGACCTCGTCGAGCAGACGGAAGCGCCGCGGTGATCTGTCCGAGCGGCAGAGCGGTCTGGGCAGCGGCGGCGGGGGCGATCCCCGCCTTCCTGATCGCGCTCGCGCTGCCGCATGTCTGGTATCTCGGCCTACTGTGGATCTGCGTGCTCATCGCCTTCCTGGCGGTCGATGCGGCGGCCGGGCGCGGCCGCGCCTCGCTTAGCGCCACGCTCACCGCACCGCCGCAGGTCGGCGTCGGCGGGCGGTTCACGCTGCACATCGCGGCGGGGCTCGGCGCGCGGCCGCGTCGGCTGCAGGCGCGCGTCGGGCACGACCAGCGGCTTTCGCCGGTCAACGGCACCGGCGGCGCGCTGCCGGCGAGTGGCGGCACGCTCGACCTCGAATTCGACGCCATTCGGCGCGGCATCGCCAGCTTCGATCGCCTGTGGCTGCGCTGGCAGGGGCCGTTCGGGCTGATCTGGAACCAGGTCGTGCTGCCGATGGACCGCAAGATTGCGGTGCTGCCCGATGTCAGCCGCGCGCGCGACGAGGCGATCACGCTGCTGCAGCGCTCCGCCCTCGCCGACGGTCACACGCAGAAGCGCGCCGGCCAGGGACGCGAGTTCGAGGCGCTGAAGGAGTATCAGCCCGGCATGGGCCGGCGCATGATCGACTGGAAGCGCAGCGCCCGTCACGGCAAGCTCTTGGCGCGCGAGTTCCGGATCGAAGAGAACAACAACATCGTTCTGGCCATCGACAGCGGCCGGCTGATGTGCGAGCCGGTCGCCGGCGTGCCGAAGGTCGACCGTGCGGTGACGGCCGCGCTGCTGTCGGCCTTTATCGCGCTGAAGGGCGGCGACCTCGTCAGCCTGTTTTCCTTCGACTCCCGACCGCGCGTCTCCAGCGGCGCCGTGCGCGGCTCGCCGAGCTTCACCATGATCCAGAAGCGCGCGGCCGAGATCGACTATTCGACCGAGGAGACCAATTTTACGCTGGCGCTGACGACGCTTGCGGCAAAGCTCGATCGGCGCTCGCTGGTCATCATCTTCACCGACTTCGTCGATTCGATCAGTGCCGAGCTGATGCTGCGCACCGTCGGCCGGCTGACCGAGCGGCATCTGGTGCTGTTCATGCTGATGAAGGATGTCGAGTTGGAGACGCTGGCCGACATGGCGCCGGCTGCGCCCGAGGATGTGGCCCGCGCGGTCACCGCCGGCGACCTGCTCAGGCAGCGGCAGGTGGTGATCGGGCGCCTCAGGCTGCTCGGCGCACATGTCATCGAGGCCGACCACCAGCGCCTCGGCCCGGCGCTGGTCGAGCGCTATATCCAGCTCAAGGAGGAAAACCTCTTATGACGCTGCCCGCCGGCACCGATGCCGTCCGCCAGTCGCTGGCAAGCTTCCGCCAGGAGCGCGAGGCCGACTGGAAGGCGTTCGAGGCGCTGCTTGCCCGCGTCGAGAAACGGGCGCCGCGCGCGCTGTCGGAAGATGAGCTTCTGTCGCTGCCGCTGCTCTACCGCTCGGCGCTGTCCTCGCTTTCGGTGGCGCGCGCGACCTCGCTCGACAACGCGCTGATCGCCTATCTCGAAGCGCTCTGCCTGCGCGGCTATTTCTATCTTTATGGCGCGCGGCGATCGTTGAGAACGCGCATCGGTGACTTCTTCCTGCATGACTGGCCGGCAGCGGTCCGCGACCTGTGGCGCGAAGTCTGGGTGTCCGTCGCATTGACGGTGATCGGCGCTATTGCCGGCTATTGGCTGGTTGCCTCCGACAAGCGCTGGTACGACGCCATCATCGCGCCGAGCCTGGCCGGCGGGCGCAATCCGGATTCGTCCGCCGAGATGCTGCGCAGCGTGCTTTACGGCGGCGGCGACCACTTCCTCTCGGGCTTTGCCGCCTACCTCTTCACCCACAACACGCAGGTGTCGATCCTCGCCTTTGCGCTCGGTTTCGCCTTCGCGGTGCCGAGCGTGCTGATCATCCTGATGAACGGCTGCATGCTGGGCGCGCTGTTCCAGGTCTACGCGGCCAAGGGGTTAGGCTTCGCGCTCGGCGGCTGGCTGTCGATCCACGGCACGACCGAGCTGTTCGCGATCGCCATGGCAGGGGCCGCCGGCATGCGCATCGGCACAAGCATCGCCTTTCCCGGCGAGCTGACGCGCATGGCCGCGGCCGCACGGGCCGGACGCGTGGCGGCAACCGCCATGGTCGGCGTGGCGGTGATGCTGCTGTTTGCCGGCCTGCTCGAAGGCATCGGCCGGCAGACGATCACCAACGACCTCGCCCGCTATTCGATCGGCGGCGGCATGCTGGCGCTTTGGATCTGCTATTTCTACCTGTTGCGGATGGTGCGGCATGGCAACGGCTAGGAACGCGGCCGCGCTGGTGCGCCCGCTGGTCACGCCGGAGGGCGTCGACCTGCGCGTGAAATTGGCGGATGCCGGCACGCGGGCCTCGGGATTCCTGCTCGATGTGGTCATCATCATCGTCGCCGCCGTGGTGGTCAGTCTCGTCGCGATCTTCGGCCTGGGTGGCCTTGGCGCGAGGGACGTGGAACCGCTCTTCATCGTCTGGATCATCTTCATCTTCCTGCTGCGCAACGTCTATTTCATCGCCTTCGAGGCGGGGCCGGCGGGCGGCGACGCCAGGCAAGCGGATGGTCGGTGTGCGGGTTGCATCGCGCAGCGGCGCGGGTCTCACCCTGGACCAGGTCATCGCGCGTAACCTGATGCGCGAGATCGAGGTGTTCCTGCCTCTGTCGATCCTTGCAGCGCGCGGCAGCGCCGGCGTCGCCGACACGCTGTCAACGATCTTCGGCCTGGTGTGGGCGCTGCTGTTCTCGTTGTTCCCGCTGTTCAACCGCGATCGGCTCAGAATCGGCGATCTGCTCGCCGGCACCTGGGTGGTCGAGGCGCCGAAGGTGGCGCTGGTCGAGGATCTGTCGCTGCGCAAGGACCCAGTCGCCGCCCGCTTCCAGTTCAGCGCCGCACAACTGGATGCCTATGGCATCGCCGAGCTTCACAAGCTGGAGGAAGTGCTGCGCCGCGACGACTATTTCGCGCTGAAGGCAGTGGCGGAAACGATCGGCCGCAAGATCGGCGCCAAGGTCGAGCCCGCCGATTCAAAGGCGTTCCTCACCGCCTATTACGGCGAGCTGAGGGCGCATCTGGAACGCAAGCTGCTGCTCGGGAACCGGAAGGCGGATAAGTATGCGCGGTGATCCGGAAGTCTTGACGATAGCTGAGAAACGTCAGCGCGGCCCCTCATAGCCCTGCCGGGCATTTCTCCCCGTATAGTGACGGGGAGAAAGACGCCGTCACCGGCGATTTCGCCATTCTCCAGCGTTGCGGGAAAGGAGCGATGTCGCGGCCATCCCCTTCTCCCCGTCACT
>LM655186.1:56219-58231 GCA_000824825.2 Mesorhizobium sp. ORS 3324
AGGCGGATGAGGGGCGGCGCCAACCTACGATAGCTGGCGAAAGCGAGGCGCGCCCCTACCCCACCCATTTCTCGTAGTCGGACACCAGCAGGTGCAGCGGCGCCACGTCCTCTTCGACGTTGGAGAAGCGACCGATCGGGTCGCGGAAGACGTTGTCGGTAAGGTCATCATTGACGGTCGAGACCTCGCCGATCAGCACGTCCTTACCCTCCGCCCAGAAGGCGTGCCAGACGCCGGGCATCAGCGTGACGCTCTGGCCCGGATCGAGCTTCAGGAGCCCGCCGGCCGGCAATCTGGTCATGGTGCCGTCGACAGGCACCGAGACTTCGGCCTTCGGATCGATTCCGCCGTCACGATCGTGCATGAACAGTTCCAGCACCAGCTTGCCGCCGCCGCGATTGATGATGTCCTCGGCCTTGATGTTGTGGCGGTGCATGGGCGAGAGCTGGTCCTTGCGCGAGATCATGATCTTCTCGGCATAGAGCATGCCCATGCCGAGCTTCATGTCCTCGTAGCGGCCGTTGCGGACGGTGAACAGGAACAGGCCGAGCTCGTCGAATTTCTCCTGGCCGTAGTCGGTGATGTCCCAGCCGAGACGCGAGCTAAAGATGGCCGGGGAATCGGCCTTGTGCGCCTTCAACTCTTCCGGGCTCCAATAGGCGAAGGGCGGCATGATGTAGCCGAACGAACGGATGAAGGCGTCTGCGTCGCGGATGATGTCGTTGATCGTCGAGCGTTTCATGGGTCTTTTCCTCCGGCCGCTGCCTGCTGAAATTCTACCCATCCGCATAGCCCAACGCCGGTCCGCTGTCGACGCAAACTGGCGGCACTGGCCCGGTGACATCCGGCCGGATCGGGACCATAAACCCAACCGGATTTTCGAAATGGTGAATTTCATGCCTAGCATAGACGACCTCGACACGCCGGCGATCCTGATCGACGCGGCCCGCGCCGAAGCCAACATCAACAAAGCGCAGGCGCACGCCGACCGCCACGGGCTGAAGCTCCGTCCGCACATCAAGACGCACAAGCTGCCTTACTGGGCGAAGAGACAGGTCGCGGCCGGCGCCGTCGGCATCACCTGCCAGAAGATTGGCGAGGCCGAGGTGATGGCCGACGCTGGGCTCGAGAACATTTTCCTCCCCTACAACATACTCGGCCGCGCCAAGCTGGAACGGCTGAAGGCTCTGCATGGCCGCGTCACGCTCTCTGTGACGGCGGACAGCCGTGAGACGCTGGAAGGGCTTGCCGCCACATTCGCAGATTCCGGCCATCCGCTGACGGTGCTGGTCGAGTGCGACACCGGCATGGGCCGCTGCGGCGTGCAGAGTCCGGCTGAAGCGGTTGCATTGGCGAAGGTTGTCGACCAGGCCAAGGGTCTCGCCTTCGGCGGGCTGATGACCTATCCGGCCGCCGGCCGCGCCGCCGAGGCCGAAGCTTGGCTGAGGGGCGCGCGCGATACGCTTGCCGCGGCCGGGCTCGAATGCCCACGCATCTCCAGCGGCGGCACGCCGGACATGTGGCGCTCGGGCGAAGACAGCGTCGTCACCGAATACCGCCCCGGCACCTACATCTATCTCGATCGCTACCAGGTCGCCAAAGGCGTCGGCACGCTCGATGACTGCGCGCTGACGGTGCTCGCAACCGTGGTGAGCCATCCGACACCGACGCGCGCCATCCTCGACAGCGGCAGCAAGGCGCTGTCCTCCGATACGCTGGGGCTGGCCGATTTCGGCGAGTTGCTCGGCGTCCCCGGCGCGCGGGTCACCGGCTTAAGCGAAGAGCATGGCACCGTCACGCTTTCGGACGGCGCCGGGCTGCGCATCGGCGAGCGCGTGCGCGTTGTTCCCGATCATTGCTGCGTGGTGACGAACCTGTTCGACCAGGTGCATCTGATCGACGGCAACAAGGTGCTGGAAACGCTGCCGGTGGCGGCGCGGGGGAAGATGGGGTGAAGGCCCCTAGAACTGTGCCATCATCGTAAAGCTATAGACAGACGTTGGCGGGACAGC
>LM655186.1:58331-59332 GCA_000824825.2 Mesorhizobium sp. ORS 3324
CCGCAAGGGGGGAGATCGGCAGTTTCGCTGACGGCGCTTCTCCTCTCAGCGTTCGCGAT
Source organism: Mesorhizobium sp. ORS 3324 (assembly GCA_000824825.2). GTDB lineage: Bacteria > Pseudomonadota > Alphaproteobacteria > Rhizobiales > Rhizobiaceae > Mesorhizobium. Next base: position 58,391 of record LM655186.1, read on the forward strand.
TGGCGAAACGATGCGTGACGTCCTATCTCCCCCCTTGCGGGGGAGATGGCCGGCAGGCCAGAGGGGGGTGGGCAGGAATGAGGCGCAACAGAACCTGCAGGGTGCTACTGCCTCTCCGCCTGTCTCGCCGCCACCCTGCGCATCGCGATCACCCGGCGCCTGAAAATCTCCGTGCGTATCGCCATCAGGTGCAGCGCGAAGAACAGCACCGTGAAGCCCAGCGCCATCACGGCGAGCGGCCACAGCATCGAGGGGTCGATGGTCGGGCCGCCGAGGCGGAAGACAGAGGCTGGCTGGTGCAGCGTGTTCCACCAGTCGACTGAGAATTTGATGATCGGGATGTTGATGAAGCCGACCAGCGTGATGATGGCGGCAGCCCAGGCGGCGCGGCCGGCGTCGTCCAGCGCGCGGGTCAGCGCGATGATGCCGAGATACATCAGGAAGAGCACGAAGACCGAGGTCAGCCGCGCGTCCCACACCCACCAGGTGCCCCACATCGGCTTGCCCCAGATCGAGCCGGTGACCAGCGCCAGCGCGGTGAAGGTGGCGCCGATCGGGGCCGCCGCCTTCAGCGCCACATCGGCCAGCGGATGACGCCAGACCAGCGTTCCCAGCGCCGAGATCGCCATGATCGTGTAGCACATCATGGCGAGCCAGGCGAAAGGCACGTGGATATACATGATCCGCACCGTGATCCCCTGTTGGAAGTCCTCGGGCGCCGTGAAGCTCATATAGAGGCCGACGGCGAGCAGGGTCGCGGCGACCGCCGCCAGCCACGGAACGACCTTGTCCGCAAGCCCGACGAAGCGTGTCGGGTTGGCGAGATCGGCCCAGCCGGAGAGGCGTGAAGTGGTGTCGCTCATGCCGTCCTAAATAGACCGGCAGCGGGCTCGGAGCAATTGGACGGTTGTCGCAGCCTTCTCCTTCTCCCCTTGTGGGAGA
>LM655186.1:59432-101739 GCA_000824825.2 Mesorhizobium sp. ORS 3324
GTTCCAGCGGAGTGAGACGTCGGCGTTCCCTGGAACACCCCTCATCCGGCCGTTTCGCTGGCACCACCCGGCCCTTCGCAGGCTCAGGGCGTTCGAAGCTCGAAAAGCCAAGCAATTGGCTTTCGTCCGCTACGCGGACCGCTTCTCACCCCACAAGGGGAGAAGGAGAGGCGTCCCACTTACGCCGCTTCGTTGACCGGGCGGCTGAGGCGGCGGACTTCCTCGTCGTTGAGCAGGCCGCCGGCGCGCAGCAGGGCGGCGAAGCGGCCGTTGCGCAGCGACAGCTCTGTGAAGCCGCCGAACTCGATCACCTTGCCCTTGTCCATGAAGACGACCAGGTCGGCGTCACGCACAGTGGTCAGGCGGTGGGCGATGATGAAGGTGGTGCGGTCGCGGCGCAGCTCGTCGATCGCTTCCTTGACGCGGTCCTCGGTCTCGACGTCGAGCGCGCTGGTCGCCTCGTCGAGCACCAGGATCGGCGCATCCTTCAGCACGGCGCGGGCAATGGCGATGCGCTGGCGCTCGCCACCCGAAAGCTGGCCGCCGCGCTCGCCGACGACGGTGTCGTAGCCGCTGCTCTTGGCCAGGATGAAATCCTGCGCGGCCGCGGCATTGGCGGCGGCGTGCACCTCGTCATTGCTTGCATCGGCGCGGCCGACGCGGATGTTGTCCTCGATCGAGCGGTTGAGCAGGCCGGCGTCCTGGAAGACGGTGGCGATCGAGTGGCGCAGCGACTTGCGGGTCACCGTGCGGGTGTCGATGCCGTCGATCAGGATGCGGCCGCTGGCCGGCGTGAAGACGCGCTGCAGCAGGTTGATGAGCGTCGTCTTGCCGGCGCCGGTCGGGCCGACGATGGCGACCGTCTTGCCGGCCGGCACCTCGAACGACACGTCGTCGATGCCGTGGCCGGAGTTGGCGAACTCGAAGCTGACATTCTCGAAGCGCACATGGCCGGTGACGTTGGTCAGCTCACGCAGGCCATCCGGCTCTGCGGCATCGGCCGCCGAGTCCTCGAGACGGTAGAAATCCTCGAGCTTGGCGCGCGCCTCGGAGATCTGGTTGGCGAAGGCCGACATCTGGTCGAGACGGGCAATCAGCAGCGTGGCGAAGCCGGTGAAGGCGATCACGTCGCCGACGCGAAGCTGGCCATGGGTGACGAGATAGGCGCCGATCAGCAGCACGATCATCATCGAGATGGTCGAGGAGAGCCGATGCAGCGCATTGGCGATCGCCCACCAGTCGAGCACAGGGTTCTGCGCGTCGAGCAGGTCCTTGACGTAACGCTTCAGCGTCGCGGTCTCGTGACCGATGCGGTTGTAGCTCTGCAGCACGGCGACGTTGCTGACGGAGTCCGTCACATGGGCGAACACGGTGTGGTAGTGGCGCTCCACCGCAGCCTGCCCCGCCTTGGTCCGGCGCATGACGAGCCGGCCGATGCCGAGATAGAGCGCGCCGAGGCCGATCAGGACCATGGACATGCGGATGTCCATCGAGAGCGCTGTCGGGATAAGCAGCGCAAGCGCGACCGCCGTCGACAGATGCTGGCGCATGAATTCCAGCCACAGGCTGAACAGCGTCTCGACGGCGCGCAGCAGCGTATGCAGCGAATTGGAGGTGCCGCGCTGGTGGTGCCAGGCGAGCGGCATGGTGATGACGCGCTCGAAGGACTGGCATAGCACTTCCGAACGGCGGGCATGGGCGAAACGGTCGGCGCCGCGCGCCACCATCACGAAGGCGACGATGTTGAAGGCGCCAAGGGCGGCCCAGACGGCGAGCGTGGAGAACACCGAACCGTGGCTCGAGATGGCATCGATCACCCGGCCGAACAGGATCGGCTCGACGATCGCGATCATGGCGAGAGCGATGTTTGCGCCGCAAATGACCGCGACGCGCTTCTTGTCGGCAGCCAGATAACCCAGCGCTCTCAAGTAGATCTGCAGAAGTGACACTTCAGCTACTCCGCCAATTCTTTGCCGTGCTTAATCCCGGTATTGTGCACCGCACCATTTTTTGACACGTACCGGTTAACGCGTCGCAAAACAATGCCCGTCTATCGCTTCCGTTCCCATTTAGCGAACAAAAGATGACGACGGTGCGAAATCTGGCGTGATCACCTAACGGTTTGAGATAAAAGGTGAAATGTCAGCCTTGCGGCAAAATAGTGGCAGCCGCTTCACGTTGCCACATTTTTAATCACAAGACGCTTGCTTAGCCGGTCCTAAAGCGCAGCCGGCGCGCTTCGCCGGCTCCCTACCAAGTAAAACGCCGGGCTTGGCCACGCATCCCGGAGGATGCGTGGCCAATCAGCCAAATCCTTGATTTCACACAGGTATCTTGACGACGACTTCGGTCTTTTCGCCGGCTTTCGGCTCGAAAGACGCCGATTTTGTCTTCGAACCATTGAGTTCGACCGAGATCGACTTGGTCTTTTTGTCGCGGATGACGCGAACCTTGATTTCGCCGTCGAACATCTTGAGCGTGGCGGCGTAGCCGTCCCAGTGGCTGGGCAGCTTCGGCTTGAACGTGATCTGCTTGCCGCGCCGCTCGATACCCAGGATGCCTTCCACCGCAGCACGGTAGAGCCAGCCAGCCGAGCCCGTGTACCAGGTCCAGCCGCCGCGGCCGCCCTTGCCGTCGCCGGCGTAGATGTCGGCCGCCACCACATAAGGCTCGACGCGGTAGTGCTCGGCCGCCGCCTCGTCCGAGGCGTGGTTGACCGGGTTCAGCATCGAAAAGCAGCGATAGGCCTCGTCCGTGCGGCCCATCTCGGCCAGCGCGATGACGAACCAGGTGGCGGCATGCGTGTACTGGCCGCCATTCTCGCGCACCCCTGGCGGGTAGCTCTTGATATAGCCGGGATCCTTCTCGCTCTTCGAGAAGGGCGGCGTGAACAGCTTGACGATCTTGAGCTCGTCGTCGACCAGCATCTTGGTCGCCTGCTCCATGGCCGTGGTCGAGCGTGCCGGGTCGCCCTCGCCCGAAAGCACGCTCCAGGACTGGGCGATGGAATCGATCTTGCACTCGTCGGAGCTCTTCGAGCCGAGCGGCGTGCCGTCGTCGAAGCTGCCGCGCCGGTACCACTGACCGTCCCAGGCAGCACTTTCCAGCGCCCGCTTCAGGAGGTCAGCATGCTTGGTCCAGGCCTGCGCGCGCTTTGCATCGCCCTGCCCCTTGGCAAGGGAGGCGAAATCGCCGAGCGTCTTCAAGAGGAACCAGCCGAGCCACACGCTCTCGCCCTTGCCGCCCTCGCCGACGCGGTTCATGCCGTCGTTCCAGTCGCCACCGAGGATCAGCGGCAGCCCGGCCGGGCTGCTGCGCTTGATCGCCAGATCGAGCGCCCGCGCGCAGTGCTCGTAAAGCGGGGCGGTGGCCTTGGTGATCTCGGGCGTGAAGAAGGCGTCGTGCTCACCCTCGCCGAGCTGCTGCCCGTCGATGAACGGGATCTGCTCCTTGAGGATCGCGGCATCGCCTGTCACCTCGATGTAGCGGGCCGTCGCATGGGCAAGCCAGACCACGTCGTCCGAGATCATGGTGCGCACACCGGCGTCGGTGCGCGGCAGCCACCAATGCTGCACGTCGCCCTCCGGGAACTGCCGACGCGCTGCGTTGAGGATCTGGTCGCGCGCCAGCTTCGGATCGTGCGCCAGCAGGGCCAGCGTGTCCTGCAGCTGGTCGCGGAAGCCGAACGCCCCGCTCGCCTGGTAGAAGGCCGAGCGCGCACGGATGCGGCAGGCGAGGCTCTGGTAAGGCAGCCAGTGATTGACCATGGCGTCGAGCGCCTTGTCCGGCGTCTCGACCTGGATGGTGTCGAGGAAGCTGCGCCAGACGCGCTCGTTGTCGGCCAGGCGCTGGTCGAAATCCTTGCCGCGGTGCGTTTGCACCAGGATGCTCGCCTCCATGGCCGTGGCGGCGTCGCCGAGCAGCCAGAACAGTGTCACGTCGCCGCCGGCCGGAATGTCGATGTCGCTGGCGATCACCGCGCAGGGATCATCACCCGCCTCGACCCGGCCCGACAGGCCGAGTCCGCCGAGCACGGCCTGCGGATACTCCGTCGTGCCGTGCCTGCCGATGAATTCGCCGCGATCGGCGGTCACCGAATGCACCGGAGCCGTGGCGGCGAGGAAGGCCACCCGCTCGCCGAAATCGAGCCCGTAGGGGTTCTGCGCCAGCATGGCGCCGGTCGCGGCGTCCCGCGACGGCACGATGGTCGCCGCCGTGCGGGAGCGATGGCCGCCCAGCACCCATTCGGCATAGGCATAGACGCGCAGCCTTGCCGGCACCGAGCCGGCATTCTGGATGCGCAGCCTTGTGATCTTCACCGGATCCACCGGATCGACCACCTGCGTCAGGTCCATCGCCAGCGACCCGCGCTTCGAGCGGAAGGTCGAGAAACCCTGGCCGTGCCAGGTCTCGTAGGTCATCGAGGGATCGCGCACCACGGCGGCCAAGGGCGAGAACGCCTTGGCGCTCAGGTGATCGTAGATATAGAAGCCCTCGCCCGGCCGGTTCGACACTGGATCGTTGGACCACGGCGTCAGCTGGTAGTCGCGGCTGTTGCGGCTCCAGGTGAAGCCGGCGCCCTCGGCCGAGACGTGGAAGCCGAAGGAAGCGTTGGAGATGACGTTGATCCAGGGCTGCGGCGTCACGCGACGGCCGGTCAGACGCGTCACGTAGTGCCGGCCGTCGCCGTCGAAACCGCCGAATCCGTTCCAGAGGCTGAGGCCGGTGCCGTCGGCCGCCATGTCGGCCGAGCCCTGGATTGCAGGGCTCGGAGCCATGGCTGGCAGGGATGGCTCGCGCAGCGTCCCGCCCTCGGCCTGCTGCAGGGCGTCACGCGCCTGGAGCGCCGCCGTCTCGGCCCGCTCGAGCTGGTCGAAGATGGTGCCGTTGCGGGTGTGGAGCGCGACGCGCGCGACGGAGAGCAGCGTCTTGTAGGTCGGCTCGTCCATCAGGTCGCGGCGCACGGCGAAGATGTGCTGGCGCGGGCCGAGCTCGCGTCCGCGCAGGCGGCTGTTCTCGCACAGCGTCTCCACCGCGCGCTGCAGGTCCTGCACGTAGGAGGAGGCCTGCTCGTTGACGACGACGAAGTCGATCATCATGCCGCGGGCGCGCATATATTCCTGGAAGCGCAGCGCCTGGGCGACGATCTCGAGATCGGCGACGTCGCCGATGCGCACGAGGAAGATCGGGAAATCGCCGGAGATGCTGGTCGGCCAGAGGCTCGACTGGCGGCCGAGGCCGGAGGCGATGGAATCCGCCGGCAGGCGCAGGAACGGATCGGGATAGATCAGATAGCGCGCCAGCTTCTGCACGTTGGCGGCATCTGTCAGGCTGAGGCCGAGATGGCGCGTCTGCACCTGGCTGCGCGTCCAGGCGAGCATCGCCTGGCGGGCGAAGCTCTCCTGATGGTCGAGGCGGCCGATCGCTTCGTCGAGCTCGCCGCGGTTGGCGCCGACGACGGTCCAGAAGGTCAGCGAGATCTTCTTGTTGGCCGGCACGCGCACCTGGCGGCGGAGCGCCGCCACCGGGTCGAGCGTGAAGCCCTGGCTGCCTGAGAGCCTGACGCCGGGATCGAAGGCCACGGCGTCGGCGATGGTGCGGCCGCGGCCGATGAAGGCGCGGCGGTCGGTTTCGGCTTCCGCGTCGCGCGAGGGACCCGCCGGATCGGTGACGAAATGCACCACGGTGAGGTCGGGCTCGTTCTTCTCGCGCTTGCGCCTGGTGGCGAAGATCGCGCCGTTGTTCGGTGCAATCTCGGTCTCGACGAACATCTTCGAGAAGGCGGGATGGGCGTTGTCGGAGGCCTCGTTGCCCAGCACCAGCTCGGCGAAGGAGGTCACCTCGATAAATCGGTCGGTGGCGCCGTCATTATAGAGCGTGATGCGGCGGCCCTCGCCATTGCCTTCCGAAATGACGATGCATTCGACTTCCGAACGCAGCGAGCCGACCGACTTGGTGAAGCTCGCCTTGTCGTCGGCAAACAGCGTCTGGACGCGTTCACCCTCGGCCCGCTTCGGCTCGGCGGTCGCCGACCACCAGTCGCCGGTCACGGTGTCGCGCAGGAAGAGGTAGGAGCCGAGACGGTCCTCGCTCGGGTCCGGCTGCCAGCGGGTGACGGCAAGCTCGCCGAAGCGGCTGTAGCCGGAGCCGGTGGCGGTGACCATGACCGAGTAGCGACCGTTGGACATGACGCTGGTTGCGCGCAGCGCCTTCATCGGATCGAGGATGATGCGTGTGTCCGGGCTTTCCGTCTCGGTTTCGTCCTTGGCGCGCTCGTCGGCCTCCGTCCTGACGGTGGCGGTCGGAATGTCACGCGGCGCCTTCTCCTGCAGGAGCAGCTCGGCCGACTCGATCACCGGGTCGCTGTGGAAGCGTTCGCGCAACCGGCCTTCGAAGATGGCGTCCGCCACGGCCGCGATCGACATGCCGGAATGGTGCGCCATGTAGTTCTGGACGACGGCGTGGTCCGCCCCTTCCGGCACGCGCTGCGGCGTGAAATCGACCGCGTCGTAGAAGCCGTGGCGGCCGAGCGCTCCGATCGAGCGCAGGCGCATGAGGTTCTGCACCGCCTCGCGTGGGTTGAACTGCGCCGCGAGGATCGTGGCGTAAGGCGCGATCACGGTGTTCTGGCCGAGGCCGCGCTTCAGGCCGAGGCCCGGCACGCCGAAATTGGTGTACTGGTAGGTGAGCTCGCGGTCGCGGGCGTTGTAGGCCGCTTCCGAAATACCCCAGGGCACGTTCTTCGAGCGCGCGTACTGGATCTGGCGCTTGATGATGAGCTTGCTGGTCTGGTTGAGGATGGAGCCCTGGGCCTCCTTCATCACCAGCGGCGGCATCAGATACTCGAACATCGAGCCCGACCAGGACATCAGCGCGCCCTTGAAGCCGATCTCGACGATCGGGCGGCCGAGCCGGAACCAGTGCTCCGTCGGCAGGTCGCCCTTGGCGATGGCGAACAGGCTGGTCAGCCGCGCCTCGGAAGCGAGCAGGTCGTAGCAGCTCTCGTCGAGCTGGTGCTCCTCGACGCGGTAGCCGATCGACAGCAGCTTGCGCTCCTGCCGCATCAGGAAGGAGAAATCCATCTCGAAGGCGTAGCGGCGGCAGCGTCCGCGCAGCGCGAGCAGCTTGGTGCGCAGCGCCGAAACGGCGCCTTCGTCATTGTGCGAATCGTGCACATGCGCCTCGCACGTCGCCTCCAGCCTTGCGGCCCAGTCGACGATGACATCGCTCTTCGGCGACGCCGCCTCGGTGTGGATCGCGGTGGCGAGCTTGCGGATCTCGCCGGCGAGCACCGCGAGATTGATGGTGCGGATCGAGGCCATCTCGGGCTGCGCCTTGATGGTCATCACGGCGCGGCGCATGCCGTCGAGGCGGTCGGTGAGACGCTGGCGCAGCGGCCGCAATTGCCGGCGGTCGTCGGGCAGCTCCTCCAGGCTCTCGTCGAGGATGGTGACGGTGTCGAGGATGCCTTCGAAATCGCCCTGCAGGTGGACGGACGGCGCCTCGGCCCATTCGGCGCAGGCCGCGGCCACCGCGACCAGATGGCCGGCAAGGTTGCCGCTGTCTACCGCCGAGATGTAGAGCGGATAGAGCGGCTTCAGCGTCGTCGTGTCGTACCAGTTGTAGAGGTGCCCGCGGTCGCGCGGCATGTTCTCGATGGTGGTCATCGTGGCGTCGATGCGGGTGATGGCATCCGACAGGCTGATCCAGCCGAAGTCGCGCGCAGACACCACCGAGAGCAGATAGACGCCGATATTGGTCGGCGAGGTGCGCGGCGCCACCACCGGCGCCGGGCTTTCCTGGAAATTGTCGGGCGGCAGATGGTGATGCTCCGCCGTCACGAAGGTCTCGAAATAGTGCCAGGTGCGGCGCGCCACTGTGCGCAGCATATGGATATCGGAGGCCGAAATGCGCAGCCGGTCCTCCGTCTCGGCGGAGCGGCTGATCCAGCAGGCGACGGCGGGCGAGCCGGTCCAGAAGATCGCGAAGAAGAAGGCGACGAAGGCGCCGGTGGAATCGGCCAGCACGGGAATGGCGAGACCGACGACGCCGATGATCACGGCGCCGTACATCATGCTGTAATAGGAGCCGAGGTCGCTGCCGCCGCTCTTATGCGCCTGCGAGGCGGTGCGCCATTCGAGAAGGTTCTGGCGGGTGACGAAGAGCCGGTAGAGCGTGCGGATGATGGCGTCGCCCATCATCCAGGCGAAATGCGCCATCAGCAGCACTTTCAGGGCCACCAGCGCCGTGCCGAACACCGTGTCGCGGGCGAGCGCGGAGAAATGACCGCGCGGGGTCTGGTCGCCGCTCTTCGGCAGGATGCCGTTGACGATGTCGAAGGTGGGCGCCATGAACAGGCTGAGGATCAAAAGCGCCTGCCACTGCGCGGCCTGCGTGAAGGGCAGCAGCGTCCAGCCGGCGACACAAGCCATCACCCAGAAGATCGGGGTAAGCGAGCGGCGGAGGTTATCGACCATCTTCCAGCGCGACAGCGCCGGAACGCCCGAGCGCGGATCGAACATGAAGCCGAGCAGCTGCCAGTCGCCGCGCGCCCAGCGGTGGTGGCGCGAGGCGTCGACCGAATAGCGGGTTGGATAGTCCTCGACCAGCTCGACATCGGTGACGAGTGCGGCGCGCGCCAGGGCGCCTTCGAGCAGATCGTGGCTGAGGATGGTGTTTTCCTCGATGCGATCCTTCAGCGCCGCCTCGAAGGCATCGACATGGTAGAGACCCTTGCCGGTGAAGGAGCCATCGCCGAAGACGTCCTGGTAGACGTCCGAGACGGCGAAGACGTAGGGGTCGAGGCCGCGATTGGCCGAGAAGACACGCTGGAAGAACGAGGCGTCGTCGCCGCTGGTGAGCGAGGCGGTGATGCGCGGCTGCAGGATGGTGTAGCCGGCGGTGACGACGCGTTTCGCCGGATCGAAATGCGGGCGGTTCAGCGGATGCGCGAGCTTGCCGACGAGGCTCGATACGGCGTCGCGCGTGGTGCGCGTGTCGGCGTCTAGCGTCATCACATAGGTGACTTTTTCCGGCAGTGGCACGTCGAGCGGCAGGAAGGTGGTGTCGCTGTCGCCGCGAAGCAAAAGGTTGAGCTCATGCAGCTTGCCGCGCTTGCGCTCCCAGCCCATCCAGCAGCCCTGCGCCTGGTTGTAGAGCCGGCGGCGATGCAGCAGGTAGAAGCGCGGCGCGCCTTCGGACGGGTAGCGCGCGTTCAGCCTGGCGATCTCATCGCGCGCATATTGCAGGATCTCGATGTCGGCGGCGTCGATCTCGGTCTCGGAATCCGGCCAGTCGGACAGAAGCGCGAAATGGATTTCTTCCGCCGTGTTGGCGAGGTGGTGCACCTCGATGTTGCGGATGTTTTCCTCGACGTCGTCACGGGAGCCGATCAGCGACGGCACCACGACCAGGGTGCGCGCCTCGGCCGGGATGCCGTGCTTGTAGTCGTAGCCGACTAGCCGGGTGGGCTTGAGGAACAGCGAGACGACGGTGTTGAAGAAGGCCAGCGCGCCTTCGCTCGCGGGCACCGCAAACAGTGCCAGCATCAGCGTGATCGACGGCACGGAAAGGCCGAGATTGGCAAGCGCCTTGCCCGAGAGGAAGAGCAGCAGCATCGTCAACAGGAAGACCGGCACGACGATGCCGAGCCAGCCGGTGGCGGTAAAGGCCCGCTTGAAGGTCACATAGAAGGGAGCCCGGTAGCCGATCGCCTCCTCCAGCTCCTGGCGGCGCGGCCCGACCAGGAAGAAGCCGACGTCGGTATGCACGGAGGGATCGGCAGTCTCGGGCACGCCGGACGCATCGGTGAGCCCGGGCGTGTGGCCAGCAAGCTCGATCGCCTTTTCGGCGACGCGGTATTCGGAAAGCTCGGAACGGCGCGCGAGCTGCTCGATCGCGGTGCGGTACTGGTCGCGCGAGAAGAAATCGAGCGCAGCGAAGTCGGTCTTCTGGCGCAGCAGCGTGTCGATGCGGCTGACGCCCTCGAACCAGACCGTCCAGTCGACGTCGTTGATGAGACGCAGGCCGCGGATGATGTTGCCGGTGGTGACGTTGCCGCTGGAGAGCGTCTGATGCTCGGAGATGATGATCTCCTCGGCGTCGGAGCCGGTCTTCTCGAGCTCGCCCTCCAGCCATTCCAGCGCCCGCCCGGCATTCTGGGAGCCGTCGCGCAGGCGGTAGAGGAGTTGGGTGGCGAACGTCGTGTCCTGCGCGTGCGCGGCGTAGTGCGACAGGATCCTGGTCCGGTCGGCATTGTCGTCAGTCGCGAGCACCCGGTCGGCGACCTCGTTGGCGATCTGACGCATCTGCCTGGTGCGGTTGACGCGCACCGCGATGCGGCGGAGGTTTTCGATCAGCACGAAACGCAAGAGCGACGGCAGCGCCCAGAGCTCGCCGATCTTCAGCGGCTCGACCGACTGGAAGCCCTCGACGATCGCCTTGAACATGGTCGCCGAGACCGCGCTGTCTGAATGTTGGACGTAGCTCCAGGCTACGGCGAAAGCGCGCGGCATCACCGTGCCGTTGGAAAGCGTCAGGGTCGGCAACTGGCGGTAGAAACGGCGCGGCAGGTCGCGCTTGACCTGAAAGATGGTCTCTTCGACCAGATAGTTGTTGTCGAGCAGCCATTGCGCAGCCGGCGTGATCGTCTCGCCCTTGGCCTGGGCGGCATTGGTCGAGCGGTAGACTTCGAGAATTTTCTTGGCGCTGTCGCGAATGCGGGCCTGGAACTCGAAGGGCGAGAGCCCGAATAGCTCCCTGACGTCGCCCTTGGCAAGCGCGACACCCAGCGCGCGCAGCCGGTCCTCAGGCAGGAAATTGGAGCGTATCGGCGCTTCCGTGACGGTCGGGAAACCGGCGCTTGTCTGTTCGATCTTGGTGGGATTCGTCTGAATGTTCATTGATTATTCCGTAAGGCGGGGCGCAAATGCGGCGTCACCGCCACGGCAATGGCCCTAAAACCGGTTCAAATGCAATTGGTTGCATGGCAGGTTCGGCCGAAAGTTTGTTTGCGCTCCATGACAGAGGCGTCCCCTTTCGACAACTCAAGGGCGAACGCCCCTCGCTTCCCCGCCCCGGGGATCCGATCAGGGAAAGGATTCAGGCTTTTTCGTGATACATGCAAGGGGCCGGGCGATAATTCGGCTACGTTGTAATCATGTTTGACAACAGCCGTTAATCGTTGGCGGCGGTGCTCGACAGTCTGACGACGAACAGATGCCCCTGCCCTTCGGGCTCCAGGCGCGCGTTCGGGCTGTTTCGGTCGAGGATCAAGGTGTCGAGCGGGCCCAGTCTTGCGGCGTCGCTGGTGAACACTTTGACGCCGGTGGCCACGACAAGGACAAGCGTCGTCTCGCCCGTCGCCTCGACTTCCATTACGCCGGTAAGCGACAGCCGCTCGACTGTGTGGCCAATCCGGCCACGGCGGGTCATGACGTTCAGATCGGTGATCGGGCCATCGATCAAGGCGGCGCTGGTCGGCACGTCGCCCGGGAAGGAAAGCGGCGCCGAGCTTGCAGTCAGCCGCACCGGCGGCCGGCCGGCAATGTCGAGCTCGATGCCCTCGCCTTCCAGCACCGACAGCGTGCGGTCGATGCCGGCGAACCTGGAGAAGGGCCCGCCGGTCTCGACGCGGGCCATCGAGACGCGCCAGTCGAAATCCTCAAGACCTGCACCGTCGGGCGAGACCGCGATCTCGGTGGTGGTGCCGCCGCCGTTCTTCCACGGCATGACGCGGTAGCCGGCGGCACGAAGGATGCGCATCACCTCAGCCCAGAATGCCCGGCAGGTTGAGCTGGTGCTCCCTGGCGCATTGGATTGCGATGTCGTAGCCGGCATCGGCGTGGCGCATGACGCCGGTTGCCGGATCGTTCCACAGCACGCGCTCCAGGCGCTTCGCTGCTTCCGGCGTGCCGTCGGCGACGATCACCATGCCGGCATGCTGCGAAAAGCCCATGCCGACGCCGCCGCCATGGTGCAGCGACACCCAGGTGGCGCCGGAGGCGGTATTGAGCAGCGCGTTGAGCAGCGGCCAGTCGGAAATCGCATCGGAGCCGTCCTTCATCGCCTCGGTCTCGCGGTTTGGCGAGGCGACCGAGCCGGAATCGAGATGGTCGCGGCCGATGACAACCGGCGCCTTGAGCTCGCCCTTGGCCACCATCTCGTTGAAGGCGAGGCCGAGCCGGTGGCGGTCGCCGAGGCCGACCCAACAGATGCGCGCCGGCAGGCCCTGGAACGAGATGCGCTCGCGTGCCATGTCCAGCCAATTGTGCAGATGTGTGTTTCCGGGGGTGAGCTCGCGCACCTTGGCGTCGGTCTTGTAGATATCCTCCGGATCGCCCGAGAGTGCGGCCCAGCGGAACGGGCCGATGCCGCGGCAGAACAGCGGCCGGATATAGGCCGGCACGAAGCCCGGGAAGGCGAAGGCGTTCTCGAAACCCTCGTCCTTGGCGACCTGGCGGATGTTGTTGCCGTAGTCGAGCGTCGGCACGCCGGCGTTCCAGAACGCCACCATCGCCTCGACGTGCTCGCGCATCGAGGCGCGAGCCGCCTTCTCGACCGCCTTCGGGTCGGAGGTGCGCTTCTCGCGCCACTCGGCCATCGTCCAGCCCTTGGGCAGGTAGCCATTGATCGGGTCGTGCGCCGAGGTCTGGTCGGTCAGGATATCGGGGCGGATGCCGCGCCTGAACATCTCCGGCACGATCTCGGCCGCATTGCCCAGAAGGCCGACCGACTTCGCCTCGCCGGCCTTGGTCCAGCGCTCGATCATTTCCATCGCCTCGTCCAGCGTCTCGGCCTTCTCGTCGAGATAGCGGGTGCGCAGGCGGAAATCGATGGAGTCAGGGTTGCATTCGATCGCCAGGCAGCAGGCTCCGGCCATGACGGCGGCCAGCGGCTGCGCGCCGCCCATGCCGCCGAGGCCGGCGGTCAGGATCCACTTGCCCTTGAGATTACCGTCATAGTGCTGGCGGCCGGCCTCGACGAAGGTCTCGTAAGTGCCCTGCACGATGCCTTGCGTGCCGATATAGATCCACGAGCCGGCCGTCATCTGGCCGTACATCATCAGACCCTTCCTATCGAGCTCGTTGAACTTCTCCCATGTCGCCCAATGCGGCACGATGTTGGAGTTGGCGATCAGCACGCGCGGCGCATCCTTGTGGGTACGGAAGACGCCGACCGGCTTGCCCGACTGGACCAGCAGCGTCTCGTCCTCGCCGAGCGTCTTCAGCGAGGCGGCGATGCGGTCGAAATCGTTCCAGGTGCGCGCCGCCCGTCCGATGCCGCCATAGACGACCAGCTCGTTCGGATTCTCGGCGACGTCCGGATCGAGGTTGTTCATCAGCATGCGCAGAGGCGCTTCGGTCGTCCAATAGCGGGCGTTGAGCTTGTCGCCGCGCGGCGCGCGCACTTCGCGGATGTTGTGGCGGGGATCGGTCATATGGTCACTTCCCTTTCGATGAGGTGCGGCGGGCGGGTCAGAGCGCAGCCCAGGCGATCGCAGTTTCGAGGATGGTCTTCAGCGTGGCGCGGATGGGCGCGGCGTAGCTGGGGTCATAGGGCACGGGCCAGTTTTCCGGCGAACCCTTCTTGTTCGGCTCGCGCATATAGCCGCGGTTGGCGAGCTCCATCTGCAGCGCATGGACGCCGTTCCCGGGCCGGCCGAAATTGCGCGTGATCCAGCCGCCCTTGAAGCGGCCGTTGACCACCCAGCTCTCGCCGGTCGCTGCAAGGATTTCGGTCACCCTTTCCTGCAACGACGGATCGGTGCTCTTGCCGTCATTGGTGCCGAGGTTGAAGACCGGCAGCGTGCCTTCGAACAGGCGCGGCAGCACCGAGCGGATCGAATGGCAGTCATAAAGAACGATGTTCTCGTGCATGCCGCGCAGCCGGTCGATCTCGGCCTGCAGGGCGTCGTGGTAAGGCACGAAATAGGTCTCGCGACGCTCATCGATCTCGGACGGCGTCGGCTCATCGCCCATGCGGTAAAGCGGATCGCCGTCGAAAGTATCCGTCGGGCACAGGCTGGTCGTCGCCTGTCCAGGATAGAGCGAGACGCCTGACGGGTCGCGGTTGACGTCGATGACGGTGCGCGAGATGGCGGTGTGCACGATCGTCGCACCAAGATCGGCGGCGAAATCATAGAGCTTGTCGATCCACCAGTCGCAGTCGCGGCGGCCGAGCCAGGTCGAAACCAGCCGGCTATCGAGGCCGGCAAGGTCGATGCCGGTGTGCGGTATCGAGACCAGGAGGGGGGCGGTGCCTTGCTTTACTGTCAGCCAATGAGGAGTCATGGGAGACCTCCGCAAGTTGGAGCTCTACGGCGCCCCCCTCTGCCCTGCCGGGCATCTCCCCCTCTTGGGGGGAGATTGGACATCACGCCGGCTTTCGCCAATCTCCAGTGTCGCAGGAATGAGCGGGGCGCCGAAGCCGCTGATCTCCCCCCTTGAGGGGGAGATGGCCGGCAGGCCAGAGGGGGGCGCGACAGAACGCGGCCTCTAGTGGTTAGCATCCTCACGACGCGATACCCGGCAGCGCCACCGCACCCGCCGCCGTCACAGCCGCGCCGCTGCGCACCAAGGCGATCGCCTTTTCCATGTCTGGATGGAAGTGCCGGTCGTTGTCGAGATGCGGCACCTCGGCCCGGACCAGCTTGCGCACCGCCTCCAACGCCTCACTGGATGCCAGCGGCGCGTGGAAATCGCAGCCCTGGGCCGCTGCCAGCAACTCGATGCCGATGACGGCCGTCGCATTCTCGATCATGCCGAGCAGCCGGCGCGCGCCGTGGGCGGCCATCGAGACATGGTCTTCCTGGTTGGCCGAGGTCGGGATCGAATCGACGCTCGCCGGATAGGCCTTCTGCTTGTTTTCCGAAACAAGCGCGGCTGCCGTCACCTGCGGGATCATGAAGCCGGAATTGAGGCCCGGCTTCGGCGTCAGGAAAGCCGGCATGCCGGAGAGCGCCGGATCGACCAGCATGGCGATGCGCCGCTCCGACAGCGAGCCGATCTCGCAGACGGCAAGCGCGATCATGTCGGCGGCGAAGGCCACCGGCTCGGCGTGGAAATTGCCGCCCGAAAGCGCGGTGTCGTCTTCGGCGAAGATCAGCGGATTGTCGGTCACGCCGTTGGCCTCGGTTTCGAGGGTCTCGGCTGCCTTGCGCAGCACGTCGAGCGCGGCGCCCATCACCTGCGGTTGGCAGCGCAGGCAGTACGGGTCCTGCACGCGCTCGTCGCCGACGCGGTGCGATTCCCGGATGGCGCTGCCGGCCATCAGATTGCGCAGCGCGTCGGCCGTCTCGATCTGGCCGCGGTGCTTGCGCAGAAGGTGGATGCGCGGGTCGAAGGGCGCGTCGGAGCCTCGGGCGGCATCGGTCGACAGCGCGCCGGCGACCAGCGCCGACTGGTAGAGCGTTTCGGCCTCGAACAGGCCGGCAAGCGCAAAGGCGGTCGAGAACTGCGTTCCGTTGAGCAGCGCC
This sequence comes from Mesorhizobium sp. ORS 3324, assembly GCA_000824825.2. GTDB lineage: Bacteria > Pseudomonadota > Alphaproteobacteria > Rhizobiales > Rhizobiaceae > Mesorhizobium. Next base: position 74,908 of record LM655186.1, read on the forward strand.
AGGCCTTCCTTGGCGCCGAGCGTCACCGGCTCCAGCCCGTGCGAGACGAAGGCGACCTTGGCCGGGAAGCGGCCATGCGGCGTAAAACATTCGCCGACGCCGATCATGACGGCCGTCATGTGGGAAAGCGGCGCAAGATCGCCCGATGCGCCGACCGAGCCTTGCGCCGGCACCACAGGGATGACGTCGTTGGCAAGCATCCCCTGGAGCAGGTCGACGGTCTCGGCCTTTACACCGGAAGCGCCCTGAGCGAGGCTCGCCAGCTTCAGCGCCATCATCAGGCGAACAACGGCGGCCGGCATCGGCTCGCCGACGCCGGCGGCATGCGAGAGCACGATGTTGCGCTGGAGCGTTTCGAGGTCATTTGCCGGGATACGGACGCTGGCCAATTTGCCGAAGCCGGTATTGATGCCATAGACCGGCTCGCCCTTGGCGAGGATGCGGGCGACCGCTTCGGCGCTGGCCTTGATCTTCGGCCGGCAGGCCTCGTCGAGCTTCGGCACGGCGCCGCGATAGATGGCGCGCCAGTCGGCAAGCGTGGCGCTGCCGGGCTTCAGGGTCAGTTCGGTCATTGTCCTCTCCAGATGCGGGCATGGAGCGGGTTGAAGCCCATGCGGTAGACGAGTTCGGCCGGGCGCTCGATGTTCCAAATCGCCAGGTCGGCCGATTTGCCGGCTTCGAGCGTGCCTGTCTTGCCGAGCAGCCCCAGGGCACGCGCGGCCTCGCGGGTGACGCCTGCAAGGCATTCGTCGACGGTGAGGCCGAAGAGCGTCGCGGCCATGTTCATGGTGAGCAGCAGCGAGGTGAGCGGCGAGGTGCCCGGATTGCTGTCGGTGGCGACCGCCATCTTCACGCCATGACGGCGGAACAGGTCGACCGGCGGCTTCTTGGTCTCACGGATGAAGTAATAAGCGCCGGGCAGGATGGTCGCCACGGTGCCGGCCTTGGCCATCGCCGCGGCGCCCTCCTCATCGGTGTATTCGAGATGATCGGCGGACAGCGCGCCATAGCGCGCCGCAAGTGCCGCTCCATGTAGATTGGAGAGCTGGTCGGCATGGAGTTTCACCGGCAGACCGAGCGCTTTAGCCTTGTCGAAGACGCGCGCGATCTGATCCGGCGAAAAGGCTATGCCCTCGCAAAAGCCGTCGACGGCGTCGGCAAGCTTTTCGGCGGCAACCGCCGGCAGGATCGTGCCGGCGACGAAATCGATGAAAGCGTCCTTGTCGCCTTTGGCTTCGGGCGGCAGCGCGTGCGCGGCGAGACAGGTGGTGCGGATCGTCACCTTCCGCTCGCCGTCAAGCCGGCGGGCGGCACGCAGCGACTTCTTCTCATTGTCGGCATCGAGACCGTAGCCGGACTTGACCTCGACGATGGTGACGCCTTCGGCCAGGAGCGCATCAAGGCGCGGCAGCGTCTCAGTGACGAGTTGGTCCTCGCTCGCGGCGCGCAACGATTTCACGGAAGAGACGATGCCTCCCCCTGCCCGCGCCACCTCTTCATAGGTGGCGCCGGCCAGCCGCATCTCGAATTCGTTGGCGCGGTTGCCGGCATAGACAAGATGCGTGTGGCAGTCGATCAGGCCAGGCGTGATCCAGCGGCCGTCGCAGTCGACGGTCTTGGCGCCCTGCGCAAGTCCAGCTGGCACATCGGCTTCCACACCGGCATAGACAATGAGCCCGTCGCGCGCGGCTACCGCGCCTTTTTCGACGAGGCCGAGGCCAGCCGCATTCCCGGCCATGGTCGCCAGGCGCGCATTGCGCCAGAGACGAAGGCCGCTCTTCCCATTCTCTCCACCCATCATCTTTTCCATTTGAAAGGATGACGATTATGTATATACATATTGAAGCGCGACGCAAGTGTTAATGTCGCCAAGCATTTGGGAGTTTGCACGTGACGACGATCTTTGCGGAACAGGCACTGCTGCCCGAGGGCTGGCGAAGAAATGTAAGGATCGTTTTCGACGGCGGCCGCGTCACCGCGGTCGAGCCCGGCGCCTCGCTGCAGCCGAGTGACGAGCGCCATGCCATTCTTCTGCCCGGCATGCCCAATTTGCACAGCCACGCCTTCCAGCGCGGCATGGCGGGGCTGGCCGAATTGCGAGGCCCTTCGGCCGACACTTTCTGGAGCTGGCGCGAGGTGATGTACCGCTTCGCGCTGTCGATGACGCCGGACCAAGTCGAGGCGGTGGCGGCGCAGCTCTATGTCGAGATGCTGGAGGCAGGCTTCTCGCGCGTCGGCGAGTTCCATTATCTGCATCATGACCGCGACGGAAAGCCTTACGCCAACATCGCTGAGATGGCGCAGCGCATCGCGTCAGCGGCTGCCGAAACCGGCATCGGGCTGACACTGCTGCCTGTCTTCTACGCTCACTCTGCCTTCGGGAATGCGGCGCCAAGCGATGGCCAGCGGCGATTCATCAATGATGTCGAGCGGTTCGGCCGCCTGCTTGAGAAAAGCCGTGAAAGCATTCGTTCGCTCGGACAGGCCGTCGTCGGCGTCGCGCCGCACAGCTTGCGTGCGGCGACGCCGGACGAACTCAACGCGGTCGCGGCAATGGCGCCGGACGGCCCGATCCACATCCATGTCGCCGAGCAAGTGAAGGAAGTGGAGGACTGCGTCGCCTGGTCAGGGGCGCGGCCGGTCGAATTCCTGCTCGGCCAGGCGTCGGTGGACAAGCGCTGGTGCCTGATCCACGCCACGCATATGACCGAGGCCGAAACGATCGCCATGGCGAAGAGCGGCGCGATCGCTGGGCTCTGCCCGATCACCGAAGCCAATCTCGGCGACGGTACCTTTGCCGCGCCGCTGTTCGTCGAGCATGGCGGCCGCTTCGGCGTCGGCTCCGACTCCAACGTGCTGATCGGCCTGCCGGACGAACTCAGGCAGCTCGAATATTCGCAACGCCTCACCCACCGCGCCCGCAACGTTCTGGCGCGCGCCGGCGGCTCGACGGGGCGCGCGCTGTTCGACGCCGCGCTCGACGGCGGCAGCCAGGCGCTGGGCGCATGGCCGTCTCATATTGCCGTCGGCGGTCCGGCCGATTGCGTCTCGCTGGATGCCGGCCACCCCTCGCTTGCCGGCAAGTCCGGCGATGCGATCCTCGATGCCTGGATCTTCGCCAATGGCGGCAAGGTCGATTGCGTCTGGGTGCACGGGAAAAAGCTGGTCAGCGGCGGCAAGCATATGAAGCGTGAGGCCGTCGCCGAGCGGTTCCGCAAAGTGATGACCGCGCTTTCCGAAGGCTAAATCCGATGAGCATGGCCGAGACAGCAGAGATGGAAGACGGCGAGACGCTCTCGCTGCACCAGCGCATCCTCTCCGATATCCGCGAAAAGATCCTGTCCGGCGCCTGGGCGCCGGGCCACCGCATCCCGTTCGAGCATGAGCTGACGGCCGAATATAGATGCTCACGCATGACCGTGAACAAGGCGCTGTCGCAGCTCGCCAAGGCCGGGCTGATCGAGCGCCGGCGCCGCTCGGGCAGCTTCGTGCGCCAGCCGCAGTCGCAGGCCGCGGTGCTGGAGCTCCACGACATCAGGATCGAGGTCGAGGCGCTCGGCCTGCCCTATCGCTATGAGCGGCTGGAACGGCTGAAGCGGCGCAGCGGCGCCGAAGACCGCGCGCTGCTCGGACTCTCCGCCCCGGGTCCGGTGCTTTGGCTGGAGAGCCTGCATTTTGCCGGCGAACGGCCGTTCGCGCTCGAGCAGCGGCTGATCAACCTTTCGGCGGTGGCCGAGGCGGCCGAGGAAGCGTTTTTCGAGATCGCGCCCGGCCCCTGGCTGATCGGCCGCGTGCCGTGGAGCGAGGCCGAGCACCGCATCCGCGCCATGGCCGCGGACGACCATGTCGCCGACGCGCTCGACATCGATCCCGGCGCGCCGTGCCTGGTGGTCGAGCGCCGCACCTGGAGCGCCGAGCATCCGGTCACTCATGTGCGCTTCGTCTATCCGGCAGAAAGCCATACGCTGGTGGCGCGGTTCACACCTTCGCAGGGGTAGCGCCAACGCCCCCTTATCCCCTTCTTGTGGGAGAAGGTGGATCTGCGCGCAGCGCCGAGACGGATGAGGGGTGTTGGAAGGAATGAGGCGCCAGAAAATCCAAGGACTTGAAGCGCCTAATTCTTCAACGCCGTGATCCGTCCAACACCCCTCATCCGGCCGCTTCGCGGCCACCTTCTCCCACAGGGGAGAAGGGAGGCGCCTAGCCTTACAGCGCCGCCGTCACAATGATCTCGACCAGATATTCCGGGGCGGCGAGCTTGGCTTCGCCGGTGGCGCGGGCCGGCGTGTGGCCCTTCGGCACCCACTTGTCCCATTCCGAATTCATCTCGGCGAAGGTGCCCATGTCGGCCAGCCAGATGATCGCCTGCACGATCTTGGTCTTGTCGGTGCCGGCCTTGGCCAGCAATTCGTCGATGGTCCTGAGGATGTCGCGGGTCTGAGAGGCGACGTTGCCGCCGGGCTCGCCGACCTGGCCGGCCAGATAGACGGTGTTGCCGTGGATGACGATCTGGCTCATGCGCGGGCCGACATCGATGCGACGAATGCTCATGGGAAGTTCCTTCTTTCTAGGGTCGCGCCTGTTTAGAGTCCGTGCCGGCTCCGGGCAAGGCCGACCGGCGCGAAACCGATTGAGCCAATTGTCCGACCCCGACGCTCCCGCCTACACGGCGAGTTGACCGACCCTGCCACAATTCCGCCGATCCGACGTGTTGACTAATGTAATAACATCACATATCGACAAAGCCCTTAGTTTCACGCCCCCGATCCGGAACGTCTGATGACCGACTGCCTGACTTTCCGAGACCTGACGCTCGGCTACAACAGCCATCCGGCCATCCACCATCTCGACGGCACCGTCCGAAAGGGCTCGCTGACTGCCGTGGTCGGCGCCAACGGCTCGGGCAAGTCGACGCTGATGAAGGGCATCGTCGGCGTGCTGAAGCCAATGGAAGGGGCGGTTATCCGTGCCCCCGGCGTGCGCACGGCCTATCTGCCGCAGCAGTCGGAGCTCGACCGCAGCTTTCCCGCGCGCGTCGTCGACCTGGTATCACTCGGCCTTTGGCCAAAGCGCGGCATGCTCGGTCGGTACACAAAAGAGGATCACGCGTCCGTCAGCAAGGCGCTTATGGCGGTCGGTCTCGGCGGCTTCGAGACGCGCCCGATCGACACGCTTTCCGGCGGCCAGCTGCAGCGCACGCTGTTTGCCCGCGTGCTGCTGCAGGACGCCGACCTCATCCTGCTCGACGAGCCGTTCAACGCCGTCGACGCCAAGACCGTCGGCGATCTCATCCAGCTCATAAAACGCTGGCATGGCGAGGAGCGCACGATCATGGTCGTCGTCCACGACCTCGATCTCGTGCGGCAGAATTTCCCGGAAACGTTGCTGCTCGCCCGCCAGCCCGTCGCCTGGGGCGAGACGCGCGAGACGCTGCGGCCGGAAAACCTTCTCAAGGCGCGGCGCTTCCACGAGGCATGGGAAGAGAACGCGCCGTGGTGCGAGCCCTCCGAACACGATCATAGCCACGATCACGCGCATGATCATCATCATGACCACCACCACGGCTCCGGACCGAGGGCGGCGTGATGGAATTCCTTTACGGCCTGTTCATCGCGCCCTTCGCCGACTTCGCCTTCATGCAGCGGGCGCTGTTCGGCTCGCTGATGCTGTCGCTCGGCGCGTGCCCGGTCGGCGTCTTCCTGATGCTGCGGCGCATGAGCCTGTCGGGCGACGCGATGGCGCATGCCATTCTGCCGGGGGCAGCCGCCGGCTTCCTGCTCTACGGCCTGGAAATCCTGCCGATGACCATTGGCGGGCTGATCGCCGGCATCATTGTGGCGCTCGGCGCGGGCGCCGTCTCGCGCTTCACCATCCAGCGCGAGGATGCGTCGATGGCGGCCTTCTATCTCATCTCGCTCGCCGTCGGCGTGCTGATGGTGTCGATCCGCGGCTCCAGCGTCGACCTGATGCATGTGCTCTTCGGCACGGTGCTGGCGCTCAATAATGAGGCGCTTGTCCTGATTGGCGGCATCGTGGCGGTGACGCTCCTAAGCCTAGCCATCTTCTGGCGCGCGCTGGTCGCCGAATGCCTCGACCCGCTGTTCCTGCGCTCGGTGAGCCGCATGGGCAGCCCGGTGCATTTCATCTTCCTCGGGCTTGTCGTGCTCAACCTGGTCGGCGGCTTCCAGGCACTGGGCACGCTGCTGTCGGTCGGGCTGATGATGCTGCCGGCGGCCGCTGCCCGCTTTTGGACGGTGCGCGTCGAGCCGATGTGTGCGCTGGCGGTGCTGATCGGCTTCGCCTCCTGCATCGCCGGGCTGCTTCTGTCCTACCACGCCTCGCTGCCGTCCGGCCCGGCGATCATCCTTTCGTCCGGCGCCGTCTATTTCGTCTCGATCGTGTTCGGCACGCGCGGCGCGCTGCGCGCCCGTATCGTGCATCACCGCCACCGGACCGCCTGATCCTCATTCCCACCCCCTAAAAGGAGACGTTGCCAATGCTGAAATCCTTCCGAGCCGCCCTGGCGATGAGCGTTATAACATTCAGCGCTTTCGCAACCTCGTCGGCCTTCGCGGCGCCGCTCAAGGTGGTGGCGAGCTTCACGGTCATTGCCGACTTCGCAAAGAATGTCGGTGGCGACCGGGTCAGCATCACCACCATCGTCGGACCAGACGGCGACGCGCATGTCTACGAGCCGAGCCCGGCCGACGCAGTGGCGATGGCAAAGGCCGATATCGTGCTGGTCAACGGCCTGCATTTCGAAGGTTTCCTGCAGCGCCTTGTTGATGCCAGCGCCACCAAGGCCGCGATCGTGACGCTTACCAAAGGTGTCACGCCGATCGACTTCAAGCCGGAATTCGCCGATGCGGACGCCGCCGAAGGGGCCGGGACCGGCGGCGGCAAGACGGTCACCGATCCGCATGCCTTCCAGTCGATCGCCAATGCCAAGATCTACGTGAAGAACATCGCCGACGCATTCTGCGCGGCCGACAGCCAGGGCTGCGACAGCTACAAGGCCAACGCCGCTGCCTACACCACCAAGCTCGACGCGCTGGAGGGCGAAGTGAAGGCGGCGATCCAGTCGATCCCGGCGGAGAAGCGCGTCGTCATCACCTCGCACGACGCCTTCGGCTATTTCGAGCACGAATACGGCCTGACCTTCCTGGCGCCGCAGGGCATCTCGACCGACTCCGAGCCGTCGGCAGCCGATGTCGCCAAGCTGGTGGAACAGGTCAAGCAGGACAAGGCGGCGGCGATCTTCATCGAGAACATCACCAATCCGCGGCTGATTGAACAGATATCGAGCGAATCCGGCATCAAGGTCGGCGGCACGCTCTATTCGGACGCGCTCTCGCAGCCCGACGGACCGGCCTCGACCTATATCGACATGATGCACAACAACATCACGCAGATAAAAGGCGCGATCCTGGGAAGCTGAGCAGTCGGTATCCAACCGGGTCAGATCGGCCCGGTTGGATTTTCCGGTCCGGCGTCGCTATTTGGCAGAGAAATCCTTCGGCACGCATTGCCGCCCCTGCCGGGGAGTGGCAAGACTTACGCCAACCAGATTGCGAGGACCACATCATGGAATATCGCCAGATCAGCGACGACTACTCGGTCTCCGGCCAGATCCAGCCCGAGGACATCGCCGCCATCAAGGAAGCCGGCTTCAGAAGCGTGATCTGCAACCGGCCGGACAACGAGCAGCCGGGCCAGCCCTCGGCCGACAGCGTCAAGGCTGCGGCCGAGGCCGCGGGGCTGGCCTTTCGCTACATCCCGGTGATCAGCGGCCAGATCACGATGGACAATGTCGAGGACCAGGCGGAGGCCCTCGATGCGCTCGAAGGGCCGGTGTTCGCCTATTGCCGTTCAGGCGCGCGCTGCACCAATCTCTATGGGCTGATCCAGCAGCAGAGAGGTTGAAGGGTTTGATCGTCCCCTGAAGGGTCGCAGGCTCCGCGCAGGCGACCCTTTCAAACCACGATTCAACTGCGGCTTTCAGTGGTCGGACCTTTTTCCTTTATGAACCCAAGATAAAGGCTAGCAAGAAACATATTTATTATGGTCATTCTGGCTGCATCATTTTTATCCGACAAATACGCAAAGAAAGATCCAATTAATAATATTGCTATCGACGCGAATATATTTCTGCACGAAATTTTCCAATTGAACGGCTTCAGGAATCCGATTCCTATTACCACTGGTTGCAAAAAATAGGCAAATTTTGGAAACATATACAAACTGCCATAGAGCGCAATCGCGCAGATAGCGGCTGCGCAAAAACTGATAGCGACGTAAAAACGAATAGATCTCCCTTCCACGCCTCCTCCTCATTTGGCTGCTGCCTAGGGGCCTGTAACTTTTATCTCAAATCGGCAGCGCGCCGGTTTCCTTCAGCGTCTCCAGCACGATCGCCGTCTTCACATGCTGCACGGATTCGTGTGGCAGCAACACACCGTTGACGAACTCAGCCAATGATTTGAGATCGGGCGTCACCACCTTCAAGATGTAATCCATCTCGCCGGTCAGCGCGTGCGCCTCCTGCACTTCGGGCAGGCCCGCCACCAGCTCGCCGAAGCGGCGGGCGTTGTCGCGGTTATGCGTGGCCAGGGTTACCGAGATGACGTTGACCAGCGAAAAGCCGAGACGGTCGCGGTCGAGCACGGCGCGATAGCCCCTGATATAGCCGTCCTCCTCCAGCCGCTGGCGGCGGCGCGAGCATTGCGAGGCCGACAGGTTCACGCGCTCAGACAGATCGTTGTTGGTGAGCCGCGCGTCGCCTTGCAAAAGCGCCAGTATCTTGCGGTCAAATTGATCGAGGCGCGCATCATCCATGGCTTTTTCCTCCAAACATGCATGACTTGCGCATAATTCGAGCATTTCAAGCGGTTGAATGCAAGCACTGTGCGGCCACTTCGCGCTATCATGAGCAAAGTTGGAGATTGGTCGGCTGTAACAGTTTTGGAGAATTGCCATGGGTCCCTTCCCGCATGACGCACCGCCCGCCAAGATCAGCAAAGCAAACCCAGCCGGCACCGATGGCTTCGAGTTCGTCGAGTTCGCGCATCCCGAGCCCGCGAAGCTCGCCGAGCTCTTCAGCCGTATGGGTTACGTCGCGGTGGCGAAGCACCGCACCAAGAACATCACGGTCTGGCGCCAGGGCGACATCAACTATCTCGTCAATGCCGAGCCGGGCTCGCATGCGATGAAGTTTGTCGACAAGCACGGCCCCTGCGCCGCCTCGATGGCCTGGCGCGTGGTCGATGCCAAGCACGCCTTCGACCATGCCGTGTCGAAAGGCGCCACGCCCTATGAGGGCAACGACAAGGCGCTAGACGTGCCGGCGATCGTCGGCATCGGCGGCTCGCTCCTTTATTTCATCGAAACCTATGGCGAGAAGGGCTCGGCCTATGACGCCGAGTTCGAATGGCTGGGCGAGCGCAATCCGAAGCCCGAAGGCGTCGGCTTCTACTATCTCGACCACCTCACCCACAATGTCTATCGCGGCAACATGGACAAGTGGTGGGATTTCTACCGTGACCTGTTCGGCTTCAAGCAGATCCATTTCTTCGACATCGACGGCAGGATCACCGGCCTGGTCAGCCGCGCCATCACCTCGCCCTGCGGCAAGATCCGCATTCCGCTGAACGAATCCAAGGACGAGACCAGCCAGATCGCCGAATATCTGAAGAAGTACAATGGTGAGGGCATCCAGCATATCGCCGTCGGCACCGAGGCGATCTACGACGCCACCGACAAGCTCGCCGCCAACGGACTGAAATTCATGCCTGGCCCGCCCGACACCTATTACGAGATGTCGCACGAGCGCGTGCACGGCCATGACGAGCCGATCGAACGCATGAAGAAGCACGGCATCCTGATCGACGGCGAAGGCGTCGTCGATGGCGGCACGACCAAGATCCTGCTGCAGATCTTCTCGAAGACCGTGATCGGCCCGATCTTCTTCGAATTCATCCAGCGGAAGGGCGACGAAGGCTTTGGCGAAGGCAATTTCCGGGCGCTGTTCGAATCCATCGAGCAGGACCAGATCAAGCGCGGCGTGCTGAAGGTAGGCGACAAGGCGGCATAGCGCCCGAGCTTGCGGCTTGATCTATTATGACCTAAATTATGGTCATAAGAGGTCGAGCCATGAATATTTCTATCGCGGAAGCCAAGGCTAAGCTGTCGGAACTCGTCAGCCGTGCGGAAGCCGGTGAGGAGATCGTGCTCACGCGCCACGGCAAAGTGGCCGCGCGCATCGTACCGCCGGTGGCAGACCCGCTGCCTCGTATCGGCGCCTTGAAGGGCAAGATCTGGATTGCGGACGACTTCGACGAACTCGGTCCCGAATGGGACGAGTACGTGAAATGATGGTCGGCCCGTTTCTCGCCGACACGCACATCATTCTCTGGTCTATTTCGGACGATCGGCGCCTCAGCGAGCACCACCGTGCCATCCTGGCCTCGGACGCAATAGTCTTTGCGAGCGCGGCAAGTGTATGGGAAATCGCCATCAAACGCTCGCTCGGAAAACTCAATGCACCGGACGACCTGCCGGCGTTGCTGCCGCGGATGCGGTTTCAGCCGCTCGCCGTCACCTTGCAGCACGCGCATGCTGTTGGCGACTTGCCCCATCACCACGGCGATCCGTTCGACCGGTTGCTGATTGCACAAGCGCAAATGGAGAACCTGGCCATCCTGACATCGGACCCGCATTTCGCACGTTACGAGGTCGCGCTGGCCTGACGCCGTGCCATCGAGCTTATTTCTGGAGGCCGGCGGCCTTGCGCAGGATATCGTTGATCCGGCTCTGCCAGCCGGGTCCGCCGGCGCGAAAGCGGGCGATCACGTCGCTATCGAGCCGCAGCGTCACCTGCTTCTTCGGATTATCGAGCGCCGGACGCCCGCGTGATCGGCGGATGCTTTCAGCAAGGTCTGGGAATACCTCGGTAAAAGGCCTGGCTTGGGCAATCTGCTCATCGGTGGCCTCCGGGCTGTCGACAGCATCCCAGTCCGCTTTGGTGAAGCCCTTGCCTGGTGTGAACTCTTTGTCGGGCTTGGTGATGTTGAGTTTCTTTGCAGTCATCGGATATTCCTTTCCTTCCCGCTGGCGTGCCGCATGGAAACAATGGAAATGGCCTCGTTCCCGAGGCGGGTGAAGACCACCGTAACCGCAGCCCCGCCAATGGTACCAATCGCCATGAAGCGCTTGCCACGCGCCGGCAAGATGGTGGCGGCATAGAAGAAATCCATTTCGAGATCCACAAAGTCCATCCCGTGTTTCGAGACGTTCGCCTGCCGCTTGAACTCATCCCAAATGATCTTCATGAATTTATGTACCTACAATAATTAAGTCAATAATTTTCGTAGCTACAATAATTTTTCACGTCGTCTCGTTCACAACCCCAGTCGCTCGACCTCATCCTTTCTGAGCTTCAGGTCGTAGTCGAGCAGGAATTCGTCCAGTTGCGGCGGCGCTACAGAGGTGCCGGAAAGCATCGCGTGCACCTGGCCGCGGTGGTGGATGTCGTGCAGGAAGACATGCGCGAGGATGTCGCCGATGCGCTCGGGGATCAGGCCGTCCTCGCGCCGGTCGGTGACGACTCGACGGTCGAGATCGGCTTCCGAAAGGCCGTCGCAGAAGGTAATCAGCCTGCGGTCGCAACCGGCCTGTGCCGCCGCCAGGCTTGCCGCATTGTCGAACGGCACAAAGGTGTCGTAGGCCGCAGCGCCGAGGCCGCCATCCGTCAGGAAATCGAGATAGAGATGATCGACCGCAAGGATGTGGTTGAGAGTCTGCTTGATCGAGGGAAAGAAGCTGGTTCGCGCGGCCTCAAATTCGCCGGGCTGAAGCGCCAGGACGGCGCGATAGAGCCGGTCGTTCGACCATAAATTGTTGCGCGCCATGCGGCGCAGGTGCTCGAGCAAAGTCACCTTGTCAGGCTCCTTTCTCCCCTCACCTCTCGTATTTCTCTACCTTCTGCTCGATGGCGCCGAAGATCGAATGGCCGGCCTTGTCCTTCATCTCGATGCGCACCGTGTCGCCGAAATGCAGGAAGGGCGTCTTCGGCTTACCGGACTCGATGGTCTCGATCATGCGCAGCTCGGCGATGCAGGAATAACCGGCGCCGCCCGCCGACACCGGCCTGCCCGGCCCGCCGTCCAGCTTGTTGGAGACGGTGCCCGAGCCGATGATGGTGCCGGCCGCCAGCGGCCGTGTTTTCGCGGCATGCACGATCAGCGCCGGGAAATCGAAGGTCATGTCGATACCGGCATTGGCCCGACCGAACGGCTTGCCGTTGAGGTCGACCAGCAGCGCGAGATTGACCCTGCCGCCGTCCCAGGCCTCGCCCAGCTCGTCGGGCGTTACCGCGACCGGCGAGAAGGCGGATGACGGTTTTGATTGGAAGAAGCCGAAGCCTTTCGCCAGTTCCGGCGCGGTGACGGCACGCAGCGTGACATCGTTGACCAGCATGACGAGGCGGATCGCCTGCCTCGCTTGCTCCAACCCCGCGCCCATCGGCACGTCGTCGACGATGACGGCGACCTCGGCCTCCATGTCGATGCCGAAGGCCTCGTCGGCCATGCGGATCGGATCGCGCGGCGCAAGGAAGGTGTCCGAGCCGCCCTGGTAGATCAGCGGATCGGTCCAGAAACTTGCCGGCATCTCGGCGCCGCGCGCCTTCCGCACCAGCTCGACATGGTTCACATAGGCCGAGCCGTCAGCCCATTGATAGGCGCGCGGCAGCGGCGAATGCGCGTCATGCTCGTGGAAGCGCGAGGAAGGCACCGCGTTGGTCTCGAGCGACTCCGCCATCGCCGCCAGATGCGGCGCAATGCGGCGCCAGTCGTCGAGCGCCGCCTGCAATGTCGGCACCAGGAAGGAGGCGTCGGTGAACCGCGTCAGATCGCGCGAGACCATGACCAGCTTCCCGTCGCGTGTCCCGTTCTTCAAGGTGGCAAGCTTCATCAGTCCTCCCGATCGTCATTCATAATATTTGCCAGCATAGATAATCCTGGCCGCAGCCTTCCAAGGATTCTCGTTCGCCAGGAACCCCGGATCGCCACGCCTATTGTCCTCAGCCCAGCCGACTGCGGAATCAAGAAAAGTCGCTATCGAATAGTTTTCCCAACCGTTCCAGCCACCATAGGGCCCTGCCGGATCCAAAACCTGCCTGCGATCCGCTTCCTCACGGTCCGTTCTCAGCGCATCGAGGAACCTTAGGAAAGACTGCAGGTCGCGAACGTCATTGAGGACCAACCGAAGGCTTGCCGAGGACAGTGCCTCGGACGCCCTCAAATCCCCTAAATGCTCATCCGTCATCTCGCGCCTCCGATCGCCACAACAAGGCCATCGCGGGCGATCGTCAAGTCGCCTGCCCATGTTTTCCCGACGGCGGTGATCCAGTCGGTCTCGTCGATCGCCGGATCGTCGGCCGGAATGAGATGGTTGAGCACAAGCCGCTTCACGCCGGCATCGGTGGCGATGCTGCCCGCCTCTTCGGCCAGGCTGTGGCTGGCGAATAGGTGCTCGCGCAGCCGCGCGCCGTTGCCGGTCCTGGCGACCAGCCTTTCGACGCCCGCTTCCAGCATGGCCTCATGGACGAGAATGTCGGCGTCGCGCGCAAACTCGGCCAGCGGCGGGAAGAATGCCGTATCGGCCGAGAACACCACGCTTCTGCCGCCACGCTCGAAGCGCAGCGCAAAGCAGTCGGTCACCGGCGGATGGTCGACGCGCAGCGCCGCCACCATCAGACCACGCTGCTCCAGCACCAGCCCTTCGCCGAACTCCTCGACCGAGACCAGGTCGCGGATGTCCGGCCGGCCTTCGTCGACGATGCGTATCTCGACGTCGAACTCCATCGCCCGGCAGAAATGCTGCCAGCAATTGGCGGTGCCCGGCGGCCCGTAGACAATCACTGGTGTCGCCAGCCCCGCCGTCCAGGCGGTGTGGAGCAGCGGCCCGAGTTCCAGCACATGATCGGAATGCAGATGGGTGATGAAGACGAGATCGAGCCCCTTCAAGCTGACGCCGGCATCGGTCAAGGCGCGCGTGACGCCCAGCCCGCAATCGACGACGATCACCCGCCCGCCGATCTCGAGCAATGACGAGGTCGGCCAAGGACCGCCGGGCCGCACGGCCGGACCGCCCTTGGAGCCGAGAAGGACGAGGCGCTCCGACGTCTCCCCGGCGCTCAAGACCAGTCGCCTTCGGGCGTGCCGTTGAAGCGTTTCTTCAGGTCGGCCCAGCAGTCGATGTAATTCTCCTGCAATGTGTCCAGTTCGGCGGCGTAGCGCGTCAGCATCTGGGGAAAGCGTGTCTCGAACATGAAGGCCATGGTGTTGTCGAGCTTGACGGGTTTCAAGTCCGCGCGCGTCGCCTTTTCGAAGCCGGACGCGTCCGGTCCGTGAGCAAGCATCTGGTTGTGCAGGCTGATGCCGCCAGGCACGAATCCCTCCTCCTTGGCGTCATACTGGCCGTGGATCAGGCCCATGAACTCGCTCATGATGTTGCGGTGGTACCAGGGCGGCCGGAACGTATTTTCCGCCACCAGCCAGCGCGGCGGGAAGATGACGAAGTCGACATTGGCGGTGCCCTCCTCGCCGCTCGGCGCCGTCAGCACGGTGAAGATCGACGGATCCGGGTGGTCGAACAGGATGGCGCCGACCGGCGAAAAGGTAGCCAGATCATATTTATAGGGCGCGTAGTTGCCGTGCCACGCGACGACGTCGAGCGGTGAGTGGCCGAGTTCGGTGACATGGAAGGTGCCGCACCATTTGACGATCAGCCGGCAAGGCGTCTCCTTCTCCTCGAACCAGGCGCAGGGCGTCTTGAAGTCGCGCGGGTTGGCCAGGCAGTTGGCGCCGATCGGGCCGCGATCTGGCATTGTGAACTTGGCGCCATAGTTCTCGCAGACATAGCCGCGCGCCTCGTTGTCGGCCAATTCGACCTTGAAGACGAGACCGCGCGGCAGCACCGCGATCTCGCCCGGTTGAAGCTCGATCACGCCCATCTCGGTGACGAAGCGCAGCGCGCCGACCTGCGGCACGATCATCAGCTCGCCGTCGGCATTGAAGAAATGATCGTCGACCATGGAGCGGTTGGCGACATAGACATGCGCCGCCATGCCGGATTGCCCCACTGCGTCGCCGGCGGTGGTCATGGTGCGCATGCCGGAAATGAAGTCGGTCGGCTCGCTCGGCATCGGCACCGGGCTCCAGCGGTATTGGCCGAGCGCCAGCTCATGGTCGCCGATGTTGGGCGCGGTCTTCCACAAAGGGTAGCTCACCCCCTTGAAGCGGCCGGTATGCCTCACGCTCGGGCGGATGCGGTAGAGCCAGGAGCGCTCGTTGGTGCCGCGCGGCGCGGTGAAGGGCGAGCCGGAAAGCTGCTCGGCGTAGAGGCCATAGGCCGGCCGCTGCGGCGAGTTGCGTCCCTGCGGCAGCGAGCCGGGCAGCGACTCGGTCTCGAAATCGTTGCCGAAGCCCGGCATGTAGGAAAAGGCCATTGCTTCCTCCTCGCGATTTGTCCGCCAGCCGCGTCATCGTGAGTGTGCGGCTTTCACGGATGTTGACCAAACTTGTTTCATTTGTAACCATTGAAAATGTAACTATCAACACGAACACCGGATCGATGGTGCGCTTCATGGAACCGCCAATCCTCGAGCTTGAAAGCTTCCTGCCCTACCGTCTTTATCGACTCGCCGACGCCGTCAGCCGCGAATTCTCGCGCATCTATAAGGAGCGCCACGGCCTGACGCGGCCGGAATGGCGCACGCTCTCCGGCCTCGGCCAGCGCGGCACGATGACGGCGACGGAGCTCGGCGAGCAATCGGCCATGCACAAGACCAAGGTGTCGCGGGCGGTTGCCGAGTTGGAGCGGCGGCGCTGGCTGACGCGCACGCCCGATGAGAAGGATCGCCGTGTAGAGCACCTGGCGCTGACCAAGGCGGGAGTGGCCGCCTATCGCGAAATGGTGCCGCTGGCCAAGGCGTTTGAGGAGGAGCTACTGGCGAGGCTGAGTGAGGAGGAACGCGAGGCGGTGGTCGGCGGGGTGACGGCGCTGGAAGAGGCGTTGGAAGAAATGAGCTGACAGGCTGGCGGGGCAGCACCCCCCTCTGTCCTGCCGGACATCTCCCCCGCAAGGGCCCGCAAGGGGGGAGATCAGCCGTCGCGTCGGCTTTCGCCAATCGCCAACGTTGCAGGATTGAGTGGGGCGCCGAAACCGCCAATCTCCCCCCTTGCGGGGGAGATGGCCGGCAGGCCAGAGGGGGGTGCCTCGCACAGGCGTTTCCAGTTAGGATGCACCAATCCGCTCACCAATCCATCACCACCTTGCCGGAACTGCCGCTGCGCATCGCGTCGAAGCCAACCTGGAAATCGTCGATCCCAATCCGGTGCGTGATCAGCCTCGATACATCCAACGGCCCCTGCACCAGGGCGATCATTTTGTACCAGGTCTCGAACATCTCGCGGCCGTAGATGCCCTTGAGATGCAGCATCTTGAAAATGACCTTGTTCCAGTCGATCTCGAAGCCGGTCGGCGCGATGCCGAGGATGGCGATCTTGCCGCCATTGTTCATGGTGTCGATCATGTCGCGGAAAGCTGGCGCTGCGCCCGACATTTCCAGACCGACGTCAAAACCTTCGGTCATGCCGATCGAGGGCATGACGTCGCGCAGCTTCTCCTTCGAGGCGTCGACCACGTGCTGGACGCCGAGCTTGCGCGCCAGATCCAGCCGGACCGGGTTGATGTCGGTGATGACAACCTTTCTGGCGCCGACACACTGGGCGACCAGCGCACCCATGATGCCGATCGGCCCGGCGCCGGTGACCAGCACGTCCTCGCCGACCAGATCGAAGGACAGTGCCGTGTGGACGGCATTGCCGAGCGGATCGAAGATGGCGGCGATCTCGTCCGGCACGTCGTCGGGGATCGGCACGACATTGTGCTGCGGGATCGCCATATATTCGCCGAAGGCGCCGGGACGGTTGACGCCGACGCCGAGCGTGTTGCGGCAGAGATGCCCTCGCCCGGCGCGGCAGTTGCGGCAGTGGCCGCAGACGATATGCCCCTCGCCCGACACGCGCTGGCCGACCTTGTATTCCGTGACCGCCGCTCCATAGTCGGCGACCGTGCCGACGAATTCGTGGCCGGTAACCATCGGCACCGGCACCGTCTTCTGCGCCCACTGGTCCCAGTTGTAGATATGGACGTCGGTGCCGCAGATCGCCGTCTTCCTGACCTTGATCAGTACGTCGTTGGGGCCGATCTCCGGCACCGGCACCTCTTCCATCCAGATGCCCGGCTCGGCCTTGGCCTTCACCAGCGCCTTCATCATGTTGGACATGAGATTCTCCAAACGCTGCAGCGGCTTACGCGGAGCGAAGACATCTGCAATCTATCCAATTACACCGAGCTCGCGCCCGACCTCACCGAACGCCTCGACCGCGCGGTCGATATCGGCGCTGGAATGGGCGGCCGACATCTGGGTGCGGATGCGCGCCTGGCCCTTCGGCACCACCGGGAAGGAGAAGCCGATAACATAGATGCCGCGCTTCAGCATGCGCTGCGCCATCTCCTGCGCCAGGGCCGCGTCGCCCAGCATCACCGGGATGATCGGGTGATCCGCGCCGGCAAGCGTAAAGCCGAGCTTACCCATCTCGGACCGGAAGCGCTCCGCGTTGGCATATAGGCGCTGGCGCAGCGCATCGCCATTGCGGATCAGCTCGAAGACCTTGAGCGAGGCACCGGCGATCGCCGGCATCAGCGTGTTGGAAAAGAGATAGGGCCGCGAGCGCTGGCGCAGCCAGTCGACAACCTTTCTCCGGCCCGACGTGTAGCCGCCGGACGCGCCGCCTAGCGCCTTGCCGAGCGTGCCGGTGATGATGTCGACCCTGCCCTCGACGCCGCAATGCTCGGCCGAGCCGCGACCATGTTTGCCGACGAAACCGACCGCATGGCTGTCGTCGACCATGACCATGGCATCATATTTCTCGGCGAGATCGCACACGCCCTCGAGATTGGCGATGATGCCGTCCATCGAGAAGACACCGTCGGTAGCGATCAGCCGGAAGCGGCAGTCCTTAGCCTCCTTCAATCGCGCCTCGAGATCGGCCATGTCGTTGTTGGCGTAGCGGAAGCGCTTGGCCTTGGAGAGCCGCACCCCATCGATGATCGAAGCGTGGTTCAGCGCGTCCGAGATGACGGCATCCTCCTCGCCGAGCAGCGTCTCGAACAGGCCGCCATTGGCGTCGAAGCAGGAGCCGTAGAGGATGGTGTCCTCCATGCCCAGGAAGGACGAGATCGACGCCTCGAGCTGCTTATGCTCCTCCTGCGTGCCGCAGATGAAGCGCACCGAGGCCATGCCGTAGCCGTAGCGGTTGAGCGCCTGCTTTGCAGCCTCGCGCAGTTCCGGGCTGTTGGCGAGGCCGAGATAGTTGTTGGCGCAGAAATTCAGCACCTTCTGGCCGGCAACCTCGATCTCGGCAGACTGCATCGAGGTTATCACCCGCTCGGTCTTGTAGAGACCGGCCGCCTTCAGGCCCTGAAGCTCATTATCGATGTGGGAGAGAAAGGCTGCGCTCATGGTCCGGCCCTGTTCGGTTCAAGGTCGGACTGTCGCGCCGCAGCCAATAAAAATCCATCGCAAAAACGACCGCTTCGGTGGCGTTGCGAAAGCCGCGCCGCAACCCCTTCAGCGCAATGGGACAGGGATGCGTTCAAATGCGGGTGATCCCCGAAAGGACGCAATAACCATCTTGTCAGCTTTGTCGCGCCGCCGGGTCCAGCGCAGCGCCTGCTTGCCGAGCTGTTAACCCTTTCAGGCCAAGGGTTCTCCCGCCGCAAGTTCACGGCAGGAATCCGTCGACCGGAGGGGTCACTTCAGTTATGTCGCAGCAGCCCGTGCAGAGCGTTTCTCGCAAGCTGATTCTGCTGATCAAGAGCGGCTACTGGCTGGCCTTGCTGATCATCGCCGCCATGGTGATGGCTTCTTTCATCCTGTTGCAGCAGTTGATGGCGCAGCAGCGGCACAACGACTCGCTGCTCGACATCGTCTCGACGCAGAAGGCACTGTCGCAGCGCATCGTCTTCCTGGCGGGCGCTACGGGCTCGGCTTCGCGCGACAAGCAGCCGGCGCTGGTCACCGCGCTCAAGCAGGCAACGGCCGAATTCGAGACCAATTACGACCGGCTGCTCAAGGAGACCGGCGCCGACCCGCTGTCTCCGGCGCGCAACGATCCGAAATCGATCGAGTATGTGCTGTTCAGCAAGCCGTTCCATCTCGACTATTTCTCGGTCGGCCTGATCGCCAATGGCGACAGGCTGGTATCGTCCTTCGAATCCCAGCTCGGCATGCAGAGCGACGGTTACAAGGCCGGCGGCGAACGTGCCGGCCTCGATGCCTCCGTCGCCAATGCGACCCTGTCCGGCTATGCCGCGCTCGGCCAGCGCATCAGCGCTTTCGCCGATGAACGGTCGGGCAACATGCTCGACCTGCACCGCACGCTGTTCTTCGCCACCATCGGCGTCATCGTGCTGGTGGCGCTGTTCATCTTCCGGCCGATGTCCAACGCCATCCTGCGCAAGACGCATGAATTGGTCGATGCCCGCAATTCAATGGCTTTCATCGCCGTGCATGACGGCTTGACCGGACTGCACAACCGCACCTTCCTCACCGATCATTTCGACACGCTGATCAAGGGCGCCCACCGCCGCCGCGAGCGGCTAGCGGTGATCCAGCTCGACCTCGACCGCTTCAAGCAGATCAACGACACGCTCGGTCACCCCGCCGGCGACTATGTGCTGGTGGTGACGGCGCAGCGCATGCGCGATTCCTGCCGGGCATCGGATCTTTGCGCCCGTCTCGGCGGCGACGAATTCGTGATGATCCTCAACGGCGCCGGCACCACCGAGGACATCCATGCACTGGCCAAGCGCATCCTGGGCGAGATCAACGAGCCGATCGCCTTCCAGGGCGCGACGATCATGCCCGGCGCCAGTGCCGGCATCGCCGTCTATCCGGTCGACGCCGATAACGCGCAGGACCTGCTCGTCCATGCCGATCTGGCGCTCTATTCGGCCAAGAAGCTCGGCGGCGGCAGCTTCTCCTTCTTTTCCGAAGAGCTTCGGCGCGAGCTCGACTACCGCAAGCAGCTCGAGCAGGACATCCGCACGGCGATCGCGGAAAAGACCTTCGAGGTCTATTTCCAGCCGCAGGTGTCGCTCACCAGCGGCAAGATCAGCGGCATCGAGGCTCTGGTGCGCTGGAAGCACGCCACGCGCGGCATGATCTCGCCCGGCGAATTCATCCCGGTCGCCGAGAAATGCGGCTTCATGCCGGATATCGGCCGCATCGTCATCACCAAGGCGATCAACGAAGCGGCCGAATGGGACCGCGCCGGCATCGATTTCGGGCGCATCGCCGTCAACGTCTCAGGCACCGAGCTGCGCGAGGCAGACTTCGACACCTTCCTGTTCTCGACATTGGAACGGGCCGGTCTTGCGCCGCAGAAGCTGTCGCTGGAAATCGTCGAATCCGTCATCCTCGACGACGAGAAGACCGGCATTGCCGCCAAGCTCAGGCACATCCGCGCCGCCGGCGTACATCTCGAGCTCGACGATTTCGGCACCGGCTATGCGTCGCTCAGCCACGTCAATCCGAACGAGATCGACCGGCTGAAGATCGACCGCCGCTTCGTCCAGAACATCAACGAGAATGGCGACAACACCAAGATCGTGCGCGCCATCACCGAGCTTGCCCGGGGGCTGGGCATCTCGATCGTCGCCGAGGGCGCGGAAACCGAGGCCGAGCTCGACTCGCTGATGGCGATCGGCTGCGACCAGGTGCAGGGCTACTCGATCGCTTTCCCGATGCCGCAGGACAAGGCGCGCGAATGGCTGACGGCGCGCAGCCCGAAGAAGGCGAAGCTGAAGGTGCTGCAAGGCAGCCTGGCATAGAGTTCGTCGCCGCTTCAGGCTTCTACCTCTATGGTCGGGACCATGAATGGGTGCATGAAGACAGCGGCAAGCCGGTGCAGAGCGTCGACCATCTGGTGAGCGAGATCGACCATCTGTTCGGCTACGGCCATTTCGCCAAGCCGGGCAGGTTGATCCTTCTGATGCACGACGAGATGTTCCAGGACGCCTTTGACGGCAATGCGAAGCTCACCGCGCTGATCGCCGCGCTCAGGCTGCGCCACTATGCCTTCGGCGCCATCCCGGGTTATGACTGAGGCGGCTTAACCCCCCACATTCGCCCGCAAGGCCGCCAGCACCTCGGCGAATTCGGCCAGGGTTTGGTCGTCGATCCCGGCCCGCAATCGCTTGTCGAACGCGAGCGCGGCCGTCCGCAATTTCTCGAACAGTGCTTCGCCGGCCTCGGTCAGCGCCACCTGGTGGACCCTGCGGTTCTCCGGGTCGCGGCGGCGCGTCAGCAACCCTTGCGCCTCCATGGCGTTGAGGTGATGGGTCAGCGTCGCGCCCTGGATGCCGATCATGCCGGCAAGCTCACGCTGGTTAGCGAGTTCCTTCGACTTGACAGAAAGCAAGGTCACCCAGACCGGCAGCGTGCCTCCAGCCTCCACCAGGGCAGCGTCGAAGGCTTGCGCCACCAGTTTGGAGGTGCGGGCGAGATTCATGCCGACGGGTGGGCGATCAAAGGGTGTCATGATCTGACAGTAGAATAAGCAATGGACCAGCGGAACTCCGCACAATTAATTGACATCTAACCATTAGATATCTAATTTTGTCTTATTGATGGTGCCGTCAAGCCAACCGACAGCCAAGACGGCACGCCGACGGCGGGGCGAACGAGAGGACTGCGGTCATGCAATACATCTACATCGTCGTCATCGGCCTGCATGTCATGGCCGGCGTGTTCTGGGCCGGCACGACGGTCGCGGTCGCCCGCGATCCTGATATTCGGGCGGAACGGTTCTTCCGACCGCAAATGGGCGCGGCCGGCTTGGTTTTCCTCACCGGCATACTGCTTTGGTATTTCTTCCATGAGGGTGCTTTCGGCTCGATGGAAAAGGTGCTGGCGCTGGGCATTGTGACGGCGCTGATTGCCGCCGGCGTTCAGGGCGCGTTGGTCGGCTCCGCCAGCAGGCAGCTTGCCGGCGCCGATGCGACGACGCAAACCAAGCTGCGCGAGAAAATGACCAGAGGCGAACGCATTGCAGGCGGGCTTCTGGTTATCACCGTGTTTTGCATGGCCACGGCAAGAATGTTCTGACGTCATCGCGTGACGCCGGCACGAGCCGGCGCCATGCGCGGCGCGCAACAGACCGAAGCGGCAGGTGGCTCTCCTTGCGGAGGTCGGTTGCGCGCCACCAATCGTTAAATCCGTATCCCGAACCTGATGCCGTCGTATATAGCGGCGTGGATGTTGCGCGAGGCGACCGCGTCGCCGATGCGGAAGACAACGAAGCCGCCTTCCGGATTGCGAGACGGAAAGATATCACCGCCGCTAACCAGCCGCTCGTAGTCGACCGCGCCGGCATTCTTCGACAGCGGCTTCAGCGCGAGATAAAGGTCGTCAAGCGGCGCCGTGCCGTGTTCCACCACGACCTGGTCGACGCGCCGCTCGCCGCGCCAGCCGTCGGCGAAGTCCGATGCCAGCTCGGCGATGAGCTGGTTGCCCTCGCGCCTCACCGAGCGCAGGCGGGTATTGATGGTGACGGTGACGCCTTTCTCGTGGAAGGCGCGCATATAGGGCACGTGGTTGAGGCCCCCCATTTCCGGCGCGAAGAAGCGCTCCGGCGAAACCAGTTCCAGCTTCGCGCCGCTGTTGGCGATCAGCTCCGCCGCGCCCATGCCCTGATGGCCACCATTGTCGTCATAGAGCAGCACATTCTCGGCCGGCTTCACGCTGCCGGCCATGATGTCCCAGCTCGAGGTGACGAGATTGTCGCCGGCGGTCAGCGGCGGGTTCTGCGGCAAGCCACCGGTGGCTACAATCACCACATCTGGCGCCAGCGCCAGCACGTCGTCCTTCTCGGCCCATGTGTCGTAGCGGATCTCGACGCCGAGACGGTCGAGTTCGGCAAGGCGCCAGTCGATAATGCCGATGAGTTCCTTGCGGCGCGGGTTCTGGGTGGCCAGCCGCACCTGACCGCCCGCCTGGCTCGCGGCTTCGAGCACCGTCACCTCATGGCCGCGCTCGGCCGCGACCCGCGCCGCCTCCAGCCCGCCGGCGCCCGCCCCGACGACGACGACCCGCTTTTTCGGCCCTTCGCTCTTTTGGATGACATGCGGAATCGTCGCCTCGCGGCCGGTCGCCGCATTGTGGATGCAGAGCGCCTCGCCGCCTTCATAGATGCGGTCGAGACAATAGGTTGCCCCGACGCAGGGCCTGATTTCGTGCTCGCGGCCTTCCATCACTTTCCGCACTATGTGCGGATCGGCGATGTGGGCGCGCGTCATGCCGACCATGTCGAGCTTGCCGGTGGCGATCGCGTGGCGCGCGGTGGCGACATCGGAAATGCGCGCCGCATGGAAGGTCGGGAACTTGGTCGCCGCCCTCACCTCGCCAGCGAAATCGAGATGCGGCGACGAGCGCATGCCGGTCACCGGGATCACCTTGGTCAGCGCGGCGTCGGTCTCGATCGTGCCGCGGATGATGTTGAGGAAATCGACCTTGCCGGAGTTGGCCAAGCGCCTGGCGATCTCGATGCCCTCCTGCTTCGACAGGCCCTTTTCGAGATCTTCGTCGGCGACCATGCGGATGCCGACGATGAATTTCTCGCCGACCGCAGCGCGCACCGCGTCCAGCACCATGTTGGTGAAGCGCAGCCGGTTGTCGAGCGAGCCGCCGAAATCGTCGTCGCGCTGATTGGTGGCCGGCGACCAGAAGCCGTCCATCAGATGGCCATAGGCCTCGAATTCGATGCCGTCGAGGCCCGCTGCCCGGCAGCGCTGCGCAGCGGAAGCATAGTCGGCGACGATGCGCTCGATATCCCAGTCCTCGATGGTTTTGGGAAAGGCGCGATGCGCCGGCTCGCGCACCGGCGAGGCCGAAAGCACCGGCAGCCAGTCGGCCTTGTTCCAGCCGGTGCGGCGGCCGAGATGGGTGATCTGGATCATCACCTTGCAGTCGTGCTCGTGGCAGGCGTCCGTAAGCTCGGCGAGCCACGGCACGATGGCGTCGTCATAGACATGCAAATTGCCGAAGGCGGCAGGGCTGTCGCGCGAGACGATCGCCGACCCCGCCGTCATGGTCAGCGCCATGCCGCCCTTGGCCTTCTCGGCATGGTAGAGCCGGTAGCGCTCCTTCGGCATGCCGTCCTCCGAGTAGGCCGGCTCATGGCTGGTCGACATCACCCGGTTCTTCAGCGTCAGGTGCTTGAGCTGGTAGGGCTGGAGAAGCGGGTCGTTGCTGGTCATCGTCTTCCTGCTGATTCAAATTGTGCTAATGAGCGCCCAAACGCGCCGTGCCTGAAGGATCGCGGCGCAAGTTCGATCGAGTTTGCTGCCATTGGAGTTTTGGCGGCAGCAAGGAGCCACCCATGACAGACGCCAAGAACCTCACCCAACTCGGCAAGCACGTCGAGACGCCACAGAGCCCCGAACAGGCGGTGCTCGAGACCGTGCCGTTCCAGCGCGGCGACGGACCGCCGGCGATCGTGCGTTTCACCTGCCCGGAATTCACCTCGCTCTGCCCGGTCACCGGCCAGCCCGACTTCGCCCACATCGTCATCGACTACGCGCCTGACAAGACGCTGGTGGAATCGAAGTCGCTGAAGCTGTTCATGACCTCGTTCCGCAACCACGGCGCCTTCCATGAGGAATGCACGGTCATGATCGGCCGCCGCATCGTCGAGGCGACCAAGCCGCTGTGGCTGCGCGTCGGCGGCTACTGGTTCCCGCGCGGCGGCATCCCGATCGACGTCTTCTGGCAGACCGGCGCGCCGCCCAAGGACGTCTGGCTGCCCGACACCGGGGTTGCGCCCTATCGCGGAAGAGGTTGAGCTAATCACCATCATTCGCACTGGTACTGGCTGAGCGCCCATTCGCCGGTGACAGATAGAAGGTCGGCAATCTTCCAGTCGCCGCCGACCTTCTTCAGCTTCCATTCGAGGCGGTGCTGGTGGCCTTCGACGACGAAAGCCACGACCACCTTGGCCTCGTCGCCATTGACGGCTTCGACGGTGCGCAGGCTCCTGTCGACGGCGAGTTTGTCGTATTCGGCGTTATCGAGCGCCATGTTGGGGTCGAGGCATTCGCCCTGGCCCGAGGCCCGCAACGCATCGCTCTTGTCGAGCACGCTCTTGGCCGGATCGATGAAGTTCTTGCGCTCAGCCGGATCGAGCTCCAGCCCGAGATGCTCGTAGAAAGGCTTGACCACCGCAGTGGGCGATCCCGGCAGGACGGGCGCTGCAGGCGCCGGTTCGGTCGGCTTGCTCTCGGGCGCCGGAGTTGCGGCAGGCGGCGAGGTGTCGCCAGAAGAGGCCTTCGGTGGCGGCGAGCCGAACAGCCCCTGCGCCGCGGCGCTGCCGTTCAGCCCCACGGCCAGCATTGACAAGCTCGACAGCGCGAGGACGAGACGGCGAGGCACGATATCAGTCCGTCGAGGAGCCGCAACCCAGCGCGCTGAGCGTCCAGTCGCTGGTCTTGGAGGTGATGTCGGCGATCTTCCACTTGCCGTCCACTTTCTTCAGCGACCACACCATTTCGCGTTTGGAATCATCGCCTTCCGGGAAAAGGTTGAAGCTTGCCGTCACCTGGGCGGTGTCGCCGTTGACGGCCTCTGCGAGCTTCAGCGTCCTCGACACGGTCTTCTGATCGAAATCCTGGGCGTCGAGACCCGGGTCGAAGTCGATGCAGGATACCTCGTCGGGCTTCTCCTTCTGCGCCTTGTCGTTGAGCTCGAAGAGCTTGGTGACCGGCCCGGTGAAGCGGTCGCGGTATTTTGCATCCGCCTCAAACCTAACTTCAGGCACATAGAAGAACTTCACCGCGTTGGAAGCCGGCCCGGCCAGCGCCGCGGCGGGCAAGGCGATCGACATGGCAGCAGCCAGCATTATCGGTCTCATGCAGGATCTCCGGATGTTCGGCGGCGTGGTGGCAAGATCGCCACCACGCATCCTGCATATCGGCTTTTCCGGCGCCCATGAAGTCCTTGCGCCGCTCGTCTCAGGTCTCCAGCCAGACGTTCTGGAAATCCATCTTGTAGGTTTGGTGCATTGCGTAGTTCTTCACCTTCTTGTTCATGTGGCAGTAGAGCTTCTGCCAGAACGGCTGGATGATGACGCCGGAATCCTGCAGGATCTGCTCGACATCCTTCATCACCTCCTTGCGCTTGGCGACGTCGACGAGCGACAGCGCCTGCTGGAGCTTGGCGTCGAACTCCGGGTTGGAGTAGGCCGTCTCATTCCAGGCCTCGCCGCTGCGATAGCCGAGCGCCAGCACCTGGACGCCGAGCGGGCGCATGTACCAGATGGTCAAGGAATAAGGATATTTCGTCCAGTCATTCCAGAAGGTCGAGCCGGGCAGCACCGTGCGTTTCACCTTGATGCCGGCGTCGCGCAGCTGGCCGGCGATGGCATCGCCGGTGTTCTTCTGCCACTCGTCCTCGACGGTGATCAGTTCGTGCTCGAAGTCGGCCTGTCCGGCGTCGGCCATCAGCTTCTTGGCGCCGGCCGCATCCCGGCTCTTCTTGGGCAACGGATAATATTCCGGATGGATCGGGCTGACATGGTGGTTCTCACCGACCGTGCCGCGGCCGGCGTAGCCCAGTTGCATGACGGCGTTGTTGTCGACCGCCATCTGCAGCGCGTTGCGCACCCTTTTGTCGTCATAGGGCTTGTGCGTGATGTTGGTGCGGGCAAC
>LM655187.1:0-11401 GCA_000824825.2 Mesorhizobium sp. ORS 3324
CATGAACACAGTTGCCATGCCGTTACATCAAGCGAAGAATAATGCGATCCAGAACGAGCGCATGGCGCTGCCGTCGCTCTTTCTGCACCATCCTATGGTCTGCGCCGCGTCGCTTCGCTCCTTGCTCCGCCATAGGATGACGAGCCGACTGCCGAAATTTCAGCCGATCACGCGACCGTGTTCGTGTTCTTGCCTTGGTTCACCCTTATATGCTGCACTGCAACATAAGCTGGCAGTAACTGCTCCGCTCCCATGACGGTGGAGCAGCCCGACGCATCATGACAAGGAACGCCATGGCGAAGAACGGCAAGGCGGAAGACAGGAAGAAGATCAACATCGCCCTCCAGGGCGGCGGCTCGCACGGCGCTTTCTCCTGGGGCGTGCTCGACCGCCTGCTCGAGGACGGGCGGCTGGAAATCGCCGCCGTGTCCGGCACCAGCGCCGGCGCGATGAACGCGGTGGCGCTGGCCGACGGTCTCGTGCGCGGCGGCGTCGAGGGCGCGCGCAAGAAACTCGACGATTTCTGGCGCGCCGTGGCCTCGAAAGGGCGCTTCAGCCCGGTGCAGCGCATGCCGTGGGACGTCGTCTGGGGCAACTGGTCGATCGAGAACACGCCGGGCTACCTCTTCTTCGACACCATGTCACGGGTCTTCTCGCCCTACGTCGCCAACCCGCTCGGCCTCAACCCGTTGCGCGACGTGGTCGCGAAGGAGATCGACTTCCGCAATGTGCGCGCCTGCAAGTCGATGGAGCTCTTCGTCTCGGCGACCAATGTCGAGACCGGACAACTGCGCGTCTTCTCGGATGGCGAGATCGACCTCGACACGGTGATGGCCTCCGCCTGCCTGCCGCAACTGTTCCGCGCCGTCGAGATCAAGGGCGTGCCCTATTGGGATGGCGGCTACGGCGGCAATCCGGCGCTCTATCCTTTCTTCAAGACGGCGGCGACCGAGGACGTGCTTCTGGTGCAGATCAACCCGGTGGTGCGCGAAGGCACGCCGAAAAGCGCCAACGAGATCCAGAACCGTATCGACGAGATCACCTTCAACGCCGGACTCCTGCGCGAATTCCGCGCAATCGCCTTCATCAAGGAACTGATCGCGGCCGGCCGGCTGCCGCATGGCGAGTACCGCGACATCCGCATGCACCGGATCGATGCCGACGAGGCCTTCAAGGACCTCTCGGCCTCGTCCAAGGTCAATGCCGAATGGGCCTTCCTCGCCTATCTGCGCGACCTAGGCCGAAGTGCCGCCAGCGACTGGCTGGAGGAGAATTACGACGCCGTCGGCAAATGCGCGACGCTCGACCTGTCGGGCGAGCTCGACGACGGCTTCAAGCCGGTGCGCGGCCCGGCGCCGGGCCGCCGCGTCAAGGAATTCCTCGCCGCGCACCTGAAACTGGAGGCAACGCGGCGGAGGGCGTAGATCGCCTCCGGGCTCCCCGCGCTCGTTTTAGTTTGCGCTGGACCTTACCCTGCGGAACCGGCCATGCGCTGGATTCACCCACGACAGGCGAGTAGTTTACCTCGACGTAAACGGGAGGTGGCGATGTTGCAGACCAGACAAAACTCCCTCGGGGTCAGATTTGAAGCCCAGTGCCGGGCCTTCGAGAAAGAGCCCTATCCCAGCCTCGCGGTGCGCAAGGACCGGCTGAAGCGCCTGCTGGCGCTGACCGAAAAGCACGAGGCGGAAATCTGCGAGGCGATCGACAGCGATTTTTCCGGCCGGTCGGCGCAGGAAACGCGGCTTGCGGAACTGTTCGTCGTTCGCGCCGGCATCAGGCATGCCATCCGGCATCTGCGAGGCTGGATGCGCGAGCGCCGCGTCGCCACCAGCCTGCCGTTCCTGCCGGGGCGCAACCGCCTGTTGCCGCAGCCGCTTGGGGTCGTCGGCATCGTCTCGCCCTGGAATTATCCTTTCCAGCTCGCCATCGCGCCGGCGACCGCAGCACTTGCCGCCGGCAACCGGGTGCAGCTCAAGCCTTCCGAGCTGGCGCCGAAGTTTTCGGAACTGCTCGCCCGGCTGGTCGAGGAGCATTTCTCTCCCGACGAGATGTGCGTGGTGGTCGGCGATGCCGAGGTCGGCAAGGCATTCGTGGCGATGCCTTTCGATCATCTCCTGTTCACTGGCTCCACCGCCGTCGGCCGGCAGGTGGCGCTGGCCGCGGCCGCCAATCTAACGCCGGTCACGCTCGAGCTCGGCGGCAAGTCGCCGGTGATCTTCGATCCGTCCTGCGATCTCGACGCTGCGGTCGCCAGCGTCGCCTATGGCAAGCTTTTGAATGCAGGTCAGACTTGTATCGCGCCGGATTATCTTTTGGTCCCGCAGGGGCAAGGTGCGGCGATCGCCGCAAAACTCGCCGCCGCGATGGCGCGGCTCTATCCGCGTCTGCGCGACAATCCCGACTACACGGCGATCGCCAGCGAGCGGCACCGCCAGCGGCTGAGCGACATGATCGCCGAGGCGCGCGAAAGCGGCGCCGAGGTCACCGAGGTCAACCCGGCAAATGAAAGGCTTGGCGTCAGCGACCGCAAGATGGCGCCCGTTCTTGTCAGGAATGCCGGCGAGAGCTTGCGCCTGATGCGCGAGGAGATCTTCGGGCCGGTGCTGCCGATCGTCGAATACGGCACGGTCGACGAGGCGATCGGGCATGTGAACCGCGGCGAGCGTCCGCTCGCGCTCTACTGGTTCGGCAAGGACAGCGCCAATCGCCGAAGGGTGATGCAGGAAACCGTGGCCGGCGGCGTGACGGTCAATGACTGCATGATGCATCTGGTGCAGGAACGGCAGCCATTCGGCGGCGTCGGCGAGAGCGGTATGGGCGCCTATCACGGCGAATGGGGTTTTCGGACCTTCAGCAAGGAAAAGCCGATCTTCGTCCAGTCGAGGCTGAGCGCCGGCGGCCTGCTCAGGCCGCCCTATGGCAGGACATTCGAGCGGCTGTTCCGCTTGCTGAACCTGATCACCTGACGGGATTTATTTTCGCGATAGGTCGTTCCTTGCGTTGTCTCGTGCTAACGCAGCATGGTTGCGCGGAAAAGTTTCGCAACATACTGACGTCTGCTGCCACTGAATGCTCGATCGAGCGAAAATTCAGTCCAAACCCAGGAAAGCCGGGCACTCGAGTAGCAGAAAAGTGGAAAATAGCAGCCTAATGGCAACTGGAGGCGCAATGCTGCTGCAATTTTTGTCACTATATTGCGCCGCAGCTTTGAGGTAGAAGCGCGCTTCGCCGATCACGGCAAATTGAACATGGCTTCGCGCGCACCCATATCGGCCGCGCGCCCGGGAGTCGAAGGCGCCGACTTCGCCAGCCTGCAACGGAAAAATGACGATGCCGAAAATCAGGTTTCACAAACTTGCAGCCATTGCTGTGCTCATCGGATTCGCTGCCTGGATGGGAACGGGCGAGTTCTCGTCCGTGGGCAGCGCCGCCGACCACCAGAAGGCAGGCGAAGCAGGCAAGGCCGCGCAATCCGAGACCGCCAAACCGAAGACTGCCGAGGCCGAGCCGAAGGCGGCACCGCGCACCGTCGCGGTGGTGACGCCGCCGCGCAAGACGTATGCGCGGGCGATACGGATCTCGGGCCTAACCGAGGCCGACAAGCGCGCTGTGCTTGCAACGCGCGTCGCCGGCGTCATCGACAAGCTGCCGGTCAAGCAGGGCCAGCACGTCAAGACTGGCGACCTGGTGCTGATGCTTGCCGCCGAGGAGAAGATCTCGAATGTCGACAACGCCAGGCAGCTCCTGGCGCAGCGCAAGGCCGAGCTCGATGCCGCAGAGCGGCTGGCCAAGACCGGCAACCTGCCCAAGCTGCAGCTCGACACCGCCCGCTCGAACCTGACGGCGGCGCAGTCGATGCTGGAGACGGCGCAGGCCGAACTCGACCGCAACGAAGTGAAGGCGCCGTTCGACGGCGTCATCGACCGCGTGCCTGTCGAGCTCGGCAGCTCGGTCATGCAGGGCGGCGAGGTGGCGACGATCCTGAAGCTCGACCCGGTCATCGCGCGCGGCGAGATCAGCGAGCGCGACCTGCGCTACATCAAGATCGGCGACGAGGCCAATGTGCGCCTAGTCAACGACCAGAAGGTCACCGGCAAGGTGCGCTATATCAGCCGCGATGCCTCATCGCAGACCCGCACCTTCCGTGTCGAGGTGGCGATCCCCAATGCGGATGGCTCCATTCCCGCCGGCATGACGGCCGAGATCACGCTCAGCGCCGAGCCGACCGATGCGGTGCTGCTGCCGCGCTCGGTGGTGACGCTGGGCGACAAGGGCGATCTCGGCATCCGCGCCGTCGGCAAGGACAACAAGGTGGCGTTCTTCCCGATCGACCTCGTCGACGACACGCCGCGCGGCCTGGTGCTCGGCGGCATTCCGCAGGACGCGCGCATCATCGTCGCCGGCCAGGAACTGGTGAAGGAGGGCGATCTGGTGAAGCCCGTCGAGGCCGACCAGGCGACCATAAACAAGCTGATCAGCGAAGCCTCCGCCGGCACGCAGTAGCGCGACCACCCGGCTCCGGCTCGACCGGCGCCGCTCCCCATGTCGCAGCTTTCCAAGAAACGCAGGCATAAGTCATGGACCTTGTCAGACTCGCCATCCGCAACGCCCGCCTCACGATATCGGCGCTGATGTTCCTGGTCGTCGCGGGCTGGGTCGCCTATCAGTCGACGCCGAAGGAAGCGGAGCCGGACGTTCCGATTCCGATGATGTATGTCAGCCTGGTCTACCAGGGCATCTCGCCGGAGGATTCGGAGCGGCTTTTGCTGCGGCCGATGGAAACCAAGCTCAAGAGCCTCAAGGGGCTGAAGGAGATGCGCTCGGCCGCCTTCCAGGGGGGCGGCTACGTGCTGGTCGAATTCCAGCCGCAGACCAACCTGGCCACCGCGCTGCAAGATACGCGCAGCAAGGTGCAGGACGCCAAGGCCGACTTGCCGCAGGCGGCGGAGGAACCGACCGTCACCGAGGTCAACGTTTCCGAATTCCCGGTTCTGGTCGTCACGCTCTCCGGCGACGTGCCCGAGCGCGTGCTGACGTCGGCGGCGCGCGAATTGCGCGACCGCATCGAGGAGGTGCCCGGCGTGCTCGAAGGCTCGCTGCAAGGCTCCCGCGACGATCTTGTCGAGGTTGTCGTCGATCCGGTGAAGCTCTCCTCCTACGGGCTGCAGCTCGACCAGGTGATCCAGGGCGTCGGCGCCTCCAACAGCCTGGTCGCCGCCGGCAATCTCGAGGGCTCGGAAGGCAAATACGCGGTCAAGGTGCCGTCGCTGATCGAGACGCCGGAAGATGTCGCCAACCTGCCGGTCGTCGCCACGCCCAATGCCGTGGTGCAGGCCAAGGACATCGCCACCGTACGCTCGACATTCAAGGACGCCGAGACGGTGACCCGCCTCGACGGCAAGCCGGCGATCGCCATCGAGGTGAAGAAGCGCATCGGCGCCAACCTGATCGACACGCTCAATCATGTCAGGGAAGTGTCCAATGCCTTCGTCAAGACGATGCCCGAAGGCATGCATGTCACCTACACGCAGGACAAGTCGGTCTTCGTCAACCAGCTTCTGGGCGACCTGCAGAACCATGTGATGATCGCGGTCATACTTGTGTTCATCGTCATCCTTTACGCGCTGTCGGGCCGCGCCTCGCTGCTCATCGGCTTGGCCATCCCGTCATCCTTCCTGATCGGCATCCTGCTGCTTGCGATGATGGGCTACACGATCAACATGATCGTGCTGTTCAGCCTCATCCTGGCGGTCGGCATGCTGGTGGATGATGCCATCATCGTCACCGAATTCGCGGAACGGCGCATGAGCGAGGGCATGCCGAAGGCGGACGCCTTCGCGCTGGCCGCCAAGCGCATGGCCGGCCCGGTCATCGCGGCGACGATGACGCGCATTGCGGCCTTCTCGCCCTTGCTCTTCTGGCCCGGCATCATCGGCGACTTCATGAAGTACATGCCGATCACGCTGATCGTGACGCTGTCGGCCTCGATGCTCTATGCGCTTGTCTTCGCGCCGACGCTGGGCGCCATCTTCGCCAAGGCGCCGGCGCATCACGAGGAGGATCATCGCGACGGCTGGTACATGGGCCTGGTCAAGCAGGCGGTGCGCTTCCCGATCACCGTCATCCTGCTCACTGTCGCCCTTCTGGTCGGGGTCGGCTTCGCCTATTCGAAATATGGCGCCGGCGTCGAGTTCTTCCCCAATGTCGAGCCGGATTACGGCCTGCTCTACGTGCATGCCCGCGGCAACCTTTCGCTGGCCGAAATGGACGCCGCCACCAAGATGGCGGAAAGCCGCCTGCTCGGCTGGCCGGGGGTGAAGTCGGTCTATACGCGCGTCGGCAAGACGCAAGGCGGCGGCCAGGACATTCCGGAAGACGTGGTCGGCGTCATCCAGTACGAATTCGTCGACTGGCGCCAGCGCAAGTCCGCCAACCAGATCCTCAACGACCTGCGCGGCGTCATGGCCGGCATTCCCGGCGTCGATGTCGAGGTGCGCGTGCCGGAAGCCGGCCCGCCGACCGGCAAGCCGATCCAGATCAGGCTGTCGGCCGCCGATCCTGCCGGGCTCGATGACAAGGCGCGCGCGGTGGCGGCGCGCATCGCCAAGATCCCCAACGTCATCGACATTTCCGACGGCCTGCCGCCGCCCGGCGTCGACTGGGCGCTCGAGGTCGACCGCGCCAAGGCCGCGCAATACGGCATCAGCCCGACCTCGGTGGGCACGGTGGTGCAACTGGTGACGAACGGCTTGAAGCTCAGCGAGTACCGGCCGGCCGGGACCGACAAGGCGGTCGACATAAGACTGCGTCTGCCTGAGGACCGGCGCACGCTGTCGACGCTCGACGAGCTTCGTGTACAGACCTCGCAGGGAGCGGTGCCGATCTCGAACTTCGTCATCCGCAAGGCAAAACCAAGCGTAGGCATCCTCAACCGCATCGACGGTGCGCGCACCGTGGTGGTGCAAGCCAATGTCAGCGCCGGCGCGCAGGTGGCGGCCGTGCAGCAGGAGGTCACCAAGGCGGTGGCCGACATGAACCTCGGCAGCGGCATCCGCTGGAAGCTCGCCGGCTCCAACGAGGACAGCGCAGAGGCCAGCGCCTTCCTCAGCAAGGCCTTCGGCGCCGCGATCTTCCTGATCTTCCTGGTGCTGCTCGCGCAGTTCAACAAATTCACCAGCGTGTGGCTTGTCCTGTCCTGCGTGGTCATGGCGACCATCGGTGTGTTCCTGGGGCTGCTTCTGACAGGCGAGGCCTTCGGCATCGTCATGTCGGGCATCGGCGTTATCGCGCTCGCCGGCGTGGTGGTGAACAACAACATCGTTCTCATCGACACCTATGACCGGCTGCGCGAGGAAGGCTGGGACAAGATGGACGCGGTGCTGCAGACTTGCCGCGAGCGCGCCCGGCCGGTGGTGCTGACGGCGGTTTCGGCGATCCTCGGCGTGTTGCCGATCGCCTTCGGCCTCGGCCTCGAAATCTTCCATCACGAGACGACGATCAATGCGCCGTCGACGCAATGGTGGATCTCGCTGTCCTCGGCGATCGTCTTCGGCCTGTCCTTTGCCACCATCCTGACGTTGGTGGTCACCCCGTCGATGCTGATGGTGTTCACTCGCGCCAAGGTGAAGCCCGGCGCGCGGCGCAACTTGTTCAGCCGCCTGTTCCGGAGCAACAAGGGCATGGTCACGACCGATGCGGCCGCCGTGGAGGCAGACGCCGAAGCGGAGATCGCCTTCCCCAAAGCCGCAGAATAGCGCGCTTTTCGAAGCTCGATGACAAAAGCCGCCCGGGAACCACCGGGCGGCTTTTTCATTGTCCTCTTATATTCAACCATACGGCGAGGGCTTTTCATGACGATCAGCACACTTCTCATCATCATCCTGATTCTGATCTTGATCGGCGCGGTTCCAGCCTGGCCATATTCGCGCGCCTGGGGCTACGGCCCGTCGGGAATCGTCGGCGTTCTCTTGATCGTTCTGCTGATCCTGTTGCTGATGGGCAGGCTTTGATCAGGCGGCCTGACGCGAGGACGCGACCGCGATGCCGATATCCTGCATGGCCTGAGCCACCGCCCGGTCGAGCGGGGTGTGCGGGATTTCGCCGATCAGTTGTTTGAGCCTCGTCGAGACCAGCCTGTGCGCCTCGAAGCGCAGATAGGACATCGAGACGATCTCGCGCCACATGGCCACGAACGGACTGCCGACGCGCAGCACCCACCAGGGCATGAAGGAGAGCTTCAGCTTGCGGCCGAGGGCCTTCTCGGCGGCGGCCTTGATGTCGAGGTCGGTGACGGCGTGACCCGGGAAGTTTAGCGCCTCGTAGAAACCGAGCTTGTCGAGATTGCGCGCCAGCCCGACAAAGGCAGCCGCAAAGTCAGGCAGGTAGGCCCATTCATGCACGAGGTCGGCCGGCCCGGGAGCGGTGTAGACACCCTTCGCCATCTTGGCGGCGACGACGAGGTCGAACCAGGAACCGCTGCCGGTGCCGCCGAAGAAGTCGCCGGCCCTGAGAAGAATGGTGCGCACGCGGCCGGCATCGGCCTCACGGCGGAACAGCTCTTCCATGGCGACACGGATGCGGCCCTTCTCGGTGGTTGGATGGAAAGGCGTCTCCTCGGTGATCACCTCAGGCATCGGCGAACCGTAATTGTAGACGGTGCCGGGGAAGAGATGCAGCGTGCCGTTCGCAAGGCAGGCGGCCATGACATTCTCGGCCATCGGCAGGCACTTGCCCCAGTCGGTGTAGATCGGGTTCAGCCCGTTGAAAATGATGTCGACGCCTTGCGTTGCGCGGATCAGCGACTGGCGGTCGAGCGCATCGCCGGCGACGGCGATGGCGCCCTTGAGTTCGGCCGGCACCTTGCCGGTGCGGGTGACGGCGCGGACGTCGAAACCGGCGTCGATGAAGGCCTTGGCAACCACGCGGCCGAGCCGGCCATTGGCGCCCAAAATTGCGATCTTGGTCATTGTTCGTCTCCGTTGCTTGCGTTTGCCCGCTTAATCTGGCCTCTCCGCACACGAATGGAAATTGACTGAGATCGTCGATCTGATATTCAAAAATGAATGAAAGAATTCGACTGGAACCTGATCAAGAGCTTCGTGGCGGTCGCCGAGACCGGCAGCCTTTCGGCTGCCGCGCGCAAGCTCGCATCAAGCCAGCCGACGCTCGGCCGCCACATCGCCGAGCTGGAGCAGGCGTTGGGCGTGACACTGTTTCGGCGCGGCAGGCGCGGCTACGAGCTCACCGAAGCAGGCAGCGCGCTCTATGAGCGCGGGCGTGCGGTCAGCGAGCAGGCCAATGCGTTCTCATTGCTGGCACTGGGCTCGGTCGAGGCGATCGAGGGCACGGTGCGCATCGCCGCCTCGGAGGTGGTCGCGGCCTGTGTGCTGCCTCGGATGATGGCGCGTCTTGGCGAGGACGAGCCGGGCATCGAGGTCGAGATCGTCGCCTCGAACCAGGTCGAGAACCTGCTGCGGCGCGACGCCGACATCGCGATCCGCATGGTCAGGCCGGCGCAGAACGAGCTGGTGGCGCGCAGGGTCACCGACATCGCGCTTTGCCTGTGCGCGGCGAAATCCTATCTCGAGCGGCGTGGCCGGCCGGAAACGCCAGCTGACCTTGCCGATCACGCCCTGGTCGGATTCGACCGCAGTGATGAGATCATCCGCGGCCTCACCGCCCACGGCATTCCGGTCGGCCGCAGCCATTTCCGCTTCAGGACAGACAACCAGATCGTCCTGTGGCAGGCGGTGCGGACCGGCAACGGTATCGGCATCGGCCAGGAGCCGCTGGCGGACGGCGATCCGGATCTGGAGAAGCTGCTGCCGGAGGTGCCCTTGCCCAACCTACCGGTGTGGCTCGCCATGCATCGCGACGTGCGAGCCAGCATGCGCATCCGCCGCGTGGCGGATTTCCTCCATGAGGAGCTGAAGCGCTACTCCGCCGGAACCGGCTAGAGCATGATACCGAAAAGTGTGAAGCGGTTTTCGGACGACATCATGCTCTATTTCTCTAATCCTAAAGCCGGATGATTTCAGGTCGATCCGACCTGAAATCATCCGGCTCGGGGGCGAATTCGGCCCGGTGAGCCAGCCCCGCCATCAGCAGCACGACGACCAGCAGGCCGGAAAGCGCGATGAAGATCGGGCCGAAGCTGGAGCGCTCGACGACGAAGCCGATCGCCGAGGGCGCGACCAGTATGCCTGAATAGCCCATGGTGGTGACCACGCTCATGCCCGTGCCCGACGACATGCCTTCCTGGTTGCCGCCGGCCGAGAACAGGATCGGCACCATGTTGGCGATGCCGAAGCCGCAGAGGGCGAAGGCGGCAATCGCCAGCCAGGGCGACGGCGACAAGCCTGCCACGAACATGCCGGCGGCCGCGACGAGCGCCGAGCCGCGCAGCGTCGCCACAGCGCCGAAGCGGTTGCGCACACTGTCTCCCAGGAAGCGCATAAGCGCCATCACGCCGGAGAAGGCCGCATAGGCAAGGCCGGCAATGGCAAGGTCGGCACCGAGTTCCTGGTGGAGATAGAGTGCCGCCCAGTCGAGCACGGCGCCCTCGGAAACCATGGTGAGCAGCGCCATGAGGCCGACCAGGTAGACGACTGTGTGCCGGGGCAGCGCGAACTTCTGATGCTCGGCAGCCTGCGGCCTGGCTTCCGCGACGAGGTAGCGAATGGCAATGGCGATGACCGCAAAGGCGATCGCCGTCACGGTGATCGCGTGCGCGAGGTAACCGTAATTCTGGATGGCATAGCCGCCGAGCGCGCCCCCGGCGAAGCCGCCAAGACTCCAGAAGCCATGCGAGGACGACATGATGGCGCGTGAGAGCCGCCGTTCGACGACCACCGCATTGGAGTTCATGGCGACGTCCATGCCGCCGATCGAGCCGCCGAAGAGGAGCATGGCGATCGCCGCGAGCGGCACGTTGGGCGCCAGCCCCACGACCAGCAGGCCGAAACTGCCGCAGAGGCCGAACCAGCGCAGCACGCTGCGCGAGCCGTGCCTGGAAATCAGATGCCCGCACCAGGTCATGGCCGTCACCGCGCCGACGCCGAACAGAAGGATGAGCAGGCCGAGCGTGAATTTCGAGATGTCGAGCCGGGTCAGGAACACCGGGATCTGCGGCGCCCAGCTGCCGGTGAGGAAGCCATTGACCAGGAAGATGCCGGCCACGGCCCAGCGCCCGCGCGTCGCAGCCTGCATGATATTCTGCGCGGCCATGGTCCGAAGTCCGCAGTTCGAATGGCTTCGGGCGGCAAATTAGATCGATTCAATCTGCAGTCAAGAACCGCTTGGTGGAAGTGCTTGGACCAAAGGGGAACGGAGCTGTGAGGAAGCGGATCCAACTTTGGATATTAGCTGAGACGCCTCCCCTGTCGTCATCCACGGGCGG
>LM655187.1:11501-30433 GCA_000824825.2 Mesorhizobium sp. ORS 3324
AGGATCCATTCCGTGACTTCGACGCGTCGCAACGGTGCAGGCTCTGGCACCGCAGCGTCGGCGAATGCATCCTCTTTTCTGGACCGCGGCATTCTTCGGCAGGCGTGATGGCATGGATTCTAGGGTCTGCGCGCGTCGTTCGCTCCTTGCTCCGCCCTAGAAGGACGAAGCCGCAGGGGCGAGCCATCTAGGGCCGCTCAATGATCCCTGGGCCTTCTCGCCTCGAACTCGGCCTTCTTGGCCTCGGAGGCCTCGGTCTGGTTGAGCGCCTGCCACTCGGCATAGGGCATGCCGTAAATGATCTCGCGCGACTCTTCCTTCGAGAGGGTGACGCCGTCGGCCCCGGCGGCTTCGCGATACCAGTTCGACAGGCAGTTGCGGCAGAAGCCGGCGAGGTTCATCAGGTCGATGTTCTGGACGTCGCCGCGCGCCCGCAGGTGCTCGACCAGCCGGCGGAAAGCGGCGGCCTCGAAATCGCGTTTCTGTTCGTCGCTGAGTTCGGCCATTGCTTGGAACTCCGTGGGCTTAAAGCGCGTCGCGATCTTTCAGATTCGCTCCATGCGCTTTAGGTTTTCGATTTTGCGCATGTCTTTATCCCGAAACCGGGAGACATGCGTTGAGGCCCGTCACACCGGCCCGGTGCGCGAGCCGAACATCTTCACCTCGTGTATATCGGCACGGCGGTCGATGGCGTCAACGATCGGGGCCAGACGCTCCACCCACTGAACAGCGCCGGCGCGGTCGGCGATCAGGTCTTGGCGGATCTCGATCAGCGCGTGCGCGTAGCCGTTGACGATGGCGTGGCGGAACATGGTGTCGCCCCGCAGCGCGCCGTCATAGGGCTCGTTGTCGCCGACTGTGAGCGCCCTATCTTCGGCCAGCATGTCGATCAGCGGCCGCGCCGCGCGGTCGTCGCGATCCCACAGGATGCCGACATGCCAAGGGCGGATGATGCCCTGCATGCTGGGGGTGAAGGAATGCACCGAGAAGATGAACGGCGCCTTCCCGGAGGCGTGCGCCACTGAGGCGATCATCGCGGCAACCGCGTCATGGTAGGGCCGGTAGAAGCGGTCGAGCCGCTTCTCCCGCTCCTCGGCGGCCATCGGATAGTTTCCCGGCACGATGGTACCGTCATAGAGCTGGCGGATCAGCGTCGGGTCGTCCTCGCCCCGGTTGGGATCGATCAGAAGCCGGGAGAAGCCGGCAAGCACCGCCGGCGCGTCGAGTGCGGCCGCCAGCTCGCGCGTCACCGTCTCGACGCCGATGTCATACGCGATGTGGCGCTCGAACTCCGCCGCCGGGAGGCCGAGGCTGCCATACTCTTCCGGCAGGTCGCGGCGGGCATGATCGGCCAGAAGCACGATGCCTTTCTTGCGGTCGCCCTCGACGATGTCGAAAGGCGCGAAAACTGTGGATCGGGTCATCGGCTGAAAAACGGTCTGTTCGCGGGCTTCCAGGCAGGGTGGTATCGTCATTCCACGAAGAGGACTGAGGCGCAATGCCGTTGTTTGGCCACGGTTTCTGCGAAAAAATCCCGAATGGGACGCCAAATCGCGCGCCGGGCCTTTCTAAATCGATTGGAATTGAACAAAACGGCGCGTTGACATGCGCCCGGAGTTTGCTGAAAAGGGGCTTCGAGAGATGCAGATGTGGTTCGCGAAGGGATTTGGAATGGGTTTCGCCGGCAGGCTGCGCAAGCGCCTCGCCCTGCCGCTCCTGATCTTGGGCGCAGGCCTCGGCGCGCTTTGTGCGACCTCGCCGGCCCGCGCCGACTTCCGCGTCTGCAACGCGACGCAAAATCTGGTGGGCGTCGGCATCGGCTATCGCGCCAAGGCCGGCTGGATCACCGAAGGCTGGTGGCACATCGAAGGGTCGACCTGCAAGACGCTGATCGAGGGTCCTTTGTCATCAAGGTTTTACTATCTTTATGCAGAAGACGCCGAGCGTGGCGGGCGCTGGGACGGCCCGATCAACATGTGCGTCGCCGAAAAAGAGTTCAAGATCGCCGGCGTGAATGATTGCGTCGCCCGGGGCTTCCAGCGCGCCGGATTTCAGGAATATGACACGGGCGAGCAGGCAAGCTGGATGGTCCAGCTGACCGACGAGCCCGCAACGGGAGGCGCGCCCGCGACCCCCGCTCCGGGAACAAACAATCAATGAGACGTAACCGCAAGGTCAAGATCCTCGCCACCATCGGTCCGGCCTCCTCCTCCGAGGAGATGCTCAGGAAGCTGTTTGAAGCGGGCGCCGATGTCTTCCGCATCAATATGAGCCATACCGACCACGAGCTGATGCGCACGCTCGTCGGCCGCATCCGCGCCGTCGAGGCGGCCGTCGGTCGGCCGATCGGCATTCTCGCCGACCTGCAGGGACCGAAGCTCAGGGTCGGCAAGTTCGCCAACGGCAAGGAAGCGCTGACCGTCGGCCAGACCTTCACGCTCGACGACAATCCGGAACCCGGCACGTCGAAGCGTGTCTACCTGCCGCATCCGGAAATCCTGAGTTCCGTCGAGGCCGGCCACCGTCTTTTGATCGACGACGGCAAGCTGGAGCTCAAGGCGCTGAAGAGCGACGGCAAGTCGATCGCCTGCACGGTCGTCGCCGGCACCGGCATTTCCGACAAGAAGGGCGTCAGCCTGCCCGACACCGACCTGCCGGTCGGCGCGCTGACCGAGAAGGACCGCGCCGATCTCGACGCGGTGCTGGCGGCAAGCGTCGACTGGGTGGCGCTGTCCTTCGTGCAGCGGCCAGAGGATCTGGCGGAAGCGCGCAAGATCGCGCGCGGCCGGGCGCTGATCATGGCCAAGATCGAAAAGCCGCAGGCGGTGACTCGCCTGGCCGAGATCATCGAGCTCTCCGACGCGCTGATGGTCGCGCGCGGCGATCTCGGCGTCGAGATGCCTCTCGAAGCCGTGCCCGGCATCCAGAAGCAGATCACGCGCGCCGCGCGCCGCGCCGGCAAGCCGGTGGTGATCGCGACCCAGATGCTTGAATCGATGATCACTGCACCGGTGCCGACCCGCGCCGAGGTGTCCGACGTGTCGATCGCCGTTTTCGAAGGCGCGGACGCCATCATGCTTTCGGCCGAGTCCGCGGCCGGCGCCTATCCGGTCGAGGCGGTCGCCATGATGAACCGCATCGCCACCAAGGTCGAAGCCGACCCGACCTATGCCGGCATCATCAATGCGCAGCGCTCCGAACCGGAAGCGACCGGGGCAGACGCGATTTCGCTCGCCGCGCGCGAGATCGCCGAGACGCTGAAACTGTCGGCGATCATCTCCTACACCGCGTCGGGCACCACCGGCTTGCGCGCCGCGCGCGAACGCCCGCAGGTGCCGATCGTGGCGCTGTCGCCGATCGTCAACACGGCGCGCCGGCTGTCGCTCTTGTGGGGCACGCATTGCGTGGTTTCGGAGGACGCCATCGACCTCGACGACATGGTCGACCGCGCCTGCCGCATCGCCCTCGAGGAAGGCTTCGGCAAGCCGGGCGACCGCGTCATCATCACCGCCGGCGTGCCGCTGAGGACACCCGGCTCGACCAACATGCTGCGCATTGCGTATGTCGGTTCGGAGACGCATTAGTCCGTAGCATCAACCCGGCGCCAGTTCCGCGTCCGGCACCTTGAGTTCCGGAAATCTCCCGGCGCCTTGCGTGTCACCAGCGATGCGGCTTTCCACAACGCTCGCCATCGCCTGCAGATCGACCGGCGCGCCGCCTACCCTTTCGATGGCGCCGACGACGAGGTCGGGCGCAATCCAGTCGGGCTTGTGGCCGAGATTGGTGACCCCGACCAGCTCGGCGCCGGGAATATCTCGGCCAAGGCCGACGGAATGGACCGTGGCGTAAACCACCTTGTCGCGATCGCCGGAGATGACGACGGTCGGCGCCTTGATCTCCCGGTAGCCCGGCGAGGCTGCGCACACATAATCGTAGAGTTGGGCCACGTCGCGGGCGTTGGCGCGGAAGGCGGGCGGTCTCAGCACAAGCGGGATCGAGGCCTTGCCGATATAGCCCTTCGGCACATTGTTCGGTGAAAACACGCAGGCCGTAGCATTGCCGATCCGCAGCATGCCTGCGGCATAAGCAACCGTCTCGGAAAACAGCCAGCCGACCACCGGGACGGCCGTCAGTTTGTAATACCAGGCGGTCGCGCCGCCGGGCCAGGGATGGCTGACGGGCGCCAGGAAGACGAGACCGAGCGTCCTTTCCGGATGCTCGCGGGCAAAGGCGGTGGTGACCGCGCCGCCGAAGGAATGACCGACGACGATCGCCCTTTCGATGCCGAGCCGATCCATCAGTGCGGCGATGGTATGGGCCTGCGCCGCCAGCGTTTCGTTGCTGCCGCGCTCCGACCAGCCGAAGCCGGGCCGGTCGAGGAACAGCATTTCGGCGCGACCTTCGAGCAGTGGCCTGAGCGGCAGCATCTGATCCTTCAGATTGGCGCTGGCGCCATGGATGAAGACGACCGGCGGCAGATCGGCGCCGGCGGGCGCCGGGATATGGACGT
Organism: Mesorhizobium sp. ORS 3324; assembly: GCA_000824825.2. GTDB lineage: Bacteria > Pseudomonadota > Alphaproteobacteria > Rhizobiales > Rhizobiaceae > Mesorhizobium. The sequence continues at coordinate 16,012 of LM655187.1, forward strand.
AGTGGATGCGGGTGTCGTCGACGTCGGCGAATTCTCCGGACGGCGGATTGCGGCGCTCGACCAGCCAGGCGCCGGCGCGGGTGACGACGGCAAGGGCGAAGAGGAACGCAATGAGGAAGAGCGCGGCGTAGATGAGGTTCATGCGGAGGAATACGAGGGAGAGTGGGTTTAGTTTAGGGGCGCCGTGATTTTGGCAGGTTGGCGGCCTGTTGGCAGCCCAAATTGTCGCCCGCTTCGGTGGAGTATCGCAAGCGTTCGGGATTGGCCGAGGCTTCTCAACGTCCTCATCCCAGGGCGGAGCAGGAGCGAAGCTCCGTCGCGGAGACCCTGGGATCCATGCCGCTACCTCAACCGGAGGGTGCAGAGGAGCAGAATTCTGCACCATTGCAACACTTTGAAGTCACGGCGTGGATCCTATGGTCTGCGCCGCGTCGCTTCGCTCCTTGCTCCGCCATAGGATGACGAAGCAACGGACCTTGCGGCATCAAATCCCTTCGCCGGCCAACTCCTCCGACAGCGTCGAGACCTGGTCCTGGGCGCTGCGCATCATCGGATAGATGGCGAGCACCTTCTGCCAGGCTTCCAGCGCCGACTGCTTGTGGCCGGTCTCGGCCATGATCTGCGCCAGGCCGGAGAGAGCGCCGAAATGGCGAGGCTCGAGATGCAGTGTGTGGTCGATGTCCGACATCGACTTCCCGTAATTCTTCATCAGGAAATGCACGGTGGCGCGGCGGTTCCAGCCTTCGGCATAGTCAGGCTGCAAGGTCACCACCTGGTCGAGGAAATCGAGCGCGACGTCGTATTTCTGGTCTTCCGTCGCCTTTTGCGCCCAATGCATCATCAGGTCGATCGAGGCGCTGCCGGACTGGTTCCACTCATTCCAGATGCGGCCGGCAATGCGTTCGGCGGCCTTTTCGTTGCGCTCGCGCTTGAGATCGACAAAGAGCTGGTCGAGCCGGCCCTGCTTGGTCGGAGCGGCCGGGGGCGGCGTGATGGCGGGCGGCGGCGTGGCCTGATCCTGCGCCGAGGTGGGCAAGGCCGTGCCGGAAAGGACGAGGGCGGTGAAGAATGCAAAAACAATCCGCATGTCCGGAATCTAGTCCCGGACGGCGGATCGTCAAAATGATTTTAGCGTGAGAGAGCCGGCGAGCCGGCAATCGACATCAGCGGACGCGGCGCTTGTCATTGTCTTGATGCATGTCGTTCTCCCAAAACCGCTGCGCACTTTTGGGCGACATGCACTAAGCCGCGCGCAGTCTCAGCCCTGGCGCGCCTTGTAGCGCGGGGCGGTCTTGTTGATGATGTAGATGCGTCCCTTGCGGCGAACCAGCCGGTTGTCGCGGTGACGCGCCTTGAGCGCCTTGAGCGAATTCTTGATCTTCATGGTCTTGCCTGTTCGGTCGGGAGGCCCGGTCCCGGGCCGAATTTTAAAGGCGCGCCCGGAAGAAGCGCGCCTTTGAACTTGCGTGGCTCATAAACGAGGAGCCTTGCCCATGTCAACCGCAAGCACGGCTCTTATGCCGCAAATGGCGCGCTCATCAAATATTCGCCAGCGGAAGCGCGCGGCATTGCGCGACTCAGAGGCGGCTGGAATGGTGCGGACCAAGCGAAACGGAGTTCCATCATGCGCCGTCTCTTTCTGCCCGCCTGCCTTATCCTCCTCGCGACGGCTCCGGCAGCTTGGGCCGAGGACTGCGACCGCAGCGACGACAGCCAGTCGATGATGAATATCTGCGCCGATGCCGATTATCAGGCGGCCGATGCCAAGCTCAACGCCACCTACAAGGATATTGCCGGCCGCAATGACGAGAAGGCCAACAAATTGCTGCAGACGGCGCAGCGCGCCTGGATCGCCTTCCGAGATGCCGAGTGCGCCTATTCGACCGCCGGCAGCGAGGGCGGCTCCATCCATCCGATGGAGGTTTCGCAATGCCTGACGGAGCTGACCACCGAGCGCACCAAGCAGCTCACCTCGGGCCCCAATTGCCAGGAAGGCGATCCGAGCTGCGCCAGCCCGGACGAGGACGAAGGTCAGGACGTGCAATAGGCGCGGCGCGATTAGCTCCGGCGGCTGATCCGCGTGAAATGACCCATCTTGCGGCCGGGGCGTGACTCCGCCTTGCCGTAGAGATGCAGCATCAGGGCGGGCTCGGCGAGCAGCGCGGGCACATTCAGCATGTCGTCGCCGACCAGGTTTTCCATCACGCAGTCGGAATGGCGGGCAGGCGAGCCCAGCGACACACCGGCGACGGCGCGAATATGCTGCTCAAACTGCGAGACGACGCAGGCGGCTTCCGTCCAGTGGCCGGAGTTGTGGACGCGCGGCGCCAGCTCGTTGGCCAGCAGCGAGCCGTCGGCAAGGACGAAGAACTCGACGCCGATGACGCCGACATAGTCGAGCGCCGCAAGGATTTTTGCCGCTGCCTCCTTCGCCGCCGCGGCCGTTTCCGGCCCGATCGCGGCCGGTACTGTCGAGCTGCGCAGGATGCCCTCGCGGTGGACATTTTCGGCCGGATCGTAGGCGGCGATTGCCCCGTCCAGCCCGCGCGCTGCGATCACCGAAATCTCGCGCTCGAAGGTGACGAGCGATTCGAGGATCAGCGGCACATTGCCCATCGCCTCGCAGGTGCCGGCAAAGCCTCCCGTCTCCATGTTGCGGAAGACGCGCTGGCCCTTGCCGTCATAGCCCAGGCGGCGCGTCTTCAGCACGCCGCTGCCGCTGAACTTTTTCAGCGCTATGGTGAGCTGATCGTCATTGTCGATTGGGCAGAATTCCGCCGTCGGAATGCCGATGCCGTTGAGGAAACTCTTCTCGGTCACGCGATCCTGCGCGACTTCGAGCGCGCGCGCCGGCGGATAGACCGGAACGCGTGCGGCGAGGATCTCAGCCGCCGCAACCGGGACGTTCTCGAACTCGTAGGTGACGACGGCGCTGGCGCTGGCCAGATCGGCAAGTGCCGCGGCATCGTCATAGCCCGCGACGATCTGCCGGTTGGCCACCTGCGCCGCCGGGCAATCGACCTGCGGCTCCAGCACGATGGTGCGGTAGCCGAGGCGGGCAGCGGCCATCGCCAGCATGCGGCCGAGCTGGCCGCCGCCGATGATGCCGATCGTCGATCCGACCGGCAGGCTCACGGCGTATCCGCCGGCTCGGTTGCGACCTTGGCGGTCTGGGCGGCGCGCCAGGCCTCGAGCCGCGCGGCAAGCTTTTCATCGTTCAGCGCCAGCACGGCCGCCGCGAGCAGCGCCGCGTTGGCCGCACCGGCCTTGCCGATGGCCAGCGTGCCGACCGGAATGCCGGCCGGCATCTGCACGATGGAGAGCAGCGAATCCTGGCCGGACAGCGCCTTGGATTCTACCGGAACGCCGAAGACCGGAAGCGGCGTCATCGCCGCCGTCATGCCCGGCAGATGCGCGGCGCCGCCGGCGCCGGCGATGATCACCTTGTAGCCGGCCGCCTTGGCGCCCTTGGCGAATTCATAGAGGCGGTCAGGGGTGCGATGGGCCGAGACGATCAGTCTTTTGTGCGGAATGCCCAGCGCGTCAAGCGTTTCCGCCGCCTGGCGCATCGTCGCCCAGTCGGACTGGCTGCCCATGATGATGGCGACGTCGGCACGCTGATCGGTCAAGGTTTTCGCTCCCGGCGGCAAAGGCGCGCCTTAGCGGAATTCGCTACGAGCCGCAAGGATTCGGACGCGTTTGCGCACGATCGATGCTCCGGCCGACGCCTATCGCCAGCCACCAGAGGCGGCAATCCGCTCACCGGTCAGCCAAGACGCCTCATCGGAAGCGAGAAAGACCGCAACTCGGGCGACGTCCTCGGGCTGGCCGAAACGGCCGAGCGGGGTCTTCGCAATGATTTCCTTTTCGAACTCGCTGCCTACGACGCCAACCCGTTTCAGCCCCTCGGTGTCGACGCCGCCCGGAGCTATTGCGTTGACGCGGATGTTGCGAGCCCCGAGTTCCCGGGACATCGACAGTGTGATCGAATCCACCGCGCTCTTGGTTGCGGCATAGATCAGCGAATTGGGCTGCGGGTTCAGGCTGGCTATCGAGCTGATGTTGATGACACTGCCGCCCACTGGGCCGAAATGTTTCGCCGCTTCCTGGATGGTCAGGATCGTGCCCAGCACGTTGGTGTCAAACTGGCGATGGAACTCGGCCTCGGTTACGGCTTCCAGCGGCTCGAATTCGAACACGCCTGCATTGTTGACCAGTATGTCGATGGTGCCGAAGGACGACTTCGCCGCCTCAAACAGACGGCGCACGTCGTCGCCCAGCGAGACGTCGCCCTGGATGGCTATCGCCCGGCCGCCGCCTTCCTTGATCTCCGCAACGATGCGGTCAGCACCTTCCTTGGAAGTGGCGTAGTTGACGACCACGGCAGCGCCGGCTGCCGCCAATCCTCTGGCGATGGCGACGCCGATGCCTTTCGAAGCGCCGGTGACGATCGCGACCTTTTCGGCCAGTCTGGTCATCAAATCTCTCCTTGTGTTGATGATGAGCCGTATCTGGTGATGATCGGAAGGCGTATTAGGATCAGCCTGATCGTTTCTTTCGTGCCTGGAATTCTGGAATGACGACAATCCTCGAAAAGACCGCCGGTCTTGTCGCCTTCGTTCGCACCGTCGATGCCGGCTCGTTTCACGCAGCCAGCCGTCTGCTCGGCTCCAGCCCGTCGGCGGTATCGAAAAGCGTGGCGCGGCTGGAACGGCGGCTGGGCGTGCGATTGATCCAACGTTCGACGCGCCGCCTCGGCCTGACCAGCGAAGGCATCGCCTATTACGAGCGGGTCGCGCCGCTGCTGAGGGCGCTCGACGACGCTGAAGATATCGTCCAGATGGCCGATACGGCACGGGGCCTGTTGCGAGTCACCGCACCCATCGAGCTCGGGCGCGGCCTGATCGCCTCATGGGCGGAGCTCTTTCTTTCGCAACATGGCGAACTTAAACTGGAGCTCAGCGTCACCGACCGCCATGCCGACCTGATTCGTGAGGGCTACGACATGGCAGTGCGCATAGGCGACCTGTCCGACACCGGTCTCGTCGCCCGCAAGATCGGCAATCTTTCGATCGTGCTGGTCGCCGCGCCCGTCTATATCGAGCGGCGGGGCCACCCGGCTTCGATAGACGCGCTGCAGGACCACGACTTCATCCGCCACCAGATGGCAGGGCGGCCCTATCCCGTCACTTTTGCGAACGGCACAAAGATCGTGCCGAACGGGCGCCTCGACACCGACGACGGGGGCGCCATCCGGCAGGCGGCGCTTGCCGGAGCCGGCATCGCTCATCTGATGCAGTTTGCGGTGCAGAACGATCTCGATGCCGGTCGCCTGGTTCGCATCCTGCCCGGGGTGGCGATGCCTACCATGCCGGTCCATATCGTGCACGCGTTCGGGCGGCAGTTGCCGGTCCGGGCCCGCCTGTTCGCTGATTTCCTCGCAAGCCAGATGGCCGCCCTGTCAAGGTAGTGGCAGGCCGGTGCTAGTCCGGCCAGCGCAGCGCGCCGGCCGAATCCTTGCGCGCCACTTTCATCGCATCGAGCGGCCGGTCCTTGGCCGTCAGCACAACCCGAAGCTGCTCAGCCACGATCTCGGCCTCGCCGGGATGGAGATTGCAGGGGTCGAGGAAGAAATGGCCGCGCTCGACCTCGTGGTTGCGCACGATCACCGGCGGCGAGCCGGCGGCAAGCGCCGACGCGAGGCCGGCGGCGGTGAAGCGGCTTTCCGGGCGCACGAATACCTGCAGGCGGTCGAGCGGATTGGCGGTCGGATCGGGCACGATCTCAGCGCCGATGCCGGGAATGCCCTGGAGGGCGTCCTTCCACAGATTGAGCGCCGCCTCCTCACGCCGGCGGATGCCGGCATGGTCGCGCTTTTCCCAGGCTTCGAGCGCCGCCATGGTGCCGGCAATGCTTTCCTTGCCGACCTTCATGGCGCGCGCGACGCCGCGGTTCTGCAGATAGGCGGCCCGCACCAGATCCTTGCGTCCGGTGACGATGCCGCTGGTCGGCCCGCTCAGGAATTTGTGGCCGCTATAGACGACGATGTCGGCGCCGCGCGCGAGGAAGCTCCGCAGATCGTATTCCGAGGCCGCGTCGACGATCACCGGCACGCCCTTGCCGTGGCAGATCTCGCAGAACTCCTCCAGCGAAAGCATGCCGTATTGCACCGTGTGATGCGCGACGACGTAGAGTGCCGCCGCCGTGCGCTCGTTGATCGCTTCGCGCACGTGATAATCCTGCGTGACGCTGACGGTGCCCGCCGGCACCACCTTGGCGCCCGCCACCCGGATCGACTGGTCGATCGGCGCGCCGTAATTGACGATGTGGCCGAGCTGGATGACGACCTCCGATTTCAGCCCCTCGGTATCGTCCGGCAGCCGCTCGACCGCGAGAAGATTCGTGTCGGTCATGGCGCCAGCGATCGCCATGGTGATGCCTGAGGCGCAGCAGGCGGTGATGAAGCCGGCCTCGCCGCCGGTCAGGCGTGCAACGACCGAGCTCGCGGCGCGCTGCAGATCGTCCATCTCCACCCATTGCGAGGCGATCTCCGCCATGGCGCTGATCGCTTCCGGAACGATGATCGAGGCCCCTAACGCCGTCATCGTGCCGGAGACGTTGATGATGGGCCGCAAGCCCAGCCTTTCGCGGATCGTGGTGTTGGAGCCGGTATCGGAATAGGTCTTCATTTGCGTGGACTCCATTAAAGTCAGGAGGCGATCTCGACGACCGCTTCGATTTCGACAGTGATGTTGCCGGGCAGCGAGCCGACGCCGATCGCCGAGCGCGCATGGCCGCCGATCTTGTCGAAGACATTGGCGAAGAGGTCGGAGCAGCCGTTGACCACTTTGGGATGATCGCTGAAGGTCGGCGTTGCATTGACGAAGCCGAGAAGCTTCACGACGCGCACGATGCGGCCGAGATCGCCCGCCGCGGCATGCATGACGGCGAGCAGATTGAGGCCGGTAAGGCGGGCATGCTCGTAGGCCTGCTCGACGGTCACGTCCTCGCCGACCTTGCCGGTGCAGAGCGAGCCGTCTGCGCGCAGCGGTCCCTGGCCGGAGAGGAAGATCAGCCGGCCGCTTTCGGCATGGGTAACGAAGTTGGCGATCGGCGTCGGCGGCTCAGGCAGCGTCAGGCCGAGTTCGGCGAGCCGGGTGTAAGGCGTCATGGAGGAAGGCTCCCTTCGATGGCCCCAGCCATCCGATATCAGAATTGCGAGGCGCGGAAGCGCGCCAGGAACGTGCGGAGGCGCTCGTTGGTCGTCTCCGCGGCGAGAACCTCCTTGGGCGGCCCCACGGCGCTTACGCCGCCATCGGCCATGAAGACGATGCGGCTCGACGCATCGCGGGCGAAGGCTATCTCATGCGTCACCATCACCATGGTCATGCCGTCTTCGGCCAGGCTCTTCACCACGGCCAGCACCTCGCCGACGAGCTCCGGATCGAGCGCCGAGGTGATCTCGTCGAGCAGCAGGATTTTTGGTTCCATGGCGACCGCTCGCGCAATCCCGACACGCTGCTGCTGGCCACCGGAAAGCTCCGCCGGCAGACTGTCGGCCTTATGGGCGAGACCCACGCGGCCCAGCCAATGCTCGGCGATCGAGCGCGCTTCCGTCTTGCTCTTGCCGCGCACCTTGGCGAGGCCGAGCATGATGTTGCCGGCCGCCGTCAGATGCGGGAACAGGTTGAAGCCCTGGAACACCATGCCGGTCTCCGCACGCATGGCGGCCAAGTCGCGCTCGCTGCGCCGCTGGCGCGCGCCGCCGTCGCGGAAACCGACCTCCTTGCCGTCGATGCGGATCGAGCCGCTGTCGTAGCTTTCGAGGAAGTTGACGCATCGCAGCAGCGTGGTCTTGCCGCTGCCGGACGGGCCGATGATGGTGACCACCTCGCCCTTCGCCACCTGCAAGCTGACCGAGCGCAGCACCTCGACGGGACCGAAGGATTTCGAGACCTCGGCGATATCGAGAAGCGCTGGTCTGTCGTTGGAACTGGTTGCCATCGTGCTATTCCCGGATGAAGGCGAAGCGCTGCTCGAGCCGGCGGCTGGCGAGCGAGAGCGCGTAGTTGACGGCGAAATAGAGGAGGGCGCCGAGGATATAGAGCGGCATCGCCTCATAGGTGCGGCCGATGACCTGGTTGATGGCCTGCATCAGATCGGTGATGCCGAGCAGCGAGACCAGCGCGCTGCCCTTCACGGCGTCCGTGACGCCGTTGATCCAGGGCGGCAGGAAGCGGCGGAAGGCCTGCGGGAAAATCACATAGGCAAGCCGCTGGCGGAAGGTCAGGCCGATCGCCATCGCCGCCTCCGATTGGCCTTTCGGAATGGAGGCGACCGCGCCGCGCAGATATTCGACGACCTGCGCCGTCTTGAACAGGGTCAGCGCCAGCACCGCGGCCCAGAAGGACTGCAGGTGCACGCCGACCGCCGGCAGGCCGTAATAGACGAAGAAGATCAGCACCAGGATCGGGATGCCACGGATGGTGTCGCTGAAGATGCGCACCGCCCAGCGCAGCGGCGCCGGTCCGTAGACCAGGCCGACGCCGAGGATGATGCCGGCAATCAGCGACAGCACCACGACCAGCAGCGACACCCAGAGCGTCAGGGCGAAGCCTTGGGCTAGGAACGGCAGGGCATAGGCGATCTTGCCGAGCATCAGCGAGCCGTCCTGTACCAGCGCTCGACAAGCCGGAGCGCGAAGAGAAGGGCGTAGCCCGTCAGCAGATACATCGCCGTCACCACGAGATAGACTTCGACGATGCGGAAGGTGTTGAAGTTGATCCACTGCGCGCCATAGGTCAGCTCCGGCACCGAGATGACGGACGCGACGGATGTGTCCTTGAACAGCGAGATGAAGGTGTTGGAGAGCGCCGGCAGCGTGATGCGCATCATCGTCGGCAGGCGCACATGGATGAGCCGCTGCCAGGGCGTCAGCCCGATCGCCTTGCCGGCGTCGATCTGGCCGCGCGGCACGGCCTCTAGACCGGAGCGGAACACCTCGACCAGATAGGCGCCGCTATAGAGCGCGAGCGTCGCAACGAAGGAGGTCTGCGCGCTGTAGGCGATGTCGACGACCGTCGGCAGACCGTAGAACACGAGATAGACCAGCAGGATCAGCGGCACGTTGCGGATGAATTCGACGTAAGCCGCGATGACGCCGCGCACGACGCGTCCGGCCGAGACATACCAGACGGCCAGCACCAGCCCGATGACGATGCCGATGGCGATCGAGATCACGGCAAGCTCCAGGCTGAGCAGCAGCCCGCCCGAGAGCTTGTCGAAATGCCGCCAGATCAGGTTGAAATTGAGCGTATAGCCCATGCGTCCGTCTCAATGGCCCGCGGTGACGACCCAGGATTCGCCACCTCAGCAGCTCTGTCGAGGAGAAATGAGCGGAAGGACGTCTGCGCGTCCCTCCGCCGGCTGTGTCGAATTGGCTTCGTCAGATGACCGGGAAGCCCGGGTGGCGCGGCGGCGGCTCCTGGCCGAAATATTCCTTGAAGGCAGCGTCGTAGAGCGCCGTCTCATGGCCGAACATGGCGATGGTGAAGGTCTGGTTGACGAATGTCAGCCAGTCGAGATCGCCCTGCCTGACGGCTGCGCCGTAAAGCATCGAATACCAGCTCTTGCCGGCGTCGAAATATTTGTCGGGGTTGCGCGAGGCGAGCCAGCGCACGGTGGAGAGGTCGACCGCGGCGGCATCGACGCGCTTCGATTCCAACGCCTGCAGCACGTTGGCCTGGGTGTCGATCTGCATCACCTGCGCCTGAGGCAAGGCATAGTGCACCGAGGTTTCGGCATCGACATTCTGCAGGATCGAGACGCGCGTGGCGGAACCCGCCGCAAGCAGCTTGTCGAAGGTCTTGTTCTCGGAGCCGGGCAGCGTCAGCAGCGCGACACCTTCGACATAGTAGGGCCGCGAGAAATGAATGAGCTGCGAGCGCTGCGCGTTCATGGTCATGAACTGGATGGTTATGTCGACCTTGTTGGTGGTCACGTTCGGGATGCGCTGTGCCGGATCCTGTGTGACGAACTCGACCTTGGTGGGATCATCGAAGAGTCCCTTGGCGAGGATGCGGCCCATGGTGATGTCCATGCCGACCAGCTCGCCGGCATCGTTCTCGAAATGCCAGGGTGCATTGGTGCTGCCCGTGCCGACGATCAGCTTGCCGCGATCGAGCGCCGTGCGAAGCACACTCTCGGGCGCGGCTTGCGCGGCCGCCTTCTCGGCGCTGATCGCGGTGAGCGCGCCGGCCGTGGCCAACCCCGCCATTCCCAGTTTCAGAAAATCACGTCTTCCGGATGCGTCGTTCACGGCGACCTCCTTTGCTGTTGTGTTCCCCTGTGGATACACGCGCCGGTAATCGACAAAGCGATTGTCTCTTACAAGAGACGCTTGTATCCTGTACAAGACAGATACTAACATCAGGAATCGACAATGCAAGATGGCGAAGCACTGGCAGAGTGGCAGGCCGCAGGTCCGGATGGAGACAGGCCCGCGAACTCGCGCGAGAAGGGCCTCAACCGCGTGCTGCACATTCTGGAGTTTCTGCACGCCAACCAGCGCGCGATCGGCATCGGCGAGCTGGCGAAAGGCCTCAACGCGCCGCGCTCGACGACCTACACGCTGGTGCGCGAGCTGGTCGATGCCGGGCTGCTGGAGATGGCTGGCGACGGCAACCGCGTCTATTTCGGCAAGAAGCTCTACCTCTACGGAATGGCCTATATGCGCGGCAACGACCTGCTGAGGCGCGGGCGCCAGGAGGTCGATACGCTGTCGCGCGAGACCGGCGAGACCTCGGAGCTTTGCATGCTGCAGAGCGGCCGTTACACAATCGTCCATTCGAGCCCGGGCAGCAGGCCGTTCCGCATCAGCTCGGCCACCGGCCTGCAGATACCGCTTCCCTGGACGGCTTCCGGCCGGCTGCTGCTTGCCGGCTTCGAGCGGAGCCGGATCGAAGCTATGATCTCGCAAGACGATCTCGTGTTGCCGGACGGCCGCAAGATCGAGCTCGACGACTTCATCGACGACATCGCAAAAGCCCGCGTCACCGGCTATTGCGTGACCTCGGGCCTCGTCGACGCCTACACCAAATGCCTGGCGGCGCCGGTCTTCTCGGCGCCCGGCAAGGTCGAGGCCACGATGTGCCTGGTGATCCCGATCGACACGTCAGAGGAGCGGACCGGCGAGCTGGTCGCGCTGCTGCGCGAGCGCGCGGCGGGCCTTTCGATTTCGTAGGACGATCGAGGCGAGAACGTTTCGTCTAGAGCAGTTCCAGGAAAACTGTATAACGGTTTTCCGTCCGGAATTGCATAAAAACAAAGGCTTGGAGCGGTTCGGCGATTCTGTGAAACGCTGAATCGCTCTAAGCGATGATGTCGGGGATGATGCGGTCCTCCAGCGCCATCAGCCGGTCCTTCAGCATCAGCTTCTTCTTCTTCATGCGCTGAATCTGGAGCGGGTCGCAACCCATGGCGACCATCGCATTGATGGCGGCGTCGAAATCGGCGTGTTCCTGTTTGAGCCGGGAATATTCTAGGCGTATCTCAGCCTGTTCCTGTTCGGACATTATCTACCGTCTGCGCATGCTTCGCCCAAGGTGGGCCTGTGGGCGGGGCCGGTGGGGTTTGTGACCGGCGCGCAGCCCAATATCACATTTCACATTGTCGTGGAATGCTACCACGCGGCATTCGACATCGAGATTGGTTGGTGGCAGACTGTCATTGTGCCGTCACAGTTACGACCTGCGGTGGAACGTGCCTGCGACGGTTGCAATCGAGGAAACCATGAAAGGGAGAACCAATCATGTCTCTTGCATCCCATCTTGATGAGCTGCAGAGGAAGCACGGCGACATCGAACGCGAACTGACCGATGCGATGAACCATCCGTCGGTAGACGACCTCGAGATCGCCACCCTCAAGCGGCGCAAGTTGGCAATCAAGGACGAGATTGAAAAGCTGAAGGCGAAACCGACGGCGCACTGAAGCTCCTCTAGGCAAACATCACCGCGCCCATCGTGGTGCAACCCCTACCGGTGGCAACAAAATGCCACCGGCTTGGTGGTTTAAACTGAAATTACCGGAGCATTTTCGGCTCGCATCCCGCAGCCTGATGTGTTCGTTTGTGCCGCACGGCCGCCGGTTGAGAGCCGCCGATTTGCGGGTCGTGGCTGCCGCTGGCCATTGACAAGCCATCTTTGCTCCGCCACCTCATGGCCGGACGCTTGAGCGTCCCCTTGCTTCGAGCTAAAGGCGGCCGGCCATGACCGGATATTTTTCTTCTCCTTTCCCGCGCCGCGCATCGGTCGGCGTCGATGTCGGCGGCGTGATCGTCGGCGGCGGCGCGCCGGTCGTCGTGCAGTCGATGACCAACACCGACACGGCCGATATCGACCAGACCGTCGCCCAGGTCGCGGCGCTCAATCGCGCCGGCTCGGAGATCGTGCGCATCACCGTCGACCGCGACGAGAGCGCCGCCGCCGTGCCGCGCATCCAGGAAAGGCTGGCAAGGCTCGGCATCAACGTGCCGTTGGTCGGCGACTTCCACTATATCGGCCACAAGCTGCTCGCCGATCATCCGGCCTGCGCCGAGGCGCTGGCGAAATATCGCATCAATCCCGGCAATGTCGGCTTCAAGGAGAAGAAGGACCGCCAGTTCGCGGCGATCGTCGAGATGGCGATCAGATACGACAAGCCGGTGCGCATCGGCGTCAACTGGGGCTCGCTCGACCAGGAGCTTCTGACCCGGCTGATGGACGAGAACCAGGCCCAGGGCTCGCCGCTCACCGCGCAGGAAGTCACCCGCGAGGCGATCGTGCAGTCGGCGATCCTGTCGGCCGAGATGGCGGAAGAGATCGGGCTTGGCCGCGACAAGATCATCCTGTCGGCCAAGGTGAGCGGCGTGCAGGACCTGATCGCCGTCTACACCGAGCTTGCGACGCGCTCCAACCATGCGCTGCATCTCGGGCTGACCGAGGCCGGCATGGGCACCAAGGGCATCGTCGCCTCTTCCGCGGCGATGGGCATCCTCCTGCAGCAGGGCATCGGCGACACGATCCGCATCTCGCTGACGCCGGAGCCGAACGGCGACCGCACGCGCGAAGTGCAGGTGTCACAGGAGCTCTTGCAGACGATGGGGTTCCGTCAGTTCGTGCCGATCGTCGCCGCCTGCCCCGGCTGCGGCCGCACGACCTCCACCGTGTTCCAGGAACTCGCCCAGAGCATCCAGGCCGATATCCGCAAGAACATGCCGGTGTGGCGCGAGAAATATCCCGGCGTCGAGAACCTCAAGGTCGCGGTGATGGGCTGCATCGTCAACGGCCCCGGCGAATCCAAGCATGCCGACATCGGCATATCGCTGCCTGGCACCGGCGAGACGCCGACGGCGCCGGTTTTCATCGACGGCAAGAAGGCGGCGACGTTGCGCGGCCCCACGATCGCGCGGGATTTCGAAAAGATGGTCGCCGACTACATCGAGCAGCGGTACGGACACGGCAAAGCCGCCGCGGAATGAGCCTATGCGGCCTTTCCTGAAGGCGCTGCTCCTCGCTTGTGGGCTGGGCTGGTCCGGCCAGGTGCAGGCCGATCCGCCGCAGTCGGCTGCCAAGCGGCTGATCAGCCGCGTCTGCGACCTGATCGAGACCGAGGCCGACAAAAACAGCCTGCCCAAGGATTTCTTCGCCCGCCTGATCTGGAAGGAGAGCCGCTTCGACCCCAATGCGCTGAGCCCGGTGGGCGCCGAAGGCATCGCCCAGTTCATGCCGGGCACGGCCAAGCTGCGCGGGCTCACCGATCCCTTCGACATCGAGCAGGCCATCCCGGCCTCGGCGAAATATCTCGCCGAGATGAAGACGGGCTACGGCAATCTCGGCCTCGCGGCCGCGGCCTACAATGCCGGCGAGAACCGCGTGTCGCGATGGCTCTCCTCCGGCGGCTTCCTGCCGATGGAGACCGAGAGCTACGTCCTCGACATCCTGGGCGAGCCGGTCGACAAATTTTCCGACACCGCTTACGCCGGCACGATCCAGCCGCTCGATCCGAAGGCGAGCTTCGCGGTCGCCTGCCGCCGGCTGCCGGTGATTATGTCGCAGACCGTCGCCATGGCCTCGATCAACGTCAAGCCGTGGGGCGTCCAGGTGGCCGGCAATTTCCGCCGCTCCGCCGCGATCGGCCAATGGCTGCGCGTGCGCGGCCGCTTCCCCGCCCTGCTCGCCAGCCACGATCCGGTGGTCAGCCGCGTGCGCACGCCGATCGGCCGGCGCGGCATCTATGCGGTCAGGATCGGTGCCGACTCGCGCGCCGAGGCCGACGGCATCTGCGGCAAGCTGCACAGCGTCGGCGGCGCGTGTGTGGTCATGCGCAATCGGTAGCTTCGGATTGCGGAAAATTGCTCAAGATGTCGGCGGGACAGCACCCCCC
>LM655187.1:30533-89883 GCA_000824825.2 Mesorhizobium sp. ORS 3324
CCCCGCAAGGGGGGAGATCAGATCTCGCGGTCGGATTTCGCCATTCGCCAACGTCTCTATTGAGCGGGGCGTCGAAGCTGCCAATCTCCCCCTTGCGGGGGAGATGGCCGGCAGGCCAGAGGGGGGTTGGCGGGAACTCGGCAGTTGGTTCTTGAGATCCGTCTTTAGTCCCCGTCTTTAATCAACAAACACTCACGCCCTCTTCGCCGCCACCGTCTCGCTCAGCCAGGTGCCGATCTTGGCGCCGAGGCGGTCGGGGGAGACCGGCTTCGGCAGATAGTCGTCCATGCCGGCCTCGACGCATTTTTCGCGATCGCCCTTCAGCGCATGCGCGGTGACGCCGATGATCGGCGTGTGGCTGCCGTTGTGCTCATCGATCGCGCGGATGGCGCGCGTCGCCTCGTAGCCGTTCATCTCCGGCATGGATACATCCATCAGCACCAGCCGCGGCCGCAGCGAGCGGTACATCTCGACCGCGGTGCGGCCGTTGCCGGCGATGCGGTAGCTGAGGCCGAGGCCGTTGAGGATCTGGCCGAAGACCAGCTGGTTCACCTCATTGTCCTCGGCGATCAGGATATCGATCGGGCCGCTCGGCGGGGCCGCCGATTCCGGCGCGGCGGGCACCGGGACCGCCGGACCGCGGATGACGGTGAAGGCCGGCGGCGCCGCCTCGGCCACGACCGGCTCGCGCACGAAATGCGACTTGCCGGCCTGCGTGCGCGCCTTTTGGATGGCGGAAATCACCGTGCCGAGCAGCACCGCCGAACGTGCCGGCTTGGTGAGATGCGCGACAATGCCAAAATCGATCACCATCCGGCCGAAATCGACCTGGTCGACAGAAGTGAGCAGCACGACCGGAATGGAAGCAAGACGGCTGTCGGCGGCGATCGCCTTGGCAACGTCGGCGCCGTTCATGCCGGGCATCTGGTAGTCGAGGATGATGCAGTCGACCGAGGCGCCGAGCTGGCAGGCACGATCGAGAAAGGCGAGGCCGACCGCGCCGCTTTCGGCAGCCGCGCAATCGAAGCTCCAGCTGCGCAGCTGCTCCAGCAGGATCTCGCGGTTGACCGGGTTGTCGTCGATGACCAGCACGCGCGCGCCGGTGACATCGACCGGCACGATCTCGTCGCGCGCATCCTGCCGGTGCACCGGCAGCGGCACGGCGAACCAGAAGACCGAGCCGCGGCCGATCTCGCTCTCGACGCCGATCTTGCCGCCCATCAGGTCGACGAGGCGGGCAGAGATGGCCAGCCCAAGCCCGGTGCCTTCGTGACGGCGCGTCGACGATCCGTCGACCTGGGCGAATTTCTCGAACACGCTCTGCAATTTCTCGGCCGGAATGCCGATGCCGGTGTCCTCGACGCGGACCTTGAGCTGGACCAGGCCGTCGACGACATCGCCGCCGACATCGATCAGCACGTGCCCTTTCTCGGTGAACTTCACCGCATTGCCGAGCAGGTTGGTGACGATCTGGCGGAAGCGCCCGGCGTCGCCGACGACGAAGGCCGGCAGGCGGGGATCGACGCGCACGATGAGCTCGAGGTTCTTTTCGGCGACGCGGGCCGAAACCAGGGTGGCCACGTCCTCGACCGCTTCGGCCAGGCGGAAGGGGGCGGGGTCGAGCGTCAGCTGGCCGGCATTGATCTTCGAGAAGTCGAGGATGTCGTTGATGATGGTGAGCAGCGCATTGCCGGATTTGACGATGACGTCGGTGAAGGTCTTCTGGCGCGGCGTGAGCTCCGTCTTGGCGAGCAGCTCGGCCATGCCGAGCACGCCGTTCATCGGCGTGCGGATCTCATGGCTCATATTGGCGAGGAATTCGGACTTGGCGCGGTCCGCTGCCTCCGCCTTGAACAGCGATGCCGCGGTTTCGGCGAAGGCACGGCGGATCGCGTTCTCCATCGGCCGGAAGATCAGAACAGCGGCGATGGCGATCACGGCGATCAGCAGGCCGCTTGCCCACAAGAGCAGCCGGTCGTTGGAGGCGTCGGCGAGGTGCCGCTCGTCATCGAGCGCGGTGCGTACGCGCACCAGCATCGGCTGGGCGAAAAGATCGTTCTGGTTGCGGATCTCGCGGTAGCTCCATTCGTCGACCTTCTGGGCCACCGACATCAGGTTGAAGTTGCGTACCATGTCGCGCGCCGACCAGAACAGATCGCCGTTCACCGAAGCGGATTCGAGAGCGTTGAGGGTATTGATCGACAGGCGCGGCCTGATCGCGGCGAGCTGCGCGTTCAGCATGTCGATCTCGGCCGTCAGGCGCTCGGAATGGCCGCGCGCGGCCGAGGTCAGCGCATCACGGGTCTCGGCGCGCCAGGCGGTTCCGGTCGTCTCGGCGAAATTGGTGGCGTTGCGCAGGTCGCGCGAGAAGATGACGAAATTGCCGCTGAGGGCATCGACCTCGTGGCGGTATGAATTGACGCGGCTGAGCGCGAACATGACGGCGGCCGAGGCCAGCGCGAAGACGAGCAATCCCGAAAAGTAGCGAACCCGGATCGACCGGATGAAGGAGGAATACTCCGGCATGCGCAACCCCAACCCATACGCACAATTTTAATGGCCGGGATTACGCTCGATTTACATTAAGATTTCGTTGGTGCCCATGATGGCCGTGTGGCGATGGATCAAGTTGAGGCGAGCCGCCCGGCAAGCGGGCTCGCCCGGTTCAAATCAGGCAACATCCTTGGCCCGATAGGCGTCGGGAAGAATGAAGACTTCGTCGGCGCGGCCATAGCCTCCATCGGGAACTTCTTCGATCAGCACCATGGTGTAGGGACGCACACCCTCGCCGAAATAGTCGACAAACATCTGCGTGGTCTTGTGGACGAGGTCTTCCTTCTGCACCTTTGTGAGAGCGGCCTCGGGCATCTTGAAGTTGGCAAAGGGCATCTTTCCGTTCCTTTCAGTTTGGATTTCAGGGCCTTGGATGAAGAAGGTCGGCGAGCCCGATGCGCTCCAGGAGTTGCGCCCGGACACGGTCGGCGACGCCGTTGACGATGGTCGAGCCGTCATCGGACGGATCGATATGGACGCGGAACGGCCGACGGCCATGCGGCATCTCCACGAGATCGACGATGGCCTGTGCGACTTGCGAAGGGTCGGCGTCAGCGGGTTCCAGCCCGGCAAGGCCTTTGAGCGCCTGCTCATCCACGCCGGCGTAAGGGCCCGACCAATAGGCGGCGGCGCGTTCGGTGTCGGATGGCTTGCCGGAATGGGCGAAATGCTCCGTGCCCTTTGTGAACGCGCCCGGCACGACGATGGTCGTCTCGATGCCGAAACGGGCGAGTTCCAGCGCGTAGCTCTGCGCCAGCGCATCCATGCCCGCCTTGGCGGCAAAGTATGGTGCAAGGAAGGGCGGCGTGCCGCCGCGCGCGCTGCTCGATCCGACCCATATCATCAAGGCCCGGCCGAGCGAGCGCATATGCGGAAGGACGGCCCGGTTGACCCGCTGAGTGCCCAGCACATTGACGTCATAGAGCGCGGCCAATTGCACGGGCGTGAAGGCTTCGGTCGGTCCGAAAACCATATGTCCGGCATTGTGGACGACGACGTCGATCCGGCCGGCTTCGGCGAGGATGGTTTTGACGGCCACATCGATCGACGGTTCGGAAAGCACGTCCAGCTGGATGGCGCTGAGCGCGAGCTCTTCCTCACGCACCAGCCTTTCGATTTCGGCGGCCGCCGCGCCTCCGCGCGCTTGCGGATCCCGCATCGAGGCGTAGACCCGGTGACCGGCTCTGGCGAGCGCCTTCGCTGCCATTGCGCCGAAGCCGCTGGACGCGCCGGTGATCAGAATTGTCTGCTGCATGATCGTGTACCTTCTTTTTTACGCAATTCCGGACGCAAAACCGCTACCCACCTTTTGCTGGAATTGCTCTAAATGGCGCCGCCATTGGCGCGGATGACCTGGCCGTTGACCCATTGGCTGTCGGAACCGGCAAGGAAGGCGACAAGCCCGGCGATGTTGTCTGGCTGGCCAAGTCTCCCGAGCGGAATGAGTTTGGTGATTGCCTCGATCTGCGCGGCGCTCTTGCCGTCGGTGAAGAGTTCGGTATCGACCGGGCCGGGGGCGACGGCATTGACGGTGATACGGCGCGGGCCAAGTTCCTTGGCCAGGATGTGCGTCATGGCTTCGACGCCGGCCTTGGTTGCGGCATAGACGCCATAGTTCGGTTGGTAGAAGCCCACCACGCTCGAGGAAAAGTTGATGATGCGTCCGCCGTCGTTCAGGCGCCGCGCGCCTTCGCGCATGCCGCGGAATGATCCGCCGAGATTGATCGCAAGCTGACGTTCGAACTCACCATCGCCGGTCTCCGCGATTGGCGACAGCCTCATCATGCCGGCGTTGTTGACGAGGATGTCGATGCCGCCGAATGCCTTTTCGGCCGCATCGAACAAAGCGGTCAGACCGGTCGGCTCACCAATATCGGCCTGCACAGCGAGAGCGGTACCGCCGGCAGCCTCGATGGCCGATACGACTTCGTCGGCGGCGTCCTTTCCGCGCGCATAGTTTACGATGACGGCAATGCCCTCTTGGGCGAGGCGCTTGGCAATCGCCGCGCCAATGCCCCTCGACGCGCCCGTCACGATCGCGGCTCTTGTCTTCTGCATGATCGTTCTCCGTTCGTTTGTTGTGGAACGGATATAGACTGTAGCCACTGCCGGATAATCGGCCCGCTATTGACAGCAGTATTCGGACAGAGCGAACAATCTAACATGGATCGACTCGACAGGATGCGGCTGTTCGTTCGCGTGGTGGAGCGGCGCAATTTCACCGCGGCGGCCGCCGATCTCGGCCTGCCGCGCTCGACCGCCACCGAGGCGATCAAGCAGTTGGAGCATCAACTGGGGACGCGTCTGCTGGACAGGACGACCCGCCATGTCGCCACGACGCTCGACGGGCAGGCCTATTACGAGCGCTGCCTTTTTATTCTTGGCGAGGTGGAGGATGCCGAGGCCGGGTTCCGCAGCACCGAACCGCGGGGCCTGTTGCGCATCGACGCGCATCCGCTGCTCACGCAGCGGTTCCTGCTGCCGGAGTTGCCCGCCTTCCTCGAACGCTATCCCGAGATCGATCTGCATATCGGCCAGGGCGACCGGCTGGTCGACCTGGTGCGCGAAGGCATCGACTGCGTCATCCGTGCCGGTGAACCGCAGGACAGCGGCATGATCATGCGACGGCTGGCGATGATCGGCGAAATCACCTGCGCCAGCCCTGGCTATCTGGAGAGGCACGGCGTGCCGGCGTCGCCTGATGCGCTGGACGGCCACCAGGCCATCGGTTTCGTCTCCTCGCGCACCGGCGAAGTGCTGCCGCTGGAGTTCACCGTCGGTACAACGGTGCACCGGGCAACGCTGCCGGGCCGGGTAAGGGTCAACAATTCGGACACTGCCGCCGCGCTGGCGCGCCTCGGCTTCGGGTTGCTGCAAGCACCGCGCTACCGGCTGGAAAAGGATCTGGCCGACGGGACGCTGATCGCGGTGCTGGAGGATTTTCCGGCGACGCCGACGCCGTTGTTCGCACTTTACCCGCAGAACCGGCAACTCGCCCCGCGGCTGCGCGCCTTTCTGGAGTGGGCATCGCGCATTTTCGCCGAGGCGAGAGTGTGAAGGTGGATTCGGTGACGAATGGCAGGGTAGGCCGCTCTTGCCCTAAAGAAATTCCCGGAAAGTGTGAAACGGTCTTCCGTCCGGAATTGCGCCAAAACAAAGAGTAGAGCGGTTCGCCGTTTCCGTGAAACGGTGAAACGCTCTAGCTGCTCCGCGTCGCGACGAACGTCGCCGCTGCCCTAAGCAGGGCAGCCTCTTCGCCATACGCGTCAAGCAGCGCATGTGCCTGGTCGATCAGGCCGTGAAGCTGCTCGCGCGCCCAGTCGGGGCCGTTGAGCGCGGCAAGCGTCGCCTTGCCTGCGGCGGCATCCTTTTTCGTCGCCTTGCCCATCTGCTTCGCATCGGCGGTGAGGTCGAGCAGGTCGTCGGCAAGCTGGAAGGCAAGGCCGATCGCCGATCCGAACTCGGCCAGCCTTTCGCGATCGGCGGGCGGCGCGCCGGCGACGATCGCGCCGGCCTCGCAGGCGAAGCGGATCAGGGCGCCGGTCTTCATCGCCTGCAGGCGGATGATGCCGGCTTCGTCCGGCCGCTTGCGCTCGGCCTCCAGGTCCAGCGTCTGGCCGCCGACCATGCCTCCGGCGCCGGCGGCCCGCGCCAGCGCCAGCACGAGCGCCGCCCGGCGCTCTGCCGGCAGCGCGGTGGCCTCATCGGCGACGATGTCGAAGGCCAAGGTCAGCAGCGCGTCGCCGGCAAGGATCGCGGTCGCCTCGTCGAAGGCCTTGTGCACGGTCGGCTGGCCGCGGCGCAAATCGTCGTCGTCCATGGCCGGCAGATCGTCATGGATCAGCGAATAGCAGTGCACGCATTCGAGCGCCGCAGCTACGCGCAGCGCCGCCTCGCCGTCGGCGGCAAAAAGCGCGGCACTTTCCATGACCAGAAAGGGTCGGAGCCGCTTGCCGCCGTTGAGCACGCCATGGCGCATGGCCGCCATCAGGCGCTCCGGCCGCGCAATCTCCCCGGAAAGAAGGCGCGCATCGAGGATCTGCCGCAGCAGGACCTCGATCGCGGCGGCGCGCGCAAAAAGCGCGGTTTCGAAGGCCGTCTGGTCGTCTTTCATCATGGCCGCGACCGGTAGCCGACACTCAGACATTGCGCAAGAAGCGCGGCACCTTTATGCCGATTGGGCTGATGGAGCGGGTGGGGCGGCTTGTCGGAACCGATCGTCGAACATGAAACCGAAGGGCTGGACATGGCGCGAAAGCGGCGCCTGAACCGCGCCGGTCTCAAGCGCCTTGGCCGGCGTTGCCTGGTCGCCGCGATCGTCCTGGCGGCGATCCCGGTCGTGCTCACCTTCCTCTATCTGCCACCTTTCGTGCATCCGGTCTCGACGCTGATGCTGAAGGATCTGGTGACCTTCTCCGGCTATGACCGTCGCTGGGTGTCGATCGACGACGTGGCGCCGGTGCTGGCGCATTCGGTGATCATGTCGGAGGACGGGCAGTTCTGCTTCCATCGCGGCGTCGACCTCGGCGAATTGCGCGGCGTGGTCGACGATGCGCTGGCCGGCGAGGCGACGCGCGGCGCCTCCACCATCACCATGCAGACGGTGAAGAACCTGTTTTTGTGGTCGCGGCCGCTGGGCAGCGTGCGCAAGGTGGTCGAGCTGCCTTTGGCCGTCTATTTCGACGCGGTGATGTCGAAGCGGCGCATCATGGAGATCTATCTCAACATCGCCGAATGGGGGCCGGGCATCTACGGCATCGAGGCCGCCGCACAGCATCATTTCGGCGTCTCGGCCAGGCAATTGTCGCGCCGGCAGGCAGCCCTGCTTGCCGTCACTTTGCCCAATCCGATCGCGCGCAACCCGGCCAGACCGGGGCCGGGGTTGAGGCGTCTCGCCAATCTGATCGAGCGGCGTGGTGGACGCTCGGGCGCCTATGTCGGCTGCATCGATTAGAGCGAAGCGGCGCCGGCTCAAAAAAATTCACCGCAGTGCTGGCCAAAACGGCGCAAGGCGTGTATAGGCACCCGACTTTCTCAGATTATGGCCTCGATGCGGCCCTTTCGCGAGGGTTGGCGGGGCATTTTGACCATGTAGTGGAGCATATCCATGGCCGTTCCAAAAAGAAAAACCTCTCCGTCGAAGCGCGGCATGCGCCGCTCGGCCGACGCCCTCAAGGCCCCGACCTATGTCGAGGACAAGAATTCCGGCGAAATGCGCCGCCCGCATCACATCGACCTGAAAACCGGCATGTATCGCGGCCGCCAGGTTCTGGAGCCGAAGGAAAGCTGAGAAGCTTCCACGGTTTGTGACGTTCGAAAGACCGGCCCCAGGCCGGTCTTTTTGCGTCTGGCCTATGGCCGATGAATTTCGGATCGGGTCGAGCAGGTTGCAGAAGGCTGGGGCAACAGGCTGACATTGTTGTTTCATTAGGTCTTACAGCGTGTTCGAGACAATCGCCGAAAAGCCTTGACGGCGTGATTGCCGCGGATTTTACAAAAGGGTGCCTCATGGAGACGCCCAGATGTTCGGTGCCATCCCGCTGCTGATCGTGCCCTTTGTCCTCTACAACCTGGGACTGCTCGGGCTGTTCGGCAGCGGCGACGATCCGTGGGCGACCGAAATGCTCTCCTTCCGCATGATGTCGGGCGGCGTCTTCTCGATGACGCTTGGCGACCTGATGGTGCTGATCGGGCTGATCTTCCTGTTTGTCGAGATGGTGAAATCGGCGCGCACCACCAACGCGTCGATCATGGATCACCTGTTGTCGACGCTTGTCTTCATTGCCTTCCTGGTCGAGTTCCTGCTGGTGAAGGGCGCGGCGCACTCGGTGTTCTTCACGCTGCTGATCATCGCGCTGTTTGATGTGCTGGCCGGTTTCTCGGTGTCGATGCGATCGGCCAGCCGCGATATCAACGTAAATTAGGCCCTACGCAATCACGCCGTGGCTGACTCGGCTTTCCGGGCGACCACAGCTTCATAGGCTGCCTGAAGCTGCGCACGCACGCCCGGCGTTCCCGGCGGCGTCTTTGCCGGTAAGCCCAGATGCTCGTGGCGCAGCTCGTCCATGAATTGCTCCCACAGCGGCGGACCGCCCTTTTCGAGAAGCTCGGCGCGGATCGACAGCTCCTCGCTGACCGGCAGCCACACCCGCCCCCAGGCGCCGAGATGCGCCATGATCGGCACAAGCGTGATCGCCATCTCGGTCAGGCTGTAGATCGCCTTCTGCTTGTGGCTCGGATCGTCGGCCTTGGTCAGCAAGCCAAGTTCCATGAGCCGTTTCAGCCGGTCGGCCAGGATGTTGGAGGCGATGCCTTCCAGCGATCCGTTGAGCAGCTCGCGGAAATGGCGCCTGCCGCCGAAGATCATGTCGCGCAGGATGATCAGGCTCCAGCGGTCGCCGAAGACCTCGAGCGACAGATTGATCGGGCAGCCGGACCGGTGTTCGGTGTTCATGACAGTCTCCAAAAAAACCGGTTGCATTATGATATCGGTTTTATTATCGTACAACCGATTGCGAAATGCAATCAGATTGAGGAGGAAACGATGACCGCTTTGCCTCGACCTGAAATCGCCTCAGAGGCCTTCGGCAATCCGGCCGATCCAGCAATCCTTCTGATTATGGGCGCCATGGCCTCGATGCTCTGGTGGCCCGAGGCCTTCTGCCGGCGGCTCGCCGAACGCGGCCGCTTCGTCATCCGCTATGACAATCGCGATACGGGCCGGTCGACCAAATACAAGCCGGGCGAGCCGCCCTACACCTTCGAGGACATGGTGGACGATGCCATCCGTGTGCTCGACGACCACAACATCCGCAAAGCGCACGTAGCCGGCATGTCGATGGGCGGCATGATCGCGCAGACCGTGGCGCTGAAATATCCAGAGCGCGTTGGCGCCCTTACCGTGATCTCCTGCTCGCCGCTCGGCATCCACACGTCCGGTTTGCCCGGCACAAGCCCAGCCTACAGAGAGCATTCGGCAGAAGGCGCCGATGTCGATTGGTCGAACCGGGATCAGGTGCTTGGCTACATGGTGAAGGACGCGCGTGCGCTGGCCAGCACCCTGCATCCGTTCGACAGCGAACGGACACGCGCGATGATCGAGGAAGACTACGACCGCTCCGGCGGTCTTGCGAGCGCCACCAACCACTTCCTGCTCAAGGGCGGCGGTCCGGAGCGACGGATAACGCACCTGATGGTGCCGCTGCTCGTCATCCATGGCACGGCCGATCCGATCTTCCCGGTCGAGCACGGCGAGGCGCTTGCCGGTGCGGTTCCCCGGGCGAGGCTGGTGCGGATTGAAGGCGGCGGCCACGAGCTGCACCGCAACGACTGGCCGCAAATCGTCGAAGCCATCGCGGCGCATCGCTAGGCGAAAGGGCAGGCCTTGACTCAGCCGATTCGTCAAAATAGTGAAGTAATCACTTCAGTATTGTCTCGACGTTCGACAACGGGAGAAAAAATGTCCCTGACCCTGCATTTCCACCCGCTGGCTTCCTTCTGCTGGAAGCCGCTCATTGCATTCTACGAGAACGGCACGCCCTTCAGGCCGGTGATTGTCGATCTCGGCGACGAGCAATCGCGCGCGGCCTTCCTGAAGGTTTCGCCGACGGGCAAGATGCCGGCCCTGCGCGACGATGCGCGAGACCGCACGGTGCTGGAATCGACCGTCGTCATCGAATATCTCGCCGCCTATTATCCCGGGCCAGTGGAACTCATTCCCGCCGACATCGACCTCGCCATCCAGGTCCGCCAGGCCGACCGCTTCTACGATTTCTACGTGCAGCATCCGATGCAGAAGATCGTCGGCGACAGGCTGCGGCCAAAGGACCAGACCGATCCGTTCGGCGTCGAGGAGGCTTGTGCGCAGCTGCGCAATTCCTACGCCATCATCGAAGAGGAGATGGCCGGAAGGACCTGGGCGGTCGGCGAGACCTTCACCATGGCCGACTGCGCCGCCTCGCCGGCGCTCTTCTACGCCAACAAGGTCGAGCCGTTCGGCGACAAATTCCCAGCCGTGAAGGGCTACCACGATCGTTTGCTCGAACGGCCGACCTTCGCTCGCGTCATCGAGGAGGCGCAGCCATACTTCAAGCTCTTCCCCTATAACAACGGCTAGCCCGCGATGCTGCACGATCCCGCCCAGCTCGACCTGATGTTTCAGGCGCTTGCGGACCCCGCGCGGCGCCAGATGGTGGACCGTCTGTCGCGCGGCCCGGCCTCGGTCAGTCAACTGGCCGAACCATTGGCGATGTCGCTGTCGGCCGTCGTCCAGCATCTCAACGTTCTCGAGGCGAGCGGCCTGGTGAGCACCGAAAAGCTCGGGCGGGTGCGCACCTGCCGGATCGAGCCGAAGGCGCTCCGAGCCGCCGAGCATTGGATCAACGAGCGGCGGCTCGCCTGGGAGCGCCGGCTCGACCGGCTCGGCGAATATCTTGCGGAAACCAGGGACGAAAACTGAAGGAAGCCATCATGACCGAACGATCCGTCGTCCACTCTACATTCGTCATCGAGCGCGTCTATCCGGCGGCGCCCGAAAAGGTCTACTTCGCGCTCAGCGATCCGGCAGCCAAGAAGCGCTGGTTTTTCGATCTCGACAACCCGATGCCGAGCCGGCACGAGATGGACTTCCGCGTCGGCGGCAGGGAGGTGAATGCCGGTTGCCCGAGCGACGGTCAGATGCATTTCTACAACGCGGTCTATCAGGACATCGTGCCGAACCGGCGTATCGTCTACAGCTACGAGCTGCTGTTCGGCGAAACCCGGGTCTCGGTGTCGCTTGCCACCATCGAGCTCATCGCGGAAGGCAAGGGCACGCGACTTGTCCTGACGGAGCAGGGAGCGTTCTTCGACGGCCACGATGTGCCGGCCACGCGCGAGCATGGAACGGGCGAACTGCTCGACGCGCTTGGTGCGGCACTGGAACTGGCGACATGAAGCAGTAGAGCGCTTCACCATTTCACTGAAACGGCGAGCCGCCCCCTCTGCCTGTCAAAGGCTTGGCGTATCGTCGCTGCATGGTAAAAGCCGGTCCAGCTAAGCAGTCCTACTCCGCCGCGGCGACCAAATCACAGAAAACGAGCCGCGGCGGCGACTCAGCAGCGTCTCGAAGCGCTCCAACGCCTGCTTCACCGGCGGAGATGCGAGGTGCGCGTCACACGCCCCCGCGTCTCGATAGAGCTCGTAGACCACAAAGGCATTGGGATCCTCCTTCCGCCGATGCACGGCAGAAGGAATTGAAAGGCGCGCATCTTTCCAGACATCCATGCCGCACGGCTTTCGTCGATGCGGCGGTACGCAGGGGCATTGCCACCGAGCATGGCTCCCCTGCTCAAGGGCCAAGACTATTCCCCCGGCGCCGTTTCCCAGAACTGGTCGAGCCAGATGTTGAGCCTGAGGAAGCCGGCGCTGCTGACAGTATAGACGCGCCTTGTGCCTTCGGCCTTGGCGTTGACCAGGCCGGCTTCGAGCAGGACTTTCAGATGCTGGGAAACGGCCGGGCGTGAAACGGGCAAACCGGCTGCCAATTCGTTCACTGTCTTGGGACCGCGGCGGAGCTCTTCCAAGAGATAACGCCGGTTGGGATCGGCTATCGCCATGAAGGCGTCGGAAAACATCATGCTTTATTTGTGAGGCAAAGTTTTCTAAATCTCAACTATCGGTTTCAACCTTTCTGCGCGGATCGAGCCGCAAGGCTTCCGGCGTGACGGCGCGGTCGGCCGGCTGCGTCTTGAAGGCGTCGCGGTTTTCGATCGGCACCGGCGCGCGGGCCTGGATGCGCAGCAGCGTGTAGCCGGCGAGGCAAAGATGCGCGAAGGCGGTTGCGAGGAAGAGCGCTTCGGGACGCATCCAGCCCATCAGGGCGGCCGCAAGCAGCGGCCCGATCATGGTGCCGAAGCCGTAAAGCAGAAGCAGGCCGCCCGAGACCTTGACGAAATCCTCGGCGCGGGCGTGGTCGTTGGCATGCGCGACGGCGATCGAATAGAGCGTGTAGGCGAAGGCGCCATAGGCGGCCGTCAGCACGATGACGAAGACGCCCGAATGCGGTGCGAACAGGAAGATCAGCACGGCGAACAGCGCCGCGCCGAAGGCGGCGCCGGCGAGCACGAAGCGGCGGTCGGTGGTGTCGGAAAGCCGCCCCGCCGGAAGCTGCATGGCCGCGCCGGCGATGACCACGAGGCTCATCATCAGCGCGATCTCGGCGGTGGAGATGCCGATGCGGGCGCCATAGACGGCGCCGAGCGTGCCCCAGGCGCCATTGGCGATGCCGATCAAAACGCAGGCCACCGCCGACACCGGCGAATTGGCGTAGAGACCTTTGACGTCGAGCTTGACGTCCTGCAGCGGCTTCGGGCTCGACTGCGTCGAAACGGCGGTCGGGATGAGCGACAGGCAAAATAGGATGCCGGTGATCATGAACAGCGAGGCCGATCTCACGTCGCCGCCGGCGACGATCATCTGGCCGCCCATGATCGAGGCATAGGTGACCATCATATAGAGGCCGAAGACGGTGCCGCGGTTTTCATTGGTGGCCTTCTCGTTCAGCCAGCTTTCGATGACCATGAAGGCGCCGGCCATGGTGAAGCCGGTAAAGGCGCGCAGCAGGATCCAGAAATACTCGTCGATGATGAGGCCGGTGAGCAGCGCGATGATCGCGCCCGATGCGGCGAAGGCGCCGAAGGCCCGGACATGGCCGGCGCGGCGCACGAGGCGTGGCGCGAAGAAGCAGCCGGTGACGAAGCCGCCGGCCCAGGCCGTGCCCATCAGGCCGAGCGAAGCGGTCGAGAATCCTTCCACTTGTCCGCGCAGCGGGAGCAGCAGGCCGTGCAGGCCCGACGCCGCCAGCAGGAACGCGGTGCCGCGCAGCAGCGAGAGGATCGGTCGGTAGGTTGCGAACATGGGGCTGATCCGGCTGGGAATCTCGGGGCGCAGGTCTGGCGGCCGCATTCAGGCTTTTCCGGGGCGAGCAGGCACGCCGCCGGGATTATCCTCTGCGAAACAGTGCCTCTGCGGCGGATTTGGTAGCGCCCTTGGTTGCCCGCTCGGCCTCGAGCCTGGCGATCTCTTCGCGCAGCAGGGCAATGCGCTCCGATAATTCGTCGACGGACAGCAGCGAGAGATCCTGGCCGATCTCATGCGGGCGCGGCTTCTTCCTGGGTTCGTCGTCGAAGATCGCCATCGTCGCTCCTCCCTCAATTGGCCATTTGCCTGATTTGGCAATCAGCATACATAGGGCAAGGGCGCCGATGCAAACGGCCGGCCACCAACCGGCACAGGGAGACGGGACACCATGGCAAGCGGACAGACGATTCCGGCGAAGATGACGGCGATCGCAATCTCGCAGCCCGGCGGTCCCAGGGTGCTGAAGCCCGAGACGCGCGACGTGCCTACGCCCGGTCCCGGCGAGATCCTCATCCGCGTGCACGCCGCCGGCGTCAACAGGCCGGACGTGCAGCAGCGCAAGGGCGCCTATCCGCCACCGCCGGGCGCCTCGGACCTGCCCGGCCTCGAGGCGGCCGGCGAGGTCGCGGCGCTCGGCGACGAGATTTCGCGCTGGCGCATCGGCGACCGGGTCTGCGCGCTGACGCCGGGCGGCGGCTATGCCGAATATGTCAAGGTGCATGCCGGCAGCGTGCTGCCGATCCCGGCCGGCTTCACCTATTCGGAGGCCGCCGCCGTGCCGGAGAACTATTTCACCGTCTGGCACAATGTGTTCGAACGCGGCGGGCTGAAGAAGGGCGAGACGCTGCTCGTCCATGGCGGCTCGTCCGGCATCGGCACCACCGCCATACAGCTGGCGTCGGCCTTCGGCGCTTATGTCATCACGACCGCCGGCAGCAAGGAGAAATGCGACGCCTGCCTGAAGCTCGGCGCCGACCGGGCGATCAATTACCGCGAGCAGGATTTTGTCGCCGAGGTCAAGGACGCGACCGCTGGCCGGGGCGCTGACGTCATCCTCGACATGGTGGGCGGAGACTATGTCGCGCGCAACTATGATGCAGCGGCGACCGAAGGGCGTATCGTCCAGATCGCCGTCCAGGCCGGTGCGGTCGCAAGCGCCGACTTCGCAAAGCTCATGGTCAAGCGCCTTGTCCATACCGGCTCGACGCTCAGGCCGCGCACCGTCGAATTCAAGGCGGCCATCGCGGCTGCTCTTGAGGCACAGGTTTGGCCGCTGCTCGGCACGCGCAAGGTGGCGCCGGTCATGGACATGATCTTCCCGCTGACGGAAGCCTGGCGGGCGCATGAGCGGATGGAAGAGGGCGAGCATATCGGCAAGGTCGTGCTCGACGTCGGCTAGGATACGCCGATATTCAGGTGATCCCGGCCTGAGCTGAACCTCGACCCATCCCTGGGTCTGGCATCGCCAGCGACAGGTTCAATAATGCTTAATGTTGCATTGCAACAAATGCATTGCCGTTATGCAAAAGCGTCCGTTCAATTCGTAGGCAAGGGTGCCTATTTACGCGGCATCGAAACGATTGATCCCACGAATGGAGGACTGAAATGAACCCGATCCGCGCTTTCCGCAACTGGCGTCTGTACAACGAGACCGTGCGTGAGCTGAACCGTCTCAATGCCCGTCAGCTGAACGACCTCGGCATCAACCGCGCCGACATCGAGAAGATCGCCCGCCAGGCTCTTTGATTTCAAGCGCGACCCGGCCGCACGGCCGGGCCTGCGACCTGGAAGCCAGAGCCGTCGCAGACGCTTGCTCGTCTCCGGTTCCGAACCCGCTGGACCCCGTCCAGCGGGTTTTGTCTTTTTGGAGCTGCGGGGCAGCTTCTTCCCAAAAACATTGCGAAATCGCGACGGAGCGTCTATATAGGCCGCGAATTTCCCATTTTGGTGGCTCTAAAACCACCGCCCGCGCGGGAACGCGGGCGAACGAGAAGGATTTTTGATATGGCCAATACGCTGCTGATGCCCAAGGCGACCGCCGTCTGGCTGGTCGACAACACCGCCCTCTCCTTCGAGCAGATCGCTCAGTTCTGCGGGCTGCATCCGCTGGAGGTCAAGGCCATCGCCGACGGCGAGTCAGCGCAGGGCATCAAGGGGATGGACCCGATCATCACCGGCCAGCTCACCCGCGACGAGATCGCGCGCGGCGAAAAGGACCCGAACCATCGGCTGAAACTGTCCGACCCCAAGGTGCGGGTGCCGGAATCGAAGCGCAAGGGTCCCCGCTACACCCCGCTGTCGAAGCGTCAGGACCGGCCGAACGCCATCCTCTGGCTGGTGCGTAACCATCCCGAGCTCAAGGACGCGCAGATCGCGCGCCTCGTCGGCACCACCAAGTCGACGATCGAGCAGATCCGCGAGCGCCGGCACTGGAACTCGGCCAATCTGCAGCCGATGGATCCGGTGACGCTCGGCCTCACCTCGCAGATCGACCTCGACATGGAAGTCAACCGCGCCTCGCGCGGCCGCGAGCAGGCGCAGCCGGTCGCTGGCGACACGCTGCTGCCGGCGGCGCTGACCGAAAGGCTGACGCCGGCTCCCGAGAAGCCGAAGGACGAGGAACAGGAGCTCGATCCCAACGCCGTCTTCGCCAAGCTTTCGGCGCTGAAGTCGAAGGACAAGAAAGACGACGAGGAGTAAGCACCCTTCCCCCTCCCCTTGTGGGGTGAGCGGCCGGTTCGCGAAGCGAATTCATCGTGCCGGTGGCACGATGAAAGGCCGGCGAACGCCGGGACGCTGCGAAGCAGCGGGGTCCCGGCCGGACTGGATCGGCGCGCAGCGCCGAGAGGGTGGTGTTGGAAGAAATGAGGCGTTGGTGTTCCCTGGAACACCCCCTCATCCGGCCGAGCGAAGCTCGGCCACCTTCTCCCACAACAAGGGAGAAGGAAAGGGGGCCTAGCTCCGCGCCGCGCGGTCCGGCGCCATGCCGTAATCCTCGCTGCGTTCCACCGCGCGATAGAAGTCGGCAAGCTGCTTGCCGCGCTCCGGCTTGTAGATGCGGCCGGCGATGACCACCGAGGCGATACGGTCGATGCGGAAGGCGCGAAAATCGTCGCGCATCTCGCACCAGGCGACCAACGTCCAGACCTTGCCCCAGAACCACAGTCCCAACGGCCTGATGTCGCGGGCGGTGCTGCGGCCGGCCTCGTCCGAATAGTCGATGGTCAGAACCTGGCGCTTCTCGATGGCGCGCTCGATCAGGTCGATGGCCTCGCGCGCGGCGTCGCTCACCACCCACATCGGCGTATGGATCTCGGTGCGGGCGATACGATCCTTCTCGGCGTCGGGCAGTACCGCGCCAATCTTGACCAGCGCCTCGTCTGCCGCTCTTGCCATGGCGGCGCCGCCGAAGGCGCGCACCATGCGGGCGCCGGCAACCAGCGCCACGATCTCGTCACGCGTGAACATCAGCGGAGGAAGGTCGAAACCCTCCCTCATCATGTAGCCGACGCCGGCTTCGCCGTCGATCGGCACGCCGGTCGACTGCAGGTCGGCTATGTCGCGATAGATGGTCCGCTCGGAAACCTCGAGCCACGTGCCGAGCTTCTGCGCCGTGACCAGCCGGCCTCCGCGCAGATGCTGCACGATCTGGAAGAGCCTGTCCGCGCGGCGCATCGTCTGACCCCTTGGCTTCGGTTCTATGCAACCCGCGGTCCCCAAACCGGTTCCCGCGGGTTCGAGGCTGCTTCAATAACGCAAGCCTCCTGACAACATACTGTCAGGAGGCTGCGGCGAATCCAGTCGGCAGCAGCAGCATCTTTCCTAAAACGCGGCATATCGACCGGCAATACATCTGGGCACGGCACGGCCTCTGTCCAAGTCGTGCCTCGAAAAATTTCAGTTCTCACGCACGCGGCCGTCGTAGAGGTCCGGCCAACCGATGTCCTTGCGGATGTCGGCCGGCAAAGTGTTCAGGAAACGCTGGGTGCGGATCTCGTTCCGCACGGTGCGGATCCTGCCGACATAGTGCTGCACGCTGCGCAATATCGTAAAACCGTTCATGACCTGGCTCCTCTTTTTCGATGGAAGGAGTATCTCACACCCCTGCTGACAGCAGTCTGTCAGGAGCTTGGCAGCACGCCGGAGCGGGCGCGGGAAAGCTTCGCGAAGCGACGAATGACCGGTCGTTTGTCAGGAGAGATGCGGCTGCGAGAACCGCTTTGACAGCCGCCGAAGATGCTGGTCAAAGGCGGCATGACGAAACTTCTCGCCCTGGTCATCATCGGCATCATGCTCATCCAGATCATCAAGCCGCTCGGCTGGCCCGGGCTGAAGCGCCGCGGCGATTTCTGGAAGCTGGCGCTGCTTGCCATGGCCGCGATCTCGCTGGCGGCCGTGCTTGGGCACTGGGCCTGAGCTCAGGCGCGGACGGCCTGCGAATGGCAGCTGCTGCGTGGCCGGTCAGTCGCAGCAGTCCGGCCTGTCGTTGCCCTTATCCTGATATTCGTCGTGCAACCGCACCCAGTCCATCAGGCCGTGATAGGGGCCGGTCTCGTCGCGGCCCTTCGGCGTCATGTCGAGATAGTGGTAGGCGCCGATCAGCGCATCGCCGCCGCGGGCGCGCGACAGGAAGGTGAGGAAGATGTCGCCGCATTCGTCGCGATAGAAGACGCTGGTGCCCGGCAGGTCCTTCGATTTCAGCGGGCGCTTCTCGAAATTGTAGACGGTGTCGCCGGCCGCGATCTGCCTGTCGGTAAAGGAGACCTGCATGTCGAAATTGAAATCCGACGCGTAGGACGACACCCAGTCGAATTTCCAGCCCATGCGCTGTTTGTAGGGCAGAAGCTCGACCAGCGGCGCCCGCGAGACGACGACCAGCGACACGTCGTGGTGCTTGAGATGCTGGTTGGCGCCGTCGATGTGGTCCGCCAGGAACGAGCAGCCCTCGCAGCGATGGTCGGAGCCCGGCGTCATCATGAAATGATAGACGATGAGCTGGCTTTTGCCGGCGAACAGCTCGGCAAGACGCTTCGGCCCCTGCTCGCTTTCGAAGACATAGTCCTTGCGCAGCTTGAGCCAGGGCAGTTGCCGCCGCTCTGCAGCGATGCGGTCGCGAAGCCGCGTCAGCTCCTTCTCGCGCTCGAGATGCCTTCTGTGTGCCTCGAACCAGTCCTCCCGCGAAACCACGGCATTGCGATGCATGACTATCTCCTGTCCTCTCCTGCCAAGGACGTTCGACATCGGCGCCATCCGACATGGTGGGCCGGCTTTCCGACGCAGCATCAGAAGTGGGGATGGCGGTCGCGAAAAACAAAACCCGGGCGAAGGCCCGGGCTAAGACGTTGGCGTGGCAGCCAGGATCAGGCGGCTTTTTCCAGCGCCGGCCGCCATTTCCCGAGCGCCGCGAGGTGGTTCATGTGGGCGCGATGGATGAAGGCGGCCTGGCCGGCGGCGACGTTCGACGCCTTGCCGCTCCAGGCCTTCTGCGCAGCCGCCTGCAGGGCGCGGCCATAGGAGAAGGAGAGCTTCCACGGATGCGGGCCGATGACGTTGATGGCATTGAGGTTGGCCGTCGCTTGCTCGTCGTCCTGACCGCCGGAAAGGAAGGCAATGCCGGGCACTGCCACCGGCACGGTCTCGCGGAACAGCTTGATCGTCTTCTCGGCGACCTCTTCGGGACTGTCCTTCTGGCCCGATTTCTTGCCGGAGATGACCATGTTCGGCTTCAGGATGGTGCCTTCCAGCACCACGCGCGCCGCATAAAGCTCGCTATAAAGCTTCAGCAGGGTCGCCTTGCTGACCTCGTAGCAGGTGTCGATCGAATGGGCGCCATCCATCAGCACCTCGGGCTCGACGATCGGCACGATGCCGGCCTCCTGGCAGAGCGCGGCATAGCGGGCAAGCGCGTGCGCGTTGGAGGCGATCGAGGTGGCCGAAGGCACTTCCTTGGCGATGTCGATGTCAATCACCGCGCGCCATTTGGCGAAACGGGCGCCGAGCTTGTAGTAGTCGGCAAGCCGCTCGCGCAGGCCGTCGAGACCTTCGGTGATGGTGTCGCCGGGAAAGCCGGCCAGAGGCTTGGCGCCGAGGTCGACCTTGATGCCCGGAATGGCGCCCGAGGCCGTGATGATATCGACCAGCGGCGTGCCGTCGGCGGCCTTCTGGCGGATGGTCTCGTCATAGAGGATGACGCCGGAGATGTATTTGGTCATCGCCTCCTTGGCGCGAAACATCATCTCGCGGTAGTCGCGCCGGTTGTCGGCGGTGGATTCGACGCCGATGACGTCGAAACGCTTCTTGATGGTGCCGGAGCTCTCATCGGCGGCCAAAAGGCCCTTGCCGTCGGCCACGATCGCAGCGGCAATGTCTTCGAGACGTTCGCTCATGGTGCTTCTCCCTGACGGTTGTATTCCGCGGCAAAAGCAATTCAGCGAGCTCGCTGAATTGCTTAGGTATCCATCGTTACGCAATTCCGGACGGAAAACCGCTGCGCACTTTTCCTGGAATTGCTTCAGCAGAACACTACCGCCAAAGGAGTGACACCGGAAAGCTCGAATCGATTGAATGCGCGCCTGCCGATTTGGGCTCGCGCAGAGTTGAGCGATTTAGCGCTTCAGCACCTCGACGCCGGGGAGCGGCTTGCCCTCCATCCATTCCAGGAAGGCGCCGCCGGCGGTCGAGACATAGGTGAAATTGTCGGCGACCCCGGCATGGTTGAGCGCGGCCACCGTGTCGCCGCCGCCGGCGACCGAAACCAGCTTGCCCTCCTTGGTGCGGGCCGCCGCGTGCTTTGCCGCCGCGACCGTGGCGCGGTCGAAGGGCTCGATCTCGAACGCGCCGAGCGGACCGTTCCACACGAGCGTCGCAGCGCGGTCGATCCAGTCGGTGACGGTCTTCACGGTCTTTGCGCCGACATCGAGGATCATGCCGTCGGCCGGAACGGCCTCGATGGCGACGGTTTCGCTCGCGGCACCCGCCTTGAATTCCTTCGCGACGACGCCGTCGGCGGGCAGGATGATGGCGCAGCCGGCCTCGGCCGCCTCGATCATGATCTGCTTGGCGGTGGAGGCCAGATCATGTTCGCACAGCGATTTGCCGACATCGGTGCCGCGGGCGGCGAGGAAGGTGTTGGCCATGCCGCCGCCGATGACCAGCGCGTCCACCTTCTTCACCAGGTTCATCAGAAGGTCGATCTTGGTCGAGACCTTCGCGCCGCCGACGATGGCGACCACGGGCCGCACCGGATTGCCGAGGCCTTTTTCCAGCGCGTCGAGCTCGGCCTGCATCGTGCGGCCGGCATAGGCCGGCAGGCGGTGCGCCAGGCCTTCGGTCGATGCATGCGCGCGATGGGCGGCGGAAAAGGCGTCGTTGACATAGATGTCGCCATTGGCGGCGAGCTTTTCGGTGAAGGCCGGCTCGTTCTTCTCCTCGGCCTTGTAGAAGCGGGTGTTCTCCAGAAGCAGGACATCGCCGTCCTTCATGGCGGCCACGGCGCCGGCGGCTTTCTCGCCGATGCAGTCGGCGGCGAAGCCGACGGGGCGGCCGAGCACTTCAGCCGTGGCCCGGGCGATCGGCTCCAGCGAGAATTCGGGCGACGGGCCGTCCTTTGGACGGCCGAAATGCGCGAGCAGGATCACCTTGGCGCCCTTGCCGGAAAGCTCCGAAATGGTCGGCGCGATGCGCTCGATGCGGGTGGCGTCGGTCACCTTGCCGTCGGCAACGGGCACGTTGAGGTCGACGCGCACCAGCACGCGCTTGCCGCCGACGGCGCCGATATCATCCAGTGTCTTGAAGCCGGCCATGATCGTTCCTTTCCGCGAAAACCGCGGCGACCTTACCCGGCACCGGGGACGATGCAAGGGGCCGCGTTACGGCGCGCGCGCAAAAATGATGTCGCCGTGAGACATCAGCTTTCGCTTGCTGCTTTTTGCGCCGCAGGCTCGGGCGCTGCCGTTTCGCCCGGCTCGCTTTCGCCGGCTTGCGTTTCCACCGGCTTGCGCCAGTTGCGGATGAAAGCGGCGATGCGGTCGGCGATCTCGCCGGCGCTCAGGAAAACCGGCACGCGGGCCACAGGCGCCGTCGGCTCGAATGACAGGCCAAGTCCGGTGATCCGGCCCTTTTCGTCGACGTCGCGCACGATCAGCTCGATCGGGCCGATCATCACGCGGTCGGCATATTCGGCTTGGCCGCCGAGCCGCTCCGTGACAAGTGCTGCGACGGTGAGCTTCTGCTCGGCCTCGGTGAGACCGGGCGCATAGGCGGCTTCCAGTTCTCCCGCCAAGCGGGCCGGATCGACCGGAAAGGCGCCGAAGAAATCGGCATCCTCGGGATCGACGACCGCGCGGCTGGCGAACAGCTTGTCGAGCAGGCGCGGATAGCGGTCCGGCACGAAGATATAGACCTGGTCGCCGGCGGTCAGCCTGCCCATGTCCTGGAAGCGCATGGAGCGGCCGTCGCGCAGCACCAGCGAGGGCCTCGCCCAGCGCGGGATGCGCTCGCCGCGCGCCACCGGGCTGCCGGGCGCCACGCGATAGGCGAGCAGCTCGTGATGCGCCGAGCCCGGCAGTTCGAGCTCGACCTTGTCGAGCGGTCCGAGCCGTGCCGGCACGATCAGGCCGAGGCGGCGCGCCAGCGGGCCGACGGTCCAGCCCTGCACCACCAGCGACACCAGCACGATGATGAATGCGGCGTTGAAGATCAGCCGGCCGTTGGCGAGGCCGCCCAGCAGAGGCGTGATGGCAAGCAGGATCGAGACGGCGCCGCGCAGGCCGACCCAGGAGACGAAGGCGACCTCCGGGCGCGGCAGGCGGAACGGGACCAGGCAGAGCCAGACGGCGAGCGGGCGGGCCACGAAGATCAGGAACAGGCCGAGCAGGACCGCCGGCACCAGGATCGCCGGGAATTGCGACGGCGTTGCGAACAGGCCGAGGATCAGGAACATGATGATCTGCGCCAGCCACGACATGCCGTCCTGGAAGCGCTTGAGGATGGTGACGGCCCGGATGTCGGAATTGCCGGCGACGAGGCCAGCGAGATAGACCGCCAGGAAGCCGGATCCGCCGACGGCGCCGGCGGCGGCAAACACCATCAGCGACAGCGTCAGCACGAAGATCGGCAGCAGGCCGTGGTCGAGGTTCAGCCGCTCGACGAGGCGCACGATTGCCAGGCCGCCGAGCACGCCGATGACGGCGCCAAGCCCCATATTGATGAGGAAGCCGACCGCCAGGCTGGTGGCAAGAACATTTGCCTCCGGGTTGGCATGCGTGGCGATGATCTCGACCAGCGTGATGGTGAGGAAGATGGCGATGGGGTCGTTGGTGCCGGATTCGACTTCAAGCGTGGAGCGCACGCGCTCACGCAGATGGATCTCGCCGGCGCGCAGCAGGAAGAACACGGCGGCGGCATCGGTAGAGGCGACGGCGGCGCCGAGGAGCGAGGATTCCAGCCAGCTGAGGTTGAGCAGGTAGAAGGCGGCGACGCTGAAGATGGCGGTGGTGATCATGACGCCGATGGTGGCCAGCGACAGCGCCGGCCCTGCCGCCTGGCGGAGCGCGTTGAGCGGCGTGCCGAAGCCGGAATCGAACAGTATGATGGCCAGCGCCAATGAGCCGGCAAAATAGGCCAGGCGGGCATTGTCGAATTCGATGCCGAGGCCGTCGACGCCGGTGGCGAGCCCGATGCAGAGGAAGAGAAGCAGGAGCGGAGCGCCGAAGCGGAAGGCGATCAGGCTCGAAAACGCGGCGGCAACGACAAGCCCGGTGCCGACCAGCGTCACAAGATAGATCGCATGCTCCATCCGGAATTGCCCCTCAAATCCGCGTCCCTCCCGCTTTACGGCAGAGTGGGGCGAAGACATGACCAGTGCAAGGCGGGAGCGTGGTTTTTTGGGCAATGCCGTCCAACCTCGTCCCAGGACGGCGAAGAGGGGAACGCCTCGCTCTTACGGCCGGCAGTGCAAGGGAAACGGCCGGCAGTGCAAGGGAACATGAAGAGGCGACGGCATTCCCGTCGTCACCCTAAGGCGGGCAAGGAGCGAAACGACGCGGCGCAGACAATAGAATAACGGCGGACGGGCCTTTCGGCTAATCTCGAAATGCTCGCTTTCGCCATCAAACGATAGCGAAGCCGTCACGACATGGTGTCGAGCTTGCGCTGCATCGCTGCGATCTGCGCCTTCAGTTCCTGCAGATCGTCGGCCTTGTCCGACGTTTCCTTCTTCGGCGGCTCGGCCGGAGTGGAGGAATTGCTGTTCGCCGACGGGAACGGCGTGAACATGCGCATGGCGTTCTGGAACATCTCGACGTTCCGGCGCGTCTGCTCTTCCAGAGCCTTCATCGGCGTCTTCATCATGTCCATCGGCGTCTTGCCGAAGGCGCCCTTCATCTGCTCGCGGAAGCGCTCCTGCTCCCTGGAGAAGGCGATCATCGACTGTTCGAGGAAGCTCGGCACGATCATCTGCATCTGGTCGCCGTAGAAGGCGATGAGCTGGCGCAGGAACGGTATCGGCAGCATGTTCTGCCCGTCCTTGTTTTCCAGCTCGAAAATGATCTGGGTAAGCACCGGATGCGTGATGTCGTCGCCGGTCTTGGCGTCCTGGACGGTGAACTCCTCGCCCTTCTTGACCATGTCGGCCAGATCCTCGAGCGTCACATAGGTGCTGGTGCCGGTGTTGTAGAGCCGGCGATTGGCATATTTCTTGATGACGATCGGGTCGTCTTTCGCGGCCATCCGTATCCTCCCCAGGATACCGGCGCGTTCACTGTAAGCAGCCGGTAACGATTGCGCCATTCTGTCGAGGATATGCGCAAAAGCATCACAATTCCAAGTGCTTTGTGCACTGCGGCATCATTTAATGCATTACCCCGAGAGCGATTTATGCTGCGCAGCGATATCCAACGCCGCGACGATCCGCATTCGCTCTGCTTGCCGCGCATGGCGGCCATGCCCATTTCCGGTTTGACTCGGGTTCCCTAACGGGCAAGAAAAGTCTTCAATGCTCGCCTGAAACACGACACCTCGAAGCCTGGAGAAGAAAATGTCCGCTTCCAACTCAATCGTCGTCGCCAGCGCCGCCCGCACCGCGGTCGGCTCCTTCAACGGCAGTTTCGCCGCCACGCCAGCGCATGACCTCGGGGCCGTGGTCATCAAGGAACTGCTCGCGCGGGCCGGCGTCGAGGCGGGCGAGGTCGACGAGGTCATCCTCGGCCAGGTGCTGACCGCGGCGCAGGGGCAGAACCCGGCCCGTCAGGCCTCGATCAAAGCCGGCTTGCCCAAGGAGACCACAGCCTGGGGCCTCAATCAGGTCTGCGGTTCCGGCCTCAGGGCGATCGCGCTTGGTATGCAGCAGATCGCGACGGGCGACGCCAAGGTGATCGTCGCCGGCGGCCAGGAATCGATGTCGCTTTCGCCGCACGCTGAGCACCTGCGCGCCGGCGTCAAGATGGGCGACTACAAGATGATCGACACCATGATCAAGGATGGCCTGTGGGATGCCTTCAACGGCTACCACATGGGCAACACCGCCGAGAACGTCGCCCGCCAGTTCCAGATCACCCGCGAAGACCAGGACCGGCTCGCGCTCGCCTCGCAGAACAAGGCCGAAGCGGCGCAGAAGGCAGGCAAGTTCAAGGACGAGATCGTCGCAGTCACCATTTCGGGCAAGAAGGGCGACACCATCGTCGACCAGGACGAATATATCCGCCACGGCGCGACGCTGGATGCCATGACCAAGCTGAGGCCGGCCTTCGACAAGGAAGGCACGGTCACTGCCGGCAACGCTTCCGGCATTAATGACGGCGCCGCCGGCGCGCTGCTGATGACCGAGGCCGAGGCCGTCCGGCGCGGCATCACGCCGCTGGTCCGCATCGCTTCCTGGGCGACCGCAGGTGTCGATCCGGCGATCATGGGAACCGGCCCTATCCCCGCCTCGAAGAGGGCGCTGGAGAAGGCGGGTTGGTCGGTCAAGGACCTCGATCTTGTCGAGGCCAACGAGGCCTTCGCCGCGCAGGCTTGCGCCGTCAACAAGGGCATGGGCTGGGATCCTGCGATCGTCAACGTCAATGGCGGCGCCATCGCCATCGGCCATCCGATCGGCGCTTCCGGCGCCCGCGTCTTCAACACGCTGGTCTACGAGATGCGCCGCCGCGGCGCCAAGAAGGGTCTCGCGACGCTGTGCATCGGTGGCGGCATGGGCGTTGCGATGTGCGTGGAAGCGTTGAACTGAGGCAGCAGCGAATAGCGAATAGGGAGTAGCGAATAGGGAAAGAACGGCGTTGGCGCAGCAGGACAGCAGATCCCTACTCGCTACTCCCTATTCGCTCAGACGATTTTAAAGGGAGGACCACATGACCAAAGTAGCAATCGTCACAGGCGGATCGCGCGGCATCGGTGCAGCGATATCGGTCGCCTTAAAGAATGCCGGTTATTCGGTCGCCGCGAACTATGCCGGCAATGACGAGGCGGCCCAGAAGTTCAAGGCCGAGACCGGTATCCCGGTCTACAAATGGTCGGTCGCCGACTATGACGCCTGCGTTGCCGGTATCAAGCAGGTCGAAGCCGATCTTGGCCCGGTTTCGGTGCTGGTCAACAATGCCGGCATCACCCGCGACGCCATGTTCCACAAGATGACCCGCGAGCAGTGGAAGGAGGTCATCGACACCAACCTCTCCGGCGTCTTCAACATGACGCATCCGCTTTGGGGCGGCATGCGTGACCGCAAGTTCGGCCGCATCATCACCATCTCCTCGATCAACGGCCAGAAGGGCCAGGCCGGCCAGGTCAACTATTCGGCCTCGAAGGCCGGCGATATCGGCTTCTCGAAGGCGCTCGCACAAGAAGGGGCACGCGCGGGCATCACCGTCAACGTCATCTGTCCGGGCTATATCGCCACCGACATGGTCAAGGCGATCGACGAGAAGGTGCTCAACGAGCGTATCATCCCGCAGATTCCGGTCGGTCGCCTCGGCGAGCCGGAAGAAGTCGCGCGCTGCGTCGTCTTCCTGGCGTCGGACGATGCCGGCTTCATCACCGGCTCGACGATCACCGCCAATGGCGGCCAGTATTTCGCCTGAGATCTCATTTCGCCTGAAGCGTTTGACACCGACGGCGGTCCGGGCAATCGGGCCGCCTGTTTTTGTCTGCCTGGGCCGCGCCGCTCGTGCGTCAATACGGCACGCAAAAGTTAACGGCCTCCCCGCTCCCTGTGCAAAAACCTGTCCACAAGCTGCGAATTTTCGGTGCGCAAGCTGTGGACAACACCATATCTTGGGGTGAACAAAACAGGAAAGATCACAGATCGCTGATTCGTCGCCGATTCGTTCCGGCTTTGGCCGGAAAGTTAACGTGAAGGGCCGTAATTGGCGCCGAAGTGATTGACGGCGGTTAGGAAAGGTCAACCATTTCATAACTTTGGCGGCGGCGCTCGCGTCCGTTGCGATCGTTCACCGGCAAAGGTTAACGAGCCATCGGCGCTTGCCCAAGCCAAGCATGAAACGGGCCAATCCACAGATTCAGCATGTGGTGAGACTCAGCGTCAAAAAATCCACATATAGCCGTGAACAAAACCTGAATCAGAGCGAGTCAGTGATTCGTCGCCGATTCGTTCCAGACTCGTTCTGGCAGTTAACGACAGCGCATTTTTGACGGGCGCCAACGGGCGTCGCCGGCCCCGCGAGAACATTCCACTTTCGCATCGCGCTTTAAAACCCTATGTGTCGCCTGTCACACGCGGCGGTATCGCCGCGCTCCCGACAACAAGCGGCAGAAAGACTCTAATTTCCGAGCCGATGAACATTCAGCCGAAACATACCCATCCGCTGATCCTTACGGGCCGCGACGTGACGGCCGTGCTTGGGCCGACCAATACCGGCAAGACCCATCTCGCCATCGAGCGCATGGTGGCGCATGAGAGCGGCGTCATCGGCCTGCCGCTCAGACTGCTCGCCCGCGAGGTCTACGCCCGCGTCTGCGAGAAGGTCGGCGCCCACAAGGTGGCGCTGGTCACCGGCGAAGAGAAGATCGTACCGGCGAGCGCGAAATATTCGGTCTGCACCGTGGAGGCGATGCCGCGCGAGACCGATGCGGCCTTCGTCGCCATCGACGAGGTGCAGCTTGCCGGCGACCTCGAACGCGGCCACATCTTCACCGACCGCATCCTGCACCTGCGCGGCCGCCAGGAGACGCTGCTTCTTGGCGCCGCCACCATGCACGGTATCCTGCAGCGCCTGCTGAAGGGCATCTCTGTGGTGACGCGGCCACGGCTGTCGCACCTGGCCTATGCCGGCTCGAAGAAGCTCACCCGCCTGCCGCGGCGCACGGCGATCGTCGCCTTCTCCGCCGACGAGGTTTACGCCATTGCCGAGCTGATCCGCCGCCAGCAGGGGGGTGCTGCCGTCGTGCTCGGCGCGCTCTCGCCACGCACCCGCAATGCCCAGGTAGAAATCTTCCAGTCGGGCGATGTCGACTATCTCGTCGCCACCGACGCCATCGGCATGGGGCTTAATCTCGATCTCGACCATGTCGCTTTCGCCCAGAACCGCAAATTCGACGGCTACCAGTACCGCAACCTGACCGCCGCCGAGCTCGGTCAGATCGCCGGCCGCGCCGGGCGGCATGTGCGCGACGGCACCTTCGGCGTCACCGGCCAGGTCGATCCGCTCGACGAGGAGCTGGTCCAGAAGATCGAGGGGCACGACTTCGATCCGGTGAAGG
Source organism: Mesorhizobium sp. ORS 3324 (assembly GCA_000824825.2). Lineage (GTDB taxonomy): Bacteria > Pseudomonadota > Alphaproteobacteria > Rhizobiales > Rhizobiaceae > Mesorhizobium. The sequence goes on from LM655187.1 coordinate 58,695, forward strand.
TGCTGCAGTGGCGCACCGCCGATTTCGATTTCACCAGCCTCGATGCGCTGAAACGCTCGATCGAGACCAGCGCGCCGGTCGAAGGATTGACGCGCGCGCTGCCGGCTGTGGACGCGCAGGCGCTGGAACATCTGTCGCGCGACGAAGACATCCGCGCGCTCGCCTCCGGTGCCGAGCGTGTGGCGCTCTTGTGGGAAGCCTGCGCGTTGCCGGACTACCGCAAGATCGCGCCCGCCCAGCATGCCGACCTCATCGCCTCGATCTACATGGACCTTGCGCGCCATGGCCATGTCGACGAGAATTACATGGCCGAGCAGGTGCGGCGAGCCGACACGACGGATGGCGATATCGACACGCTGTCGCACCGGATCGCCCAGATCCGCACCTGGACCTTCGTCTCCAACCGACCGGGCTGGCTGGCCGATCAGGCACACTGGCAGGAAAAGACGCGCGAAATCGAAGACAGATTGTCGGATGCGCTGCATGAGCGGTTGACGAAACGCTTCGTAGACCGCAGGACTTCCGTCCTCATGCGGCGCCTTAGAGAAAATACCATGCCTGAAGCCGAAATCAGCCCATCCGGAACCGTCCTCGTCGAAGGCCATCATGTCGGCGAGCTGCAGGGATTCCGCTTCACCGCCGACCAGAGCGCCGGCGGCGAGGATGCCAAGGCGGTGCGCACCGCCGCCCAGAAGGCGCTCAGCACGGAGTTCGAGGCGCGCGCCGAACGCTTCGCCGCCTGCGCCAACGGCGATCTCGCCCTGGGCTCGGACGGCATCCTGCGCTGGATCGGCGCGCCGATCGGCACGCTGGTCGCCGGCGACGAGGCGCTGAAGCCGCGGCTTGTGTTGCTTGCCGACGAGCAGCTCACCGGGCCGGCCCGTGACAAGGTCGCCGCGCGCGCCGAGCGTTTCGTCAATTTCCAGATCGAGACGCTGCTGAAGCCGCTGGTCGATTTGAAGAACGCCGAGCAGCTCGCCGGCATCGCCCGCGGCATCGCTTTCCAGCTCGTCGAGCATTTCGGCCTCATCAACCGCCGCGACATCGCCGAGGAAATGAAGTCGCTCGACCAGGAAGGCCGCGCCGCGCTTCGCCGGCTGGGCGTCCGCTTCGGCGCCTACCATGTCTTCGTGCCGGCGCTGATCAAGCCGGCGCCCGCCGGGCTGGTGACGCTGCTCTGGGCGCTGACCAACGACGGCAAGGAGAAGCCCGGCTTCGGCGACGTGGTCCACGCGCTGGCCTCGGGCCGTACCTCGGTGGTCATCGATCCGGCCTTCGACAAGACCTTCTACAAGCTCGCCGGCTATCGCAATCTCGGCCGCCGCGCCGTGCGCGTCGACATCCTCGAGCGGCTGGCCGACCTCATCCGCCCGGCCACCAACTGGAAGCCCGGCCTCGGCCAGCGTCCCGACGGCGCCTATGACGGTCACGCCTTCATGGTGACGCCGCCGATGATGTCGATCCTCGGCGCCACCGCCGACGACATGGAGGAGATCCTCAAAGGTCTCGGCTATCGCGCCGAGCCGAAGCCGGCCGCCGAGGTGAAGGCCAAGCTCGAGGCGCTGGACAACGCCGCCCGCGAGGCCGCCGCGGCGAAGCTGGCAGCGGAAGAGGCCGCGCGCGCCGCGCAGGCGGCCGCGGCAACGGCCGCCGATGCTGCTGCCGAAGCGCCGGCCGAGAACTCGGAGACCGTGGCCGATGCGAATGCGGCGGAAGCCCCGGCCGGAAGCGTGGAGCCCGTTGCCGAAACAGCCGAGCAGGACGCCGCCGAAGCGGAAACGCATGCGGAGGCAACTGCTGCGCCGGACGAACAAAGCGACGCGCCAGCCGGCGAGGCCCAGCCGGAGATTTCGGCGGCAAACGAGGCCGAGCCGGCTGAAGCGGCGGCTCCGGAAGCCGCTGGCGAAGCCCCCGCTGAGGAAGAGCCGAAGCCGATCCTGCTTTGGCGGCAGGCGCGTTTCGATCATCAGCGACCGCGCTATCGTCATGACAACCGTCGCGACCACCGCCAGCGTGGCGGGCAAGCCGCGCGCGATGGTCAGGCGAGCGCCACAGGCGGCCAGGCCGGCGATCGGCAGGCCCATGAGGGCCGTCGCGACCAGCGCGACGGCGCCGGCAAGCCGCGATTCGATCGCAGCAAGTTCAAGCCGAAACCGGAACGCGAGGGCGGCGAACGGCGCGAAGGCCGGCCGCAGGGCGAGCGTCCCGACCGCCGCGAGGGCCGACCGGACTGGAAGGGCAACAGGCCGGACGGCAAGGGAAATGCTTCCGCCGGCAAGCCTGCCTTCCAGAGCAAGCCGCACGAGGAGCGCCCGCAGCGCTTCGATCCGGATTCGCCCTTCGCCAAGCTCGCCGCCTTGCGCGACCAGCTGAAGAAGTAGCTCGGCCGGCTGCCATGGTTGGAGAAGGCCGCCAGCGTATCGACAAATGGCTGTTCTTCTCACGCGCGGTGAAATCGCGGTCGCTGGCGGCGAAGTTCGTCGTCGCCGGACGCGTCCGCATCAATCGCGACAAAGCAGCGCAGGCCTCGGATCTGGTGAAGCCCGGCGACGTGCTGACCATCACGCTCGATCGACGAATCCTCGTCTGGAAGGTCCTTGATTGCGGAACCCGGCGCGGTCCGGCCGAACAGGCGCGGCTGCTCTATGAGGATATGTCGCCGCCGCCGGCGCCCAAGGGTGAGGCCGTTCCCGACGCCATTCCGGCGCTGCGCGAGGCCGGCAGCGGCCGCCCGACCAAGCGGGAGCGCCGACAAACCGACCGGCTGCTTGGCGACGACTGACTATACGCCCGGATCCGGTTGCGGCACGCGGCTGGAATTCCGTTCCGCGATGCCGGCCCGGGCAGCAAGCCCTGCCCTTGCCAGCGGCGGACAAAGGCGTTACCTCACCTTCAAAAGCCCAGCAAAATGGGGCGTCCCGGAGCCTGCAATGACCTATGTCGTGACCGATAATTGCATAAAATGCAAATACATGGACTGCATCGAGGTCTGTCCGGTCGACTGTTTCTACGAAGGCGAGAACATGCTGGTCATTCACCCGGACGAGTGCATCGACTGCGGCGTCTGCGAGCCCGAATGCCCGGCCGACGCGATCAAGCCGGATACCGAGCCCGGCCTCGACAAATGGTTGCAGATCAATTCCGAATATGCCGAGAAATGGCCCAACATCACCGCCAAGAAGGAACCGCCGGCGGATGCCAAGACCTTCGACGGCGAGGCCGGAAAGTTCGAGAAATATTTCTCGCCGGAGCCTGGCGAAGGCGACTGACGCGCGCGCCGGCGATGTCGGCATGACGCAACGTAACGGGTCCGATACAATTACTGTCTTGACAGGCAGTGATGAAGCTCGGCCTTTGCGAACGCAGCAAAACCTTGATTCTTCCGACTTTTTGTGTTACATAAGCGGAACATGCCGGTGACACAACGTCGATTTATGGCGCTAACGCCCCAAATCACTGAAAGGTGAGCTTCTCAATCCGGACCAGAGCGATCTGGGGCAGGCGGTCGCATTTGTGCGGTTAGCCGGCCTCGGCCTATCCGGTGAGTTCATCATGTTGCTCATGTTGCGCGGCTACGGTCGGCTTTCGCCGATCGCACGGGTTTTGGGCCGGCATGATGCCGGTAACACAACTAAGGAGTTCAGGGCGTAATGGCAACGATCACCCCGCAGAAGAAGTCCACCGCGGCCCGTCACGGGTTCAAGACCGGCGAGTTCATCGTCTATCCGGCGCACGGCGTCGGCCAGATCGTGGCGATCGACGAGCAGGAAGTTGCGGGGCACAAGCTGGAGCTGTTCGTCATCGATTTCCAGAAGGACAAGATGCGGCTCAAGGTGCCGGTCGCCAAGGCGACCTCGATCGGCATGCGCAAGCTGTCGGAAGAGGACTATGTCGATCGCGCGCTGAAGGTTGTACAGGGCCGCGCCCGCATCAAGCGCACCATGTGGTCGCGCCGCGCGCAGGAGTATGACGCCAAGATCAATTCCGGCGACCTGATCTCGATCTCGGAAGTGGTGCGCGACCTCTACCGCGCCGACAACCAGCCGGAGCAGTCCTATTCCGAGCGCCAGCTCTACGAAGCCGCGCTCGACCGCATGGCCCGCGAGATCGCCGCCGTCAATCGCATGTCAGAGACGGAAGCCGTTCGCCTCATTGAGGTCAACCTCAACAAGGGCCCGAAGCGCGGCGCCAAGGCCGACAACGAGGAAGCCGAGCAGGAAGAAGCTGCCTGAGCTTTTTCACTTTTGAGTTCGAAGAACCCGGCCTTGCGCCGGGTTTTTTGTTGGGTGCCTACCCTCCCCCTTGTGGGGAGGGTCGCTGCGAAGCAGCGGGGCGGGGGTGCGGCGCCGACCCACACCCGGACCCTTCGGTCCGACCTCCCCACAAGGGGGAGGTAAGGAGCTTCAGCCGCCCGCTTCCCTCTGCGCCTCTTCCTGCCGCAGCGAGGCGATAAAGCGCTTGGTCCGCTCGCGCTCTGGATTGTCGAACACGACCGAGGCCGGGCCCTTCTCGACGATCGCTCCGGCATCGAGGAACACCACCTCCTGCGCGATCTTGGAGGCGAGCCTGAGATCATGCGTGGCCATCACCATGGTCGTGCCCTCGCGGGCGAGCTGTCCAAGAACCTCGACCACCTCCTGCGCCAGTTCCGGATCGAGCGCCGAGGTCGGCTCGTCGCAAAGCAGCACGCGCGGCGACGGTGCCAGCGCCCGGGCAATCGCCACGCGCTGCTGCTGGCCGCCGGAGAGCGTTGCCGGCCAGGCATCGGCCTTGTGCGCCATGCCGACCTTTTCCAGCAGCGCCATTGCCCGCTCGCGCGCCCGCGCCTGCGGCCATTTCAGCACCGTCACCAGCCCTTCCATGACGTTCTCGATCGCTGTGCGATGCGGAAAGAGCTGGAAATTCTGGAACACCATGCCCGTCTGCAGGCGCACGCGCTGGACATCTCTTGCCGGCACCTTGCCGCCCGGGTGGAACGCAAGCGTCTCGTCGCCGATGCGCAAGCTGCCGGAGGTCGGGATCTCCAAGAGGTTGATGCAGCGCAAAAGCGTGCTTTTGCCGCCGCCCGAAGGCCCGACCAGCGCCGTGACGCTGCCTTCGTCGATGCTGACGGTGACACCTTTGAGGACAGGGTTATCGCCGAAGCGCTTCTCGATGTTGGTGAGGCCGATCATGCATTGGCCTCCAGGAAGCCGCCATAGCGGTTGAGCCGCACCTCCAGCCGCGCCTGCAAGGCAGATAACACCGAGCTCATCACCAGGTAAAGGGCCGCCGCCTCGACATAGAGGATCAGCGGCTCATAAGTGGTGGCGACGATGCGCTGCGCCGCCTGGAACATCTCCGGCACCGTTATCGCCGCCGCGAGCGAGGTATCCTTGACCAGCGAGATGAAAGTGTTGGAAAGCGGCGGCACCGCGACGCGGCCTGCTTGCGGGAGGATCGTGCGCCGCATCGCCTGGCTCCAGGTCATGCCGATCGAATAGGAGGCCTCCCACTGCCCTTTCGGCACCGAGCCGATGACGGCGCGGATGATCTCCGAGGTGTAGGCGCCGATGTTGAGCGTGAAGCCGATCAGCGCGGCAGGGAAGGCGTCGAGCAGGATGCCGACGGACGGCAGGCCATAGAAGATCAGGAAGAGCTGGACGAGCAACGGCGTGCCGCGAAAAATCCAGACATAGAAGCGCACGAGCGCGACCAGCGGCTTCGGGCCGAACAGCCTGAGGAGCGCTGTGATGAGCCCGGCGATGAGCCCGAGGGCAAAAGACAGCAGCGTCAGCGGCACGGTGAAGATCAATGCTGCCCACAACAGCGTCGGCAGCGACTCCAACATCAGTTGCAACCAGTGCGACACGGAGGCCTTCTCCTTTCCGGATGCGACATGCGCGGTATTTTTGAACGACTATCACGAAAAAACCGGCGGGCCGTCAAAGACGGCCCGCCGGGATTCAAAGTGAAGACGATGTGGCTTACTGCGAGACGTCCTGGCCGAAATAGGTGTCGGCGATCTTCTTGTAAGTGCCGTCGCCCTTGATGTCGGCCAGCGCCTTGTTGATCGCGGCGACCAGTTCCGGATCGCCCTTGCGCACGATGACGCCGGAATAGTCGGCGTTCGCTTCCTGTGCGGCGATCTTCACATTGGCGTCGGGCTTGTGCTTCTTGAAGTCGAGGAAGGACAGGCTGTCGTTGATGGTGGCGTCGGCGCGGCCGGTGAGCAGCAGTTGGATCGACTGGTCGAAGCCGTCGGTGCCGACCAGCTGGGCGCCGTTCTTCTCGGCGAGCTTGCCGAAATTCGAGGTCAGCGACTGTGCGGCCTTCTTGCCCTTGAGATCGGCGAAGGTCTTGATCTCGCTGTCGTCGCCGCGAACGATCAGCACCGCCTTGGAAGCGATGTAGGGATCGGAGAAATCATACTTGGCCTTGCGGGCGTCGGTGATGCCGACCTCGTTGATGACGGCGTCGTAGCGGTTGGCGTCGAGGCCTGCGATCAGGCCGTCCCACTTGCCTTCGAGGAACTGGACCTTGACGCCGAGCCTCGCGGCGACCGCCTTGGCGATCTCGACGTCGAAGCCGACCAGCGCTCCGGATTCGTCATGATAGGTGAAGGGCGCGTATGTGCCCTCCGTGCCGACCTTGAAGACGCCGGCCTGCTTGATCTGATCGAGATTGGCGCCGGCGTGACCGGCGGTGACCGTCAGAACCTGCAGCGTTCCGGCGACGAGGAGCGATTTGAGCCATTTCATTTTTCTGTGATCCCGTTTTGACCGGTTCCCCGGCTCATCGTGAGAGCCGCAAACTGGCAGATAGATGTCGGCGAAATAAGGAACCAGATTTCAAAAATCGGCTCAGCCAGAAATCCGATTCTCTAAGCCATCCTGAATCTCGGCAAGCGGCTTCCCGGTCCGATAACAAAGCCATGCCCGGCGCACTTGCTGTGCGCCTCTGCCGCAACGGAACCATCCATGCGCCTGGCACGTTGCAGGCTGTTGTAGGGCGCGGTGACATCTTTTCAACGGTCATCAGCGAAACGACCGCCAAGAGGAGCCGGCATGATTGAAGACGCGGCAGGACGGACACTGGTCCGGGCGGCAATGAAGGCACCTTATCTCGAGCGCGACGAAGAACACCTTCTGGCCTTGCGATGGAAGGAGGAGAACGACCACAACGCGCTGCACAGGATCACGGTTGCCCATATGCGCCTGGTGATTTCCATGGCCTCGAAATTCCGGCACTACGGCCTGCCCCTCGGCGACTTGATCCAGGAAGGCCATGTCGGCCTGCTGGAGGCAGCGGCCCGCTTCGAGCCCGCCCGCGAAGTGCGCTTCTCGACCTACGCCACCTGGTGGATCCGCGCCTCGATGCAGGACTACATCCTGCGCAACTGGTCGATCGTGCGCGGCGGCACGAGCTCGGCACAGAAGGCCTTGTTCTTCAACCTGAGACGGCTGCGCGCGCGGCTGGCCAATGGCGCCGAGCCGATCTCCAACGCCTCGCTCTACCGCGAGGTGTCGGCCGCGCTCGGCGTGCCCGAAGCCGATGTGGCGATGATGGACTCGCGCCTTTCGGCTCCGGACAGCTCGCTCAACACCCCGCTCGCTGACGAGAACGGCGCCGCCGAGCGGATGGATTTTCTGGTCTCGGAGGATCCGCTTCCCGACGAAGTGGTTGGCGAAACGATCGATGTCGAGCGCCGCGCGGTCTGGCTGAAAAGCGCGCTCCGCGCGCTCAACGCCCGCGAGCTCAGGATCATCGAGGAGCGGCGGCTGAGCGATGATGGCGCTACCCTGGAGTCGCTCGGCGAGGCGCTCGGCATCTCCAAGGAACGCGTGCGCCAGATCGAAGCGCGCGCCATGGAAAAGTTGCGGGCGGCGCTGGTCAAGCAGAACCCTGAATTCCTGGCTGAAGCCGCCTGAAAGCTGAAGCTGCGATTCGACGTCGCCGACAAGCCATCGGTCGGCCATCCCGGCAGTCTTTCTTCATCCGTATCTGCGGATTGTGAATTCTTTAACAGACCCTTGCGTCGTAAACTGTCTTCCTAAATGCACCAGATCAGAGCGGATGGGGGCTTGCCATGCTTCGGTGCTACGCGTTCCTTGCAGCCTTGATCCTCGTGGGCTTCACGGCGTTTGAAGCCCATGCCGATCGCAGGGTTGCCTTTGTCATCGGCAATTCCGAATACCGAGAAATCCCGGCGCTCAAGAACCCGGACAAGGATGCTCAGGACGTGGCGAACACGTTCCGGCTGGCCGGGTTCGACGTGTTCGTCGCCAAGGATCTCACCAAGCTTCAGTTCGAGGAGCGGTTCCGCAACTATCTCGCCGCGGCGGACGGCGCCGACCTCGCCGTCGTCTACTATTCTGGCCACGGCTTCCAGATCGGCGGCGAGAATTTCCTCATCCCGGTCGATGCCTCGCTGAAGGACGCTGCCGACATCGAGGTCCAGGCGATCAAGCTCAACGACGTGCTGCAGCAATTGCGCGCCAAATCGAAGATCCAGGTGATCATCCTCGATGCCTGCCGCAACAATCCGTTCCCGCGCAAGGACTACTGGCTGCGCGACCAGTTGATTGTCACCGGCGGCGCCGGCCTTGCGCAGGTGCAGAGCTCGCTGAACACCCTGATCGCCTTCGCCACCGAGCCCGGCGCGGTCGCCTATGACGGCACCGGTGCCCTCAGTCCCTTCTCGTCGGCCTTTTCGCGTCGCGCGCTGGCGCCGAACCAGGAGATACGCGCGGTGATGGCCGCCGTTCGCCGCGACGTGGTCAAGTCCACCAACGGCAAGCAGGTCCCGTGGGAGAACTCCTCGCTGATCGACGAGGTGGTGCTGATGCGCCGCGACGGCGCCGAGGGTCAGCAGGTCATGGCCGAGCAGGAGCAGCCCGAGCCGGAGAGCGGCGTCCGCATCACCGGCGCCGCCGAGGCGATCGAAAACCGCGATATCAGCATCCCGGTCGGCATCGGTCCGGTTCCGCTGAAGCTCGATTTCCCGACCAAGGACCCCGCGGTCAGCCTGAAGCTCGCGAGCTATCCGGCAACGGGAACGCTGTCGCTGCCCGACCGGACCTTGTCTCCGGATTCCAGCCTGATGGCCGGTGAAGTCGACAATTTGCGTTACGAGCCGCAGATCGGCTCCGCAGCTGCGGTCGAGGTTGGCTTCCAAATCCGCGCCGGCAACGCGTCCAAGCAGGCGACGATGAAGCTGTCGCCAAGCGTCGACCCCTGCGACCAGGCAGCGGGCGCACCGCTCGACCTGCAGGGCGTCGCCCCCGGCCGGTTGCCGAACGAGATCGGCGGCGAGGCAGCGGAGGCATGTGAGGCGGCGGTGAAGGCCTACCCCGATGTCGCCCGCTTCCGCTACGAGCTCGGGCGGGCGCTGCTGGCGGCCGGCAAGGTCGACGAGGCCAGGAAGGCCATCCAGGATGCCGCCGACAAGGGACATGTCAGGGCTGTCTTCGAGCTTGGCTACATCGCCTCGTCCGGGATAGGGGCGGCTGTGGATCCGACGAAAGCGAACGGCTTCTATTCAGAAGCGTCCGACAAGGGAGATCCCTACGCCATGGCCGCTTGGGGACGCGCTCTGTTCAATGGTCTCGGTGTCCAGCGCGATACCGGCAAGGGGCTGGACCTGCTGCTCAGGGCGGCGGCGATGGGGCACGTCAATGCCATGAACGATCTCGCGGTGATCTTCAAGGATGGTCGCAATGGCGTGCCCGCCGATCCGGCCCGCGCCTTGGCTTTCCTCAAAGCCGGGATCGAGCGGCAAGAGACGTACTCGATGAGCATTCTCGGCCTTCCTGCGCGCAGCGCCTTAGCGGTCGCGGTGTGCAAGCCCAAGGTCGTGCGGAAAATAATCACGAAGGTAAAGGTGGTCCAAATACCAACGCCAACGATGCCACCGATCACCGTCAAGCCAGTACAGAATGATACCGGGCCGGCGCCCTGGCGCGGCAGTAACGGCGATCATCCCGAGCCCCGCGGTGGCAACAGCGGCGGCTCCGACGGCGGCAGCTTTAACTCCGGAAGCATTGGCAGCTCTGACACCGGCAGCACCGGGCTTTTCTGACGGATCACGGCAGCGATGGAATGGGTTGATCAGCCGAATAGACAGCGCCGAGCCTCCTGGGGAAGCCGCCTGAACGCGGACGCCGGCCCTATTTGTCGGTGACGATCTTGACTTTGTCGCCGGCCGAGACGGTCGCGCCGGGCGACATTGCGTTGAGCACCCGGAAGAGATCGAGCTTGCGGTCGACGCCGACCATCTGCGCTGCGAGCGAGCCCATGGTCTGACCGGCCTGCACAGTGACCACCCGTATGTGCAGCGGCTTCAGCGCCGCCTTCTCGGCAGCGCTCAGCGTGCGGAAGGAACCGCTGACCGAGCGCGCGACCGGCTCCAGCGCGGTGCTTGCCGAAGGTGCGGCGGTCAACAACCGATAGACCTGCCCGCCGGCGCGGATCACCGCGATGTCGAATTGCCAGCCTTGAGCGACGGCATGCGCTACAGCGGCGTCATTTCCGTTGATCGTTTCCTGGCGCACGCTGGTGTCATCCAGTCCGGCGACCCAGCCGCTGCGGATGTAGTCGGGCAGCGAAACCGACTTGTCGATCGCCACGCCGTCGAAACGGATGGCAATGTCGCCCGGCCCGGTCGCGGTCACCGCGGCCGCCGAATTGTCGATGACGAAGCCGTCCGGCACGGAGAACGACACGCCGAGCCCGGGATGCAGGAAGGTCTGGCCGCGCACATAGCCCTCTTGCGGCGTATCGCCGTAGAGCAGGCCGTCAATGCCGGCGAGGAAGGCATCGCGGTCGCGCGTGCCGACACCCGGCGGCCCGAAATTACGGGCGAGCCGCTGCGCCAGCTCGATGCGCTGCGGCGTGTTGGGATGCGTGGCCAGGAAGTCGAGGCTGGCATCGGTGGCACCGCTGACCGAGCGGAAATCGGTATAGGCCGACATCGACTGCAGGAAGCGTCCGGCCGCGTATGGATCGTAGCCCGCCTCGCCGATCGACTTGATGCCGATGGCGTCGGCCTGCAGTTCCTGATTGCGCGAGAACTGCGCCAATCTCAGCTTGCCGCGGATCAACGCTGCCTTGGCGGTCGGGCTGTCGCCGAGCACATCGGAGACCACCTTGGTCGCCAGCCCCTCCTCGGCCTCGAGCTGCTGGCGCTGCAGGCCGTGATTCGCGGTGACGTGGCCCATCTCATGCGCGATGACGGCGGCAAGCTCGGACGAGTCGTTGGCGAGCGCCAGCAGCCCGCGCGTGACATAGAGATAGCCGCCCGGCAGCGCGAAGGCGTTGACGTTGGGCGAATTGAGGATGGTGATGCGGTAGGTCTGGGTCGGGTTGGCCGACACCACCGTCAGGTTGCCGACGACCTTGGCCACCATGCGCTCGAGCTTCGGATCGGAATATTCGCCGCCATAGGTGGCGAGAATCCGCGGATGCTGCGCCTTCGCCATGTCCGCGAGCTTGGCGTTGGCGACGACATTGTCGACCGTGATCGGCTTGTCGGACGGTTGGAAGCCGGATTCCTGCACATCCGGAGGCGTGAACATCTGGCAGCTCGCCAAGGCCACGACCACGCCGGCCAACGCGAAAAATCGCGCCAGCGGCTTCATCCGCGCTTTCTCGATGCCGGTCGACAGATCGGCTTCCTTTCCAGATCTTTCGGCAAATCACGGCCCGTCCGGGCAGCATGGCCGGACCTAGCCATACACCCCCGGACAAGGCAAGCAAACGCCTCATCGCACGTTGACGGTTTGGGCTGAAATTATGTCCGCTTCCGGGCAATGTGTTGTGATCCGGCAACTCTGCCGCCTCGATCGCCGATGTAGCGCCGGAAGGCGTCCGGTCCAGAGCGGTCGAAGAAATCCGTGGCCGGTCCGCGAGCGGCAATCGCTCCTTCGTCCAGAAACGCCATGTCCTCGCCGATGCGGCGGGCATCCTCCGGCTGGTGCGTGACGAAAAGCACGGTCATGCGCCGCTCGGCATGGATTCCGGCCACGAGATCGAGCATGTCGTCGCGCAGCGCCGGACCGAGCGAGGCGAACGGCTCGTCGAGCAGAAGCACCGGCCGGTCGCGCAGCAGCACCCGCGCCAGCGCGACGCGCTGCCGCTCGCCGCCGGAAAGCTCGCGAGGCAGCCGCATTTCCTTGCCGGCAAGGCCGACGCGCGCCAGCGCTTCCGCGACCGCCTGGCGGTCGGCGGCGGTGAGCCTGAGCGACGGCGAGCGGCCGAGCCCGACATTGCCCTCAACCGAAAGGTGGGCGAACAGGTTGTTCTCCTGGAACACCATCGATACCGGGCGCGCGGAAGGCGGTGTGTTGCCGACTTCGACCCCGCCGATCAGCACCCGTCCGGCGCCCGGCGATTCAAAGCCGGCGACCAGATTGAGCAGGGTCGACTTGCCCGACCCGCTCGGCCCCATGATGGCCGTGATCCTGCCGGCGGCGAACTCGGCATCGAACCGGAACGATGCCTCGCCATAGCTGAACAAGACGCCCTCCAGCGTGACGGCCAGCCCCTTCTCCACCGCAATGCCGTTGTTCGTCATGCCTTTGCCTCCCGCCCCAGCCAGTCGGCGACGATCACCAGCATCAGGCAGACAAGGCCGAGCAGCAAGGCTAGTCCCGCGGCGTCGGCGGTCCGGTAGCTGCTCATGCGCGCCAGCAGGAGATAAGGCAGGGTTTGCACCGAATCGCTGCCGAACAGCGCGATCACGCCGAGATCGCCGAGCGACAGCGCCATGGCGAAGGCGAAGCCGATGGCCAAAGGCCGCCTGAGCGACGGCCAGTCGACCAGGCGCAGCCGGTTCCAGCCGGAAATGCCGAGCGCCAGGCAGAGCCGCTCATGACGCTCGCTTGCCGCGTCATAGGCCGGACGAACAGCGCGGATGGCGAAAGGCATCGCCATCACCGCATTGACGGTGACGACCATGACGGGCGCGACGGCAAAGATATCTGTGACGTCCCTCAACAATAGGAACCAGCCGGCGCCGACCACGATCGGCGGCACGACAAGCACGAAACCGGCGCCGGTGTCGGTGGCATGTTCGAGCAGCGACATGGCACTGCCCACGCGGCGCCGCAAGGCCAGCGCGCGCCGGGCAGCGATCAGCGAGAGCGACAGCATCACGGAGAGCAGCGCCGAGAAGAAAGAGAGCGCGCCGCTGGTCAGTGTCGCACGGCGCACGGCATCCTCGCCGGCCAGCCGGCCGAGATCCGCCTCCAGCCCGGCGAACACGGTCGCCGCCATCGGCCCGGCGACGAACAGCAGCGCAAGCGCGATCAGCCCGGCGTTCAGCACCGCCTCGACCTTGCCCGTCGCCAGATAGCGGCGCGGCGCCACCGGCAGATTGGCGTCGCCGACCGTATTGGCGCCGAGCCGCGTCAGCACGGCGACCACGACGAAGGTCAGCACGATCTGCAGCAGCGTCAGCACCACCGCCCGGGCCGGATCGAAATCGAAGCGCAGCGCCTGATAGATGGCGACCTCCAGCGTTGTCGCGGCCGGCCCGCCGCCCAACGTCAGCACGATGGTGAAGGAGGTGATGCAGAGCATGAACACCAACCCGGCGACGCCCGGCAGTGCCGCGCGCAACGCCGGCCATTCGATCAGCCGCAACGCCGGCCAGGCACCCATGCCGAGCTGGCTCGCCAGCCGCCACTGGTCGGTCGGCACGGTGCCGAGCGCCTCCAGGAACAGACGTGTGGCAAGCGGCAGATTGAAGAAGACATGCGCGACCAGGATGCCGGAAAGGCCGTAAATGCCGGGCCATTCTCCGCCGCCGAGCTTGCCAAGGATGCCCGCGAAATAGCCGGCACGGCCATAGAGCGCCAACACGCCGAGGGCCGCGACGATCGCTGGCAGCGCCAACGGCACGGTGAAGAGCTGCAGCATCAGGCGACGCCCGGGAAAGCCGGGATGCCTGGACAGAGCGCGTGCCACCAAAAGCGCCGGCGCGACCGACAGCAGCGTCGATAGCAGCGCCTGCCAGAGCGTGAAGCGGGCGACGCGGAAGAGATAGAAGTCGAAGGCGGCGGCGGCGCCGGACGGATCGCGCGCACCTTCGAGGGCGAGGCCTGCAAAGGCGCCGCCGATGAGCACGATGATGGCCGCAAGGGCGATGATGCCGATGGTCACGCGGGAGTCAGAGCGCGGCGCGGACTGCACGCTGCACCATCTGGGCGTGAGCTAGCGAACGCCGCGTTCCTTCACGCCCCCCTCTGTCCTGCCGGACATCTCCCCCTCCAGGGGGGAGATCAGTCGTCACGCCGGCTTTCGCCAATTTCCAACGCCGTTGGACTTGGCTCGGCGCCAAAGCTGCCAATCTCCCCCCTTGAGGGGGAAATGTCCGGCAGGACAGAGGGGGGCGCCGTAGAGCGGCCATCTTTCGAGAACTAGGCCTACTTGCTCATCGCCGCCAGCCACTCATCCACCCAGGCCTTGCGGTTGGCCGCCACCTCCTTCGGGCTGAACAGCAGGGTCTTGGTCGGCTTCACCAGTTTGTCGAAGGCCGGATTGAGCGGCTTGTCGGTCTTGCCGGCCGGGAACATCCAGTTGGTTTCCGGGATGACGTCCTGGAACTTAGGCCCGGTCATGAAGGCGATGAATTTTTGCGCCAGCGGGTTCTTGGCGCCGGTTTTGGTGATGCCGGCGACCTCGATCTGGAGATACTCGCCCTCCTCGAAGGAGGCGGCCTGGTAGCGTTCGGTCTTCTCGGCGACTATGTGGTAGGCCGGCGAGGTGGTGTAAGAGAGCACCATCGGCGCCTCGCCCTTGGTGAACAGGCCGTAGGCTTCGCTCCAGCCCGGCGTCACGGTTAGCACCTTGGACTTGAGCTTGGCCCAGGCCTCCGGCGCCTTGTCGCCATAGACCGACTTCACCCACAGAAGCAGACCGAGGCCCGGCGTCGAAGTGCGCGGATCCTGGATGACGATCTTGTCGGAGGCATTGCCTTCGACCAGCTCCTTCAGGCTTTTCGGCGGGCTCTTCAGCTTCTCGGTGTCGTAGACGACGGCGAAATAGCCATAGTCGAAGGGCACGAAGGTGTCGTCGCTCCAACCGCCGGGCACGTTGATGCCTGACACGGCGCCATGCGGCGCGAACAGGCCGCTCGCCTCGGCATCCGCGGTCAGGTTGGTGTCGAGGCCGAGCACGACATCAGCCTTGGTGCCGGCGCCTTCCAGCTTGACGCGATTGAGCAGCGCCACGCCGTCGGCGACCGAGACGAATTCAAGATCGCAGTCGCATTCGGCCTCGAACTCCTTTTTCACCGCCGGTCCTGGACCCCAGTCGGCGGTGAAGCTTTCATAGGTATAGACGGTGAGCTTGTCCTTGGCCTCGGCTGCCCCGACGCCTGCCAAAAGCGAAACGAGGCCGCTTGCAAGAATAAGCTGGGACAATAGTGAGCGCATCGGCGCCTCCTTCGTTCGTGTTAAAGGAATTGAGGCGTCGGATGGTCCGAAACGTCTAATCCCTCCGCCGGTACAAACCGGATCAGGTTCAGCGGGTTGGCATTGTCGCCTCTCAGCCGGTCCGCGAAGTCAGCGTCCGGCACCCCGTTAGAGCATCGCGAGACATAGGCCCGGCCGAAGCGCCACGCAAGCGGAAGTTGCCGGGCATCCAATGCATCACGGCTTGCTCTGGAACGCAGCTCCGTTCCGTTTGGATGCGGCCCGGCTTCCGTTTCGCCGGCGGGGCTGGTAAGGGCGACGCCCATGGGCACATTCACCATCCTGCTTGGCGGCGAGCTCGTCCGCACGCCTCGGCTCGATCGCCAGATCGAAGGCTCGCGCGTCATCGCCGCCGATGCCGGCATCGGTCATGCCCGCATGCTGGGCCTTGTCCCCGAGCTCTGGGTCGGCGACTTCGATTCCGTGCCGCCGGACCTGCCTGACGATCTGGCGGCCGTGCCACGCAAGATCTTCCCGGCTGAAAAAGACATGACCGATGGCGAGCTTGCCATTGCCGAGGCGCTCGCGCGCGGCGCGACCAGCCTGGTGTTGGCCGGCGCCTTCGGCGGCAAGCGGGCCGACCACGCCTTCCTGCACCTGGCGCTTGGGCTTCGATTGGCTGAGGCGGGCACGACTGTGCTGCTGACCAGCGGCGCGCAGGAGGGCGTGCCCATCCTGCCCGGCAAAGCCGGCTTCGACTATGCCGATGGCATGTTGTTCTCGGTGCTCGGCTTCTCTGACCTCGCCGGCCTGACGGTCACGGGCGCCAAATGGCCGCTCGACCGTGTCGAGGTGGCGTTCGGCTCCTCGCTTACTATATCAAACGAGGTCAAGGGCCGGCTCGAGATCGCGCTCGAGCGTGGCCGGGCGCTGCTGCTCGCCCATCCCTATCCTCTTCCCGAAAGCTGACATGGCTCCGCCACTTCTTAATCTCGACGGCATAAGACTGACCTTCGGCGGCACGCCGCTGCTCGACGGCGCAGCACTGAGCGCCTCCGCCGGCGAGAAGATCGCGCTTGTCGGCCGCAACGGCTCGGGCAAGTCGACGCTGCTCAAGATCGCCGCCGGGCTGATCGAGCCGCAGGACGGCGAGGTCTTTCGCCAGCCTTCGGCGACGGTTCGCTATCTGCCGCAGATGCCTGACATAGATGGCTTTGCCAGCGTGCGCGCCTATGTCGAAGCCGGTCTCGGTCCGGCCGACGACCCGCATCGCGCCACCTATCTGATGGAGCATCTCGGCCTCACCGGCGAGGAACGGCCGAACGACCTTTCCGGCGGCGAGGCGCGCCGCGCGGCGCTGGCCCGCGTCATGGCGCCCGAGCCCGACATCCTGCTGCTCGACGAGCCGACCAATCATCTCGACCTGTCGGTCATCGAATGGCTGGAAGAGGAGCTTGCCCGCACCTCCTCGGCGGTGGTCCTGATCTCGCACGACCGCCGCTTTCTCGAACGCGTCTCGCGCGTCACCGTCTGGCTCGACCGTGGCCAGGCGCGGCGGCTGGACAAGGGGTTCGCGCATTTCGAGGAATGGCGCGACCAGGTGCTGGAAGAGGAAGAGCGCGAGCAGCACAAGCTCGGCCGACAGATCGTCCGCGAGGAGCACTGGCTGCGCTATGGCGTGACCGCCAGGCGCAAGCGCAACATGCGCCGCCTCGGTGAACTCCAAGCGATGCGCCAGCGCTTCCGCAGCCATCGCGGCGCCGAGGGCACGGCGACCATGGTGGCAAGCGACGCCGCCGAATCCGGCAAGCTGGTGATCGAGGCTAAGAACATCGACAAGAGTTTTGGCGACCTCACCGTGGTCAAGGGTTTTTCGACCCGCATCCAGCGCGGCGACCGTGTCGGCCTGGTCGGCCCGAATGGCGCCGGCAAGACGACGTTGTTGAAGATGCTGACCGGCGAGCTGGCGCCGGACGCAGGCTCGGTGCGGCTGGGCGTCAATCTGGAAATCGCAACGCTCGACCAGAAGCGCGAGGCCGTCGACCCGCAGGAGACGCTGGCGCACTACCTCACCGACGGACGCGGCGAGAACCTGCTCGTCAATGGCGAGCAGCGGCACGTCGTCTCCTACATGAAGGATTTCCTGTTCAAGCCGGAGCAGGCGCGCACGCCGGTGCGCGAGCTGTCGGGCGGCGAGCGGGCACGGCTGCTGCTTGCCCGCGTCCTGGCGCGGCCGGCGAACCTTTTGGTGCTCGACGAGCCGACCAACGATCTCGACATGGAGACGCTGGAGTTGCTGCAGGAGCTGGTCGCCGGCTTTGCCGGAACGGTGATCCTGGTCAGCCACGACCGCGATTTCCTCGACCGTACCGTCACCAGCGTGATCGCGCCGGACGGCGGCGGGCGCTGGATCGAATATGCCGGCGGCTATTCCGACATGCTGGCGCAGCGCGGCGGCTCGAAGCTGGAAGATCGCAAGGCAAGGCCGAAGGCCGAAAGCGGCGAAACGGCGGCCAAGGCGGAACAAGCAGCCTCGAAAGGCCCGGCGAAGAAACTCTCCTTCAAGCAGAAATTCGCGCTGGAATCGCTGCCGAAGAAGATCGATGCGGTGACGGCATCGATCTCGCGGCTGGAGAACAACATCGCCGATCCGTCCTTCTACGAACGCGACCCGGTCTCCTTCCAGAAAACCATCGCCGCGCTCGACAAGGAGCGCACGACGCTGGCCGCACTCGAGGAAGAATGGCTGGAGCTGGAGATGCTGCGCGAGGAGATGGAGGGTTAGGCGCCGAACAGGCGCCTATGCGTTGTCGCAACGGGGAAATGCGCATATAGTCTACGCATGTTGCGGAGGCCATCATGCGCAAGATAGCCGCTAACGCGGTCCGTCAGCCGGCAAATCTGTCGATCGATTCAAAGCTCATGAAGGAAGCCAAAGGGCTCAACGTGAATGTGTCGCGCGCTGCCGAGGCCGGGATTGCCGAAGCGGTCGCTGCCGAAAAAACGCGGCTATGGAAGCTCGAAAACCGAGCCACGATGGATGCCTGGAATGACTATGTCGAAAAGCATGGCATTCCGCTCAAGGAACATCGGCAGTTCTGATGGCGCGATTTGACGTCTTCGCCGCCGGCGGCATGGAAGGCGGCTACCTCCTCGAGGTGCAGTCCGATCTGCTCGACAACTTCAAGACACGAGTGGTCGTTCCGCTTCTGCCGCTGTCGTCAGCGCCGCCGCCAATGCGGAAGCTGCACCCGGTTTTCGAAATCAACGGGCGGAAGCTGGTCATGGCCACCCATTTGATCGCCACTGTAGCCGCGACAGAACTCGCCGAGAACAGAACCAATCTCACGAACCATCACGACGAGATCGTCGCGGCGCTCGACATGCTGTTTCAAGGCTTCTGAGCTGCCGACGACGCGTCAGCTTCATCCCGACGTCTTCGCCGCCCAAGCCTTCAGCGCCTCATCGAAAACCTTCTCGCCGGGGATGCCCTTTTCCATGGTGAGCAGGGCGCGGCGTCCGGTCTTGTAGACCACCGGCACATCGATCCAGTCCTGCCCCCTGAGCAGCGTCAGGTTGGCATCCTCGTCGGCCTTGGTGTCGTTGAGCGCGACGAGGAAGAAGCCGTCGGCGATCTTGGCCGGGATGCCGATCAGCGGGCTGCCGGCATCCTGCTCCGAGCTCTTCATGGCGATGCGCAGGATGTTGTCGACACCACCGCCGTCAAATCCTTCCGGCGTCAGGAAGATCATCTCGATGATGTGGCTGGCCGGCAGGGTCTGGTCGGTGTTGCGCCGGATCGTCATGCGCAGCTGGATGTCCTTGCCCGGTATCGTTGCCTCGGCGCGGATTGCCGGCTCCGGCGGCAGGTCGCCGCCGGGCGATTCCTGCACCAGCGACCAGACGATGCTGCCGGGCTCGGCCGTGCCCTGCTGCGTGCTGGTGCGCTCCTCATAGAAGATCGCCTTCTGACCAACCGGCACTGTCGCTTGCGCCGTCGTGGGTGCAGGGGCAGTCCCGGGCGCAGACGGCGTCGTGCCGGCCGCAGGCGCCGTCGTCCCCGCTGCCGGCGGTGTCGTCGTCCCCGCTGCCTGCGGTGTTGTCCCCGCTGCCGGCGGTGTGGTCCCGGCAGCCGGCGCAGGCGGATTGGCTGCAGCGCCGGCAGGCGCCGGCGGTGTCGTTCCCGCGCTAGGCGGGGTCGTGCCCGGCGTCGCGGCAGCCGGCGGCGTACCAGTGGCGGCCGGCGGAGTTGTCGTCGCGGGCGCAGCCGGCGGCGGCGTCGTCAGCGCCGCAATCGACTCGCCCTCGCCGATGGTGCTCTGCCCCCCGGCGTGACCAGCATCGACCTCCTTGCCTTCAGGTGTCAGGCGCTGGGTGAACTTGGCTGTTTCGGCCGGCTCATTGGCAGCGGCCACGTTGTTGCCCGCGGCGGGCGGCGTGGCTGCCGTCTCGGCGGCCGGCTTAGCCGGAGCGGGCTTGACCAAAGGCTCGGTCGAGACCGTCTTGCTGCCGCCGCCTTTCAAGCCGAGCATCGAGCTGAACGCATTCTTGTTCAGCCATATGCCGTAGCCGCCACCGGCCAGCACCAAAAGCGCAATGACCGTCGCGATCAAACCGCCATAGCTGCGCCTGCGCGGCGGCGGCCGCAGCCGCTGGAAGGTCTCGGCCGCGGGCTGCTCGTCATTGGCGAAGACATCGCTGCCGTCGTCCGGCGCGGCAGCGTCCATGCCGGGCAAGCCGACATCGTCCTCGCGCGGCGAGGGCATCGGCGGTGGCGCCGAAGGCACCTTGTGCCAGCCGCCGGGCTCAGTCTTGGTTGCGCCTTGCCAGCTTGGCTCGGTTTTTGAGGCGCTTTGCCAGCTTGGTTCCGTCTTCACCGGTGCCGGTGCCGGCCTGAAGGGCTCGGGCTTGGCAGGCTCGGGCTTGGCGGGCTCGAGCTTCACCGCCGCTTGCCGGACATGGCTCGGCTGGTTCCTGTTGCGGTCGATCGACGAGAAGATGTGTTCGAGTTCCGCCAGCGGATCTTCTGCCGGAGCCAGCTTGGGCGACGGAGCGGGCTTGGCATACTCCCGCTCGACGCTGGCAACGGCATCTTCAAGCGAACGCTTCTGCTTGCTGATGACCTCGGCTGAGAGCGGCGGGGAATAGTCTGCCAGCTTCTTCGCCAGTGCCGCACGCGCATTCTCGTAGATCCGCTTGCGCAGCTCGGGCGAGGGTTCGCCGTGCTTCTCAAGCTGCTTTTTCAGAACACTAACGAAATCCGCCATGCGTCAGTCGACCTGCATTCTTTCCCCGGGCCAGCAAATCAGTCGTAGCGCCGGGAAGGGCTGTGAAACTAGTCTTGAAACGGGTCGGTCACAAGTATCGTGTCGTCCCGCTCCGGGCTGGTGGAAAGCAGCGCAACCGGGGCGCCGATCAGCTCCTCGATGTAGCGGACATACTTGACCGCTTGCGCCGGCAGATCGTTCCAGCTCCTGGCGCCCGCCGTCGTTCCCTTCCAGCCTTCGAGCGTCTCATAGACCGGCTCGACGCGCGCCTGTGCGCCCTGGCTCGCCGGCAGGTAGTCGATCAGTTCGCCGTCGAGGCGATAGCCGGTGCAGACCTTGATCTCGTCCAGCCCGTCGAGGACGTCGAGCTTGGTGAGCGCGATGCCCTTGATGCCGTTGACGGCGACGGCCTGCCGCACCAGCACGGCGTCGAACCAGCCGCAGCGGCGCTTGCGGCCGGTGACGACGCCGAATTCGTGGCCGCGCGTGCCGAGGAACTCGCCGATCTCGTTCTGCTGCTCGGTCGGGAACGGGCCTTCGCCGACGCGCGTCGTGTAGGCCTTGGTGATGCCGAGCACATAGCCGATGGCACTGGGCCCGGTGCCGGAGCCGGCAGCCGCCTGTCCCGCCACCGTGTTGGACGAGGTGACGAAGGGATAGGTGCCATGGTCGATATCGAGCAGCGTGCCCTGCGCGCCCTCGAACAGGATGCGCTCGCCCGCGCGCCGCCTGTCGTCGAGCACTTTCCAGACGCGGTCCATGTAAGGCAGGATCTCGCCGGCCACCGAGGTCAGCTCCTGCATGATTGCCTCATGCGTCGCCTCGGCATGGCCGAGCCCGCGGCGCAGCGCATTGTGATGCGTCAGCAGCCTGTCGACCTTGAGGGGAAGCGTTTCCAAATCCGCCAAATCCATCACCCGCACGGCGCGCCGGCCCACCTTGTCCTCGTAGGCGGGGCCGATGCCGCGGCGGGTCGTGCCAATCTTGGTTCCGGAATTCGAGGCCGCGTCTTCGCGAAATCCGTCCAGCTCCCGGTGCAGCGACAGGATAAGCGCGGTGTTTTCGGCTATTTTCAGGCGCTCGGGCGTCACGTCCACGCCCTGCTCCTTGAGTTTCTTGACCTCGGCGACGAACGCATGCGGGTCGAAGACCACGCCATTGCCGATGATCGACAGCTTGCCTTGCCTGACCACGCCGGACGGCAGGAGCGACAATTTGTAGACCTTGCCGTCGACGACCAGCGTATGACCGGCGTTGTGGCCGCCCTGGAAGCGCACGACCACGTCGGCGCGTTCCGACAGCCAGTCGACGATCTTGCCCTTGCCTTCGTCGCCCCACTGCGAGCCGACGACCACCACATTGGCCATGTTCTTTTCCCTTGAGATGCCGCGCTGGCGGCTTGAAACGACAGGCCTCTATAGACTCATGTGCCAGCCGATGCGACCCTTTCTTTGCCGCCGAAACCCCAGAGCATGATCCGGAAAAAGTGGGAGCCGGTCTTTCGGAAGAGATCATGCTCCAATCGTCATCCTGATCCAGGCACAACAAATTCCGGGTTCCGCATCATTTACTTGGCCCGGCCGTCGCAATAGGCCGGCTTAGCTCCTCGAACGCGTCCCCGCACCGGATTGAGCAATGCATCGAGCCGCCTATCTGTTCCTTCTCTCCACCACGCTGCTATGGGGCGGCAATTCCGTGGCCGGCAAGCTTGCCGTCGGCCACGTGTCGCCGATGACGCTGGTCTTCCTGCGCTGGGTGTTGGCGGTGCTGATCTTGCTGCCCGTCGGCTGGCGGGCGTTTCGCCAGGACTGGCCCGAATTGCGCCGGCATTGGCTGCTGCTCGCCGGCCTCGGCGCCTGCGGCTTCACGATCTTCAACGTCATCTTCTACACGGCGCTGAACTACACAACCGCCATCAACGTCTCGATCGAGCAGGCCGCCATACCGATCGTCATCATCCTTGCCAATTTCGTGCTGTTCCGCCTGCACGTGCAGCGCCTGCAGATCGTCGGCGTGGCGCTGACGGTTGTCGGCGTTGCCCTCACCGCGAGCCATGGCGATCTAAGCCAGTTGCTGAAGCTCGAGCTCAACTTCGGCGACGCGATCATGCTGGTCGCGGTTGTCTGCTACAGCCTCTATTCGGTGGGGCTTCGCATGAAGCCTTCCGTCCGCTGGCAAAGCCTCATCCTGGCCTTGTCGCTCGCCGCGCTCCTGACCTCGGTGCCCTTCTTCGTCTGGGAGGTGGCCGCGGGCCGGGTCATCGTTCCGGACGCGCGCGGCTGGGCGGTCGCATTTTACACCGCGCTCGGCGCCAGCGTCGTCTCGCAGATCTTCTACATCAGGGGCAACGAGCTGATCGGCGCCAACCGGGCCGGGCTGTTCATCAATCTGGTGCCGATCTTCGGCACGCTGCTTTCGGTGCTGATCGTTGGCGAGCGGTTTGAGCTCTATCAGGGCCTGGCGCTCGCGCTCGTGCTCGGAGGCATCACTTTGGCCGAATACAGCGGCAGACGGGCAACCCTGCAGGCATCGCGACGTCCCTTGCTGAATGCGCAGGGAAGCGAATGACGATAGCGATAGGAACTCGGCTTCGCTTGCCGGTCAGGTATTGACTTGAGAATAGGGCCTCGCACGCCGCGGCATGCGAGGCTTTGATGGCTCGTCAATCGTTGCCGACGTCGAACCGCAGCCGCTTAGCCGAGTCGATCGACTTGTGCGACCGCAGCTGATCCAGCACCTTTTCCGGGAACGGCGCATCGAGATAGAGCAGCGCGATCGCATCGCCGCCCGGCCGGTTGCGGCCGAGCTGGAAGTTGGCGATGTTGACGCCGTTCTCGCCGCACACCGTGCCGAGCAGGCCGATGATGCCGGGCGCGTCGGCATTGGTCGTGTAGAGCATATGCTGGCCGACCTCGGCGTCGAGGTTGATGCCCTTGATCTGGATGAAGCGCGGCTTGTGGTCCGAGAAGCAGGTGCCGGCGATCGAGCGCGTCATGTGCTCGGTCTTGACGGTGAGCTTGATGTAGCCGTCGAAGACGCCCGACTTGTCGCGCTTGACCTCGGCGACGATGATGCCGCGCTCCTTCACCATGATCGGCGCCGACACCATGTTGACGTCCGAGACCTGCGGCCGGATCAGGCCAGCAAGGGTAGCGCTCACCAGCGCGCGCGTGTTCATCGCCGCGGTCGAGCCGTCGAACAGGATCTCGACCTCCTTGATCGGATCCTCGGTGACCTGGCCGACAAAGGCGCCGAGCACCTCGGCGAGCTTGACGAAGGGTTTTAGCCGCGGCGCCTCCTCGGCGGTGATCGAGGGCATGTTGATGGCGTTGGAGACGGCGCCCTTGATCAGGTAGTCGGACATCTGCTCGGCCACCTGCAGCGCGACGTTCTCCTGCGCCTCGGTGGTCGAGGCGCCGAGATGCGGGGTCACCACGACATTTTCCATGCCGAACAGCGGGTTGTTCTCCGCCGGCTCGACCTCGAAGACGTCGACGCCGGCGCCGGCCACCTTGCCGCTCTTCAGCGCCGCGACCAGGTCGGCCTCGACGACCAGCCCGCCGCGCGCGCAGTTGATGATGCGCACGCCGTCCTTCATCTTGGCGATCGCAGCCGCGTCAATGATGTTGCGCGTCTTGTCGGTCAGCGGCGTGTGCAACGTGATGAAATCGGCGCGGGCGAAGAGCTCGTCGAGCTCGACCTTCTCGACGCCGAGCTCCTCGGCGCGGCTGTCCGACAGGAACGGATCGAAGGCCACGACATGCATCTTCAGGCCGACGCCGCGCGTTGCGACGATCGAGCCGATATTGCCGCAGCCGATCACGCCCAGCGTCTTGCCGGTGATCTCGATGCCCATGAAGCGGTTCTTTTCCCATTTTCCGGCATGCGTCGAGGCGTTGGCCTCGGGTATCTGGCGCGCCAGCGCGAAGATCATGGCGATGGCATGCTCCGCCGTGGTGATCGAATTGCCGAAGGGCGTGTTCATCACGATGATGCCCCTGCGGCTCGCCGCCGGGATGTCGACATTGTCGACGCCGATGCCGGCGCGGCCGACGACCTTGAGCCTGGTGGCGGCGTTGATCAGCTTTTCGGTGACCTTGGTCGCCGAACGGATGGCGAGGCCGTCATACTGGCCGATCACTTCGGCGAGCTTTTCCTTGTCCTTGCCGAGATCGGGCAGATAGTCGACCTCGATGCCGTGATTCTTGAAGATCTGCACGGCAGTGGTTGAAAGTTTATCCGAGACGAGAACGCGGGGCGCCATTGCGGCCTCCTTGACGTGGAAATGGATGTATCGGGAAATGGCGGCCCGCGGGCCGCCATGAAACTCAGGCCGCCGCTTTCAGCAACGCCTTCTGCGTGGCGAAAGCCCAATCGAGCCAAGGCAGCAGCGCTTCGAGATCCGGGGTCTCGACGGTTGCGCCGCACCAGATGCGCAGACCGGGCGGGGCATCGCGATAGGAGCCGATGTCGTAGGCGACGCCTTCCTTGTCGAGCGCCGAGACGATGCCCTTGGCGAAGGTCGCCTGGCCGTCGGCGTCGAGCGCTGCGACTTGGCCGTCCGTGAAGGAGAGGCACACGGAGGTGTTCGAGCGCGTCGCCGGATCGACGGCCAGATGGCCGAGCCAGGGCGACTTCTCCACGAACCGGTCGAGCACGGCGGCATTGGCGTCCGCGCGGGCGATCAGCGCTTCCAGTCCGCCGATCGACTTCGCCCACTGAAGCGCATCGAGGTAATCCTCGACGCACAGCATCGAGGGCGTGTTAATGGTTTCGCCCTTGAAGATGCCTTCGATCAGCTTGCCGCCCGAGGTGAGGCGGAAGATCTTCGGCAGCGGCCAGGCCGGCTTGTAGGTCTCCAGCCGCTCGACGGCGCGTGGGCTGAGGATCAGCATGCCATGTGCGCCCTCGCCGCCCAGCACCTTCTGCCAGGAGAAGGTGACGACGTCGAGTTTCTGGAAGTCGAGCCTTTGCGCGAACGCTGCCGAGGTGGCGTCGCAGATAGTCAGACCTTTGCGATCGGTTGGAATGAAATCGCCGTTCGGCACGCGAACGCCCGAGGTCGTTCCGTTCCAGGTGAAGACGACGTCGCGGTCGAAATCGATCTGCATCAGGTCGGGCAGTTCGCCGTAGCCGGCCTCGAAGCGGCGCACGTCGGCGAGCCTGAGCTGCTTGACCACATCGGTCACCCAGCCGGAACCGAAACTTTCCCAGGCGACCATGTCGACGCCGCGCTCGCCGAGCAGCGACCACAGCGCCATCTCGACCGCGCCGGTATCGGACGCCGGCACGATGCCGATGCGGTAGCCGGCAGGAACCTTGAGGATCTCGCGCGTCAGCTCGATTGCCTGTTCGAGCTTGGCCTTGCCGATCTTGGCGCGATGGGAGCGCCCGAGCGCGGCAGCTTTCAGCGCCTCGGCCGACCAGCCGGGACGTTTTGCGCAGGGACCTGAGGAGAAATTGGGATTTGCCGGACGGAGCCCGGGCTTGGTAAGCGTCGTCATCGTGGTCTATCCTTCCAGATAGTGGCCCCTCGTTGGGGAGGGGTGGCCCACGGACGGCGATATGCGTTCAGGCTTCCGGCGTCAAGAGCAAAGTTTTTGTCGCTGGCGGGACACCGGCCTCATGCGACCACGTGGCGCAAAATAGAAAACGGCGGATAGGCGGATCCGCCGTTCGCACTTTTCAGTGTTGCGCCATTCACCAGAGATCGTAGCGCAACCCGAGCTTGACCGTCTGGTAGTTGATACCCTTGTGGACGTTGAAGGCGCCGCTGTCATAAGCGACGAATTTGGCGCTCGGTACCGAGAAGTACTCGTAGCCGAGATCGACCGAGACATTCTTGCTAACCTGGTACGACAGCCCAGCGCCGATCGAATAGGCCAAGTTGAATTTTGCTTCAGAATCTTCCGATCCTTTGTAGCCTGCCGGATCGTCGCAAGTGAAGCCGCCAGCACCGGTCGAGTCCGGGGCCACTTCCACGCAGGTTCGTTCGCCCTGCGTCTTGAAATACTTGTTGTAGGCAAGACCGATGCCGCCACCGATATAAGGGGTTAGACCGACATAGGTGCCAAGGTCCACGTAACCATTGGCCATTATGCTGTATCCTTTGTTGGTAGCGCGATTTGTGGCTTCGCAGTCTTCGGTCGCCGCCGCAGACCCGATGATCACCGTGCCGCCAGGTCCGATGGTGACGGTGTTTGTGTGTCCCGCACAACCGTTTGGCACCAAGGCATGGTCGCCGAATTTGTTGGTCGGCAAAATGCCACCATTCAGCTCGACCCGCAGATAGTCGTTGAGATGGTAGCCCATACCGATGCTTCCGGTGAATAGGCTACTGTCTGAGTTGAATGTGGTAGATCCGCTGTTTGCGATCTGATGCTCAAACGGATGGCTGAAGGCATAACCGACATCCCCGCGCAGGTACCAGCCGGAGCCGACTTCGACCGGCTGATAATCCGGCGCCTGGTCGACATAGATCGGCGGATTGTAGTCGGCCGACACCGCCTGTGCCGCCGGCATCAGCACGATTGCGGCGAGCGCCAGTGCTATACGCGATTTGAGTGTCATGGTCCCCGGCTCCTGAGATTGGCGCCAGTCGCGAACGCGAGCACAGCTGCCGTTTCAGAGAGTATTGTTAACCATAGTGGTTAAGTGGCGGTTAAGGATAACAGGCGGTTACCGAATTGATTTCGATGGATTTACTGGCCGCGCATGCATGAAAAAACCGCCCGGCTGACGCCGGGCGGTTGGCGGATTCAAAAAATTCGAGGCGACTACTTGGTGTAGATCGGCTCCGGTTCCGGCTGGTAGGCGACCACCGGCGCGGCGCAACCGTTGTTGCCGCCGAACTGGTAGCGCAGGCCGCCGCGCACCTCATGCGTGTTGATGCCGTGGTCGAAGCCCGGCCCGGAGCTGCTCGTGTCGAACTCGAACATGCGCCCGCCCTGGATGTGGGTGAAGCGGTAGCCTGCGTCGAGGATCAGCTTGTCCGTCAGGCAGTAGGATGCACCGGCCATGAATGCGTAGGCGAAGCGCCAGTTGGATGAACCCGGGTTGGTTTCGGCGGTGTTCGGATCGTGGACCGTGTCCCACTTGATGTGAGCGCCGCCGATGCCGGCGCCGACGTAAGGCGTGATGCCGTGATAGGTGCCGATATCGACATAGGCATTGGCAAGCAGCAGCAGGGCGCTCATCTTCGACACCTCGATCGATGTCGCGCCGGAGCTATCCGAGGTTGCGCCGTTGAAGTTCGACTTGAACCAGTAGTCGGCGGTCAGATCGGTGCGGAAGTAATCGTTGACCTTGTAGCCGACGCCGCCGCCGAGCGAGAAGCCGCCCTTGAGCTTGCCGAAATCGAAGCTATTGGTGCCGGGCGGTGGGCCATATGTAATGTAGTCGATGCCACGCAAAGTCGACTTGTGATAGTCGATATCGCCGCGGATGTACCAGCCGCCGACATCGACCGGCTGAGCCTCGACGACTGGCGGTGGCGCCTCCTCGACCGGTGCCGGTTCCGCGAGGTCGGCGGCAAGCGCCGGTCCGGCCACCCCCGCCAACAGCGCGGCAAACAATGCCATTCTTGCTGTATCGAACATGCTGTCACCCCTAAGAAGCCTCGGGACGACACCGCCCGAAGATGAACCTCGGCGTGGATAATGAATTGCAAAGGTTAAAAGCCGTTTAACCGTACCGATTAACCACGAATCTCTACAATTTTAGAGGGAATGCCGTTGTCCTAAGGCCGGCGCACAACAAGGCCCGCCGGGCGGCGGGCTTTGGGCTGCGACAAGGCTCGGGCTTGTGCTTGCAGTCAGGCGGCGCTGCGGGTTTCCGAGATGATGCCGACGATGTCGTTGACGACGGCCTCGACCAGCTGCGGATCGTCGCCCTCGGCCATGACGCGGATCAGCGGCTCGGTGCCGGAGGGCCGGATGACGAGGCGGCCGGCCTTGCCCAGGCGGTTGCGTCCTTCCTCGATGGCTGCCTTGACCGGCGCCTCCTCCAGCGGCTTGCCGCCGGAGATGCGGACATTCTTGAGAAGCTGCGGCACCGGCTCGAACTTCTTCGACAGATCACTGACCGGCCGGTTCTGCCGCTTGATGCAGGCCAGCACCTGCAGCGCCGAAACCAGGCCGTCGCCGGTGGTCGAGAAATCGGAGAGCACGATATGGCCGGACTGCTCGCCGCCGACATTGAGGCCGTGCGCGCGCATATGCTCGACGACATAGCGGTCGCCGACCTTGGTACGATGCAGATGCAGCTTCATGTCGCCGAGGAAACGCTCGAGCCCGAGATTCGACATCACGGTGGAGACCACGCCGCCGCCGGCCAGCCGCCCGCTCTGGTGCCAGGATTCGGCGATCAGCGCCATGATCTGGTCGCCGTCGACGATATCGCCGTTCTCGTCGACGATGACCACCCGGTCGGCGTCGCCGTCGAGCGCGATGCCGATATCGGCGCGCACCTCGTGCACCTTCTTCTGCAGGCCGACCGGATGGGTCGAGCCGCACTCCTTGTTGATGTTGAAGCCATTCGGCTCGACATTGATGGCCACCACTTCGGCGCCGAGCTCCCACAGCGCCTCCGGCGCCACCTTGTAGGAAGCGCCGTTCGCGCAATCGACGACGATCCGAAGCCCGGAAAGCGACATCGAGCGCGGCAGCGTGCGCTTGGCGAATTCGATATAGCGGTCATGGACGCCGTCGACGCGCTTGGCGCGCCCCAGCCCGTCGGAATCGGCAAGCGCAAGCTCGATGTCCTTGTCGAGCATGGCTTCGATGCGCTCTTCGATCTCGTCGGAGAGCTTGTAGCCGTCGGGGCCGAACAGCTTGATGCCGTTGTCGTAGTAAGGGTTGTGCGAGGCCGAGATCATCACGCCGATGTCGGCGCGCAGCGAGCGCACCAGCATGGCGACCGCCGGCGTCGGTATGGGGCCGAGCAGGAACACGTCCATGCCGGCGGCGCACAGGCCCGACACCATCGCATTCTCGATCATGTAGCCGGAAAGCCGCGTGTCCTTGCCGAGCACGACACGGTGCCGATGATTGCCGCGCTGGAACGATAGCCCAGCCGCCATCCCGACCCTCATGGCCACCTCGGCCGTCATCGGAAACTTGTTGGCGCGTCCGCGGATGCCGTCGGTGCCGAAATACTGCCCTGCCATGCCTGCCAATGTCCCCGTCGGTTTCAGCCGCCCGTATTGCCACAATTGGGCCGCATCCGATCATCACATTTCGTGATTATATATTACGATTCCTTAGAAAATCATTGTCGCGGGCGGTTCAAGTGATTCGACAGCCTACCACGACCTTTCATTCTAGCGGCAATATACCAGCCGAGGCGAGCTTTTCCGCTCAAGCGGTGGGGAAAAACCTTGTTTGCGCGACCAGACGCAAGCAAATTCATCACCTTATCGGGAGAAACACACTTTGTGAGCGCATCCGCGCTGGAAGCATCTGGCGCAGTCTGAAGTTGAGAGCTATTGATTCGGTATAGGGACACCACCTGGCGGCAGCAAGGGAGAAAACGCCATGCTTATTCATAGACTTGCAACATTGACGGGCCTCGCCGTCGCAGCCTTTTTCGTGGCGGCGCCGGCCAACGCGCTGACCATGGCCGAGTGCAGCACCAAGTACAACGCGGCCAAGGACGCTGGCACGCTCAATGGCCAGACCTGGAACCAGTTCCGCAAGGCGCAGTGCGGCAGCGCCGCCGCGGCCGCGACCGACACGAAGGCTGCGACCGATACCAAGGCGGCGACTGACACCAAGGCGGCTGAGACCAAGCCCGCCAAGAAGGCCAAGGATACCACGGCCGCGGCCGCCGACAACTCGGCCAAGGGCCTGACCGCCAAGGAATGCAGCGCCAAGTACCAGGCCGCGAAGGCCGCAGGCACACTCAACGGCATGAAGTGGAACGACTTCCGCAAGACCGAATGCGCCGCCGGCGCCGCTGCGGCGGCAGCGACCGAGACGAAGCCCGCCAAGGCTGCGACCAAGACGGCGACATCAACGACGGCGGCCGAAGGCGCCAAGGGCCTGTCCATGGCCGAATGCAGCACCAAATATCAGGCTGCCAAGACCGCCAACAAGCTGAACGGCATGAAGTGGAACGACTTCCGCAAGGCCGAGTGCGGTGCCAGCGCTGCCGACGACGACACCGTGCCGGCTCCGACGGAAGCGACTTTCACCAAGGAACCGGCGAAGCCGACGGTCGATGCGCCGAAGGGCGTGACCTTCCCGACCGCCATCTCGCCGAAATTCGCCACCGAGACTCCGGCCAAGGGCCGCATGCATACCTGCCTCGAGCAGTACTACGCCAACAAGGACGCCAACACGCTTGGCGGCCTGAAGTGGATCCAGAAGGGCGGCGGCTTCTATAGCCTCTGCAACGCCAAGCTGAAGGGCTGATCTCTCAGCCATTTCGAAAGAAGCCCGCGCATCGAAAGGTGCGCGGGCTTTTTGTTTGCCATTGGCGTCGGTCGAGACAGCCTTATCGGTTTCATAGAGCAATTCCAGGAAAAGT
>LM655187.1:89983-137348 GCA_000824825.2 Mesorhizobium sp. ORS 3324
AACAAAGAGATAGAGCGGTTCGCCGTTCCGTGAACGATGAAACGCTCTAGTCGGCAAGGCGATATTCGCCGGGCTTTGGCGCCGCCCCTCACCTGCCTGCCGGCATCCTCTCCCCGTATAGTGACGGGGAGAGGGACGCTCTCATCAATGGTTTCGCCAATCTCCGGCGCTGCATGAAAAGCGCCGACGCTGCGGCCAGTCCCTTCTCCCCGTCCCTATATGGGGAGAAGGTGCCGGCAGGCGGATGAGGGGCAGCGCTGACTTCGAAGGATTGGGCGAGCGACTGCGGCTGATCCATCTTTGACTGCCCAGCAAAAAACGCCGCGGCAAGGCCGCGGCGTTCGTTTGTGAGTTCCCGAGATCACCCCTGCGGCTGCGGCTCCATGCCGCCTTCGGGCTCGGGGCCTTTCTTGCGGCGGCCGCCGGTGCCGGCTTTCGGCACGGCCGAGCCGCGGCTGGGCGGGGTGTCGTCGCCGAGGTCGCGGGCTGGTTTGTGGCCGGCGATCAGCTGCTTGATCTCGTCGCCGGTCAGCGTCTCGTATTCGAGCAGCCCCTCGGCGAGCGCGATCCAGTCCTTCTTCTTCTTGGTGAGCACGGTCTTGGCGGTCGAATAGGCGTCGTCGATCAGCCGGCGCACCTCGGCGTCGATGATCTGCGCCGTCTCTTCCGAGATGTTCTGCTGGCGTGCCACCGAATGGCCGAGGAAGACCTCTTCCTGGTTGTCGCCATAGGCGACATGGCCGAGCTTGTCGGAGAAGCCCCAGCGCGTGACCATGGCGCGCGCCAATTTCGTCGCCTGCTCGATGTCGGAGGAGGCGCCGGAGGTGATGTTCTCCTTGCCGAACTTGAACTCCTCGGCGACGCGGCCGCCCATCATGATCGCCAGCCGCGAGATCATGTATTTGTAGCTCATGGAATAGCGGTCGCCTTCCGGCAACTGCATGACCATGCCGAGCGCGCGGCCGCGCGGAATGATGGTCGCCTTATGCAGCGGGTCGGCGGTCGGCACGTTGAGCGCCAGGATGGCGTGGCCGGCCTCGTGATAGGCGGTCAGCTCCTTCTCTGCCTGCGTCATCGCCGACGAGCGGCGCTCGGCGCCCATCATGATCTTGTCCTTGGCATCCTCGAACTCCGCCATGGTGACCAGCCGCTTGTTGCGGCGCGCCGCCATCAGCGCGGATTCGTTGACGAGGTTCATCAGGTCGGCGCCGGAGAAACCCGGCGTGCCGCGGGCGATCACCTTGAGGTCGACATTGGGCGCCAGCGGCACGTTGCGCACATGCACCTTGAGGATCTTCTCGCGGCCGACAATGTCGGGGTTCGGCACGACCACCTGGCGGTCGAAACGGCCGGGCCTCAGCAACGCCGGGTCGAGCACGTCGGGCCGGTTGGTGGCGGCGATCAGGATGATGCTCTCGTTGGACTCGAAGCCGTCCATCTCGACCAGCAGCTGGTTCAGCGTCTGCTCGCGCTCGTCATTGCCGCCGCCGAGGCCGGCGCCGCGATGGCGGCCGACGGCGTCGATTTCGTCGATGAAGATGATGCAGGGCGCGTTCTTCTTGGCCTGGTCGAACATGTCGCGCACACGGGATGCGCCGACGCCGACGAACATCTCGACGAAATCCGAGCCGGAGATGGTGAAGAACGGCACATTGGCCTCGCCGGCGACCGAGCGGGCGAGCAGCGTCTTGCCGGTTCCGGGAGGGCCGACCAGAAGCACGCCGCGCGGGATCTTGCCGCCGAGCCGCTGGAACTTCTGCGGATCGCGCAGGAATTCCACGATCTCCTCCAGGTCCTCCTTCGCCTCGTCGACACCGGCGACGTCCTGGAAGGTGACGCGGCCATGCGCCTCGGTGAGCAGCTTGGCCTTCGACTTGCCGAAGCCCATGGCTCGGCCGGAGCCGGACTGCATCTGGCGCATGAAGAATATCCACACGCCGAGGATCAGGATCATCGGCAGCCATGAGATCAGATAGCCGAACAGCGAATTGGAGCCGTCGGTCTCGGGCCGCGCGTTGATGGTGACGTTCTTGTCCTGCAGCCTGGAGACCAGCGACGGGTCGCCGGGCGAATAGGTCTGGAAGCCGTTGGCATTGTCGGTGTAGTTGCCCGAGATGCGGGAGCCGGCGATGGTCACGCTCTTGACCCGGCCGGCCGAGACATCCTGCAGGAACTGCGAATAGGCAATCTCGCTCGAGGCGCCGCGCGTTTGTGGTGTCTGGAAAAGATTGAACAGGGCGATGAGCAGGACCGCTATGATCGCCCAGAGCGCGAGGTTGCGATAGTTCGGATTCATCTATTGTCCTGTTGGTGTCCGCGCGCGGACCCACGATGATAATGGAGGCTTGGGCCTAACATAGGGAGAGCGCCTCCCCTTGCCAAGCATAACAGCACGCCTCGGTTAAGCTTTCGCCCATGCTCCGCCGCGATCATGGCCGCGGCAAGGCAGAGTTGGCAGCGGTGCCGCGCCGATCAGCGTGGCGACGGCCTCCGCAGGCGGCAAATCGAAGGACGGCAGGAAGCGGGCGAAGGGCGACACAATAGGTGCGGCCGCCATTGGCCCAGGCACGGCATCGGCGCCAGCAAAATCAAGGCATTCGCTGCCGCGCCACGCCGCTGGCTCGGCGGTAAGCGCCTTGCGCCGCAGGCTGGCCGGCGCGCCGTCCTCTGCGACAACGCCTTTGGCGGCGGCCGACCCCAGGGGCGCGATCACCAAGCCGCCTGATCTGTCGCTCAATGTGATCCGGCGCCGGCCGTCCCAGATGGCCTGATCCTCGGCCGGAGCGGCGGCAGGCAAATTGCGCGCCTCGCGGTAGAGGAAGATGCCGGCCCGGCGCGCGTCGACCACCGTCCGCGACAATGTGGCGCAAAGCGTCCCGGACCGCAGACGCTCGAACAACGCCCGGCAGCGCGCCTCATCGGTAAGGAAGGAAACACCGCCGACCGTGGCGAGCAGGATGCGCAGCGCATAGATGGCGGCGTCGCTGTCTTCGCCGGCGGCGAAATCGCGGTCGAGGCGGATGAGGCCGGAAGCCAGCCGGCTGGCGAAGGCGCCGATCTGCATGGCCGCGCGCCGGCCGAGCGCCTCACGCTCGGCGGCGGCCTGCCTGGTTCGCGCGATGGCCTCCTCAAAACGGCGTTCGCCGTCGGCGCCTGCAAGCGATGTCCGCACGCGCGGCCGCTCGAAACGCTGGTCGAGATTGGTCGGGTCCTCGATCCAGCCGATGCCGCGGCGCTTCAGCATCTCGCGCAATGCCGCGCGGCGCGTGCCGAGCAGCGGCCTGGCGATCCAGACCCGCCAATCGTAGAGCGTGGCTGGCGCCATGCCGGCGAGGCCGCGGCCGTCGCGTGCCCCTTCGTCACGTGCCCCTTCGTCACGTGCTTGACGCATCAGCGCGGTCTCCACCTGGTCGTCGGCGGTGTGGCCGGTCAGGATCAGGCGGATGCCTTCTTCTTCGGCCGCCTCGGCCAGCAGCCGGTAGCGCGCCTCGCGCGCGGCGGCGGGCACGCCGGTCGACGGCTTGGGGCCGGACCAGACGAGCGTGCGATGCGCGATGCCGTGTTCGGCGCAGACGCTCGCCACGGCTTGCGCTTCCGCTGCCGAACCTGGTCTCAGCCCATGATCGATCGTCACCGCAAGCAGCTTTGCCGCGGGTGTATTCCGGTCGAGATGATCTTTGAGGAGAAAGAGAAGGGCGGTCGAGTCGCTGCCGCCGGACACGGCCGCAACGGCACCGTGGGAGAGGTCGAAGTCTGAGAAAAGGCGATCCGAAAGGTCAGCCTCGGTAACGAGCATCACTGCATGTCGTCCAAAAGCGGTCCCGGTTTTGGGACAACGACATGCAAGCTAGCACGACGCCAGCGCCTTTTCCTGCTTGATGCGTTCCTTCAGCGTGCCAGAAACGTCCGGATAGCGCTTGCCGATCTCGTTGAAGGTGGCGCAGGCCACGTCGTTCTGCTTGAGGCCGACCAGCGACACGCCGAGCTTGAGCATCATGTCGGGCGCCTTCTTGGCCTTCGGATACTCCTTGCTGGCGGCAAGGAAGACCTCCGCCGCGTCGCGGTATTTCTGCTGGCCAAGCAGCGACTCGCCCAGCCAGTAATGCGCATCCGCCGCTTTCGCATCCTTGGGGAAGCGGGAGATATGGTCGCGAAAACCCTGCTCGGCGGTGGGATAGTCGCCCGACAGGATGAACTGGTAGGAGTTGCGGTAGAGCTCGTCGGGATTATTGGTCGACGGCAGCGAAGCCATCACCGTGCCGCCGGACTTGTTCTTGCCGCTGTTGCTGCCGGTCTCGGCGGAAGGCGCGTTTGCCGTGGCCGCCGGAGCTTGCGCCGGCGTGCCCGCCTGCGGATCGGCTTCGGCATTGACGACATTGCCGTTCTTGTCGACCGTGATGGTGCCGAAGGTCTTCGGCGGCGCGCCGGGGATTAGCTTGCCCGGATCGCCGGTCTGCGACTCGACGATGACGTCGCCGACGCTCTTGCCGCCGCCATCCTGCGCACCCGCGCCGGCCGGAGCTTGCGTTGCCGGGGCATCGGCGACGCTGGTGTCGGCGCCGGCATTGCCGGTGCCCGCGTCGCCCATAGTCGTGCCGCCGTTATTTGCGGGCGCAGCCTCGGATTTCTTCTGGCCGGCCGGCTTGGCGCCCTGCGAGCCGCCTTCGAGCTGCTGGAAGCGGAACTCGTTGTCTTCCTGCTGCTTGCGCATCTGCTCCTGCATTTGCAGGATCTGGAAATTGAGCTCCTCGATCTTGCCGTTCATCTGGCGGAGCTGATCTTCCAGGCCAGTCGCGCCGGCGCTGTCCTGCTGCGCCATCTGGGATTGCTCCGGCTTCTTCTTGTCGCCGAAGATGCCGAGCGTCGGCAGATGGAAGGTGAACCCGCTGTCCGAGGACTGCCCGGTGCTGCCTGCCGGGGCGGCGACGCCTGGGATGCTTGACACGAGCAGCAGCGCAAGCGTGCCGCTCAGGACCGTTCTGAAATGCATTATGTCTCTCGCCGTGAAATCTGTTGGCCTGATGCGCCTTTCCAAATCGGAATGGGAGGAAGCGCCCTCGCGCTCATAGCAGGACGCGAGACTTCGGCCAAATTTTGTTTCAGCCTGTCGCATACGAAAAAGGCGGCCCTGAGGCCGCCTTTCGTTCCGCAATGTTGTATTTTTGCCGCCCACAGCGCCGCGCGTTGTCAGACGCGCAAGGGACGCTGTGGCACTTATGATCCCTTCCGAAAATCGGCACCGATTTTCGGCGCGAAGCGTCAGGAGCCGGCGCCGGACAGCGTGGTGACGGCGCGGCGGTTCTGCGACCAGCACGAGATGTCGTCGCAGACCGCGACCGGGCGTTCCTTGCCGTAGGAGATGGTCTTCAGCCGGTTGGCCGCAACGCCCTTGGAGACTAGGAAGTCGCGGGTGGCGGCGGCGCGGCGGGCCCCCAGCGCCAGATTGTATTCGCGCGTGCCGCGCTCGTCGGCATGGCCTTCGATGACGATGGCATACTGCCGGTACTGGTTGAGCCACTGCGCCTGGCGCGCCAGCGTGGTCTGTGCGTCGGCGCGGATCGACGAGGAGTCTGTATCGAAGAAGATGCGGTCGCCGATATTGACGGTGAAGTCCTGCGCGGAACCCGGCGTGGCGGCGCCGGCACCGTTGAGGCCGAGATCGGCCGCGCTGTTCGGGGTCTTCTTGGAGGCGCAACCGGTGATGGCGAGAGCCGCCACCAACGCAATCATCGCCGGATTTCTGGTAAGTGCTGCGATACGGCCCATGCCGCCCTCTCCTTAGCATTCGAGTGATTTCGTTGATCACCCAGTAACCACGTTTGAGTTAACCGGCATTCAAGAAACACGGTTAATTTTTGGTTTCGGCCGCCGTCCTCGGCCGTTACGCTTCCACGCATTTACCAAGATCGACAATGCGTGCGGACCGTAGGCGGAAATACGGCCAAAACATGAAAAAAGGAGGAATTGAGGAACTGAAGAAGTGAGGAATTGAGGAAAGAGGTCTTTTTAGCGCCTCTCTGAGATTCACCAACATTCCATAGATCTTGGCATAAGATTCCTGCCACTCGTCCAGTTGCGCCTGTGAGATGTACTCAAGGTCGAACGCGTAAGATATCCACGTTTCCACTTCACTGCATGAGCCGATCGCCATCGAAACGAAACGAGCGAACTCGGCCTTGGAGTGAGTCTGCTTGGCGAATCCTTCAGCCAAGTTGGCACAGATCGCTTGAGCGACGCAATTGATCGGCTAGCGCGTATTGCTCAATTTTTGGAAAAGCGAGCGTGGCCCTGTGCACCTCAAGAGAAACCGCATAGGCGCGCCGGTAAACCTCTAAGTCCCTCGCCCGCTCAACGTAGCGCCCTGGCTTCTCCATTTCTTCAGTTCTTCAGTTCCTCAATTCCCCACCTTCACTCCAGCAGCGGCGACCAGGCCGGGTCCGAGGCGAAGTTGGAGGTCGGGATCTGCTGCTCGTTGCGACCGGTGAGATCGACCGTGACCAGCTTCGGCCCGCCGGCCGAGTCGCGGAAGAACATCAGCACGCGACCGTTCGGCGCCCAGGTCGGGCCCTCCTGCTGGAAGCCCGAGGAAAGGATGCGCTCGCCGGAGCCGTCGGTCTTCATGACGCCGATCTGGAATTCGCCGCCGGTCTGCTTGGTGAAGGCGATGAGGTCGCCGCGCGGCGACCATACCGGCGTCGAATAGACGCCGTCGCCGAAGGAGATGCGGGTCTGGCCCGAGCCGTCGGCGCCCATCACATAGATCTGCGCCCGGCCGCCGCGGTCGGAAGTGAAGACGATCTTGCTGCCGTCGGGCGAGTAGGACGGCGAGGTGTCGATCGCGGCCGAATTGGTGAGCCGGGTGGTCGAGCGGCTCCTCAGATCCATGGCGAAGATGTTGGAATTGCCGTCGTCGCGCAGCAGGCTCATGATCACCTTCTGACCATCGGGCGAGAAGCGCGGCGCGAACGTCATGCCGGGGAAGTTGCCAACCAGCTCGCGCTGCCCGGTCTCGATCTGCAGCAGATAGACCTTCGGCTGCCCACTCTCATAGGACATGTAGGTGATTTCCTGCCGGTTCGGCGAGAAGCGC
Source organism: Mesorhizobium sp. ORS 3324 (assembly GCA_000824825.2). Lineage (GTDB taxonomy): Bacteria > Pseudomonadota > Alphaproteobacteria > Rhizobiales > Rhizobiaceae > Mesorhizobium. The sequence goes on from LM655187.1 coordinate 97,074, forward strand.
GGGGTCAGCACGATCGAGCGGCCGTCCGACAGGTAGCGCACATTGGCGCCGTCCTGGTCCATGATGGCGAGGCGCTTCTTGCGCGCGTTCTTGGCGCCGGATTCGTCGACGAAGACGACGCGGGTGTCGAAATAGCCCTTCTCGCCCGTCAGCCGCTCGTAGATGGCATCGGCGATGATGTGGGCGACGCGCCTGGTGTTGGCGTCATTGGCGAAGAACTGCTCGCCCGACATCTGCTGGCCGGCAAAAGTGTCCCACAGACGGTACTGGGCGCGGATGCGGCCGTCGGCTTCCTTGCCGACGCTGCCGGTGACCAGCGCCTGCGCATTGATCACCTTCCAGTCGTCGAAGCGCGGCGTGGCGTCGGGGCTCGAGATCTTCTCGATGAATGCGCTCTTGTCGATCGGCGCGAACAGGCCGGACCGCTTGAGATCGGCCGTGACGATTTGCGTGATCTGCGCGCCGAGCGCGTCACCGGACTGGAAATCCGTGATGGCGATCGGCAGCGGCTCGACATTGCCCTTGTTGACGTTGAGCTCGACGAGGGCCCAGGCCGGCAGTGTGGCGCCGGCCGTCATGCCCAGCGCCATCACGGCAATCGTCAGGAGCGGCTTGAGGAAAGATCTCATGTCTTCTCGCTTCTCTTCTTTGATGGTTCGGACGCCAGGCCTTAAAGGCCAAGCATCTCCCTTGGATCGAAGGTGACCCGGATGTCGTTCCAGATGTCCTGCTTGCCGGCGGGAACCTGCAAGCCGGCCACGTCGCATTTTTGAACCGCGCGCACGGCGCTTTCGTCGAACTGCCGGTTGCCGCTCGACTTCTCGACCGCCGGGCGGCCATCGAGCTTGCCGTTGGTGTCGAGATTGAACCGGACCACGACAACGAAATTCTCAGAGCCTTCCAATCCGACAGGCAAAGTCCAGCAGCCGCCGAGCTGAGCCTCGAGGGCTCCCTGCTCCGACTTCGACAGCTTCTGCCCCTGGTCCTTGTCGCCGCCGAGCGATGCCTGCTGGGTCGAGCGCTTGGCGCCGCCGCCGGACGGCTTCTGCTTGTCGAGCAGCGCAGAAATCTCGTCGGCGTTGAACTGCTTCTCATCCGACTTCGGCTTCGAGGAGGCTTCCTTGACCGGCTTTTCCGCATCCTTGCGGTCCGGCGCCTTGGCGCTCTCGGCCTGGGCCGGCTGCGGCTGCGGCTTCGGCCGCGCCTCCGGCGCCGGAGCGGAGTCCGGAAGCTTGGCCTCTTCGGTCGGCTGTTCCTTTGCGATCGCCTGGGCGACGGCATCCGGCTTGACCTCCTCCTTCTGGATGGCGGCGGTCGTTTCCTTCGGCGGCGTTGGCGTCGGCTCCTTGGCCGGCGCCGGCTTGGGATCCGTCTGCTTGACCGGCTCGGGCTTGACCTCTTCCTTCGGCGTTGGCGTCGGCGCGACTTCCGTCGCAGGCGTCGGCTTCGGCTTTTCCTGCGGCTTCGGCACGTCCTCGGCGGCCGGCTTCTCGGTCGGCGTCGGCGCCGGCGGCGGCGCGGATGTCTTCTCGACCGGCTTCGGCTTGGCCTCGTCGGTCACCGGCTTGTCGGTATCGACGCTGTTCTCGCCGACCTTCTGGGCGTTGGGAACGACATCCGGGCGCTTGGTCGGCAGCGGCGCCGGCTTCTCATGCATGACGGCTTTCTTGTCGCCTTGCAGCGACTGCGCGATCGCCTCCATCGGCACGATGTCGACCGCCACCGACTCTACGTTGGCGGCAGGCATCGCCGGCGGCGACGACAGCGTGAACAGCCCGAAGGCCAGCACGACCGCATGCAAGATCACCGATGTGGTGAGGCCGGTCCGCATTTCGCGTCTACTGATCCTGTTCCTGCAGCGAGACCAGGCCGATGTTCTTGTAGCCGGCCGCCGAGATGCGGGCCATGACCTTCATGGCGGTGCCGTAGTCCGTCGACTTGTCGCCGCGGATGAAGATGCGCTCGTCATAGCCGGTCTTCGAGATCGCCTGCAGCTTGGCCACCAGCTCCTCGATCGGGATCTCGGTTTCCTGCAGGTAGATCTGGCCGGCCGCGTTGATCGAAACGGTGATGGGCTGGGTGTCGACATTCAGCGCCTTGGCCTGCGTGTCCGGCAGGTCGATCGGAACGCCCACGGTCAACAGCGGCGCCGCGACCATGAAGATAATGAGCAGCACCAGCATCACGTCGACCATCGGCGTGACGTTGATTTCCGACATCAGGCCATGATGGCGGCCACGCCGCCTGTGGCCGCGTCCGCCCCGCCCTATGCCACCTGCGCTAGCAGCAGACATCCCCATGATCGTTCCTCAGGCCTTCTGCGCGACTTTTTCATCGATTTGGCGCGAGAGTATGGCGGAGAACTCGTCCGAGAACCCTTCCATGCGCACCGCGAGTTTGTTCGCATCCGATGACAGCTTGTTGTAGGCGATGACGGCGGGGATCGCCGCGAGCAGGCCGATGGCCGTCGCAAGCAGCGCTTCCGCGATGCCGGGCGCCACGACCGACAGGCTGGTGTTCTTCGAGGCGGCGATCGCCTGGAAGGAGGTCATGATGCCGATGACCGTGCCGAACAGGCCGATGAAGGGCGCGGCCGAGCCGGTCGTGGCGAGGAAGCCGAGGCGGCCCTCCAGCCTTTCCATCTCGCGGGTGAGCGCCAGGTCCATCGCCTTGTCGATGCGGGTCTGCAGCGCCAGCGGAGATTTCGCGCCCTTCTCGAAGCTTTTCTGCCATTCGCGCATGGCGGCGACGAAGATCGCGCCCATGCCGGTGGTCTTGCGATCGGACAGCGTGCGGTAGAGGTCTTCGAGCGACTGCCCCGACCAGAACACCTGCTCGAAGCGGTTGAGCGCCAGCCGCATGCGGCTGTAGGCGACCAGCTTGTCGATGATGATTGCCCAGGTCCAGATCGAGGCGCAGAGCAAGCCGATCATCACCAGCTTGACCACCCAACTGGCCTGCATGAACAGGGCCCATATCGACAAATGCGCGCCCGGGTCGGCGAGTGCGATGTTTTCCATGGTTACGTCCTTAAGAATTTTCCGGGCATCGCTGGCGGCTGGCCCATGGGCATCCCTTTGGTCCGATCGCGCGAAGCTTGAAGCTTGCGGCACAAGCCCCGAATGCACCGTTTCGCGGCCTTTTCAGGGCAAATATTGGTGAAAGGAAGGCGCACGAATTGCGCCGATCTTCACCAATTCCTTCATGAACCGTTATGGTTAAGGATGGGTTAGGATATGAAGCGCGGCGCATTGCCGCGCCCACCCGGCCGGCGCCATGCCTGGACGCAGCTGGTTGATGCCCTGAGCCGAAGCTGGCGCGAGGTGAAATCAGCCGCTCGCCTTCGGCATGAAAGCGGCGATCCAGTCCTTCGGAAATCGGCGTGGCCGGCCGTTCTCGCCGATGATCGCCGCCTCGACCTTGGCCTCGACCAGCACCTCGCCGCCGCGCTTCAATTGCTGCGCCATGAAGATGCGGGCACCGGAAATGTCCTCGGTGCGCGTGTCGATGGTGAGGATGTCGTCCATGCGCGCCGGCGAGCGGAAGTCGATCTCCATGCGCCGCACCACCCAGACGATGCGCTCGCCATGCTTGCCATCCAAAAGCTCGGTGTGATGGACGCCGGCGAGCCGCAGATAGTCCGAGCGGCCGCGTTCGAGGAATTCGAGGTAGCGCGCGTGGTAGACGACGCCCGAGAAATCGGTGTCGGCATAGTAGACCCGGGCCATCAGGCGATGACCGAACTCCGTCAGCGCTCCGGAAAGCCCGGCGCCGAGTGCCGCCGATTCACCATGATCGTCCATCGCGCTTTCCTTTTCAGGCCCGAACGGGCACCTGTTCGTTCGCGCGCGCCCGTCCCGAACACCGCATGGTTTCAGGCGGCGCGTGTGTGGCGCGGGAACCGGATGGCACTGTTGGGCCGGATGATCAAGACCTTGATAGCAGCGCTGTTGGCGCTTGGCGCCTTGGCACTGCCGGCAAAGGCGGCGACCTTCTCGATCAAGCGCGGCCTCAATCTCGACCAGTGGACGACCTGGACCGGCGAGGAGAAATGGAACGACCCGAAGGCCATCCTGCCTTATCCGGAGTGGCGCAAGTTCCTCAAGGAGGGTGACCTCAAGGCGCTGAAGGATGCCGGTTTCGATTTCCTGCGCATGCCGGTCGATCCCTCGCCCTTTCTGTCCGACGCAACACTTTCGCTGCGTGACGACCTCTACACCAGCGTGCTGGACTCGGCGCGCATGATCAACCGTGCCGGGCTGAAGGTGATCGTCGACCTGCATCTCATCCCGGCCGGCGGCAACCGCAAGATCGGCATGAGCGAGGTGATGGACGATCCGGCCACCTTCGACGCCTATGTCGAGGTCGTGCGCAAGATGGCGCATACGCTATCGGGAGAAGACCCTAGCCGGGTTGCCTTCGAGTTGATGAACGAGCCGATCGTCGATTGCGACGAGAACGGCACGAACCTTTGGCCGGACCGCCAGAAAAGGCTGTTCGCGGCCGCACGGTCTTCCGCCACCAGGCTGACGCTCATCCTAACCGGCGGCTGCTATTCGAACGCGGATTCGCTGGCGAAGATCGATCCGAAGGCGATCCCCGACGACAACATCATCTGGGCCTTCCATTCCTACGATCCGTTCCTTTTGACGCATCAGGGCGCGACCTGGGCCGGCGATTTCATCCGCTATGTCACCGGACTGCCCTACCCGTTGACCGCGGTGCCGCGCGCCCGGCTCGACATGGCGCTGGAGACGATCCGCGACAGGATCAGAGCCGAGGCGCCGTGGACGCGCCGCCGCGGCATGCTTGCCTATCTCGACGAGCAGGTCGCCGGCATGGACAGCCCCGACAAGCTCATCGGCCTGATGGATGCGCCTTTCAGGACCGTCGAGGACTGGGCGAAGGCCAACGGCATCGAGCCGCAAAACATCACCCTCGGCGAGTTCGGCATGATCCGCCAGGAATATGGCAACGCCTATGTGATGCCGGCCGAATACCGCGCCGCCTATGTCAGGGACATGATCGCGCGCGCCGAGGCGCATGGCTTTTCCTGGTCGGTCTGGGGCTATGGCGGCGCCTTCGGCATCGTCGATGCCTTCGGCGACGACAAGGCCGAGCCCAATGTGATGGACGCGATCAGATCGCTTCACTGAGCAATTCCAGGAAAAGTATGCGGCGGTTTCCGTCCGAAATTGCGGAGAACTACCCGAGATCGATCTGCAGGATCTCCGGCGGCATGCCGAAACGCACCGGCATGATGCTGAAGCCAAGCCCGCCGGAAACGATCAGGTTGCGGTCGTTCTCGACGACATGGCCATAGGCGTAGCGGTTGCCGAAGTCGGATGGCACGACCGGCGAATAGCCGAACAGGCGCACCTGCCCGCCATGGGTGTGGCCGGACAGCGTCAGCGAAACCCGTGAGGGCACTTTCGGGAAGATGTCGGGCTCATGCGCGAGCAGGATGGTCGGTTCGCTGCCGCTCACCTTGGCAAGCGTGCCGTCGAGGTCGTCCAGGCCTTTGAAGCCGTGACGGCCGAGCGCTTTGCTCGGCCGGATTGCCAGCTGGTCCGCAAGGCCGGCGATCCAGAATCCTTGTCCGTCCTTCTCCAGCCGCACGACGTCGTTTTCCAGCACTGGGATGCCGACGCTCTCCAGTGCCTGGCGCGCGACCGTCGGCCCGGCCTCGGCCAGTTGCGCGGCATGATCGTGCCACCAGTCGTGATTGCCGAGGATCGAGAGCACGCCGAGCCGCGCCTTCAGCCCTGACAAGGCAGACGCCCACTCCGGCGCAGGCACGTCGGCCGTCACCATCTGCATGCCGTCGACGTAGTCGCCAAGCAGTACGACCAGATCGGGCTGCAACGCGTTTGCCTGCTCGACGAGCGAGGCGATCCGCTCGGGCGTCATCCAGGGGCGGCAGGCATGGATGTCGGCAAGTGCAGCGATGCGCAGCTTGAGGCCCGCCGGCCAGTGCGGCGGCGTCAGCGAATAGCGCTTCACATGGGTGAGTAGCATCGGCTCGATGCCGATGGCATAGGCGCTGAGCGATATCATCGACAGGAACGAGCCGCCGATAAGGCGCAGAAAGCCACGTCTGGTGATCATCAGTCAGCCCAAGCCCTTGGGATTCCATCAAGCAACTCGCCTTAGACGCGGCAATTGTGCCTTCACCTTGGCGAACGCAAGCAAATTTCGCGCAGACGGGCTGTTCTCCGCGCATCCGGAGAACAAATATCCGTTACTCTTCCTGGAACAGGCTGATCTGCTGCTGCGCGAGGTCCCTCGGCGGATCCAGGCCGAGATGCCGCCAGGCATTGGCGGTCAGCACACGGCCGCGCGGCGTACGCTGGATGAAGCCTTGCTGGATCAGATAAGGCTCGATGATGTCCTCGATCGCGTCGCGCGGCTCGGAGAGCCCGGCGGCGATCGTCTCGATGCCGACCGGCCCGCCGCCGAAATTTCGGGCGATCATCGAAAGATAGCGGCGGTCGAGCGCGTCGAGACCGAGCCCGTCGACTTCCAGCCTTGTCAGCGCTTCGTCGGCGATGTGCTTGTCGACATGGCCGTTCCCGGCGACGGAGGCGAAATCGCGCACCCGGCGCAACAGCCGGCCGGCGATGCGCGGCGTGCCGCGGGCGCGGCGCGCGATCTCCAGCGCGCCATCGTCGCCGAGCGGCATCTGCAAGATGCGCGCGCCGCGGCGCACGATCTGCTCCAATTCCTCGACAGTATAGAAATTGAGCCTGACCGGGATGCCGAAACGGTCGCGCAGCGGATTGGTCAGAAGCCCGAGCCGGGTCGTGGCGGCAACGAGTGTGAAGCGCGCGAGGTCGATCTTGACCGAGCGCGCCGCCGGCCCTTCGCCGATGATGAGGTCGAGCTGGAAATCCTCCATCGCCGGGTAGAGTATTTCCTCCACCGCCGGATTGAGGCGGTGGATCTCGTCGATGAAGAGCACGTCGCGCTCCTCGAGATTGGTAAGCAGTGCCGCTAGATCCCCGGCCTTGGCGATGACAGGCCCGGAAGTCGAGCGGAAATTCACGCCGAGCTCGCGCGCCATGATCTGCGCCAGCGTCGTCTTGCCGAGCCCCGGCGGACCGACGAACAGAACATGGTCGAGCGCCTCGCCGCGGCTCTTGGCGGCATCGACGAAGACCTTGAGGTTGGCACGCGCCGCCGCCTGGCCGACGAACTCGTCGAGCGATTGCGGCCGCAAGGTCTGGTCGGCGTCCTCGCCGCGCTTGTCGGGGGCAATGAGGCGGGGCGAAAGGCTCATGGCGCCTTCCTTGCATATGGCTGACGGCGCGACAAGCGCTCCCTCACCGCGCCAGCTCCTTCAGGCCGAAGCGGATCAGCTTCGAGGCATCCGCCCCTTCGCCGGCCGCCTTCAGCGCAGCCGCCACCGCGTTGGCGGCGATGTCGCGCGAATAGCCGAGATTGACCAGTGCCGAGACCGCGTCGGTGATGGGTGCTGGCGCGACACCTTCGCCAAGCTCCTGCTTGAGGGCGATCGTGCCGTTGGCGGAGCCGGCATAGGCCGGCGCCTTGTTCTTCAGCTCTGTCACGATGCGCTCGGCCACCTTCTTGCCGACGCCGGGCGCGCGGGAAACCATGGCGATGTCGCGCAGCGCGATCGCATTGGCGAGATCGGCGGGCGCCAGCGTCGACAGCACCGCCAGCGCCACCTTGGCGCCGACGCCCTGCACATTGTTCATCAGGAGGCGGAACCATTCGCGTTCGAGGGCCGTCTGGAAGCCGTAGAGCCGGATCATGTCCTCGCGCACATAGGTCTCGATGTACAGCAGCACCGCCTCGCCAGGCCCCGGCAGAGAAGCCAGCGTGCGCGCCGAGCAATAGGCGACATAGCCGACGCCGTGCACGTCGACGAGGCAGGAGTCTTCGTCGATCTCGTCCAGCGTGCCTTTCAGCTTGCCGATCATGTCCTGGCTTTCATGGGTGCGTTTCCGGAGAGACGATTTCGAGGTCGGGAAAATAGCCGCGGTAACGAGCTGGGTCGCGTGTCAAAAGACGGTGCCCGGCAACGGTCGCATGAGCGCCAATGAAAAAGTCGGGCAGCGTCCTTTCCCGAACGCCGCCGGCACGGCGGTAACGGGAATGCGCGACTCCGGCCACAAACGCCGCCTCCCAAGGCACAAGTTCGCGATCGATCTCGAGCATGTCCGTCGCTCTTTTAAGCTGCGCCTCTGTCGCGATCAGCGGCGCAAGCTCGGACCAGACGATCGTGTTGACCACCAACGCGCCTTCGCGCCGACAGGAGGCGATGGCCTTGGCCGACCATTCCGTCGACGGTCCGACCGGCCCCCAGACGTCGATCAGCACATTGGTGTCAACCAACGTCGAGATCTTCACGCGGGCCTCTCAACCACTCCATGTATTCGTCGGTCGTCATGCCACCCAGATCCAGCGTCCCCTCCATTTTATCGAGAACCTCCCTGAATTTGCGGGAGGCTTCCTCCTCGGAGAGGTTTTCGTTGACGGCGATAATACGGGCGCCCTCGTCTGTCGCCACGAACTCCACCTCCGAGCCCGGCCTGATACCCAGGTGATCTCTTATCTGTTTGGGGATTGTGACTTGCCCCTTGGTGGTCACACGCATGGTAATACCTCGCAAGTATTACTTATCGCACCAGCCGGAACAAGTCAAGAACATCCCTATCCGGCAATCGCCATCCGGTAGGCGGCGCTCTGGCGATGATGCGCGTGGCAGATGGCGATGGCCAACGCGTCGGCGGCGTCGTCGCTTTCGAAGACCGCCTTCGGCATCAGCACCTTCACCATCATGTGGATCTGCTTCTTCTCGCCGTGACCGACGCCGATCACCGCTTTCTTGACGGCGTTGGGGGCATATTCGGCGACCACCAGCCCGGCGCGCGCCGGCACCAGCATGGCGATGCCGCGCGCCTGGCCGAGCTTCAGCGTCGCCGTCGCATCCTTGTTGACGAAGGTCTGCTCGACCGCCGCCTCCTGCGGCACGGCCTGATGCAGCACCTCGGCCAACCCGTCATGCAATTGACAGAGCCTCGCAGCGAGCGGCGCCTTGTCGTCGGAGCGGACGGTGCCGGAAGCGACGAAGCGCAGCGAGTTGCCGATGCTGTCGACAATGCCCCAGCCAGTGCGCCTCAGTCCTGGATCGATGCCGATGATGCGAATCGTTTCCCCCATGCGCCAAGTTTAGCCGTCGCGCCTGGGGATGCCAGCAAAATGTGAACAAACCGGAAACAGCACCTTGAGATAGCCGGCTGCTTCGGCCGGCGAAGGCCGCAAGCGCAGAAGACGGCGCTAGATGGAACTATGGAGCGACCTGTCAGCCGCGGGCGAAGGCCGTGTTCAGCAGGCTGATCTGGTCGGAGACCGGGTTGGCGCGGCGGCCGGCGGCCGGCGCGTCGTTGATGGCGCCGCCATAGATCTCCTCGTCCATGCGCCGCACAAGCGCCTGCAGGCGGAGCGACCGTTTGACAAGGTCCAGGAATTCCACCGGCAGCTCGTTCCAGCCCAGCGCCTCGTCATGCGCGGAAGCGGTGTCGAGCCGGACCTTGGATTTTTCGGAGGCGACCTGGTCGCGGGTCATCTCGCCGGAATTCGCCGCCCGCTGCAAAAGCAGCCAGGACGCGACCTGCATCAGCCTGGTGGTCAGCCGCATCGATTCGGCCGCGTAGAGCGTCGCCGCCGTGCGCGACAGCTTCTTGGCCTCGAGCCTGCCCTTGCCGTCGAGATATTCAGCCGCCTGCTCGACCAGGCCCATGCCCTCCTGGTAGAGCGGCTTGAAGGATTGGGAGAAAACCCGGCGCTCCGCCAGTTTGACGGTTTTCGCGCTGCCCCTCGAAGGCTCGTTCATCGATACGCCCCTGCACTGCCGCAAGCCGATTCGGCATCCTTGCCGACACGCCCTGCACCCTTAAACGACTGAGGCTTGAAAATGCGCTTCGATGCCCATGAAGGCAAGCGCATGTTTAACAAACGGTTAACGCCGGGGGGCACTCCTGCCGGGCTCAAACGCAAAAAAAGAGCCGCGGATAAGGCGGCTCTCAGGAGTTTAACAGGGAGGCGTCAAACAAAGTGGCTCCAACCACTCGGTAAGAATCCAGCAAAACTGGATGGTCTTAGTAAACGCCCGTAAAGCTTAATAAAGCCTTAACGTCGGGGCGGATTTTTGAGCGAACGGACTTTTCTGTGCCGGAACAGGACAGCCCTTGCGATCGGGATCGCCTCAACTTCTCCAGATCGCGGGCAACGCGATGAAGGCGAACAGCAGCATGCCCGCGTAGAACGCGAGCGAGGAAATACCGAGCAGCGGCTCTATCGCCGGATTGCCGGCAAGCAGGATGTAGAGGCCGACAAGCAGGCCGATGCCGCTGATCGCGGTCAGCCAGAAATGGATGACCGCGAGCCTTTTTCCCGCGACGGCCGGGAACAGGTGGTAGAAGAACGCGAACACCGCCGACATGAGCCAGCCGGCCACCATCGTGTGGGCATGGGTCGGCATCTGGCCGTGATCCTGGCTTATCGCCATGTGGATGCCGAGCGCCATTCCGTACAGGGAATAGATGATGGCGAGCGTAAAGAAGTTTCGGGCTACCCCTCGCATTGGTCCTCTCCAATGGCTGTTGCGGTGCTGAACGGCTCGATCGTCAGGCGATTGCGCGCCGGTCTCGACGTCGATGCCCCGGCAATGTTTCCGGGTGATGTCGCGGCCAGCCGCTCCAGGTTCCACATGAAACCGAGGCCGTTCTCTGGCGACATCGTTCCGAAACACGCCCCGCGCAAAACGCCCGCTCCGCGCGGCGGCCGGCGCAAACCGGCGCCGCCGCAGGTCAAGAAAAACATTCAGGAGCACACCATGGACTGGTACTCGATCGTCAAATTCCTTCACGTCGTCTCGGCCATTCTGTGGGTCGGAGGCGGCTTCGTCCTGTTCCTGCTCGGCGTCATTGCCGAGCGTGCCGGCAACATCGAAGACAAGCTGCAGGCGATGCGGGCGAGCGGCCAGCTTGGCGGCCGCTTCTTCGCGCCGATGTCGATGCTCACCCTGATCTTCGGCCTCATCATGTGCAGCTTCTGGGTCGGCTTCTCCGAGCTATGGATCATGATCGGCCTCGCCGGCTACGCCACGACCTTCTCGATCGGCATGCTGGTCTTCAAGCCGACCGGCGAGCGGATGGGCGTCATGGTCGCCAAGGAAGGCGTGACGCCGGCGGTGCTCGCCATGGGCCAGCGCATGATGAGCTGGGCGCGTTTCGACTATGCGGTGATGCTGGTGATCATCGCCGACATGGTGCTGAAGCCCACTTTGCACGACATCGCCATCCTTGCCGGCATGGCGATGGTAGCCGCCGTCGGCGCCGGGCTCGCCCTTGGCGGCAGCCGTCAGATGGTGCCGAGCGCTGCCTGAGATGGCTATGGCGGGGCGGCCGATCCGCCGGCCCCGCCTGTCTCACATCAGCCCGGCAATACCGTCCCAGAGCAGCTTGACCGCCACCACGCCGACCGTCGCGTAGGTGAACGGATAAAAGACTTCCGGCCGCATGCGGCGCACCAGCCAAGCGCCAGCGATGGTGGAGAGCGGCGCCAGCGGCATCAGCGCAAAGGAGGCGGTGAGGTTGGTGCCGTCGAACTGGCCGAGCGCGAAATAGGGAATGAGCTTCAGTGCGTTGGTGGCGGCGAAAAAGATCGCCGCCGTTCCCGACAGCACCTTCGGGTCGAGGCGGATCGGCAGCGCATAGACCTGGAAGGGCGGGCCGCCGACATGGGCGACGAAGCTGGTGAAACCGGCGACCGTGCCCCAGAAGGCGGCCGCGATCCGGTTCGGCTCCGCCGCGTGGTCGGCGCCGTGGCGGAACTGCAGGTAGATCCAGCGCAAGACGAAGATCAGCGCAACCGCGCCGACGATCAGCCGCACCATCTCCTCGGTGACCAAGGCGGCGGTCAGCCAGCCGAGGCCGATGCCGATGACGGCCCCCGGAATCATGTCGGTGAGCATCTTGCGGTCATAGACGCCCCACCATGTCCATACCGAGACGATATCCATCAGGCACAGGATCGGCAGCAGGATGGCTGCGGCCTGCACCGGCGGGATGGTCAGCGCCATGAGCGGCACGCCGACGAAGCCGACGGCGCCGCCGAAGCCGCCTTTCGACAGGCCGACGAGGATGACCGCCGGAATGGCGGCGGCATAGAACCAGGGATCGCTGAGCAGACCTGACATTGGATAAGAACGGCTGAGGGATGAGAGCGGCGGGAATGGCGGGAAGCTTGCAATAGACCACAAAGCGGAACACCGCGATAGCCAATGCGCCCCGCCAGCCCGACGGGCGCGATCAACTGTCCGTAACCGGGCGTTTCCGGTTTGCGGGAAGCGCGGGGCCATGCATAAGGTCGCCGCCCCAGCATGAGGTTTGACGATGAGCGAAATCCGGATCCGCCGCGCGCAGCAAGCCGACCTCCCGGCGATCGTCGCCATGCTTGCCGATGACATGCTTGGCCGCGCCCGCGAGGACACGCGTCTGCCGCTGGCGCAGGCGTATCTCGATGCCTTCGCGGCGGTCGACGGCGACCCCAACCAGCTGCTGGCGGTGATGACGGACGGCGCCGATATCATCGGCACGCTGCAGATCAGCTTTCTCGCCGGTCTGTCGTCGCAGGGCGCCTGGCGCGGCCAGATCGAGGCGGTGCGCATCGCAGCAAACCGCCGCGGCGAGAGGCTAGGGCAGCGCCTGCTGGAATGGGCGATCGGCAAATGCCGCGAGCGCGGCTGCAAGGTTGTCCAACTGACGACGAACAAGAGCCGGCGCGACGCGCACCGCTTCTACGAACGGCTCGGCTTCAAGGCGAGCCACATCGGTTACAAGCTGGAGTCCTGAAGCAATCGCGGCCGCAGCCTACATCGTGTCCGGTCCCGGGTCGCCACCGGCGGCGGTGATTGCAAGCCGGCCCAGATAGTGCGTCCAGCCCTTCTCGTGGCTGTCGCAAATCTCTCGGTCGGCAAGGCCGCTATGGGTAAGCTTGACCCGCGTCCCGCCGGACTCTTCGACCAGGTCGATTTCAACAAGGCTCGAACCGGGCGGTGTCCGGTCGTTGCCCTCCCAGCCGAAGCTGTAGGCAAGGCGGTGGACGGGTATGACCTCGGTGAATTGGCCGCGTGCCGTGGCTCTTCCTGCCAAATTCAGCAAGTAAAGACCGCCGGGGTTGGGCTCCGCCGTTGCCTCCGTTCCCATCCAGCGCACGATCTTGTCGGGATCTGTCAGAAAGGCGAAGACGGTCGCCGGCGGCGCCGCGATCTGCACCTCACGACGAACGATCAAGGGTTCAGCCATCGAAACCTCCCGAGTATGCGTGCGGCAACATGGCTCGCCCGACAGCGGCGCCGGACCAGCGCTTTCGATTCGAAGCCAAATCGCCCTTCGGTTCAACAAAAATCTCTATGGGTTAATTTCGCGCTGGTGACAGCAACGGAACACGGAAGCATGATCGGGTCGATGCGGCTTTCTTCAACTCTCGCCTGGCTGGTCGACAGCGCCAGCGGCGCCGTCCAACCGGATGATTTTCTGGCTACGCTCGGCGCGCGGCTGGTTGCAAACGGGCTGCCGCTCGCCGGTGGAGCCCTGACGCTCGCCGCGCCGCATCCGATCATAACGCGCCGCGCCTGGCTGTGGCGGGCCGAGACAGGCGTCGTCATGGAGGCGCTGGGTTTTGGCGCCGGCGCGATGCCGGGAGCCGGGGAGGGCGATCTCGGACGCGAATGGCTGGCGGGACTGGGAACCGGTGTTGTGCACGATTACCCGGTTGGGCCCGAGCGTGAGGATGCGCAGTCCGAGAATCCAAAACTGAGTTGGGTCGCGGCCCGTCCTCTCGCGGAGCACGAAACGAACACACTGGACCAAGTGGCGCGCTTCGCCGCCGCGCCACTTGCCGCTCTCGCCGCCAGGTCGGCGCTGTCGGCCCTGCTTCAGGCCTATCTCGGACAGCGAAGCGCGGCCCAGGTGTTGGCCGGCCGTTCTCGGCGCGAGGTTGGCGAGACGATCCGCGCCGTCCTGCTCTACAGCGATTTGCGCGACTTTACCGCCCTGTCGGAGGAGACGGACGCCGAACAGGTCGTGGCAGCGCTCAACGCCAGTTTCGACCGCATCGCCGGCGCCGTTCACGCTTTTGGCGGCGAGGTCCTGAAATTCATCGGCGACGGGGTGCTGGCGATCTTTCCTGTCGGCGAGCGCTCGGCCTCAGAGGCTTGCGAGGCTGCGTTGCGCGCGACTGGGGCGGCGCGGGCGGGAATGGCGCAGCTCAATCAGGTCCGTACTAGACAGGGCATGCCCGGGCTGCAGTTCGGCATGGCGCTGCATCTGGGCGACATGGTATGGGGCAATGTCGGCACAGCCGACCGGCTGGATTTCACCGCGATCGGTCCAGCCGTGAATCTCGTCAGCAGGCTCGAAGGCCTGTGTCGGCCGCTTGGACGGAGTGTGCTGATCTCCGGCGCTGTCGCGGCGGAAATATCAACGCCCTTGGTCCCGCTGGGCGAACATCAATTGCGCGGAATCGCCAGATCGTGCGCCGTCTTCGGCCTACCGGACGAGTGACCCCCGTCTATACCAAGGGGCACGCCCACAACGATCCTGCTTCGCCCGCCTGTTCAAGCCGGACGCTTTGCTCTATGCCGCAATGCAACCATCTTCGCCCGGCATAGGCGAAAACCGGGATCGAAGGCCAATGAACGATTTAACGCCGCCAAACCGCTGCCGTATCGTGCTGATCGCGCCGCCGCTTGCGACGGCGGAGCATATCTGCGCGGCGTTCGACGGCGGCGACATCGCCTCGCTGATCCTGCCTGACAACGGCATGGACGATGCCGCCTTCCAGGCCTTCGCCGAGAAGATCGTGCCGGTCGCGCAAGGTGCCGGCATCGCCGTCATCATCGCCGGCGACAGCCGCATCGCCGGCCGCGTTCATGCCGACGGCATCCATGTCGAGGCCGGCCGAAAGGACCTCGCCGAGACGATCGAGCGCCTGGCAGGCAAGATGATGGTCGGCGCCGGCGGCGCCAAGACCCGCGACGAGGCGCTGGAGCTCGGCGAGGAGCGGCCCGACTATATGTTCTTCGGCCGCTTCGGTTACGACAACAAGCCGGAGCCGCATCCGCGCAACCTTTCGCTCGGCGGGTGGTGGGCGCAGATGATCCAGATCCCCTGCATCGTCATGGCAGGGTCCGATCTCGCCTCGGTGGAGACGGTGGCGGCCACCGGCGCCGAGTTCGTGGCGCTCTCCAGCGCGGTCTTCGCCGACGGGCTCGACCCGCGCGCGGCGGTCGCCGCCGCCAATGCGCTGCTCGACGAAACCGCGCCGCGCTTCGAGGACTGACATGCGCTGGCCTCGGCTCCCACTTGCGGTGCTGGCCGCTGCCTTGACTATCCAGGCGGGCGCAGCGACGGCCGCCGAGACCGTGCCCGTGCCGCAGCCCAGACCGGACACGAGCACACCCGACACGACCGCGCCGGGCACAAGTGCTCCGAGCACCGAAGTCCCGAATACAAGCGCCCCGAACACAAGCCCGCCGAATGCCGGCGCGGCGCATGCCGACAAGCCGATCGAGACACCGCTGCCGCAGCCGGCGACACTGCAACCGCCGTCGGCCGACACAGTCAATCCTGACCGCTTCGGCGCCAAGCCTCCGGACGCCGCCTACGGCGCCTTCCAGCGCGGGCTCTACAAGACCGCCTACAACCTCGCCATGGTCCGGGCCAAGAACGGCGACCCCGCGGCCCAGACGCTGGTCGCCGAAATCCTGTCACGCGGGTTGGGCGTGGCGCTGAACGCGGCCGAGGCGGCGAAATGGTATGCGCTGGCCGCCGAGCAGGGCGTGCCGGAAGCGCAGTTCCAGTATGCGCTGATGCTGCTCGACGGCCGCTATGTGAAGAAGGACGGCAAGGAAGCCTACGCGCTGATGCAGGCCGCCGCCGAGGCCGGCAACCGCCTGGCGCAGTTCAACTTTGCGCAATTGCTCGTGCAGCAGGATCCGGGCGATGTCGGCATCGGCAAGGCCTCGGTCTACTACGAGCGCGCCGCCAATACCGGCCTTGCCGACGCGCAATACGCGATGGCGCAAATCTATGCCAACGGCGCCGGCGGCCGACCGCGCGACGATGCCAAGGCGCGCATCCTTTTGGCGCAGGCCGCCCGCCAGAACTACGACACCGCGCAGATCGATCTCGCCACCTGGATGATCGAGGGCCGCGGCGGCGGGCGCGACCTGAAATCGGGCTTTGCCTGGATGAAGCGCGCCGCCGAGGGCGGCAATGTCGCCGCCCAGAACCGCCTTGCCAAGCTCTACATGGGCGGCATCGGCACCGAGCCGGACCTGATCATGGCCGGAGCCTGGTACATTCTCGCCCGCCGCGCCGGGCTGATCGACCCTGAGATGGACGACTTCCTGCAGGGCCTCGACGACGACCAGACCAAGCAGGCGCTGCAGAAGGCAAACCGCCTGCCCTGACACCGCCTCACTGCATGTGGTCGAGCACCACCTTGCCGAAAGGCGAGCTGTGCTCGAGATACCGAAACGCTTCCGCCGCCTCGTGCCAGGGAAACACGCTATCGATCACCGGCCGCAGACCGTTGACGGCAATCGCCCGGTTCATCGCCTCGAAGGATTCGCGCGAGCCGACCGGTATGCCGCGCGCCCTCACCTGACGGCGGAAGATGTCGAGCGGATTGATCGATCCTTCGCTGCCACCGAGATAGCCGATGACGTTGATCTGCCCGCAGCGCGCCGCAGCCTTGAGCGACTGCGCGAAACTCTGCGGGCCGCCCACTTCGATGATGTGATCGGCGCCGCGCCCATCGGTCAGTTCCAGCACGGTCGACCCCCAATCCGGATTGTCGCGATAGTTGACGCCGTCATGCGCGCCAAGCGCCTTCGCCCGTGCGAGTTTCTCGTCGCTGCTCGATGTGACGATGACGCGCGCGCCGGCGGTCCTGGCGAACTGGACGGCGAACAGCGACACACCGCCGGTGCCGAGGCTGAGCACGGTCTCGCCCGGTTTCAGATTGCCCTCGGTAAACAGCGCATGCCAGGCGGTGACGCCCGCGCAGGCCAGCGTCGCCGCCTCGATATCGCTGAGATGCGGAGGCGCGAGGACCGCCGCCTGCTCATCCAGCCTGGCAAACTCGCTGAGCATACCGTCTATCGGGCCGCCGCGCTGCTGGGAGGCCTCGGCCATGACGAAGCTGCCGCCCACCCAGCGTTGCCAGAAGGTGCCGCAGACCCGGTCGCCGATCTTGAACCGGCTGACCTCCGGGCCGACGGCCACCACCTCGCCGGCACCGTCGGACAGCGGTACCAGTGGCAGGGCGAAATTCGTGTGGTAGCTGCCGCGCGCGATTTCGACGTCGCGATAATTGAGCGCGCTTGCTTTGACCCTGATGACGATTTCCTGACGGCCGGGCTCCAGCGTCGGCCGCTCGACCATTCTGAGATTTTCGATACCGCCCGGAGCCTGCAATTCGATGGTACGCATATGATTTCCCTTCGACTGGACGCGTTGGAGGGAAAAATCGCTTGCTTCACTTCTGATTTCAAATTCATAATAGGTAAAATGATTATGCAATGAGCACATATAATTGCCATGCTTGAGGAACTACGCACCCTCGTGCTCTTTGCCGAGGAAGGTTCGATCCAGAAAGTCGCGCAGCGCCTGCCGCTGACGCAGCCGGCGGTGACGCGGCAGATGCAGCGGCTGGAGGACATGCTCGGCACTAAGCTGCTCGACCGTCGGCAAAAGCCGCCACGGCTTACCGCGGCGGGACTGGACGTATTGGCGCGGGCAAAGGAAATCCTGGCTTCGGTCGAGGCGCTGAAATCCTTCGTGGCGGATGCCGAGCCGCAAGGCGTGCTTCGTCTTGGCTTGGCGCATGGACTGTCCGACGCGAGCGTTGCAAGTGCTGTTGCCGGCGCCGCCGCGGCCTTTCCAAAAGTATCCCTGCGGCTCAGAACTGCCTGGAGCGCCGAACTCATCGAGCAGTTCGAACGCGGGCAACTCGATATGGCAATCCTATTGCGGGCGGCCAAGCGCCAAGACAACGACGACTTTGTCGGAGCGGAACGACTTGGCGTCACGGCACGCAAGGGCCTTGTGTCAGATCCGAAGACTTCTGTTCTTGCCGATATGCCTTGGGTGCTGAGCCCCGAGCCTTGCGACGCGCGACAGAGACTTCGGGCCGCCTTGGGTGGCGACCGGCAGCGTTTGCTTGTTGCCGCCGAGATCCAGGATCCGGCGATGCAGATGGAATGGGTGCGCCGAGGGCACGGCCTTGGCCTCGTGCCGCTGCGGCTGGCGGCACGGTCGCTCCCCGACGAAGTCGGACTTGTCGACGTCGGGGATCTCGACCTTTCAATGCCGGTCGTGGCATTGCGCTCGCCCCATCTCAACCGTCTGGAAAAGGTCGCGGCCGCCATCGCCGACGCTGTCGGCAAGGTCATCGACGTCAAGGACTGAACCCTGCCGGCGGCGCGGCGCTGATCCGGCGCTCCCTTGCCTCTCCGGATGATTTGTGGTCTTGGAGGCGCCAAAGCGCGCTCCGCGCGGAAAATCTCATTCCCGGATCAGTTCATCATGGCCAAGATCAGTGGCAGCGAAATCCGTCCCGGTTATGTCATCGAGCACGATGGCGGCCTGTGGGTGGCGGTCAAGACCAACACCGTCAAGCCGGGCAAGGGCGGCGCCTACAACCAGGTCGAGCTGAAGAACCTGATCAACGGCACCAAGCTCAACGAGCGCTTCCGCTCGGCCGAGACCGTCGAGCAGATCAGGCTGGAGATGAAGGATTTTTCCTTCCTCTACGAGCAGGGCGACGCGCTGGTGTTCATGGATACCGAGAGCTACGAGCAGCTCGAACTGAACAAGGATTTCGTCGGCGAGCGCGCCGCCTTCCTGCAGGACGGCATGATGGTGACGGTCCAGCTCTACGAAGAGCGGCCGATCGGCATCTCGCTGCCCGACCAGGTGACGCTGACCATCACCGAGGCCGATCCGGTGGTGAAGGGCCAGACGGCGGCCTCCTCCTATAAGCCGGCCGTGCTGGAAAACGGCGTCCGCGTTCTGGTGCCGCCTTTCATTTCGGCCGGCGAGCGCATCGTCGTCGACACCAACGAGATCACATACGTGCGCCGCGCCGAGTAGAGCATGATCCCGAACCGAAGGTCAGCGCAGCAAAAAGTTGCAGACTTTTCGGAGCAGATCATGCTTCAAAGAATGATTTTGGAGCGGGATGACGATTCAAGGAAACGTGATCCCGCTCTAAGCGGCCAGCAACAGGAAGAAAAAGAAATGGCACGCTCCGCGATCCTCAATGTCATGGTCCAGGCCGCTATGAAGGCCGGCCGGTCGCTGTCGCGCGATTTCGGCGAGGTGCAGAATCTGCAGGTCTCGATGAAGGGGCCGGGCGACTATGTCAGCCAGGCCGACCGCAAGGCGGAAGAGATCGTCTTTGCCGAATTGTCCAAGGCGCGGCCGGGCTACGCCTTCCTGATGGAGGAGCGCGGCGCCGTCGCAGGCGAGGACGACCAGCATCGCTGGATCGTCGACCCGCTCGACGGCACCACCAACTTCCTGCACGGCATCCCGCTCTTCGCCGTGTCGATCGCGCTCGAGCGGCAGGGCCAGATCGTCGCCGGCGTCGTCTACAATCCGGCGATGGACGAGCTCTACACCGCCGAGCGCGGCGGCGGCGCCTTCATGAATGACCGCCGGCTGCGTGTCGCCGGGCGCACCAAGCTCACCGATGCCGTGATCGGCTGCGGCGTGCCGCATCTCGGACGCGGCCAGCACGGCAACTTCCTGATCGAACTGCGCAACGTCATGGCCGAGGTCTCTGGCGTCCGCCGCTTGGGCTCCGCATCGCTCGATCTCGCCTATGTCGCTGCCGGGCGCATGGATGGGTTTTGGGAGACAGGCCTCTCAGCCTGGGATATCGCCGCCGGCCTGCTGCTGATCCGAGAGGCGGGCGGCTTCGTCTCCGACCTCGAGGGTGGACAGGAAATGTTGGAACGCGGCGCGGTCGTCGCCGGCAACGAACTCATCCAGCGCGCGCTGCTCAAGACGGTGACGAAGCCGCTCTCGACGCGTTGACGGGCAAGGCGCGCCGTCGGCACAGAGCGCGCTGAAGCGCAAATCAAAGTGCTGCAGCGTTCTTTGCGCGTCGAAAAGACGCGCGGCGCTGCAGTCGCAAAACTGCCACCGAAGCTTGAAATACTGATCCGCGATCGCCCAGATTGGGGACTTCGGGATCATTCATGAACGACGCGCAGCCAAACTCGCAGATCGAAATACCCTTTGTTGGCCGCTGGCACTATTCGCGCGCCGAGTTGATCGCCGATGGCATCGTTCATGCCGTGGGCATCGTTCTGGCGATCGCGGCCGGCTCTGCCTTCCTGGCGCTCGCCGCTTTCCACTCCGGTCCCGGCGAATATGTTGCGGCGGTCTTCTACGTGGTATCCCTGCTCACCGTGCTCTCGGTGTCGCTGGCCTATAATCTCTGGCCGACATCGTGGCCGGCGAAATGGATATTGCGCCGCTTCGACCACGCCGCGATCTACCTGCTGATCGCCGCCACCTACACCCCCTTGCTCGCCCAGCTCCGCGCCTCGTCGCTGGCCTTGCCGATGATCGTCGTGGTGTGGGCCGCGGCAGCGATGGGCATCGCGATCAAGATGTTCGTGCCCGGCCGCTACGACCGGCTGGCGATCGTCTTTTATCTCGCCATCGGCTGGAGCGGCGTCGTGCTCGCCGGACCGCTGGTCCAGACGCTGCCGACCGCTTCGATCGTGCTGCTCGTTGCCGGCGGCGTCGTCTATTCCTGCGGCGTCATCTTCTTCGCCTGGAAAGGCCTGCGCTTCCACAATGCCGTCTGGCACGGCTTCGTCGTCACCGGCGCCGGGCTGCATCTGGCCGCCATGGTCGACTGCCTGGTCATCAGCCGGTTTTGAGTTCCCTGGCGGCGGCTATATTGCCAAGCGCCATTCATTTTGGTCACAATTCCGTTTAGAGTCGCGGCAAATTCGCGGCGGTGGCATCGGAAACGGGGCACGGATGGCTTTTCTCAAATCCTTCGGCAGGCGCTCGGATGTCCTGGTCTACGATCCGCACAAGCTGTCCAGCCCGCAGGTCTTCCTGCTCACCATGGTGATCTTCCTGATCATCGTCGCCTTCATCGCCGCCATCCTCACCCGCCAGATCTCCAGAGCTTTCTCCAGCAACCCCGGCCTCAACGGGCTGATCATCGGCGTGCTCGCAGTCGGCATCCTGCTCGCCTTCGTCCAGGTCGGCCGGCTGTTCCGCGAGGTGCGCTGGGTCAATTCCTTCCGCGCCGGCTCCGAGACCACCGAGCCGGTGCTGCTGGCGCCGATGAAGGCGATGATCGGGCGCTCCTCGACCATCGCGTTCTCGACCAGCTCGATGCGCACCATGCTCGATTCCATCGCCACCCGCCTCGATGAAACCCGCGACACCTCGCGCTATCTCGTCGGCCTCCTGATCTTCCTCGGCTTGCTCGGCACCTTCTGGGGCCTGCTCAACACCATCGCCTCGATCCGCGAGACCATCGAGGCGCTCGACCCCGGCAGCGGCGACGCCGCCGCCGTGCTAGAGGCGCTGAAGCAGGGCCTGTCGGCGCCGCTTGCCGGCATGGGCACGGCCTTCTCGTCATCGCTGTTCGGTCTCTCCGGCTCGCTGGTGCTCGGCTTCCTCGACCTGCAGGCCGGCCGCGCCCAGACCCGCTTCTACACCGAGCTCGAGAACTGGCTGTCCTCGGTCACCGATCTTTCGTCCGACATCGTCGTCTCCGACACGCACCGCGCCGAACCGTCGGAGGAGATCCGCTTGCTGTCGGAACGGCTGCGCAGCCTGCAGGAAAATGGCGGCGGCTCCAACCCGCGCGTCGCCACCGCCATGGCCAATCTCGCCGACGGCATTTCCGGCCTGGTCAAGAACATGCGCTCCGAACAGCAGATCATGCGCGACTGGGTCGAAGCGCAGTCTGACGAGCAGAAGGCCATGCGCAACACGCTGGAAAAGATCGCCGACGCGCTGAAGAAGCAAGGGGTCCACTGACGTGGCACTGGCAAGACGGCGCGCCGACCGCCGCATCGACTACTGGCCGGGCTTCGTCGACGCGCTGTCGACGCTGCTCCTGGCGATCATGTTCCTGCTCACCGTCTTCGTGCTGGCGCAGTTCCTGCTCAGCCGCGAGATCTCCGGCAAGGACACGGTGCTCAACCGGCTCAACTCACAGATCAACGAATTGACCCAGTTGCTCGCGCTGGAGCGCTCGAACAGCCAGGACAAGGAAGATTCGCTCGCCAACCTGCAGGCTTCGCTGTCGGCCGCGCAAGCGGAAAAGAGCCGTCTCGAACAGTTGCTGGCACAAGGCGCCGGCGCCGGCGATGCGGCCAACAAACGGGCGGAAGCGCTGTCCGGCGAGCTCAGCAACCAGCGCCAGATCAGCCAGCAGGCGCTGAGCCAGGTCGAGATCCTCAACCAGCAGATCGCAGCGCTGCGCAAGCAGATCGCGGCGCTCGAGGACGCGCTCAACGTCTCCGAGCAGCGTGACCAGGAATCCAACACCAAGATCGCCGATCTCGGCCGCCGCCTGAACGTGGCGCTGGCGCAGCGCGTCCAGGAGCTCAACCGCTACCGCTCCGACTTCTTCGGCCGCCTGCGCGAGATCCTTGCCGATCGCGAGAACATCCGCATCGTCGGCGACCGCTTCGTGTTCCAGTCGGAGGTGCTTTTTCCCACCGGCTCCGACGTGATCAACGACGCCGGCAAGGTCGAGATGAAGAAGCTCGCCGACGCCGTCATCGAACTGCAGAAGGAGATTCCGCCCGAGATCAACTGGGTGCTGCGCGTCGACGGCCACACCGACAACAAGCCGCTGTCGGGCACCGGCCGCTACCGCGACAACTGGGAGCTTTCGACGGCGCGCGCGACCTCGGTGGTGAAGTTCCTGATCGACAACGGCGTGCCGGCCAACCGGCTGGTTGCCGCCGGATTCGGCGAGTTCCAGCCGCTCGACCCGGCCGATACGGATGAAGCGCGCGGCAAGAACCGACGTATTGAACTGAAGCTAACCGAACGCTGAGCGGCCCCGTTTCGCGCCGGTTGCGGCCTGATCGCAGGCGCTTTAGAGCCTGATGCGCGAGTGACAAGGCCTCGAAACATTACCATTTTTTAATTCCACTTGGCGGGGTGCCGCTCCTAGGTTGTTAGTTGGGGCCGAGAACCGCCGGCGGTGCCTCCCACATCGCGACGCGACGGAACCAGACGGCCCAAGCCGGAAGGCAGGTCGTTTCCGGCGCTGCCTTCCCCAGCAAACAAGGAGACGCAACCATGCGCTCTTTCAAGCTACCTAGGACTGCGGCACTTGCCGCACTTGTCGCCGCCGTTCCGTTTGCCGGCGCCTATGCCGCATCGGCTGGCTTCTACACCCCGCGCACGGCAGGCCTGATCGACCAGGCCCAGAGCGTTGATCAAGGCATCAAGGCCGCGCGGCAGACGGATAAGATCAAAACGGAGGAGGCGCGCGACCTACACAGGCAGGCCGCCCATATCAGCCGCGTCGCCCAAAGAGAAGCTGCGGCGGGACATGGCTCGATACCGGCCGCGCAGTATCAGCAGTTGGTAGCGCAGCTCGATGACGTGAGCCAGCGCCTGCGCAACGCCACGGGCAGCAACTTCCTGATCGGCAACGGCGCGGACGCCGGATACTATCCGAACGGGTGAATTCATCCATCGCTGCGCCTTCCGTCACGACAGCCCGCGCGTCTTTCGGCGCGCGGGGCGCCGTAGCGCAAACCTCTTAAGTCTAGAAGATGCGCTCAATGCCGCTGGATTCCCGGCCCCGGCCCCGACGGCGAAACTCCTGATCGACAGGTGATGTGCCGGCCGACCTGAAGGTCTTCGGAGGAAGGGACTATCTGGCGCCCGCGAGACCTGGTCTCACGGGCGTCCTTTTTCGATCACCAGCCGAGCCAGAGCGCGAAGATGGCGAGCACCGCGGGCACCGTCTGGATGAACAGGATCTTCCGGCCGACGGTCGCCGCGCCGTAGAGGCCGGCGACGGCGACGCAAAGCAGGAAGAAGACCTTGATCTGGAATCCGCCGGCGCCGAGATAGAGGCCCCAGATCAGGCCTGCGGCGAGAAAGCCGTTGTAGAGCCCCTGGTTGGCGGCGAGCACCTTTGAGGCGCTGGCGAAGTCCGGCTTAAGGTTGAACGCCTTGTGGCCGCGCGGCGTGTCCCACAGCACCATCTCCAGATAGACGATGTAGCAGTGGATCAGCGCCACCAGCCCGACCAGGATGTTGCCGACCATCTTTCACCCCTCCACGCGTCCGGTTCCAATGATATTGATCACGCCCGGCCGGCTCCCCGCAAGGACGTGGCGACCGGGGTTGCCAATCTCCGCGCGTTGGTATCTTTTCGCGCCGTCCAAATTGCGGAACCCGTCATGTCCTTCCAGAAACTCGACCAACTCGGCCACAAGCTCGAAGCGCTGGAGCACGCGCTTGCCATCCTCGGCGCCGACGAGGCGACCCACATGGCGGTCGGCGGCGGCGAGAAGCGCGCCGAAGCGACGGCCGCGCTTGCCGGCATGCTGCACGCCCAGGCGACCGCGCCGGAGATCGGCGAGTGGATCTCGGCAGCCGAAGCGGAGCCGCTGAACGACGAGCAGCAGGCGGCGGTCAGGGAACTGCGCCGGCAATACACCAACCTTACCTGCCTGCCGACGGAATTCGTCGAGCGCCAGACGACGGCGCGCATGCGCTCCGAGCAGCTCTGGCGCGACCTGCGCGCCAAGAACGACTGGGCGGGCTTCCTGCCGGCGCTGGAAGGTGTCGTAGCGCTGGTGCGCGAGGAGGCGGCGCTCCGCGCCGACGCGCTCGGCCTCGATCCCTATGACGCGCTGATGGAGCAGTATGATCCTGGCAACCGAGCCGCCGACATCACGCCGGTGTTCGCCGAGCTCACGGCCTTCCTCAAGGACTTCGTGCCGCAGGCGCTGGCAGCGCAGGAGGCGCGGCTGGCGAAGCATCCGCTGAAGCCGCTCTCCGGCAGCTACGCCGTCGAGAAACAGCGCGAGCTCGGCCTTGCCATGATGGCGGCGGTCGGCTTCGACCTCACCCACGGCTCGCTGTCGGTTTCCCATCATCCCTTCTGCGGCGGCGTGCCGACCGATGTGCGCATCACCACCCGCTACAAGACCTCCGACTTCCTGTCGGCACTGATGGGTGTGCTGCACGAGACCGGCCACGCTCTCTACGAGCAGAACCTGCCGAAAGCCTGGTCGCACTGGCCGCTCGGCAAGGCGCGCGGCATGGCCATACATGAGAGCCAGAGCCTGTTCGTCGAGAAGCAGATCGGCCGCAATCCAGCCTTCTGGCGCTGGGCTTTGCCGGTGGTCGAAAGGCACCTCGGCGAAGCCTGGTCGCTGGACGACATCCTACCGCACGTCCACCATGTCGAGCGCGGCCTGATCCGCGTCGATGCCGACGAGGTCACCTATCCGCTGCATGTCATCCTGCGCTACGAGCTCGAGCAGGAGCTCGTGTCCGGCCGGCTGGAGGCCACCGATCTGCCCGAGGCCTGGGACGCCAAGATGCGCGACTATCTCGGCCTGTCGACCATCGACAATCCGGCCGACGGGCCGATGCAGGACGTGCATTGGCCGGGCGCCGCCTTCGGCTATTTCCCGTCCTACACGCTGGGCGCCATGATGGCGGCGCAGCAATGGGCGGCCTTGACCAGGGAGCATCCGTCCGCCGACGAGGATCTCGCCAAGGGCGATTTCAGCGCCATCAATGAATGGCGACGCGACAGGATCTGGTCGCAGGGCTCACGCTGGTCGACACCGGACCTGCTCGAGCGCGCCACCGGCGAGAAGCTCGACGCCGCCTATTTCACCGAACATCTGCGCAGGCGCTACGGCGACTGAGGCAGTCTCGCGGACTCGGTGGACCGAGGCGCGCAAAAGTTGCCTTGCCAGTCTTTACTTTGGCGAGAAAGACTCTGAAAAAAGAGTCTTCTTTGCAGCGTGGGCTTGGATGTTGGTGGCTAGCAGTTTTCGCAGGATCAGGTCTTTCTGCAGCCTCTTCCTTTTTTTGATCTTGCTCGTCGGCCTGAACTTTCCCGCAGAGGCGGATGAGATCGTCCGGAAGGGAGCGGCCGCAGATTGGGTCAAGCTGATCGATGTCCCCTCGGCGGATCCGGCGAGGGCCGACCAGATGAAGAACGGCATCTCATGGCTGCTGGCGGACGAGCAGATCATCCATCGCGACCACGGCTATGACGACTATTCGCGCTCGGTCTATAGAATAGTCGACCGCGCCGGCCTCGAGCAGGGCGCGAGCATCGACCTGCAGTTCGATCCCTCCAGGCACAGGGTCACGCTCAACCATCTGCGCATCATCCGCGACGGCGTGGTGCTCGACCGCCTGGCCGGCGTCAAGTTCGACATATTCCGACAGGAGAAGGATGCCGAAAAGGGCATCTATGACGGCTGGCTGACAGCCCATGTCAACATCGACGACGTGCGCGTCGGCGACGTCGTAGACTATGGCGAGACCTACGAGATCACGCCGCTCGTCGGCAAGGGTCTGTTCTTCTACAGCTTCTCGACCGAGTGGGAGGAGCCGGTGGGACTGATCCGCACCAGCATCATATGGCCGGCCGCGCAGCCGCTGGCGATCAAGCCACGGGGCACGGGGATCAAGCCCGTGATCTCCGCGTCGGGGACGGACGCGACCTATCTGTGGGAGATTGCCAATCCCAAGCCGGTCAAAGTCGAGGAGAACGTGCCGGCGGAGTTTCCAGGCTGGGGATCGATCGACGTCTCGTCGACCTCGAGCTGGCAAAGCGTGATCGACGCGGTTCAGCCTTACTACAAGCCGGCAACCGCCTTCCCGGCCGCTTTCACCGCGAAGCTGGACGAGATCGCAGCCAAGCATCCGCAGCCGGAGGATCGGATGATCCAGGCAATGCGTCTCGTTCAGGACGAGATCCGCTATGTCAGCCTCTCGATGGGGTCCGGGTCATATATCCCGCGCGATCCGGCGACGGTCATCCAGAGCGGCTTTGGCGACTGCAAGGACAAGGCGCTGCTGCTCACCTCCGCGCTTATGCGGCTGGGCATTTCGGCACAGGTGGCGCTGGCCGACCTCGATCAGGGGCGGGCGCTGGATCAGCATCTGCCGGCGCTGCGAAACTTCGACCACGCCGTCGTGAAGGCGACGATCGGAACCAAGACATATTGGCTCGACGCCACCGACTTCCTGCAGGGCGGAGATGCAAGCAACTTCGCGCAGCCGGATTATGGCTTCGCCTTGCCGGTCTTCGGCAACGGCGAATTGGAGAAGATGCCAAGCCCGGAGCTTAAAAGCCCGACGATCAAGGTCGCCGAGGATTTTTCCTTTCCCGACAAGCCCGACGGTCATCTGACGCTGACGGTGCTCTCCACCTATGAAGGTGCCGACGCCGACGGGATGCGCAGCAAGCTCGCCAGCCGATCGATGAGCGAACTGTCCGACGCCTACCTCAAATATTACAGCAAGCGCTACCCTGGCATCGAAACCGCGGCGAAGCTGGAGATCTTCGACAATCGCGACGGCAACCTGATCAATGTGCGGGAAAGCTACCGGCTCCCGGCACAGGCGCTCGCCGCCAACGATCTTGCCAAGAATTTTTCGATCAAGGCGGCCGACCTCGGCACCGATCTGCCGGCGCCGACAATGGTTGACCGCGTCGGACCCGTCTCGCTCGGATCGCCTGTCTACCGCCGTCACACCGTGACGGTGAGCAACCTCAAGGCACGGTTTTCGGGCGGGGACATGAAGAGCGTCGTCACGCCCTATCTCTCGCTGAAGTCGTCATGGAGCAACACGCCCACCACTTTCGAGGTGCAGTGGAATTTCCAGACCCTGGCGACGCAGGTTCCGGCCAAAGCGATCAGCGACTATCTGAAATCGGTCAAGGACGTCTCGGACAACATCGACTGGACCTATGACTTCACCTACCAGGACGAGGCCGAGGATTCTCCGGCAGCCACCTCCGACAAATCCGGGCAGCGGCTCATCACGAGCGTGCTCCTGCTCTCGCTGTTCCTCGGCGTACCGCTGTTCATGGCTTATCGGCGCAGCAGGCAATAGAGCACAGGCAATAGAGCAATCGACTATTCCGCGGCGCCTTTGAAGGCGCTGGCGCCACTTTCGAATTGCAGCTTGGCGAGCCGCGCATAGGTGCCGCCCTTGACGACAAGGCTCTGATGCGTGCCCTCCTCGACGATGCGTCCGCCTTCCATGACAAGGATGCGGTCGGCCTTGAGCACCGTCGCCAGGCGGTGGGCGATGACGATGGTGGTGCGGCCGCGCATCAGCCGCTCGAGCGCCGTCTGCACCAGCGTTTCGCTTTCGGCGTCGAGCGCCGAGGTCGCCTCGTCGAGCAAAAGGATCGGCGCGTCGCGCAGGATGGCGCGGGCGATCGCCACGCGCTGGCGCTGGCCGCCCGACAGCGTCACGCCGCGTTCGCCGACCTGGCTGTCATAGCCCTTCTCGAGCTTGACGATGAATTCGTCGGCAAGGGCCGCCTTCGCCGCCGCCTCGATCTCGGCATCGCTGGCACCCGGGCGGCCGAAGCCGATATTGTCGCGCGCGCTGGCCGCAAAGATGGTGACGTCCTGCGGCACGATGGCGATGCGCTCGCGGATGGCGGCGGGATCGGCATGGCGCAGGTCGACGCCATCGATGACGACGCGGCCGCTCTCCGGATCGTAGAAGCGCAGGATCAGCGAGAAGACGGTGCTTTTTCCGGCGCCTGAGGGACCGACGATTGCCACCGTTTCGCCAGGCTTCACCTGGAAGCTCAGCCCATGCACGGCGGCCCGGTCCGGCCGCGCCGGATAGGAGAAGGAGACGCCGTCGAAGCTGATCGCGCCCTTGGCCTTGCCGGGCAGCGGCTCGGGATCGAGGGGCGACTGGATGGCGGGCCGCTCGGCGAGGATCTCGGTCAGCCGCTCGGCCGCGCCCGCCGCCTGCGACAGCTCGCTCCACACTTCCGACAGCGCGCCGAGCGCGCCGGCGGCGAATACCGAATAGAGCAGGAACTGGCCGAGCGTGCCGGCCGACATGGTGCCGGCAAGCACGTCGCGCGAGCCGAACCAGAGCACCGCCACCACCGAGGAGAAGATCATGAAGATGGCGAAGAAGGTGAGGAAGGAGCGAGCGAAGACCGACGTGCGCGCCGCCTCGAATGCGGCCTCGACGGCGGCAGAGAAGCGCCCGGTGACCAGCTTCTCGTTGGTGAAGGCCTGCAGCGTGCGCACGGCGCCGATCTGCTCGCTGGCGTAGGC
Source organism: Mesorhizobium sp. ORS 3324 (assembly GCA_000824825.2). Classification (GTDB taxonomy): domain Bacteria; phylum Pseudomonadota; class Alphaproteobacteria; order Rhizobiales; family Rhizobiaceae; genus Mesorhizobium. Next base: position 126,481 of record LM655187.1, read on the forward strand.
GGTGGCTTCCGCAAGCGTGTCCTGCGCCAGCCGCGACTTGCGCCGCACCGAGCGGCCGAAGGCGACCAGCGGCAGCACGATCAGCGGGATGGCGGCCAGCACCAGCCCGGAAAGCTTCGGGCTGGTGAAGACCATCATCGCCATGGCGCCGAGGCCGAGGATGAGATTGCGCAGCGCGACCGAGGCGGTGGCGCCGACCGCCGACTTTACTTGTGTCGTGTCGGCGGCAAGCCGCGACACGATCTCGCCCGATTGGGCGCGGTCGAAAAAGGCCGGCGAAAGCGTGGTGACATGGGAAAAGACGTCACGGCGGACGTCGGCGACGACCCGCTCGCCGAGCGTGATGACGAAATAGTAGCGGCTGGCCGACGCCGCCGCCAGCAGCGCCGCCATCACGACAAGCGCCGCAAAATACTCCGCAATGAAGGTGGAGCCCGCAGCCTGGAAACCGTGATCGATCATGCGCCGCACGGCCATCGGCAGGGCAAGCGTGGTCACTGCCGCCACGATCAGCGAGACAATGGCGCCGACCGCCAGCTTCCGGTAGCGGGCGATATAAGGGAAAAGCTTCCTGAGCGGCCGGACCGAGCGCCTGCGCTCGTCTCCACTGACACCAATATCCGCCATGAGCGTTTCCTCTGGCCGCTTGCCGGTAGTGCGCCCAAATATGCGCCTGCCGCGGCCTTGTGATTCAATTGCGGCTGATGTATAGGCTCGCCGACCGTTTTAGAAGCCGTGGCTTTTCATTAGCTGCGGCTTCGAGTTTTAAAAGGGGGCGCATCGACGCAGGCCGTTGGCCCGTCACCAGCGCCGGCAAGCCAGGAATAAGACAATGAAGGCCGATATCCATCCCGACTACCACACCATCAAGGTCGTCATGACCGATGGCACCGAGTACCTGACCCGCTCGACCTGGGGCAAGGAAGGCGACACGATGAACCTCGACATCGACCCGACCACGCACCCGGCCTGGACCGGCGGCCAGCAGACCCTGCTCGACCGCGGCGGCCGCCTGTCGAAGTTCAAGAAGCGTTTCGAAGGTTTCGGCCTCTAAGCCGGACACGCCCGCAGGATTTGAAAAACCCGCCCTCGAGGCGGGTTTTTTGTTGCAGGTTTTGGTCTCGCGCAATTGCGCCGCGTCATCGCTGCCCCTCACCCTTACCCTCTCCCCGTGAAGAACGGGGAGAGGGGGGCGCCAGCGCTGGAGCTTGTCCCTTCTCCCCGTCATTCACGGGGAGAAGGTGCCGGCAGGCGGATGAGGGGCAGCGCCAACTTCGGCAAGTGGCCATGGCCACGCGTTAAGTCTCGAAGCCTCGCCTGTTACCCACCCACCAGCTCCCTCAGCGCCATGCGCTTGTAAATTTCGACCAGCCTGTCGCCCTCTTCCCGGTCGACGGAGATCGCCAGCCGCATCGCCGCCTCCCCCATCTGCCAGACCAGGAATGCTGTCGTCTCCAACGCGACCGGATCGGCGAGGGGATGCAGCCGCTTCAGCACGGCGACGAGGAATTCGGCATTGGCCCGGCTGTCGGCCAGTTCCAGCTCGCGCAGCGCCTTGTCGGCCTGCGTGCCCGACCAGATGTCGCGCATCACCGGCTCGGCCAGGAACAGCCGGTAGTAGATATCGACCAGCTCCGAAAACGCCTGCTTCAAACCTTCGGCGTCGCCGACATCCTTCAGCGCCGCCGCAATGCAGGCCTGGCTTTCGGCCGTGTAGCGCTCGGCCAGCGCCCAGACGATCGCCCGCTTGTCCGGAAAGAACTGGTAGAGAGAGCCGATCGAAACGCCGGCCCTTTCCGCCACCTCGCCCATGCGCATCGCATCGCTGCCCTGCTCGGCAATCAGCGCCGAGGCGGCGGCAAGCATGCGCTCCACCCGCTCGCGGCTGCGCTGCTGGCTCGGCGCGCGCCGCGGCGAAGCGATGGCGGCGCCCTGGTCGGTCTTCGCGGCGACTTTGTCGTCCATGGCTCACTCCGGGGCGATATCTCGAGAACTGGCTTGGCTCGCAAGATATGAGGATTTATCACGTTTTGCAAACATGAGGGTTACTCATGTTATATGGCAACCGTTTCCTAATCTGGAGAACCAACATGATGAAACTTCTTCCGACCCTCACCTTCATCGCCGCGATTGGCGCCGGCGTTGTCGGCGGCGTCTTCTTCGCATTCTCCAATTTCGTCATGGCGGCGCTTGCCCGCCTGCCCGTCCCAAGCGGCATCGCAGCGATGAACTCGATCAGCGTCACGGTGATCACGCCGACCTTCATGACGGCGCTGTTCGGCACCGGGCTCATCTGTCTTGTGCTGATCGCTGCAACTCTCTTCGGCTGGAGCCAGTCAGGCTCGTATTGGCTGCTCGCCGGCGCCGTGATCTATTTCATCGGCAACCCCATAGTGACCATGGCCTTCAACGTGCCGCTCAACGACGCGCTGGCCGCAGTCGACCCGGCAAGCGCCAACGGCGCCGCCGTCTGGACCAACTATCTGAGTGAGTGGGTGATGTGGAACCATGTGCGGACCATCACCGCGATCGTGGCGATGGCCTGCTTCATCATGGCATTGATCTGAGGATAAGCAGCCCGCAAATGCGAAAGGCCCCGCCTCAGGTGGGGTCCTTTTTGTGAGACTTTCGGTCCGCATGCCCCAGGTCGCGATCCGGGTCGATGACATCGCGGACAAGCTGCTTGAGCTTTGCCGCATCCGGAAAGCCGCCGTCGCGCTTGCGTTCCCAGATGAGCTGATCGTTGCAGGTGATGGTGAAGATGCCGCCGGTGCCAGGCACCAGCGTCACCTCACCGAGATCGGTGCCGAAGGTCGAGAGCAATTCCTGCGCCATCCAGCCGGCACGCAGGAGCCACAGGCATTGCGTGCAGTAGGTGATGCGGACGATCGGAAGCGGCTTCTCGCTCATATGTGCCGATCAGGCCGCGCTGAGCTTGGCCATCGTCTCGTCGTCGACCTCGAAATTGGCGTAGACGCTCTGCACGTCGTCATCGTCCTCGAGGGTGGCGACCAGCTTCATCAGCGACTGCGCGCGCTCTTCGTCGACCGGGACATTGTTCTGCGGCCGCCAGATCGGCTTCACCGATTCCGCCTCGCCGAGCGCGGCTTCGAGCGACTTCGACACGTCGCCGAGATTTTCGAAGCTGCAATAGATGGTGTGGCCGTCCTCGTCCGATTCCACGTCGTCAGCGCCGCCCTCGATCGCGGCCTCCATCACCTTGTCGGCGCTGCCGGCAGAGGCCGGATAATAGATCTCGCCGATGCGGTCCCACATGAAGGACACCGAGCCGGTTTCGCCGAGCGCCCCGCCGGCCTTGGTGAATGCGGCGCGCACATTCGAGGCCGAGCGGTTGCGGTTGTCGGTCAGCACCTCGACGATCAGCGCCACGCCGCCCGGACCGTAGCCTTCATAGCGCACCGCCTCGTAGTTTTCGGCATCGCCTGCGGAAGCCTTGTTGATGGCGCGCTGGATGTTGTCCTTCGGCATCGAGACCGCCTTGGCGTTCTGCACGGCAAGGCGCAGCCGCGGGTTCATTGCCGGGTCCGGCGTGCCGGTCTTGGCGGCGACGGTGATTTCGCGCGCCAGCTTGGAAAACATTTTCGACCGCACCGCGTCCTGGCGGCCCTTGCGGTGCATGATGTTCTTGAACTGTGAATGGCCAGCCATGGCACCCCTGTCGTGTTCGGCTAGAGCATCCTGAAGCGGGTAGTCTCACCGCCCCTTCTGCAAATGCTCGAAATCAAATTTTCAGAACGTCTAAGCTATGCCCGCGAAGGCACGCGGCGCTCTCTGTCGGAATGGCCGGCTTATAGATAAATCGGCTCAATTCGTCCAGCCGGAGCGTCGACCCTGGCGGCCGGGCAGACCGAGATTGCCTTTGCAAGGCGGGATCATCCCTCCAGATCCGACTTCAGCCGGTCGAGGATGCTGATCGCGTGGCCGGCATACTGGCTGATCCAGCGGTCGTGGATCTGCTTGATCGGCAGCGCGTTGAGATGGTTCCAGCGTTCGCGCCCCTCGCGCTTTGCCACGACCAGGTCTGCCTCCTCGAGCACCTTCAGATGCATCATCACCGTGCAGCGGTCCATATCCGGGAAAACCTCGCAGAGCGAGCCGGTGGTCTGCGGCTGATCCTTCAGCCGGTCCAGCAGCTCGCGTCGACGCGGATGCGCCAAGGCCTTGAAAACATGGTCGTCTGAGGTCTGACTTGACATGTTATATTTCTATAACATATCGTTTTGGCAAGCAAGGAAGGAGCTGTGGATATGTCTCTTGGATTCAGGATTTCAGGACGCATCGGCAAACCGGTCGCCGAGGTCTTCGACGCTGTGGTCAATCCGACGAAGCTCAGCGGCTATTTTACCACCATCGGCGGCGCCTCCGCCCCGCTGGTCGCCGGCACCACCGTCACCTGGTGGAAGACGGTGCCGGTCGAAGTCGACGAGGTGACCAAGGACAGACGCATCGTACTGCGCTGGGATGCGACCGATACCGAGGGCAAGCCCGCCTACAAGACCCGCATCGAGATGAATTTCGAGCCGCTGGATGACGGCGGCACCTTCGTCACTATTGCCGAAAGCGGCTGGCGCGAAGGCGAGGTCGGCCTGAAGAAATCCTACCTCAATTGCGAAGGCTGGTCGCAGATGCTCGCTTGCATGAAGGCCTATCTCGAATACGGCATCAATTTGCGCGACGGCTATTATCGCGCCGAGATGAAGGGCGAGCCGGCCAACGAAACGAACATCTGAGGCCCCCTGAACAATTCCGGAGGACGCCATGCAACTCAACGAAACCCCTACCGCCGAAGCCGCCATGCTGATCCGCCGGCCCGTCGCCGAAGTCTTCGAGGCGATCGTTGATCCGGTGGTCACCACGAAATTCTGGTTCACGCATTCGAGCGGCAGGCTGGATGGCGGCAAGCCGGTTCAGTGGGAATGGCGCATGTACGGCGTCTCGACGACGGTCACGGTCAGCGAGATCGTCCCCAACGAAAAGATCGTCATGCAATGGAGCGATCCGCCGACCACCGTCGACTGGACATTCACGGCGATGTCCGGCGATACCACTTTCCTCGAAGTCCGCAATTTCGGCTTCGCCGGCTCCGGCGACGAACAGGTCACCCAGGCGATCGGCTCGACCGGCGGCTTCTCGTTGGTGCTCGCAGGCGCCAAGGCCTGGCTGGAGCAGGGCCTGACGCTCGGCCTGATCGGCGACCGGCATCCGAAGGGCATTCCGGCCGAAGCCGTAAGCGACTAGGTCATAAGGTCGGACAGTGTTTGCGTTGGCCGATGTGTGCCAGCCTCACCCCTCGCCGCCGGACCTCTGCTTCCTGCGGTGCCGCGCCAGCATGTTGAGGCCCTCGACCAGCGCCGAAAAACCCATGGCGGCGTAGATGTAGCCCTTGGGCACGTGGTAGCCCATGCCGTCGGCGATCAGCGTCATGCCGATCATCAGCAGGAAGCCCAGCGCCAACATCACGATCGTCGGGTTCTTTGCGATGAAGTCGGCGAGCGGTCCGGCCGCCGCCATCATCACGCTCACCGCCACGATCACCGCGATATACATGATGGCGATCTCGTCGGTCATGCCGACGGCGGTGATGATGGAATCGATCGAGAAGACGAGGTCGAGCAAAAGGATCTGGAAGATGGCGCCGGCAAGGCTCATCTGCAGCGTGCCGCCCATCATCGTGTCCTGGTGGTCCTGCGGGTCGACCGTGTGGTGGATCTCCTTGGTCGCCTTCCAGACCAGGAACAGGCCGCCGGCGATCAGTATCAGGTCGCGCCAGGAAAAGCCGTGGCCGAAAGCCGCGAACACCGGCGTCGTCAATTGCACGATGACCGAGATGGTGGCGAGCAGGATCAGGCGCATGACCAGCGCCGCCGAGATGCCGAGCCTGCGGGCGCGGGCGCGCTGCGCTACCGGCAGCTTGTTGGTGAGGATCGAGATGAAGATCAAATTGTCGATGCCGAGCACCACCTCAAGCACAACCAGCGTCAGCAGCGCGATCCAGGCGGTCGGATCGGAAACGAAGGCGAAGTGCGGCGCCAGGAATTCGACAAGCTGCATGGAGGTCGTCCCCTCTACGATCCAAAGCAATTCCAGGAAAAGTGCTTAGCGGTTTTCCGTCCGAAATTGCGTAGAAACAAAGCCTGGAGCAGGTTTCGGCGGGTTCCGCGGGAGTTAGGTGCTCGAGGTTCTCATATCAATGTCACGACCAGAAGGCCGGCACGGTTTCCTCGAGCCGCGGCCCGCGACGAAACGGCGCGATCTTCTCGGCCAGCCCCGTGCGGTCGGAAATCTCGACGCCGACGCCGCACAGCGTCGCCGGCCCGCTCGCCGCCTCGAAACGGCCCTTCGGCACCTTCGACAGGAAACGGTTGAGCGGCTCTTCCTTGTCCATGCCGAGCGAGGAATCGTAATCACCGCACATGCCGGCATCGGAAATGTAGGCGGTGCCGCCGTTGAGGATCTGGTGGTCGGCGGTGGGCTGGTGCGTGTGGGTGCCGACCACCAGGCTGGCGCGGCCGTCGACGAAATGCGCGAAGCACATCTTTTCCGAGGTCGCCTCGGCGTGGAAATCGATGACGACCGCATCCGCCTGCTCGCCGAGCGGACAGGCCGAGAGTTCGCGCTCACCGGCCTGGAACGGATCGTCGAGCTCAGGATGCATGAACACGCGGCCCATGATGTTGGCGACCAGCACCCGCGCGCCGTTCCTGGCGATGTAGACGCCGGAGCCGCGCCCCGGCGTGCCCTTGGGGAAATTGGACGGGCGCAGGAAGCGCTCCTCGCGCGGCGCGAAGACCAGCGCGTCGCGCTGGTCCCAGACATGGTTGCCGGTGGTGACGACATCGGCGCCAGCGGCGAGCGTCTCGCGGAAGATTTCCTCGGTGATGCCGAAGCCGCCGGCGGCGTTCTCGCCGTTGACGATGACGAAGTCGAGCTTGAAGTCGGAAATCAGCCCGGGCAGTTGTTCCCACACCGCGGTGCGCCCAGTTTTTCCGACCATGTCGCCAAGGAAGAGAAGTCTCATACGATCCGCCGAAAGTCCGCAAGGCAAAAGCTGCATGACTTTCCGCAAAAGATCATGCTTTTCTCAAACGCTTTTTTACAATTCCGGCGCAAACCGGCGCAACCCGCTCTCGGTGAGTATTTCCGGGATGATCACGTCGTGGTTCTCTTCCGGCACCATCGGAACTTCCTGGCAGTCGAAGGCGATGCCTATCAGCCTGGGCGTCAGCCCCTTGTCGGCCAGCCTGGCGATCGCCCGGTCGTAATAGCCGGCGCCGTAGCCGATGCGGTGGCCGCGTGCATCGAAAGCGGCAAGCGGCACCAGCATGAGCGAAGGGTCAAGCACCTCCGCTTCCTCATGCGGCCCGACCGTGCCGAAGCCCATCTCGACCATCGGCGCGCCGTGCACCAGCTCGCGGAACACGATCGTGGTCTTGTCGAGGATCGCCGGCAGGCAGAGCCTGGCGCCCTTCTCGCGCAACACAAACATCAGCGGCCGCACGTCGACCTCGGAGCGCATCGGCCAGAAGCCGGAGACGATCTGGCCGGGCTCGACGGCGATCTCGTTCTTCGCGGTCTCGGCCATTTCGAGCGCGATCTCCACCCGCCAGAATTCGTCCAGCGCATCGCGGCGCGCCAGAGCGTTCTTGCGAAGCTGTTTTTTCAGGTCTTTTGGTGGGTTCATGCGCGGACGCTAGAAAAGGCCGGATTCGGATGGAGTTTCGGGAGCGACGTTTTCTACCGCACGGCTCCGAAAATCGGGAGAGCGGCGATCCACACAACCGGTGGAGAGGTCGATCCCGGGTGCCTACAAAGTAGGTGGGCGCCGTGTGAGAAAACCCACGGGTCTTCCCAGGGACAGCTCCCTAAGGATCGATAAGGCCCCGGGGATAAGTTTCTCCTGCCGGGAAGCGCAGACCGCCTGAGGCAATATAGGCCGACGGCCCGCCGAGCGCCAGAGAAACGAACGGCGAGAAACGAACGGCCGTCAAAGCTTGCGCGCGTGCGCATGGCTCCTTACGGTCCCGCCGCACGGACAGGAGAAAAAATGCGTTTCGAAGGCACCGCGGCCTATGTCGCCGACAGGGATTTGATGGTGGCGGTCAACGCCGCGATCGCGCTGGAGCGGCCCTTGCTGGTCAAGGGCGAACCCGGCACCGGCAAGACCGAGCTCGCGCGCCAGGTGGCGGCGGCGCTCGGGCTCGATTTCATCGAATGGAATGTCAAATCGACCACCAAGGCGCAGCAGGGCCTTTACGAATATGACGCAGTCTCGCGACTGCGCGACAGCCAGCTCGGCGACGGCCGCTTCAACGACATCAAGAACTACATCAAGCGCGGCAAGCTGTGGGACGCCTTCGCCGCGCAGAAGAAGGTCGTGCTTTTGATCGACGAGATCGACAAGGCCGACATCGAATTCCCGAACGACCTCCTGCAGGAGCTCGACCGGATGGAGTTTTTCGTCTACGAGACCGGCGAGACCATCCGCGCCGAATTCAGGCCGATCGTCATCATCACCTCGAACAATGAGAAGGAACTGCCGGACGCCTTCCTGCGCCGCTGCTTCTTCCACTATATCCGCTTCCCCGACATCGACACGCTGCACCAGATCGTCGAGGTGCACTACCCCGGCATCAAGCAGAACCTGGTGCGCGCGGCCCTCACCCAGTTCTACGAGATCCGCGACGTGCCGGGCTTGAAGAAGAAGCCGTCGACCTCCGAAGCGCTAGACTGGATCCGCCTGCTGGTCGCCGACGATATCGCGCCGGAAGACCTTCGCACCGACCCGAAGAACATGCTGCCCAAGTTGCATGGCGCGCTGTTGAAGAACGAGCAGGACGTGCATCTCTTCGAGCGCTTGGCCTTCATGGCGAGACGGCAGGGATAGGACGCGGCAGCAACATCGCTTTCCTCGTCTGTGGACCGTTGCCCGTGAGCGGTGGCTGCCGCAGCTTCGGACCAGAGCATTGGAGGAAGAAATGTCCGAGATCACCGTCCGCCCCTTGACGCAGTCCGACCAAGCCGACTGGCGGCGGCTATGGACGGCCTACCTCACCTTCTACGAGACCAAGCTGCCGGACGAGGTCTACGACGTCACCTGGAAGCGCCTGTTCACGGCGGGCGAGTTCGAGCCGAAGGGTTTTGTCGCTACGCAGGGCGGCAAGGCCGTTGGCCTGACGCACTATCTCTATCACCGCTCCTGCTGGTCTGAGGTCAACAACTGCTATCTGCAGGACCTGTTCGCCGACCCCGAGGTGCGCGGCAAGGGTGTAGGCGCGGCCTTGATCGAGGCGGTTCGCCAGGAAGCCGGCAAGATCGGGGTGAAAAACGTCTACTGGATGACGCACGAGACCAACGCCACCGCGCGGCGGCTCTACGACCATGTGGCGCGCCGCACGGGCTTCATCGAGTACGATCTGCTATAAGGAGCCGATGTTCATCCCCTTCTTCCTCGAACTGAAGGCCGCGCGGGTTCCCGTTTCGCTCAGGGAATATCTGTCGCTGCTGGAGGGCCTGGAAGCCGGGTTGGTCGACTACGATGTCGAGGGTTTCTACTACCTCGCCCGTTCGGCGCTGGTGAAGGACGAGCGCCATATCGACCGCTTCGACCAGGTGTTCGCACATGTCTTCAAGGGCGTCGAGGCGCTCGCCGGGCCGGACGCGGTCGAAGTCGCCAACATTCCTGAGGAGTGGCTGCGCCGGCTCGCCGAAAAGCACCTGACCGAAGAAGAAAAGAAATTGATCGAGGCGCTGGGCGGCTTCGACAAGCTTATGGAGACGCTGAAAAAGCGGCTCGAGGAGCAGAAAGGCCGCCACCAGGGCGGCTCGAAATGGATCGGCACCGGCGGCACCTCGCCCTTCGGCGCCTATGGCTACAATCCGGAAGGCGTGCGCATCGGCCAGCATGAGAGCCGACATCGCCGCGCGGCGAAGGTCTGGGACAGGCGCGAGTTCAGGAATTTCGACGACGCGGTCGAGCTCGGCACGCGCAACATCAAGGTGGCGCTGAAGCGGCTGCGCCGCTGGGTGCGCGAAGGCGCCGAGGAAGAGTTCGACTTGGCCGGCACGATCCATGCCACCGCCGAGCATGGCTATCTCGATGTGAGAACCCGGCCGGAGCGGCGCAACGCGGTAAAGCTCCTGATGTTCTTCGATGTCGGCGGCTCGATGGACGACCATATCCGCAGCGTCGAAGAACTGTTTTCCGCGGCGCGCGCCGAATTCCGCCAGCTGGAATATTTCTACTTCCACAACTGCCTCTACGAGCGCGTCTGGAAGGACAATCGCAGGCGGCTTGCCGAGACCATCCCGACCTTCGACCTCATCCACAAATACGGACCGGACTGCAAGGTGATCGTGGTCGGTGATGCCTCGATGAGCCTTTACGAGATCGCGCAACCCGGCGGCTCGGTCGAGCACTGGAATCCGGAAGCCGGCAGCGTCTGGCTCGCGCGCCTTTTGCAGCAATGGCCGAACGCGGTCTGGCTGAACCCGGAAGCTGAGAAGAACTGGCGCTACACCCACTCGATCGCCATGATCAGCGACATCTTCGGCGGCCGCATGTTCCCGCTGACGCTCGCCGGGCTCGAGGCGGCGACCAGGCAGTTGTCGCGGAAGTATTAGTTCCCCGGCACAGGGATTTTAACCGGTCGGCTCTGTTTGCTTTGGCAGGTCGCATACCTTGGAGATTGGCCGAAACGCCCACCCCGTGGTCATTCTAGGGCGGAGCAGGAGCGAAGCTCCGTCGCGAAGACCCTAAAATCCATGCCGTTACCTTCGCCAAGGAGTGCAACGGAGCAAATTTCTGCACCGCAGCAACGCTTCAAAGTCACGGAATGGATTCTATGGTC
>LM655187.1:137448-165354 GCA_000824825.2 Mesorhizobium sp. ORS 3324
CCGCCATAGAATGACGACGTTGGGGCGGCTCAACCAATCCCCGGCGTTTGAGCTGATTTCACGGAACTGAACGGAAGATCTTGCACCAAGACAAATGGCGATCTTTCAAAATTCCTGTGTCGGTGAACTGGCCCACTTCCGCTGGCAGCGTTTGTAACAAACACCTATCTTGGTGCGAAATATCGGTTGCACCAACAACGAGCCGCCAAGGCCGAGGAGATTTCATGGACACCCACGCCTATCCCGTCACCCGCAGCGATGCCGAGTGGCGCGCCCGGCTGACGCCGGAACAGTATGCCGTCATGCGCAACCACGGCACCGAACGTCCCGGCAGCTGCGCCCTGCTTTACGAGAAGCGCGCCGGCACCTTCTTCTGCGTCGGCTGCGACCAGCCTTTGTTCGAATCCAAGCTGAAGTTCGAGAGCGGCACCGGCTGGCCGAGCTTCAACGATCCGGTCCCGGGCTCGATCGAGACCACCGTCGACCGCAGCTACGGCATGGTGCGCACCGAATGCCACTGCTCGCGCTGCGGCAGCCATCTCGGCCACGTCTTCGAGGATGGTCCGCCGCCGACCGGCCTGCGCTATTGCATCAACGGCGTGGCGCTCAGATTCGAGCCGGCCGCCTGACCGGCCCGATAGACACGTCCAGAGAAGGGTGGCTTCGGCCGCCCTTTTTGTTTGCGCGGAAGCCTGGCGCCACTCACAGGACGGCCGTCGCGATCAGCCAGAGCGCCGAGCCCAGCATCACCAGTTGCGCCTTGAAACCGCCAGTCTTCTCCGCCGTCCGCCAGACGGCGATCGTCAGGAAGATGTTGTAGGGCACCGGCAGGAAATGCACCGTCAGCACCAGCCAGAGCGGCAGCTTCAGTCCGAGCAGGACGAGCGCCAGTCCCGACGAGGCGATGTTGACCGCCGTGCCGACGAGCAGCATGTCGCGCCAGAACAATCGGTCGAGCGGCGTTTTGCCTTGCCAGCGGGATTTGAAGAAGTCCGCCGCCATAGGCCAGCTATTGCTGCCCTAGCACGTCGATCACGGCGCACTCGAAGCGCGAGCATTCCGTCACCAGCCAGTCGGCCATGGCCGGCCAGTTGTCCTCGGCAAAACAGTTGACCTGCCAAATCGAGTTGATGCCGAGGTTTGGCGCGCTCTGCTCCGGTCTGAGCTTCAGCCGCGCCTCGATCGCCGGCCGGAACGGCTTCAGGCGTGTCCAGACTTCCGTCGCGCCAAGCTTCTCGTTGCGGCCGAAGAACACACCGACCACGTTTTCGCTAGGCGCGACATACATGGAAAGCACCAGCCGGAATTCGGGCAGTCCGCGCTGCCAGAACCAGGGGCCGCGCCTCGCCAGCCGGGCCCTTTCTTCCGGATGCCGTTCGGCGAACAGCGCCCAGAAGCCGCGGTGGCGGAACTCAGAGGCGCGGCGGCCGCCGAAGTCGAACTCGCTCATGGCCGTCCCCGGAGCAATTCCAGGAAAAGTGTGTAACGGTTTTCCGTCCGGAATTGCGCGAAAAACAAGCGATTAGAGCAGTTCAGCGATTCCATCAAAACGCTGAGCTGCTCTAGTCGCGGGCCTTACACCATGCCGAGCGCGGCCTTGTACAGGTCGAGGATGGATTCCTCCTCCTGGCGCTCGGCCTGGTCCTTCTTGCGCAGACGGACGATGGTGCGGATCGCCTTGGTGTCGAAGCCGGTGCCCTTGGCTTCGGCATAGACATCCTTGATGTCGTCGGAAATCGTCTTCTTCTCTTCCTCGAGCCGCTCGATGCGCTCGATGATGGCGCGCAGCTGGCCGGCGGCTACAGTCTGGCTGGTCTCGGTGATTTCGTCGGCCATTTTACTCTCCGCGTCGTTTCCCTACCGGCGACTCGCAGGAGAGGCCGGCAAATTCGAGCGGGTTCGATGCCCGAGCGGGCGTTGCGGGTCAAGCCGTTATTGGTGCGGCATGGAGGCTGGTCGCTTCCGAGGCGGCGGCGTCAACTTTTGACAATTGGGCTCGGCCAACGCGCGGTCTCGTCGTGTCAAGCATTGCCTTAGGCAACGCCATGAGACCGATCTCGTCTTATCCGAAGGCGATCAGCAGATCCTTCGCATCGATCTGGTCGCCGGCCTTGACCAGGACCTCGGCGACCACGCCGTCGCGCTCGGCATGCAGCGCCGTCTCCATCTTCATCGCCTCGATCGACAAGAGCACGTCGCCTGCCTTGACTGCCTGGCCGGCAGTGACGGCAAGCGCGGACACCACGCCCGGCATCGGCGCGCCGATATGCGCCTCGTTGCCCGGCTCCGCCTTGCGCCGCGCCTTTGCGGCCGACGCCCCATGCGCTCGGTCCGGCACCTTGACGCGGCGCGGCTGGCCGTTGAGCTCGAAAAAGACGGTGACCATGCCCTTTTCGTCGACATCGCCGAATGCCTGGCAGCGCACCACCAGCGTCTTGCCCTTCTCGATATCGACGAATATCTCGTCCTCCGACTTCATGCCGTAGAAATAGGTCGGCGTCGGCAGCACGCTGACCGGACCGTAGGTCTCCTGCGCGGCGGCGAAGTCGGTGAACACCTTCGGATACATCAGCCAGGAGGCGAATTCGAACTCCGTAAGCTTGCGCTCCAGCTTCTCCTCGATCTCCTTGCGGCTGGCCTTGAGGTTGGCCGGCTTGAGAAGCGAGCCTGGCCTGACCGTGATCGGCTTCTCGCCCTTCAGAGCCTTTTTCTGCAGCGCTTGCGGCCAGCCGCCGGGCGACTGGCCGAGATCGCCGCGCAGCATCGAGACGACCGAATCCGGGAAGGCGATGTCCTTTGCCGGGTTCTCGACATCGGCGACGGTGAGCTCCTGGCTCACCATCATCAGCGCCATGTCGCCGACCACCTTGGAAGACGGCGTTACCTTGACGATATCGCCGAACATCAGGTTCACGTCGTGATAGGCCTGCGCCACCTCGTGCCAGCGCGTCTCAAGCCCCAGCGAGCGCGCCTGCTCCTTGAGATTGGTGAACTGGCCGCCCGGCATTTCGTGCAGATAGACTTCCGAGGCCGGCCCCTTGAGGTCGCTTTCGAAAGCGGCGTACTGGTTGCGCACCGCTTCCCAGTAGAAGGAGATGTGGCGGATCCACTGCGGATCGAGGCCGGGATCGCGCTCGGTGCCCTTGAGCGCCTCGACGATCGAGCCGAGGCAGGGCTGCGATGTGTTGCCCGATAAGGAATCCATCGCCGCGTCGATGGCGTCGACGCCGGTCTCGACCGCTGCCAGCACCGTCGCCGCCGACAGGCCGGACGTGTCATGTGTGTGGAAATGGATCGGCAGGTCGGTGGATTCGCGCAGTGCCTTGAACAGCACGCGTGCTGCCGATGGCTTCAACAGGCCGGCCATGTCCTTGACGGCGATGATATGCGCGCCGGCCGCTTCCAGCTCCTTCGCCAGCCCGACATAGTATTTGAGATCGTATTTGGCGCGCGCCGGATCGAGTATGTCGCCGGTGTAGCACATCGCTGCTTCGACCAGCTTGCCCTCGTCGCCCACGGCGTCCATGGCGACGCGCATGTTCTCGACCCAATTCAGGCAATCGAAGACACGGAACAGGTCGACGCCGCCGGCGGCTGCCTGTTTGACGAAATGCTGCACGACATTGTCGGGATAGTTGGTGTAGCCGACGCCGTTGGCGCCGCGCAGCAGCATTTGCAGCAGGAGGTTGGGCGCGGCCTCGCGCACTTTGCTCAGACGCTCCCACGGATCCTCGGTGAGGAAGCGCATGGCGACGTCGAAGGTCGCGCCGCCCCAGCATTCCAGCGAAAGCAGCTGCGGCAGTGCCCGCGCATAGGTGCCGGCGATGCCGGCAATGTCATAGGTGCGCATGCGGGTGGCGAGCAGCGACTGGTGGCCGTCGCGCATCGTCGTGTCGGTGACCAGCACCTGGGGCTGGTCGCGCATCCAGGCCGCGAACTTCTGAGGCCCGAGCGCATCGAGCCGCTGCTTGCTGCCGTCCGGCACCTTGCCGTTGAGATAGGGCACGACGGGTGCCGCGGCATCGGCCGTGGGCATCGGCCGTCCGCGCGTCTCCGGATGGCCGTTGACGCTTACGTCGGCGAGATAATTGAGCAGCTTGGTGGCGCGGTCCTGCCGCTTCACCTGCTGGAACAGCTCCGGCGTCGTGTCGATGAACTTGGTGGTGTAGGAATTGTCGGCGAAGCTCGCGTGGTTGATGATCGCTTCGAGGAAGGTGAGGTTGGTCGCAACGCCGCGGATGCGGAATTCGCGCAGTGCCCGGTTCATGCGCGCGATCGTCTCGGTCGTCGTCGGCGCCCAGGCCGTCACCTTTTCGAGCAGCGGATCGTAGAAGCGGGTGATGACCGCGCCCGAATAGGCGGTGCCGCCGTCGAGGCGGATGCCGAAGCCGGTGGCGCCGCGATAGGCGGTGATGCGGCCGTAGTCCGGGATGAAATTGTGCTCCGGATCCTCGGTGGTGATGCGGCACTGCAGCGCGTGGCCGTTGAGCCTGATGTCCTGCTGCGCTGGCACGCCCGATTCCGGCGTGCCGATGGTGAAGCCGTCGAGGATGTGGATCTGCGCCTTCACGATGTCGATGCCGGTCACCATCTCGGTGACCGTGTGCTCGACCTGGATGCGCGGATTGACTTCGATGAAGTAGAACTTGCCGGTATCGGCGTCCTGCAGGAACTCGACCGTGCCGGCGCCGATGTAGTTGGTCTCGCGCGCGATCTTCAGCGCATAGCCGCAGAGCTCCTGGCGCAACTGGTCGCCGAGGTAAGGCGCCGGCGCCCGCTCGACGACCTTCTGGTTGCGGCGCTGGATCGAGCAGTCGCGCTCGAACAGGTGCACGGCGTTGCCGTGGGTGTCGCCAAGCACCTGCACCTCGACATGACGGGCGCGCTCGATCAGCTTCTCGAGATAGACCTCGTCCTTGCCGAAAGCGGCTTTCGCCTCGCGCTTGCCCTCCATCACCTCGCGCGCAAGGTCGGCTTCCGCGCGGATGGCGCGCATGCCGCGGCCGCCGCCGCCCCATGAGGCCTTGAGCATCACCGGATAGCCTATTTCCGCGGCGAGCTTCTTCACCGCTTCCATGTCGTCCGGCAGCGGATCGGTTGCCGGCACCACCGGCACGCCGACCTCGATCGCCAGGTTGCGCGCGGCGACCTTGTTGCCGAGCCGGCGCATCGTCTCCGGCTTCGGCCCGATGAAGGTGATGCCGGCCGCGGCGCAAGCCTCGGCGAACTCCGGACTCTCCGACAGCAGCCCGTAGCCCGGATGGATCGCATCGGCGCCCGACAGCCTGGCGACGCGGATCACCTCGTCGATCGACAGGTAGCTTTCGATCGGCCCCATGTCCCTGGTGAGATGCGGGCCGCGCCCGACCTGGTAGCTTTCGTCGGCCTTGAAGCGGTGCAGCGAATATTTGTCTTCCTCCGCCCAGATCGCCACGGTTTTGAGGCCCAGCTCGTTGGCCGCGCGGAAGACGCGGATGGCGATTTCGGACCGGTTGGCGACGAGGATCTTCGTGATGGCCAAGGACTGGGCTCCAGCAGCGGAAGGTGAGATGAAGGGCAATGATTAGCGTGAAAATGCTGCAGTGCAAACAAAATCGCGCGACACCTAAAACGATTTAAATCGTTCGTTTGCGCCAAACCGCCGCTTATCTTCCGCCCGGCTGTTCAAGGAGCGGTTTGCAGCGATCTGGTGAGGGCCGGCGCGGTCGAGTGGCGAACCCAGCCGCCAATGAAAAATGCCCGGCGCTGAGCGCCGGGCATTCCAAAAAAATCGGCTTCTGTTTGCCGGCTTATTTCTCGAAGTAGCTGTACTTGCCGTCCTCGCCCTTCTTCCATTCGTAGATGACGTAGTCCGGACGGGTAATGTCGCCCTTCGAGTCGTAGCCGATGTCGCCGATCGCCGTCTTCCACGGACCGCCCGACTTGATCGTCTCGGCAACTTTCTGCGCGTCGTCGGCCGAGCCGACCTTGGCAATGGCCTGGGAGATGATCTGGATGGCGGCGTAGGAGTAGAGCGTGTAGGCTTCCGGCTCGAAGCCGGCGGCGCGGAACTTCTCCACCACTTCCTTGGCGGCCGGATTCTTGCGCGGATCCGGTGCGAAGGTGTTGAGCGTGCCGGCAACGGCGTCGCCGGCGATCGAGGCCAGTTCGTTGGAGACGATGCCGTCGCCCGAGAACAGCGGCGCCTTCAGGCCTTGGTCGGCCGACTGACGGATGATCAGGCCGGCTTCGGTGTGCAGGCCGCCCCAGTAGATCAGGGTGACGCCGTTTTCCTTCATCTTGGCGATGAGGGCCGAGAAGTCCTTGTCGCCGACGTTCACGCCTTCATACATCACTTCCTTGACGCCGTTGGCGTTCAGGTTCTTCTTGGTCTCGTCCGCGAGGCCCTGGCCGTAAGGCGTCTTGTCGTGGATGATGGCGATCTTGGCGTCCTTGAAGTTCTTGGAGATGTAGTCGCCCGCCACCTTGCCCTGCTGGTCGTCGCGACCGCAGGTGCGGAAGGTGTTCCACAACCCGCGCTCGGTGAGCTTCGGATTGGTCGCGGCCGGCGTCATGACGAGGATGCCGTTCTCCGCATAGACTTCCGAGGCAGGAATGGTCACGCCCGAGTTGAAGTGGCCGTCGACGAACTTGACGCCGTCAGCGACGAACTTGTTGGCGACCGAGATGCCCTGCTTGGGGTCGGAGACGTCGTCGCCGATCTCGAGCTTGAGCTTCTGGCCATTGATGCCGCCCGCCGCGTTAATGTCGGCGACCGCCTGTTCCGCGCCCTTCTGCAGCTGCGCGCCGAAGGCGGCGTTCGGACCGGTGATCGGACCGGCGACGCCGATCAGGATGTCGGCCCACGCGCTGCCGCTGAACGCGATGAACGCGGTCAGCGCCACGGCGGACAAAAGTGATTTTTTCATTGAAACGCTCCCATTTACGGAGTGGGCGTGGATGATACTTTCATGCGATGCCCACCCTTATCGCAGAAAGCATAGAATGCCGATTTTCAGGCACTTGTCACGCCGATTCATCCCTGAAACGGCGTTTATCATGAACCTCAACCCTTCGGTTTCCAGCTCAATAAGGAAGCTCTTTCGTAGAGCCAATTATACTGCGTCACCATCTGGCTGGTGCGCGTGTATTGATAGCCGACAAAGCCCAATATCATCAGCACGATGGTGTCGACGATATAGTAGTGCAGCGAGAACATCGTGCCTTCGAACAGGGCATGGTGGATGAACCTGATGCCGATGCCGAGACCCAGCAAATAGAAGAACAGCCGGACATGGCTGCCCCAGGTCTGCGCTGCCGCCTTGCCGGTCATCCACGCCGCCCAGCCGCCGAGCAGGCAGGTGACGAACAGGAACTGCCAGATCGAGGCCTCTTCGTAGAGTACGCCCTGCATGATGATGTCTCCCGACCTTAGTGATGCCCGCCTTCGAGATAGGCGGCGCGCACTTCCGGATTGGCGAGCAGTTCCTTGCCTGTGCCGCTCATCGTCACATTGCCGTTGACCATCACATAGCCGCGGTCGGCGAGCTTCAACGCACCGAAGGCGTTTTGCTCGACCAGGAACACGGTCAGCCCTTGCGTCTTGTTCAGCTCGCGGATGGCATCGAAGATCTGCTTGACGATCAGCGGCGCGAGGCCCAGGGACGGCTCGTCCAGCAGAAGCAGTTTCGGCCGCCCCATAAGCGCGCGCCCGATCGACAGCATCTGCTGCTCGCCGCCCGACAGCGTGCCGCCGCGCTGGTTGATGCGCTCCTTTAGCCGCGGAAACAGTGCGAACACCTTCTCGGCATCCTCGTCAAAATGCTTGAGGTTGTCGATGCTCGCGCCCATCTGCAGGTTTTCCATCACCGTCATGCGCGGGAAGATGCGGCGTCCCTCCGGCGACTGGGCGATGCGCATGCGGGCGATCTCGTGCGTCGGCAGCTGGGTGATGTTCGTGCCGGCGAAGGTGATGGTACCCGCGCGGGCGCGCGGCGCGCCAAAAATGGTCATCATCAGCGTCGACTTGCCCGCGCCGTTGGCACCGATCAGTGCCACGATCTCGCCCTGGTTGACGCTTACGTCCACGCCGTTCAGCGCCCGGATGTTGCCGTAGTAGGTCTGCACGCCCTTGATATCGAGCAGCGTTGTGCCGGCCATTATTTACGCCCTCCGCGCGGCTTGGCTGTCGAGGATTTCGCGGCCGGCTTGGCCGGCGATGTGGACTTTTTGGCCGGGGACCTCGGCTTCGCCGCGGGCTTTCCGGCCTGCGAGACCGGCTTGCTTGCATCGACCAGAGCCGCTTTCGAAGCGGCCTTCGACACCGTGACGCGCTCGCCTTCGTCGGCGTGTTCGACAGTATCGGAAACCGGCCCCGCCATCATCGAAGCGGAATTGCCCGGCCCGTGCGCCGCATCCGGTCCGGTATCGAGCTGCTCGATGACGTCCTCGTCGCCGACTTCGGTGAGCACGGTTTCGACCTCTTCGTCGTCGACGCCGAGATAGGCGGCGATGACACGCGGGTCGGTCCTAACCGACTGCGGGTTGCCGTCGGAGATCTTGCGGCCGTATTCGAGCACCACGACATGGTCGGAGATCTGCATGACCACCGACATGTCGTGCTCGATCAAGAGGATCGAGGTGCCGGTGTTGTCCTTGATGTCGTTCAAGAGCTCGTTGAGCGAGGCTGATTCCTTCGGGTTGAGGCCGGCCGCCGGCTCGTCGAGGCACAGCAGCTCCGGTCCCGTGCACATGGCGCGGGCGATCTCAAGCCGCCGCTGCGCGCCATAGGGCAGGTCGCCGGCCGGATCGTCGGCGCGCTCGATGAGGTCGGCCTTCTCCAGCCAGTGCCTGGCAAGCTCGATCGATTCGGCCGACGCCTGACGATAGCTCGGGAAGCCGAACAGGCCGAGGAAGGTATAGCCAGAGGCCTTCATCAGCTTGTTGTGCTGGGCGACCAGAAGGTTCTCGAGCAAGGTCATGCCCGAGAACAGGCGGATGTTCTGGAAGGTACGCGCCACCTTGGCGCGCGCCGGGATCTCGTGGTTGGGCAGGCGTTCGAGCAGATAGGTCGAGCCGTCGCGCTTGTTGAGCGTGATCATGCCTTCGGTCGGCTTGTAGAAGCCGGTGATGCAGTTGAACACCGTCGTCTTGCCGGCGCCGTTCGGGCCGATCAGCGCGGTGATCTCGCCGCGCCTGGCCTGGAAGGACAGGTCGCCGATGGCGACCAGGCCGCCGAACTTCATCGACAGATGCTCGACCTGCAGGATGAAGTTGTTCGTCGAGGAGGTCGCGTCCATCAGCCGTGGCCCTCCTTGGTGAAGGAGCCTGAGACCGCTCTTCGCTCCTTGAGGAAGGCGGTCGGCTCTCGGCTGCCGACGAAGCCGCGCGGCTTCCACAGCATGACGATGACCATGGCCATGCCGAACAGGAGCATGCGGTAGAGCTCCGGCGTGAAGTCGGGACCGAAGCCCGGAATGATCGTCATGTTGCCCCAGTGCAGTCCGGTCTTGAGGAAGTCGAGCTCGCGCAGGATCTCGGTGCCCCCGATCATCACCGCCGCCGCCACCGCGATGCCGCCGAGCGAGCCCATGCCGCCCAGCACCACGATGGCCAGGATGATCGCCGATTCCAGGAAGACGAAGGATTCTGGGCTGACGAAGCCTTGGCGGGCGGCGAAGAACGCGCCGGCGAAGCCGCCGAACATGGCGCCGGTGGCGAACGCCGTCAGCTTGGTGGTGGTGGTGTTGATGCCGAGCGAGCGGCAGGCGATCTCGTCCTCGCGCAGCGCTTCCCAGGCCCGGCCCACCGGCAGGCGGCGAAGCCTGATGGTAACGAAGGCGGTAAGGAAGCAGAGCCCCAGGATCAGGTAGTAGAGGAAGATCTTGTAATAGGCGCCCGACTGGGTGATGTGCAGCACCTTGGCGATGTAGTTCGGGTCGGAGATGTTGAACGACATCAGCCCGAAGAAGGAGACCTTGGGAATGCCGGAGATGCCGGCCGAGCCGTGGGTCACGTCGCGCCAGTTGATGAGCACGAGGCGGATGATCTCACCGAAGGCAAGCGTCACGATCGCCAGATAGTCGCCGCGCAGTCTGAGCACCGGGAAGCCGAGCATCATGCCCCAGAAGGCGGCCATGGCGCCGGCCGCCGGAAGCAGGATCCAGAAAGACAGCCCAAAATTCGTTGCAAGCAGCGAATAGGCGTAGGCGCCGACGGCGTAGAAGGCGACGTAGCCGAGGTCGAGTAGGCCGGCCAGCCCGACCACGATGTTGAGCCCCCAGGCCAGCATCACATAGATCAGGATCTGGATGCCGAAATTGTCGACCCACTTCAGCGAGCCCTGGAAGCCGAAGGCAAGCACCATCGCGACAGGGTAGAGGATCAGCACCGCGGCGCCGATCCTGTTGAAGTTCTGCCGCACGAAGCCCGGCTCCGCCACGACCGCGGGCGCCTTGGCCTTCTCGGCCCTGGACCGCTCGATCGCAGGGGCCGCATAGGCGACATAAAGGAAGCGGCCGACGGCGACAGCGACGACCACCAGAGCAAGCAGGCCCCAGCGCTGCACCAGGATCAGCTCGTTGCTGATGTTCTGGTCGGTCCTGAGACCGATGAACAGCACGAACAGACCGAGCGCGATGGCGCCGGCGTAAAACGCCTCGCGCAAAGCCCGCTGCATAGGAGGAGCGACCACGTCGCGCTCCGGAGACACGGTGACGGCCATGAGGATCAGACCTTTTCGACTTCAGGCCGGCCCAGTATGCCGGAGGGCAGGAAGATGAGCACGATCGCCAGGATCGAGAAGGCGGCGACGTCCTTGTAGTCGATCGAGAAATAGGCCGACCACATGCTCTCGATGAAGCCGATCAAAAGCCCGCCAAGCACCGCGCCCGGCAGCGAGCCGATGCCGCCGAGCACCGCCGCCGTGAAGGCCTTCACGCCCGGCACGAAGCCGTCGGAGAACACCACGACGCCGTAATACATCAGGAACAGCGTGCCAGCGACCGCCGCAAGCGCAGCGCCCATGATGAAGGTGATGGAGATAGTGCGGTCGACATCGACGCCAAGCAGCGCCGCCATCTTGCGGTCCTGCTCACAGGCGCGCTGCGCCCGCCCCAATGCCGTCCTGTTGACGAGGTACCAGAAGATGAAAAGCAGCACCGCGGTCACCAGCACGATGATGATCTGCTTCAGCGAGACGCTGATGCCGTCGACGGTGTAGACCTGGCTCACCAGTGGCGGGATCGGCTTGTTGCGCGGCCCTTGAGTGACCTGCACGAAGTTGGACAGCGCGATCGACATGCCGATGGCGGTGATCAGCGGCGCCAGCCGGAACGAGCCGCGCAGCGGCCGGTAGGCCACCTTCTCGATCGTCCAGTTGTAGAGGCTGGTGAGCAGCATGCCCACGATCATCATGATCAGGAGCGCCACCACCACCGGCACCGAATAGAACATCGCGCCGAGGATCAGGAAGACGATGAGGGCCGTGAAGGCGCCGACCATGAAGATGTCGCCATGGGCGAAATTGATCATGCCGATGATGCCGTAGACCATCGTGTAGCCGATCGCGATCAGCCCGTAGATAGATCCCAGCGTCAGCCCGTTGATAAGCTGCTGGACGAAATACTGCATATTTACGCGGCTCCCCTGGAATGTCGCCTTCGCGGACGCATTCCTTTTCGTATTGCCCCTAGTCGTAAAGTTTCGAGCCCGGATTGCAACGTGATTTTTCAATCGCCAGGCGTGGTTTGGAAGCACGCTGCCCGATTGCCCGTTTTTTCGTACCCGGCCCCTGGACTATCGCGGACCCTATCATTGGCACAACGCAATGTCTTTGACGATTCAGCCGTATCATGCGCGCCGCTTCGAAGAAATCGCCGTCAAAATAAATTGATGAGAAGATTCCTTGCGTCAACGGAAGCGCTCGATTTTGGCTCCCACACATTCCGCAGGGTCAGGATTCCGCGAGGTGTGACAGTCATGCGACAGCGAGGCGACACCGCCGACCTCCTCAGTCCCAGATGGTCGACGCGAGAAAAGGCGGCACGCGGTCGAGCGTCGGAAAAACCGCGTTCGGGGCGTAGTCGGGCAGCGGTTTGCGGGCGGTTCCCCTGTCGATCCAGATGCATCGGAACCCGAGATCGCGGGCGGCAGCAAGATCGAGATGCGGGCTGGCGCAGATATGCACGATATCGCCGCGGCCGACACCGAGCGCATTGTGGGCGAAATCGAAGATCCGCTGGGCCGGCTTGTAGGCGCCGGCCTGCTGCGCGGTAATGACGCGGTCGATGTGTCCGTCGAGCTGCACGACATTGCCGGCGATGATGTCGTCATCGGTGTTGGAAATGATGCAGAGCTTGAATCCCTGCGCTTTCAGCAGGCCGAGCGCTGACACGACTTCGGGGAACGGCGGCATTCGGGAGATGGTTCCGGTCAGCACCTCGACGTCGTCCGGCGAACAGGCAAGCTTCAACTCCTGCATCGCCAGACGCAGCCCTTCGCCGGCCACGCTGCGGAAGGATTTATGCGGCCGCTCGGCCTCCAGCGCATGTTCGTATTTGTCGTAGACGCGAATCAATGTCCGGGGCTCAACATTGGAGCCTGGATGGTTGGCGAGGATCGCGTCGACGGCGGCCAGCAAACCTTCGTCCCACTGGATGAGGGTGCCGTAGCAGTCGAAGGTCAGCCATTCGGGTTTCGGGCCGGAAAGCATCGGATGTCCTTTCTTGACGGTCAAACAGGGGTGGCCGTCGATCGGCCATCCTTCCATTGTTTTCAGAACCTTGGCATGACCGCGCCCTCGGACGCCGGCGCCACGTGCTCGGAATAGAATTTCAGGTAGCCGCGCTTGATCCTGGGCTCGAGCGCCACATGGGTCTTCCAACGGGCGTCGATCTCGGCCTGAGGCACGTTGAGGTCGAGCTTTCGCGCGGCGAGATCGATGCGGATCTCATCGCCGTCCCGCACCACGGCGATCACACCGCCGCGGGCCGCTTCGGGGGTCACATAGCCAATGGCCGGCCCGTGGGTCGCGCCGGAGAACCGGCCGTCCGTGACGAGCGCGCAGGTTTCGCCGAGCCCGGCCCCCATCAGCGCGGAGGTCGCGCCGAGCATCTCCCGCATGCCCGGGCCGCCCTTGGTGCCCTCATTGCGGATGACGATACAGGTTCCCGGCTCCACCGTTCCGGCGCGCAGCGCATCGATCGCGCTCTCCTCTTCCTCGAAGACGCGCGCCTTGAGGGTTGTCTTCCACATGCTCTTGGCAACGCGGGAAGCCTTGACCACGGCGCCTCCCGGCGCAAGCGACCCTTTGAGGATAAAGAGCGAGCCCTCGGGCTCGATCGGGTCGCTGTCCGTATGGATGACCTGCGCGTTCTCGATCGACGCCTCGTCGACGATCTCGCCGGCGGTCTTGCCGCTCGTCGTCAGCGCGGCGCGGTTGACCCTTGCGCCGAGCGCCTTGAGCACGGCCGGCACGCCACCGGCGTCGTTGAATTCGGTGACGCCCCATGGGCCGGACGGCGCCAGCTTCACCAGCGTCGGCGTCGTTCGCGAGAGCTCGTCCCAGCTATCGAAGGAAACGTCGACGCCGGCCTCCTTGGCCATAGCCATGAAGTGCAGCACCATGTTGGTCGAGCCGCCGACCGCCATGCCGACGCGCATCGCGTTCTCGAAGGCCTCCCTGGTCAGGATCTTCGACGGACGAATGTCGTCGCGCACCAGGTCCATGATGCGCATGCCGGTGTATTTGGCCGCCCTGAGCTGATGGTTCGACCCGGCCGGAAGCGTACCGGAATGCGGCAGCGCCAGGCCCAGCGCCTCCGTGTAGATGCCGGCCGTGTTGCCCGAGGTGGCCGTGTCGCAGGGCCCGAGAAGGGGAAATGGTTGTCCTCCAGGCCCTTGAGGTCCTTGCGGGAGAGCTCGCCGCGCAGGTGCTCGCCGACCCCGTCATAGACGGTTTCGAGGAAGACCTTGCGGCCACGATATCTGCCGACCGGTGTCGGGCCGCCATAGATCATGATCGAGGGCAGATCGAGGCGGGCGGCGGCCATGACCATGCCCGGCATCACCTTGTCGCCCGAGCCGATCAGCACCATGCCGTCGAAGCGATGGCCTTCGACCATCAGCTCGATCATGTCGGCCACGACATCCCGGCTCGGCAGGACGTAGCGCATGCCGACGGAGGCGAAGGTCTCGGAGTCGGTGACGTGGAAGGTGTTGAATTCGCAAGGGGTGCCGCCGGCCATCCGGATGCCTGCCCGCACCGCTTCGCCGATCTGGCGCAGATGAAAATTCTCCGGCGAAAAATCCTGATAGGTGTTGACGACCGCGATCATTGGCCGCTCGAATTCCTCGTCGATCAGCCCCGCTCCCTTTGCCCATGCGCGCTGCAGCGAGCGCTCGATCCCCGTGAACTGCTTCTCGCTGCGCCTGCGCTTGTCGTTCTTTTCCATGGCTGCTGCCTCTCTCGGTCCCCCCGCCCATTTGCGGGTTGGATGAGGCGAACCTCGCACCTTCCAAAATGATTGTCAATCGATTGTCAGACAATCGACATTGTGTAATCGAGGAAAGTGGCGGCGTAGCTTGGGCGCGCCCGCGATTGTCGGCTTGGAATGAAATCTATCCTGCGGCGGCTTCGGCCTGGCGCAAATGCGCCTCCAGCTTGGCGCCTTCCTGCTCGTTGTGCTCGATGGCGGTGCGAACGGAAAGCTCCACGTCACCGGCTTTCAACGCCTCGATGATGGGAATGTGCTGCTTGAGAATCGCTTCCGGCTCGGCCACGAGCGAGTCGCTGGACGCGATATAGATGCGGATCTGCTGTTCCACTTCGCCATATTGTTCGGCGAGCCGCCGGTGCCCCGCAAGATCGATGATGGCCCGGTGAAGCGAGAAATCGGCCGCCGCGATCGCCTTGCGATCGCCGGAATCGCAAGCGGCTTTCAACGCAGCGAGCACGGAATTGAGCCTGGCGTTTTCGGCGGTGTGCGGTCCGGTCGCCTTGATCCTCATGGCCACCAGCTTCGATCCCAGAGCCTCGAAGCTCGAACGCAGCGTATATAGTTCCCAGGCATCGTGGGCGCTGAGAGACATCACCGACCAACCGGTATAGGGAATCTGGTCGATGAGGCCTTCCTGCGTCAGCTGGTGGAACGCCGTGCGGATGGTTGCGCGCGACACGCCGAGTTGCTCGGCCATCCTGATCTCGGTCAGCCGCGCGCCCGGCGGTATCTCGCCGGACAATATGCCTTCGCGCAGCGCATCCGCGGCCTGCACCTCGGCGCTCAGCTTTCGCACTTTCCTGATTTTGAATTCACCGGCGTTTGTCATCGCGTCGGGTGATATCAGGCCAATTGGCTATTGTCGACAATACAGCCAACCCACTGTCCCGGGTGCTCTGGGCGCCGATCCTTGCGTCGAGCGGATCGGCCGCCGGAAGCCGCTCTCGCGAGAAAGTGCCCGCGAAGGTCAGTAAGCAGAACCTCCGGCTCCGCTGAGGCTGTGCTTCTCGGTGCCGTTGAGAGGTGGATTGAAGACGCTGACCAGCACCATGTCACCGGCCGCATCGGCGCGCAGATAGTGATCGTCATGGGCATCGAGAACGTAGATCGTGCCGGGCTCGATGCGGTGTACTGCGCCCGACATATCCTCGACCTCGCCGCTGCCGGAAATGCAGTAGCAGGCTTCCAGGTGACGCCGGTACTGAAGCCGCGACTCGCTGCCGGCCCGTACAACGGTATGACAGACCGTGAAACCCATGCCGTCCCGCTGGGTGAGCAGCCGGTGGCTCGTGCCGTTCCCCCAATCGACGAAGAAGTCAGTTTTTTCTACATCAGCCAATTGCCTGGTGAACATGGCATCTCTTTCTTGCGAGTTATAGCGAGAGCGACAATGCCCTCGGATTGATATGGTCTTTGCCGGTTCGATGCGCTATTTTTTCGAAACCGGGTCAAGAAATGTCGCAAGCGGCCGCGAAGTTCAAATGACCGATTTTCGCCCAACACATTAGAAAAATTTACAGATGGATTATTTGCCGCTGAACGCCATTCGCGCTTTCGAAGCCGCTGCACGCCATCTCAGCTTCTCGGCCGCCGGCGAGGAGCTGCACGTTACCCATCCAGCGATCAGCCATCAGATCAGGCGACTGGAGGAATGGCTCGGCGTGCCCTTGTTCCACAGGGATGCCCGCAAGGTTCGCCTGACCGACGCCGGGCTGGCTCTCCAGGCCTCGGCGAACGCGGCGCTCTCCGACCTCGCGGCTGCCTGCCGGCGTATCCGCAGGAACGCAGTTGTCGCGTCGATCTCGGTGGGCTGCATTCCATCCATCGCCAGCCGGTGGCTGGTCCCGCGCCTGCCGGACTTCACTGCCCGCCACCCGGAGATTGCGATCCGCGTCGCCTATGCGAAAGCCGAAGACCGGCTCGAGGACGACGACAACGACATCCTGATCACGCTCGGCGCGGATCCATCCCCGAGGGCCACCAGCCTGAAGCTCTTTTCCCGCATCAGCAAACCCGCCTGCAGCCCGCACTACTTGGCTCGCAAAGGCCAGCTCGGCGCGCCGGCGGACATTGCCGCGGCGGACCTTCTGCATGACGAGACCCGGCAGGGCTGGCGCGAGTGGTTCTCGCAAGCCGGCATGGCCGGCGCCGATGTCGGCAACGGGCCTGTCTTTGCCGATTTCAACATACTGGCGACCGCCGTCATCGCCGGCCACGGCGTCGCCCTTTGCCCGATCGAGGTTTTCCGTGAGGAGTTGCGACGCGGCGATCTCGTTGCCGTCTCCGACATCGCGACCGACACGGACAAAGGCTACTACCTCACCATGTCGGCGCAGCCCTCGGCCGCCGAAATCACCTTTGCCGATTGGTTCCGCGATCAGGTTTCGACGGACGGCGAAGCGGCCTGACGCCTCGGCCGATCAGGTGACGATGAACCCGTGCGCGAACGGATCGCGGTCGTCGATGAAGATGGTGTTCAATCCGGTCATGCGCGCCCAGCCGCCGATCGAGGGGATGATCGCCGGCTTGCCGGCCACGCTGACCTCCTTCTCGACCCTGCCCTTGAACAGCGAGCCGATGATCGATTCATGGACGAAGCTGTCGCCCGCCTTGAGCTTGCCCTTGGCGTGGAGCTGCGCCATGCGCGCCGAGGTGCCGGTGCCGCAAGGCGAGCGGTCGATCGCCTTGTCGCCGTAGAAGACGGCGTTGCGCGCATCGGCCTCGGCATCTCTCGGCTTGCCGGTCCACAGCATGTGCGACAGCCGGTTGATGCCCGGGTTCTGCGGATGCACGAAGGAATATTTCTCGTTGAGGCGCTGCCGCACCACCGGGCTCCAGGCGATGAGGTCGCCGGCCGAATGATCGGCCATGTCGCGGTAGTTCTCCTGAGGTTCGACGATGGCGTAGAAATTGCCGCCATAGGCGACGTCGACGCTGATCTCGCCAAGCACGGGACACTCCACGGTCAGCCCTTCGGCGTAGAGGAAGGACGGCACGTTGGTGATGCGCACCTCCTCGACATATTCGCCGACCTGTTTGTACTCGGCCACGACCAGGCCAGCCGGGGTATCGAGCCTGAGCACGCCCGGCGTCCTCGGCTTCACCAGCCCGTGCTCGATCGCCATCGTGACGGTGCCGATCGTGCCGTGGCCGCACATCGGCAGGCAGCCGGAGGTCTCGATGAACAGGATGGCGATGTCGCAATCCTCGCGCGTCGGCGGATAGAGGATCGAGCCGGACATCACGTCATGGCCGCGCGGCTCGAACATGAGCCCGGTGCGGATCCAGTCATACTCGGCGAGGAAATGCGCGCGCCGTTCCATCATCGTCGCGCCTTCAAGCGGCGGTCCGCCGCCGGCGACCAGCCTCACCGGGTTGCCGCAGGTGTGGCCGTCGATGCAGAAGAAGGATTTCTTGGCCATGGTTGCTCTCCTGCGGTCAGAACCGTTGCGGACGGAAAGGGGTGAGATCGAGCGCCGGAGTCTGCCCGAGAACCAGATCGCGGATCAAGCGGCCGGTCGCCGCCGCCTGGGTCAGCCCGAGATGGCCGTGGCCGAATGCATAGAAGACGTTCGGCGCCCGCGCCGCGCCGATGACCGGCAGCGAATCCGGCAGCGACGGACGAAAACCCATCCACTCGCGGCCGCCCGACGGATCGAGCCCCGGCAGGAATCGTTTTGCTTTTTCCAGCATCGCCTTCGAGCGCGCGTAGTTCGGCGGCCGCTCGATGCCGCCGAGCTCCACGGCGCCGCCGACGCGCAGGCCCGTCTCCAGCGGCGTGATGACGAAGCCGTGCCCGGAAAAGATCAGTTGCCGCTTCACGTCGAAGGCCGACACCGGCAGCGTCGTGTTGTACCCGCGCTCGGTCTCCAGCGGGATGCGGTCGCCGAGATTCCTGGCAAGCAAATGCGACCAGGCGCCGGCGGCGATGACGAGCTGCTTCGCTTTCCGGGTTTCGCCATCGGCAAGCATGATCGCGGCGCCGTCCGCGCCGGCTTCGACGCGCTCGATGCGCGCATGCCCGAAGCGGGCGCCGAGCCGGTCGGCATAGGCCCAGACCGCTTTGCCAAGCAATTTTGGGTCGGCGACTGTCTTCCACCCCGGCACGAAGGTGCCCTTGACGAAGCGCAGCGCAAGACCCGGCTGCAGTGCCGCCATCTCCTCGGCTTCGACATGGCGGAAGCCGATGCCGAAGCGTTCGCGCGCACGCCAGCCGGACAGCGAGGCACGGAACTCCGCCTCGCTTTCGTAGAGCTCCAGCGAGCCGTCCTCGCGCAGCATCGGCCGGGTGCCGGAGCGGTCGAGCAGGCCCATCCATTCGGCCTCGGCAAGCTTCATCATGCCGGCCTGCGCCGCAAGGCTCGCCTCGAAGTGCTTCGCGGCGCCCGCGCGCCAGAAGCGGATCAGCCAGGGAAGGAGTTTCGGCAGGTAGGCGGGCGGGATGGCGAGGGGGCCGAGCGGATCGGCGAGCCATTTCGGCAACTGCCGGATCATGCCCTTATGCGCCAAGGGCAGCACATCGGAGAAGGCGAAGGCGGCGGCGTTGCCGGAGCTCGTCTCCTCGCAGATGCCGGTGCGGTCGAAGACGGTGACGCTGCGTCCCGCCTCGGCGAGCAGGGCCGCCGCACAGATGCCGATGATGCCGCCGCCGATGATGGCGATGTCTCCCCCTTCTCGCTGTTCACGGGAAGAAGGTGCCCGAAGGGCGGATGAGGGGCGGCGCCCCTCTTCAGTCGACTTGGGATTTCCTTGCACGCTGGCGCTGCCCCTCATCTGGCTGCCGCCATCCCCTCCCCGTGAACGGGGAGAAGAAAGCTATCAGAACGCCGGCAGTTCCGGCCGCGTAGCCAGCGCGTCCTTGACGATCTTTTCCACCGCCTTGCGGCGCTCGCCCGACAGCGGCTGGCGCGGCATGCGCACGCGGTCGTTGGTTTGAATGGCGAGCACTTCGGCAAGCTTGATGTTCTGCACCAGATAGGTCGAGACATCGAGGTCGAGCAACGGCCGGAACCAGCGGTAGATCTTCAGCGCCTCCTCGCGGCGGCCTTGCTTCATCAGCTGGTAGATGGCGACCGTCTCGCGCGGGAACGCAGTGACCAGGCCGGCGACCCAGCCGATGGCGCCGACCGACAGCGCCTCGAAGGCGAGGTTGTCGACGCCGGTGAAGAGATCGTAGCGGTCGCCGAGGCGGTTGATGATCTCGGTCGAACGGCGGATGTCGTCGGAGGATTCCTTGATGGCGACGAAGCGTTTGTCCGACGCCAGTTCCTCCATCAGGTCGACGGTGACGTCGACGCGGTAGGCGAGCCGGTTGGAGTAGATCATGACCGGCAGGTCGCC
Source organism: Mesorhizobium sp. ORS 3324 (assembly GCA_000824825.2). Taxonomy (GTDB): domain Bacteria; phylum Pseudomonadota; class Alphaproteobacteria; order Rhizobiales; family Rhizobiaceae; genus Mesorhizobium. The sequence continues at coordinate 157,266 of LM655187.1, forward strand.
GGCTTCCGCGACGGCGCGAAGCGCGGCGACCGTCTCTTCCGGATTGGTGTGGTAGATCGGGCTCGGCACCACCATCAGGCCGTTGGCACCCTCCTTGGCGGCGCGGCGGGCGATGCTTGCCGCCTCGCGCGTGCCGGGCTCGTTGACGGTCAGGAGCACCGGCTTCCTGCCCGCGACCTTCTGCGCCGTCTTCAGCACCTCGATCTTCTCGTCATGCGACAGCATCGGCCCTTCGCCGAGCGAGCCGCAGACGATGATGCCGTCGCAGCCGGCCTCCATCTGCAGCGAAAAGCAGCGCTCCATCTCGGCATGGTCGAGGCGGTCGCCTGTCGTGAACTTGGTCGTGACTGCGGGGAAAACTCCGGCCCACATGGTTATCTCTCCATCTGATATATCAGCCGTATATTTATTAGGAAGCGGACTGTCAATGCTGAATCCGCTATGATATATGAAAAATATATCAGGAGCTGCCCATTGATATCCCTATTGGTATCCAACGAGACGAGCGCGGCCTTCGAGCCGGTCGCGACCAAGGCCTATCGCGTGCTGGAGCACATGATCGTGACCCTCGAGCTGGCGCCTTCGAGCTTCGTCACCGAGGGCGCGCTGATCGAGCGGCTGGGCTTCGGCCGCACCCCGGTGCGCGAGGCCATCCAGAGGCTGGCCTGGGAAGGCCTGCTGGACGTGAGACCCCGCGCCGGCATCGCGGTCGCGCCGCTTCACCCCGGCGACTGGTTGCGAGTGCTTGACGCCAGGCGCGGCGTCGAGGTGGTGCTCGCCCGCTCGGCCGCCCGCTTCGTCACGCGCGAGGCCGCGGACCTTTTTCACGAAGCAGCCCTTGCCATGCAGAAGGCGGTGATCTCGGGCAACGTGCTTGCCTTCATCCAGGCCGACAAGCAACTCGACGAAGCGCTGGCGATCGCCGCCGACAATCCGTTCGCGGCACGCGTGGCCGCCCCCCTGCAGACGCACAGCCGCCGCTTCTGGTTCCGCTACAAGGCAGATACCGGGCTCGCGGAATCGGCCGAGCACCATGTCGCGCTGATCCGCTCGATCCTCGACGGCGACGAGGAAGCCGCGGCCAAGGACGCCAAGAAACTGATGACGCTGCTGCGCGGCCACGCCGAGGCGGCCGCGACGCGCTGACCAGGTCAGCCGCCGGACTGACCGATGGTGGTGGCCAGCGTGTCTTCCCATCCGTCGCCGGCGGCCAGGATACAGCTTTGGCCCTTCACGTCGGTCATCAGGATGGTCCACGTTCCGCCTGCCGAGACGAACACCTCGAAGATGGCAACCTGTCCGGCCACGCCGTAGCCCAGCCGCTTCTCCTCGAATGTCGCCGCCAGCCTTGCGACCAAGATGTCATGGCCGCCGCAGACGACTTGCGCCTGCGCGGAGAATGCCGGCAACGCCGTCGCAATGCCGAACGCCGCCAGCCTGATCCATCGAAAAGAAAATAAGCGTGCCATGTGGCACCTCCTTCGCCTTCGCATTCCGGCAAGGGAGGCACATCCGGCCGCCTCAGTATGCCGGAACGCTCCAGGCCGGATTCGACGTTTTCATCACGTCACTCCTTCTGGTTTCCGGTCTGTCGCGGGGAGATTCATGGCTCCCCGGATTCGATATGGTGAAGCTTTGCCCGGCAAACAAGCGGGTGCCGCGGAGAGCGCGTGGTTTCAGCTAACGCTCGACCGCAAGAGCTTCGGCGGGGCGCTCGGCTCGGCTCCGGTGGTCAGGCACCCGGCATAGCCGCCGTGATCGAAGGGCTGTCCCAGCCTTCGCCCACGGACAGGATGCAGCTCTGTCCCTTGATGTCGGAGGCAAGCACCGTCCAGCTGCCCTGCTCGGACACGAAGATTTCGAGCACCACGTTCGGATTGATCAGCCCGCGCCCGGCTTCGCTTTCATGGAACTTGTCGCCCAGCGCCTTGATGATGTCGGCGCGTGGTGCGCATTGCGCGGCTGCGTTGGCCTGAACGGCGCCGCCAAACACAGCAGCCGCCGCAAGGAACGTCGTCGCCATAAGAAATCGTGTCATCTGACACCTCCTCGCGCCAGACGAGAACCCCGGCTGCTACCGGCGCTGTTTGATGGCCTGCACGCTTGCAGGAATACAGGCTAAGGCAGATGGTGGCCTGTTGGTTCCATTGCGTCAGCGTTTTGGCGGGCAGGCCGGATGCCGAGATGCGAAAAAGGCCCGGCATGTACCGGGCCTTTCGATCGATCCGCGTTGGATCAGTTCATCGTCGGGATGACGAACTCGGCGCCGTCCTTGATGCCTCGCCGCGCGCCCGCAGCCACGGAGGGGCGAGGACGCGCAAACGAGGAACCGTCGGGCTAGTTCATCGTCGGGATGACGAACTCGGCGCCGTCCTTGATGCCCGACGGCCAGCGCGAGGTGACCGTCTTGGTCTTGGTGTAGAAGCGGAACGCGTCCGGCCCATGCTGATTGAGATCGCCGAAGGAGGAGGCCTTCCAGCCGCCGAAAGTGTAGTAGGCGATCGGCACCGGGATCGGCACGTTGACGCCGACCATGCCGACCTGGACGCGCGAGGCGAAGTCACGCGCGGCGTCGCCGTCGCGGGTGAAGATGGCGACGCCGTTGCCCATCTCATGGTCGTTGGCCAGCTTGAGGGCGTTCTCATAGGTCGGGGCGCGCACCACCGACAGCACCGGCCCGAAGATCTCTTCCTTGTAGATGCGCATGTCGGCCGTCACGTTGTCGAACAGGCAGCCGCCCATATAGTAGCCGTTCTCGTAGCCCTGCATCTTGAAGCCGCGGCCGTCGACGACGAGCTTGGCGCCTTCCTTGACGCCGAGATCGACGTAGCCCTTGACGCGCTCCAGCGCCTGTGCCGTCACCAGCGGGCCGAAATCGGCGGAAGAATCCGTCGACGGACCGACCTTCAGGCTTTCGACGCGCGGCACCAGCTTTTCCATCAGCCGGTTGGCGGTGTCGTTGCCGACCGGCACGGCGACCGAGATCGCCATGCAGCGCTCGCCGGCCGAGCCGTAGCCGGCGCCGACTAGGGCGTCGACGGTTTGATCCATGTCGGCGTCGGGCATGATGATCATGTGGTTCTTGGCACCGCCGAAGCACTGCACGCGTTTTCCCGCCGCGCAACCGCGCGCATAGATGTACTGGGCAATCGGCGTCGAGCCGACGAAGCCGACAGCCTTGATGTCCGGATCGTCGAGGATGGCGTCGACCACTTCCTTGTCACCGTTGACGACGTTCAGCACGCCCTCCGGCAGGCCGGCCTCGATGAACAGCTCGGCGATGCGGATCGGCACACCCGGGTCGCGCTCCGAAGGCTTCAGGATGAAGGCATTGCCGCAGGCGATCGCCGGCGCGATCTTCCACAGCGGGATCATGGCCGGGAAGTTGAACGGCGTGATGCCGGCGACCACGCCGAGCGGCTGGCGCATCGAATAGGTGTCGATGCCGGGGCCGGCGCCGTCGGTGAACTCGCCCTTCATCATATGCGGCGCGCCGATGCACACCTCGACCACTTCGAGGCCGCGCTGGATGTCGCCACGCGCGTCGGCGATGGTCTTGCCGTGCTCGCGCGCCAGGATATCGGCCAGCTCGTCATAGTCGCGCTGGACCAGCTCGAGGAACTTCATCAGCACGCGCACGCGGCGCTGCGGGTTGGTGGCGCCCCACTTGACCTGTGCTGCCTTGGCGTTCTCCACCGCGGCGCGCAGTTCCTGCGCCGAGGCCAGCGCCACCGTCGCGCGGACGGAGCCGTCCATCGGCTGCATGACATCCTGCTTGCGGCCGCTGGTGCCGGCGACACGCTTGCCGCCGATGAAATGACCGTATTCGATCATGGTTTCTCTCCCTGTTCAGATGGTGAGGCATTGTCCGCCTTTGCGGCGGCGATGGCAACGCGAGGAAGATCGCAACCGTTGTGCGCGAAATAGACAACCGCCGGCCGCTGTGCATTAATTGTCGCAAATGGTCGGATCGCGTTCATTATTGCTGGATCTGTTAAGTTGAGTTCCTTCGCGCCCCCCTCTGGCCTGCCGGCCATCTCCCCCTCTAGGGGGGAGATTGGCAGCGTCGCCGGCAGCGCCTTCTCCTGCATCGGCGATTGGCGAAAACCGGCGCGACATCTGATCTCCCCCCTAGAGGGGGAGATGGCCGGCAGGCCAGAGGGGGGCGCGAAGGAACGCGGCTTTGACTGTTGTCATCAAGGTCACTCCCATGAACTGGGATGACGTCCGCATCTTCCTGGCCGTGGCGCGCGCCGGGCAGATCCTCGGCGCGGCGAAGCGCCTGGAGCTCAACCATGCAACCGTGTCGCGCCGCATCGCCGCGCTTGAGGAGGCGCTGCGCACAAAGCTTTTCCGCCGCCTCACCACAGGCAGCGAGCTGACGCCGGCAGGCGAGCGCTTCCTCGACATTGCCGAGCGCATGGAAAGCGACATGATCGCAGCGCGCTCGACCATCGCCGGCGAGGGCGACGATGTCTCCGGCACGGTGCGCATCGGCGCGCCCGACGGCTTCGGCGTCGCTTTCCTCGCCAAGCGGCTCGGCGAGCTGACCGCGCTTCATCGCGAGCTCACCATCCAGCTGGTGCCGGTGCCGCGCTCCTTCTCGCTGTCGCGCCGCGAGGCCGACATTGCCATCACCGTCGAGCGGCCGACCGAGGGCCGGCTGGTGGCGGGAAAGCTGGTCGACTATACGCTCGGCCTGTTCGCCTCCCGCGCCTATGCCGAGGCCAACGGCCTGCCGAAGACGGCGGCCGAGCTCGATCGCCGCACGCTGATCGGCTACGTGCCCGACCTGATCGTCAGCCCCTCGCTCGACTATGCCGCCGAGTTCAGCCCGGAATGGCGATCGAGCTTCGCCATCTCCTCGGCGCTCGGCCAGGCGGAAGCGGTGCGTTCCGGCGCCGGCATCGGCATCCTGCACACCTTCGTCGCCCGCTCGATGCCGGAGCTCGTGCCGGTCGAAATCGTCAGGCCGATCCGCCGCGCCTACTGGCTGGTCTATCACGAATCGGTGCGGCCGCTGCGCCGCGTCCAGCTCGTCGCCAATTTCATCACCAGGGCGGTGGAGCGGGAGAGAGGGTTGTTTTTGTAGATATGCCTCGGCTTCATCTGCCAGCGGCGCCCACTCCGCACCACCTGTGCCGCCACGGTCAGCAGCAACCGCTGGCCCAGAAATCGAGGACGATCTCGATTCGATTACGAAGCGGATGCCGCGAAGCTATCCGACCCCAATCCGTAAATGAGCTTGCCCAAGGGACCACATCAGCTTCTGGCGGCGACGATTAGAGATTAATTAAAGTTTGACATACCGGTCCGGACTGAGGTCGAGCGCGTTGATCTCCGGCACCCGGTTGGAGATGATGTCGGCAAGCACCTTGGCCGAGCCGCAGGCCATGGTCCAGCCCAGCGTGCCGTGACCGGTGTTGAGATAGAGGTTGGACAATTCGCTGCGCCCGACCAGCGGCGGCCCGTCCGGCGTCATCGGTCGCAAGCCGCACCAGAAGCTCGCCGCATTGAGATCGCCGCCGCCCGGGAAAAGATCGCCGACCGAATGTTCCAGCGTGCGGCGGCGCGATTCGTGTAGCCTAAGGTCGAAGCCGGAAATCTCCGCCGTGCCGCCGACCCGGATGCGGTCGCCGAGCCTGGTGATCGCCACCTTGTAAGTCTCGTCCATGACGGTCGACACCGGCGCCGCGTGGGCATTGGTGATCGGCACGGTGATCGAATAACCTTTGACCGGATAGACCGGGATCGGCCGCTTCAGCTTGCGCATGAGCTGAGCCGAATAGCTGCCCATCGCCATCACATAGGCATCCGCCACCCGCCAGCCCTTGTCGGTGGCGACATTGGCGACGCGGTTGCGGTTCCTGACGACGCGCCGGATCGCCGTGCCGTATTCGAAGGTGACGCCGCGCGCCACGCAGAGCGCGGCGAGCTTGTCGGTGAACATCTTGCAGTCGCCGGTCTCGTCGCCAGGAAGCCTCAAGCCGCCGACGAACTTCTCGCGCACGCCGGCTAGGGCCGGCTCGGCCGCGATGCAGCCGTCCCGATCGAGGATCTCGTAAGGCACGCCATACTTCTTCAGCACCTCAACATCGCCGCCGGTGCCGTCGAGCTGCTTCTGCTTGCGGAAGAGCTGCAGCGTGCCCTTGGCCCGCTCGTCATAGGTGATGCCTGTGGCCGCGCGCAGCGCTTTCAGCGTGTCGCGGCTGTATTCGGCGACCGGCACCATGCGCGACTTGTTGAGCGCATAGCGCTCGGCCGTGCAGTTGCGCAGCATCTTGATGAGCCACGACCACATATGCGGGTCGAAGGCCGGCCGCACCACCAGCGGACCGTATTTCATCAAGAGCCATTTGACCGCTTTCACCGGAACCCCGGGTCCGGCCCATGGCGAAGCGTAGCCGGGCGACACTTCGCCGGCATTGGCGAAGCTGGTCTCCAGCGCCGGCCCCGACTGGCGATCGATCACCGTGACTTCGTGTCCGGCCTCGGCAAGGAAGTAGGCGGTGGTGACCCCGATCACGCCGCCGCCCAACACCAGGACTTTCATTCAATGCTCCCTCAAAGGCCGATCAGCCGCCGAAGGGCCAGGATCGTTCCCTTCTGTCTGCCGGATTTTGCCGGCCCCGCCAAGGGGCCAGTGGTCGGCTGTGGCGCGGTACTCGGCCGGACCGTCATCGACGCCGGAGATCAGCCAGCTTTTCAGCCTGGCGATATTAGCGATTGATCAAACGCTGAACCGCTCTAAGCTCCGACATAGCGCCGGTGAAAGCGCGCGCCCAGGCTTGTCAGGATCTCGTAGCCGATGGTGCCGGCGTGGCCGGCCGCGTCGTCGACGGTTTGCGACGGGCCGATGAGCTCGACGAGATTGCCCTCGCCCAGCCTGCCCGCCGGAAGCGCTGAAATATCCAGGATGATCGAATCCATCGATACGCGCCCGACGAAGGGCAGCCGCACACCCTCGAACCAGGCGGCCGAAGCGGCGCGCCGGTGCCAGCCATCGGCATAGCCGAGCGAGATCGTCGCCAGCCTGAGCGGTCCGCGCGCACGATAGGTATGGCCGTAGCCGATGCCGGCGCCTTCCTCGACGCTGCGCGTCTGCGCCACCTTCGCCTGCAGCCGCACCACCGGCAGCATGGGGTTGGTCTCGCCCGGCGTCGGGTTGATGCCGTAGAGCGCGGCGCCCGGCCGGGCGAGATCGTAGTGGTAGGACGATCCGAGGAAGATGCCCGACGAATTGGCGAGCGAGGCCGGCGCCTTGGGCAGCATCCCGCGCAGCCGCTCGAAGGCGAGCCGCTGCGCTTCGTTCGCCGGATTGGCGGGCTCGTCGGCGCAGGCGAGATGGCTCATCACCAACCGGATGTCGACGCCGTCGAAGGCATCCTTCGTGAGCGCCTCCACCTCGGCCGGCGGCATGCCGAGCCGCGACATGCCGCTGTCGACCTGTATGGCGGCCGGCAGCTTTCGGCCGGCGGCTCGCGCTGATTCATGCCACGCTTTCAACTGAGCGGCGCTGTTGACGACGGGATGAAGTCCGGCCGCGACCGCTTCCGATTCGGAGCCCGGCGGCAGGCCGTTGAGGACGAAGATATCAGGCCCGGCCCCAAGCGCTCTGCGCAGCGCGATACCCTCGCCGAGCAGCGCGACAAAGAAGATGTCGCAGCCTTCCTTGATCAGCGCCGACGCCACTTGTGCCGCGCCGAGACCGTAGCCGTCGGCCTTGAGCACGCCGGCGCAGCGCACGCCCGCCAGCCGCGCCTTGAGCCGCCGGTAGTTCTCGCGAATGGCGCCGAGATCGATGGTCAGGATGGCGCCGGCCGCTGCTTCGCTGACCGTCGAACCGCTGGCGGCAACTGTCTGCGGCAGAGACTCCTTGGCGTCGCTGATCAAGGCGACCGCCTCGGATAAAGACGGTTTGCACTTGTTGCGCAGACGCGCGGCTGCCGACGCCGGCGCTGCCCCTCATCGCCCTGCCGGGCACTTCTCCCCGTATAGTGACGGGGAGAAGGGGCTGGCCGCAACTTCGGCACCTTCCTTGCAACGCTGGTGATTGGCGAAACCGGCAACGAGAGCGCCCCTCTCCCCG
>LM655187.1:165454-271016 GCA_000824825.2 Mesorhizobium sp. ORS 3324
GCAGGCAGGTGAGGGGCGGCGCTGACGCTCCACTAATATGCGCTTGCCATGCGTCGTTCATGTCTGCCTCTTATTGCGGCGCGCGGCGGCACCAATATCAATAGAGCCTGATCCCGAACAGCACGAACCCATTTGCTTGGGGGCCAGGGCACGCCTTCGGCAACTGGCCACTACGAAACCAGATGCCGGAACGCCGCCACCACCTGCTCGTAGACCTTGCGTTTGAACGGCACGATCAGCTCCGGCAGCTCTTGCATCGGCAGCCACGCCCATTGATCGAATTCGGCCTTGTGGTCGCCCGGCGGTGGGTTGATCTCAATCTCGCTCTCGTCGCCCTCGAAGCGGTAGGCGAACCATTTCTGCGTCTGGCCGCGATAGCGCCCCTTGAAGGCGACGCCGACCAGATGCGGCGGCAGGTCGTAGTTGATCCAGTGCGGCGCTTCGGCAAGCAGCGAGACACTGCGCATGCCGGTTTCCTCGTAAAGCTCCCGCTCCGCCGCCGCGAGCGGCTCCTCGCCCTTGTCGATGCCTCCCTGCGGCATCTGCCAGAGTTTCGTCGTGCCGGAAAACTCGCTGTCCGGCTCGGCGATGCGGTGCCCGACCCAGACCAGTCCGGCAGGGTTGAGGATCATCAGCCCGACGCAAGGACGATAAGGCAGCGTCTCGGGATCGATCATTTTCTTGGACATTCCTCGATTTCAGCATCGGCGATAGGCTGATGGCTAGCCTTTTTGCGGATCGATGGCCACCGCCGAGATCGGCACGATCTCGATGCCCCGCTTCTTCGCCTCGGCGACCCAGGATGCCACCGTGTCGACGGTGATGTCGAAGGCCGAGCCGATGCCTACGGCTGTGCCCTTGGCGCGCGCCGTCGCTTCCAGGCTGTCCAGCTTCTTCAGGATCTCGCCGCGATCCTGCACCGCGTCGATCGCCATGTCGCCGGCGACGAACGGAACGCCGTCCTTCAGCGCAAGGTCGGGTGCCAGGCTGCGCGCAGACGAGCCGTCGTCGACATAGGCAAGGCCGCGCTTGCCGAGCTCGGCCATGAACGGTCCCATCGCGTTTGCATCGGCCGAAAAGCGAGCGCCCATATAGTTCATGACGCCGGTATAGTTGGTCGTCCTGGACAGCGCCCAATGCAGGCTCTTCAAATTCTCGTCCGGGCTCGCCGCGACCGTCAGCGTGTTGCGTCCCGGATTGATGTTCGGATAGTCAAACGGCTCGAGCGGTATCTGCATGACGATCTCGTGCCCGCCCTGCCGCGCCGCCTTCATCCAGCGATCGATGCTGTTGCCCTGCGGCGCGAAAGCCAGCGTCACTTCGGCCGGCAATTTGGCGATCGCCGCCTGCGTGCCGGTCTGCGAGACGGCGAGACCGCCGATGACGATCGCCACGCGCGCGCCGCGCGCGCCGGACCACGGCCGCGCATAGACGTCGAACGGCCGCCTGCCGTCGGCCGAACGGATCGGCAGCGGGCCGCTGTCGCTCGTCTCGATCAGCGTCCTGTCCGGGATATGCGCGACCTTCAGGTTCTGGCCGAGCGTCGAAGGGTCGCGGATGACGATCCCTGCCTTTGGCGGGCCGTCGCCCTCTTCCGTCTGGACATGGATGATCTGCGCGCCGCCGCTCTTCATCGGCGTGCTTGCATTTGGGCTCGCCGTCGCCACTGCAGCCGGCGCTGGCGGCGCCGGCGCGGACGTTGGCGCAACCGTCACCTTCGGCGTCGAAACGGCTGTCTCCTGCGGCTTGCGGAAAGGCTTTTCGCGCAGCGCGATCGCCCCGGAAATGCCGATCACGGCAAGGATGACGAGCGCGGCACCGAGCGTGCCGGTGCTGATGCCGCGCGCGGCAGGACGCTGAGACCGGATCATCTGTCCGAGCGGGCGTTCGATGTCCTTGCCGATGTCAGCCAAGTCGTTTCCCCGGAAGCACGCCCTCATGTGAAAGTCACGTTTTTCGTGACACGTCGCGCACGTTTTGCAGTCGCCGGCGCAATAACCTCAGACATCAAGCCGCCCCTACCGCGACCCCCGAATCAAACTGCCGGAACCTCACGGTCCCGGCAGCATCGCATCGCTTCGGTCGGTCGGCCAGAGTCTTGCCCGGCCGTACCGCCATTTACTGGTTCAGCACAGCCTTGTCCGGGTTCGGCGGGAACGACGGATCGGTCTTTTGGCCGCGCAGCAGCTGCTCGGCATAGATCAGCTGCAGGTCGTCCTTCGGCTCCGGCGGCACATAGGCGGCCGAGCCAGAGCCGGTGGCGCTCTCGTCGGCACCCTTGATGTGGCCCTTGAGGTCGGATTCGCCGCGGGTCAGGTCCCTGCCCTGCAGGTCCGGCGGCAGCGGCTGCTCGACCTTGATGTCGGGCGTGATGCCCTTGCCCTGGATCGACTTGCCCGACGGCGTGTAATAGAGCGCCGTGGTGAGCCTGAGCGCGCCGTTCTCGCCGAGCGGGATGATGGTCTGCACCGAGCCCTTGCCGAAGGACTGCGAGCCGACCACGGTGGCGCGGCGCAAATCCTGCAGCGCGCCGGCAACGATCTCGGACGCGCTCGCCGAGCCGCCATTGACCAGCACGATCAAGGGCTTGCCGCCGATGTCGTCGTTCTGCTTCGGCTTGGCGTCGAAGCGGGTGACGTCCTTCGGGTCGCGGCCGCGGGTCGAAACGATCTCGCCGCGCTTCAGGAACGCATCCGACACGCTCACCGCCTGGTCGAGCAGGCCGCCCGGGTTGAGGCGCAGATCGAGCACATAGCCCTTGAGCTTGTCGTTCGGCACCTGCTTCTTGATGTTCTCGATGGCGTTCTCGAGATCGTCATAGGTCTTCTCGGTGAAGGACGTGATCTTCATGTAGCCGACGTCGTTCTCGACGCGGTACTTCACCGCCTTGACCTTGATGATGTCGCGCACCACCGTCAGCTCGATCGGCTTGTCGGCGCCCTGGCGCAGGATGGTCAGCTTGATCGGCGTGTTGACCGGGCCGCGCATCTTCTCGACAGCGTCGTTGAGGGTCAGGCCGCGCACTTCCTCGCCGTCGATCTTGGCGATGTAGTCGCCGGCAAGCACGCCCGCCTTGGCGGCCGGCGTGTCGTCGATCGGCGTGATCACCTTGACCAGATCGTTTTCCATCGTGACCTCGATGCCGAGGCCGCCGAACTCGCCCTTGGTCTGCACGCGCATGTCCTGCGCCTGCTCAGCATTCATGTAGGAGGAGTGCGGGTCGAGCGAGGCGAGCATGCCGTTGATGGCGTTCTCGACGAGCGACTTGTCGTCCGGCGGCGTCACATACTGCGCGCGCACGCGCTCGAAGATGTCGCCGAAGATCGCCAGCTGCTTGTAGGTCTCGGAACCCGCAGCATTCGCCGCCGAGCCGGGTGCGCCGTAGACCAGGCTCATTGCCGATGCGCCCATCAGCGCGCCGGCAAAAAGAAGCGACAATTTCCGCATCATTTCACGTCCTTCCAGAAAATCGGTCCGCCCACCAGGGTGCCGGATCGACGGGTTTTCCATCCTTGCGGAACTCCACATAGAGTTCCGGCGTCGCATTTCCATTCTGCGAGGCCGAGGTGCTTGCCACCCGGGCCTCTCCCATCGCGCCGACCGGTTCTCCTGCGAGCACCGACTGACCGGTCGCGACGCTGATTCTGCTCATCCCCGCCAGGACGACATGATACCCGTCGCCCGCATTGAGGATCAAGAGTTGACCATAGGAGCGAAACGGCCCCGCATAAAGCACGTTTCCATCCGCCGGTGCGGTGACGATGGCCCCCGATTGTGTCGCAACCATGTCGCCTTGCATCATCTGGCCATTGCCGTCATCGCTGCCGAAGTGCCGTTTGATCTTGCCGATGACGGGCAGCGCGATCTGGCCCTGCAGCGCCGCGAACGGCGCGGAAGCGGTCAGACGGTTGCCCTCCGGCACCGGAGCCGGGGCGGGCTCCGCCGTCGACGCCGTCGTGTCGCTGTCCGTCGATTTCCGCTCCGCCGCCTTGGCCTGGTCGGCCGCCTTGCGCGCCTTGTCGGCCTCGAGCGAGGCGATGAGGTCCTTGAGGCTGCTGGCCTTGGCCGCCAGCTGCTGCGAGTGCTGCTGCTCGGCGGCTAGAGCCGTCTCCGTGTCGGCCTGCAGCTTCTGCTTTGCCTCGAGCAGCATGGTGAGTCGCTTCTTTTCCGCCGTCTGCTCGGTGACCGCGGCGGTCAGTCGCGCCCGTTCGGCCTCGATCGACGCCCTCACCCGGGTCTGCTCCTTGAGGTCGGCCACCAGCCTGTCGGTCTGCTGACGCAACTCCGGCACCACCGCGCCGAGCAGGATGGCGCTGCGCACCGACGACAGCGCATCCTCCGGCTTGACCAGGATCGCGGGCGGCGGGTTGAGCCCCATGCGCTGTAGCGCGCCGAGCACTTCGGCAAGCACGTCACGGCGCGCGGCCAACGACGAGCGCAGCTTGTCTTCCTCCGCCTTCAGCCCCTCCAGCTTGGCGCCGATATCCTCGATGTCCTGGCCGAGCTTCTGCTCGGTCATGGCCGACTGGATGAGCGCCGCGCTGATCGAAGCATGGTCTTTCTTGACCGTCGCGACATCGGCGGCGAGCTTCGCCAGCCGCCCGGACGACAAGGTGATTTCCTTGGAAACCTGCTCATACTCGGCCCGGCTCCGGTCGGGATCGGGCGCGACACCGAGCGCGTTTTCCGCGGCCATGGCCGGCCCGAGCGCAATCAGCGCGGCGACAAGGGTCAAGCCGCAGCGGCCGCGCCAGGCGCACATTCTCGAATTCCAGCCTTCAGACATCAGGCCTCGACTCTAATCGCCGCTTCGTTAACGAACCATCAACCATGTTGGAAGGGCCTACGCTCGTTCACGATGCCGTGCCATTGGGGCGGAAATCCGGGCAAGAGGCCGGCTTTCGGCGAGGATCTGGCGAACCACGGCTCATGCGCGATGGTAGGGATGTCCGGACAGGATGGTCGCCACCCGGTAAAGCTGCTCGCCGAGCATGACGCGCACCAATTGATGCGGCCAGGTCAGCGCGCCGAACGACAGCACCAGATCGGCCTGCTCGCGCAGCGATTTGTCGTGGCCGTCGGCGCCGCCGATCGCGATGACCAGTGCCTTGCGCCCGCCGTCGCGCAACTGCCCGATGCGGGCGGCCAGATCCTCCGACGACAGCGCCTTGCCGCGCTCGTCGAGCAGGATCAGCACGGTGCCGGGCTCCAACTGGACCTCAAGCTTCTGGCCCTCCTCGCGTCGGCGCTCGTCGGCGCTCTGTCCGCGGCTCTCGGGAGTCTCTACGATGCCGGCGAATTCCAGGCCGATCGCGGGCCCGCTCCTGGCGAAGCGTTCGAAATAGCGGTCGGCGAGTTCTCTCTCGGGGCCGGTCTTCATCCGGCCCACGGCATGAACGGTGATCTTCATCCTCGCCCCGGCGAGCCTTCAAGCGGTGCCGGACCGCAACGGTCGCGGCAGGCGATATGACTCAGTGCAAGGTCTCTTCCTCGAGGTCCGGCGCCTGCCACATCTTTTCGAGATTGTAGAATTCGCGGACTTCGGGACGGAAGACATGGACGATGATGTCGCCCGAATCGATCAGGACCCAGTCGGCGCTGGCCAGCCCCTCGACGCGCGCCATGCCGAGGCCGGCATCCTTGAGCGCCTTGAGAAGATGATCGGCGACAGCCGAGACATGACGGTGCGATCGGCCCGAGGCGACCACCATATAGTCGCCGAGGCTCGATTTACCCTGGATGTCGATTGAGACGATGTTTTCGGCCTTGGAGTCTTCCAGACTGGCAAGGACTGTGTTGATGGCGAGGGAGGCAGCATCGTTTCCGCTGATCCCGGCCGGCGAAGGCACGATATCGGCCTTCTTCCGCAGTGCTGTTCTCAGTGTGTTTCCTTTCCCAATAAGAACAACCAAATCACCCAGCAAATCAGGTGACCCTGCTTACATAGGCAGAGTTCCATTGCAGTTTCAAGACGGGCGCCTCGGCAGGATTGCCGCGCATCCGTCTCCAGTCGCTTACGAAGCCTGCAAAAGGTCGGAACTCCTGGCCCTCGCACGGGTTATCGGCTCATCGACCAACGGGGACTTCACCAATGCCGACAGAGCCGCAAAACGCACTCACCACTGTCCAGGCCGCGCTCGCGCAGCTCAGCACGCTGATCGTCTCCTATTCCTTCTCGGCGATCGGCGCCGTCATACTGCTGATTGCCGGCTATTTCGTCGCCGGCCTTGCCGAGCGCTCGATCTTCGCCGGCCTCGGCCACATCCATGGCTTCGACGCCACCTTGCGCCATTTCTTCTCGAAGATCGTCCGCTACGGCATCCTGATCCTTGTCGTCATCATGGTGCTTGGCCAGTTCGGCGTGCAGACCGCGTCCATTATTGCCGCCATCGGCGCCGTCGGCCTGGCCATCGGGCTGGCGCTTCAGGGCACGCTGCAGAACATTGCGGCCGGCATCATGCTTTTGGCGCTGCGGCCGTTCCGCATCGGCGAAAATGTCGAGGTCGGCACGATCGCCGGCACGGTCGAGGAGATCGGGCTGTTCGCAACCAAGCTGCGCACCGCGGAAGGCGTCTACATCCTGGCGCCCAACCAGACGCTGTGGAACCAGCCGGTGCGCAACTTCACCCGCAACGGTGTCCGCCGCACCGACATCACGCTCAACATCGGTTCATGGAACGACATCGACCGCGGGCAGAAGACGCTGCTTGCCACCGCCAGTACCGAGAAGCGTATCAGGCGCGAGCCCGCGCCGATCGCCTTCGTGGCGAGCCTCGGCGAGAGCACGGTCTCGCTCACCTTGCGCTATTGGACGTCGGCGGCCGACTACTTCGCTACCCAGGCCGACATGACCAAGCGCGCCAAGCAGGCCTTCGACAACGAGGGCATTTCGATCCCTCTGCCGCCGCCCGAGGCGCCGTCGCCGGAGGCTAGCAAGCATTAGAGCGGTCAGAATTTTCAGTCGTTGGTCGGCCGTGGCTCATCATCCGGCGCGAAGGCGAGTTCCACGGGCAGAGGCGCCTGCGCGCTCATCGGCGCGAAGCTGGCCATGGCGATTGCCGGAGCCGGCCGCGCCGCGAACACCCGCCACAGCACGAACAGGCAGAACGCCGAGGCGATGAAGATGCCTACATAGATGAACGTTTCGGTGCCGAAGACGGCGGAAAGCGCGGTCACTATGCCTGGCACAACGAAGCCGGACAGCGACCAGGCAAAGAGCAGCGAGCTCGACAGGGCGAGCAGCTCGTCCTTGCCGGCGCGGTCGGCCGCATGCGCGCTGGAGAGCGAATAGATCGATTCGGACGCCCCGTCCCAGATCAGATAGATCACCGCAAGGATGGCCAGCGCGCCGCCGTCGAAGCCGATGGCAAGCAGGCTGGCGACGGCCGCGAGCGCCGCCGCGCCTGCCAGCACATAGCGCCGGTCGGTCCGGTCCGAAATCCAGCCAAGCGGCACCTGCAGGATCAGCGTGCCGATCGGCATCGCCGACAGGAGCAGCGCCACATCCGCCTGGCTGTAGCCCTTGGCGGTGGCGTGGATCGGCGCAAAGCCGGAAATGCTCATCGACAGGCCGCCGACGGCCAGCATGCCGATGAGGCCGACCGGCGAGATCTTCCAGGCGCGGCCGAGCGCGACGGAAGCAGCCTGTGGCGGTGGCGGCTGGGCAAGCCGGGTCATGCCGACCGGCAGGATCGAGAGCGCCGTGAAGGTGATGCCGATCAGCGGCACGGCCGCCGTCAGGATATTGACGGTGGCGAGCATCGCGTAGCCGACGCCGAGGCCGGCGACATAGGCGACGTAGAATACCGCCATGATCCGGCCGCGTATCGCATTGGGCACGGCATCATTGAGCCAGCTCTGCGCGACGATGAAAATGCCGCAAATGGCAAAGCCGTAGAGCGCCCGCGCCGCGATCCAGAGCAGCGGAATCGGTCCGGCACCGACGGCGGCATTGGAGAGCGCGATCAGCGCCGAAAGCACCATGAACGCGCGCGCGTGGCCAACCCTTCTGACGAGAGGCCCGGTCAGGATGCAGCCGGCGAGCCCGCCGGCCGAGAGCGCGGTGACGATCAGCCCCGCCCAGGTCGGATCGAAGCCGTCGATGCCGAGGCGCACCGGGATGTAGGCGAACATCAGCCCGTTGCTGATCGCAATCAGCGCCATCGACACGATGACGCTGGCAATGGCGATCAGCGGCGCCGATTGCGCGGCCTGTCCCAGATCGGTCGTGGTGCGGCTTGTCTCCAGCATGGCGCCTCAACATCGCCTGCCGGCGGGCGAAAAGCAGCCGTAAAAGCGACATTGCTTCGTTCCCTTCTCCGCTTGTTTGTGGGAGAAGGGGAAGCTCGCCTTACCCCTTCGCCGCGTTGCGGATCGCCGTCGAGGAGAGCGACGAGCGCGGGCCGTGGATGAAGGTCCAGGCCGGCGCCCGCATGCGTGCCAGCCGCGGCGCGTCGCCCTCGTCGATGCGGGCATAGTCGAAGGTCTTGGCGACGACCGACGACAGGAAGGAGAGCGTGGCGCCCGGGCGGTCGATGACCGCGATCGGGAAGGTCAGCACGATCTCGCGCCAGCGCTGCCAGTGATGGAAATCGCGCAAACTATCCGCGCCCATGATCCAGACGAAGTCGACGCCAGGATTGCGCGCCTTGACCAGGGCAAGCGTGTCGGCGGTGTAGCGGACATGATGCGTCGCCTCGAAGGCGGTGACCTTGATCTTCGGGTTGCGGGCGATCTTCTCCGACAGCGCAATGCGCTCGGCGAGCGGCGCCAGCTCGCGTGCGCTTTTCAGCGGATTGCCGGGCGTCACGATCCACCAGAGCTGGTCGAGCGCCAGCCGCCTCAGCGCGATCTCCACGACCAGCGCATGGCCGGCATGCGGCGGGTTGAACGAGCCCCCGAACAGGCCGACGGTGAGGCCCTTTCCGGCATGCGGCATGCGGAGATAACGGGTGGGAACGGGTTGTTCGGGCTGGGAAAGCATGGTGCTAAGCACCCCCCTCTGCCCTGCCGAGCATCTCCCCCGCAAGGGGGGAGATTGGCGGATCCATCGATAGCGCCTCTCGTCCAACGTTGATGATTGGCGAAAGCCGGCGAGACATCTGATCTCCCCCCCTGCGGGGGAGATGTCCGGTCCACCCTCCGAAGCTGCAGCGTAGCTGCTGCGAAGGACGGGCAGGACAGAGGGGGGTGACTGGGCGCAAGCTTCAGGCCTTTTGGGCAAACAGCGTCAAGGCCTCACCTGTCCCGACGCGCGCACGCGGTATTTGAACGAGGTCAGCTGCTCAACGCCGACCGGTCCGCGCGCATGCATCTTGCCGGTGGCGATGCCGATCTCGGCGCCCATGCCGAACTCGCCGCCGTCGGCGAACTGCGTCGAGGCATTGTGCAGCAGGATCGCCGAATCGATCTCGTTGAAGAATCTTTCGACCGCTTGCGTATCCTCGGCGATGATCGCCTCGGTGTGATGCGAGGAGAAGGTCTCGATATGCTCGATCGCGCCGGCGACGCCGTCGACCAGCTTCACCGCGATGATGGCGTCGAGATATTCCGTCACCCAGTCGGCATCGGTCGCCGGGCTGGCGTCGGAGAAGGCCCGCATCACTTCCGTATCGGCGTGGATCTCGCAGCCGGCGGCGTGCAGCGCTTCCAGGATCGGCACCAGATGCGTGGACGCCGCCGCGCGGTCGACCAGCAGCGTCTCGGCCGCGCCGCAGACGCCGGTGCGCCGCATCTTGGCGTTGACGGCGATCTTCACCGCCATGTCGAGCTTTGCCGAGCGGTCGACATAGAGATGGCAGATGCCTTCGAGATGGGCAAAGACCGGCACCCGAGCCTCGCTCTGCACGCGCCCGACCAGGCTTTTGCCGCCGCGCGGGATGATGACGTCGAGGTTGCCGCTCAAGCCTTTGAGCATCTCGCCGACGGCTGCGCGGTCGGTGGTCGGCACCAGCTGGATGGCATCCTCGGGAAGGCCCGCCGCCCTCAGCCCCTCGACCATGCAGGCATGGATCGCCGACGACGAATTGATTGAATCCGAGCCGCCGCGCAGGATCACCGGATTGCCCGCCTTCAGGCAGAGCGCGCCGGCGTCCGCCGTGACGTTCGGGCGGCTCTCATAAATGACGCCGACGACGCCGAGCGGTGTGCGCACGCGCTCGATGTGAAGGCCGTTCGGCCGGTCCCACTCGGCGATCACGTCGCCGACCGGATCCTTCAGCGCCGCGATCTCGCCGATGCCGTCGGCCATCGCCTTGATGCGCGACGGGGTCAGCTTCAGCCGGTCCATGAAGGACGCGGACAATCCGGCTTCCGCGCCGTTCGACATGTCGATGGCGTTGGCCTCGAGGATCGCCTGCTCGTTGCGCAGGATGGCGTCGGCCATGGCGAGCAACGCATCATTCTTGGCCTTGGTCGAGGCGACGGCCAACGGCCGGGCAGCGGCGCGGGCGCGGCGGCCGATATCGGCCATCGTCGCCACCGTGTCTTCCCCGGATTTTTCATGCAGTTTCAGCATGGTTCATCCTCCGCTGGGTCATTCGCTGGCCAATACTTGGTCGCCAGCAAGGCTTACCACAAGGTCGTCGCGATGGATCATCGCCGAGCGCGCCTCGTAGCCGAGCACGGTTTCGATCTCGGCCGTCTTCAAACCCGCGATCCTTACGGCATCGGCGGCATCATAGGCAACCAGCCCGCGCGCGATCTCGCGGCCTTCGGGCGACAAGATAGCCACCGTGTCGCCGCGCGAGAAATTGCCGCTGACGAGCTTCACGCCGGCCGGCAGCAGCGACTTGCCCGACTTCAGCGCGCCGACCGCGCCGGCATCGACGGTGAGCCGCCCGGCCGGCTCGAGCTGGCCGGCGATCCAGGTCTTGTAGCCCTTCACCGGAGTGGCGCTCGGCCGGAAGAAGGTGGCGCGCTCGCCGCGCTCGATCGCCATCAGCGGCGACAGCCGCGTGCCGGCAGTGATGATCATCGCTGTGCCGGCGGCATTGGCGATCTTGCCGGCGTCGAGCTTCGTGCGCATGCCGCCGCGCGAGAGCTCCGACGCTGCAGCGCCCGCCATCGCCTCGATGTCGGGGGTGATGCGATCGACCACGGGGATGAACTTCGCTTGCGGGTCCTTGGCCGGCGGCGCCGTGTAGAGCCCGTCGATGTCGGACAGCAGCACCAGGAGGTCGGCGCCCATCATGGTTGCCACGCGGGCCGCCAGCCGGTCGTTGTCGCCATAGCGGATTTCGGAGGTGGCTACCGTGTCGTTCTCGTTGATGACCGGTACCGCCTTCATCTTGAGCAAGGTCGAGATCGTCGCGCGCGCGTTGAGGTAGCGGCGGCGCTCCTCGGTATCGCCGAGGGTCAAAAGTATCTGGCCCGATTTCAGCCCGTTCCTGCCGAGCGCGTCCGACCATGCGCCGGCGAGCGCGATCTGACCGACGGCGGCGGCGGCCTGGCTTTCCTCGAGCTTGAGCGCCCGCTTGCCGAGCCCGAGGATGGTGCGGCCGAGCGCAATGGCGCCGGACGAGACGACCATCACCTCCGCACCGGCATCGGCGAGAACCGCGATGTCGTCGGCCAAAGAGCTCAGCCAGTCGCGCTTCAAGCCGCTCGCGCGGTCGACCAACAGCGCCGAGCCGATCTTCACGGTGATGCGCCGGTATGATTTCAGCGATTTCATGGGTTTTGCTGCCAGCGCGTGTCGACAGGGGCGGGAACGGAGTCGCGCGCCTCGGCGACCACCGCCATCAGCGCACGCAGAACAGCCTCGACACCTTCGCCGGTGACCGCCGACAGCAGCATCGGCGCGCGACCGGCGGCGCGCTTCAGCGAGGCCGCCTTCTTCTTGCGGGCGTCCGCATCGAGGATGTCGACCTGGCAAAGCGCGACGATCTCGGTCTTCTCCGCCAGGCCATGGCCATAGGCCTCGAGCTCGGCGCGCACGGTCTTGTAGGCCTTGCCCGGATTCTCCTCCAGCGCCGAGACGAGATGCAACAGCACACGCGTGCGCTCGACATGGCCGAGGAACCGGTCGCCGATGCCGACGCCCTCATGCGCGCCCTCGATCAGGCCGGGGATGTCGGCCAGCACGAATTCGCGGCCGTCGATGCGGGCGACGCCGAGGCCGGGATAGAGCGTGGTGAAGGGATAGTCGGCGATCTTCGGCTTGGCGGCGGTGACGGCAGCAAGGAAGGTCGACTTGCCGGCATTGGGCAGGCCGACGAGGCCCGCATCCGCGATGAGCTTGAGCCGCAGCCAGATGCTCATCTCCTCGCCCGGCTGTCCTGGATTGGCGCGGCGCGGCGCCTGGTTGGTGGAGGTCTTGAAATGCTGGTTGCCGAAGCCGCCGTTGCCGCCCTTGGCGAGCAGGAAGCGCTGGCCGACCTCGGTGAGGTCGCAGATCAGCGTCTCGTTGTCCTCGGCAAAGACCTGCGTGCCCGCCGGCACCTTCAGCGTCACATCGGCGCCCTTGGCGCCGGTCATGTTGCGGCCCATGCCGTGCATGCCGGTCTTGGCCTTGAAATGCTGCTGGTAGCGGTAGTCGATCAGCGTGTTCAGCCCGTCGACCGCTTCCACCCAGACATCGCCGCCGCGGCCGCCGTCGCCGCCGTCCGGGCCGCCGAACTCGATGAACTTCTCGCGGCGGAACGACATCGAGCCGGCGCCGCCGTCGCCGGAACGGATGTAAACCCTGGCTTGGTCGAGGAATTTCATCGGATTTTCAAGTTTCTGCTATTGCACTTGCGGGATTGCTCTAAACCAAGGCGGGGCCAAGGGCGAGGCCCGTTTTGCGACTAAAGCGCCGGATACACTTAAAGCGCGTCGCGATGCGCTTTAGGTTTTTGATTTTTCGCATGTCTTTGTCCCGAAAACCGGATCCCACTTTCGGGAGACATGCTTTGGGCCAAAGGACGCGGGTAGCACAGTTCGCGGGCGAGACCGGGAGGCGCGGGAATGAAGATCGTCACCTACAACATCCAGTACGGCATCGGCCTCGACGGCCGCTACGATGTCGGCCGCATCGCCGACGCGGTGCGCGGCGCCGACGTGATCGCGCTGCAGGAGGTCACCCGCAACAATCCGCGCAACGGCGACCGCGACGTGGTTGCCGAGATCGGCGAAGCGTTGCCGGACTATTTCGCCGCCTATGGCAGCAATTTCGAGGTCAATGTCGGCTCGCACCTCGACGCCGGCCGCGCCGTCACCCGCACCTTCCAGCTCGGCAACATGGTGCTGTCGAAGACGCCCATTCATCTGTCGCGCAATCTCCTCTTGCCTCGCAGCCGAAGCCTCGAGGCGATGAACTTCCAGCGCGGCGCGCTCGAGGCGCTGATCGAGACGCCGCTCGGCTTTGTCCGCTTCTACTCCACCCATCTGGACCACCGCAGCCCGGTCGAGCGCCAGAGCCAGATCCGCTTCCTGCGCCAGCGCCTGTTGAACTATGCGCTCGAAGGCGGCGGCCTTTCCGGCATTCCAGAGATCGGCCTGCCGGACCTGCCCTATCCGGAAGCCTTCATCGTCATGGGCGACTTCAACATGCTGCCGGGATCGCCCGAATATGTCGACCTCGCCGGCCGCGCTGACCATGAGTTCGGCATGCCGCTGACCGCCGATCTCGCCGTCGACGCCGCCCAGCGCCTTGGCGCTTCCGGCCTCGTCACCTGGGTCGATCCAAAACGGCCCGGCGATGCCAGCCGCCACAAATGCATCGACTACGTCTTCACCAGCGCCTCGCTCGCCAAATCGCTGAAGCGCCTTTGGGTCGACCGCGAAGCGGTCGGCTCCGACCACCTGCCGGTCTGGGTCGAGCTTGGATGAGCCGGTTTTCGACCTTCAACACTCGGCACCCAGGCGTGTTGCAATTCAGGTCAGGCCGAGTCGAACATGACGGTTTCCGAGAACCGGAGCGGAGCGTACTTAAAGTACGTGAGCACCGGAAGCGCAGGAAACCGGCATTTGCAGACTGGCCTCACCTGAATTTCAACACGCCTAAAAATGCACCCAGTTCCTGAGGCTCGTCCACGTCTTCCTGTCCAGCCGATAGCGCTCGACCGGCACCTGGCCGGCGACGATCGAGTTCAGCATGCCCTGGCCGGCATACTGGAAGCCGCACTTGTGGATGACCCGGCGCGAGGCTGGATTGATGACCCTGGTCGAGGCATGCAGCACCTGGATCGGGGTCTTCTGGAAGGCGAGATCGACCAGCGCGTGCGCCGCCTCCGTCGCATAGCCGCGCTTCCAATAGGGTTCGCCGATCCAGTAGCCGAGCTCCAGCCCGCGATCGGTGGTGTTCAATCCCGCGCACCCGACGAAAGTGCCGGTTCCGGCGAGCGTCAGCGCATAGACGATGCCGGCGCGGCGTGAGGCTGCCATGGCGAGGAAGGCTCTCCCTTCGGCCTCGCCGTAGGGGTGCGGCATGCGGGCCAGCATTTCCGCGACATGTCGGTTGTCGGCCAGAGCCACCAGTTGCTCGAGATCGCTTTCGCGCGGAGCGCGCATGACCAGACGCTCGGTGGCGAGGATCGGGCAATCGATCGCGTAACTTTCGTCTTCGGTGTCTTCCGCTTCGGCAACCATTTTAGTCCTCCAGGGCAAAGAAAAATGAAAAAGGAGAGATGGAAGCCCATCTCTCCTGATCCTTTTCCTGGCCTGGCCAGACACCGGTTCCCGAGATGGGCGCCGGTGTTATGGTGCGGAACCGGCTACTCCGCTGCTTTGGTGATCGGGTTTACCGACACGTAGGTTCGGCCGTTGGCTTTTTTGTTGAAGGCGACTGCGCCTGCTTCGAGCGCAAAGAGGGTGTGGTCCGTGCCCATGCCAACGTTGGTGCCCGGATGCCATTGCGTGCCGCGCTGACGAATGATGATGTTGCCGGCAACCACGCTTTCGCCGCCGAACTTCTTCACGCCGAGCCGCTTGGAATGGGAGTCGCGACCGTTGCGCGACGAACCGCCAGCTTTCTTGTGTGCCATCTACCTAACTCCGATGCGCCGCGAGGCGCTTGAATGGTCTTATGAACGCGTTCGCGTTCCGTTTCAAGTGCGTGCCGGCGACGATTCTCGCCGGCCCGTCTTACTTCTTCGCCAGCTCCTTGGCCTGCTCGCGCCAGTCCTTGATCTGGTCGGCGCTGAACGGCATGTGCTCGTCGATCTTGGCGACATCCTTGTCGGTGAGCTTGGCGAGCTGCGCGAAGGTGACGATGCCCTGCTCGGCGAGATCCTTCGCCGCGACCGGGCCGATGCCCTTGATGACAGTCAGGTCGTCCGGCTCGCCCTTCGGCGCCTTGAACAGCGGAGCAGCCTTGGCCTCTTCGCTCGAAACCTCCGCCTTGGCTTCCTTCTTGGCCTTGGCCTCCTTCGGAGCGGCTTCGGCCTTCGCCTCGGCCGCGACTTCGGCCTTGGCTTCCGGCTTCGCTGCTGCCTTCTTCGACGGCTTGGCGCCACCCAGCAGGATCTCGGAGATCCTGACGGTGGTCAGAAGCTGGCGGTGGCCGATCCGGCGACGCGAATTCTGGCGGCGGCGCTTCTTGAAAGCGATGACGGTGCGGTTCTTGCCCTGCTCGACGACTTCCGCCGTGACCATGGCGCCGTCGACGAACGGCGTGCCGAAGGTGACGTTCTCGCCCTCGCCATGCGCGAGCACATTGCCGATCTCGACGATTTCGCCGACCTTGGCTTCGACCTTCTCGATCTTCAAGAGATCGTTGGCGGCGACGCGATACTGCTTGCCGCCCGTTTTGATGACTGCGAACATTTTTTTGCCTTTCGCTGTTCGGTCGGCCTTGATGAGCCGCCTCAGGCGGTTCGGCCGTCTTTTTGTCAGTCTGCGGGTTCAAAAAACAAGCGGCGCGGAGAAGCCCCCACGCCGGATGCGGGCTGTCCCTAACCGAAGGTTGCGCGGAAGTCAAGGCGATGGGCCTGTCTTTGGGAAGCTGCAACATCCGCGGGTCGCACGGGCGCCTGATGCCGCAGCATATGTCGGCCCGCGCCGGTGCATCCCGCGGCGCGAAAGCGCGCGCCAGACAACAAAGACGTGCCGAGCCGTGCTGCCGGCAAGGCCGGACCGCCGCTACCCCGCCGCTCTCCACAGAAGCCGAAAATCGGTGGAATAAGGCCTTGTAACTGCAGCGGTCAGCCGTTATCTAGTGCGCCGCGCCGGCAACGGCTGACCATGACCTCGCGGAGAGGTGGCAGAGTGGTCGAATGCACCGCACTCGAAATGCGGCATACTCGCAAGGGTATCGGGGGTTCGAATCCCTCCCTCTCCGCCATCCTGCTTCGTGCTGCGCGCTTTGCAGAACTCCCAGTAAGCCATGCTTTCAGGCTCGAAGCCTGGGTCTATTGAACGCTCCGGTCGCGCACCGCTACGCCTTCGCCCACCCGGTCGCTCGGGTGCAGCACGACCCGATCGCCTTCCGACAGGCCCGACTCGACCTCGGCCACCCTGCTGTTCCGGTGACCGATCTTAACCACGGTCGTACGCGCTCGTCCGTCCTTGGCGAGATAGACGGCCCAGTCGTCACCCTTTCGAAACAGTGCCGCCACCGGGACGGCAAGGACATTGTCGTCCCGCCAGCTCGTCACGTGCACGATGACACGATACTCGTGGCCGAGCTGCGACCATTTTTCGGGAGGGTCGACGAAGTCGATCTCCGTATGGACACGCTGCTCCTCGATTCCGAGGGCGGAGACCTTGAGGAAGCCGGCTGGATCGACTCGTGTCACCTTGCCCTGAAGTGCGGCTCCTCCCCAGCCATCGATCCGGGCCGCGGCACCGGGCCTGATCTGAACCGCGTAGGTCGAAAGCAGGTCCGCCACCACCTGCACATCGTGCGGATCGCCGATCTCGACCAGCGGCGCGCCCGGCTGGACCATGCCCTCGCTCTCCTGAACGATCTTCAGAATGCGGCCGCTCACTGGCGCACGAAGTTGGATGCAGCAGGCCGGATCCGATTGTGCGGTGTTGTCGGCAGGCTGGCCGAGACGCGCCTGGATCATCGCCTGTTCGTTGCGCCGTACTTCGACCTGCGCTTTCGCGCTCGCCAAGGCTGCCTCGTTAGTGTCGGCTTCGAACCTCGCCTTGTCGAGATCCCCCTGCGACATCGCCCCGCTCTTGGCGAGCTTTTCCGCGCGATCGAGTTCGGTACGAGAATACCCGAGCGCCGCTTCGAGCCGCTTTACCTCCGCTTCCGCGAACGTCACGGCCGCTTCGGCCGCGCCCAGCGCCGCCAGCAGCTCCTCGTGTGTGCGGACATCATGAAAGCTGGGAGTGGCCGGCTGCATCACCGCCACCACGGTTTGGTCCTTGGCGACCTCGTCCCCGACATGGTGCGGCGGCGAGATTCTGAGAACCTTGCCGGCGATCGGCGCCGACACCGTATAGACGTGGCGCACCTGGGTCTTGGCTTCATCGTCGACCGTGACCTCCATCGAGCCTTTGGCCACCGTCGCCAGGTCGACCGGGATGGGCCGCGGCCATGCGAACCAGACCGCAGCTGCAGCGATCAGCCCAAAGGCCGCAACGCCGCCGATTCTTTTCATCCAGTTGGTACGCATGGCCTTCAATCCCGCGTCTTGAGAACGGCAACAAGGTCGAGTTGATTGACTCGCCTACGGACGATCAGCGCTGAGAGCACAGCCGCCGCAATGACGATCGCGCTGGCGAAAACATAGGTTGCAGGCTCGACGACCAGACGCACCCGCATCAGTTCGCCGGCAAGATTCGTCTTCATGATCCAGGCAAGACCGTACCCGATGGCCCAGCCAGGCGGCTGCGCGATCAGCGTCAACAGCGCGAGTTCCAGCAGCAGGATGCGCAGCACCTCACCCTGCCTGAAACCCAGGACCCGCAGGCTTGCCAGTTCCCTGGCTCGCTCTGACAGGGATACACGAGCATTGTTGTAGACCACGCCGAACGCGATGACGGCCGCAAGTCCCGTGTAGATGCTGGACATCGTCGTAATCAGAATTGCCACGGCATCGCGGAAACTGGCGAGGGATGCCGCCTGCAGAGCCAGGCTGCTCACGACCGGTATGTCCTCGACCGCCGTGTAGAACTGATCCTGCCTGTTCCTGTCCAGGCTCACGCTGACGCCGTTCGCCATCGGCGCTTCGCGCAACAGCTTGGCGAGCGCCTCCTGATCCATTATCCCGCGAATGCCGAGATAGTCCTCGACCAGCGCCGCCACCGGAAGCGAGACCGTTCGGCGCTCGCCGTCGAGCAGATCGACCTCGACGGTGTCGCCAACCCGCACCTTCAGTATTTTGGCAAGCATGTCCGAGATCGCGAGACCCGATTCCGGCAGGACCACAGGCTGCAGGTCGGCATCGATGATGCGGTTGAGCTCCGCTCCGCGCGGTCTCGCGCGGATCATGATACGGCGCTCGACATGGCCGTTGCGGACACGGACCTGGACTTCCCGATAAGGCTCTGCGTTGAGGACGCCCGGAAGTCTCGCAATCTGGAAGGCCACTTCCCGCGGACGCTTCTCGACGAAGCTCACGGTCGCGTCCTGACGATCCGCAAGGAAGTAGGTGACGTCGATGAGCTGCTCCATCGTGCCCCCCGTGAAGAGCGACACGATCAGGATTGCCGTCGCCAGCGACATGCCGAGCGCAGTGAAAGAGGAGCGAATTGGATGGCGCGCGATGTTGCGCAACATCATTCTCGTCGGCTGCGAGACAAGGCCTGCCAGACTGAGGCTCAACGGCAGCGTTCTACGGAAAACCGGCGGAGCCGGCGGCTGCATGGCAACGGCAGGAGCCAGATTGACGGCTTCGCGCAAGGCGCGCAGTGCGCCGACTGCCGCGGCAAACAAACTCAAGCCAGCCGCTGCGACGTAGAGATCGGGACTCTTGGTGAACAGAAGAAAAGGGAAGCGGAAAAAGTCTGCGAATATCCCGGTCACATAGCTGCCCAGCCACGTGCCGACCACGCTGCCGATGACGATGCCGACCGACGTGATGATGCCCACGAATTTCAGGTAGTGCAGGACGATGCTGGTGTTGCGGTAGCCGAGCGCCTTCAGCAGGCCGATCTGTTCGCGCTCGAGCGAAACGAGGCGGCTGAGGGTAAGGTTCACGAGGAATGCCGAGACCAGCAGGAAGATCGGCGGCAGCGTGCGGCTCATGTTGTTTAGCATGTCGAGCTCGTGATCGAGCCAGGCATGCGATGTCTGGTCCTTGCGCCCATAGGCAGCCCGCCCGCCATAGCGGTCTAGCAGGTCGTCAAGACGCGTGATCGCCTCGCGCTCCGACGTTCCTGGCAGCAGCTTCAGCGACACGGACGAAAAGGCGCCTTCCAGATCATAGACGCTGGCCAGAGCCCGTTCGGACATCCAGATGACGCCGAATCGGCGGCCGTCCGGCATGATGTCGCCGGGGCCGACGGCATAGATGTACTCGGGAGAAAGGGCGATGCCGACGATCGTCAGGTCGCGCTTGCGGCCGTTGAGGATTGCAGCGAAGCTCGAGCCCAGCGTGAACCGGTGCGCTTCGGCGAAGTTCTCGTTGACGACGGCCTCATCTTCCCGGCTCGGATCGGGCGTGCGGCCGGCACGCATATAGAGGCGATTGAGCTTCGGTTCGCCGACCTCGGGCAACGAGACGACCATTCCCGTGGCCGGTGCGCTCTGGCCTGGTATGTCGAGAAGCGCCAATTGCGCGATCCGCGCATCGACGGCCGCCACGCCGGGAATTTCGGCGATCCGGTCGACGAGGGCCTTCGGCGCCCGCCGCACCGTGGCGAAGACATCGGCGAAGCCGTAGCGCTCGTAATAGGCAGTCCTCGTCTCATCGAGAGAACGGTAGGAACCGACGGCGAGAAGAAGCGTCGCCACCCCGCCGCCGACCACGAGCGCGATGGCCAGCGCCTGCGCCCAAAGGCGGACGAGGTCGCGGAAGAGCTTTATGTCCAGGGCGCGCATGCTTTTCACCACTGCAGCTCGGCCACGGCGCGCCGGGCCTCGTTGGTGACGGCCTTCGATATCTGGCCGTCGCTGAAGAACAGGACCCGGTGCGCGACTTCCTGGATGACGGCGTTGTGGGTGATGATGACGATGGTCGTGCCGAGTTCGGCGTTGACCTTCATCAGCGCATCGATCACCCGAACACCCGTCCTGGAGTCGAGTGCGCCTGTCGGCTCATCGCAGAGCAGCACCTCTGGACGCTTGGCGATCGCCCGGGCGATGGCGACGCGCTGCTGCTCGCCGCCGGACAGCTGCGCCGGGAAGTGATGCATGCGCGGCTCCAGCCCGACGAGAGCGAGAGCTTCTTCGGGACGCATCGGATCGTCGGAAATCTCGGTGACCAGCGCGACGTTTTCGTAAGCCGTCAGGCTGGGGATCAGATTATAGAACTGGAACACGAAACCGACGTGGCGGCGGCGGTAGGATGTCAGTCCCCGGTCATCGAGGTCGGTCAGTCGCAAATCCTTGAAGGAAAGCTCGCCGCTGGTCGCATGATCAAGCCCGCCCATGATGTTGAGCAATGTCGATTTCCCGCTGCCCGACGGGCCGAGCATCACCACCACCTCACCTGCGAAAATCTCGAGATCCACGCCGCGCAGCGCGTGCACTTGGGTCTCGCCCGAGACGTAGGTCTTGGTGAGATCCTTCGCGGAAAAGACAACGCCGGACATCAGCCTACCCTGTCCTGCTCGCGCGCATGGCCGCTTGTCCGTACTCGACCACGAACAGACATACGCTCGCCGCCCAGAGGGTCGCGACAGCCAGCAGGACCCACCGGAAATCGGAGTCGATGACAAAGTTGACGGCAACCATCCATCCGATGGAAACGGCACCGGCGGCGAGCACGCCCAGAAAGACCATCCGCTCGTGCCGCCGGAACGACGTAGCGGCGACCGTGACCGTCAAAATGCCGGATGCCGCGGCGTACCCGCCGAGCACCTGAAACATGCGCAGCAGCCACGATGCCATACGCGGCTGCTCGGCCTGGACCTGTTCCAGCGACACGCCGATGAACCGCATGTCCTCCGGCAGAAGCGGCGGCCGAAGGAACATGAAGAAGGCGCCGATGCAGACGAGCGCCACACCGAAGACGGCGAGCAAGATTGCCGAGAACGGCCAGGATCGACGCTGCTGCGTCATTGCGTTAGGTCTCATCCGGCCTGGCGGGGCCGCCGACCGAACCGCCGGACAACCGGTTCCAGCGCGGAATGAACCCTGGAACCTGCGCCATGTATTTGCGGTAGGCATCGCCGAACTCGGTGATCGCTTCGCGCTCCTCGGCCCGCGCCAGCCTCACATACATGACGACCAGCACCGGGAACATCGCCAGTGTCAGCAGCGTCGGCCATTGAACGAGGAAGCCGAGCATCACCAGGATGAAGCCGACATATTGCGGGTGCCGGACATAGCTATACGGTCCGGCGGTCGCGAGAGAACGATGCTGCTGGGCGTCGTACAGAGCTCGCCACGCGACCGCGATCAGCCAGAAACCGCCGCCGATGAGCAAGAAGCTCAGCAGATGGAACGGCCCGAAGTGTGGATTGACCCGCCAGCCGAACATCATTTCCAGCAGGTGCCCGGCATCGTGCGAAAACCAGTCGATCCCCGGATAGCGGGACTGCAGCCAACCGGACAGCAAATAGATGGTAAGCGGAAAACCATACATCTCCGCGAACAGCGCGACCAGGAACGCGCTGAACGCGCCGAACGATCGCCAGTCGCGGGTCGTCGTCGGCTTGAAGAAGCTGTAGGCGAACAGGATGAAGACGGCAGAATTGACGATGACCAGGCTCCAGAGGCCATAGGCTTGACTGTCGGCGCTCATGACGGATTCCTTTCATCGGGCTGGTTGCGGTGACCGCCATGCCCGCCATGGCCATGTCCTCCATGCATGAAGAAGTGCATGAAGAGGCAGCCGAACGGCAGCAGATAGAACAGCGCGCCAAGGACATGGGCGCGGTGCTCGGTGAAAAGCAGGAACCCGCCGATCGCAAGGAAGCCAAGCAGGACGAGGCCTGCACGGGACGTCAGAAACGAATCTTGCGGGTGTTCCTGATTTGAATGGTCATGCGTTGACATCGCGATCTCCTGCTTGCACTGGCGGTGCCCATCGGCTCAGTGCTTCATCCCACCGCCGCGCTTCATCATCTCATTGCCCCCTTTCATCTCGTGATCGCTGCGGCCGTCTTCCTCATCAGCGTGCAACAGCTTGTCGATCTCGGGAGGAATGTCGGCTTCCGAAAACTTCTTCTGCTCCTCGGCATCATGGGCAAAAGCAATAATGTCGGCGAGCTCCTGGCCGGTGAACTGGATCTGCTCGCCCAGCTCCTCGCGCTGCATGTCGATCATCGCCTCTGCGCCGGTCCACATCCGGGCCGTGAAATCGAACGGGTTCATCATCGGGGTCATGGTCGAGGCATCGAGCGCCGCAGCGTCGGTTCCGCCGATACCGTTGACGGAATGGCAGGCGACGCAGCCCTTTTCAGCGAATAGCTTCCTGCCTTTGGCGGGATTCATGACCGGCATCATGAGGCCGGGGCTCATCATAAGGTGTGGCCCCTGGTCACCCTGCATCATGGTTGACCCTTGTGGCGCACCTGCTTCCTGCGCGGCAAGCAGCGAGACCAGACCGAAGAAAGCGAATGTGGCTGCCGCACTAAACTTCACCTTGATGCTATGGATTGACATCGGGTCCTCCTATTCGGCGATGAGGCGGTCGCGGAACATGCGCAACGAGGCATAAGGATCCGAACTCGCCTGATTCTTGAGGCATCAGCTCGACGGCGAGGGTTTCTCCCGCCGGCAGATCGGGGTTTCTTTTGGCGTGAAGCCACCGATCGGCAGGGGCATCGGTTCCGGAGAGCCCCCGCCCGTTTCCGCGGCCCAGATGCCCTGGCGGCTTCTGTCGCAAGTTCATGAATCTGCTCCCCGAAATGCGTTCGCGAGGTGCGAGTGCTTGCCGCCGTGAATATCTCGGCAAACAAGGGATTCGCGCCGAGGCAGGTCGTCAGAGAACGGAACGAGGAGGTCGAAAGGGTTCGTCGGGCTTTGTGAATGTCGGCCCGGTTTGGTTCAGAAAAGCCTCGGCATCAGGCCCCGGTGCAAACTCAATTCCCGGCGCTGCCGACAGAATGAGGGCCGTACAACCGAAGCAGTGTCCGCCGCCGCACAGGCTGCAATCGGTATGGGCTGCGTCGTCTTGGCAGCCTGATTCATCCAGAGCGGCTGCCGACGCTAAGCCCCGCGTGGAAACCGCCCTATCCACCTTACAGTCTGCAACTGACAGAACGACCCTGGCTGACGAAACAGCTCGTGAAATACCGAACTCAGTCGCCGCGTGTGAGGGCGTCAGCAACAGAAAAAGGGCAAGCCCGAGCGCAAGCATGATCGCGCCGAAAGCCCGATGGTCTCGCTGCCAAATCTGCCAAGCTCGTTCAAGCACAGCATGGCTTCCAAGTTCTTCACATTCGTGATGATGGCCTCCTCAATTCAAATGCGCTTTGACATACGTCAATCCGATCGAACTCAGCTCTGGGGCTCGTCAAGACACGCGCATGCCGATTGTGCGGCGTCGCCGGGACCCGGGCTGATATCGACAAAGCATTACCGGCCGAAATCCGCGCCGCTCAGCTCTGGGCCACTATTGTCGGTTTGTTTTTCCTGGCCGCGACCGAGACCGTTCCGGGGGACGAAACTATGCGGTCCCTAGTTCAGAAGGCAGCACACGTACAATCACGCGCGCCAGCCGTACATCCATGGGCGGCGGCCCGACCGATATCTGTCAGCTTGCGACGGCGCTGCGCAGCAGCATGAGCTCGCCGACGTTTTCGATAATGACATAGCCGACCAAACGGCCCTTGGCATCCACAACGCCGACGGCAGGTGCAGATCCCCTCTTCAGGGGTTCGAGCGCCTTGATGAGCTTCTCATGGTCGCGCACAATCGGGATATTTGCCGCCATTGCCTCGACC
The DNA here is from genome assembly GCA_000824825.2 of Mesorhizobium sp. ORS 3324. Classification (GTDB taxonomy): domain Bacteria; phylum Pseudomonadota; class Alphaproteobacteria; order Rhizobiales; family Rhizobiaceae; genus Mesorhizobium. Next base: position 189,386 of record LM655187.1, read on the forward strand.
ACAGGAGTCCGACCGCCGCGCTGCTGCAGGCCGGCGACGAGCCCTTCACGCGTCAGCACGCCGCGCAGCTTGCCGCCACCGTCGACGATCGGGAACTCGTGTTGCGTCGTGCGCAACAAGGCCTGTGCCGCCTCGTCGAGAGTCGCGGTCGCAGGCAGGCTTTCGAACCGGCTGATCATGACGTCACGGACGTCAACGGCACGCGCCGCTGCCTCGAGCCCCATCGCCTGCGTTTCGGCCGTGGCAGCGAGGTAGACGAAGATCGCAACGAATATGAGCAGCACGTTGCCGGCGACGAGACCGATGAAGCCGAAGGCGAAGGCGGCGAACTGGCCAACAGTCCCCGCAATCTCCGTCGCGCGCACGCGGTTATAGCGCGTGGCGAGCAAGGCGCGCAGCACGCGCCCGCCATCCATCGGAAAGGCCGGAATGAGGTTGAACAGGACCAGCCAGATGTTGACGGCGGCAAGGCGAGCCACGAACGCGACATGCGGGTTATCCATCGACGTCAGCGCATCGACGCCGACGGTGGTCCCGAGCGCGACGACGAGGAAAGAGGCAATGACGACATTGACCAGCGGGCCGGCGAGCGCAACGACGATCTCTTCAGACGGCTTCTCGGGTAGGCGCTCCAGCTCCGCGACGCCGCCGATCGGCAAGAGCGTGATCTTTGGAGTTCGGATGCCGTAGCGACTGGCGGCAGCGGCATGGCCGAGCTCATGCAAGACCACGCAGGCGAACACGGCGCCGATGAAGACGACGCCCTTGATCGCAGCCGACGTTCCACCCTCCTGGAAATAGGCGATGCCGATCCATGCGAGCAGCAGCAGGAAGGTCAGGTGGATGCGGATCTCGGTGTCGCCGACACGGAGGATCGGGTAGGACCACTGCATGATGGGACTCCGTCGGGTCGGGAAGCAGGCCGCCCGCCGAGCATGCCCCCGTTTGCAGTCGCGTCAAGTGCGTGGAGCAGAGGCCGGCCTCCTCGATGTGGAGAACGGGCGGTTAAGTCTTTGGCTCCATAGTGCGCAAGGGCCGCGACGATCATTCCGGCACGCCGGAGATGCCGAGCGCCTCGACGTAACGCTCTGCGAACGCCTTGTCCTGCCAAGGGTTGATCTGCCTCTGCAGGCTGAGCGTGTAGGTCGGGAACGCCTCCATCAACCGGCGCGCCGCCGCTCGCGCTTCGTCCAGCCGGTTGAGTTTGACCAGCGCCATGATCACCACCCGGTGCGAGGAGCCGTAGTTCGGCATCTCGTGCAGCGCGCGTTCTCCCCATGCCAGCGCTTCCTCGTAGCGCTCGAGCATCAGGTAGCTCATCCCGATGCCGGAGAGCGCGATGCCCTTCTCGGGATCGATCGGGCTCAGCCGCATCGCCCTGTGAAAGTGCTCGATCGCGACGAGCGGGCGGCCGGAATGCGCGTTCACCCAGCCGCTGCCCGTATGGCCCTGCGCCGAATTGGGGTTGAGCAGCAGGGATCGTTCGATCGTGCCCAGCGCCATCTCGTACTCCTTCGCGCTATAGGCGATCACCTGCGCGGCGAAGCGCAGGCTCGTGGGGTCGTCGCGCGCTTCCGCCAATACCTCGCGGGCCATGCGCGCGGCGACTCTGGTATCGTCGGGCTCGTGCCAGCACTGGCTCACCGATAGGCTGCGGATATAGGCGCCGAGCGCCTTCGCCAAGCTGAAGCCGGGGTCGATGCTGAGCGCCTCGTTCGTGAGTCGGCGCACGTCGGCAAAGCCTTCGCGCGTCATGCTGTAGAAGCGCGGCAGCGCGCGAAGGTAGAGGTCGTACGCGCTGATGTAGTCGGTCGGCTTCATGCGCGCCTGCTTGATCTCCTCCAGCCGGATGCTCGGCTCGACTGCGCCGACGACGCTCTCGGTCACGTTGTCCTGCAGGTCGAAGATGTCGCTCACGTCGCCCTCGAAGCGGCCGGCCCAGACATGATGTCCGCTGATAGCGTCCACTAACTGCCCACTGATGCGCACCCGCGATCCTGCTCTGCGGATGCTGCCTTCGAGCACGTAGTGGACGCCCAGTTCGCGCCCGACCTGGCGCAGGTCCACCGCCCGGCCCTTATAGGTGAAGGACGAGTTGCGGGCGATCACGAAGAACGAGTTCACCCGGCTCAATCCCGTGATGATGTCCTCCACCAGCCCGTCGGCGAAGTATTCCTGGTCGGGGTCGCCGCTCATGTTGGTGAAAGGCAGAACCGCGATCGAGGGTTTCTCGGGCAGGGGTGGCGGTGCGGCCACCGAGACGCTGGTGTCGGTCTCGACGCGATAGGCTCGCACAGGCCGCTCGATGTTCTTGAGGCGCAGGTCGCCGAGCGGCGTGAAGCCGCAGTCGAGCTTGCCCTGAAGGTGGTCGTAGGCCGTGCCCGAGACGACCACGGCGCCGGGATCGGCGATGCTTTCGAGGCGGGCGGCGATGTTGACCCCATCGCCGTAGAGGTCGCCGTCCTCTTCGCAGACCACGTCGCCGAGATTGACGCCGATGCGGAAGCGAATTCGCTTTTCCTCGGGCGTCTCCGCCTCGTGTTCTGCCAAGGCCTGCTGGATCGCTATCGCCGAGGTCACCGCGTTGACGACGCTCGCGAACTCGCACAGCATGCCGTCGCCGGTGAGCTTGACGATCCGACCCTGGTGCTCGCAGACCAGCGGTTCGAGGAGGTCCTTGCGGTAGATCTTCAGCCGCTCGAGCGTGCCGCGCTCGTCGCGCTCCGTCAGCCGCGAATAGCCGACCACGTCGCAGGCCAGGATCGCTGCGAGGTGGCGCTGCGTTGCACCGCTCGGCCAAGCGCCCGCACGCGGGCCACCCCGCGTCCATGTCCTGCCAACTTCCAGACGCGCCACGCGCATGGTATCCATCTCTCCCAGTCTCCGCCCGTCGCCGATACAGAACGGAGAACGCGGCTTGACTTTGCCTTCACGAGATTTCGCTATCCCGCTCGCGAGGCGTGGAGCGTTCCGGTCGCCGCGCTAACAGCCAACCGACGACACGCCCACGCAGCCTCTGGGACGCTGACTCGCCACTCCCAGGAAGCCGGGGATATTTCCTGCTCTGTGTAACCGGTTTACGCCACCGTGGCGGTGCTTTTGTATCGGGCATCACACCAGAACCCTCGGCATCAAGACGCGCCAAGCCACCGGCCGGTGGCAGGACGAAAACCGGCTGCCGGCACATCCTCGGCGCGAAGCAGGATGCACGGTCGGCCCCGCTTATGTGTTACATATTTCATGGAAGGGACATCCCCCACATGAAATTGCGACTGGAACGAGCAGGCAAAGCCGCAACTTGTTTTGAGAGTGCGCGAGATGAGGTTCTGGGCCGCCATTGTTGGTTTGTTCTTCCTGGCCGCGGCCGATCTGCTGCAGGCAGGCGCCCTTGCCGCCGGCAACAATCGGGTCGCTCTGGTCATCGGCAACAGCAAATATGTCTACGCGCCGGCCCTTCCCAATCCGGCCGGCGATGCGCGGCTGATGGCCGAAGTCTTGCGCAAGGCAGGGTTCAACGTCATCGAAGGCATCGATCTCGACTATGCCGGAATGCGCGACCGGCTGAACAGGTTTGCCGAGGCCTCATACGACGCGGATACGGCGCTGATCTATTACGCCGGCCACGGCATGCAGGTGAACGGCAAGAATTATCTGATCCCGGTCGATGCCGAGCTTACGGCTCCGGCGCATCTCAAGACCCGCACCATCCAGATCGACGAATTGCTCTCTGCTCTGCCGCCCGACCCGGCCGTCGGCATCGTCATCCTCGATGCCTGCCGCGACAATCCGCTGGCGAGGACCCTGGCAGCCTCGCTGCCGAAAAGCCGCTCGGCCACCGCGCCGGGCCTGGCGCCCATCGACGTCAGCGGGTCGGAAGTCGGCACCGGCGGCGTGTTGATCGCCTTTGCGACCGATCCTGGTTCCGTGTCCTACGACGGCAACGGCGCCAACAGCCCCTATACAATGTCGCTGGCCAGGCATCTCAGCGAACCGGGCGTGGAGATCCAGAGCGCGCTCACCCGCGTTCGCGGCGAAGTGGCGGCCGAAACGAACGGGCGCCAGCGGCCCTGGCACAATGCCTCGCTCGGCCGCGAGGTCTTTATCGGTCCGCAATCGCCGCCACCGGACGCCGCGGCCCCGCAGCTACCTGCAACCGAGACCCCGACCGAGCCGCCAAGCTCTGATGCGCGTGGATGGGAAATCGAGCAGCGCGTGTGGGACGAAGCCTCCAAGCGCAACACGCTCGCGCATTATGAAGCCTATCTGCAGCAATTCCCAAAGGGGGCGTTCGCGGATCTCGCTCGCCTCAACATCGATCAGCTCAAAAAGGCGCCGACCGTTGTCGCCAAAACAGAGAGCGACGCGTCGCGATCGGCCACCGTGGCGGAACGTCCGGCCACGGCCGCCGATCCGGAAACAGATACTGGAACCGAACTGACGGAAAGCGCGATCGGGCTTGGTCGTCAGGAAAAGATCGAGTTGCAGGAGAGGCTGCTGGCGATCGGCTACGACCTGGACCAGGCCGACGGCAACCTCGGCCTCAAGACGCGCCGCGCCATCGGCCGGTGGCAGGAAGAGAACCGGCTGCCCCCGACCACCTTTCTCACCTCAAAGCAATATGCTCGCCTGAAGCTCGACACGGACGACGCCCTGAAGAGCTACCGCGCCCAGCGAGCGTCGGAAGCGGAAGCGAGGAAGCAGGAAAGTGCCCCGTCGGAAGCGACACAGAAGCCGCAACCGGCCGTCCGTGAGAAGCCGCGACGTGACCAGCAACGCGAAGCAGCCAATCCAAGACCGGCGCCAAAGGCAGCCAAGCCGGCGCAGCGAAAGTCCGGGTTCCACACCTGTAGCGGCATTGACGGCACCTTCGAGGTTCCCGCGTCCCAGAGATGTCCGTTGAGCGGCTACGCGCATTATTGAAGGGACGACGGTTCTCGCTCGCCGCGTCACTATCGAAAGCGGAAACCCATTATCGCTTGCCGCGCAGCGCCTTTGTTCGGTTGACCGCCTCCGCGAAAAGCTCATCCTTGGAGCGCCGGCCGACCCCGCTCTTCAAGCCCTCATCGACAAAGCTCTGTACGGCTGCGATCTTGTCGTTCCGTTCTTGATCTTTGCGGACAAGATCGCGCACGTAATCGCTCGCGCTGTGCGACACTTCAGGAAAATGCCCGCAGCAGGCGCGTTAGACTGATCCACTGCTGACCTCGTATCACGTCCTTGATCCGCCTTTCCCTTGCTGGTCTTATGTCTGTTCTGGCGAAGGATACCTTTGCCAACTTGCGACGAAGCAACAAGCATGAAACCGGAACAGCGGGCCAGGAAGTGGATCGAGAAGAAGGCCAAGAAGGGCGTGCGGAGCTATCCCGTGGGCACCATCGCCTTCTATGGGCCCGACGACAGCCGTGCCACGAAGGTGGCTGCCACCATCATCCCGGGTCCGTATTCCGAACCGGGCGACCCGCGTCGCTGGTTTTCCGAAACTGGCGATCTGCGCCGGGATGATACGATCTTTGCAGAAATCGCCGCGTTCCTGTGGGAGCAGGATGTCCATTCGGTGGTGATGGTCAACGGAATTCTCGGTTGCCCGCATGAGGAGGGGATCGACTATCCGGAAGGCGAAAATTGCCCGCACTGCCCGTATTGGGCGGGACGGGATCGCTGGGCCGGTAAACTTCCAGGATATTGATGCTCGGCCACGCCAGAGGGTGGCCGCACAGCACCGCTCAGTCCGGCAACGAGATGCCCTTGGTCCGATCCTGCGACAGGTGCGCCGCGATCGCGCTCAAGAACGCCTCGCCGAACTCCCTGAGCTTGGCCTCGCCGACGCCGTTGACCTCGGCGAAGGCGTCGAGGTCGCGCGGGCGGCGCTCGGCCATGTCGATCAGCGTGCGGTCGGAGAAGACGACATAGGCCGGCACCTGGCGTTCCTTCGCCAGGCGCAGCCGTAAAGCCTTGAGCGCTCCGAGCAGCGCGGCGTCGAGATCTTCCGTGCCGGCGGCGGCACCCTGGGCCGAACGCGCCTTGTTGCGCAGGGAACGGTGCCGCGTCTCGACGCGATACTCGAACGCGACCTCGCCGCGGCCGAGCGCGCGGCCGCTTTCGGAAATGGCAAGGCCACCATAGCCGTCCGGGTCCGGCATCAGGAACCCGCCCGCCACGAGCTGGCGGATCAGCGACAACCAGGCAGGCCGCTTGTGCGCCGCGCCGGTGCCGAAGCTGGCAAGCCTTTGATGCCCCCTGGCCAGCACTTTCTCGGTCTCGTGGCCGAGCAGGATGTCGACGACATGGGAGGCGCCGAACCGCTCGCCGGTTTGCGCGACGGCCGAAAGGATGATGCGCGCCTCGGCGCTGCCGTCCGCGCGCGGCGCCTGGTTGAGGCAGTTGTCGCAATTGCCGCAAGGCTGCGCCGCTTCGCCGAAATAGCCGAGCAGGACCTGGCGTCGGCACTGCGCCGTCTCGCAATAGCCGATCAGGGTGTCCAATCGGCCGTGCGAGCGCCGCTTGTGCTCGGGCGAGGCGTCTTCGTCGTCGATGAACAGGCGGCGCGTGCGGATGTCGCCGAGGCCATAGAGCATATGCGCCTCGGCGGAGCGCCCGTCGCGGCCGGCGCGGCCGATCTCCTGGTAATAGGCCTCGAGGCTGGCCGGCAGGTCGGTATGGAAGACAAAGGCGACGTCCGGCTTGTCGATGCCCATGCCGAAGGCGATGGTCGCCACCATGACGACGCCCGACAGCGTCATGAAGGCGTTCTGGTTGGCTTCGCGCGCGTCCTTGCTCATGCCGGCATGATAGGCGAGCGCGGTGACGCCGTTTTTCTCGAGGAAAGCGGCCATCTCCTCCGTCTTGCGGCGCGACAGGCAATAGACGATGCCGCTCTGCCCCGCATGGCGCTCGACGAAACGCAGCAGCTGGCGCTTGCTGTCCTGCTTCGGCTCGATGGCGAGCTTGATGTTCGGCCGGTCGAAGCCCAGCACCAGCGTGTCGACGCGGTCGGCAAACAGCCGCGTCGAAATGTCGGTGCGCGTCGTCTCGTCCGCGGTCGCCGTCAGCGCGATGATCGGCACTTTCGGAAAGACATCGCGCAACTGCGCGAGATCCTCATATTCGCGCCGGAAGGCCGGCCCCCATTGCGAGATGCAATGCGCCTCGTCGACGGCGATCAGGCGGATGTCGAGCCTGGCGAGCGCGTCGAGCATCCTCTCGGTCATCAGCCGCTCCGGCGCGAGATAGAGCAGTCGCGTCTGGCCCGACGCGACCCGGCGCCATGCCGCGACATTGGCGTCGCGGTCGAGCGAGGAGTTGATCGTCTCGGCGGCAACGCCGGCCAGCCGCAGCGCCGCGACCTGATCCTGCATCAGCGCAACCAGCGGCGAGACGACGATGGTGAGCCCGCCGAGCATCAGCGCCGGAACCTGGTAGCAGAGCGACTTGCCAGCGCCGGTCGGCATGACCGCCAGCACGTGACGGCCGGAGAGCAGCGTCTCGATCACGTCGGCCTGCCCGGGTCGAAAATCGTCGAAGCCGAACACGTCCTTCAGCACGCGTCGCTTCGGATCGCATCCCTCCGCCGGAATGCCGGCCGTCGATGTCCGACCCGCCATCGATGTTTGCATGAGAGTGATTCCCGGATTCGGCTGAGACCACGTTCTTAAGGCGCGGATCGCCGGAACACCACCGCAGCCCGTGCTTGTCCGCTATTCTGCTGCCGGCATCGCTCTCGCATTGCCTTTCCGCGCAAAGGGTGTCTTGCTGTCCCCGGTCCGCAGCGGAACCCGGCGATGGTCGATCTGGCCACATTGGCGACCTATGTCGCGGTCGTGCTTGGCTTCGTCTTCATTCCAGGACCGGCCACGCTGCTCACCGTGGCGCGGGCGACCAGCTCGGGAACCAAGGTCGGCATTGCCACCGGGGCCGGCATCGCGGCGGGCGACGTCGTTCACACCGTCATGGCGATCTTAGGCATCTCGGCCGTCATCGCCACCTCGGCAATGCTGTTTTCCATCATCAAATATATCGGCGCGGCCTATCTCGTTTACCTCGGCATCCGCGCCATCATCGAGAAGGCGCCGGCCGATCTCGCCCGCGGCGCTCTGCCGACACCGGCGGACAAGGCGTTCCGGCAAGCCATATTGACCGAGGTGCTGAACCCGAAGACCGCGCTGTTCTTCCTCGCCTTCCTGCCCCAGTTCGTGCGCCCGGAAAACGGACTGGTCGTGCTCCAGCTGACGGTCCTCGGCGCCGTCTTCGTCCTTCTCGGCCTCTTCAGCACCGTGGTCTTCGCTATCTCGGCCGGAGGTCTCGGCTCCTTCCTGCGCCGCAACCCGGCCGTGCTGAAATGGCAGGGCAAGGTGGTCGGCGGCATATACTGCACCCTCGGCGTGCGACTGGCGCTGCAGCAGCGCTGAGCCTGGGTTCGCTAAGTGAAGGTCTTCGTTTTTATGCATGTCGTTTTCCCAAGATCGCTGCACACCTTTGGGCGCCATGCATCAGACCCCGAGCCGGTTCAACAGGTCCGCGATCGATCGTCGCAAGCCCGGTTCGCCCGATCGCCCAGGCCAGCATCCCGGACCAGCAACGGGACCGTTGATGCTGGCTCCGTCGTCACCCGGCGGCATGCAGGGCGTAATCAATGGGCCATGCCGTTCGGCGACAAGACCGAACGGCGAAGTCATGCGTTCGCCCGCTCCGGCACATCGTAGCCGAACTCGTCGCAGAACTCTTGGAGGCGAGCGAGAAAGGCCGGCGGCAGGGTGGCCAGATAGGTTCGGAACTCTTCGTTTCGCTCCCACTTCCTCAGGGAGGTTGCGCGTATCGGATTGCTTGGATCCTCGCTGAACCGGATATGCGGCTTGAGTTTGAACGCCTGCGCGATCCGCTCCTGAATGGCGTCGGGCTGAGCGATCATGTCTTCATACCGAACGTAAGCGATCGCACGGCCGGGCTGTGCTTTCCTCAACCGCAGCAAAGCGTCATATTCCGCCAGCCAGCGCTCGGGCGTGACGTGGAACCGGCGCTGCGCCCTGCTTTGCGGATGCGAGCTTGTGAGCACGTCGAACGGGTGGCGAACGCAATAGATGAGGCCGATGGCACTCGGCAGTTTCGCCAGATGCACATGACCCCGCTCGGTGCGCTTGACGACCAGGTTTGCTTCCGGGCGGTCCAGCATATCCAGCTGGGTGTGTTTTGCTTCGGCCCGATGGACGAAAGTGTCTTCGAAACATCCCATCAGGCGCTGCGTGAGCGTCGTTCCGCTGCGTGCGCAGCCGGCGATGAATATCTTGTTGTAGCGCGCCGTGTCCGCCTTCACCCAATGCCGCCACAGCCGCTTCAAGTCCAGCGCTAGGCGCCGGATTTCTCTGATCGGTCGCCTGGTGGCCGCGCGCAAAAGCGCTTCTGACTTTCGTACAACGTCCATCTCGGCTTTCTCTCTCCCGCCGCCTGTTCATCCACTGCCGGTGCCGGTCTTCGGATAATCTGCGACCCGCGTTTCTTTGGCCGATATGGCGCCGGAGTTCCAGTCTCCTTCGTTAAACCTATCTTCACCATGTTGCGGCACCCTCGTTCTCCTGCGGCAATGTTCAGAGTACCGCGGCGGCGCCACGAGCGCCCAGGCAACAAGCCCGCGCCTCACGGCGCGGGTTTTCCTTTTGGGTCACAGGAAGGTCTAGACCGCGCCGCCTGTTGCCGTCCGGCGTCGGCTCCCAGAGCTTCGGCATGGGAAAGACATTGGTCATCGCGAGCTTCCGTTCAGCCTGAAATGGTCAGCGCGCCAACCAGCCGCCGTCCACGGGTACCACGGCGCCATGCATGTAGTCCGACGCCGGCGCCAACAGGAACACCGCCGTGTCGCCGATATCGTCGGGCTTGCCCCAGCGGGCCGCAGGGATGCGCCCGAGGATGGCTGCGCTGCGGTCCGGATCGGCGCGCAAGGCTTCGGTGTTGTTGGTCTCGATATAGCCTGGCGCGATGCCATTGACATTGATGCCCTTCGCCGCCCACTCGCAGGCGAGCAGCCGCGTGAGGCCAAGCACCCCGTGTTTCGAGGCGGTGTAGGATGCGACGCGGATGCCGCCCTGGAAGCTCAGCACCGAAGCGATGTTGACGACCTTGCCGCGCCGTCCGGGTTGCGCCAGCACGAGCTTCGCGAAGCTTTGGCAAAGGCGAAAGACGGTCTTCAGGTTGATGTCCATCACCTCGTCCCAGTCGGCCTCGCTCAGGTCGACCGCGTCGGCTCGCCTGATGATGCCGGCATTGTTGACGAGACCGTCGAGCGGCCCGTTTTCATCCCAGACCCGGTCGAGCATGGCGGCGGCCGCGGCAGGGTCGCCGAGGTCGGCGGCCATCGCTTCGAACTGGCCGCCCATGGCCGCGACTTTCTCCGCAGTCTCATCCATCGCCGAGCGGCCGACGCCGATCACGGCGCCGCCGGCGCGCGCGATCGACACGGCGATGCCTTGTCCGATGCCGGTGTTGGCGCCGGTGACGAGGATGCGCTTGCCAGCAAGGCTGAAGGCGGAAAGATCGATCAAGCTCGCCCCCGACGCTTCACAGCCGATAGGCCTTCTTGGCGAGCGTGTAGGCCAATTCCGTCGCCAACTCATGCGCTTCGTCCTCGCGCAGCCTGTGCTCGGCCACCAGCCGCGCCAGGAAGGCGCAGTCGACGCGGCGGGCGAGGTCGTGGCGGGCCGGGATCGACGGGAAGGCGCGCGTATCGTCGTTGAAGCCGACGGTGTTGTAGAAGCCGGCTGTCTCGGTGGTCATCTCGCGCAAGCGGCGCATGCCTTCCGGACTGTCGTGGAACCACCAGGCCGGCCCGAGCTTCAGCGCCGGGTAGACGCCGGCAAGCGGCGCCAGCTCGCGCGCGTAGCTCGTCTCGTCCAGTGTGAACAGGACGATCGTTAGGTCGCGCTCCAGCCCGACGCAGTCGAGCAGCGGCTTCAGCGCCGTCACGTAATCGGTGCGGGTCGGGATATCGAAACCCTTGTCGCGGCCGAATTTCTGGAAAACGGAAGGCGAATGATTGCGCCATGAGCCAGGATGGATCTGCATCACCAGGCCGTCGTCACGGCTCATCTTGGCCATTTCGGTCAGCATCTGGGCGCGAAACAGTTTTCGCTCGCGGCCGTCCTCCGAGCCACGGCGGATGCGATTGAACAGCTCCTGCGCCGCCGCATCGGAGAGATTGGCAGTCTCGGCGGTCGGATGGCCGTGATCGGAAGAGGTTGCGCCGAATTCCTTGAAATAGGCGCGCCGCTTCCGGTGCGCCTCGAGATAACCGGCCCAGTTGCCGGTGTCGCATCCGGTGATTTCACCCAGGCGATCGAGATTGGAAGCAAATCCCTCGAAATCGGGATCGACGACGGCGTCCGGCCGGTAGGCGGTGACGACGCGTCCCCGCCAGCCGCTCTCGCGGATCATCCGGTGCCATTGGAGATCGTCGAGCGCGCCGTCGGTCGTCGCGATCACCTCGATGTTGAAGCGCTCGAACAGCGCACGCGGACGATAGTCGTCGCGCTGAAGCAGCGCCGCGATCATGTCGTAGTGGCGGTCGGCGGTGCGTGCGTCGAGCGGCTCGTCGATGCCGAACAGATGCTCGAACACATGGTCGAGCCAGAGCCGGGTCGGCGTGCCGCGGAACAGATAATAGTGCTCGGCGAAGCGGCGCCAGATCGCTCTGCCGTCGGTCTCGACGGGCGCGCCGTCGAGCGTCGGCACGCCAAGCTCTTCGAGCCCTACGCCCTGGCTGAACAGCATGCGGAAAATGTAATGGTCCGGTACGATGAGGAGCTGCGCTGGATCGGGAAACGGCTCGTCGAGCGCATACCAGCGCGGGTCGGTGTGCCCGTGCGGACTGACGATGGGCAGGTTCTTCACGCCGGCGTAGAGCGCGCGGGCCAATGCGCGGGAACTGGCCTCGGCCGGAAACAGCAGGTCCGGATCGGTGAGCGCGACCATCGAAAAAACCGCTCCTCCAATGCATGTCACCCAGACGGGGAGCCGGTTCTGGGGCAACGACATGCATTCGTCAAAGATCTGAAGCGCGTCGCCGGAATCCGTTTCGGCGCGACGCGCTTTAGGGTCGGGTATCGGTACGGTCGGCCAAGGATGATGTCAACGCGATGGCTGAGCCGCCTCTTCTTGCGGCAGCAGGGAACAGGTGATACGCCGCATGTGCTCCATTGCACGGGACATCGACATGCCGCATTGCCGAAACCTTTCAGCCGTTTTGGTGCCATGACCGTCGGCCGCCTTTCAGACAAGACGCTGCGATCCTTGCCAAGCGAGGTTTCGGTTCCCGCTTATAATCGGGCCGGCATCACGCCGGGCATCGTCCACCTCGGCGTCGGCGCCTTCCACCGCGCCCACCAGGCGGCCTATGTCGACGCCAGCCTGGCGGATGGCGAGACGGGCTGGGGCATCGTCGGCGTCTCGCTGCGCAGCCCCGATACACGCGATGCGCTGTCGCCGCAGGACGGGCTCTACACGCTGGCGGTGAGGGACAGCGCCGGGGAGCAGCTGCAGGTGATCGGCTCGATCCTGTCGCTGCTGGTGGCGCCGGAGGACCCTGGCGCGGTGCTTGCTGTGCTCACCGATCCGCGCACCCGCATCGTCACGCTGACGATCACCGAAAAGGCCTATCTGAGGGCAGCCGACGGCAGTCTCGATGGGAGCCATCCCGACATCATGCATGAACTGGCGAATCCCGGATCGCCGAAGACGGCGCACGGCTTCCTGGCCGAGGCGCTCGCGCGCCGCCGCGCCGCCGGCACGCCGCCCTTCACGGTGCTCTGCTGCGACAATCTCCCGGCCAACGGCGCCACGCTGCACCGGCTGCTGGTCGAGTTCACGAAGCTGCGCGACGCTCGTGACAGCACTATTCCGTTAGCCGGCTTTGTAGCCAGCGACGTGGCTTTCCCGTCGAGCATGGTCGACCGCATCGTGCCGGCAACCACGGACGCCGACCGGGCGCGCATTGCGCAAGAACTCGGGATCGATGACGCTTGGCCGGTGATGACCGAGCCGTTCCGTCAATGGGTGATCGAGGACCACTTCCCCGCCGGACGACCGGGCTGGGAAAAATTCGGCGTGACCATGGTCGAGGATGTCCGGCCGTTCGAGGACATGAAGCTCAGGCTGCTCAACGGCTCGCATTCGTCCATCGCCTATCTCGGCCTGCTCAGCGGCCACGCGACCGTCGACCGCGCCTTCGCCGATCCGGCGATCCGACAGTTTGTCGACGCATTGTGGGCCGAAGCCATCCCGACGCTGCCTCAGGATGCCGGGCTCGACACAGCCGCCTACACCGCCGAGCTCGCCCAGCGTTTTTCCAATACCGCGCTCGCCCACCGCACTGCGCAGATCGCCAATGACGGCAGCCAGAAGCTGCCGCAGCGCATTGTCGCTTCCGCCCTTGCAAGGCTGGAGGCCGGGTTGTTGCCGGAGCACCTGTCGCTGGCCGTCGCCGCCTGGATCGCCGCGTGCGCGGCGCGCGGCAAGACCTTGCCGGAAGGCCATTTCACCGATCCGCTCGACGCGCCGCTCAGGAACCTCTTCGACAAGGCCCTGTCGGTGGAAGACACCGTTGCGGCTGTGTTCGACCTCGCCGGCTTTGCCAAGGACCACGCCGATCGCCGAACCCTGATCGAGCTCGTGGCAACGCACCTCAGCCATCTCAGACAGGGCGGTCCGACGCTTGCCATGGCCGCGCTCGAAATAGGGGACCGGTAACAGAGAGCTTGCGGCTGCCCGGCGTCATATTCCCGGCAGCTACCTGGCTGGGTTCACGACCTGGCGCGAGGAATAATCGACCCCGTTTGAATTCCAGAACAGGCGCTCCGCCTTGCCGACGAGGTTCGCGTACGGCACCGTGCCCATGGTGAAGCGGCTGTCCGCCGAGTTGTCGCGGTTGTCGCCCAGCATGAAATACTCGTCCGCCGGCACCGACAAGCAGGGGCGGACTGTCCACCAAACGAAAAAGCGGAGCAAAACAAAGAAGCGGGGCAAGCCCCGCTTTCAGCTCTCCGTGTGTTGCCGGTGGGTTGGGGTTTGGCCGTCCGCGGCTTCGGCTACTGCAGCGCTGCCGACCACTTCCCTCGAGCATTCTTTAGCCGCTCGTCCAATCCCCTTCTGTCGATAAGTTCGATAAAATCGAGTAAATGCGCCAGGATTTGATGTAGTCGAAGTTTTCTAAAATCCTTTCCGTCGATCTCGAAATCTACAAGAAAATTTAGAACGACTTCCGCCCATAATTTGATTGAACTTTCAGTGCTGCTGTTCAACATTTCAATAAATCGCGCGTAACCAACAACTGACCTGTTTGCACCTCTGGCATCAATCATCGACTCGCCAATCGCCCGCAGCTCCTCGCGAAACACGAGAGAGTCTCGCCAAGTGTGCCAGTCTTTTGATTTGTTTATATGCCCATCAGCAAACGCGCTTCTAATGCTGGCCAAGGATCGTTCGACCCTGAGAGTATGCTGATTTTCAGAAGCCTGATAGAACGTCAGCTCCTGACGGTAAAGCTCCAACCAGCCGAAGAAAGCACAGAACCGATATAAGGTGCTTAGCAGCTTGTAGCGTTGGAAATATGGATCCTGATCGCTATTTTTCTCCTGTTTCCCGGGCCTGGAGGCATAGACGTCAGACCTTAGGAATACGGTTGGATAGGTCTCGCATATTTCAATAATACGAGAAGCGAGTTCTCGGGCGGAGAGTCGAAGGGGATCACGGTACTTTTGGTAAATCTGTTCGAGCGCTCGATCTTGCTTCCAGAGTTCGAAGGATCTGGAGAAAAAGTATTCCTTTAATACAATTCCAAAAATTGAGCCAACTGTCGACACAACCGTGCCCACGACAGCAAAGCTCAGCCACGCCTTCAAATCCAAGCCAAACATAGGAAGCCCCCCGATTGCAACCTATGCGGAGGATAGCAATTGGAGGGGGGCAAATCGAGAGTATATGCTGGGTCTGAACCGCCCAATGAAAGCAGGCAACCGGACGTCCCTAGGCGGGCAGCAGCGCGCCTTCCAGCGTCGTGAGCTGGCTGAGGAACTGCTCGGCCTTGGCGCGAGCCTCGTCGTCCTTGGCGTCGGCGGCGTCTTCCCGGGCCTCCTGGATGCGGCGGGCAATGTCGGCACGGTCGATGTCGTTCACATGCGTCGCCGACTCGGCGAGTAGTGTGCAGCCGGAAGGCAGGATGTCGGCGAAGCCGCCGAACACGACATAGCGCTCTTCGGCGCCGGCCGCGGTCTTCACCGTGACGACGCCGGGCTTGATCATGGTCATGACAGGAGCGTGCTGCGCAAGCACGGTCATTTCGCCGTCGACACCCGGGATGACGACGAACTCGACCTGCTCGGAAACGAGCAGCCGCTCCGGCGAGACCAGTTCGAACTTGAAAGCTTCAGCCATGCCAATCTAGCGAGTAGGGAATAGTGAGTAGTCAGTAGTGGAGGATCCAAACGGTCCGCGTCACACCTGCTATTCCCTACTCACTACTCCCTACTCCCTATTCGCTTGAATTACGCCGCTTCAGCCGCGAGGCGCTGTGCCTTCTCGACCGCTTCCTCGATGCCGCCGACCATGTAGAATGCGGCTTCGGGCAGGTGGTCGTAGTCGCCGGCGCAAAGGCCCTTGAAGCCCTTGATTGTGTCGGCGAGGTCGACCAGCTTGCCTGGCGAGCCGGTGAACACTTCGGCGACGAAGAACGGCTGCGACAGGAAGCGCTCGATCTTGCGGGCGCGCGCAACGGTCTGCTTGTCCTCTTCCGAAAGCTCGTCCATGCCCAGGATGGCGATGATGTCCTGCAGCGACTTGTAGCGCTGCAGGATCGACTGCACCTGGCGGGCGACCTGGTAGTGCTCCTCGCCGACGACCATCGGGTCGAGCATGCGCGAGGTGGAATCCAGCGGATCGACGGCCGGGTAGATGCCCTTTTCCGAGATCGCGCGGTTGAGCACGGTGGTGGCGTCGAGGTGGGCGAAGGAGGTCGCCGGCGCCGGGTCGGTCAGGTCGTCGGCCGGAACGTAGATGGCCTGCACCGAGGTGATCGAGCCCTTGGTCGTCGTCGTGATGCGCTCCTGCAGCGCGCCCATGTCGGTGGCCAAAGTCGGCTGGTAACCCACGGCGGAAGGAATACGGCCGAGCAGCGCCGACACTTCCGAGCCCGCCTGGGTGAAGCGGAAGATGTTGTCGACGAAGAACAGCACGTCCTGGCCCTGGTCGCGGAAATATTCGGCGACGGTGAGGCCGGTCAGGCCGACGCGGGCGCGCGCGCCCGGCGGCTCGTTCATCTGGCCGTACACCAGCGCGGCCTTCGAGCCCTGGCCGCCGCCCTTCTTGTTGACGCCCGATTCGATGAACTCGTGATAGAGGTCGTTGCCTTCGCGGGTGCGCTCGCCGACGCCGGCGAACACCGAGAAGCCGCCGTGCGCCTTGGCGACGTTGTTGATCAGTTCCTGGATCAGCACCGTCTTGCCGACGCCGGCGCCGCCGAACAGGCCGATCTTGCCGCCGCGGGCGTAAGGAGCGAGCAGGTCGAGAACCTTGATGCCGGTGACCAGGATCTGCGCTTCGGTCGACTGGTCGACATAGGCCGGAGCCGGCTGGTGGATGGCGCGCTTTTCGACGGCGTCGACCGGGCCGGCCTCGTCGACCGGCTCGCCGATGACGTTGATGATGCGGCCGAGCATGCCCGGGCCGACCGGAACCGAGATTGGCGCGCCGGTGTCATAGACGTCCTGGCCGCGCACCAGGCCTTCGGACGAGTCCATGGCGATGCAGCGCACGGTGTTCTCGCCGAGATGCTGGGCAACCTCGAGCACCAGGCGGTTGCCGACATTGTCGGTTTCGAGCGCGTTCAGAATGGCCGGCAGATGGTCTTCGAACTGCACGTCGACGACGGCGCCGATGACCTGACGGACCTTGCCGGGAACGCCGGTCTTCTTCACCGCGGCGCTCGCCTCTGTGGCCGCCGCTGCCTTGGCCGGAGCGGCCGCCTTCTTCGCCGGAGCGGCCTTCGCGGCGGCTGCCGGGGTCTTTGCCGCTTCCTTGGGGGCCGATGCCGCCTTGGTGGCGGTCTTCGGGGTAGCTGCTTTCGCCATCGTCTTTGCCCTTTTCGTCTATCTGTTGCTCACGCCGCTGCGAGGTCTCAGACCCCGCCCGCGCGCGCCTAGAGCGCCTCGGCGCCCGAGATGATTTCGATGAGTTCCTTGGTGATCTGCGCCTGCCGCTGGCGGTTGTAGGTGATCGACAGCTTGTTGATCATGTCGCCGGCATTGCGCGTCGCATTGTCCATCGCGCTCATCTTGGCGCCCATCTCGCCGGCCGCGTTCTCGAGCAGCGCGCGGAAGATCTGCACGGCGATGTTGCGCGGGATGAGGTCGGAGAGGATCTCGCCCGGCTCGGGCTCGTATTCGTAGACGGCGCCGCCGGCACCGTTGCCCGTGTCGGCAGCGGCCGAAGCCTGCGCAGCCGGGATGATCTGCTGCGCCGTCGGGATCTGGCTGATCACCGACTTGAACTGCGAGTAGAACAGCGTGCAGACGTCGAACCCATCCTGGTTGAACAGGTTGATCACCTTGCGCGCGATCGCGTCGGCATTGCCGAAGCCCAGCGTCTTGACCTCGCGCAGGTCGACTCGCTCCAGCACCAGCGAGCCGTAGTCGCGGCGCAGGATGTCGTAGCCCTTCTTGCCGACGCAGATGATCTTCACCTGCTTGCCGTCGGAGAGAAGCCGGCGGATATGCTCGCGGGCAAGGCGTGCGATCTGCGAGTTGAAGCCGCCGCACAGGCCGCGCTCGGCGGTGCAGACGATGAGCAGATGCACGTCGTCCTTGCCGGTGCCCCTCATCAGCGCCGGGGCGTCGCCGCCGTCGCCGATCGCCTGGGTGATGTTGGCCAGAACCGCGCCCATGCGCTCGGAATAGGGACGTGCTGCTTCCGCCGCCTCCTGCGCGCGGCGCAGCTTCGCCGCGGCGACCATCTGCATCGCCTTGGTGATCTTCTGCGTCGCCTTGACCGAGGCGATACGGTTACGAAGGTCTTTTAACGAAGCCATGCTTCAAGCCCGATCCCGTCCGACTGATTTAAGCGAAGGTCTTGGCGAAGGCGTCGATCTCGGCCTTGAGCTTGGCGCGCAGGTCGTCCGACAGCGCCTTCTCCTTGCGGATGCCGTCGAGCACGTCCTTGCCGGCCGAGCGCATGTGGCTGAGCAGGCCCTGCTCGAACTTGCCGACCTGGTTTAGCGCCAGCTTGTCGAGATAGCCGTTGACGCCGGCAAAGATCACCGCGACCTGCTCCTCGGTCTTGAGCGGCGAGAACTGCGGCTGCTTCAAGAGCTCCGTCAGACGCGAGCCGCGGTTGAGCAGACGCTGGGTCGCGGCGTCGAGGTCGGAGCCGAACTGCGCGAAGGCCGCCATTTCGCGGTACTGCGCGAGCTCGCCCTTGATCGAGCCGGCGACCTGCTTCATCGCCTTGACCTGCGCCGAGGAGCCGACGCGCGACACCGAAAGACCGACGTTCACCGCCGGGCGGATGCCCTGGAAGAACAGGTTGGTCTCGAGGAAGATCTGGCCGTCGGTGATCGAGATCACGTTGGTCGGGATGTAGGCCGACACGTCGTTGGCCTGCGTCTCGATGACCGGCAGCGCGGTCAGCGAGCCGGCGCCGTTGTCGTCATTGAGCTTGGCGGCGCGCTCGAGCAGGCGCGAGTGCAGGTAGAAGACGTCGCCCGGATAGGCCTCGCGGCCCGGCGGGCGGCGGAGCAGCAGCGACATCTGGCGATAGGCGACGGCCTGCTTCGACAGGTCGTCGTAGCTGATCAGCGCATGCATGCCGTTGTCGCGGAAATACTCGCCCATGGTGCAGCCGGCGAACGGCGCCAGGAACTGCATCGGCGCCGGGTCGGACGCGGTGGCGGCAATGATGATGGAGTAGTCGAGCGCGCCGCGCTCCTCCAGCACCTTGACAAACTGCGCGACGGTCGAGCGCTTCTGGCCGACGGCGACGTAGACGCAGTAGAGCTTCTCCTTCTCCGGGCCGTTGTCGTGCACCGACTTCTGGTTCAGCATCGTGTCGAGGATGATGGCGGTCTTGCCGGTCTGGCGGTCGCCGATGACCAGCTCGCGCTGGCCGCGGCCGACCGGGATCAGCGCGTCGATGGCCTTCAAGCCGGTCGACATCGGCTCATGCACCGACTTGCGCGGGATGATGCCGGGCGCCTTGACGTCGACGCGGCGGCGCTCGGTCGCCTTGATCGGGCCCTTGCCGTCGATCGGGTTACCGAGCGCGTCGACCACGCGGCCGAGCAGGCCCGGGCCGACCGGAACGTCGACGATCGCGCCGGTGCGCTTGACGGTGTCGCCTTCCTTGATGTCGCGGTCGTTGCCGAAGATAACGACGCCGACATTGTCGGCTTCGAGGTTCAGCGCCATGCCGCGGATGCCGCCGGGGAATTCGACCATCTCGCCGGCCTGGACATTGTCGAGGCCGTAGACGCGGGCGATGCCGTCACCGACGGACAGAACCTGACCGACTTCGGAGACCTCGGCCTCCTTGCCGAAATTCTTGATCTGGTCTTTCAGAATTGCGGAAA
Source organism: Mesorhizobium sp. ORS 3324 (assembly GCA_000824825.2). Taxonomy (GTDB): domain Bacteria; phylum Pseudomonadota; class Alphaproteobacteria; order Rhizobiales; family Rhizobiaceae; genus Mesorhizobium. The sequence continues at coordinate 208,980 of LM655187.1, forward strand.
TTTCCGCAGCGCGGATGTCCATCAGCCGACCTCTTTCAGTGCAAGCTTGAGCGAATTGAGTTTGGTTTTGAGCGACGTATCGATCTGGCGCGAGCCCATCTTGACGATCAGGCCGCCGAGCAGCGACGGATCGACCGTCATGGCGATGGCCACGTCCTTGCCGGCGATGCTCTTCAGCGTCGCCTTGAGCTCGGTCTGCTGCGCGTCGGTCAGCGCATGCGCCGAGGTGACTTCGGCAGAGGCCTCGCCGCGATGGTCGGCGGCGATGCGGCGGAACGCCTTGATCATGCCGGGCACGGCGAACAGGCGGCGGTTGCGGGCGACGACGCGCAGGAAGTTGCCGACGAGGCCGGCGATCTTGGCCTTGGCGATGATCGCGCCGATCGCCTTGGCCTGATCGTCGCTGGAGAACACCGGGCTGTTGATCAGCCGGGTAAGATCGGCGCTGTCGTTGAGCAGCGCCTCGAAGTCGTTGAGGTCGGATTCGACCTTGGCGACCGAATTTTCCTGCAGCGCGAGCTCGAACAGCGAGCTTGCATAGCGTTCTGCGACAGCTGAGATTGGCGATGACGATTGGGCCACGGACCGTCTTTTCTCTTGTCTGACAGGCCGCAGATTGTTGGCGCGAGCGAAAACTCTGGCTAAATCTTTGACCTTACTGCGATTTTTCCAAGCACGGAGGCGCGGCTTCCGCTATCCCCGGCCGAAAGTCGATTGCCGTCTAGCACAGGCCTTTTAAGACCGCAATGCATCGTCCGGCATGGTTTTCAGGCACTTTTGTCGCATCAGGCGGAAGAGTCCAGCCCAGGCGCCGGATTCACGGCACGAAGCCGAAGGCGAAGGCCAGCGGCAGCGCCGCCAGCGCCAGCTCGACCACGATCGAACCCCAGTTGAAGGGCGTGTTGGCGCCGTCCGACATCATCGACAAGAGCCGGCCGAAAGCGGTGAACAGCCAGGAGAAGCCGAGCGCCATGTAGAGCAGCGGCTGCGCGAGCAGGATGCAGCACAGGCTGACGCCGAGATAGAAGCCCGACATGCGCCCGCGCCCTTCGGCGATCGCCGCCGCCTTCTCCGGCTTGGCCTGCAGGCGCAGGATGCGGAAGGCGAGGTTCGGCGCAAGGAACAGGACGAGGCCGATGAGCAGCGTGACGACGGCGCTCGACCATGCCAGCCATTCGCCCTGGCTTGCGGGCCACGGAAACGCGAACTCCATCTGATCCCCTCATAAAGTCTTGTTCTGAAATTTGCCGGCATTCTAGCGAAGGAAAAGCCGCGCGCCAGATGGCGGCCGGTACATTAGAAGTCGCGCATCCGGGCAGTGCCGAATGGGGCAGAGTTCGATCAGGACAGCGCGAAATCGACTGCGGTCCCGGCATGGATGCGCGTGGTGTCGAACACCGGTATGTCGAAATCGGCCTGGCCGATCAGCATGGTGATCTCGGTGCAGCCCATGATAAGGCCGTCGATCTTGTCGTCGCGCCGCAGGCGGGCGACTTCCTCGACATAGGCCGACTTCGAGTCGGCCTTGACGATGCCCTGGCAAAGCTCGTCATAGATCACCCGGTGCACCATGTCGCGGCCGGCCTTGTCGGGCACAACCGGCTGCAGGCCGTATTTGACGGCGAGCCGGCCTTTGTAGAAATCCTGCTCCATGGTGAAGCGCGTCGCGAGCAGCGCGGGTCGCCGCACGCCGGCTCCGACGACCGCATGCGCCGTGGCATCGGCGATGTGGATGAGCGGGATCGACACCGCCGCCTCAACCGCGCCGGCGAGCTTGTGCATGGTGTTGGTGCAGATCACCAGCCCTTGCGCGCCGGCGGCCTCCAATCCACGCGCCGCCTCGACGAGAAGAGCGCCGGCGCCTTCCCAATCGCCCGCATGCTGGCGTTCGGCGATCTCGGCGAAATCGAACGACCAGAGCAACAGCTTCGCCGAATGCAAGCCGCCCAGGCGCTCGCGCACGATCTCGTTGAGCAGGCGATAGTAGATGGCGGTCGATTCCCAGCTCATGCCGCCGAGCAGGCCAAGGGTTTTCATGACCGGTTGTTCCCTTTCCTGGGCAATCCCCGATACTATGAGCACATGAGACCACAAGGAGGTCGTCGTGAAAACCATTCAGCTTGGGTTGGCCAAGGCAGGACTCTCGGCAATCGTCGAGGCCGCGGGAAACGGCGAGCCAACCATTATCACAAGACACGGCAAGCCGACTGCCATGGTTGTCCCGGTTGATGAAGGGCGAAAGCTTTATCCGCAAGGCGGCCAGAAAAACTTCGTGGATCTTTTGCTTAAGTATCCCGGCGGTATCGAATTTGAGCGAAATGAAGCGCCGTCGCGAGATATCGAATTTTAAGCCGCGCTAGACGCGCCTCGCCCGCAATCGAGAGTAACACCTTCACAGAAAGCTCTGCGGGTCGATGTCGACCTGCACCCTGACCGACCCCCTCAGCTTCGGCCCATCGGCCAGCATGGTGCGAATAAACCCCTGCATGTCGGCGCGCCGTTCGCCCTGCACCAGCAGGCGAAAACGGTGGCCCCCGCCGATCAGCGACAGCGGCGCTTCGGCAGGCCCAAGCACGAAGATGTCGGAAGCGGCTGGCGCGGCGCGCCGCAGACCGCGCGCGTGACCCTCGGCCTCGCCCCGCGTGGCGGCGCTGACGATGATGCCGGCGAGCCGGCCGAAAGGCGGCAGCGCCGCCCGCTCGCGCTCGGCGATCTCGCGTTCGTAAAAAGCCTCCGAATCGCCGGAGACGATCGCCCGCATCACCGGATGGTCCGGTTGGTAGGTCTGCAGCAGGCCGAGGCTCTTCTTGCCGGTGCGGCCGGCGCGACCCGTCACCTGGCTGAGCAGCTGGAAGGTGCGCTCGGCTGCGCGCGGGTCGCCATTGGCGAGGCCGAGATCGGCATCGACCACGCCGACCAGCGTCATGCCCGGAAAATTATGGCCCTTGGCGACGAGCTGCGTGCCGATGACGATGTCGGCCTCGCCATTGGCGACGGCCTCGAGCTCGAGCCTCAGCCGGCGCACGCCGCCCAGCAGGTCGGACGACAGCACGATGGTGCGGGCCTCCGGAAAATGCGCCACCACCTCCTCGGCGATGCGCTCGACGCCCGGCCCGCAGGCCACCAGGTGATCGAGCGTGCCGCATTCCGGGCAGGCTTCCGGGCGCCGCTCACTATGGCCGCAATGATGGCAGACGAGCTGGCCGCGAAAGCGGTGCTCGACCAGCCAGGCCGAGCAGACCGGGCAGCCGAAGCGGTGGCCGCAGACGCGGCAGAGCGTCAGCGGCGCATAGCCGCGCCGGTTCAGGAAGAGCAGCGACTGCTCCTTTTTTTCCAGCGTGCGCTGCATCTGCTCCAAGAGGAGAGGCGACAGGAAGCCGCCGCGCGCCGGCGGCGAGCGGCGCATGTCGATCGACTTCAGGTCGGGCAGCGCCGCTTCGGCGAAGCGCGAAGAAAGCACGGCTCTGCCATACCGGCCCTGGCTGGCATTGACCCGGCTTTCCACCGACGGCGTCGCCGAGGCGAGCACGACCGGAAAGCCGCCGATATGGCCGCGCACGACCGCCATGTCGCGCGCATTGTAGAAGACGCGGTCTTCCTGCTTGTAGGCAGGGTCGTGCTCCTCGTCGACGACGATCAGGCCGAGATCCTTGAAAGGCAGGAACAGCGCCGAGCGCGCGCCGGCGACGACGCGCACGCCGCCTTCCGCGACCTGCCGCCAGACGCGTTCGCGCATCCTGGGCGGCAGATCAGAATGCCATTCCGCCGGCTTGGCGCCGAAGCGGTCCTGAAAGCGTTCGAGGAAGGCGTGCGTCAGCGCGATCTCAGGCAGCAGGATCAGCACCTGCCTGCCCTTGTCGAGCGCTGCTGCCACCGCCTCGAAATAGACTTCCGTCTTGCCGGATCCCGTGACGCCGTCGAGCAGGGTGACGTTGAAGGCCTCCGCCGCGACCGCCGCGCGCAACTTCTCGGCGGCGGCCTTCTGGTCCGGCATCAGCTCCGGCACCGCATGGCCGGGGTCCGGCGCGGCGACCACGGGCCGCGGCGGGATCATCACCGTCTCGAACACGCCTTGCGCCCTCAAGCCATCGATGACCGTCGAGGAGACGCCCGCCGCATGCGCGAGCCCTGAGCGTGTCCAGGCAAGGCCGCCTTCCGCCGTCTCCAGCACCCGCCGCCGCGCGTCGGTCAATCGGTCGGGCTCGGCGAGCGTGCGCTGCAGCCCTTCGATCCACGGCTCCGGATCGAAGGCTTCGGGCGCCCTCAGCAGCATGCGCGCCACCATGCCGGGGGCCGACAGGGTGTAATGCGCGATCCAGTCGACGAAGCGACGCATGGCCTTGTCGATCGGCGGACAGTCGAAGACCTCCTCGATCGGCCGCAGCTTCTTCGGATCGACCGATTCGACGACGGCGTCCCAGACGATGCCGGCCACCTGTCGCGGCCCCAACGGCACGCGCACGATCGAGCCCGGCACCACGCGCATGCCTGGCGGCACGGCATAGGTGTAGGGCCGTTCGGCCGGCATCGGCACCAGCACCGGTGCGGCCGCGACAAAGGGCGAATCTTCCATCATGAGGCGTGACCTTGCCCCGACTTTGCTCTAGATCAAAGGGTGACTCTCGAACGTGCCAGCCCGGCACCATGAAATCCCCAAGGAGACCGCCATGAAGTTTTTTGTCGACACCGCCGACATCAAGGAGATCAAGGAGCTGAACGATCTCGGGCTGCTCGACGGGGTCACCACCAACCCCTCGCTGATCCTGAAATCGGGCGGCAAGATCTCCGAGGTGACGAAGCAGATCTGCGACATCGTCCAGGGCCCGGTCTCGGCCGAGGTCGTGGCCACCGAGTTCAAGGACATGATGGCCGAGGCCGAGGCGCTGGCCAAGATCGCGCCCAATGTCTGCATCAAGGTGCCGCTGACGCTGGACGGGCTGAAGGCCTGCAAGACGATCCGCACCGAGTTGAACCGCATGGTCAACGTCACGCTCTGCTTCTCGGCCAACCAGGCGCTGCTCGCCGCCAAAGCCGGCGCCTCCTTCATCTCGCCCTTCGTCGGCCGCATCGACGACATCGGCTCGGACGGCATGGAGCTGATCTCGGAAATCCGCACCATCTACGACAATTACGATTTCAAGACCGAGATCCTGACCGCGTCGGTACGCACGGTGAACCACGTCAAGCAGGCAGCGCTCATCGGCTCCGATGTCGTGACCGCGCCGCCGGCGACGCTGCGGGCGCTGGTCAACCATCCGCTCACCGACAAGGGCCTTGCCGCCTTCCTCGCCGACTGGGCCAAGACCGGCCAGAAGATCAACTGAGGCTGGAGATCAGACAAAAAAGGCCGGGCCACCGGCCTTTTTTGTAGATACAAGCGGTGCGCGAAGGTTTGTTGCGATTCAGGGGGAGCTGTTCCCGGCTGAGGCGGTCGAGCGGTTCCGGAAGAGGGAATCGCCTTTGGCCCCGTGACGCACGAAACCGGATCGGAAGGCTCCTAGGGCAATTCCAGGAAAAGTGTGAAGCGGTTTTCCGTCCGGAATTGCATGAAAACAAAGAGATAGAGCGGTTCGCCGTTTCCGTGAATCGGTGAGCCGCTCTAAGCCACCTGCGCCATCTCGTGGTCCCTCGCCGTGAACCGGGCTCTTACACGGTCGCTTCCCCCTTCTGGACGGGAAATCGGGCGAATACTTCCTTGGCTGCGAACAGGCCGTTGAGCGCCGCGGGAAAGCCCGCATAGACCGCCATCTGGATGATGATCTCGATGATTTCGTCCTTGGTCAGCCCGACATTCAGGCCCGCCTCAATGTGAACCTTCAATTGCGGAGTCGCTGTCCCCATCGCGGTCAGCGCCGCGACGGTGGCGATTTCCCGAGCGCGCAGATCGAGGCCGGGGCGGCTGTAAATGTCGCCAAACGAGAACTCGAACACGTAGTTTGCGAAGTCGGGGGCAATGTCCGCCAGAGCGGCGATGACTTTGTGGCCGGCTTCGCCGTCGATTTCAGCGAGCGCCCGCTTGCCGCGTTCCAGCCGGCTTTCGGTGTTCGGGGATTGGTGCGTCATAGTCTTTCATCCTCTGTTCCTTGCCGGCATATCCGGCAATCTTGGTGTCGAGGACGAGAAGGCAGGCTTGCAGTTCGGCCACATGCGCGCGGACACGCTCGCGGTGCTGTTCAAGCAATGCGCCGCGCTCCGCTTCCGTGCCGACGCCACGTTCCCGCAAGGCCGCGTAGCGCAGCATTTCCCGGATAGGCATCGCGGTCGCTTTGAGACGGTCGAGAAATTCTATCCAGTTGAGGATCGATGCGTCGTAGTCACGTTGGCCCGATTGGTCCCTGTCGGCATGGGGAAGCAGCCCGATCCGCTCATAGTAACGGATGGTGTGGGCCGACAATCCCGAACGCTTCGCCAGTTCACCAATCTTCATGAACGCCCTTCTTTCGTCACGACGCTCGGGAAGCTACGGGTTAGAGTGCGCTCTAAGTCAAGGGGTCGCGCAACTCCGGCTCCCACAGGGTAGCGGACTGTTCCATGACATGAGCGCCAAAGGTTCGTCGCTTCCGTTTGCGAGATGATGCCTGAACGCCGAAAAGCGACCACCAAGTCCATGACTGGATCGGTTGGAGCTTCTGCATCCGACAATCTGGTCAGGCCGAGCCGGAGTCGAAGACGGGTGCGAAGCGACCAAACTGGACGGTTTCCGGGAACCGGCCTACGCCGGCCGTAGCCTCGATTTTTCCTGCCAAGCCACTCATGAGCGCTTCGGTCGGCGAAGGCGGGAAGCGCAGGAAACCGGCATCTGCAGGCCGACCTCACCTAAATATCAACACGCCTCAGGCTTTCTTGCCGTGCTTGGCCAGATCCTGAGCGATCGCCAGCCTGAGCAGATCGGCGAGCTCGCGGGCGGCGCGGTTCTCGGCGTCGATCTGCGCCCGGTAGGCGGCAAACTCCTGGCGCGGCCGGTCGAAGGACGACGGGATCGAGCGCTTGCCGACCGCGACCACCGTGCCGGTTGCGGCATCCCTCAGCACATAATTGGCGGTGAGCGTCACGGTGCCTGCCGTCGGCTCGTCCTCTTCGGTCTGCACCTGGACGATGGCCGCCGATTCGACCAGCTCGCTGACGCCGAGGTCGAGCGTGTAGACAGGCGAGGCCGGCTCGCCAGAGCCCTGGCCGAAGGCGAAGATCAGGTTGTTGCGCACCTGCTGCGCAGGGCGCGTGCCGACAGGCTTGATCGAGATCGATGCCAGCTCGGCAGCGGCGCCGACCTGCGAGCCGGCGACAAGCGGCGCGCTGGAATAAAGCGGCCGCACCGTGCAGGCCGAGACCAGCGCCAGCGAGGCGACCAGGCCGCAGACCGCCACGCGACAGAGCAGGCGTGCCGCCTCTGACTTTTCCGAATCAGGCAACGACATTGACGATCCTCTGCGGGACGATGATCACCTTGCGCGGGGCCTTACCATCGAGCGCTTTCTGCACGAAGTCGAGGGCCAGCACCGCTTTTTCGACGGCACCTTGATCCGCGTCGCGGGCAATTGTCAAATCCCCGCGCTTCTTGCCGTTGACCTGCACCGGCAGCACGATCTCGTTGTCGACGACCAAAGCCGGATCGTAGACCGGCCATGGCCGTTCGGCGACCATGTCGGTGCCGCCCAGCGTCTCCCAGCACTCCTCGGCCAGGTGCGGCATGACCGGCGCGATCACATGCACCAGGATCTCGACTGCCTCGCGGCAGGCGGCTTTCAGGACAGCGTCCGCCTTGCCTTCGGCGACATCGTTGAGCGGCGCGGTGAGCACATTGGCAAGCTCGTAGATGCGGGCGATCGCGCGGTTGAAGCCGAGCTTCTCTATGTCCTCACCGATCGCCTTCAGGATCTTGTGCGCCGCCTTGGAGACGACAGCCGCCTCGCCTTCCTTCGCCGCGGCCGGCTTCACGCCGTCGAGCTGCTCGGCGGCGATCTGCACCAGGCGCCAGACGCGCTGCACGAAGCGATGCGCGCCGGCAGCACCTTCGTCCGTCCATTCGACGTCGCGTTCCGGCGGCGAGTCCGACAGCATGAACCAGCGCGCGGTGTCGGCGCCGTAGCCGTCGGTGATCTCTTCTGGGCTCACCGTGTTCTTCTTCGACTTCGACATCTTCTCGAGCGCGCCGATCGTCGCCTCCTCGCCGGTCGCGATCTCGATGGCGCGGCGCTTGCCGCCCACATCTTCGATCCTGACCTCGCTCGGCGACAGCCAGCGCCCGTTGGTCGACGAGCCGCCGACACGGTAGGTCTCGTGCACCACCATGCCTTGCGTGAACAGGCCCTTGAACGGCTCGGCGAGGTTGAGATGCCCGGTCTCGCGCATGGCGCGGGTGAAGAAGCGCGAATAGAGCAGGTGCAGGATCGCGTGCTCGATGCCGCCGATATACTGGTCGACCGCCAGCCAATCGTCGGCCGCCTTCGGCTCGGTCGGCTCCTTGGCCCAGGGCGCGGTGAAGCGGGCGAAATACCAGGACGAGTCGACGAAGGTATCCATAGTGTCGGTCTCGCGCCGCGCGTCGCGGCCGCATTGCGGACACTTCACATGCCGCCATGTCGGGTGCCGGTCGAGCGGGTTGCCCGGACGGTCGAACTCGATGTCGTCGGGCAGCCTGACCGGCAGGTCGGCCTTCGGCACAGGCACGACGCCGCAGGCCTCGCAGTGGATCATCGGGATCGGGCAGCCCCAGTAGCGCTGGCGCGAGATGCCCCAGTCGCGCAGGCGGAAATTCACCTTGCGCTCCGCCATCGGCCGTCCGCCGATGGTCCTCTGTTCCAGGAGCTTTGCCACTTCGTCGAACGCCACCTGTGGCTTCATGCCGTCGAGGAAGCGCGAATTGATCATCACGCCGTCGCCGTCATAGGCCTCCTCGATGATCTGGAAGCTTCCCTGATTTTCGCCTTCCGGCATCACCACCGGGATCACCGGCAGACCGTATTTGTTGGCGAAGTCGAGGTCGCGCTGGTCGCCGGACGGACACCCGAAGATAGCGCCGGTGCCGTATTCCATCAGCACGAAGTTGGCGACATAGACGGGCAGCGTCCAGTTGTCGTCGAAGGGATGGACGACGCGGATGCCGGTATCAAAACCCTTCTTCTCGGCCGTCTCGAGTGCGGCGACCGAGGTGCCCATATGGCGGACTTCGTCGATGAACTTGGCCAGCGCCGGATTGCTCTCGGCGGCTTTTCTGGCCAGTGGGTGGTCGGCGGCCACCGCCATGAAGGAGGCGCCGAAGATGGTGTCCGGCCTGGTCGTGTAGACTTCCAGCTCCCGCATGTCGCCGCCAATCTTGCCAGAACTTGGCGCGGCCAGCGGCCAGCGGATCAGCAGCCCTTCCGAGCGGCCGATCCAGTTGTGCTGCATCAGCTTGACCTTTTCCGGCCATTCGTCGAGGCCGTTGAGCGCGTCCAGCAGGTCCTGCGCGTAGTCGGTGATCTTGAAGAACCACTGCGTCAGCTCGCGTTGCTCGACCAGCGCGCCCGAGCGCCAGCCGCGGCCGTCGATGACCTGCTCGTTGGCGAGCACCGTCATGTCCTCCGGGTCCCAGTTGACCTTGGAGGATTTGCGCGTCACCAGCCCCTTCTCGACGAAGTCGAGGAACAGCATCTGCTGGCGGTGGTAATAGTCGACGTCGCAGGTGGCGAACTCGCGCGCCCAGTCGAGCGACAGGCCCATCATCTTGAGCTGCTCGCGCATGACCGCGATGTTCTCGTAGGTCCAGTCCTTGGGGTGGACCTTGTTCTGCATCGCCGCGTTCTCGGCCGGCATGCCGAAGGCGTCCCAGCCCATCGGGTGCAGCACGTTGAAGCCCTTGGCCCGCTTGTAGCGCGCCACGACGTCGCCCATCGTGTAGTTGCGGGTGTGGCCGATATGGATCTTCCCCGACGGGTAGGGGAACATCTCGAGCACGTAGTATTTCGGCTTCGGGTCGTCGTTCCTGGCCTCGAACAGCTTCTTTTCGGCCCAGGCCTTCTGCCATTTGGGCTCTGACGTGCGCGGATTGTATCGTTCGGTTGCCATCGGATGTTTTTCACTTAAAAGCGGTTGCGCGGCGTCGGACAAGGCCGGCAGCCGAGACAATGTCGTCGCGGTGTTCACCATGGATTGCCGGACCCGTCAACTGCGGCGACCCGGCGTTGGCGCTAAAACTATAGGCAGGATATGGGCATGACGAGTGCCGTCGAACAGCTTCTCGCGGTCAAGGCAAGCATCGCGAACGCAGAAAGCGAGACCGGGCGCGAGCCCGGTGCGGTCACGCTGGTCGCGGTGTCGAAGACCTTCCCCGCCGAAATCATCCAGCCTGTGCTGCAAGCCGGCCAGCGTGTTTTCGGCGAGAACCGCGTGCAGGAAGCTCAAGGCAAATGGCCGGCGCTAAGGGAAGCATTTCCCGATCTCGAGCTCCATCTGATCGGTCCGCTGCAGTCCAACAAGGCCAAGGAAGCAGTGGCGCTTTTCGACGTCATCGAGACGGTCGATCGCGAGAAGATCGCCGCCGAGCTTGCCAAGGAGATGGCCAGGCAAGGCCGCTCGCTGAAGCTCTATGTCCAGGTCAACACCGGCTCCGAGCCGCAAAAGGCCGGCATCGAGCCGCGCGGGGCGGTCGCCTTTGTCAGCCGCTGCCGCGATGTGCATGGCCTCGCCATCGAAGGCCTGATGTGCATTCCGCCGGCCGACGAGAACCCCGGTCCGCATTTCGCGCTTTTGGAAAAGCTCGCCCGCGAGGCCGGCGTCGCAAAACTCTCGATGGGCATGTCCGGCGACTACGAGACCGCGATCGCCTTCGGCGCGACCAGCGTCAGGGTCGGCACCGCGATCTTCGGCGGCCGGCCCTGAAGCAATTCAAGGAAAAGTGTATAGCGGATTTTGGTCGAAATTGCTTTGTAAAACAGACGGTTAAAGCAGGCGCGTCACACCATCGCATTGCATCGACGGGTCGACTCGCTACGTGCCGATGAGGAACGAGCGAGCGGCTCCTTTCAACGAAAGGAGGTCTCCATGACCCGCACACGCCACGACCAGGAAATCAGACACAACCAACAGGTGTCCCGCGGACTGCACCGGTGGGTCTATTACGCCATGGTGGGGCTTGCGGCCTGCTACGCGCTATCGGCCTGGATCGGCTTCGCCGGCGGCTACGACGAATATCTGCTTTTCGTGGTGACGGGATTCATAGTCATGTCGGTCGCGCTGCCGGCCATCGCCGCCCGCGTCTGGCGCCATCACCGGCTCAGCCGTCCCGGCAAGCTCAAGACTTTCCCCGACTGGATAGCTGGCGAATTCGACACCGGCGAGCATCCGGTGAAAGCCAGCACCGCGACGATCGAAATTCTCCTGCCGCTTGCCGCCGTCGCATTCGGCATGACGCTGTTCGCGATCCTTGCTCTCGTGGAGAGCTGATCCTGCCTTCGTCACGATCTCGTTACCGGACCCGTCGGTGGGGCGATTTCGCAACGCCAACCCTTGAAACGAAACGGGCCGTTCCTATTTCCCTCCTGTCATTCTGACGTGTCACCCAATTCTTCTTTCGGGAAATTCAGCATGCGCTACAAACAGCTTGGCAATACCGGCATGTTCGTCTCCGAACTCTGCCTCGGCACCATGACTTTCGGCACTGCCGGCGAGAACGCCCAATGGGGTCTCATCGCCAGCCTCGACCAGCAGGGCGTGAACGAGATCGTCGGCCGCTCGATCGCCGCCGGCGTCAACTTCTTCGACACCGCCGACGTCTATTCCTTCGGCGCGTCGGAACGCCTGCTCGGCCAGTCGCTCAAGGATCTCAACGTAAAGCGCTCGGACGTGATCATCGCCACCAAGGTGCATGGCGTCATGGGCGAGGGCCCCAACCAGCGCGGCTCATCGCGCGGCCACATCATGGATTCGGTCGACGGCAGCCTCGAGCGGCTGCAGACCGATCACATCGATCTCTACCAGCTGCACGGCACCGACACGGTTACGCCGATCGACGAGACGCTGAGGGCGCTCGACGACCTCGTCTCCAGCGGCAAGGTCCGCTATGTCGGCGTCTCCAACTGGCAGGCCTGGCGCATCGCCAAGGCCCTTGGCACCGCCGAGCGCAAGGGCTACGCCCGCTTCGAGACGGTGCAGTCCTACTACTCGATCGCCGGCCGCGATCTCGAACGCGAGATCGTGCCTTTGATCAACGAGGAGAAGCTAGGCCTCATGGTCTGGTCGCCGATGGCGGGCGGGCTGCTCTCGGGCAAATACGGCCCGGGCGCGCCGGGCAATGGCGAAGGCCGCCGCGCCAGCTTCAACTTCCCGCCGGTCAACGAGGACCGCGCCTGGGCGGCGGTCGCTGTCATGCGCGAGATCGCCAGGAAGCACGATGTCAGCGTCGCCACTGTGGCGCTGGGCTATGTGTTGGCGAAGCCCTTCGTTATGAGCGTCCTCATCGGCGCCAGCCGCATGGACCAGCTCGAGCAAAACCTCGCCGCCACCGCATTGAAGCTCGATGCCGAAGACCTGGCGAGGCTCGACGAGGTGAGCGCGCTGCCTGCCGAATATCCCGGCTGGATGCTGGAGCGGCAAAACGCCGGCCGGCGCCCGGCGCCTTTCGTGCCGAAGCCGTAGTCCGTCTCCAGATAAGCCGCCACTTCAAAGCCGCGTGTCCCTTTGGGCACGTGGCTTTCCTTTAGAGCTTCACCGTCTCCGCAAGGAAATCGAGAAAGGCCCTGACCCTGGCCGGCAGATGCTTGCCCTGGCCGACATAGACGGCGTGCGTCGGCTCCTCGTCGCCGGGGTTGAACTCTTCCAGCAGCGAAACCAGCCGCCCGGCAGCAATGTCGGGCTCGACGTGCCAGCATGCCAGGCGCGCGATGCCTGCTCCAGCCAACGCGGTCAGCCGCATCGCCTCGCCGTCGCTCATCGTCGCGTTGCCGGTGATCGGGACGACGATCGGTGCGCCATCCGTGTCGATGAAAGGCAAGCCATCGATATGCCGCGCGAAGCCGAAGGCGAGCAGATTGTGACGGTTGAGATCAGCGGGCGTGCGTGGCGTGCCGCGCGCTTCGAGATAGGCAGGCGACGCGACCAGCACCATCCGGCTCTGGCCGAGCTTGCGCGCAACCAGGCGTGACTCGCGCAGCGGCCCTGCGCGGATGGCGACGTCGGCGCGCTCCTCCAGAAGGTCGATGACACTGTCGGTCAGCACGGCTTCGACGAAAATCTCGGGATAGCGCTCCAGGAAACGCGGCAGCAGCGCCATCAGCCGGTGCTGGCCGAACGGCACATAGGAATTGACCCTCAGCCTACCGCGCGGCGCAGCGCTCGCCGCGGCTTCGCGCTCGGCCGCGTCCATATCGGCAAGGATCCGCACGCCGCTGTCGTGGAAGGCCACCCCTTCCGGTGTGAGTTGCAGCTTGCGTGTCGAGCGGCTGATCAGCCGCGCGCCGAGCCGCGCCTCGAGCCGCGCGATCAGCTTGCTTACCGCCGACGGCGTCATCCGCAGCGCCCGTGCCGCTGCGGAAAAGCTGCCCGCCTCGGCAACGCGGACGAACACTTCGATCTCGCCGGAGCGGTTGATGTCGCGTCTCGCCATTCGTGAATCTATTTCACAGAAAATATGCCTGATGCAAGGCTGGTTCACAGCTTGGTAGATCACGATCTTCAGGTCGATGCATGATCCCGAAAAGTGGGAACCGGTTTTCGGAAAAGGTCATGCTCCAACAAAGGATCAGATCAGGACGACGCTTCAACGAAGCGTCGTCATGATCTTGGGGGCGCGGGACTGGAGCGTCCTTCAGCACCAGACGGACCCATTGCCATGCCCCTTGCTCTTTACGCCCTCACCGCCGGTGCCTTCGGCATCGGCGTCACCGAATTCGTCATCATGGGCCTGCTGCTCGATGTCAGCGCCGATCTCGGCGTCTCGATCTCGGCGGCGGGCCTGCTCATTTCCGGCTATGCGCTGGGTGTTGTCGCTGGCGCACCGCTGCTCGGCGCGCTCACCGGCCGGTTGCCTCGCAAGACACTTCTGCTTGCGCTGATGGTGGTCTTCACCATCGGCAACCTCGCCTGCGCGCTGGCGCCCGGCTACTGGACGCTGATGGCGGCGCGCGTGCTCACCGCCTTCGCCCATGCCTCCTTTTTCGGTGTCGGCTCGGTCGTCGCCACCAGCCTCGTCGCGCCCAACAAGAAGGCTTCGGCGATCGCGCTGATGTTCACCGGCCTCACCGTCGCCAACATCCTCGGTGTGCCGTTCGGCACCTGGCTCGGCCAGGCCTATGGCTGGCGCTCCACCTTCCTGGCCGTCACGCTGGTCGGCGTCCTTGCCTTCGCCGTCATCGCGCTGCTGGTGCCGCGCGACGAGCGGAACCCGGCAGGCGGGGACGAGAGTTCCGAAGCCGCGCTTGCCGTGCTTGGCCGCCGGCCGGTGCTGCTCGGTCTGCTGACCACGGTGCTGAGCTGGGTCGGAGTCTTTGCCGCCTTCACCTATGTGGCGCCGATCCTCACCCGCATCAGCGGCTTTTCGGAAGCTGCCGTGTCGCCGATCCTGCTCGTCTTCGGCGGCGGGCTGGTGGCGGGCAACCTGCTTGGTGGACGCCTGGCCGACCGGCATCTGGTGCCGACGGTCGTCGGCACCTTGGTCGCGCTCTCGACGGTGCTGTTCACCATGACCGCCGCCATGCATCAGCCGATCGCGGCGATCATCGCCGTCGGCCTGCTCGGCGCGGCCGCCTTCGCCACCGTCGCGCCGCTGCAGATGTGGGTGCTGGAGAAGGCCGAGGGCGTCGGCCAGGGCCTCGCCTCGTCCTTCAACATCGCCGCCTTCAATCTCGGCAATGCCATCGGCGCCTGGCTCGGCGGCTTCGTCATCGACCATGGCCCCGGCCTCGGCGCCGTCACCCTCGTCGCCAGCCTCGTGCCGCTCGCCGCGCTCGCCGTGCTGCTTCTGGCGCTGCGCCTCGAGCGCGGCCGCCCGATCGCCGCGCCGGCCACGGCCCAGTGCTGATCGGTCCAAATCCGCCCTCGACATCACAAGGAGCAAGATCATGGAATATCGACGTCTCGGCGCCTCGGGCCTGAAAGTGCCAGCGCTTTCCTTCGGCGCCGGAACCTTCGGCGGCTCCGGACCGCTGTTCGGCCATTGGGGCAGCAGCGATGCGAGAGAAGCGCGCCGGTTGGTCGACATCTGCCTGGAGGCCGGCGTCAATCTGTTCGACACGGCCGACGTCTATTCGAACGGCGCTTCCGAGGAGGTGCTGGGCGAAGCGATCAAGGGCCGCCGTGAGGCGGTGCTGATCTCGACCAAGACCGCGCTGCCGATGGGCGACGGACCGGCCGATTACGGCTCGTCGCGATCGCGCTTGATCCGGTCCGTGGATGCGGCATTGAAGCGCCTCGGCACCGACTATGTCGACCTCCTGCAGCTCCATGCCTTCGATGCCGCGACGCCGATCGAGGAGGTGCTGTCGACGCTGGACGACCTCGTGCGCGCGGGCAAGCTGCGCTATGTCGGCGTCTCCAACTTCTCCGGCTGGCAGCTGATGAAATCGCTCGGCCTTGCGGAAAAGGGCGGCTATCCGCGCTATGTCGCGCATCAGGTCTACTACTCGCTGGTCGGGCGCGACTACGAATGGGAGCTGATGCCGCTCGGCCTCGACCAAGGCGTCGGCGCGCTGGTGTGGAGCCCGCTCGGCTGGGGCCGGCTGACCGGCAAGATCCGCCGCGGCCAGCCGCTGCCGGAAAAGAGCCGATTGCACGACACGGCGAGCTTCGGCCCGCCCGTCGAGGACGAACATCTCTACAAGGTTGTCGATGCGTTGGGGGCCGTCGCCGCCGAGACCGGCAGGACCGTGCCGCAGGTCGCCATCAACTGGCTTCTGCGGCGCCCGACCGTGTCGTCGGTCATCATCGGCGCGCGCAACGAGGAGCAGCTGCGCCAGAACCTCGGCGCCATCGGCTGGACATTGACGCCGGAGCAGATGAAGGCGCTGGACGAAGCAAGCGCCGCGACCGCACCCTATCCGTACTTCCCCTATCACCGCCAGGAAGGTTTCGCCCGGCTGAACCCGCCGCCGGTGTGACTATGTCTCGACTGTCCGTAGCAGGGAGATAGTGAATAACGTTTGTGATTAGCCGCGGCCTCCGAGCTTCGTCATCCACGGGCGAAGCAAGGAGCGAAGCGACGGGCGTTCCCGCCAAGCACTCGACGTCCAGGGAACCTTTGCGCCGCCGCTCAATGCAGCAGAAACTCTCCATCCACCTTTCGCCACTCGTTCGGTGCGATCAGCTTCTGGTGCGTGTAGGTGACCGAATGCAGCGGGCCGTCGAGCCTCGTCTTCCAGAATTCGATGAAGCGGATCAGCACCGGGAACTTCGGTGCGATGTCGTAGTCCTGCCAGATGTAGCTCTGCAACAGGTGCGGGTGATCGGGCAGGTGATAGAGAATCTTGGCCGTGGTCAGCCCATAGCCTCTGAGCATCAGGTCCATTTCGGATTGGTCATGCATTTGCAGCCCCTAGGATCGATCTCCTAACCCTCCCAACGCGCGATTCTGCGCTCAGTTGCTTAACTGTCTATTGATTTTTGCTGATGGCAACCGGCTTTTCCTTCGTCAAAACAGTTGGTTAGCAGCGACTAGGGGCGAGTGCTGACAGCGTTTTGCGATGCCCCTGCGTCATCCCGCCACGCGAATCCAACGTCTAATGTTGCCGTCGGCGCGGAACTGTTAATAATGCCGCGAATTTCGCGGTTGCATCGCCGCGAGACCGTTGGCGGTCAAGCCTACGGAACGGTTTTGGGAGGAAAGCAAAGCATGTCCGACGTCCATGTCCACCGCGTCCAGCCAGCGTGGAAGAAGAACGCGCTGATCGACAACGACACCTATCTCAAATGGTACGCCGACAGCGTGAAGAACCCGGACAAGTTCTGGGGCAAGCACGGCAAGCGCATCGACTGGTTCAAGCCCTTCACCAAGGTCAAGAACACTTCCTTCGACGGCAAGGTCTCGATCAAGTGGTTCGAGGACGGCCAGACCAACGTTTCCTACAACTGCATCGACCGCCATCTGAAGAAGCGCGGCAACCAGACCGCCATCATCTGGGAGGGCGACAATCCTTACGACGACAGGAAGATCACCTACAACGAGCTCTATGCGCATGTCTGCCGCTTCGCCAATGTGCTGAAGAAGCATGGCGTCAAGAAGGGCGACCGCGTCACCATCTACATGCCGATGATCCCGGAAACGGCCTATGCGATGCTTGCCTGCACGCGTATCGGGGCCATCCATTCGGTCGTCTTCGGCGGCTTCTCGCCCGACGCTCTCGCCGGCCGCATCGACGACTGCAAGTCGACCATCGTCATCACCGCCGACGAGGGCCTGCGCGGCGGCAAGCCGATCCCGCTCAAGGACAACACCGACAAAGCGATCGACATCGCCGCCAAGTCCGGCACCAAGGTCGAGAGGGTGGTCGTCGTGCGCCGCACCGGCGGCAAGACCGGTTGGGTGCCGGGGCGCGACGTCTGGTACCACGACGAGGCGGCGACCGTTAAGGCCGAGTGCAAGCCGGAGAAGATGAAGGCGGAGGACCCGCTGTTCATCCTCTACACCTCGGGCTCGACCGGCAAGCCGAAGGGGGTGCTGCACACCACCGCCGGCTATCTCGTCTATGTCTCGATGACGCACCAGTATGTGTTCGACTACCATGACGGAGACATCTACTGGTGCACGGCCGATGTCGGCTGGGTCACGGGCCACAGCTACATCGTCTACGGCCCGCTCGCCAATGGCGCCACGACGCTGATGTTCGAGGGCGTGCCGAACTATCCGTCGCAGTCGCGCTTCTGGGATGTCATCGACAAGCATCAGGTCAACATCTTCTACACCGCGCCGACGGCGCTGCGCGCGCTGATGGGCGCCGGCGATGGCTATGTGAAGAAGACCTCGCGCAAGTCGCTGCGCGTGCTGGGCACCGTCGGCGAGCCGATCAATCCGGAAGCCTGGGAGTGGTATTTCAACGTCGTCGGCAATGCCAAGGTGCCGATCGTCGATACATGGTGGCAGACCGAGACCGGCGGCATCCTGATCACGCCGCTGCCCGGCGCCACAGACCTCAAGGCGGGTTCCGCGACACGGCCCTTCTTCGGCGTCAGGCCGCAGTTGGTCGACGGCGAGGGCAAGGTGCTGGAAGGGGCGGCCGACGGCAATCTCTGCATCATCGATGCATGGCCCGGCATGATGCGCACCGTCTATGGCGATCACGACCGCTTCGTGCAGACCTACTTCTCGACCTACAAGGGCAAATACTTCACCGGCGACGGCTGCCGCCGCGACGCCGACGGCTACTACTGGATCACCGGCCGCGTCGATGACGTGATCAACGTCTCGGGCCATCGCATGGGCACGGCGGAAGTCGAGTCCGCGCTGGTCAGCCACGACAAGGTGTCGGAGGCCGCCGTCGTCGGCTACCCGCACGACATCAAGGGACAGGGCATCTATTGCTACGTCACGCTGATGGCCGGCGAGGCATCGAGCGAGGATCTGCGCAAGGAGCTCGTCGCCCATGTCCGCAAGGAGATCGGCGCCATTGCCACGCCCGACAAGATCCAGTTCGCGCCCGGCCTGCCGAAGACCCGTTCGGGCAAGATCATGCGCCGCATCCTGCGCAAGATCGCAGAGGACGACTACGGTGCGCTCGGCGACACCTCGACGCTCGCCGATCCGGCCGTGGTCAACGACCTCGTCGCCAACCGGCAGAACAAAAGGGCCGTATGACCGTTAAGGCGGCATTCGGCACGGTCAGCCAGCTCTGGCGCTATCCGGCGAGCTCGCTCGCTGGCGAGCGCCTCGACGCGATCTCCGTCGGCACATCGACGGTCGACGGCGACCGGCTGTTCGGACTGGTCGATGCTTCCGATAACGAAATCGCCCGGCCGGACCGGGAGCCGAAATGGCACAAGGTGCCGCTGATCCGCTCGCGGCTCAGCGAAGACGGCCGGCTCGAAGTGGCCGTGCCCGGCGGCGGCTGGCTGCCGGCGCCCGGTCCGGAAAGCGACCGCGCCGTGTCCGAGTTCCTTGGCTTCGAGGCCTCGATCCGGCCTTACTTCCGCGAGCATGCTGCGGGCTATGCCGGCCCGCTGACTGAGGAGCGCTACAGCAGGACGCCGATCCACCTGCTCACCACCGCCTCGCTGGCGCGGCTGAAGGCGCTGCATCCGGAGGGCGTGCCGGATCCGCGCCGCTTCCGCCCCAACATCGTCGTCGACATGGAGCCGGTCGAAGACTCCTTCCCGGAGACGGAATGGATCGGCCGCAAGCTCGCGGTCGGCGACCTGCTGCTCACGATCTCCGAGCCTTGCCGCCGCTGCGGCTTCACCATCATTGCCCAGGACGGCTTCGACTCCGATCCCGGCATCCTGCGCAACCTGGTCCGCCACAATGCCCACAACCTCGGCGTCTACTGCACCGTCGACCGGCCGGCGCGCATCGAGGTCGGCGCAAAGGTGAGGTTCGTCTGACCTCTCAAACCTCGTCCTGCGGGTAAAGATCCGCACGTGTCGGCGGCAGGCCGCTTGACCCCCGCGCGCGCTTTGTGGCGACCGTCTGGAATATCTGCGCCGAGGCGCGCTCGAAGGCGATCGAGCAGCCGGTGAGGTAGAGCAGCCAGAGCCGCGCCTTCGCCTCGCCGACCTCGGCGATCGCCTCCTCGAAGCGCGCGTGCAAACGCTCCGCCCACAGCCGGCAGGTGCGCTGGTAATGCTCGCGAAGGTTCTCGACATCATGGACGAGGAAGCCATGCGCCTCGAGATTGCCGAGCGTCATGCCGATCGTGTCGAGCTCGCCGCCGGGGAAGATGTATTTGATCAGCGCCTTGTATTCCGGCCCCTTGCGCAGCGTCTTGCGGATGTCGCCCTTGCTGCGCCTGGTGATGGCGTGGTGCAGATAGATGCCGCCCGGCTTGAGCAGGCGATTGACGGCCGAGAAGTAGGCGTCGTGATTGGCGAGGCCCAGATGCTCGAACATGCCGATCGACGATATCTTGTCGAAACTGCCGGAGAGCTCGGCATAGGATTTTATCTCGATGGTGATCCGGTCCTCGAGACCCTCGGCCCGAATGCGCTCGCGGGCAAGCTCCGTCTGGGCTTGCGACAGCGAGACGCCGTGGCCGACGACGCCGTAATGCTTCGCCGCATGGATGAGCATCGCGCCCCAGCCGCAGCCGATATCGAGCAGTCTTTCGCCGGGCTTCAGCCTGAGCTTGCGGCAGATATGGTCGAGCTTGTCGAATTGCGCCTGGTCGATGCCGTTGGCGAAATCCTTGAAGTAGCCGCAGCTGTAGACCATGCGCTCGTCGAGGAAGAGCCGGTAGAAGGCATTCGAGATGTCGTAGTGGTGTTGGATCGCTTCCTTGTTCGAGCCGCTGACATAGGGGTTGCGGCCGGAGAGATCGGTCCGCGCCGTCATCTGCTTGCGCGAAAAAAGCACCATCGGCAGGTCGCGCAGGATCGCCAGCTTGGGCAACGACCTGAGCTTCGTCTTGAGCTTGCCCTGTGAGGGCACGGCGTAGAAATCGAACAGCGTACCCTCTTCGATGTCGACGGTCTTGGAGATCCACATCTCGACCAGCGTCGAGAAGGCCGGGCGGCGAACCAATTGCCAGACGATGTCCTGGTCGTTGATGGCGAGCACCGGACCGTGGGCCGGACCGATCCGCTCGCCGGTCCATAGCCTGACCGCAAAGCCGGGCTTCAGCGTCCCGACCACCGTTCGCACGATCCGCGCAGCCCTGTCGGCGGCATTCATTCCCACCTCCCGATGCGTCGAAGACGCCCGCTTGCCCCGCTTGCTTGAGACACTGTCGTCCAATTGGGCCCGGAACCGCAATCCCGATCTACCGCAATCCCGATCTGTTGCGCAAATGCACTACTGCGACGATTTCCCGCTTGGCCGTACCGCTGCGACACCTTGTCATTTGCCGCGACGCACCCCATTCTCTGGGCCGTGTTCAACCAATCGAAAGGAGGTGATCCGATGTCGAGTGATTTCGTTTTCCATAACGTGAGCTCAGCGGATTGCACTTCCGGGAAGCAGTCTTCCCGTTAAGGCGCGAGACGCGCGGCAGGTAACCCGAAGGGGTTGCCGCCATGAGCCGCGTCATGGACGGAAACACGGAAGGCCGCCTGCTTCGTCAAGAAGCGGCGGCCTTTTCCTTTCTTGCGTCGTGCCCCGCGCTGACCGGTCAATTGGACCGTTGGCGGCGATGTTCCCGAGAGGGACAGAAATGCCGACGCTTACCCTTCCCACGCGCGGCCGGCGCCGCTACGGTGCAACCGCGCTTGGCGCCTCCCCGAAACGATCCCAAGGTAACAGATGTTCGCAGGCAGAAAGTTCGCCGCCTTCCTTTTCGACATGGACGGCACGGTGCTCAACTCGATTGCGGCGGCCGAACGTGTGTGGACAAAGTGGGCAAATCGCCACGGCCTCGACGTCGCCAGCTTCCTGCCGACGATCCACGGCAGGCGCGCGAGAGAGACGATCGCCGCGCTCAAGCTTCCCGGCGTCGATCCGATCGCGGAGGCCGATGCCCTGCTCAGGGCCGAGGCGGACGATCTGGAAGGCATCTTGCCGATCCCCGGCGCCGTCGCCTTTCTCGAATCGCTGCCGCCCGGGCGTTGGGCGATCGTCACCTCGGCGCCGCGCGAGCTGGCGCTGCTGCGCTTGCAGGCGGCAGGCATTCCGGTTCCGGCCATGATGGTCTCGGCGGAAGACGTGACCCGTGGCAAGCCGGCGCCCGACTGCTTCCTTTTGGCGGCAAACCGCCTCGGCGTCGAGGCGCGCGATTGCCTGGTCTTCGAGGATGCCCCGGCCGGTATCGCGGCGGGCGAAGCCGCCGGCGCCTCGGTGATGGTGATCAGCGCCACGCATGCCCATCCGATGCAGACATCGCACGCCAGCATCGCCTCCTATGACGTGCTCGGCATCGCCACGGACGACAATGGCTGGATCGTCATCGAGCCGCAGCGCAACGCGGCCTAGTTCTCGTCAGAAATCGCTCGCCAGCCCCTTCACCTCCCAGTCGCCGTAGCGGCCGGGTTCCTTGCCGCCGCGGCCGCCGATTTCCTTCGGCAGGCGGGCTTCGGCCTCGCGGTATGCCTGTCGCCTTGCCGCGGCCTCCGCCAGCGCCCGCTCGGCAGCCGGCGTCAGCGTCTTTTGCGGCTTGTCGGCTTCGGGAGCGCTTTCGGTTTTGCTGCGTTGTTCGATCATTCGATATGCCTTGCAGGTTGAAGCAGGGGGCCGAATAAAACAGGGCGTCGATTGAAACAGGGGCCGGGCTTTCCCATCATATAGCCATGACAACGGCAGGATCGACCCCTATTCGCCACCAACGGAAGAGATGATGAACACGCTTCGCACCGCCATGCTTCTTGCCGCGATGACCGCGCTGTTCATGGGCGTCGGCTTTCTGATCGGCGGCACGGGCGGCATGATGATCGCGCTTTTGATCGCCGCCGGCATGAACCTGTTCAGCTACTGGAATGCCGACAAGATGGTGCTGTCGATGAACGGCGCCTTCGAGGTCGACGAAAAGAGCGATCCCAGATACTACCGCATCGTGCAGGGCCTCGCCCGGAACGCCGGCCTGCCCATGCCGAGAGTGTACAAGATCGACACCCCGCAGCCCAATGCCTTCGCCACCGGCCGCAATCCCGAGAATGCCGCCGTGGCGGCTTCGACGGGGCTCTTGCGACAGCTTTCGGACGAAGAGGTCGCGGCGGTGATGGCGCACGAGCTCGCGCACGTCCAGCATCGAGACACCCTGACCATGACGATCGTCGCCACGCTTGCCGGCGCCATCTCGATGCTCGGCAATTTCGCCTTCTTCTTCGGCGGCAGCCGCGACAACAACAACCCGTTCGGCTTCGTCGGCGTGCTTGTCGCCATGCTCGTGGCGCCCTTTGCCGCCATGATCGTGCAGATGGCGGTGAGCCGCACCCGCGAATACGAGGCCGACCGGCGCGGCGCCGAGATCTGCGGCCAGCCGTTGTGGCTGGCCTCAGCCCTCGACAAGATCGCGCGCGGCGCCGAGCGCATCCCCAACCCGGATGCCGAGCGCAATCCGGCGATGGCGCATCTGTTCATCATCAACCCCCTCTCCGGCGAGCGCATGGACAACCTGTTCTCGACCCATCCGAGCACCGAGAACCGCATTGCCGCGCTGCAGCAGATGGCCCGTCAGATGGGCGGCGCAGCGCAGCCTGCACGGCGCGAAGCGTGGGCGCCGGCGGAGGCCGATGAGCCGCCGGCCGGGCCATGGGGCAAGGCTGCCGAGCCCGCGCCGCCCAGCGATCCGGCGCGGCCAAAACCCAACCCCTGGGGCCGCAACCCGACCGGGCCGCGCAATGCCGGGCGCAAGGGTCCCTGGTCGTGAGGCCGCCGAGGCGCGGGCATTCAGGCAAAGCTCGGAAAGAGGCCGGTGACGAGACCGTCGCCGGCCTTGCCTCGCGCAAGGGGGCAGCGCGCCTGCTTGCCGCCGTCATCGATGCCCGCACACCGCTCGACGGACTGACCGACAGCGAGCATGGCCATCCGCAATACAAGGCACTCGACGCCAGAGACCGCGCGCTGGTGCGCGCCATCCTGGTCACGGCCTTGCGCCACCGCATGACGATCACAGGCCTGCTGGCCAAGCGGCTGGAAAAGCCGCTGCCGCCCAATGCCACCGCGCTGTCGCACATCCTGCATGTGGCGGCCGCACAGATCCTGTTCCTCGATATCCCCGACAGCGCCGCCGTCGACCTTGCCGTGACGCATGCCAAGTCCGACCCGCGCACGCTGCGCTTCTCCGGCCTCGTCAACGGCGTGCTGCGCTCGCTGGCGCGCGCCAAGGAGGCCGAGCTGGCGCCGGCGCTTGCCGCGACCAGCGAGGCGCCGCAATGGTTCTCCGAGCGGCTGGCCGCCGCCTATGGCGCCGACAAGGCGCGCGCCATCCTCGCCGCCCATCGCCACGAGGCCCCGGTCGATTTCACCGTCAAGTCCGACCCGGCGCTATGGGCCGAGCGACTTGGTGGCGTGGTGCTGCCGATCGGCACCGTGCGTGTCGAGAAGCTGCAGGCCTCGGTCACCGACCAGCCTGGTTTCGCCGAAGGCGCCTGGTGGGTGCAGGATGCGGCCGCGAGCCTGCCTGCGCGCCTGTTCGGCGACATCAAGGGGCTGCGCGTCGCCGATCTCTGCGCCGCTCCCGGCGGCAAGACGGTGCAGCTCATCCTCGCTGGCGCCAACGTCACCGCCGTCGACACCTCGAAGAACCGGCTGGCGCGGCTCAAGCAGAATCTCGAGCGCCTCGGCCTGTCGGCGGAGCTGGTGCAGACGGATCTGCTCGACTATCGGCCGGCGGAGCTGTTCGACGCCGTGCTGCTCGACGCCCCCTGCTCCTCCACCGGCACCGTGCGCCGCCATCCCGATGTGCCGTGGACCAAGACCATGGCCGATGTCGAGAAGCTCGCCGCGCTCCAAAGCAGGCTGCTCGCCCACGCGGTGACTCTCGTCAGATCCGGCGGACGGATCGTCTTTTCCAACTGCTCGCTCGATCCGATCGAGGGCGAGGACCTTTTTCGCGCTTTCCTTGCCGAGACGCCGGGCGTGATCGCCGATCCGATCCAGGCAGGCGAATTCGCCGATCTCGATCCGTTCCTGACACCCGACGGCACGCTGCGCACCACGCCTGCCGACCTTGCGCTGGGCTCGCCGGGGATTTCCGGCCTGGACGGCTTCTTCGCGGCACGGATGAGACGGGTAGCGTAGGATTCCTGGCATTGAAGCGTTTGTGCCGGTGCGGATGGCACGCTTCGGCGATTGGCCGAGGCTTTCGAACCTCGTCATTCTATGGCGAAGCAAGGAGCGAAGCGACGCGGCGCAGACCATAGAATGAAGCATCGTCAAGACTCCGTTGGATCCCCCCAGCGGGCGTCGATTTCATCATCGACGTACTCGGTTTGTCTCGGAAAGCCCCGACTTCTTTAGGGATCGGTACCGGCAAAGCCGCGTGAAGTGCTTCACGCCGGCGAAATCCGCCTTCGCATAATCGTTGAATCATATAAGCTTGTGCTTGGGGCAGAGGACAATCAGGAGGGGCTTTGGCACTTGCTGCCGGCAGCACGACGCGTCTTTGGACGCTTGTCGCGAAGGAGTTCTGGCGCAAGACGCGCCGGCGCCTGCGCGCCGGCCCTCTCTATCGCTGGCGCTATTCCGGCCGCACGCCCGAGCGCGTTCTCATCGCGCCGCCGGATCTGAGACTCGCCGATCCGCAGATCGCGCTGGAAATCTACTATGGCCGCTATCCGCTGTCCGGCCACATGGTTGAGACCGGCGGCAAATCGCCTTTCCAGATCGACGTCCCCAATTGCGGCTGGCAGAAGACGCTGCACGGCTTCCGCTGGCTGCGCCACATGCGCGCCGCCGGCACGGAGCTCGCCGCCGCCAACGCCCGCGCCCTGGTCTCGGACTGGATCGCCATGCATGGCAACCAGATATCAGGCGTCGCCTGGGAACCGGGCACGACGGCCAAGCGGGTGATCGCCTGGCTGCAGCATTCCTCCGTCGTGCTGCAGGGCGCCGAATTCCCTTTTTACCGTGCCTTCCTCAAATCGCTTGCCATGCAGATCCGCTATCTGCGATCGCTGGCGCGCGAGATGCCGGATGGCAAGGACAGGCTGCGCGCCCGCATCGCGCTCGCCTTCGCCGCCCTCTCGCTGCCGGCGCCGGCATCGGCGCTGCGCGCCGCGACGCGCAACCTCGCCGAGGAGCTCGACCATCAGATCCTGCCGGATGGCGGCCACATCTCGCGCAATCCGATGACGGTGCTGGAACTGCTGGCCGACCTTCTGCCGCTGCGCCAGACCTACGCCAACCAGGCCGAGGCGCCGCCGCCGGCGCTTATCAATGCCATTGACCGCATGCTGCCGGCGCTGCGCTTCTTCCGCCACCAGGACGGCAGCCTTGCCCGCTTCAACGGCATGGGCGCCACGATCCACGACCGTATCGCCACGATCCTGCGCCACGACGACACGGTCGGCGCGCCGCTGCTGCATGCGCCGCATTCCGGCTATGAGCGCCTGTCGATGGGCGGCGTGACGGTGATCGCCGACACCGGCCTGCCGCCGCCCGTTGACGTCTCCAACGCCGCGCATGCCGGCTGCCTCGCCTTCGAGCTTTCCTCCGGGCGCCAGCATTTCATCGTCAATGCCGGCATCGACACCTACGGCGCCGCCGAGTTCCGGCCGCTTGCCCGCGCCACCGCCGCGCATTCGACCGCCACCGTCAACGACACGTCCTCGGCGCGCTTCAGCCATTCGCTGCGGGTCAGCGACCTGCTCGGCTCGCCGCTCATCGGAGGCCCGCAGCACGTGCCTTGCAAGCGCATCGACCAGAAGGGCGTGCACGGCTTCGTCGCCTGCCACGACGGCTACGTTGCGCGTTTCGGCTTCCTGCACGAGCGCGAGCTGAAGCTGACGGAGAGCGGCAATGTGCTTACCGGCCGCGATCGCTTCCTGCGCCCGGGGGGCGCCGCGATCCGCAACAATGGCCGCGATTTCGTCACCGTGCGCTTCCACATCCATCCCGACATCGGCCTGCTGCAGGACGAGCAGGAGCGCCTGATGCTCGCTGCCGCGCAAGGCGATACCTGGGCGTTCACCTGCGCGGAAGTGGTGCCGGAGGTCGAGGAATCGATCTATTTCGCCGGGCTCGGCGGGCCGCGCCGCACCCGGCAGATCGTGCTTGCCTTCAAGGCTTCGGAGACCGCCGAGGTGCACTGGCAGCTGACGCGCACACACATCGCCGGCTATCCCGAGAACAATTGAGCCGGATCGGCGGATCTTCCATTCTTGCGGCGCCGACGCGAATCCCGAAACGACACTCGGAGAAGTGCGCGGCGCTTGATTTCCGGGCCTCATATGCTACGGCCCGCGGACGTTTCCCAATCAGCCTTGAAAGGCAGCCAGCCATGGCCGTTCCCGCCAAGAACATTCCGGCGCCAGACCTCGTTCCGGTTCGCCGCGCGCTGCTTTCCGTCTTCGACAAGACCGGCCTCGTCGACTTCGCCAAAGCGCTGGCCGCCGCCGGCGTCGAGCTGGTCTCCACCGGCGGTACCGCCAGGGAGATCGCCGGGGCCGGCCTTGCCGTCCGCGACGTTTCGGAGCTGACTGGATTTCCCGAGATCATGGACGGCCGCGTCAAGACCTTGCATCCGTCGGTGCATGGCGCGCTGCTCGGTGTGCGCGACGATCCCGAGCATGCGAAAGCGATGCACGACCACCACATCCAGCCGATCGACCTTGTCGTCTCCAACCTCTACCCGTTCGAGGAAGTCCGCCGCTCCGGCGCCGGCTACGCCTCGATCGTCGAGAATATCGACATCGGCGGCCCGGCGATGATCCGCGCCGCGGCCAAGAACCATGCCTATGTCGCGATCGTCACCGACCCGGACGACTATGCGGCGGTGCTCAACGCGCTGGAGATGAATCTGGGCTCGCTGTCGCTCGATTTCCGCAAGAAGCTGGCGGCCAAGGCCTTTGCCCGCACCGCGACCTATGACGCGGCGATCTCCGGCTGGTTCGCCGAGGCGCTCGAGATCGAGCATCCGACCTGGCGCGCCTTCGGCGGCCGCCTCGACCAGGTGATGCGCTACGGCGAGAACCCGCACCAGGGCGCCGGTTTCTATCTCTCCGGCGAAAAGCGACCGGGCGTCGCCACCGCCAGGCAGCTGCAGGGCAAGCAGCTTTCCTACAACAACATCAACGACACCGATGCCGCCTTCGAACTGGTCGGCGAATTCGATCCGGCCCGCTCGGCGGCGATCGCCATCATCAAGCATGCCAATCCCTGCGGCGTCGCTGAAGGCGAAACGCTGAAGGCGGCCTACGCCAAGGCGCTGGCCTGCGATCCGGTCTCGGCCTTCGGCGGCATCGTCGCCATGAACCGCATCCTCGACGCCGAGGCGGCGGAGGAGATCGTCAAGACCTTCACCGAAGTGATCATCGCGCCCGACGCGACCGATGAGGCCGCCGCCATCGTTGCGGCTAAGAAGAACCTGCGGCTGCTGGTCACCGGCGGCCTGCCCGACCCGCGCGCTACCGGCACGACGGTGAAATCGGTGGCCGGCGGGCTCCTGGTGCAAAGCCGCGACAACGCGGTGGTCGACGATCTCGAGCTGAAGGTGGTGACCAAGCGCGCGCCGACGCCGGCCGAGCTGGCCGACCTCAAATTCGCCTTCCGCGTCGCCAAGCACGTCAAGTCGAACGCCATCGTCTATGCCAAGGACGGCGCCACCGTCGGCATCGGCGCCGGCCAGATGAGCCGCGTCGATTCCTCGCGCATTGCCGCCCGCAAGGCGCTGGATGCGGCGGAAGCAGCTGGGCTGGCCGAGCCGCTGACCAAAGGCTCGGTCGTTGCCTCCGACGCCTTCTTCCCCTTCGCCGACGGCCTGCTGTCGGCGATCGAGGCCGGCGCCACCGCCGTGATCCAGCCCGGCGGCTCGATGCGCGACGACGACGTCATCGCCGCCGCCGACGAGCACGGCATCGCCATGGTGTTCACCGAGGTAAGGCATTTCAGGCATTAGCGGATCTTCAAGGTCGCGCTGCCCCTCATCCGCCTGCCGGCACCTTCTCCCCGTGAAGGACGGGGAGAAGGGACAAGCTCCAACGCTGGCGACCCCCTCTCCCCGTTCTTTACGGGGAGAGGGTAAGGGTGAGGGGCGGCGCCGACCTTGAACCTTACCCGATGACCGAGCGAAGCTACTCCTGCGGCTTGTCCGCCGGATAGGGTGTCCCGACCAGGATCGCCATGCCGAGGCCGAGGAACAGCGCGATCACCGCCATGCCGAGCCGTGCCGAGCCGCTGGCGAGCGTGATCGTCGAGACCAGGAACGGCGCCAGGAAGCTGGTTGCCCGTCCGGCCAGCGCATAGATGCCGAAATAGCGGCCGGACTCGGCCGCCGTGACGCTGCGTGCCATGTAGGAGCGTGACGAGGCCTGCACCGGTCCGAAGGCCAGACCGATCAGCAATCCATAGAGGATGTAGGCCTTCTCGGCCGCAGTGCCGAATAAGCCGCCGGAATCGGCGGTCGAAAGCGGGATCAGGCCGAGCAGCGTGAAGCCCGGCCCCGTCGAGACGATGCCGAGCGTGGCGACGGACAGCATGACGAGAGCTATGAGCACCACCGCCTTGGAGCCGAGCGCGGTGTCGAGGCGCGCCGCGATCCAGCAGCCGAAGATGGCAACGACATTGAGGATGATGCCGAACATGCCTATCTCGGTGATCGACCAGTGGAACATGCCGGCGGCGAAGGTGCCGCCCAGCGCCAGCACCGCATTGACGCCGTCCTGGTAGATCATGCGGGCTACGAGGAAACGGAAGATGCCGACGCGCTTGCGCACCTCGAAGAGCGTCGACTTCAGCTCAGACAGGCCCTCGCGCACCGCCGGGCCGATCGGAAGCCCCCTGTTGGCGTCCGGCGTGAAGAAGAACATCGGCAGGATGAACAGGAAATACCAGCCGGCCGACATCGGTCCGGTGAAGCGCGCGTCCTCGCCGAGCTTCGGATCGAGGCCGAACAGCGGGTCGAGGCCGATGATCGTCTTGCCCGTCTCCAGGTTGCCGGCCAGGAACAGCACGACGAAGATCAGCGCCACCATGCCGCCGAGATAGCCGAGCCCCCAGGCGACGTTGGAGATCCTGCCGATCTCTTCCTTCGGCACGAGCCGCGGCATCATGGAATCGTTGAAGACTGTCGAGAATTCCGCCGCCACCGAGGCGAGAGAGAACAACAGCACGACCAGGAACAGGTTCGAGCCGGGCGCGGCGAACCACAACAGCGTTAGGCTGGTGATCTTGATCGCCGCGAAGAAGCCAATCCACGGCTTGCGCGGCCCGGTCTGGTCGGCGATCGAGCCGAGCACAGGCGAAAGCACCGCAATGACCAGACCGGCAGCGGCGATGCCGTAGCCCCAGGCGGCCTGCCCGGTGGTAGGGTCGCTCGCCATGCGCGAGACGAAGTAAGGTCCGAAGATGAAGGTGGTGACGACCGTGAAGAAAGGCTGCGCCGCCCAGTCGAAGAACATCCAGCCCCAGATGCCGCGCCCCGTCGCCCGCTGCACTGCTACTTCGGCCATGTCCCCTCCCGCATCATTGGTCCTATCGCGGGCGCCATGTCTGCATGTTTCCCGTTTCCTTGCAAACGAACAACGTCAGTGCCGCCCCTCATTGCCCTGCCGGGCATTTCTCCCCGTGTAGTGACGGGGAGAAAGACGCTCTCATCGATGATTTCGCCAATCGCAAACGTCGCAGAAAGGGCACGACGTCGCGACAAGCTCCCTTCTCCCCGTCACTATACGGGAAGGTGGCGGCAGCCGGATGAGGGGCGGCGCCAGCGTTGCCAGCGATGCTTCACATCCCCGTCAGATCGGTCATCAGGCCCGAGGCCACCGAAAGCCGCGACACGGTGATCTCGCCGCCTTCGGTCAGCGCCTGCAGCCGCTCGCGGATGCGCGCGACGCGCTCGCCGCCGGCCTCCAGCCAGGCAGCGACCGGATCCGGCGCCTTGCCATGGCCGGTGAGCGCCGCCACCGCGATCCCGCGCCTTGCGGTGCCGATCGTGTCGGTCGCGCGCGACAGTGCGAGCTGGTCGTAATAGTCGGGCGGCATGATCGAGCGCGCGGCTTCCTCGATGCGCGGGATGCGGAAGGCGTCGCTGACCGCGAAGAAGGCCTTGGCCGCGGCGACGATGTCGGCGTTCGCCGTGCGCGCGGTGAGCGCGATGTCCGGGATCAGTTCCCCCACCTCGGCGAGCGCCAGCTTCTCGGCCAGCTTCTCCGGCGCGCCGTCCTTGAACAGGCCGTGCCGCCGCTCCTCGATCCGCTCGCGCGAGAAGGCGGGCAGCAGCGACACCAGCTTCGGCTCCAGCGCCTTGCGCGCCTCCTGCAGCTCGCCGATACGCTGGCCGAGCGGCGCCGTACCTGCATCGTTCTTCAGGTACCAGCCGCTGGTCACGAAGATGAGCCGGCTGAGCGCCTGGTAGAGGTCGAGCTGGACCTGGCCGTCGATCTGGTTGTCGAGCGCGTCGATTTCCTTGTAGAGCGCCGGCAGCGCGAAGCCGTCGCGGACGACAGTGAAGGTGCGCACGACATGGGCCGCGGTGCGGCCCGTCGCTTCCTGCAGCCGGTTGACGAAGGACGGCCCGCCGCGATTGACGAGGTCGTTGGCAAGCACCCGCGCGATGATCTCGCGCCGCAGCCGGTGGTCGCGGATCTCGCCGGCGAATTTCTTTGCCATCCGCTCCGGGAAATAGCCCATCAGGTCGCGGTCGAAATGCGGATCGTCCGGCACGTCGCTGGCGACGATGTCGGAGAACAGCACGATCTTGGCGTAGGCGAGCAGCACGCCGAGCTCGGCCCTGGTCAACGGCTCGCCGCGCGCCTCACGCTCGGCAAGAGCCGCCGGCGAGGGCAGCGTCTCGACGGCGCGGTCGAGTAGGCCGCGCGTTTCGAGCGCCGTCATGAAGCGCGCCTGATGCGCGATGTCGGCCAGCCCGCGCTTGCGCGCAAGCGACAGCGCCAACGTCTGCTGGTAGTTGTTGGAGAGCACCAGCGCGCTCACCTCGTCGGTCATTTCGGCAAGCAGCTTGTTGCGCGCCGGCCGCGCCAGCGAGCCTTTGCGCATGGCGGAAGCCAGCGCGATCTTGATGTTGACCTCGACGTCCGAGCAGTTGACGCCGCCTGAGTTGTCGATGGCGTCGGAATTGCAGCGGCCGCCCTTCATGCCGAACTCGATGCGCGCCCGCTGCGTGACGCCGAGATTCGCGCCCTCGCCGATGACCTTGGCGCGCACGTCGAGCGCGGTGACGCGGATGGCGTCGTTGGCGCGGTCGCCGACATCGGCGTTGGTTTCGCCCGAGGCCCTGACATAGGTGCCGATGCCGCCGAACCACAGAAGATCAACCGGCGCCTTGAGGATGGCGTTCATGATCTCGACCGGCGTCGCCGTGGTCTTGGCAAGCCCGATAGCGGCCGCCGCCGCCTGCGGCAGCGTGATCGATTTCTGGCTGCGCGAGACGATGATGCCGCCTTCCGACAGCTTCGACTTGTCATAGTCCTGCCAGGACGAGCGCGGCAGCGCGAACATCCGCTGGCGCTCGGCCAGCGAGGCCGCAATGTCGGGTTCGGGGTCGATGAAGATGTCGCGATGGTCGAAGGCGGCGATCAGCTTGGTAGCCGGTGACAGGAGCATGCCGTTGCCGAACACGTCGCCCGACATGTCGCCGACGCCGACGACGGTGAAGGGCTCGGTCTGGATGTCGCGGTTCATCTCGCGGAAATGCCGCTTGACCGCTTCCCAGGCGCCCTTTGCGGTGATGCCCATCTTCTTGTGGTCGTAGCCGGCAGAGCCGCCGCTGGCAAAGGCGTCGTCCAGCCAGAAATTGTGCTTCTCGGAAATGGCGTTGGCGGTATCGGAGAAGGTCGCCGTGCCCTTGTCGGCGGCAACGACGAAATAGGGATCGTCCTGGTCGCGCCGTACCACCCCGGCCGGCGGGATGACGCCGTCTATGCCGATGTTGTCGGTGATCGAGAGCAGGCTGGAGACGAAATTCTTGTAGGCGGAAGTGCCGGCCTCGAAGATGGCGTCACGGCCGGCGCTCATCGGCAGCTGCTTCGGATAGAAGCCGCCCTTGGCGCCGACCGGCACGATCACCGCGTTCTTGACCTGCTGCGCCTTGACCAGGCCCAGCACCTCGGTGCGGTAGTCCTGGGCGCGGTCCGACCAGCGCAGGCCGCCGCGGGCCACCGGGCCGAAGCGCAGGTGCACGCCCTCGACCTCCGAGCCGTAGACGAAGATCTCGCGCCACGGCCTGGGCGCGGGCAGGCCGTCGACCGCCTGCGAATCGAGCTTGATCGCCAGCGACTGCCCCTTCTCCTTCGTATCGGCTACGAAATGATTGGTGCGCAGCGAAGCCTCGATCAGGTTGAGGTAGCGGCGGATGATGGTGTCGTCATCGATGTTGGGCACCTCTTCCAGTGCATCCTTGATCTTGGCCTTGAGGTGCTTGGCGGCGACCACGCCTTCGCTTTCGGCCGTAGGCCCGAGCCGGGCGACGAAGAGCTGATGCAGGCCGCGCGCGATCTCGGGATAACGGTTGAGCGCCGCGGCGATGAAATCCTGGCTCTGCGGAATGCCGGCCTGCTGCAGGTAGCGGCCATAGGCGCGCAGGATGGTGATCTCGCCCGACCAGAGCCCCGCGGTCTGGGCCAGGCCGTTATAGCCGTCATTGTCGACATCGCCGCGCCACACCGATAGGAAGGCGTCCTCGAACAGCGCGCCGCCGTCGGCGAGGTCGATCGGCCTGCCGTAGCTGTTTTCCAGCTCCATGTCATGGATGAAGACCTTGCCGGAGACCTCGTCGCCGACCTCGAAAGTGCGCTCGCTGATGACGCGAAAACCGATGTTCTCCAGCACCGGCACACGACGCGACAGGGCCACCGGGTCGCCGAAGTGGTGGATTTTCAGCGCCGCCTGGTGCGGCTCCTGGTCGGCATGGCGATAATAATCGATGGCGATCGGATTGGCCGCGCTGATGCCGGAGATGCGTCTGGCATCCGCCAGCGCCACTGCTGGCGAGAAAGTGTCCCGATAGCTTTCCGAAAAGCGCGCCGCGATTGCGGTCAGCGCCGCGTCCGCGCCGGTCTCAGCCGCGGTTTCACGCAGCACGTCGTCCCAGGTGCGCACGATATCGCGGATCGCCGCCTCGATGGTCGCCGGCTCGATCTTCGGCGTCTTGCCGCCGGAGCGGCCGATGATGAAATGCACGCGCGCCAGCCCGCCTTCCGGGAAGGCCGGGTAGTAGGCCGAAAGACGGCCCTCGAATACGGTCTTGAGAAAGGTGCCGATCTTCTCACGCACGACGCTGTCGTACCGGTCGCGCGGCACGAAGACGAGGATCGAGACGAAACGGTCGAACTGGTCGGCACGCACCAGAGCCCTGACGCGCGGCCGCTCGATGAGCCCCAGGATCGCCTCGGCATGCTTTCTCAGGATCGGCACCGGAACCTGGAAGAATTCGTCGCGCGGATAGCTCTCCAGCACGTTGATCAGCGCCTTCCCCGAATGATCGTTCGGATTGAAGCCGGACTTGGCGATGATGGTCTCCGCCTTCGAGCGCAGATAGGGGATCTTCATCACCGAGCGCGTGTAAGCGGTCGAGGTGAACAGGCCGACGATGCGCAGCTCGCCCTGAAGCGCTCCCTTGGCGGTGTAGGTCTTGACGCCGATGTAATCGAGATAGATGCGTCGGTGCACCAACGATTTGGCGTTGGCCTTGGTGACGATCAGCGGCTCGGGGCCGTGCAGGAAGGCGCGAATCTCGGGCGTGGTCGACACCGCCTCGGTGCCGCGCCTCAGCACCAGCACGTCGGGATCGGTCAGGATGCCGAGGCCCGGCTTTTCGGAGCGCTCCAGCATGCCGCTCTTTTCGCCGCCGGTGTATTTGAACTCGCGCATGCCGAGGAAGGTGAAATTGTCGTCGCGCAGCCATTCGAGGAAGGCGATCGCCTCGGTGACATGCGCCTTGTCGAGCGGCACCGGGGAGTAGCGGAATTCCGAGATCGCCTGGTCGAGGCGGGCAAGCATCGGCTTCCAGTCGGTGACGGCGGCGTGCACCTGCGACAAGATCTTCTTGAGCCGCCCGGCCAGCGCCTCTGCCTGCTCGGCAGAGAGGCGGCCGATGTGGACATGAATGACGCTCAGCCGGTCGAGGCTCTCGTCACCTTTGGCGAAGCCGCCGTCACCGAAGATTTCGTCGACGCCGCTCTTGCCGTGCCTGACCACGATGACCGGGTGGGTGACCAGCAACGGCTCGCCGGCGCTCTCGGTGATCTCACCGAGGATGGAATCGAACAGGAACGGCATGTTGTCGTTGACGACGGTGATCACCGTCATCGGCTTGCCCTGGCGCACCACACCGGAC
Source organism: Mesorhizobium sp. ORS 3324 (assembly GCA_000824825.2). Taxonomy (GTDB): domain Bacteria; phylum Pseudomonadota; class Alphaproteobacteria; order Rhizobiales; family Rhizobiaceae; genus Mesorhizobium. The sequence goes on from LM655187.1 coordinate 243,977, forward strand.
CCGGTGTCGATGGCGACGATCGAGTCGCCCTTGCGGTGCCTCGCCACGGCATGGCCGGCGAGATCGCCGGCGCGTTCGAGATCCGCGACGTCATAGGCGGCAATGTCCTCGGCGGGCGCGCGGGCCAGAAGGTAGTCGACGAGCCGGCCCGGTCTTTCGCTCCCCTTTGCCGCTTTTGTCTGGCTGGCTTTTGTCTGGCTGGTCTTTTTGGGCTGGCTCGCGGTTTTCAGGCTGGCCATGATGTGAAGTCCCTCCCGTCACATGCTTTTGCGACTATGGTAGCAGATGACGGCTGTTTGGCGACAAAGTTTGACGCCGCTTTAGAAAAATCGAACCGATGCCGTCGCCCCTGCGAGGAGAACGACCATGACCGACAGAATCATCGCGCTTGACCTGGTCCAGGCGGAGCTAAGCGAGGCGACGAGGGCGTATTTCGCCAAATGCGAGGAGAAGCTTGGCCTCGTGCCCAACGTGCTTCTCGCCTATGCCTTCGATGAGAAGAAGCTGCGCGCTTTCACCGACATGTACAACGACCTGATGCTGGGCGATTCCGGCCTGTCGAAGCTGGAGCGCGAGATGATCGCGGTGGTCGTGTCCTCGATCAACCACTGCTTCTACTGCCTGACCGCGCATGGCGCGGCGGTGCGCCAGCTTTCCGGCGAACCCGCGCTCGGCGAGATGATGGTAATGAACTTCCGCGCCGCCGACCTGTCCCCTCGCCAGTGCGCGATGCTCGAATTCGCGGTCAAGCTGACGGAGGAGCCGGCAAAGATCGTCGAGGCCGACCGCGCCGCCTTGCGGAAGGCTGGATTTTCAAACCGCGACATCTGGGACATCGCTTCGACCGCCGCCTTCTTCAACATGTCGAACCGGGTAGCCGCTGCCGTCGACATGCGGCCGAACCCCGAATACCACGCCATGGCGCGGTGACGGCCGTCGGCTTCATATTAGCAACTTGGAATTTTTCGTTGCCCACCCTGCCGTTTGGGTCGATGATCAACAATTGCGGCGCAGCCGCATATCAACGATTGCGGCATGACCGCATATCGCCAGGCGGCGCTGCCGCATCCCCGGGTCGACGCCGCCTAAAAGGGAGAAGAACATGGCGAAATTTCTCTATGTCTATCACGGCACTGGTAAGATGCCGACCGACGAAGCCGAACGCAAAGCGGCGATGGATGCCTGGACGGGCTGGTATGACAAGCTCGGCTCGGCGATCGTCGACGGCGGCAATCCCGTCGGCATGTCGAAGACGGTGCTGCCCGGCGGCAAGGTCGAGAACAATGGCGGCAGCAATCCGACCGCCGGCTACACGATCGTCGAGGCCAAGGACATCGACGACGCCGTCGCCAAGGCCAAGGATTGCCCGATCCTGATGGGCCCCGCCTTCACCGTCGAGATCGCACCGATCATCGAGATGATGTGACGCTCGGGAGCGTCTTCCGAAATCGAGGCCGCGATCTGAGCTGGCAAGTAAGATAATTACTCGGGCTGGCGCCGCCCCTCACCCTTACCCTCTCCCCGTAAGGACGGGGAGAGGTTGCCGGCGTTGGAGCGCGTCCCCGTTCTTCACGGGGAGAAGGTCCCGGCAGGGGGATGAGGGGCAGCGCCAGCGATCGAAAATTGGATTGAGCCGAGCCGTTGCCCTGCCCGCCGACAGCGGAACCTTGCCCTTCCGCCGGCGCGCGGCTAAAAGTGCCGACCCCTTTCCCCATTTCGAGCCTCACTTTGCCTCAGTAACCGCCGGTCTCGTCTACTCCCCCGAAAGCTCCGCAGGCGCAGCTTTGGCGGCACCTGCATCATTTTCATCTGTTCTTCAGGCGGCGGTTTCGAGACCGGTTTGGCAGTTGCTGAGCTGTTGTCGCGCGACCCGCGCCGACGCCTGACTTCCTACACAACAGCCTTTCGCCACGCCGTGCCCGCGCGAGCATGATCCCGAACCGAAGGTCCGCGTCAGCGAAACTTGGTACCCGGTTTTCGGAAAGATCATGCTCTGACAGAAAGGGCATCTCGGACATCGCCGGCCTGACGGACTTCCCCCACGGGAAGGGGCCACCGGCATGTCTGGATTGTTGCGTATCCGCTGGACGATCGCGCCCGAAATCGCGCCTCGACCTCTCATAAATTGCAACCGCTGTGGCGCCATCAGAGCCTATCGATGCAGCGGCAAATTCCGTGTGAACGCCAATGGCAAGCGCATCGACGCCTGGCTGATCTACCGCTGCATGGGCTGCGACAATTCCTGGAACCGCACCATTTTTGAGCGCCGCAACCGCCGTGACATCGAGCCTGCTCTTCTGACTGCGCTTGAGGGCAACGATCCAGCACTCGTGCGCCGTCATGCGTTCGATGCCTCGGCACTGCGGAGCCGGATCGAACGGATCGAGGAATTTCCCGACGTCACGGTCCGAAAAGAGCCGCTGGATGGCTGGTCGGGACCCGGGCTTCGGCTCGAGCTTCGACTCGATGCCGCGACACCCCTGCGGCTCGACCGGTTGCTTGCGGGCGAACTCGGCATCTCGCGGTCGAGGTTGCAGGCCTGGGAAGAGCGGCAATTGCTCTGCGTTGAGCCGGACGGCGCCAGGGCCGTGCGCAAACCGGCGCGCGCCGGAATCGCGATCAGCATCGATCTTTCCGGCGAGGCCGATCGCGACGACATCATCTCGGCCGCGTGCCGATGAAATCAAAGGGGAGGGAGTGCTGCTCCCTCCCCACAATGATCGCCTGGGCTGAAAACCTTACGCCGCGCCCATCACCTTGGCCGACTTCTCGAAGCGCTTGCGCTCGTTCGGGTCGAGATAGAGCTTGCGCAGCCGAATGGTCTTCGGCGTCACCTCGACCAGCTCGTCGTCCTGGATCCAGGCCAGCGCGCGTTCCAGCGTCATGCGCACCGGTGGCGTCAGCTTCACCGCCTCGTCCTTGCCGGCGGCGCGGATGTTGGTGAGCTTCTTGCCCTTCAACACGTTGACCTCGAGGTCGTTGTCTCTGGAATGGATGCCGATGATCATGCCCTGATAGACCTTGACGCCCGGATCGATGATCATCGGGCCGCGGTCCTCCAGGTTCCACATCGCGTAGGCGACCGATTCGCCCTGCTCGTTGGAGATCAGCACGCCGTTGGTGCGGCCGGGCAATTCGCCCTTATACGGCTCATAGGCATAAAACAGCCGGTTCATCACCGCTGTGCCGCGCGTGTCGGTCAACAATTCCGACTGGTAGCCGATCAGGCCGCGGGTCGGCGCGTGGAAAACGAGGCGCTGGCGGTTGCCGCCCGACGGGCGCAGCTCAACCATCTCGGCCTTGCGCTCCGACATCTTCTGCACGACGACGCCGGCATGCTCCTCGTCGACGTCGATGACGACTTCCTCGACCGGCTCCAGCAATTCGCCGTTCTCGCCCTTCTGCATGACGACGCGCGGCCGCGACACGGCGATCTCGAACCCTTCGCGGCGCATCGTCTCGATCAGCACCGCAAGCTGCAATTCGCCGCGGCCGGAGACGAAGAAGGAGTCCTTTTCCGGCGACTCCTCGATCTTGAGCGCGACATTGCCCTCGGCCTCGCGCAGCAGCCGGTCGCGGATGACGCGGCTGGTCACCTTGTCGCCCTCGGTGCCGGCAAGCGGGCTGTCGTTGACGAGGAAGGACATGGTCACGGTCGGCGGATCGATCGGCTGCGCATGCAGCGGCTCGGTCACGGACGGATCGCAGAAGGTGTCGGCGACGGTGCCCTTCGACAGGCCGGCGATCGCCACGATGTCGCCCGCCTGGGCCTCCTCGATCGGCTGGCGCTCGAGGCCGCGGAAGGCGAGGATCTTGGAAATGCGGCCGGTCTCGATCTGGGTGCCGTCATGGTGCAGCACCTTGACCGCCTGGTTGGGCTTCAACGAGCCGGACTCGATGCGGCCGGTGATGATGCGGCCGAGGAACGGATTGGCCTCGAGGATGGTGCCGATCATCCGGAACGGACCGGGATGCACGGTCGGCGCCGGCACATGCTTGACCACCAGGTCGAACAGCGGCGCAAGGCCCTGATCCTTCGGGCCTTCGGGATTCTCCGACACCCAGCCGTCGCGGCCTGAGCCGTAGAGGATCGGGAAGTCGAGCTGCTCGTCGGTGGCGTCGAGCGCGGCGAAGAGGTCGAACACCTCGTTGACCACTTCGATATGGCGGGCGTCGGGGCGGTCGATCTTGTTGATGACGACGATCGGCCTCAAGCCCACCTTGAGCGCCTTGCCGACGACGAACTTGGTCTGCGGCATCGGGCCTTCTGCGGCGTCGACCAGCACGATCGCCGAATCCACCATCGACAGGATGCGCTCGACCTCGCCGCCGAAATCGGCGTGTCCGGGCGTGTCGACGATGTTGATGCGGGTGCCCTTCCAGTCGACCGAGGTCGCCTTGGCGAGGATGGTTATGCCGCGTTCCTTTTCGAGGTCGTTGGAATCCATGGCGCGCTCGGCGACGCGCTGGTTGTCGCGGAAGGCGCCGGATTGTTTCAGGAGCTGGTCGACGAGGGTGGTTTTCCCATGGTCGACATGCGCGATGATCGCGATATTGCGGAGGTTCATTTGTCTGGTCTCGGGAGCGTTGCAGGCAGCAGGCCAAAAGGCGCCGCCCTTTTCGGTTGCGCGGCTCATACAAGGTTTTTCGCATTTGCGAAAGGGGACGCCGCGCCCCAAATACATGGTCACTGATTCTTAAACGTCTTGGTGTGAAATGATTCCGTTAACCAAGGTGGAACCTTTTGAGGGGCCGGGCAATTTCATGTTCATGACCGATCAGATGTCCAGATTGCGTCCGGTTTTCGCATGGGCAGCGCTTGGCGTGCTCGTTGCGGCGGGTGCTGCGCAGTCGGCAGCACCTTTCAAGGAAGCCGACCCCATCCAGCCGCCCGACACCAAGACCGCGCAGCAGATGTTCGCCGACGCCCCTGACGGCGTCGACCCGATCGTCACCGGCCCGGTCAGCGCCGCCTTCAAGCAGCGCCAGAAGGCCGCCAATTGCGACAACGCGGTGTGGCCAAACGTTCCCCGTGCTTGTTACCCGGATTGATCATTGAGACGGCTATCTGGCAAGGGTAGCACTCCGGCACACCCCCTCTGCCCTACCGGGCATCTCCCCCGCAAGGGGGGAGATTGACCGTCGCCACGACCTTCGCCAATCGCCGACGTTGCAAGAAAGAGGGGCGGCGGCCGAACTGCTGATCTCCCCCCTTGCGGGGGAGATGGCCGGCAGGCCAGAGGGGGGTGTCTCGCGCCAACCTTACGCCGACCGCACCGGATCGAGCGTGATCTTGTAGAGCTCGTTGTCGTCGCGATCCATCAGCCGCACGGTGAGCTGCTCGGTTGCGCCGGAGATGTCGACCAGGCCGAAGAACTGCAGGCCAGCCGAGGGCGGCAGGTTCTGGCCCTGCTCGGCGGTCGGTGCCTTGATGAACTTCAGCTCCGGACCGAAGGTCATGTCGAGCTCATTGGGGCCGAACGTGCCGGCATGAATCGGGCCGGAGACGAATTCCCAGAACGGGTTGAAATCCTGGAACTGCGCCTTGTCGGGATTGTAGTAATGCGCCGCCGTATAGTGGACGTCGGCGGTGAGCCACACCGTATTGGAGATGCCGGCATTCTTGATGTAGCGGAGCAGGTCGGCAAATTCGAGCTCGCGGCCCTTCGGCGCGCCATTGTCGTGATTGCTGACGGCTTCGAAGCCAACCTTCTTTGCCGCGTCATCCCAGACGACGAGGCTGAGCGGCATGTCGGCGGCGATGATCTTCCAGGTCGCCTTGGAGTTCGCGAGCTCGCGCTTCAGCCATTTGGTCTGCTGTTCGCCGAGCATGCGCGACTTCGGCGTCAGCGTCTCCTCCAGGTCCGCACCGTTCGGGCCGCGATAGGAGCGCATGTCGAGGAAGAACACGTCGAGCAGCGGACCGTAGGCGATCTTGCGGTAGACGCGGCCCGGCTCCGACGGCTCGTAGCGGATCGTCGTCATCTCGTGGAAGGCGCGCGCCGCGCGGGCCGCCAGCACATGGATGGATTTTTCCTTGTAGCGGTCGTCCTTGCTGAGATCCTTCGAGTCCGACCAGTTGTTCAGCACCTCGTGGTCGTCCCACTGGTAGAAGGTCGGGCAGATGGCGGAGAGCCCTAGCACATGCTTGTCCATCATGTTGTACTTCCACTGGTCGCGATACTCGTCCAGCGTCTCGGCGACCTTGCGCTTGCCGTCGATCATCACGACGTTCTTCCATTTGCCACCGCCGGGCAGGTCGACCTCATCCTTCATGGCGCCGTCGGCGTAAATCGTGTCGCCGGAATGCAGGAAGAAGTCGGGCGTGTGCTTGGCGATGGTCGAGTAGGTCTTCATGCCGGTCTCGTCGATGCCCCAGCCCTGGCCGGCGGTGTCGCCCGACCAGGCGAAACGTACGTCGCGCTTGGACGCCGGAGCGGTGCGGAAACGGCCGACGATCGGCTCGGAGACGGCGTTGATGTCGGAAAGGTCGGCAGCGACCATGCGATAGAAGATGTCCTGGTCCGAAGCGAGGTCGGTGAGCAGCCGCTTCACCGTGTAGTCGCTGGCGGGTGAGGTATCGAGCGCAGCCAGCCGCGTCGCGTCGGCGAAGCTTTCGGTCGTCGACACTTCGTACATGACGCGCGCCGGCCGGTCGGTGCGCGTCCAGACCATGCCGGAGGTGGCGTCGACATCGCCGGACTGGACGCCATGGGTGAAGGCCGGCCGCTGATTGGCGCGGGAATAGTAGGGCAGCGCGAGCCCGGAGGCGCCGACAAGGCCAAAGGCGCTTGCCGAGGTGACGAAAGCGCGGCGGGTCATAGATATCTTGTTCATGGCTGTCTCCGGGATGGCGTTGAGCATCGCCGGCCAAGCTCCCGCCTCAATGTTTCAGGCGCATCTCGGAACCATGAAGTTTTTATAACAGTGAACAGAGATGCCCTCCCCCTTCTCCCCTTGTGGGAAAAGGTGGATCGGCGCGCAGCGCCGAGACGGATGAGGGGTGTTCCAGCGGAGTGAGACGCTGGCGTTCCCTGGAGCACCCCTCATCCGTCGCCTTCGGCGACACCTTCTCCCGCAAGGGGAGAAGGGAAGAAGGGCGCTACACCAGCCCTCGCTTCACCATCATCGCCCCCGGCGAAGGCATCTTGCCGCGGAAGGCGGTGTAGAGTTCTTCGGGGTCCTTCGACCCGCCGGCGGCGTAGATGTTCTTCTTCAGCCGCTCGGCGAGTTCCGGATTGAAGGGATCGCCCGTTTCCTCGAAGGCGGAGAAGGCGTCGGCGTCGAGCACCTCCGACCACATGTAGGAATAGTAGCCGGCCGAATAACCGTCACCGGCGAACACATGGCCGAAATGCGGGGTGCGGTGGCGCATCGCGATGGTGTCGGGCATGTGCAGCGCTTCAAGCGTTTCGCCCTCGAAACGAAGCGGCTCTCCTGGCGCATCCGGCCGCGCATGGTAGGCCATGTCGATCAGCGCCGAGGCGGTGAACTCGACGGTGGCGAAGCCGGCGCCGAAGGTGCGGGCGGCGAGCATTTTGTCGAGCAGGTCCTTCGGCATCGGCTTGCCGGTCTTGACATGCAGCGCGTGCTTTTCCAGCACCGCCGGCACCGTCAGCCAGTGCTCGTAAAGCTGCGAGGGCAATTCGACGAAATCGCGGCTGACCGAGGTGCCGGATACCGACGGCCAGGTGACGTCGGTCAGCATGCCGTGCAGCGCATGGCCGAATTCATGGAACAAGGTCTTCGCCTCGTCGACCGACAGCAGGGCGGCCTCGCCGGCCGGCGGCTTGGCGAAGTTCATGATGTTGTAGATCACCGGCTTCGCGCCGTGGCCGAGCTTGTAGCCCGACTTCAGCGCGCTCATCCAGGCGCCCGAGCGTTTTGAGGGCCGCGCGAAATAGTCGGCCAGGAATAGGCCGCGATCGCTGCCGTCGGCATTCTTCACCACGAAGACGCGGGCGTCGGGATGCCAGGCCGCAATGCCTTTCTTCTCCTCGAAGCTGATGCCGAAGAGTTTCGTGGCGACGTCGAAGCAGGCCGCGATGACGCGCTCGAGCTGCAGATAAGGCTTCAGCTCCGCCTCGTCGAAGGCGAATTTCTCGGCCCGCAGCTTCTCCTGGTAGAAGCGCCAGTCCCAGGCGGCGAATTGCTCATTGCTGCCGGCTTCAGTCGCCAGCCGCTCCAATTCCTTCCGGTCGGCCGCGGCCTTCTCCAGCGCCTTTTCCCAGACCGGATCAAGCAGGTCATGCACGGCCTTCGGCGTCTTCGCCATCGTGTCGTCGAGCTTCAGCGCGGCGTAGGATTCATATCCAAGCAGTCTCGCCTTCTCGGCGCGCAGCTTCAGCATGTCGCGCACCACGTCCGAATTGTCGGTGGCGCCGCCATTCTGGCCGCGCATGGTGAAGGCGCGGAAGGCGATCTCGCGCAGGTCGCGGCGCTCGGAGAAAGTCGAGAACGGCTCGTAGATCGAGCGCGACAACGTGACCGCATAGCGGCCTTTCTGGCGGCGCATCTCGGCCGCCTCGGCCATGGCGCTCTTCAAGAAATCCGGCAGGCCGGCGAGGTCGGCCTCGTCGAGGAAAAGCGCCCAGTCGCGTTCGTCGGCCAGCACGTTCTGGCCGAACTTGGTGCCGAGCGAGGAGAGCTCCTCGTTGATGGCGGCAAGCCGCTTCTTGCCCTCGGCATCCAGTTTCGCGCCGGAACGGACAAAGCCTTTCCAGGTCCTTTCCAGCACGCGCAGTGTCTCGGGATCGAGCTTCAGGCTGTCGCGGCGCTGGTAGAGGTCGTCGATGCGGGCAAACAGCTTCTCGTTCATCGAGATCGCCGAGAAATGCCGCGACATCTTCGGCGAAATATCGCGCTCCAGCGCCTGGATGGTGTCGTTGGTGTGGGCGCCGGCGCGGCACCAGAAGATCGACGAGACATGGTCGAGCGGCTCGCCGGCGAGCTCGAGTGCCGCCAGCGTGTTGTCGACGGTCGGCATTTCGCCGTTGCCGGCGATGGCGTCGATCTCGCCTTGATGCGCCTCGAGTGCTGCGTCGAAGACCGGGCCGAAATCATTGTCGCCGATGCGCGAAAAATCCGGCAGGCCGAGCGGCCCTTGCCATAACGTCAGCGGATGGGCGGCGAGGTCGACGGCTTTCAAGGATGACATGAGCAATTCCGGTGGGCTGGATGGGAGGCGGGATGCCTCGGATGTAGGGCGATGCGGCGCACCGCGCAACATGTTGGGCTAGTAAGCGCTGCAGTCATGCGCGATCGCCGTCTGCGTGCTGGCGGTGATGTGGCCGCCGACGACGGTGAAGGTCTCACGCATCAGCGTGTCGTTTTCGGGGAAATCGTAGCAGGCGAGCACCGTGGTCTCGCCGTTCTCGCTCTTTTCGATGCGATGGCGGATCGCGGCGCCGGCGACCGCGCCCTGCCATTCGTCGATCGAAGCGATGAATTCCTGCTTGTCCTGGACGACGCCGATGTCGTCGAGCTTCATGCGCACGTCGTCGGCGAGCAGCGCCGACAGCTCGGTGCGATCGGCGGCTAGCAGCGCCGCATACCAGCGGTCGATGACGGCGCCGTCATCGGCGCCGGCATCGACGATTGCGGACAGCAGCAGTGCCGTCGCGAGCAGCAATTTCCGGCAAGCGCGATGCATCAAGGGTCACAGCTCCGGCCGCTCGAAGTCGCCGGTCTCCTTGTTCATCACCCACAGCTCGCCGGTCGCGATGTCGAACCAGGCGCCGTGGAGCGTGAGCTTGCCCTTGCCTTCGAGGATCGAGACGCAAGGGAAGGTCCTGAGATTGGCGATCGAATAGCGGATCGAGATGCGCTCCAGCGCGGTCTGGCGCTCCGTCGCGGTCATCAGCGTGCTGGCCGCCACCGCCTCCGCCGCCGGTGCGATCAGGCTCATCCATTTGCCGATGAAATCGCCGGGCGAGAGCGGCGCGGAATTGGTGTCGAGCGCGGCGCGGATGCCGCCGCAGCGGCCGTGACCCAGCACCACGATGTTCTTTACCTTCAGGCTCTGCACGGCGAATTCGAGCGCGGCCGAAGTCGAATGGTACTCGCCGTCCGGCTCATAGGGCGGCACCAGATTGCCGACATTGCGCAGCACGAAGAGCTCGCCCGGGCCGGCATCGAAGATAGCTTCCGGCGCCGAGCGCGAATCGCAGCAGGCGACGATCATGGTTTCTGGCGCCTGGCCCTCGCGCGCCAGCGAGCGGTAGCGTCCGCTTTCGGCGGGATAGCGGCCATTCATGAAGTTGCGATAGCCGGTCAGCAGATGTTCGGGGAGATGAGGCATGGGCGGCGTCTGGACCCTTTCCGGGTTGGAGGCGGCGGCTCTTTGCAGTCGAGAAAGGCTCTAACGGCAAAAGCTATCCGCGGGCAATGCCGAATCGCGGATGGCTCCGTCGCAATCGCGATGAGCGAGGCAGAGGTCGACTAAGCCCAGATGGCGACGGGAATGCCGAAACGGTCGGTCAGCGGCGGGTCGGGCGAAGGCCGCGCCTCGCCGCTGGCGATCCGTCCGGCGATCAGCATCATGGCCGCCGCGTCGAGGAAATCATCGCTGGCGGCGCCCCTCGGCGGCCGCTCATCGAGAAAGCTCTTCTCGTAGCCGTGCCGGCAGAGCAGCGCCTTGCGCTCCTCCATGCCGGCCGGATTGACCGCGCCCTTGATCTTTTTCGGCAGCGTCATCGCCGCGCCGCCGTTCAGCCGGCAGAACGCCACTTCCGGATGCGATTCGAAGATACGGCCGCGCAAATCCGGCCGCGCGATCAGATGTGCGTCGATCTCCCGGATTTTCGCAAAGATGCCGAACGCCTGGATGGAGACGCCGCGCGGCGGATCGGAGGTCGCCATCGCCACCTCGCTTGCCCGCCGGTGCGCGGCATACCAGGCCTCAGCCGTGGTGAAGTCGCTGGTGTCGGCATAGAGCGCCGCGCGCGAAGGAATGGCAAAGACACTGGACTGCCGCGCGCCGAGCAGCGGCCGCACCAGCGCTTCCGGTCCGCGGCCGCCCCGGCGCGAAAAGTCCGGCAGGCCGATCGGCATGTCGACGGCGATCGTGGTATCGGGCAGAGCGTCGAGCAGCGCCTGGAAGGTCGGGAACACCGACACCGATGACGCGGCGCCATCCATGCTGTGGACGGCGATCCAGCCGGCCTTGCAGCCGTCGACGCCCGCAAGCCTCACGCCCGCTTGTCCCGCCCGGGATGGAGAAGATGGCGCAGCTGCACCATGGCCATCGGATGCGACAGGCTCTGCGCGTCGGTCTCGAGTTGCAGCTCGTCGCCGCCTCGCTTGGCGGTGCGGGCGAGGATCTCGTAAACGGCTGCCGTGGTCGACTGCAGTGCCTTCAGAGGCGGCTGGCCGGAAAGGATGCGGGCGAGGTAGACCGCGGCCGTCAGGTCGCCCAGACCGTTCGGTGGCCTCTCGATCACGCGGTGCTCGGCCAGCAGCGCCTGGCTGCCGTCGAGCAGGAAATTGCCGGTGCCGCCGGCCATCATCGAGGGCGCCGAGGTGACCAGCATGGTGGAAGGGCCGGCATGGAGCGCTGCCGCCATCACGGACTTGATGTCCGGCAAAGGCGCGCCGGCCATCCATTCGAGCTCGTAGCGGTTCGGCGTGGCGATATCGGCGATCGGCATCAGTTTGTCACGCAAGGCGGCGGCCGTGGATTCCGGCACATAGAGGCCGCCCGAATCGCCCATCACCGGATCGCAGACATAAAGGGCGCCCGGGGTCTTGGCCTTGACCGCGGCGACCAGCGAGGCGACGGCCTCGGCCTGGCCGGCCTCGCCGAGATAGCCCGAAAGCACCGCTCTCACTTCGCCCAGCCACGGCGCGCGCTCGAGATCGGCCATCAGCGCCTTGAACTGGTCGAGCGGCGGCACGATGCGCGTGGCGCGGCTGTGGCCCGGATGCCAGGGCAGGATGACGGTCGGCACCGCCCATACCGGGAAGCCCAGCGTCTCCAGCGCAAACACCGCGGCGCGGTTGCCGACCGATCCTCGGGCGACATGGCTGGAGATGACGATGACCGCGCGCGGCGCGTCGGCTTTTTCTGCATTCATGGAGATCAGTCCCTAGCCACCCTGCGTGGCGACATACACCAGCCAGGCCAAGAGCCCAATGGCGACGACGAGGCCAAGTGTTCTGCCAATGCGGGTGCCCCAATATTCGATCGGATCGGAGCGATCGGCATCCGCCGCGGCCACGTGGTCGCGCGCGCCCTTGGCGGCGCGAGCAATGAACGATGCGCCCGGCACCGTCTCGCGCGCCACGCGCTCGAGGATGCGGCGCGATTCCTTCTCGTCGTCGTCCCGGCGCTCGGCCATGGCAAATTTCCTTTCCCGCCCGGACCTTAGCCTGTTCGCGCGACCATTCACAGGGCTCACGGCCGAACCAAGGCGCGCCATGACCCAAGTCATTTCCTTGCGCCCGGATTGTGGTAATGCTTCGCACGCAACTTCTGTCGAGGGGACCAAATCATGTTCGCCGAGCGCCTTTCCTTTCGCAACCTGCCCGCCTTGCTGATGATGGCTTTCGTGCTGCTGCTGCTTGCCGGCTGCGGCTACAACACCATCCCGACGGCGGAGGAGAACGCCAAGGCGGCCTGGAGCGAGGTGTTGAACCAGTACCAGCGCCGCGCCGACCTGATCCCGAACCTGGTCGAGACGGTCAAGGGCTATGCCTCGCACGAGAAGGATACGCTCGAGGCGGTCGTCCAGGCGCGCGCCAAGGCAACGCAGATCACAGTCACGCCCGACACGCTGAAGGATCCGGAAACCTTCAAGAAATTCCAGGATGCCCAGGCCGGGCTGACGGGCGCGCTGTCGCGGCTGATCGCGGTGTCGGAGAACTATCCCGATCTCAAGGCCAACCAGAATTTCCTGGCGCTGCAGGCGCAGCTCGAGGGCACCGAGAACCGCATCGCCGTCGCCCGCCGTGACTACATCCAGGCGGTCAGGGACTACAATCTGACGCTTAAAACCTTCCCGTCGGTGCTGTGGGCGACCTTCTGGTTCCGCGGCAACGAGCCGTTCGCGAACTTCACCGTCGAGGAAGACAAGCTGCAGGTGCCGAAGGTGGATTTCGGCACGAAGCAGGGCGGGTGAGAGCCTCGACTGTCGTCGGAATACAATTCTGCGAAAAGACGGACCGCTGGCGTGTTGATACCCCCCTCTGTCCTGCCGGACATCTCCCCCTCAAGGGGGGAGATTGGCTGTGCCTTCGATGGCGCTCCTCTTGCAGCGATGGAGATTGGCGAAGGCCAAGATGACGTCCAATCTTCCCCCAAGAGGGGGAGATGTCCGGCAGGACAGAGGGGGGCGCGAAGGAACGCCTACCTCAACTTTCTTGGCTTTCTTCTCTGCCTTCTCCTTCCCCTCGCCGCCCTCGCCGCCGATCTCCCGGCCCTCACCGGCCGCGTGGTCGACAATGCCGGCATCATCGATGCCGGGACGAAGGCGGCGCTGACCCAGAAACTCGCCGACTTCGAGAAGAAGGGCTCCGACCAGATCGTCGTCGCCACCGTCCCCAGCCTCGGCGGCGAGGAGATCGAGCCTTACGCCAACCGGCTTTTCCGCTTCTGGAAGCTCGGCCAGGCCAAGGAGAACAACGGCGTCCTGCTGCTGGTCGCGCCGAACGACCGCAGGATGCGCATCGAGGTCGGCTATGGGCTGGAAGGCACGCTGACCGATCTGCACACCAAGCTGATCATCGAGAACGACATGGTGCCGGCCTTCCGCGCCGGCGACTTCTCCGGCGGCATCACGAAGGCCGTCGACGACATGATCATGGTGCTGGAGGGCAATCCGGAGGAGCTGGAAGCGCGCGGCAAGCGCAACGAGCAGGCGCCGTTCAACTCCGACAACCTGTTCTTCGCCGTTTTCATCTCCATCTGGGTGCTGATCTTCTTCGGCAGCATGGCGCTGACGATCCTGCCGCCGATCTTCGGCCGCAAGATCGGGCCCGGCCGCTATCGCTGGCTCGGCATGACGTTCGAGCCTGGCCGCCGGTCCTCCGGCGGTGGCGGCGGTTGGTCGTCGGGCGGCGGCGGCTGGTCCTCCGGAGGGGGCGGCGGCGGGTTTTCCGGCGGTGGCGGATCGTCGGGCGGCGGCGGCTCTTCGGGAAGCTGGTGAGGGATCATGGCTACGCGACCGATCAGCCCTGAGGACCATGACCGCATCGCCGACGCGATCCGCGCCGCCGAGGCCAAGACCGACGGCGAAATCTATTGCGTCGTGGCGCAATCCAGTGACGGCTACTTCTTCCCGGCCGCTTTCCTGGCGACTCTCGGCATGCTCGTCGCCAGCCTGGCCGTCGCCTACGGGCTGGAGGCGTGGTGGCTGACCATATGGCTGCCGCATTTCGTCCTGGCCGAGCTGCTGGCGCTGGCATCTGTGCTTGCCCTGCTGCGGCTGTGGCCGGGCCTGCGCATCCATTTTGTACCAAGACGGCTGCGCTATCAGGCGGCGCATGCCAATGCGCTGAGGCAGTTTCTCGCCCGCAACGTCCATCGCACCCAGGCCCGCACCGGCGTGCTTGTCTTCGTCTCCATCGCCGAGCGCTATGCCGAGGTTGTTGCCGACAGCGGCATAGACGCCAAGGTCGGCCAGCATGTCTGGGATGGCGTGGTGCAGGACCTCACCCGGCACGCCGGCGACGATCGCCTCGCCGACGGCTTCGTCAAGGCGATCGAATCAGTCGGCGCGGTGCTCGCCGAACACTTCCCCGTTACCGCCGGCGACACCAACGAGCTGGACGACCACCTCGTCGAAATCTGACGGAGCCCAGCTGCAAACCGCTCTGCCGGGCTGGTCCGGGACGGCTTTCTTCGCTTCGGATGCCCGTAAGCTCGGCTGTGCGAAAGCCCGGCCGCGACAGAGCGGACTCTTTGCAATCGAACGAAGCGGGTCTATGGTTAACAAATCATGAACACGCTGACGATCGACATCCGCAAAGCCGAGCCTCGCGACGCAAACGCCATCGCGGAGGTGCATCAGGAGGCATGGCGCGGCGCCTATTCCGGCATCATCCCGCATCGCACGTTGACCGCCATGATCAATCGCCGCGGCCCCGACTGGTGGGCGAACGCGATTCGCAAGGCGGCCACCGTGCTGGTGGTCGAGATCGGCGGCACGATCGCCGGCTATGCCACGATCGGCAAGAACCGTGCCCGCGAGCTCAGGCAGCAGGGCGAGATCTACGAGCTTTACCTGCGCCCGGAATATCAGGGCATCGGGCTCGGCAGCAGGCTGTTCAAGGCGGCGCGGACGCGCCTTGCCGACCATGGGCTCAGAGGCCTGGTGGTGTGGGCGCTCGAGGACAACTACAACGCGCTCGCCTTCTATGCCGGCAATGGCGGCCGCGATGTCGCCGAGGGCGTCGAGGTCTTCGAGCAGAAGGCGCTGAAGAAGGTGGCCTTCGTCTGGGAATGACGGCCGCCGCCTAAAGCGCATCGCGGCGACGCACTTTAAGTCTTGTTTGATGCATGTCGTTGTCCCAAAACCGCTGCGCACTTTTGGGCGACATGCATCAGGTTACAATCCATCACAAACTGTGCGCTTCCATCAGCGTTCAGCACCATTCGCCGCATTGCACCATGACGCGTGTCCCGCTATCGGTCTCGCAAGATTGAGAGGGATTTGAGCCATGCGTATCGAAGCCGTGCCCACCGGAAAGAACCCGCCCGACGATATCAACGTCATCATTGAGGTGCCGATCGGCGGCGAGCCGATCAAATACGAGATGGACAAGGAGGCCGGCACCTTGTTCGTCGACCGCTTCCTCCACACCTCGATGCGCTATCCCGGCAATTACGGCTTCGTGCCGCACACTTTGTCGGGCGACGGCGACCCGATCGATGTCCTGGTCTGCAACACGCGCGCGCTGGTGCCGGGCTGTGTCATCAATGTGCGGCCAATCGGCGTCTTGATCATGGAAGACAATGCCGGCCAGGACGAGAAGGTGATCGCGGTGCCATCGCCGAAGCTGACGCTGCGCTACGAGAACGTCACCGAATACACCCACCTGCCCGAGATCACGCGCCAGCAGGTGCAGCATTTCTTCGAGCACTACAAGGATCTCGAGCCCGGCAAATGGGTCAAGATCGAGGGCTGGCACGACTCCAAATACGCCAAGAAGATGATCGTCGACGCGATCGCGCGGGCGAAGGCGGTGAAGTAGGCTATTTTGTTTTGAGCTTGATCTTGCCCAAAAACCGGTTCCCACTTTTTGGAATCAAGCTCTAATTATCCACCCGGCCGAAGTCGGGGACGTTGCCGATCACCTCGCGCTTGTCCTTGCCGCAGGCGAAACTCTTCGCCTTTTCGTCGGCGAGCTTGCGCGCCAGGTCGTTGGCCTGGGGGTTGCCGGTGGCGAGCACCAGGCCGATGGTGCAGCCTTCATGTTCCTCCGGCTGCGCGACTTTGGCGACGACCAGCACTTCGGTCGGCTTGTTCTCGTTCTCGGGATTGCTGATCTCGCGACGGTGGATCACGGCGAAGGGCACGGCCTTGTCGCCATCGGTCTCGATCCGCCATTCGACCTTCGGACCCGCGGTGTTGAGCCCGGAAAAACTCTCCCAGACAGCGGTCATGTCGTCGGAGGGAAAGCCGTAGTAGACGGATTCGCGGGCATCGTCGTAGCCGATCAGCACCGGGTAGCCGCGATAGCCGGAGCAGGCGAGGCTCGCCCAGTCGCCGTCGCCTTCTTCCGACTGCGCATAGGTCACGCAGTCCTTCTTCCAGTCGAGGTCGGTATAGGCGCTGGAGATGTCGCCGGCATGCGCCGCCTGGCAGAGACCGGCGAGGGCAAGCGGGATCAGAAGAGCGCGCATCGCTGACAACTCCGTTCGAGTTGCCGGAGCGTAGCGTCAATCCTTATTTCTTCAAGCTGGCCTCGATCAACAGGTCGGCATTCCGCGCCACCGACGCCGCCGGGCCGCCGAGGCCGAAGAGCTGGCCGCTGATATAGGCGCCCTCGATGAGGAGCAGCAGGCCGTCGCCGAGCGTGTCCGGGTCGGCCGCGCCCATCGCCGCCGCCATGGCGCGCAGGCGCCGGCGCAGCTCCACTTTGTTGTTCTCGCTCACCACCCGCGCGGGATGGCCGTGCTCGGGATATTCGACGGCCGCATTGGTCATGCCGCAGCCGCGATAGTCCGGCCGCTGCGTGCGCTTGCCGACGCGGGTCAGGAAGGCAAGGATCTGCGCGCGCGGATCGCCCGGATGCGCATCGACGGCCTCGTCGAAGCGCTCCCAGAATTCGAGATCGTATTGACGCAGATAGGAAGCCGCGAGCTCGTCCTTCGACGGGAAGCTGCGATAGAGGCTGGGCTTGGTGACGCCGGCGCGCTTGACGATCTCGTCGACGCCGATCGCTCGGATGCCTTCGCGGTAAAACAGGTCGCGCGCCACGCCGAGGATCTTGTCGGCGGCCTTCGGTGCCGGCGCGGAGGGCGCCTTGTTCATCGACGCTTCAATTTTATTGTCCGGTGGCATCCAACAACTCGCTTGACAATGTTACTGACCGGTACGTATGTATGGCGCCATCCCATTGCAACGTACCGGTCAGTAACATGATAACCCAGTCCCGCCCGTTTGGCCAGCGCTACGCCTTTGTCGTCGTTGCCGTCATTTTCCTGTGCCTGCTGATCGCCGCGGGCCTTCGCTCGGCGCCCTCCGTCATGATGCTGCCGCTGGAATCCAGCTTCGGCTGGCGCCGCGACGTGATCTCGATGGCCGCCGGCGTCGGCATCCTGCTCTACGGCCTGACCGGCCCGTTCGCCGCCGCGCTGACGGAGCGCATCGGCCTGCGCCGCACGCTGCTCGCGGCGCTGCTCATCATGTCGGGATCGACGGCGCTCAGCCTGCTGATGACCGAGCCCTGGCATCTCTTCATCACCTGGGGCGTGTTTTCCGGCATCGGCTCGGGCGCGGTGGCGAGCGTGCTCGGCGCCACGATCGTCAATCGCTGGTTCAAGACCAACCGCGGCCTGATGATGGGCCTGATGTCGGCTTCGAGCGCCACCGGCATGCTGGTGTTCCTGCCGCTGATCGCCTCGCTGGCGCAGGCCGGCGGCTGGAAGCCGGTGGCGATTGCGGTGGCGGTCGCGACCGCAGCGCTTGTGCCCATCGTCTTCCTGCTGGTGCCGGAGCGCCCGGCCTCGATCGGCCAGGTTCGTTACGGCGCCGATGCCGATGACGTGCCGCCGGTGTCGCCGGCATCGCAGGGCAATTTTCTGATCCACACGCTCTCCACGCTGCGCCGCGCCGCTGGCACCCGGGTGTTCTGGTATCTGTTCGCCACATTCTTCGTCTGCGGCTTCACGACCAACGGCCTGGTCGGCACGCATCTCATCGCCTTCTGCGGCGACATGGGCATCGGCGAGGTCCAGGCCGCCGGGTTGCTCTCGATGATGGGCGTCTTCGACCTGATCGGCACCACGCTGTCCGGCTGGCTCACCGACCGCTTCGATCCGAGGAAGCTGCTCGGCGTCTATTACGGCGTGCGCGGCCTGTCGCTGATCTACCTACCCTATTCCGGCTTCTCGGCGGTCAGCCTGATCATCTTCGCCGTGCTCTACGGGCTGGATTGGATCGCCACCGTGCCGCCGACGCTGAGGCTCTCCAACGAAGCTTTCGGCGACCGCAGCGGCCCGATCGTGTTCGGCTGGATCGTCGCCGGCCACCAGGTGGGTGCTGCGGCCGCCGCCGCCTTCGGCGGCACGATGCGCGAGCTGCAGGGCAATTACGAGCTCGCATTCCTGATCGCCGGCATGACGGGCATCGCCGCGGCCTGTATCTCGCTCTTGATCAACACCAGCCGGCCGGCATTCGATCCGGAGCCGCAGGCGGCCTGAGCGCTAATCTCCCCCCTCGAGGGGGAGATGGCCGCTAAGCGGCCAGAGGGGGTTGCCGCGCGTGAAGCGCCGACCTCCTCAAGAGGCCGAGCCCAGTCGGACCAACCCCCTCTGTCGCCTTCGGCGACATCTCCCCCTCAAGAGGGGAGATCGTCAGCGCCACGGGTCCTCCACCCGCGGCCAGATCGGCCGGTTCAGCTTCTTGTAATCCGTCGCCGCCGGGTTGCTCGGATACGAGCTCGGCGCCGTCACATAGATGATCTCGGCGGCGATCGGCGCAAAGCCGGCATAGAAATGGTTAGTCGACTTGACCAGCAGGATGTCCTTACTCAGCGGATCGATGCCGATATTGGAAAAGATGTCTGGCTCGAAGGTTTGCGTGCGGTTGGTGTTGAGGATGACGTCGACCTCGGTGCCCTCGATGCGCACCACCGCGGCCGGTCCCAGCGTCACCCGGCTCGGCCCGAAACTCTGCCAGCCTTCGCTGACGGCCTTCAGCACCGTGACGCGCGCATCGATCGGCTCGCCGGCCTGAGGCCCGGCCTTGCCGCCGAAGCGCAAGTCGATGACGCCGCCCTCGCCTGCGGCATGGCAGAAGGTCACCGCGATCGGATCCCAGATCGTGGCGACGCCGACCTTGCCGATGCCGCGAGCCAAAAGCTCGCGCAGCACGATAGTGCCGTCGCCCGGCACGCCGCCGCCCGGATTGTCCCAAATGTCGGCGATCACCGCCGGCTTGTCCTGGCGCTCGGCGCGCACGGCGAGCGCCCGCTCGATGCCGGCGGAAGCGGAGAGCATCGTCATCGCCGTCTTTTCACGCAGCGCATAGAGCTCGCGCCCCAGCGTCTCGGCAAGTTGATCGCCCTTTGCCTTGTCGTTGTCGGTGATCACCAGGATGCGCGTGCCCATCTCCGGCACGTCGGCGGCCATGAAGCCGTGGATGACCGAGACCGACAGCACGCCGTCCTTGCCGTGCAACGCCTTTATTTTGTCGACGAAAGAACGCATCGGCTCGCGGCTGGTCGGCAGCACCTGGATCATGCGGCAGTCGAAGGTCGAGATCACCGGCTTGATCTCGCCGCGCGCCGCGGCAAGGCCGAGCTCGACGACATGCTCGCCGCGCTCGTAGAAATCGGTGTGCGGGAATTCGAGGAAATAGGCCATGACATCGCAAGCCGCCACGCGCTTCGGCGTCAAATGGCTGTGCGGATCGAATTCCGAGGCGACCACAACTTTCGGCCCGACGATCTTCCGCACGCGCTCGAGCAGATCGCCCTCGCAGTCGTCATAGCCCTGCGCCACCATCGCGCCATGCAGGCCGAGGATCACGGCATCGACCGGCAGCGCCTCCCTTAGCTGGCCAAGGATCTCGTCGCGCAGCGCCTCATAGGTCTGCTGCTGCACGAGGCCGCCGGGCTCGGCCCAGGTTGCGGTGCCTTCGATAACGGTCAGGCCCTCGCCTGCCGCGCGCCGGCGCAGCGCCACGATCGGCGATGAGCACAGCGTCGGCGTCTCCGGATGCTTGCCCGGACCGGTATAGAAGGCCATCTCGAACGAGGCCCGGTCGGTCGGCACCGGCGAGAAGGTGTTGGTTTCCGTCGCCAGCGAGGCGGTGAAGATGCGCATGAAAGCTCCGTTTGAGGGGAAACTGTCTGTTTTTCGCAGTTCCGGAGGGAAACCCGCTACCCACTTTCCTGGAATTGCTATTTGACGGCCCCGAGCGCCAGCCCGCGGACGAGATAGCGCTGCAGCCAGATGAACAGGATCGCCACGGGCAGGGTCGCAAGCAGCGTAGCCGCCATGACGTGGTGCCATTCGATCGTATAGCGGCCGGCAACCAGCGAAAAAACCTGGATCGGCAGCGTGTAGCTTTCCTGGCTGCGCAGCATGGTGAGCGCCACGACGAACTCGTTCCAGGCGTTGATGAAGGTGAAGATCGCCGTCACCGCGATCGCCGGCAGGCAGAGCGGCAGGAACACCTTGCGTAGCGTCAGCCAGCGGCCGGCGCCTTCCATCCAGGCGGCCTCCTCGAGATCGTGCGGGATGGTATCGAAATAGCTCTGGAGCATCCACACCGTGAAGGCGACGTTGAAGGCCATGTAGATGAAGCCGAGCGCCGTCGTGCTCTCGACCAGGCCCCAGGCGGCCATCAGCCGGAACAGGCCGAGCACCAGAACGATCGGCGAGATCATCTGCGAGACCAGCAGGAATTGGCGGAACGCGCCATAACCGCCGAAGCGGAAGCGCGACATGGCATAGGCCGCCGGCACCGAGATCAGGATGGCGCCGATCGTCGCAAGCGCCGAGACATAGAGCGAGTTGAGAAGCGCCTGGCCGAAGCCGGTCGCCACCCACATGTCGGCAAAATTCGACCAGTGGAACTCGCTCGGCCACCATGTCGGCGAGAGCACTTCCGGCCGCGGCTTGACTGCGGTCAGCAGCATCACCGCGAAGGGGAAGATCGTCACCACGATCAGGGGCGCAAGCAGCAGCCAGGCGATGATCGAGCGTCTCAGCTTGCCGTTCCTCATGCGCGCCGCTCCCGCATCGCCAGCCTTACATAGATCATGGTGAAGATGAGCAGGATGACGAACATCACCAGCGACACCGCGGACGCCTCGCCGAGTTTGCCGATGCGGAAGGCGAGCTTGTAGAGATGCGTGACCAGGATGTCGGTGGAGTTCGCCGGCCCGCCCTGTGTCATCACCCAGATGATCGGGAAGGAATTGAAGACGTAGATGGTGTTGAGCACGATCGCGATGTTTATGAAGGGTTTCAGCAGCGGAAAGGTGATCTCGCGGAACTGCTGCAAGGGCGTTGCGCCTTCGAGCGCGGCCGCTTCGTAAAGATCGTCGGGAATAGATGACAGGCCGCCGAGGAAGATCGTGGTGGTGAACGGCACCGTCACCAGGATGCCGATCAGCACCTGCATCGGGAAAGCCGTCTCGGCACTCGCCAGCCACTGGATGTTCTGGCTGATCAGGCCGAGCGTCATCAGCGCCGAATTCAGCATGCCGCTTTCGCCGTTGAGCGCCCAGCGCCAGACCACCGCCGTCATGGTGAGCGACACCGCCCAGGGCAGCATGATGATGACGCGGGCGAGCCCGCGGCCGTAGAAGTCGGTATTGAGGATGATCGCCACCGGGATCGACAAAAGCAGCGCGCCGCCGACCACCAGCACTGTCCAGAGGCCGGTGCGCCACAGCGCCGCGACGAAATCGGGATCGGCAGCAAGCGCCGCGAAATTGGCCAAGCCGCTGAAATCGCGCAGCTGGCCAAAGCGATTCACATCATGCGTCGATATCTGGATAAGGTCCCAGACCGGCCAGAAGATCACCACCGCTGCCAGGAACAGGCTGGGAAGCGTCAGCAGATAGGGCAGGATCCGGCTTTGCATCGGCTGGCTTGCACCGTGTTGCGGGTAGATGTCAGTGGCCGTGGTGCTCAAGGCACGTCCCCGCATTTGTATTTGGCTGGCCTGCCAGCTTGGCTCTCGTTCTTCCTAGGCAGTTGCTTCAAGATTTGCATTCCTCGCCGGCGTTTGCGCCGCCCATCACCTGCCTACCGGCATCCTCTCCCCGTATAGTCACGGGGAGAGGGACGCTGTCACTAGCGATTTCGCCAATCGCCAGCGTTGCAAGAAAGGCACCGAGGCTGCGTCCAGCCCGTTCTCCCCGTCACTATACGCGGAGAAGGTCCCGGCAGGGGGACGAGGGGCGGCGCCGACATCGATGATTTGTCCTCTGCAAATCCGACGGAAAAAACCGCGCCGGATTCCCTGGCAATTGCCCAGCGGGCCGAAAAGGATGTGGCGCGCCCCGACGGGGTGGGGCGCGCCACGGGGCGCAGGGAGTGACGCCCTATTTCTTCAGCACCGCGTTGGCCTTGGCCGCCGCGTCCTTCAAGGCAGCCTCCGGTGTCGCGCTGCCGAGATAGATCTTCTGCATGGCGTCCGACGTGATCTGGGCGATCTCTTCCCAACCCGGGATGACCGGCGCGAAGCGGGCGTCGGGCAGCAATGCAGTGAAGGCGGCGAGGTCGGCATTGTTGACGTAATAATCCATCTTCGCCTCTTCCTTGTTCACCGGCAGGAAGCCTTCACCCTGCGTGAACTTGGCGCGCTGCTCCTTGGTGAACAGGAAGTCGAGCAGCTTCCAGGCCTCGTCCTTGTTCTTGGAGTTCTTGAACATGATGATGGAATCGGTGACGCCATAGGTGCCGCGCGCGCCGGTCGGACCGGCAGGGATGGCGGCGACGCCATATTTCAGCTTCGGCGCCTCTTCCTTGATCTGGTTGGACAGGAAGGGTGCGGTGATCATCATGCCGACCTTGCCCTGCTTGAACAGGTTCTGCACGTCCTCGCGGTTGTTGGAGGTGACGCCCGGCTCGGTCAGGCCCTCGTCGATCATCGACTTGTAGAGCTTGGCGGCCTCGAGCGCGCCGGGCGTGCCGAGACCCGACGTGCCGTCCTTGTTCAGGATCTCGGTGCCGAAGGACCACATCGCATAGTAGTAATAGACGTCGGTCTCGATCTCCTTGCCCTGCATGCCGAAGCCGAAGGCGCCCTGCGCCTTGATCTTGCGCGCATCCTCCTGCAGCTCGCTCCAGGTGGCCGGCGGCTTGGCGATGCCGGCCTTCTCGAACAGCTCCTTGTTGTAGTACATGGCGCGCGCCGAGGCGGCGATCGGCAGGCCGTAGGTGTGGCCGTTCATGACCGAGGGCTTCAGGAAAGTATCGATGAAGCGATCCTTGAACTCGGGCGTGATGTAGCTGTCGAGCGGCTCGGCGACATCCTGCTGCACGAAGTCGATCAGCCAGCGCGTGCCTATGATCGAGAGGTCGGCATTGGTGCCGGCGGTGATGTCGGTGGTGAGCTTCTGCAGCAGCACATCCCACGGCACCACTTCATATTTGATGGTGATGCCGGGATTGGCGGCCTCGAACTCCTTCTTCACCGCTTCGAAATAGGGGCCGGTCTTGGCGCTGTATTCGGCGACGGTGACCCGCACCTCGCCTGCATCGGCCGGCGCGGCAAACGCCAGCATGCCCATTCCGGCCAACAGGCCGACAGTCCACTTCGCAAGGCTCATGTGATCTCTCCCATTGATGCGCATTCGCGCCTGGCCCACTGGGTCAGGATTATGTGACTTTCCTACATTATCGATCATTACACGCCACGCAAGCGGTTTATCATGTTGCTTAATTACATTTCGTTGGGTAGCCTTGATCGTCCATCTGGCTTACGGAGGGGAGCGCGTATCGTGGTTTCGAAGGCCGATTTCGAGGGCAAGACGGTTGTCGTCACCGGCGCCGGCGGCGGCCTCGGTGCGGCGATCGTGGCGCTTATGGCCGAACGCGGCGCGCGCATCGTCGGCTGCGACCAGTCGGCCGAAGCGATGGCGAGCCCCCTGATTGCGTCGCGCCACGTCTTCAACCTGCTCGACCGCGCCTCGATCGAAGCGGCGGTCCCAGCTCTGCTCGACAAGGAAGGCGTCCCCGACATCCTTATCAACAATGCCGGCTGGACGCGCGCCGAGACCTTGAAAGCGCTGACAGCGGACAAGATAGAGCAGGAGCTCGACCTCAACCTGACCGGGGTGATGACTTTCGCCGATCCGCTCATCAAGGCAATGGCCGGGCGCGGCGCGGGCAGCGTCGTCTTCGTCTCCTCGGTCAACGCCATCGCGCATTTCGGCAACCCGGCCTACGCCGCCGCCAAGGCCGGCATCAACGCCTACGCCAAGTCGATCGCCGTCGAGCTCGGCCGCAGCGGCGTGCGCGCCAATGTGGTCTGCCCGGGCTCGATCCGCACCGCCGCCTGGGACCATCGTCTGGCCAAGGATCCCGAAATCCTCGGCCGGCTGAAGCGGCTTTATCCGCTCGGCCGCATCGTCAATGCGACGGAGGTGGCCGAAGCCGTGGCCTTCCTTGCTTCCGACCGCGCATCCGGCATAACTGGCGCGGTGGTGCCGGTGGACGCCGGACTGACAGCCGGCTACCTGCCTTTCATCGACGACATTTTGGGAGCGTGACCATGACCGATGTCCTGTTTCGCAACCTGTCGAAATCTTACGGCCAGCACCGCATCCTCGAGGACATCAACCTGGAGATCAACAGCGGCGAGTTCGTCGTGCTGGTGGGGCCGTCAGGCTGCGGCAAGTCCACGCTGCTCCGCATGCTGGCCGGGCTGGAGACGATCACCTCCGGCGACCTCGTCATCGGCGGCACGCGCGCCAACGACCTGCCGCCGCAGAAGCGCAACATCGCCATGGTCTTCCAGTCCTACGCGCTGTTCCCGCATCTGAAGGCCGCCGACAATATCGGCTTCGGCCCGAAGATCCGGGGCGAGACGCGTGCCGCGATCGAGGATAAGGTGAAGAAGGCCTCAGGCGTGCTCAACCTCTTCTCCTATCTCGACCGCTATCCGAGGCAGCTGTCCGGCGGCCAGCGCCAGCGCGTCGCCATGGGCCGCGCCATCGTGCGTGAGCCCTCGGTCTTCCTGTTCGACGAGCCGCTCTCCAATCTCGACGCGCAGTTGCGCGTGCAGATGCGCACCGAGATCAAGGCGCTGCACCAGCGGCTGAAATCGACCATCGTCTACGTCACCCACGACCAGATCGAGGCCATGACCATGGCCGACCGCATCGTGGTGATGGATCGCGGCCGCATCCAGCAGGTGGGGCAGCCGCTGGAGCTCTATGATAAGCCGGCAAACAAGTTCGTCGCCAGCTTCATCGGCTCCCCGTCGATGAGCTTCGTTTCCGGCTCGCTGAAGACCGCGGACGGCAAATCCTGGTTCGAGACCACGGGCGGCGGCCGGCTGACGCTTGACGGCAAGGATGCCTCGCGCGGCGACACGGTCGAGGCCGGCATCCGCCCCGAGCATTTCATCATCGGCGCGGCGGACGATGCGATTGCCATCGACGTCGACGTGGTCGAGCCGACCGGCTCGGAAACTCATGTCTATGGCTCGGTCGGCACCGACACGGTGCGCGCCGTATTCCGCGACCGGCTGCGCGTGAAGCCCGGCGACCGGCTGCCGGTGACCGTCGAGGCGCGCAACATCCACCTCTTCGACAAGACGACGGGCCTGCCGCTGTGACCATGAAGACATGACGGTTACGACATGAAGACGCCGGCCGACATCATTACCCGCCTGCAGTTGATATCGCAGGACGGCACCAAGTCGGACCGCCGGCTGGCGGGGCTTGTACTTTCCGATCTCGATTTTGCTTCCAAGGCCGCGATCTCGGAGATCGCCGCTCGCGTCGGCGTCAGCGAGCCGACGGTGACCCGCTTCTGCCGCAATCTCGGCTGCGAGGGCTTGCGTGACTTCAAATTCTATTTGGCGCAGGCGATCGCCATCGGCGGCCAGTATCTGTCGCCGGAGCCGCTCAGCCGCGACGCGCGTGAGCAGCGCATCGCGTCCGCCATCACCGAGGCGGCGATCACTTCCATCCAGCGCGCCAGCGAGAGCCTCGACATGAGCGTGCTGATGAGCGTGGCCGCCCGCATCGCCGGTTCCGGCAACGTGCTTTGCATCGGCTCCGGCGGCATCTCCTCGATGATGGCGACCGAGATGCAGAACCGGCTGTTCCGGCTGGGCCTCTCGGCGCTCGCCCAAACCGACGGCCAGCTGCAGCGCATGTATGCCGCGGTCGCGACGCCCGAGACGACGCTGGTCGCCTTCTCGGTCTCCGGCTTCGCGCGTTCAGTGATCGAGGCCGTCGAGGTCGCGCAGCAATATGGCGCGGCCACCGTCGCCATCACCGCGCCGGATTCGGCACTGGCCAAGGTCGCCGACACGGTGATCCTGCTGCAGCCTTTCGAGGACGGCAACATCTACAAGCCGACCTCGTCGCGCTACGCGCTGCTTGCCATCCTCGATATGATCGCCACCGCGGTGGCCGAATCGCGCGGCCCGAAAGTGCTGGAGAACCTGCGCCGCATCAAGCAAAGCGTGAACACGCTGAAAGTTGATGATCCCCGATTGCCCCTGGGGGATTGAAGGCCGTCCTGCCGCGGTGCGTCTGGCTACAAAATAGCTGGAGACGTCGACGCTGCCTCTCATCCGCCTGCCGGCACCTTCTCCCCGTGAACGACGGGGAGAAGGGAGATCCTGCAACGCTGGCGATTGGCGAAATCATCCGCGGCAGCGTCTTTCTCCCCGTCACT
>LM655187.1:271116-287431 GCA_000824825.2 Mesorhizobium sp. ORS 3324
AATGAGGGGCAGCGCCGACCGGCGATATCTATCAATGCGATCTCAGCTACTGGAAAATGCCTCGACACTTTTCGCTAGCTCGGCCGCATCGCCTCGGATACGCACCGTCTTCAGCCGCGACGTGCCGCCCGAAACGACGGAAACCGCCGACCCCGGCACGCCAAGCGTCTTGGCCAGCATCCGCTCCAGCGCCGCGTTGGCGGCACCGTTTTCCGGCACGGCACGCACGCGCGCCTTGAGATGGCTGCGTCCATCCGCTGCCGTTTCGACGCCGTCGATCCGGTCCATTGCTGCTTTCGGCGTCAGCCGCACGAAAAGGTCGATGCCGTCGCTGCGCGGACGAAACGGCACGCTCATCGTAGGACAGACCTCAGACGACCAGCGACAGAACGGTCGTGAGCAGGAATTGCCGGATGAAGAAGATGATCAAAAGCAGGATGATCGGCGAGATGTCGATGCCGCCGAGATCGGGCATGAAGCGGCGGATCGGCCTGAGCGCCGGCTCGGTCAGCCGGTAGAGCATGTTGGCGATGGTGTCGACGAACTGGTTGCGCGAGTTCACGACGTTGAAGGCATAAAGCCAGGAAAAGATCGCCGAGGCGATGATGACCCACCAATAGAGGTCGAGCGCCACGACGATTGTTTGAATGAGGGCGATCATGCCGGTCTCCAAATTGTCGCCGACATGTAGCCATTGCTTGGCGAACCGGCAAGGCCCGCCGGTCTCGGCGCATCGCGTCGGGCCAACCGTTTCGCCTTGACAGCAAACGACCGCGACCGATAAAAGCCGATCCGCTGGAACGGGGCTGTAGCTCAGCTGGGAGAGCGCATCGTTCGCAATGATGAGGTCAGGGGTTCGATCCCCCTCAGCTCCACCAGCCGGATTTTGCGAGCCGCCGCCGTGCCGGCACTGCCGGCCGCGCCGAACGCCGGGCCAGCCGAACAACCGCTTTCTAGGGTCGCTCCCGAAATTCGCCTTGGTTTTCTGCGCGTGAGGTTCGCTGCGTCAGCAGCGCAACCGCTCCAGCACTGGTTCTCAGTCAATCCTCGTCGCCAAAGCGTTTACATCGTGACTTCACCACGATGGCGAGGAAGCGCCAGCTCTAAATCGCCCGAACGCGGCGGTTATGAATTTTCGCTGAATGGCGCCTTCAGCCTCCGTTCCGGGCCACTCTCCTACAAAGGGGCCGTTCAACCCGCGGTCCCCTGCCGCATCGAAGGAGAAATCCCATGACCCGCAGATCGATCATCGCCACGGCCTTTGCCGCCGTCGTCGGTTTCACCGCCGTCGTACCCGCCATGGCCAATGACGTGAACATCGAACAATATGGCTGGCGCAATTCCGCCGGCGGCGGCCAGCACGGCTATCGCAACCGCATCCATTTCTACCAGGATGGCCGCTTCAACAGCGCGATCGGCCAGCAATACGGTCATCGCAACCTTGCGGTGATCGGACAGCGAGGTGCCAACAACTATGGCGCAACCTATCAGTACGGCAACCGGAACGCCGCAGGCATTGCCCAGTTCGGTTCGAACCACACTGCGATCCTGACGCAGGACGGCAACGGCAACATCGCCGCCGGAGTCCAGGCCGGCCACGGTTGCAATGCCGACGTCAGCCAGGGCGGCAGCGGCAATGTCGCCGCCTTCGTCCAGGACTGCCCCTGAACCAAGGACGGCCGGCAGTGTTGCCGGCCGCCATCCTGACATGGCGAGGAGATCATCCATGACCAGACTGGACAAGCGTACATCAGTGGCGTCGGCCGCGCTCCTGGCCGTGATCGCCGCCGGCGCGGCCGGCGCGACGGCCGGCAAGGATGGCTCGAGTTCCGGGCCGCTGCGATGCGAGATACGAGACACGATTGAAGGCGACGCCATCCTGCTGGAGCCGTTGGTTTATGCCGACAGGAGCATCAACGGCACCTATACGGTCAGCGTCACCGGGGGCGGCGGGTCCGGCTCCGCCAACATCCGGCAGGGCGGCGCCTTCGAGGCCGGTCCGGGCAATCCCGCGTCGCTCGGCCGGGTGAGCGTCGGGTCGAATGGTGCCTACGACGTCAAGCTGAAGGTGACCGCGGGCGGCACGAGCATCAGCTGCGTTAAGCAGGTGCCCAGCGCGACCTGAGCGCCGGCTGTCTCGGCCGATCGAAAGGAGGGCTCCGGGGGACCGGGGCCCTCCTTCATTTCCGCCGGGAAGGCTGAGTCGCCCCAGTCTTGAACGGCTGCTGAACGCAGCCTTCCGTCACGGTTCAGCTTCGCTGTGCAACTGTGGTTCATCAGATAATCGCAGCCAAAAGGAGAGGCATCATGAACCGCCAGATCACCAAGCTCGTCCACGCCACCGCGCTCGCCGCGGCCATCGGCCTGCTCTCCGCTTCCGTACCGGCAAAGGCGGGCGGTTCGATCGGGTTTTACTATTCGCCTCGCACGACCCGCGATGCGCGGGCGCTCGATCTCGGCCTGCGCGCCTATTCGCTCTACAACGGGCTGCGCAACGGCGCCCATATCAGGCAGTTCGGGCGGAACAACCGTGCCGGCATAGGTCAGGACGGCGCCGGCAATCTTGGCATAATTCGGCAGCAAGGCAGCGGACATTCCGCTGCCTTGCGGCAGGTCGGCAATGACAATTCCTACGGCATTTTCCAGTTCGGCAGAAACACCGACGCCAGCGTCGCGCAGGCCGGCGACGGCCAGAGCGGGGCGGCCGTGCTGTTCGGCTGGTAGGCGAGAACCGCGGGATTCGGATGCGGGGACGGCTGTCCGGCCACGCATCCGCCACCGATTATTGAACGCGGGGCAGCTTTCGGCCTAGATGGCCTCAATTGTCCCAGTCATCCCAATTGTCTTCATCCTGCGTCGGATAGCTGGGAACGACCCGGATGACCGGCCGCGGACGCTGATAGCGCCAGTAATATTCGTCCGGCTGCGGCTGATAGCTGCGGTAAATCTGCCGGTAGTGGTGCTTGGGCTTCCAGTACATGTGCTTCTTGTGCGGCCGCACGCAGTAGCCATCCTCGGTCAGGTACGCGCATGTCACATGCGCCTCTTGAACCAGGCTGTCTCTATCCGGCACGGCAATCATTGGCGCCGCCATCGCAAAAGTCGGCGCCAGCATGGCCCCGGCAAGGGTAAGAACAGATAATTTCATCGACCTCTCCATCGTCTCCAGGTTGGGGCCGCAAAGACCTTCGGATTGGGGACGATTTGCGGCGGCCGGTGATCACTTTGATTTTCCGCCGCACATATAAGCGTTAGATCATGTGCCCTTCGCGCATCCAGGCGACGGCTTTGCGCCCAGCGACGGTCGGCCTGTTTCCTCACACCACTCGGAAATAGCTCGTCATGCCGGTCTTCTGGTGCTCGATGATATGGCAATGCAGCAGCCAATTGCCGGGATTGTCGGCGACGAACCCCAACTGGACCTTCTCGTCGGGCTGGATGAGATAGGTGTCGGATATGAGCGGCAGGACCTGGCGCGTCGAGGACGACAGCACCTTGAAGCTCATGCCGTGCAGGTGGATCGGGTGCGCGTGCGGCGTGAGGTTTTCCATGTCGATGACGTAGCTCTTGCCGAGCTTCAACTCGGCGAGAGGCGCCGTCGGGTCCGGCGTGTCGCCCGGCCACGGCACCTTGTTGATGGCCCAGAAACTATAGCCGAGCGAGCCGCAAATGCCGTCCGCCGCGACGTTTTCCGCCGTAGCGCTGAGCGCCAGCGGGATGTGCTGCGCACTGGCGAGGTCCACCGCCGCCACCGGATTGGCCTCAAGTGGCCCGAGGTCGCGAAGATCGCGCTTGAGCGACTTCCCGATGGCGCGCAGCGTCGCGAGAATCTTGGGCTTGGTGCCCCGCACGTCCCTCAGGCTGACGATCGCGCCTTCGTCGTCCGGCATGCGGACGGCAAGCTCCAGCCGCTGGCCGGGTCCGAGCTGCAAGGCGTCGGGCGCGAAGCGCTGCGGCACCGGATTGCCGTCGATCGCGATGATCGCCGCTTCCGCGCCGTCGACGCGGAAGGAATAGACGCGCGTGACGTCGGTGATGGCGGCCCTCAGCCGCACCAGTCCGCCCGCCGGCGCACCATACTGCGGCTGGTCGATCCAGTTGGCGGTGCGCACGGTGCCATAGGTGCCGGCCCTTGCCGCATCGTGCGGCCGGAACTGCTCGATGAACTGGCCGTCGTCGCCGAGCCGCCAGTCGCGCAGGTTGATCACCACCTCGGCATCGAAGGCCGGATCGTTGGGATTCTCGACCACGATCACGCCGGTCAGCCCATGCCCCATCTGCCCGAGCGTGTTGCAATGCGGGTGGTACCAGAAGGTGCCGGCATCGGGCGGCGTGAAGGCGTAGTCGAAATGATCGCCCTGGTAGACATAGGGCTGGATCAGGAACGGCACGCCGTCCATCCTGTTCGGGACGCGCATGCCATGCCAGTGGATCGTCGTCGGATCGTCGATGCCGTTGATCAGCCGCGCTGCGAACGGCTCGCCCTTTCTCATCCTGATGACCGGCGGCGGGCCTGCCTCGCCATAGGTCAGGACATTTTTCGTCGGTGCGCCATCCGTCAGCTTCGCCTCGATGCTGGCGGTCTTCAGCACGACCGGCTCAGGTGCGGCAGCAGCGAGGCCGGCCCACTTGCCGATCGTCGAGGCGCCGATACCGGCGAGACCGGCGGCTGCGGTGGCTTTAAGAAGATTGCGGCGCGTGAATAAGATCATCTGGTTGTCCGACGAACCATTACCGGGCAGTTCACGACGGGGTTGTTCCGCTCAGGCGCTATCACCATCCGTCTCCCTGGCCTAGTCCCGCAGGCTGAAGACGAACGGCGCCGTGCGGGTGACCCGCTGGCCGAGCTCCGCCGGCGGCGCCGGCACCGACGCGCCCCGCAGCGCGCCGAGCGCGGCGCGATCGAGGTCCGCGTCGCCCGACGACCGCGCCAGCCTGGCGGAAACCACCCGGCCGGACGCGTCCACCGTGAACGTCACATTGGGCGTGCCTTCGGCCCGCCTCGATTTCGCCGCGCTCGGATAGCGCGTGTGCCGCCTGATCCAGGCCGCCAGGCTGGCATTCCACCGCGACGGGCTGATGCTGAACCGTGAGACCGCATCGGAGGATTGCGGCGCGGCGGCCTTCGCTCCGGCCTTGGCGTCGATGCTGGCCGTCGTCATCGCCTTGGGCGGCTCGGCCTTTTCCGTCTTTGGCCGCTGCTTTGGCTTTTCGGTCGGCTTCTTTTCCGCCTTCTTCCTGGCTTCGACGGGCTTGTTCGCCTTGACGTCGGTCTCGACCGGCTTCGGTTGGGGCAGTGGGATGACCACGTCAGGCGCAATCGCCTCGACGGGATCGGGCACCACCTCTTCCAGCGGTTGCTGCTCGCTGAGCGCGGCCACCGCCGGCTTGGCCTCGGCCACTTTGTCGGTATCGACCGGACGCTCGGTGGCCAGATCGGCTGCTGCCACGACGGGCTCCGGTATCGGATCGGTCACCGGCTTCACGTCGCTGACCATCGGCTCCTCCTCCCCCTGCGGGCGGATTCGGCGTCACCGCATCCAGCGTCACCGCCTCTTCCGGCACGGCAGGTGCTGCCACCAGCGGCGCCATTTCGATCGCCAGCGCCGGCGGCGGCCCGCCGTCCGGCGCCTCGGCGAAGCTCAGATTTTGTACCGCGTAGGCAACCGCCACATGACCGGCAAAGACAATCGCTGCCGCACCCACCCACAGGCCGCCATCGCGCAGGCAAAAGCGCGGCTGGCGGATTCCGGACAAGGCGGCGGCCGTCATTGGCCCGTGCTCCCGCCTGTCGCTGGAGAGGAACTTCCGCCGAGGGCTGGAGCTGCGCCTGCCGCAGCCGCGCCGGCGCCCGGTACCGTCTCCAGGCCGACCAGCGCGACCTTCAGATAGCCGGCGGCGCGCAGCAGGTTCATCACCTCCATCAGCTCGCCATAACCCACCATCTTGTCCGCGCGCAGGAAGATGCGCGTCTGCTTGTCGCCCTTGGTGCGGCTGTCGAGCACCGCGCCGAAGGAGGGACGCGGCACGCTGTCATTGCCGATGGCTAGAGTCAGGTCGCTCTTCAGCGTCAGGAACAGCGGCGTCGCCGGGCGCGGCGCCGGGGTCGCCGCCGACCCCGGCAAGTCGACATTGACATCGACGGTCGCCAAGGGTGCGGCGACCATGAAGATGATCAGCAGCACGAGGATGACGTCGATGAACGGCGTGACGTTGATCTCGTGGCTTTCCTCGAGATCGTCGCCAGCCGTTTCGCGAATCCGTTGAGCCATGGCGAGTTACTCCGCAGCCATGGCCGTTGCCGGCGGCACCGTGCGGAAATCGAGGTCGCGGCTGACCAGCCGCTCGACGCCGGCGGAAGCGTCGGCAAGGATCTGCCTGTAGCCGGCTATCGAGCGCGCGAAGACATTGTAGATGACCACCGCCGGGATCGCTGCCACCAGGCCCATCGCGGTGGCGAGCAACGCCTCGGCGATGCCTGGCGCCACCACCGCCAGATTGGTGGTCTGCGCCTGCGAGATGCCGATGAAGGCGTTCATGATGCCCCAGACGGTGCCGAACAGGCCGACGAAGGGCGCCGTCGAGCCGATAGTCGCGAGCAGGCCGGTGCCGCGCGACATGCGCCGGGACGCTGCCGCCTCAATGCGCGACAGCCTGGAGGCGACGCGCTCCTTCAGGCCTTCGCCCAAGGCATGGTCGAGCGCGCCCGCCGAGAGCGCGCGCTCTTCCTCGGCCGCCCGCACCAAGAGCGCGCCGGCTCCGTTGGAGTGGCCGAGCGCCCGGCCGGCCTGCATCAGCGTCGCGGCGTTGCCGATGGCAACGGCCGCGCGGCGTGCCTTGAGTTTGCCGCCGAGGATCTCCAGCGATTTGGCCAGCCAGACCGTCCAGGTGACCAGCGAGGCGAAGGCCAGCCCGATCATCACCGCCTTCACGACCATGTCGGCCGCCATGAACATGCCCCATGGCGACAAGTCATGCGGCAGCGTCAGCGAGATGGAGGGCTCTTCCGTCGTGGCGCCGTTGGGAGCCGGCGGGAGGCTCGGTTCCACCGGCGTGGCGGCGGGCGCCTGTGGTATAGGAGTCTGTAGGGTTGGAGCGGCCGGTGTTTGCGACGTCGCAGTGTGCTCGGCCACGGCAGGCTTCGCCGATCGTTCCTGCGCCGCGGCGACACCAGCCGAGAGAATGAGCGACGCGGCCAGTGCCGCCAAGAGACTGTTTCGGGACAAGGCTCGTCCTCGCTTCATCATTGTAACGCGGCGACCGCCCCACACAAACAGGCGCGGGGCGAGCCATGCTGTGTGACTATGAAACATGATTTTATGAGTCAACTATAAAGATGACTATGTTGCTCAACAATTCACGATGTGCCGATGCCCACCTGGGCACGCTGTGGGCCTGGACCGGAGCGCGGTTGCCGGGCACGATGCGCATGGAGCAACGAGTGCATGCGGGCAATGATCAAAGCGATACCCTTCGACTTTCCCTATGACGGCAGGCTGGTGCTGCAGCATACGGCACTGCTGGTCATCGACCTGCAGGAGGATTTCCTGTCGCCGACCGGCTACTTCGCCAGGACGGGCCACGATCCGTCGCCGCTGAGAGCCATCCTGCCGACGGTGAACCGGCTGATCGCGGCCGCCCGCGCCGCCGGCCTCACCATCGTCCACACAAGGCAAGGCTACCGCACCGACATGGCCGACATGACGCCTTACGAAAAATGGCGCCGCAAGCGGGCAGGACTGGACGGCACCGACATCTTGCTGCGGTCCAGCCCGGGCTTTCAGATCGTTTCCGATATCGAGGTGGCGGCCGAGGACATCGTCGTCGACAAGACCTGCAACGGCGCCTTCACCTATACCGACCTGGAGCTGATCCTGCGCGCGCGGAACATAACACACCTACTGTTCACCGGCTGCACGACGGATGTCTGCGTGCACACCACATTGCGCGAGGCCTGCGACCGCAACTTCCAGTGCCTGACGATTTCGGACGCCTGCGCCAGCGGCGACCAAAGAGCCCACGAGGCCGCCCTGCATATGGTGACGGTCGAGGATGGCGTCTTCGGCGCGCTGGCGGAGTCGGCGGCCGTCATCACCGCGCTATCACGACTCGCGGACGGGACGAACTGACGGCTTCGGGATCGCTCGGATCACCGGGCTCCGGCCAGCCGATATCCTTGCGGATGTCGAGCGACAGCTGATAAAGCGCCCGTTCTACCCGATAGCGGGCACGGGTCGCCGCATATTCGGTCGCGATGCGACTGATGGATGACAGGATCGACATTTGCTTCTCCCTTGGCTGATGCCGATGTTCGCAAACCCCGGCACTCGCCAAGACGAAGGACGGATGCGTTTCGGAACGGTGAGCAAGAAATTTTTGCCCGACCAATGTCCCGTGGCGGCGTCCGGCCGACTCATTTCATTGCCCGCCGAAAAATCTTCGTCCCGCCGTTCCGTTTCCGGTTCCGACTTCGTCTTGAGGGCGTAACGGGTCGAAGAGCCGCGACGGCCTCCGCCCATCAGGACAAAGGGAGCCAAGCCATGTCGACCACAGTGACCTTGATCAACGTCTTCACCGCCAAGCCGGGCAAGCAGCAGGAACTCGCCAGGACCCTTGCCGAAGGAACAAGAAGCTTCTTCAGCAAGCAGCCGGGCTCGCTGTCATCGTCCGTGGTCGTCGGCGGCGACGGCAGCAAGGTCGCCAACATCTCGCAGTGGCGTTCGGCGGAGGACATCGCTGCCTTCCGCGGCGATCCCCGCTTCGCCGATTACATGAAGAGCATAGTTGAGCTGGCCGCCGGCGAGAGCATGATGGGTCACACGACCTATTCCCATACGGGCGGGGTGGAAAACCAGGAGGACGCGTGACCGGGTTGCAGGATCAGTCCGTTGCGGCGACCGAAACCAGGCTTCGCGTCTTCGAGCGCGAAGCCGCCGGCCTGAGAGCCAAGCTGCATCGCTACTGCTCGCGGATGGTGGGATCGGTCATCGATGGCGAGGACATCGTCCAGGAGGCTCTGGCGAAAGGTTTCGTGGCAATCAGGAATGGTGACATGCCCGAGAAACCCGAGCCCTGGCTGTTTCGCATCGCGCACAATTCGGCACTCGATTTCCTGCGCAAGCGGGCCCGCTCGCGGATGAGGGAGAGCGAGGTCGAGCTCGACACGATCGCCGACGAGGGCTCGCCCATTGATGCGCGTATCGCCGCCGAGGCCAGCCTTGCCGAGCTGATGCAATTGCCGCCGGCGCAAAGATGCACCGTTATTCTCAAAGACGTGCTCGGCCACAGTCTCGAGGAGATCGGCGAGATCCTCGAAACCACCGAAACCGCGATCAAGGGAGCGTTGCAGCGAGGCCGCGAGAGCCTGCGCAAGCTCGCGGCCGCGCCACGGGCGGAGGCGCCGCGCCCGACGCTCGACCGGCAAGAGATGCGGCGCCTCGGCGACTATGTCGCCGCCTTCAACGCCCGGGATTTCGATGCCTTGCGCGGCCTGCTCGCCGACGACGTCAAACTGGAGCTTGTCAATCGGCTTCGCGCCGAAGGCAAGGAATATGTCGGCAATTATTTCGGCCGCTATGCCGACGAAACGCATTGGCATTTCACGACCGGACTTGTCGAAGGCCGGCCCGCCATCCTGGTCACCAGCCCGGGGAGTCCGGACGGGCCGCCGCGCTACTTCATCCTGATCGATTGGGAGAACGGCCGGATCGCCGGCATCCGCGACTTCCTGTTCGCGGATTACGTGATGGACGGCCTGGACTACTCATCCCGGTCTTGAGGGAACGTCGGACAGGCGCCCCCCTGGAAATCACGGACCGCGGATAGCGGCAGGACCCGGCCTGCTTAGCCTGCGTGAATCTCGGCGAAGGGATGAGTCGCAAGCATTCCTGGCTGCGGAACATCCACTTCGCGCCGCGCCAGCGAATTTGCGACCAGCGTGATCGTCTCGCGCCCGATCCGGGCGATCTCGCCTGGACGGTCGATGCCGCCGATCATGAACTCTTCGATGCCGAGCGCCGCATAGGGCAAAAGCGCCAGAGCAAGCCGCGCCGGCGGCCCCGCGACCTCGACCGCCTTGTGATCGGCTGCCCCCGTCCAGCCGCCAGAGCGGATGTGAACCGGCAGCGCAAAGCGCAGTTTTCCGGCGCGGCCGTGCTCGGCAGCGGCACCGCGCACACGCTGCATCAACTGCGCGACTTCGTCCGGCGAGCCGGCTGCCAGCTCGAAGACATCGGCATGCCGCCCGGCGACCTTCAGCGCCGTGCCCGACTGGCCGCCGAGGCGGATGGTGAGGTCGGCGCCATGCGGGCCTTTCCGCGGAACATAACCGCCCGCCACACTGTAGAAGGCGCCTTCGTGATCGAAGGGCTTGTCGTTCGACCACAGCCGCTTCAAGAGCACCAGATATTCATCGATGCGCTGCCACACCACGCTGTGGCCGACCGGCCGCGCCTCGGCATCGCTGTCCTCGAGCGGCTCGCTCAGCATACGAAGCGACAGGCGGCCGCCGCCTCGACGGTCGAGCGCCGCAAGCTGCCTTGCCGCCACCGTCGGCTCGATCACGCCGGCCCAGTGCGTCAACACGACTTCGAGCGCGCCGGTGCGATCGAGCGTCTGCGCGGCGATGTCCATGTTGGTGAGCAGGCCGGCCGGATCGTCGACGACCAGCTTGCGGAAACCGGCATCCTCGATCAGCGACAGCTTGGTCGCGGTTTCGGCGAAATCATAGAAGAAGCTGCCATTGGCAGGCTTACCGGGAACATGCGTGAACTCGATCGGCATTGCCATCTCCTCCATCACGTTGGGTCGCCCCACCCTGAAAACCCGCGAACGAAATCAATGCATAGGCACGCGAACGCGCCTTGGCGCCTGGCCAGCCCTCTGCTCCGACTACTTCAACTCAGATTTTGTACAAGCGAGGCCCTAGGCCCCGGATCAGTCAGGGAATGAGACCGAGCACCACCGCGCCGGTGAACACGAATGCCAGCGCGAAGACGAGATAGGCGAAGGTGCCGCCATAGGCGGGCCTCCAGCTTTGGTCGGCGGTCAGCCTGTGGCCCCTGCGCTGAGCGTTCTGGATGTAGGACATGGTCGAGCCTCCGTCTCGGCCATTAATCTATAAAGTTAGTAGATTTTGTCGATTGCTATTTTTTGAAGGTTTTTGGAACGGCATTCTCAGATTCCGCCAGATGGTGGTTTTTCCTACCCTGACCAATCGAGATTCGGCCGTCGGCGCGGGCGATGCCAGCCCCTCGATCTGACCTGAAACAGGTCAATCCAAGACGCCCTCCGAAGTCAAAAAACTCTTTGTTCGACAGAGCTTGGTCATCCGGACCGTCGGGGATAGCATCGGCTCCGAGCGATCAAAGACGCTCGGGACAGGACGGAGAAAAGACATGGGTGGAAGGCTGGCGGGCAAGGTCGCCATCATCTCTGGCGGCGCCACGGGCATGGGCGGGGCAGCTTCCGAGCTGTTTGCCGCCGAGGGCGCCAAGGTGGCGATCATCGACCGCAACGGCGAGGCGGCCGGCAAGACCGCCGCGGCGATCCGGGCGCGCGGCCATATCGCCGAGCATTTCGTGGCCGACGTTTCCGACGAGGCCCAGGTCGAAGCGGCAGCGAAGGCGGCTGCGGAAAAATTCGGACCGGTCACCGTGCTGTTCAACCACGCCGGCACCATCGTCATCAAACCCTTCCTGGAAACGACGCTTCAGGAATGGGACTGGCTGCATGCCGTCAACGTGCGCTCGATGTTCCTGATGACGCGCGCGGTGCTGCCCGGCATGATCGCCGCCGGCGGCGGCTCGATCGTCTGCACCTCGTCGATCTCGGCGGTGGCGGCAACGCCCAACGAGGTGCTCTACGACACCACCAAAGGCGCCTGCCACATGTTCGCGCGTGCGATTGCCGTCGAGTTCCGCGACCGCAACATCCGCTGCAACGCCGTCTGCCCCGGCTTCATCCGCACGCCGCACGGGCTGCGCGAGGTCGCCGATCTCGGCAAGCTCGGCGTCGACGTTTCCGATGCGGCACTTGCCGCGCAGCAGGGTCGCATCGGCGAGCCTGAAGAGGTGGCGAAGGCCGCGCTGTTCCTGGCGAGCGACGAATCGAGCTTCGTCAACGGCGCGCATCTGTTCGTGGATAACGCATTTACCGCGATTTGAGTTCTTTTCCTCGCCCCCACGAAGGTGGGGGAGAGGTGGCTCGGCGAAGCCGAGATGGAGAGGAGGAATGGCGCGGCCTTCGTGTGCGTCGGTGAAATTCACCAGCGTCGCAGGCCCCCTCTCCGGCCGCTCCGCGGCCACCTCTCCCCCGCCGTTGGCGGGGGCGAGGAACTCTGGACGACCTACCGCTCTTCCCTTCGGAACGGCTTCAGCAGTGCCGACGGCGCGACCGCGTTGCGCGACATGAAGGCCATCGCGACGATGGTGAAGATGAACGGCAGCATCAGGAACGCTTCGTAAGGGATGTGGCCGAGGCCGCTGGCCTGCATCCTGAGCTGCAGCGCGTCGACGAAGGCGAAGAGCAGCGCCGCTCCCGCCGATCGCCACGGATCCCAGCGGCCGAACACGACCAGGGCGATCGCCACCCAGCCGCGTCCGGAGACCACGCCGAAGGTGAAGGCGTTGAACTGCGCCATGGTGAGGAAGGCGCCGGCGAGACCCATCAGCGCGCCGCCGAGGATCACTGCCTGGAAGCGCGTGGCGATCACGCTGACGCCGGCCGAGTCGGCAGCGCGCGGGTTCTCTCCCACCATGCGCACCGAAAGCCCCCAGGGCGTGCGGTAGAGCACGAAGGCGGCCAGCGGAATGGCGATGATGGCGAGATAGACCAGCGTGAACTGGTTGAACACGGCCGGGCCGAGGATCGGGATGTCCGAAAGCAGCGGGATCGGCACTGGTTGGAAGCCTTTGATGCTCGGCGGCACCGATTGCTGGCCGAAGATCAGCCGGTAGAGGAAGTAGGCCAAGCCCGAGCAGAACAGCGTCACGCCGATGCCGCAGACATGCTGGCTCAAGCCCAGCGCCACCGTGAACAGCGCATGCAGGGCGCCCATCAGCGCGCCGACGAGCACGGCGACCAACACCCCCAGCCACAGGCTGCCGCTGAGGCTCGCAGCGGTGAAGCCGGCCATCGCCGACAAGAGCATGATGCCTTCGATGCCGAGATTGAGGACGCCGGCGCGCTCGGAAAACATTTCGCCGAGCGTAGCGAAGGCGAGCGGCGTGGCGATGCGGATGATGGCGGCGAGGAAGCCGACCTGAAAAATCTGCTCGAACACCGCGCTCATGCGGAGGCCCCCACGCGGCGGACGCGATAGGCGGTGAAGAGCAGCGCCACCAGCATGGCAAGCAGCGCCGTGCCCTGGATGACGTCGCTCAAGAAAGCCGGCACGCCGGTTGCCCGCGACATCGCCTCGGCGCCGGTCATGACGGCGGCCAGGAAGAGCGCCGCCGGCACCACACCGAGCGGATTGAGCCTGGCGAGCATCGCCACGACGATGCCGGAATAGCCATAACCCGGCGAGATGTCGCTCATCACCTGGAAGTGCACGCCGCCAACCTCGCCGACGCCTGCCAGCCCGGCCAGCGCGCCGGAGAGCAGCGCGGTCGATAGCAGCACCCGCTGGACGTTGATGCCGCCATAGCGCGCCGCTTCCGGATTCTCGCCGGTGACGCGGATGCGGAAGCCAAGCGTGGTGCGCGCGATCAGGAACCAGATCAAGGGTGCTGCGATCAGCGCCACGACGACGCCGATATGCAGCCGCGTGCCTTCGATCAGCACCGGAAAGTTGGCCGAATCCTCGATCGGCGGCGAGATCGGATAGCCGCTGAACGTATCCTTCCACGGTCCCTCGATCAGCGCCATCAGCGCGTAATAAATGACCGAGTTGAGCAGCAGCGAGCTCACCACGTCATCGACCTTGAACTTGACCCTGAGCGTCGCCGGCACCAGCGCGACGATGGCGCCGGCGGCCGCGCCCACCAGTGCCATCAGCAACATGGCGAGGTAGCCCGGCATCGGGATCGCACCGACAGCGCAGCTCGCCACCGCGCCGGCCAGCAGCTGCCCCTCGGCGCCGATGTTCCAGAATTTTGCCCGGAAGGCGGTCGCCACCGCCAGGCCGGTGAAGATCATGGGTGCTGCGCGCACCAGCGTCTCGGTGATGGCGTAGCTGTCACCGAGCGAGGCCGACAGCATCACGCTATAGGCTTCGATCACACCGGCGCCGGCAATCGCAATCAGGCCGCTGCACAGGACAAGCGCGACTGCGATAGCCAGCAGCGGCAGCGCGAGATTGAACCAGGCAGGTGTGGAGGTGCGGGCTTCGAGACGAAACATCAGGCGTGCCCCTCCGCGCCGTGATAGCTGGCCGGCAAACGCCGCAGGCTGGACGAGTACTTCCGCGAGCGACGGAGCCGCCCCTCATGCGCCTGCCGGCACCTTCTCCCCGTATAGTGACGGGGAGAAGGGGGCTGGCCGCAGCCTCGGCGCTCTTTCCTGCAACGCCGGCGATTGGCGAAATCGATGGCGACAGCGTCCCTGTCCCCGTCACTATGCGGGGAGAGGATGCCGGCAGGCAGGTGAGGGGCGGCGCCGACGTCGGCAATCAGAGGCAACCTCATCGCTCTATGACCTTCCCTCCGCGCCGGTCATCATCAGGCCGAGCCTTGCGACGGTGGCGTCCGCGCCGAAAAGCGTGCCGGCGATACGGCCTTCATACATCACCGCGATGCGATCGGAGAGCATCAGCATCTCCTCGAGGTCCTCGCTGATCACGATGATGCCGCAGCCCTTGCCGCGCATGACCATGAACTTTTCGTGGATGAATCGGGCAGCACCTATGTCGAGGCCGCGTGTCGGCTGCGACACGATCAGCACCTTAGGATCGAAGGCAAGCTCTCGTGCCAGCAGCGCCTTCTGCAGATTGCCGCCCGAAAGCGCGCCGGCGCGCACCATCGGGCCGGGACAGCGTATGTCATAGGCCTTGATCTGCGCTTCGGCGAAAGCGCGGATCGCGGCGGGATTGAGCAGGCCTTTGCGGCTGAAGGCCTCGGTGCCGATGCGCGGCAGCACCATGGAATCGGCGAGCGGCAGGTTGGTGACCAGCCCGGTCGTCATCCGGTCCTCCGGAATGCGGCCGAGGCCCAGCGCCTGCAGCTCGCGCGGCGAGAATTGCGCGACGGCTTTGCCGGCTATCGTCATCGTGCCGGTATCGGGCGACAGCATGCCGGAGATCACGTCGGCGAGCGCGCGCTGGCCGTTGCCGGAGACGCCGGCAATGCCCAGGATCTCGCCGGAGCGCACGAACAACGAAACCTCGCGCAGCGTTGTGCCGGCATGGCCTGAGGTGGAAATGCCGTCAAGCGTCAGCACGGAGGCGCCGGGTGTCGACTCTCCCTTTGCCGGCGGCACGATCTCGTGGCCGCACATCAGCTTGGCCATCTCGGCCGAGGTCGTCCCTGCCGGATGATCGACGCGGCCGGCGACCTTGCCGTGGCGCAGCACCACGCAGCGATGGGTGAGCGCCCTCACCTCATTGAGCTTGTGCGAGATGAAGATGATACCGAGCCCTTGCGCCGCCATGGAGCGCAAGGCGGCGAACAGGCCGTCGACCTCGCTCGGCGCCAGCACCGCCGTCGGTTCGTCGAGGATCAAGAGCTTGGCGCCGCGGAACAGCGCCTTGATGATTTCCAGTCGCTGCTGCTCGCCGACCGACAGCGCCGAGACCGGCAGGTCCGGATCGAGACTTAAGCCGTGCTGGCGACCGATCTCCTTCAGCCGCGCCAGCCCGCCGGCGCGGTCGATGCGACCGGATTTGCCTGGAATGCCGATCAGGAGGTTTTCCAGCACCGTCAGCCGCGGCGCGAGGTGAAAATGCTGGTGCACCATGCCGATGCCGGCAGCGAGTGCATCGGCGGAATTGTGGATGGCGACCGGCCTGCCCCCGACCAGGATCTCGCCGGCATCCGGCGCATAGGCACCGAACAGCACGTTCATCAGCGTCGTCTTGCCGGCGCCGTTCTCGCCGAGCAGGCCGAGGATCTCGCCCGGCGCCACGGCGAGATCGACGGCCTCGTTCGCCTTGACGGCGCCGAAGCTCTTGGTGATGCCGCGCATTTCGATGAGTGGGGCGGACAAGGGTGCTCCTGACTTACGACCCGGCTTAACCGCCGAGGGCGGCGCTGCACCCCCCTCTGGCCTACCGGCCATCTCCCCCTCAAGGGGGGAGATCAGATGTCACGGCGACCTTCGCCAACTTTCAATGTTTGAAAGATCAAGCGCCGTCAACGGAACTGCCAATCTCCCCCCT
>LM655187.1:287531-326244 GCA_000824825.2 Mesorhizobium sp. ORS 3324
CAGAGGGGGGCGCCTCGCGCCATCCCTCAACCAGGCGTCAATCCGAAACCGGCGTGTTCTCGTCGACGTCGACGCGGAAATTGCCTTCGAGGATCTCGGCCTTCTTCTTCTCGACCAGCGCCTTGACCTCCGCCGGCAGCGTGTTGTCGAACTTGTGGTAGGGTGCGAGGTAGGAGCCGCCCTTGGCCATGCGCGAGAAGTCGCCGTAGTCCTGCGCGGTGAAGACGCCGGCCTTGACTAGCTTGATCGCCTGCTCGACCGTCGGATACATGTCCCAAACCGGGCCGGTGATGACCGTGTCCGGGCCGAGGCTCGACTGATCGGACATGTTGGAGATGGCGTAGATCTTCTTCTCCACCGCCGCCTCGATGACGCCGAAGCGCTCGGCATAGATGACGTCGACGCCGGCATCGATCTGCGCCACGGCTGCTTCCTTGGCCTTGGGCGGATCGAAGAAGGAGCCGATGAAGGCGACCTTTTTCTTGACGTTCGGATTGACCTCCTTGGCACCGGCGAAGAAGGCGTTGACCAGCCGGTTCACTTCCGGAATGCCCATCGCCGCGACAGCACCCACCGTGCCCGACTTCGACATCTTGCCGGCGATCATGCCGGAGAGATAGGCGGGCTCGTGGATCCAGTTGTCGAAGACGCCGAAATTGGGTTCGGCCGGGCCGGCGCCGGAGCCGAACAGGAAGGCGGTCTTCGGGAACTGCTTGGCGGTCTTTCGCGATTCGCGCTCGGCGGCGAAGGCGTCGCCCAACACCAGCTGATAGCCGCCCTGCGCATATTCGCGCATCACGCGGCTGAAGTCGGCGGTCTGCACCTTTTCCGACCATTTGTATTCGATGCCCAGCTCCTTCACGGCCTTCTGCAGCGCGACATGGATCTGGTTGTCCCAAGGCTCCTCGATCGGCGTGGCGAAGATCGCCGCCACCTTCAGCTTCTTGTCCTTGGCGAAGGCGGCATTCGGCAGCGCAGCCGCCGCCAAACCCAGCGCGCCGAGTTCCAGCACGTTGCGCCGC
Source organism: Mesorhizobium sp. ORS 3324 (assembly GCA_000824825.2). GTDB lineage: Bacteria > Pseudomonadota > Alphaproteobacteria > Rhizobiales > Rhizobiaceae > Mesorhizobium. Next base: position 288,554 of record LM655187.1, read on the forward strand.
GACAGGCCGGCGCGTTGCGTTTTGCTATGATCGTTTTCCATTGAAATTCCCCTCTGTTCGACGGCCGTGTCGAGCCGGCCGTTCAAGAATGTCTGACGCCGGACTATGGAACGGCGCCCGACTTTTGTCCACATGGTCAAATTTGGCTGTGATCGCCGTATGAAAGCGGGACGCGCCGGCGGGACAGCGCCCCCTCTGTCCTACCGGGCATCTCCTCCGCAAGGCGTGAGATCAGCCATCACGACGGCCTTCGCCAATCGCGGACGTCGGGGGGCATGGCCGGCAGGCCAAGAGTGCTCTCCCGCCACACCTCGCGCAGCCCTGCGCCACTACGACTACCGCAGCGCCTTCTCGCCGCCCGCCGCCGTGATCACCCCGACGATGATCAGCCCGGTCAGCACCAGCCGCACGCCGGCGCTGACGCCGAAGGTGTTGAGCATGGTGAGCAGCAGCACCAGGAACAGGCCGGCCCCCCAGACGCCCGGCACATTGGCCTTGCCGCCGGCAACCGAGGTGCCGCCGATGACGACGACCGCGATCGAGGCGAGCAGATATTCGTTGCCGATATCGACATTGGCGCCACGGAAATAGCCGGCGAGCAGTGCTCCGTCGATACCGCCCAGCCCGCCGCACAGCGTGTAGGTGAGGAAGCGGATGCGGCCGACATCGACGCCGGCGAGCCAGGCGGCGCGGATATTCTGGCCGATCGCCAGCACCGAGCGGCCATAGATCATGCGCTGCAGCGCCAGCGCCGCCCCGATCGTGAACAGCACCGTCAGCATCGCCAGCACCGGAATGCCAAGGACCTGCCAGTTGGTGAAATCGGCAAAGCCCGGCGGCGGCTTGATCTGCAGGCCGCGGCCGTAGCTGATGTCGACCGACTGGATGATGAAGCTTGCCGACAGCGTTGCGATGATCGGGGGGATGCGCAGCGCCCAGATCAGCAGATAGTTGATGGCGCCGATGGCCGCGCCGCAGGCGAGCGCGGCGAGCAGCCCGACGAGGATCATGGAATCGCTGCCGCCCATCACCTTCATCGCCACTGCGCTCGCCAGGCCGATGTTGGCCGGCAGCGACAGATCCACATTGCCGGGCCCCAGCGTGATCACGAACATCTGGCCGACCCCGACGATGACGGTGAAGACGGCGAGTGAGAGCGCTGCCGTGACCATGCCGCCGGCGCCGTAGCCGCCAGTGAAGGCGACGGTCGCCACCCACACGACAAGCGCGCCGACGAAGGACCAGAGCCAGGGTTTTTCGAGTACCATGCGCAGCGAGGCCATCGTTCACCTTTCCCTGCGGCTGATAATCACCCGCGCCGCCAGCACGATGATCAGGATCGCGCCATTGGCGGCGACCTGCCAGTCGGGCGGTATGTGCATGAAGGTCAGCAGCGGCGAGGCGGCTAGCGCCAGCGTCAGCGCGCCGATGACCGCGCCGATCGGCGACACGCGGCCGCCGACGAACTCGCCACCACCCAGAATGACGCCCGCGACCGAAAGCAGCGTGTAGCCGTTGCCGATATTGGCGTCTGCCGAAGTGGTGATGCCGATCAAAGCCATGCCGGAGAGCACGCCGAACAGCCCGGCCAGCGCGAACAGCACGATCTTGGTCTTGAGCAGCGACCAGCCGGCGCGCCTGAGCGCCGCGGCATTGCCGCCGGAGCCGCGCAGGATGACGCCGTAGGAGGTGCGCATGAGGCCGAAATGCACCGCGGCCGCAATCAGCAGCGCGGCAAGGATCGGGAACGGAACGTAAGGCGGCTTGAACGCCAGGATTGCCAGCAGCCAGTCGGGCGCCTTGCCGCCGGGCTTCGGCAGGATGAGGATGGCAAGCCCTTGCCAGACGAAGCTCATGCCGAGCGTTACCACGATCGAAGGCAGGTTGCGCAGATGGATCAGCGCGCCGAGCAGCGCGTAGACGCCGATCGAGCCCAAGAGCACCACAATGCCGACGAGCGGCGCGTCCCTGAGCCACGTGGCGGTGACGCAGCCGACGAAGCCGACAAAGGTGCCGATCGACAGGTCGAGCTCATTGCCGGCTATGACGAACATCTGCGCGATCGTCGCCAGCGCGATCGGGATCGCCAGGTTCAGCATCAGGTTGAAGCCGAAATAGCTGATGGCGCGCGGGTTGAGCCAGGCGATCGCCATCAGCACCAGCGCCAGCGACAGGGCCGGCAGAAGGCTCCGCAGCATGCGCGCCCTGGCCGCGTTGCCGCGCGGCGAAGATTTCGGGACCGTGCCGGGAGCGATCGCCGTCATATCAGGCCGCATCGCCGAACGAGGACTGGATGATCTTTTCCTCCGTCAGCTCGTCGCGCCGGAGATTGGCGACGATCCGCCCGTTCTTGAAGACATAGACATGGTCGCAATTGTCGAGCTCTTCGGTCTCGGTGGTGTACCAGAGGAAGGTGCGGCCCTTGGCGGCCTCCTCGCGCACAAGGTCGTAGACTTCGAGCTTGGTGCCGACATCGACGCCGCGCATCGGGTCGTCCATCAGCACGATCTCGGCGTCGGAACCGAGCGCGCGGGCAAACAGCGCTTTCTGCTGGTTGCCGCCCGACAGCGAATAGATGTTGTTGTTCATATCCGGCGTACGGATGCCGATCTTCTTCTTCCAGAGCTCGGCCAACTCCGCCTCGCGCTGCGGCGAGATCAGCAGCCCATTGCGCAAGCGCTGAAGCGAACGGATGCCGATGTTCTGCGCGATCGACCATTGCGCGAAGATACCGTCCGACTGGCGGTCGCCGGCGACCAGCGCCACCGGCGCCGCCACCTCGACGCCTGCCCTGGCGCGCGAAGCCGCCGAGAAGATCGCGAGCAGCAGGTCGGTCTGGCCGTGCCCGGCGAGCCCGGCAAGGCCAATGATCTCGCCCGCGCGGGCGACAAGCTCCTTGCCGTCCTGCTGCCGCGCCGGGCGCGCCCGCACTCTGAGCGCACCGGCTTCGGCCTTCCGCGTCTCCTTGGCGGTCCGCTGATGGCCCTCGGCGCCGCCCATGGCGGCAACCAACTTGTCGCGGTCGAACGCGCTTGCGGCATCGGCCGCGACCACCTTGCCGTCGCGCATCACCACGATGCGGTCTGCATTCTGCAGCACCTCGCCCAGCACATGCGAGATCAGGATGCAGCTGCCGCCCGCCTCGACGAAGCGGCGCACGAAAGCGAGCAGCTGCCCGGCCGTGTGCGCGTCGAGCGACGAGGTCGGCTCGTCGAGGATGACCAGGTGCAGCGGCTCGCGCGTCAGCGTGAAGGCACGCGCCACCTCGACCATCTGCCGCCTTCCGATCGACAGGTCGCCGGCAATGTCGTCCGCCGCAATGCCATGATCCGGAAAGATCTCGTCGAGCTTGGCCTGGATGAGAGCGGCCGCCTTGCGCCGCCAGCCGAGCCCGCTGAGCGAGGGATGGTTGATGCGTGTGTTCTCGGCGACGCTGAGGTTGGGGCAGAGCGACAACTCCTGGAAGACGCAGCGTATGCCGAGTTCCAGCGCGCGCGCCACGGAATAGCTCGCTTCCTGATTGCCGCGGACGGCGATCCGCCCGCCATCGGGCCGCAGCGTGCCCGCCACCATATGCATGAGCGTCGACTTGCCGGCGCCGTTGTGCCCGACCAGCCCGACGCATTCGCCGGCGCCGACATGGAAGTCGACGCCGTTGAGCGCCCGGACGGCGCCGAAGTGCTTTTCGGCGCCGTCCAGCCTGACGATATCTGCAATAGCCTGGAGCATCCTCAACGATATCCGGTTGGCGATGCGGCTGGCAACGTTTGCGCCGCTATTGCTTGATGTTGGCCTTGATGGCCGCGGTGGCCTCTTCCTGCGTGTATTCGTGCGTGGCGACGCCGCCTTCCTTGATCTTCGGCAGCGCGGCCTCGAAATCGTCCTGGGTGAAGGCGAGATAGGGCACCAGGAGGTCGTGCGGAATGTCCTTGCGGCCGTCGAGCACCTGCTGCGCCACCCAGAAGGCGAGCGTCGACACGCCGGGCGCGATCGAGGCCGACCAGGTCTTGTAGCCGTCCTTCTCCTTCTGCTCCTTCCACCACTTCAACTCGTCCTGCCGGTTGCCCATGATGATGGTCGGGCGCGGCTTGTTGGCGGCGGCGAAGGCTTGCGCGGCGCCATAACCGTCACCACCCTGGTCGACGATGCCGACGACGTCGGGGAGCGACGGCAGGATGGTCGCCACCGCCTTCTGTGCCGTGGTCTGGTCCCAGTCGCCGGTGACCGAGCCGACGATCTTGAACTCGGGATGGGCGGCGACGCCTTCGAGGATGCCGGCATGGATGGCATCGTCGATCGAGGTGCCGGCAAGGCCGCGGATCTCCAGCAGATTGCCGCCCTTCGGCTGGAACTTGGCCATCTGCTCGACTTCCTGCTTGCCCATGTCCTTGAAGTCGACGACGACGCGGTAGGCGCAGGGCTCGGTGACGATGCCGTCGAAGGAGACGACGACGATGCCGGCGTCGCAGGCCTGCTTGATGGCGCCGTTCAGCGCATCCGGCGAGGCGGCGTTGATGACGATGGCGTCATAGCCCTGCAGGATGAGGTTCTGCACCTGGGCGGCCTGGGTCGGCACTTCCTTGTCGGCGGTGGTGAAGACATCCGCCGCGGCGACCACCTTGTCCTCGACCGCCTTCTTGGTGACGATGCCGTAGCTGTCGAGCATCGCCTGGCGCCAGGAATTGCCGGCATAATTGTTGGAGAAGGCGATCTTCTTGCCGCTTGTGTCGGCAAGCGCCGTGCCCGAGGCGAGCATGGCTGCAAAGGCGCTCAAGACCAGTAGTTTCTTCATGTCATTATCCTCCCAGATGTGTTGACTGCTGCACTTCCATCGGCCTTGCGGGCCGGCTTCACTCCAATCCGATCCGAGCCCGCTCGCTCAAAACAGCCTCAGTCCCGGCACCCTGACCCTCAGCCGGTATAGCGACGTCGAAGCGGCAATGTAGAGGCTCCTGAGATCGTCGTCGCCGAAGGTGAAATTGGCACAAGATTCCGGCGTCGCAATGACGCCGATCAAATCGCCCGAGGCATCGAAGACATTGATACCGCCGGGCCCGGTGCAATAGAGATTGCCGCGGCTGTCGATCTTCATCCCGTCAGGCGAGCCCGGCTCGGTGCCTTCCGTCACCGCCCACACTGCGCCGCCATTGAGATCGCCGTTCGCTTCGACGCCAAACACTCTGATGTGGCCGCGCTCGGTGTCGTTGACGAAGAGCCGCGATTCGTCGAGCGAGAAGCAGAGCCCGTTGGGCTGCGCGAAATCGTCGGCGACGAGCGTCAGCCGAGCGCCATCGCCGTCGATCCGGTAGACGCCCTGGTGCGGTAGCTCCTGCGGCCTCGGCACGCCGTAGAATTCCGCCCGGCCGTAAGTCGGATCGGTGAAGTAGATCGAGCCCCCGGTGGCGACGACGATGTCGTTCGGGCTGTTGAGCTGCTTGCCCTCATAGTGGGTGGCGAGAACCGTCGTCGCGCCGTTCGGCTCGGCGCGGATGACCCGGCTGGTCGCGTGCTCGCAGGTTATCAGCCGGCCCTTCCGGTCGAGCGTGTTGCCGTTGGCCATCTGGCTCGGTTCGCGGAACAGGTCGATCTCACCCGAGGCGCCGAGCCGGTACATGCGGCTTTGCGGAATGTCGGAAAAGACCAGCCATTTCTCGTAAGGATGCCAGACCGGCCCCTCGATGAAGCCGTAGCCGGTGGCGAGCCGCTCCATCGCCGCATTGCCGACGACGTCGCCAAAGCCGGAATGACGGGCGCGCGCCGGGATCGACATCACGAACCCTTCGGCTCGCGTACCGGCTTGCCAGCGACGAACCAGTCGCCGCCAGGCACATCCTCGATCACCACCCAGATGGCTTCCTTGGGCAGTTCGGTGACCTCGCTGATCGCTTCGGTGACGCGGCGCGAGATCTCGTTCTTGCGCTTTTGCGAATGGCCCTCGAGTATCCGTATGCTGACGAACGGCATGGCGCTTCCCCGGGATTCTGGTCTTCTTGTTCTTGTCAGACAAAAGAGCCTAGTCGGGTCAAAGATCGGACGATAGCGGCCTAAGCGCAGCACCGACTGTGGTTTCGCACAGTCGGCCGCCTCGGATCCCTTTCAGACTCTGCGGTGGCGATCACTGATCCTGCAGCGGCGTCGCCTGCGCAAGCCAAGCGTCGAGCTGCTCCTGCTCGCGCCGTAGCGCGTCGATGTTGATCAGGCCGCGCGCCATGGCGAGGTAGATAGCCCGGGTGCGCGAGTTGAACACCGACGCTTCGCCGGCTCCCTCCTCCGGCGGCATGATGCCGAGCTTGTCGTAGACATGCTTGATGCGGCTCTGCGCGCCGCGGATCGACAGGCCGCGCCGCGCCGCGATCGCCCTGTCGGTGAGGCCGAGCGCGATGTCGATCAGGCTTTCATACTCGCCGTCGGTGACACCCTCGAACCTGTCCTGGACTCGGTGCTGGATGCCGCGGATCTCGCGGTCGATGATGCAGTGGCCCTCGCTGAACACGCCGCGCAGCGCCGAGCGCATGCCTTCTTCCGTGGCGGATTTCAGCACATAGCCATAGACCGACCCCGGCGGCACGATGCGCGCCACGCCCCGCACATAGGCCTCGTCGGCGAAGTTGGACCAGAACAGGATATGCGTGCCGGCGCGCCGGCTCCAGATGGCGCGGGCCACCTCGATCCCGGTCGCCTTGGGCAGTTGCAGATCGAGCACGACATGCGGCGGCTCGCGCTCGGCCGCGAGGTTGATGGCGTCCTCGCCGTCGCCGGCTTCGATCACCTCGACGTCGCCGGGCCACAATTGCTCGACGGTGCGCCGCGCGAAGGTACGATGCAGCCCGTCATTTTCCGCGATCATGACCAGCATCAGACTGCCTCCGCCTCTGCGGCGGTGCGCACCAAGACCTTGCCCGCCGCGGGCTCGCGGCCGATCTCGATGACGACCCGCGTACCGCCCTTGCGGCTGGCCGGCTCGAAATGCAGCCGCGCCCCGACAAGGGCTGCCCGCGTGTGCATGTGGCCGATGCCGCCTTGAGCGGCGGGGTCGACCGCGCCGCAGCCATGGCCATCGTCGGTGACGGTCACGCTGAAGGTGCCTGGCGTGGAGGCGAGCTGCACCTCGATGCGGCTCGGTCCCGCATGGCGCACCGCATTGTTGATGGCTTCCTGCACGATCCGGTAGAGCGCCGTGCGCAGCGTTTCCGACAGGCTGTCGGCGCTGCCGTCGCTGGTGTCCGCGATGCGCACGGCGATCGGCGGCTTGGCTCTCGCCACGCTGCGGTTGAGATGGGCCTCGAGGGCGTCGCGCAGGCCGAACAGTTCCAAGACGCTCGGCCGCATGTCGTCGACGATGTGGCGCAGCTCCGCCAGGCAGCCAGCGACCTCCTGCTCGAGATCGGCCAACTGGGCCGTGCGCGCCACGCCGCGGCTGCGGAAGGCCGAGACCTGACGCGCGATGCGGGCGAGGTCGGCGAGCGTCTGGTCGTGCAGGTCCATGGCCATGCGACGACGCTCGCGCTCCATGCCTTCGGTCAGTTGCGAGGCGCCGACCCTGAGCAGCTCCGCCCGGTTGCGCGCCTCGCTTTCGGCCAGCATGGCGCGGCGCGCTTCCTCGGTCTGGATCAGCGCGAAAATATAGGGCGCGATTAGGTCAGCGCATTGCTGGGCGATCTCGACATCCGCCTGCGTGAAGCAGCCGGCCTCGTGCCGGCTGATGTTGAGCGCGCCGATGACGCTGCCGCGCGCTCTCAGCGGCACGATGATGCGGCTGCGCAGCTTGGCGGCGAAGATCGGGCCGTCGAACGCACCCTCGAAGTGGAAGCGGTCGTCGACGAGCGCATTGTCGGACAACAGATACGGCGTCTCACCCCACAGCACGCGGCGGATCGGACTGCCCTCGACTGGATGCTGCGCCAGATCGCTCCAGCTGGTGTGGAAGCCGGCTTCGTAGCAGGCATGCATGCGCCCATCGAGCGAGAGCACCGCCAGGTCGATATGGTCGTGCGGGATGAGCGTGCCGATCTCGATCGCCGTCGCCCGGAATGCCGAACCCGGATCGATATGGCCGGCGAGCGCCCGCGAGATCGCGAGCAGCCGGTCGATCAGCTGGGGAGATACCTCCGACATTCTTCCTCCCTTGCCGCCACGGAAAACAGGCAACGCCGCGCTGTAGGGCGCGGCTCCAGGCTCCGATTTCCAGCAGTCCTCCCTGCTTGTGAAATAGTGATCGCTTGACGGTGCCGCTGTCAACGATGGCTCACGCAACGGCAGGGCGATCAACTTCGGGTGCAGCGATTGAAAAGCCGTTGGCTCCTGGTCTAGGAACGGCGGCAGGAGACCGATCGATGGCAGCGACGCCCACTGTTGCTCAGGGCGCTCCGGGGATTCCGGCGCGCTGGACGTCAAGCGCCAAGAGCGGCGTCGGCACCGCGCTTTCGGCGAAGAGCCCGCTCTGGTTCACCATCAGCCACGGCATATTGAACGAGATCTATTATCCGCGCCTCGACAGCGCCTGCACGCGCGACACGGGTCTGATGGTCACCGGCCCCGACGGTTTCTTTTCCGAGGAGAAGCGCGATGCCGTCCACGTGATCGCGCCGTTCGAGGATGGCGTGCCTGCCTATCGCCTGGTCAATTCGGCGGCGGACGGCTCCTATCGCGTGGAAAAGCGCATCATTACGGATCCGAAACAGCCGGCCTTGCTGCAGGAAATCATGTTCGCCGCCCGCAAAGGCCCGGCCGCCGACTATCGCGTCTACGCGCTGCTTGCGCCACACCTCGTCAATGCCGGCATGGGCAACACGGCCTGGGTCGGCGAGCATAAGGGCCAGCGCATTCTTTTCGCATCAGGGCGCGGCGTCTCCATTGCCCTTGCTTCGTCGCTGCCCTGGGGCGCCTGCTCGGCCGGCTATGTCGGCTACTCCGACGGCTGGCAGCAGCTTCAGAATGGCGGCACGCTCGATCCCACCTGCCAGAGGGCGGAGGACGGCAATGTGGCGCTGACCGGCGAGATCGGCTTCTCGCCAGGCAAGAGCACGGCTTTGCTGGCGCTCGGCTTCGGCACCTGGCCCGAAGAGGCGGCGGAGATCGCGCTGGCCAGTCTCGAGCAGGGTTTCGAGGCGGCCGCCGAAACTTATGTCGCGAACTGGCGGAAATTCCAGGCCGGACTGGAGAAACTCGACCGGCATGCCGCCTCGGGGCTGAACACCTATCGGGTCAGCACCGCGGTGCTTGCCTCGCATCTATCGGTCGCCAGGCCGGGAGCCGCCGTCGCCAGTCTCTCGATCCCCTGGGGCTTCAACAAGGGCGACGACGACCTCGGCGGCTACCATCTGGTCTGGCCGCGCGACCTTGTCGAGACGGCGGGCGGTTTCCTCGCCGCCGGCGACGCCAGGCAGGCGCTGCAGATCCTTGAGTATCTGCGCTCGATCCAGCGGCCGGACGGCCATTGGCCGCAGAATTGCTGGTCGAGCGGAGAGCCCTATTGGCCGGGCATCCAGATGGACGAATGCGCCTTTCCGTTGCTGCTCGCCGATGCGCTGCGCCGCGCCGGCCATCTGCCGCGCGCGAAACTCGAGGACTTTCTGCCGATGATCCAAAGCGCAGCCTCCTATGTTGTTCGCAACGGCCCCGTCACCGGCGAGGACCGCTGGGAGGAGGATGCCGGCTACAGCCCGTTCACGCTGGCCGTCGAGATCGCGGCGCTGCTTGCCGCCGCCGACCTGCTCGACGTCTGCGCCAAAAATGAGCCGGCAAACTATCTGCGCGAGACCGCCGATTGCTGGAACGGAGAGATCGAGCGCTGGACCTATGTCACCGGCACCGAGCTCTGCGCCAAGGAGGCCATCGGCGGCTACTATGTCCGCATCGCGCCGCCTGACGACGCCGGCGCCGCTTCGCCGAAGGACGGCTTCGTGCCGATCAAGAATCGGCCGCCCGCCGAGACCGACCGCCCGGCCGAAGCGATCGTCAGCCCCGACGCGCTGGCGCTGGTGCGCTTTGGCTTGAGGGCCGCGGACGATCCGCGCATCCTGAACACGATCAAGGCCATCGATGCCGAGTTGCGCTGCGATCTGCCGCAAGGCCCGCTCTGGTATCGATACACTGGCGACGGCTATGGCGAGCACGAGGACGGCTCGCCTTTCGACGGCACCGGCCAGGGCCGGCCGTGGCCGCTGCTCGCCGGCGAGCGCGCCCATTACGAACTGGCGGCCGGACGGCACGGCAAGGCGGCCGAGCTGCTCGAAACCTTGGAGCGTTCGGCGGGCGTGGGCGGCCTGCTGCCGGAGCAGGTCTGGGACAGGCCCGATATGCCGGAGCGCGAATTGCGGCTCGGCGCGCCTTCCGGCAGCGCCATGCCGCTGGTCTGGGCGCATGCCGAGCACATCAAGCTGTTGCGCTCGCTGCGCGACGGCGCGGTCTTCGACATGCCGCCGCAGGGCGTCGAGCGCTACATCAAGCGAAAGACCATCTCGCCCTTCAGGACATGGCGCTTCAACAACAAGATCCGCTCTCTCCCCGCCGGCAAGCGCCTGCGCATGGAACTTGCGGCGCGCGGCGTGGTTCATTGGAGCAGCGACAAATGGCTGACGGTGCATGACGACAAGACAGCCGAGAACGCCTTCGGCGTCCATCTGGTTGACCTCGATGTCGCCGGCCTGCAACCGGGATCGACGATCGTCTTCACTTTTTTCTGGCCCGAAGCCAGCCGTTGGGAGAATGTCGACTTCACGGTCGGCGTGGAAGGCCAGTAGATTCTTTTCCTCAAGCAATCGGGATGACACCATGCAGATCGGAATGATGGGACTGGGCAGGATGGGCGCCAACATGGTGCGGCGCCTGATGCGCGACGGCCATGAATGCGTCGTCTACGACATCAACTCCGCAAGCGTCGCCGGCATGGTCAAGGACGGGGCCATCGGCGCCGCCTCGCTGGAAGAATTTGTCGCCAAGCTTGCCAAGCCGCGCTGCGCCTGGCTGATGCTGCCGGCGGCGATCACCGGCAGGATCGTCGACCAGGTCGCGGCGCTCATGGAGCCGGGCGACATCATCATCGACGGCGGCAATTCCTACTATCACGACGCCGTCGACCAGGCCGCCAAGCTGGCGACCAGGGGCATCAGCTTTGTCGATGTCGGCACCAGCGGCGGCGTGTGGGGGCTGGAGCGCGGCTACTGCCTGATGATCGGCGGGCCCGACGAGGCCGTGCATATCCTCGATCCCGTCTTTGCGTCCCTGGCGCCCGGCGCTGATCCGGGCGGCAATCCGCCCAAGGATGCCGGAACCGCGCCTTACGGCTACCTGCATTGCGGGCAGAGCGGTGCAGGCCATTTCGTCAAGATGGTGCACAACGGCATTGAATACGGCGTCATGGCCGCCTATGCCGAAGGCATCAACATCCTGAAATCGGCCAATGCCGGCAAACGGGATCGAACGGCGGACGCCGAGACCAGCCCGCTCGAAAACCCGCAATACTACCAGTTCGACATCGACCTGCCGGCAGTGACCGAGGTCTGGCGGCACGGCAGCGTCATCGGCTCCTGGCTGCTCGACCTCACCGCCGGCGCGCTGAAGAACGATCCGTCGCTCACCCAGTTCGGCGGCCGCGTCTCCGATTCGGGCGAGGGCCGCTGGACGCTGAAGGCGGCGATCGACACCGGCGTTCCGGCGCCCGTGCTCTCCTCGGCGCTGTTCGACCGCTTCTCCTCGCAGGGCGAATCCGCATTCGCCGACAAACTTTTGTCCGCCATGCGCTATGCGTTCGGCGGCCATATCGAGAAGCCGAAGACCGGCGCGTGAAGGGAGAGGCGGCATGAGCCAGGAGAGGTCCGACACGCTGGTGCTTTTCGGGGCGACCGGCGACCTTGCGCACAAGAAGATATTTCCGGCGCTCTATCACATGGTCGCCAAGGGGACGCTGACCGAGCCGGTGATCGGCGTCGCCTTCGAACCCTGGGACATCGGCAAGCTGGTGGACCGCGCCCGCGACGGCATCGTCAATGCGCTGGGCGCCGTCGACGACAAGGTGTTCGGCAAGCTCGCCTCGCTGCTGCGCTATGTCAGCGGCGACTACCGCGACCCGACGACCTTCGAGAAGCTGAAGACGGCGCTCGGCTCGGCGCGGCGGCCGCTGCATTACATGGCCGTGCCGCCCACGATGTTCGAGATCGTCGTGCAAGGTCTGGAACAGTCCGGCACCGCGCGCGGCGCGCGGCTGATGGTGGAAAAGCCTTTCGGTCACGACCTGCAGTCGGCGCGCTGGCTGAACCGGGTGCTGCATCTGGTGTTCGACGAACGGGCGATCTTCCGCATCGACCACTATCTCGGCAAGGAAGCGATCCAGAACCTGCTCTATTTTCGCTTCGCCAACTCCTTCCTCGAGCCGATCTGGAATCGCAACTTCGTCGAGAGCGTGCAGATCACCATGGCCGAGGATTTCGGCGTCGAAGGCCGCGGCCGCTTCTATGACGATGTCGGCTGCATCCGCGACGTGATCGAGAACCATCTGCTCAACATCCTTCTGCTGCTCGCCATGGAGCCGCCGGTTGGCCGCTCGGCCGACGACCTGATCGACGAGAAGGTGCAGGTGCTCCGCGCCATCCGCACCCTGACCAAGGACGATGTCGTGCGCGGCCAGTTCGACGGCTATCTGGCGGAGCCTGGCGTGCGGCCGAACTCCCCGGTCGAGACCTTCGCGGCCGTGCGGTTCTTCGTCGACACCTGGCGCTGGCGGGACGTGCCCTTCTTCATCCGCGCCGGCAAGAACATGCCGGTGCACGCCACCGAGGTGATCGTGCGGCTGAAGCGGCCGCCGCTCGACGTCTTCGACCCGATCAAACCGGACGACGCCAACTACGTCCGTTTCCGCATCGACCCGCAGGTGGCGATCTCGATCGGCGCGCAGCGCAAGATCGCCGGCGACGACATGATCGGCGAGCAGGTGGAGCTGACCGCGCTCGACGACACCAAGGGCGACATGCCGCCCTATGAGCGGCTGATCGGCGACGCCATGAACGGCAACGGCCAGCTATTCACGCGCCAGGACGCGGCCGAGCTTGCCTGGCGCATTGTCGGCCCGGTGCTTGGCGACACCACGCAGCCGCAGATCTATGCGCCGAAAACTTGGGGACCGGCCGACGCCATGGACGGCTTCGGCCCGCCCAATGGCTGGATCAACCCGACGAAATAGTTTGGAGGCAACGGGATGGCGAAAGCGGCAAAACCGGCTGCGGCGAAGGGCGACCAGATCGTGCTCACCATCGACGTCGGCGGCTCGCGTCTGAAGATTCTCACCAGCGTCGGCGGCGAGGTGCGCCGCACCGAGTCCGGGCCGGACCTGACACCTGAGCAGATGATTGCTTCGGTGAAGCAGCTGGCCGAGGGCCTGGACTACGACGTCATTTCGATGGGCTATCCGGGTCCGGTCAGGGACAACAAGCCTTCGCTCGATCCCTTCAATCTCGGCAAGGGCTGGAACGGCTACGATTTCGCCGCCGCCTTCGGCAAGCCGGTCAAGGTCGTCAACGACGCGCTGCTGCAGGCGATCGGCAGCTATGAGGGCGGCCGCATGCTCTTCCTCGGCCTGGGCACCGGCCTTGGCGCGGCGATGATCCTCGACAATGTCGGACAGCCGATGGAGCTTGCTCACCTTCCCTACAAGAAAGGCTTCAGCTTCGAGGACTATGTCGGTGAGCGCGGCCTGGAAAAGCACGGCAAGAAGAAATGGCGCAAATACGTTTTTGATGTCGTAAACAGGCTTCGCGCCGCCTTGCAGCCGGACTATGTGGTCATCGGCGGCGGCAATGTCGACAAGCTTGACGAATTGCCTGAAAAATCCAGGCGCGGCGACAACACTCGCGCCTTCGAAGGTGGATTTCGACTGTGGCGCGACAAGGCGCTCATCGTCTGATATTGTTACTTTTCAGTATAGATGTTCAAAATAACGTGTAACCGCGTGACTGATCGTTGCGCTGGCCAGATTTGCCGACTAGGAATTCGCCGGCCTGCGGCACCGCGCATCACCCCGAGCGCCAAGGACGCGGCAGCGCTCTGTTACAATCCCGATTTTTCGCGGCCATGCGGCATAGAGGAGGAATGACGTGGACGAGGACACCAACACTGCCAAGGAAGTCGACCTGCTGGAGCTCACTGCTCATATCGTGTCGGCCTATGTCGCCAAGAACCGGCTGCCCGCTTCGGGCCTGGGCGAGCTCATCGCCAGCGTTGCCGCCTCGATCGGCGGGCTCAACCAGCCGCCGGCGCCGGAAGCTCCCCCGCCCACGCCCGCCGTCAATCCGCGGCGCTCAGTGACGCCGGACTACATTATCTGCCTCGAGGACGGGAAGAAGTTCAAATCGCTGAAGCGCCATATCGGCGTGCATTTCGGGCTGACGCCGGAAGCCTACCGCACGAAATGGGGCCTGCCGGCGGATTACCCGATGGTCGCGCCCAACTATGCGGCCTCGCGCTCCGAGCTCGCCAAGTCGATCGGCCTCGGCCGCAAGGCGGAAGCCGCGCCGGCTAAGCCCGCCCGGGGAAGAAGGGCCAAAGCGCCCGCCTGAGGCAAGCTGCCTGCGGCGAAGGCCCGCTTGTACCAACGATTTAAGGAAGCCTGCCGGCGAATCCGCCTTGGCAGGCTTCCTGCTTTTGTGGCTTGGATAGACCAGACATTGGGGGTCCGGCCATGAACTACGCCAGGATGGTGATCGAGAAGGAGGCGCCGGAGGAATATGGCTACGACCGCATCCGCTACAACCTCTCCGAAAGCTCGATCGCCGACCAGAAGCTCTCCGACATCGGCCTTTCGCTGCCCGACCTCACCTTGTTCTACGGCGAGCATCGCGGCGATAAGGAGCTGCGCGCGCTGATCGCCGCGCAAGATGAAGGGCTCTCGCCGGACGACGTGCTGGTGACCGCGGGCGCCGCCGGCGCGCTGTTCATCATCGCCACCTCGTTGCTCTCGGCCAACGATCATCTGGTCGTCGTGCGGCCGAACTACGCCACCAACATCGAGACGCCCAAGGCGATCGGCTGCGCCATCTCCTATGTCGATCTCGACTTCGACGAGAGCTTCGCGGTCGACGTCGAACGTGTCGCGGCAGCCGTGCGGCCGAACACGAAGCTGGTTAGCGTCACCTGCCCGCACAACCCGACCGGCACGGTGATGAGGCGCGCCGATCTCGATGCGTTGGTCGTGCTCGCCGAGAGTCGGCGCTGCCGGCTGCTGGTCGACGAGACCTATCGCGACCTTTCCCATGGCGGGCGGCTGCCCTCCGCGGCCTCGCTCAGCCCCGCCGCCATCAGCGTCTCCTCCCTGTCCAAGGCCTTCGGCGTTCCGGGCATCCGCATCGGCTGGCTGGTCACCCGGGACCGGGAGCTGCAGGAAACCTTCCTCGCCGCCAAGGAGCAGATCGGCATCTGCGGCAGCGTCATCGACGAGGCGATCGCGCGCGCCATGCTCGAGCGCCGCGACGCTTTCCTGACGTCATTGCTGCCGGAGATGGCCAAGCGGCGCGATGTTGTCCAAAACTGGATCGACGGCGAGCCGCTGGTCGACTGGGTGCGGCCGCAAGGCGGCGTCGTCGGCTTTCCGCGGCTGAATGTCGATGCCGGTTTCGACCTCGACCGGTTCTACACCAGGCTTCTGGAAGAGCACGGCACCTATGTCGGCCCCGGCCACTGGTTCGAGATGCCGAAGCGCTTCTTCCGCATCGGTTTCGGCTGGCCGAAGGAAGCGGAATTGCGCTGCGGGCTGGAAGCCATCTCCGCGGCGTTGAGGGGCTAAACTTCGCCCGCAGCGAACAAAAAATTCCGGATTTCTGCCACCCAGCGCCGATTTTTTGCGCGCGCAACAGGACGAACTGGGCTAAAGGGTTCTGGCCGGACCAGCGCCCGCCGTGGAAGTGCCCCGCCGGCCAACACCGCAACGGGGCCCTTGGACCATGACCGCCGAAGCAACTTCACCTGACCAGCGCTACGCCGCTTTCCGTCACCGGCCGTTCCTCAGCTATTGGACGGCGCGCTTCCTCACCACCTTCGCCACCCAGATCGTCTCCGTCGCCGTCGGCTGGCAGATCTACGACCTGACGCGAAATCCTTTCGATCTCGGCATTGTCGGCATCGTCCAGTTCCTGCCGTCGCTGCTGTTGGTGCTTGTCACCGGCGTCGTCGCCGACCGCTTCGGCCGCCGCCTGATCATGACCCTGGCGTCCTTGGTGGAGGGCGGCTGCGCGCTCGTTCTCCTGCTGCTGACCCTGCGCGGCCTGACCAGCCCGTGGCCGATCTTCGTCATGCTCGCCATGTTCGGCATCGCCCGCGCCTTCTACGGGCCTGCCTCGTCCTCGCTGTTCGCCAATCTGGTGCCGCAGGAAGACTTCGCCAACGCGATTGCCTGGAACTCGTCCGCATGGCAGACGGCGACCATCGTCGGCCCAGTCGCCGGCGGCCTGCTTTACGGGCTCTCGGCGGAGGTCGCCTACGCCACCGCGGCCGCCCTGATGCTTGTCGCCGCCCTGCTCGTCTTCACCATTCCCAAGCCCGCCCAGCAGACGGCCACCGACAAGCCGACGATGCAGACGCTGTTTGCCGGCTTTGGCTATATCTGGAGCGAGAAGATCGTGCTCGGCGCCATCTCGCTCGACCTCTTCGCCGTGCTTCTGTCCGGCGCCTCGGCGCTGCTGCCGGTCTATGCGCGCGATATTCTGGAGCTAGGTCCCTGGGGCCTCGGCCTGCTGCGCTCGGCGCCCGGCATCGGCGCCATCTGCGTCGCGGTCTGGCTTGCCGGCCACCCGATCCGCGACCATGCCGGCAAGATCATGCTGGGCTTCGTCGCGCTGTTCGGCGGCTTCACGGTGCTGTTCGGCGTCTCGACCATCACCTGGCTGTCGATCACGGCCCTCGCTCTGCTCGGCGCCACCGACATGTTCAGCGTCTATATCCGCGAGACGCTGATCCAGCTCTGGACGCCGGACGAGGTGCGCGGCCGCGTCAATGCCGTGAACCAGGTCTTCGTCGGCGCCTCCAACGAGGTCGGCGAGTTCCGCGCCGGCACCATGGCGGCGCTGATCGGCACCGTGCCGGCCGTGGTCGTCGGCGGCATCGGCGCCGTCGCTGTAGCCGGACTCTGGGCCTATCTGTTCCCGGCGTTAAGGCGGGTGCGGCATTTGAATAGCCGGAACTGAGCAAGCGCGAGGCTTGACGGCCGAGATGGGGGAAGCCGTCGGTCAGTTTCCGGCACACAATTGACCGGAGCGGACATTCCACGTCGCCTTGCCAAAGCAGATCTTTCTCGAATAGTGCTGGAACGACGCTATCGCGTATTGGTGAGCGGCACCCGGTTCTGGCGGTGCCCGCCGGCTGTGCCGGCGCGCGACGCAAGGAATTTGACAGGAGAATAGAATTGTCGACCGCTCTTGCGCCAAGTCCAGTCTATAGGGCGAACCGGACGCGCCTCACAGAGTTGAACCAGCGTGAACTGGAGCGCTTCGCGGCGCGCACGGGGAAGTCGAAGGCATTACTCGACCGCGCGCGCAAGGTCATGCCGGCTGGAACGCCGATGTCCTGGATGGCCGGCTATTACATGCATCCCCAGCTCTATGTTGCGGGCGGCGAAGGCGCGCGATTTTTCGATGTAGACGGGAATGCCTATGTCGACATGAACGTGGCGGACCTTTCAGCCACGCTTGGCTACGGCATTCCGGCGGTGGAAGAGGCGATGGTCCGCCAATTCCGCAACGGTGCCCATTATCTGCTGCCCACCGAAGATGCCGTAGAGGCGGCAGATTCGCTCGGGCGACTGATGGGGCTACCCTTCTGGCAGTTCACGCTGGCGGCATCGGGCGCCAACACTGAAATCATGCGCATCGCCCGGCACATCACCGGTCGGCGCAAGTTGATCGTCTTCGAAGGCAAGTACCACGGCCATATCGAGGAAACGCTGGTCAAGTTCGACGGCGAACGGGTCGTTCCCGAATATCAGGGCCTGTCAGGACGCCGGCCCGAAGATACCATCATCCTGCCCTTCAACGATCTCGATGCCGTGGCGGCGGCGCTGGAGTCGCGCGAGGTCGCGCTGGTCCTTACCGAACCGGCGCTGACCAATTGCAGCCTGGTGCTGCCCGATCCGGGTTATCTGGGGGGCCTGCGGCGGATTACTGCCGAAACCGGCACGATGCTGTGCATCGATGAATCGCACACCTTTTCCTTCGCCTATGGCGGCCTGACGCGGCTCTGGAAGCTCGAGTCCGACTTCATCACGCTCGGCAAGGGGTTCGGATCGGGGCTGGCCTTTGCCGCCTATGGCATGACCGACGCGATAGGCGATCATGTCGAGAAGCATCTCGACATCCTGCACCGCAGGCCCGGCATTGGCCTTGGCGGCACGCTTTATGGCAATGCCCTGTCGATGGCCTGCGCGCGCGCCGTGCTGGAAGATGTGCTGACCGAGGACGCCTTCAACCGGACTTCAGCGCTGGGATCGCGCATGGCCGACGGCATCGACGCCATCTGCCGGGATCTGGACCTGCCATGCCGCGCGTTCCGGATCGGGCCGCGTTCGGGCCTGTGCCTGGCGCCCGAGCTGCCGCGCAATTATGCCGAAGCGCGTCTGTCCATGGACCTTGACATGCTCGACGCCCGCCGCGTCTTCATGGCGAACCGGGGGTACTGGGATTGCATCGTCAGCGCCGGACCACAGGCATCCTTTGCGCATGGCAAAGAGGATATCGATGGATATGTCGATCTTATGCATGAATTCATGAATAATATTAGATAATCATAACGATCTGCTTTTAAAATCACGAACCTGCACCGTCGAGGCCTTCGGCGCACCTTTGGTCACGAGGTCAGCTATCGACGAAAACAAGCAGCAAGAACAACGTCGGATAGGCTGCGCAAATGCGACTTCCAACGTGGTCGACGGCAATGTCCGCTTCAGGCGCAGGCAGAGCTCACTTCAACAGCCGACGCGAGGCGCAGAGCCGTCATCCACGCCTGGGCAAGTCGTCTTCCGGTCAAGCACGGCCGTTCAGAGCAATTTGGTTTTACTCTATCCCGCGGCCGGCTTGCCGAAGATCAGCCCCAGAAACTCACCCAGCCAGCGCTTGAGATGCATGTCCCAGATCAGCCGGCCGCCGAGATGATCGCGGCCGGGTTGGGCGCCGGGCAGCTCGAAGCGATGCGCGCCGCGCACCACCCAGCGCTGCATCATCAGCCTTGTCAGCTCGCCGTGGAACTGGATGCCCCAGGCATTCTCGCCGTAACGAAAAGCCTGGTTGGGATAGGTTTCGGCCGTCGCCAAGAGCGTCGCGTCCTTCGGCAGCGAAAAGCCCTCGCGATGGAACTGGTAGACCATCTCCGGCCAGTGCAGCAGCTTTTTGCCGGCCTCGGTCGCCTTCAGCGGATACCAGCCGATCTCGACCAGCCCCTCGCCATGGCCCTCGACCTTGCCGCCGAGATGGTTGGCAAGCATCTGCGCGCCGAGGCAGATGCCGAGGAAGGGCCGGTTTTCCTTGAGCGGGATTTCGAGCCAGTCGGTCTCGCGGCGGACGAACTCGTCCCCGTCATTGGCGCTCATCGGCCCGCCGAAGATGACCGCGCCGGCATGGTCGTCGAGCGTGCAGGGCAATTCGTCGCCGAGCGGCGGCCGGCGGACGTCGAGGTCGAACCCTTCCTCCAGCAGCATATGGCCGACGCGGCCGGGGCTCGAAGTCTCCTGATGCAGCACGATCAGGATCTTTGGTCTCGGCCTCGGTCTGGGTGGCATGGAAGGAGAAGGATCCTCTATTCGTCGCTCGACGTTCCGCTTGCGCCCGGCGCTTCGGCCGCGGCCTTGCGGCGCGCCTCGATGCGGTCGTGGCGCTCGACGCCGATCAGTTCGGCAACGCGCCAGACGGTGTTGTCCTCGAGCTCGTGCAGCTCGCCATCGGCATAGACGATCTCCCACATCAGGCCGATGAAGGCCTTGCGTGCCTCGGCATCGAGATGGCGCTTGAGCACGCTGGTGAAGGCGTAAAGGTCGATCGCCTCGTTGTCGGCCCGCTCGCCGGCAGCCGCCAGCGCGTCGAGCTCGGCGCCGCTGATCGAATAGGTTTCGGCGAGGATTGCCTTGAAGCGTTCCCACTCGACATCCTGGCGCACGCCGTCGGCGTTCATGACATGGTAGAGCAGGGCGGAAGCTGCCACGCGCGGATCGTCGGCGCTCGGCTTGCTCGCGCCGGCGGCAGGCAGATCCCTCAGGAAGGACAATACGCGTTCGAACATCGACAGCTTTTCCCTGTTCGCCAAAACCGGCCTCAGAACAAACGAAACCGGCGCGGCGATTTATCCGCCTCGTCTTCCGGCGCGACACCAGGATCGTCCGGCAGCCGCGGCAACTCCGCAGCGGCCTCGGCATCGGTCACGGCCTCGGCGGCGGCCATGTCCCGCTCGGCACCGTTCGAAGGCGCCGGCGATGGCTTCTCTGCCGGGCCATCGGCGACAATTTCGATCGCTTTCTCGGCCGGCACGGCCGACGGCGCGGCAGGGATTGCCGGCACCGCGACATCCGCGTCGCTGTCGATCAGCTGCCCGAGCCGCTCCATCGGCGCGCGCCAGGTGAAGGCGTCGAGCTTGCCGGTGACCGGCGACACCGGCGCCCAGCGCTCCGAAACGACGCCGTCTGCGACCCAGGCCGGATCGCGCGGTGCGCGCACCGCCTTCGACAGCAGCTGCCGCACCTTGCCCTGGTCGCCGGTCTCGGCCTCCTCGATGTCGGCCAGAAGCAGATAGGCGCCTTCGCGGCGATCCATGCGGATCGCGGCCTCCGCCTCGCGCCGCGCGGTGGGGAAATCTTGCGCGTCGAGCGCGGCGCGCGCCACGGCAAGCGAGGATTCGGCGTGGTTCTTCTTTATCTCCTGCAGCTTCTTCGCCCGGGTCAGGCGATCGAGCACGGCATCGCCCGGCCTAGCATGGGTATAGAGCTCGGCGATGTCCGGATGCGGCTCGGCGCGCCAGGCGGTCTCCAGGATCTTGGAACCCTTGCGCACGTCGTTCTGCCGAAACAACATGTTGGCCGCGATCACCGCCGCCGGCGCGAAATCGGGCGCCAGCTTGTTGGCTTCGAGCGCCGCGGTTCGGGCGGCATTCGGATCGTTGTCGACCAGCGCCTGCGCCTTGGCGGTCAGCAGCACGGCGCGACGGCGGTTGGCGGCATCGCGCTCGATCTGCCGGGTCGACTTCTGCGCTTCGACCAGCTTCAGCGCGCCGTCCCAGTCGCCGCGTTCGGTCAGCTCCTCCAGTGTCGATTCCGCCGCCCAGGCGAGCTGCGGCGCCACCGCCGCGGCACGCCCGGCATAGTGGCGCGCGGCGTTGCGGTCGCCCAGGCGCTCGGCTTCGAGATAGAGCCCACGCAGGCCAAGCAGCCGCATTTCCGGATCGTCGAGCATACGCTCGAATTTCTCGCGCGCGCCCTCATGGTCGCCTTCGAGCAGCGAGGCCTGGGCGTCGAGCAGATGGATCAGCGGCTCCTGGTCTGAGCTGATCAGCTTCACCGCCTCCTTTGTCTTCTTGCGCGCCAGCGCGCCATCGCCGGCGCCGGCCGCGATCATGCCGGTCGACAGCGCCTGGTAGCCGCGGTCGCGGCGGCGCACCCGGAAATAGCGCGAGATCGTGTACGGGCTGTTCCACAGCGCCTTGAGCAGCCACCAAAGGATCATGACCGCGGCCACCACGGCGACGATCGCCACGGCCGCCACCATCAGCGTGACCTGGTACTGGTAGCCGTTGAAGGTGACGATCATCTCGCCCGGACGGTCGGCAAGCCAGGCAAAGCCAAGCCCCAGCGCGAAGACGACGGCGAGGAAGATGAGGATACGGATCATATGACGGTCCTCACGCCTTCGTCGCGCCGGCGATCAGCGCTTCGATCTGCTTTTCGACCTCGAGGCGCGCCTTCAGTTTGCCGGCAAAATCGGCGCCGGCCGCCTTCGCCGCATCGGGCAGCGTGTCATATTCGCTGAGCGCCTTGGCGTAGTCGCCCTGGTTGACCGCCACTTCCAGACGCGCCACGGTTTCCGGCGCGCCCTTGCCCTCGATAGCGCCGACCGGCCGCACCTGAACCAGCGATTTCGCGCTCGATACCAGGCTCTGGAAGAAGCCGGCATTCTGGTCGACCGGCGTCGCCGCCTCGACCATGGCGTTGGCCGCGGCATCGACCTCCGAGGCGACGGTGGCCCGGGTCGGTACGCCCTTCTCGGCATAGGACCGCAGCACCGCGATCTCCGGCGCGTTCGGCGCGATCGCCGCGAAAGTGTCGAGCTCGGTCGCGAACGGCGCGCCGCGGTCGAGTGCAGCCTTCAGCGCCGAGGCGGCGATGGCCAGCGCGATCTTGGGCTGCGAGGCCTGCGCCTCGACCTTGCCTGAAAGCTGCGACACCGATTGTTCCAGCGCAGCGATCCGGCCGTCCGCCGCCTTTGCCGCGTCGGCCGCCGATTTGACCGCCGCGTCGAGCCCGGCGAGCTTCTCGTTGAGCGGGCCGAGATCGACAGGAGCGGCATTTCCGGCTTTCTGAAGGTCGGCGACGGCCGTTTCGATCTGGCCGACCTTGTCGTTGAGCACCTTGAGCGCGGTTGCATCGCCGCTTTGCCCGGCTGAGGATTTCAGCGCCGCCATATCGGACTTCACCTGCTCCACCGCCGAGGACAGGCCATCGATCTTGGCTGAGGCGCCGCTGTCGCTCGTTTGCTTGAGCGCCGCGATTTCACCCTTGAGCGAAGTGATCTCGCCGTTGACGCCGTCGAGCGATACTCCGCTGGAGGCCGGAGAGCCTAGCAAGCCGACCGCCTGCAGCAGGCCTGCGCCGGCAAGCGCGACCACACCGCCGATGAGGCCGGCGGCGATGGTGTTGACGCCGGAGCGCCGGGCGGCCGGCGAACCGCCGTCGTCGTTGCGGGTCTCGCTCGGCCTCGACGTCGAAGCGGCGGAACCGGCCTTGGCCGCCGACGCATCCTCGAAATTATAGTCGAAGCCGCTGGATTGGCTCTTCGAGGTCTCCGAACCGTTGGGATAGGGCGCGTCCGCCTCGTCCTTGCTCTTGGCCTCGGCCCCGTCAGTCCCAGCCTGCGCCGCATCGGCGTGTTCCCACGGCTCGATATCGGTCTGCTCGGCATGGATGGGCTCTTCCGGCGCCGCCGGCTGCGAGGCGGCGGAGGCTTCCTCCATCTTCGCCTCGTCGGTCTCGGCCGTACGGGTCTCGGCCTTGGCATCCTCGCCGATGATTCGCGAGACGGCGCCGGGCTCGAGTTCGATCGTCACCGGCCCGCGGCGGACCTTCGAATGTCGCGTCTTCGGCGTCTTGACCATGCTTGGGCTCCGCAAATTGGCTTGAGGATGGTTCGAAAGGTCTAGAGCTCAGGGATGCTCTAGCACATCACCAAGCGGTGAAAAGGGGCGGTGTGATGACGCGCCTCAGGGCGGCAGCGACAAAAGCGCCAGTAGCGCATCTTCATCGGCTTGCGAGGCAATCCTGACCTTCTCCCTGTCTATGCCGTCCAGCGCGTTGGCGACACGCGCGGACAGGGCGAGGAACACCGCCTCTTTGAAGAGGCCGCGCAAGGCGGCGCGGCGGACCAGCGCGCTCAGAGCGGCAGCTGCCTCGGCGGAGTAGAGCAGCGCTGCATCGACAGGCTTGTTCGAAAGGCGCGCCGCGATCTCTTCATCGGTATGGCCCAGCCGAACGGTGTCGTAGGTCTCGATCGCATGGACCTGCACGCCGGCCGCCGCGAGCCGCTCCTCGAAGACGGGGAAGCGCACCCGGCCGCAAAGATAGACGATCTCATTGCCCGCAAGCTCCCTGCCGATCGCATCGGCCAAAGCCTCGGCATCGCCCGGACCTTCTGCAACAGAGAGAAACCCTGCGGCGCGGCAGGCTTCAGCCGTTCTTTTGCCGACCGCATGGCAAGGCAGGGCGGCAAGTGCGGCGACCAGTTCCTTCGGCGCATGGCGCACCGCATTGGCGCTGGTGACGGCGACCGCGACGGCTTGCAGGACGGCGGCCTGGTCGAACGGCAACGCCGTCGTTTCGGTCAGCGGCAGCAGGATGGGATGAAATCGCTGGGCTTCGAGCCGCCGTGCCGTGCGGGAGGCACCCGGTTCCGGTCTCGTCACCAGGACGCGGACCATATCAGGCCCAGCCGTCGAAGAATTTGGCGCCGGCCTTGGCCCGCACTTTCCGCGCGGCCTCCGCGCCTATTTTCGCCGCGTCCTCGGCCGGGCCGTCCAGCTTGATTTCGTGCGATTCGGTGCCGTCCGGCGAGATGATCAGGCCGGCGAAAGACAGTCTTTCGCCCGATATCGTCGCATGGCCGGCTATCGGCGTGCGGCAGGAACCATCGAGCGCGGCAAGGAAGGCGCGCTCACAGGCCAGCGCCTGGCCGGTCGGCACATCGTGGATGGCCGCCAGCATTCCTTCGACTTCGCGGTCGCCGATCCGGCTTTCGATGCCGATCGCGCCCTGGCCTGGCGCCGGTGGGAAGACATCCAACGGCATCAGGTCGGTGATGACGCTCTCGAGCCCCAGCCGCTTCAGCCCGGCATGGGCGAGGATGGTGCCTTCGGCGACGCCTTCGTCCAGCTTGCGCAGTCTCGTCTGCACATTGCCGCGGAACATCACCACCTCGAGATCCGGCCGCATCCGGCGGATCAGCGCCTGGCGCCTGAGCGACGACGAGCCGACCTTGGCGCCATGCGGCAGGTCGGCGATCCGCTTCGCCGTCTTGCCGATGAAGGCGTCGCGCGCATCCTCGCGCGGCAGGAAGGCCGACAGCTCCAGTCCGTCGGGCAGCACCGTCGGCATGTCCTTCGACGAATGCACTGCGATATCGATGCGGCGGTCGAGCAGCGCCTCCTCGATCTCCTTGGTGAACAGTCCCTTGCCGCCCGCTTCCGACAGCGGCCGGTCCTGGATGCGGTCGCCGCTGGTCGAGATGACCACCACGTCGAAGGCTTGCTCCGGCAGGCCGTGGGCCTTCATCAGCCGCGCCCGCGTCTCATGCGCCTGGGCCAGCGCCAGCGGGCTGCCGCGTGTTCCGATTTTCAAGGTTGTTTGCATGGCGCGCGGTCCGTGATAACCCCCGGCAAGCGAGACTTTACAGGGCTTTGTCCTATCTAGGAAAAGCCGGCGACACAATCTTCGAGGACAGCGACGAATTGATCCGCGTTCTGGGCATTGAGACGAGCTGCGATGAGACAGCGGCCAGCGTCGTGGCGCTGGACGGCGGCTCCGCGCCCGAAATCCTGTCCAATGTCGTGCTCAGCCAGATCGAGGAGCATGCCGCCTTCGGCGGCGTCGTGCCCGAGATCGCGGCGCGCGCCCATGTCGAGGCGCTGGACGGGATCGTCGAGGCAGCGCTGACCGATTCGGCAGTATCGCTCGACGAGGTCGATGCCGTCGCCGCCACGGCCGGGCCGGGGCTCGTCGGCGGACTGATCGTCGGGCTGATGACCGCCAAGGCGATCGCGGCCGCCGCCAACAAGCCGCTGATTGCCATCAACCATCTCGAAGGCCATGCGCTGACCGCAAGGCTGACCGACGGGCTCGACTTCCCCTATCTGCTGTTGCTCGTCTCCGGCGGCCATACCCAGATCGTCGCGGTGCGCGGCGTCGGCGATTACCAGCGCTGGGCGAGCACCATCGACGATGCGCTGGGCGAGGCCTTCGACAAGACGGCCAAGATGCTCGGCCTGCCCTATCCGGGCGGACCGAATGTCGAGAAGGCCGCGGCCAAGGGCGACGCCAGCCGCTTTGCCTTCCCGCGCCCGATGAAGGGCTCGGCGCAGCCGGATTTCTCCTTCTCCGGGTTGAAGACCGCCGTGCGCCAGGCGGCGACGGCAATCGCGCCGCTCAGCGACCAGGACGTGGCCGACATCTGCGCCTCCTTCCAGGCGGCGGTGGCGGATGCGCTGGGCGACCGCGTCGGCCGGGCGCTCGCCCGTTTCCGCAAGGAATTTCCGGATAAGGCGAAGCCCGCGCTGGTCGTCGCCGGCGGCGTCGCCGCCAACCGCACGATCAAGGCGACATTGGAGGCGCGCTGTTCCAAAGCCGGCTTCGCATTCGTGGCGCCGCCGCAAAAGCTCTGCACCGACAATGCGGCGATGATCGCCTGGGCCGGCATCGAGCGGCTGCGCGCCGGGATAGTGGGCGAGAATGCCGCCGACTTCGCGCCGCGCTCGCGCTGGCCGCTTGACAGCATTTCCGCCCCCTTGGTCGGCTCGGGCCGGCGCGGTGCCAAGGCATGACCAAGAAAGCCATGACCGGGAAAAGCACGACCAGCAAGCGGCCCGCGAGCGGCTGGCGCGTTGCCGTGCTGGGCGGCGGCGCCTGGGGCACGGCGCTGGCGCTGGCCATGCTGCGGGCCGGCCATTTCGTGCGGCTCTACGCCCGCGACAGCGAGACCGTGGCCGCCATAGATCACGGTGGGAATCCGCGCTACCTGCCCGGCATCGCGATCGAGCCAGGCATCGTCGCCACCAGCGATGTCGGCGCCGCGCTCGACAGCGCCGACTGCGTGCTGGCGGTGACGCCGGCGCAGTCGCTGCGCGCCGTGCTGGCCACCGCCGCCGGCCGTGTGCCGCCCGGCGTGCCGCTCGTCCTCTGCGCCAAGGGCATCGAGCGCGGCACCGGCGCGCTGCTGTCGGCGATCGTCGAGGAAAACCTGCCCGGCAATCCGGTCGCCGCACTTTCCGGTCCGAGCTTTGCCAGCGACGTCGCCCGCGGCCTGCCGACGGCGGTGGTGGTTGCCGCTCGCAGCGGCGACCTGGCGGCCGGGCTTGCCGCCCGCTTCTCGGCCGAGAACCTGCGCTGCTATTCAAGCGACGACCTCATTGGCGTCGAGATCGGCGGCGCGCTGAAGAATGTCTTCGCCATCGCCGCCGGCGCGATCGCCGGCGCCGGGCTTGGCGCCAGCGCCCAGGCCGCCATGGTGACGCGCGGCTTCGTCGAACTGCGCCGCATCGGCGCCACCTTCGGCGCCCGGCCGGAGACGCTGATGGGGCTTTCCGGCCTCGGCGACCTTCTGCTTACCTGCTCCTCGGCGCAGTCACGCAATTTCGCCTATGGCCTGGCGCTCGGCCAAGGCAAGGCGCTGGCCGGCCTGCCGCTCGCCGAAGGTGTGCCGACGGCGGGCATTGCCGCCCGCATCGCCGCCGAGCGCGGCGTCGACGCGCCGATCATTTCCGCCGTCGCCGCCATACTCGACGGCAAGCTGACCATCGGCGAGGCCGTGACGGCGCTGATGACGCGGCCGCTCAAAACCGAAACCGACATCTGACCCCTCGGAGTTTTAGACATGCTTTTTGCCTTGATTTGCAAGGACAAGCCCGGCAGCCTGCAGCTGCGCGCCGACACAAGGCCGGCGCATGCGGCGTTCCTGGAAGGCCTGATCAGCGAAGGCAGACTTGCCTTTGCAGGTCCCTTCCTCGACGCCGACGGCAAGCCCGACGGCAGCCTGGTGATGATCGACGCTCCCGACATGGCCGGCGCGAAAGCCTTGGCGGCCGCCGATCCCTATGCCAAGGCCGGTCTCTTCGAACGCGTCGAAATCCGGGCGTGGAACTGGGTCTTCCAGAAGCCTGCAACCGAATGAGCTTCGTTTTGCGCTGCCCCTCATCCGCCCTCTCGCCCCAAGGCCGAGGAGAGGGTAAGGGTGGAGGCAGCGGGAATGCAGCGTCGTGGCGATCCGGCAATGGCAAGGGACAACTGAGATGAACTACTGGCTGTTCAAGTCCGAACCCTCGGTCTTTTCCTTCGAGGCGCTGAAGGCAAAAGGCAAGGCCGGCACGCAGTGGGACGGGGTGCGCAATTACGCCGCGCGCAACAACATGAAGGCCATGCAGATCGGCGACCTCGGCTTCTTTTATCATTCCAATGAAGGCCTCGACATCGTCGGCATCGCCGAGGTCTGCGCGCTCGCACACCCCGACACCACCACCGACGATCCGCGCTGGGAATGCGTCGACATCCGCGCCTACAAGGACGTGCCGAAGCCGGTGACGCTGGAAGAGGTCAAGGCCAACCCGAAGCTGGCCGACATGGCGCTGGTCCGTCTCGGCCGGCTCTCCGTGCAGCCGGTGACGCCGGCCGAATGGAAAGAGGTCTGCCGCATGGCGGGCCTCGAACCGGCGCCGTGACCAGGCTCACCCCGAAAAACGCCAGGAATTTCATCCTCGAGAACACGGCGCTGATGGCGCCGCCGCACGTGCCGGAAGTGCTGCTGCATCTGGCCGACGAAGCGCATGATTTGTGGCTGCGCACCGAGGAGGAGCTGGCCGAGATCGGCCTGCCGCCGCCATTCTGGGCCTTCGCCTGGGCCGGCGGCCAGGGCCTCGCCCGCTATGTGCTCGACCATCCTGCGACCGTGCGGGGAAAATGCGTGCTCGATTTCGCCTCCGGTTCCGGCATGGTCGCCATCGCTGCCTTGAAGGCCGGCGCTTCCGAAGTGGTCGCGGCCGACATCGACCCGTTCTGCGCAACGGTGATTGCGCTCAACCTGGAAGCCAATGGCGTGAAGGCCGAATTCCTCGATACCGACTGCATCGATACGGATGACGGCTGGGATGTCGTGCTTGCCGGCGACGTCTTCTACGACAAGCCGCTGGCAGACAGGCTGATGCCATGGTTCGCGACCCTCGAGGCGCGCGGCGCCGATATCTTGGTCGGGGATCCCGGCCGCGCCTACCTGCCGAAGAAGGGACTGCAATCGCTCGCCGTCTACCAGGTGCCGGTGACGCGCGCGCTGGAAGATGCCGAGGTCAAGCGCACCACGGTATGGCGCTGGAGCAACAATCGTTTACCCGCCGAGTCGGCCTGAGCGAATGTGCTCTTCTTGACGCTATTGCCGAACAGGCGTTCCATCGCGCATCGGCCTGGAGGGGAACCATGGATTTTTCGGTCGTGAACTGGCTGGCGGTAGTCGTCGCCGCCGTCGTGGCGTGGCTGTTCGGCGCCGCCTGGTACATGGGCTTGAGCAAGCCCTGGCTGAAGGCGGCAAAGCTCAACCCGGCAACCATGAAGCGCTCTGTCGTTCCATTCGTCGTCAGTTTCATCGCCGAGCTCATCATGGCGCTGGTCATGACGCTGGTGGTTGGCGCCATGACCGGTGGCGAGCCCAACCCGCCCGCCGGAATAATCTTCGGCTTCGTGCTCTGGCTTGGCTTCGTCGCCACCACGCTTTCGGTCAACCACCGCTACGAAGGCTTCGGCTGGGACCTGACGCTGATCGATGCCGGCCATTGGCTCGGCGTCCTCATAATCATCGGCGCGGTGATCGGCTGGTTCGGCGCGCCGGCAGCACCGGCGGGCTAAAGCAATTCCAGGAAAAGTGTGAAACGGTTTTCCGTTTGCCGTTTCCGTGAAACGGTGAACCGGTCCAACAGCGCGTCGCTACTCCGCGTCCGCGTCTTTCGCCACCTCGTAGAGAAGCCATTCGCGAAAGGCGGCGATCCGCGCGTCGTCCTTCATGGCCTCGGGGTAAACCAGGAAATAGGCGAATTCCGGCGCGACCTTGATGCCGAGCTCGAAGGGCCGGATCAGTCGCCCCTGCGAAAGGTCGTTGGCCACCATGGCGAAGTCGGCCAGCGCGACGGCATGGCCGTCGAGCGCCGCCTGCGTGGCGTCGGTCGCCGATCCGAAAACGAGGGTGCGGCTGTCGTCGAAATCGTCGACGCCGGCCGCCTGCATCCACATGCGCCAGTTTGGCCATGTCACGCCCTGCCGCGACCATTCGATATGCGCCAGCGTGTGGTGGAACAGGTCGCGCGGCTCCTTCAGCGGCGGGCCTGAGGCGAGCAGCGCCGGGCTGCATACCGGAATGATGATGTTCTCGAACAGCCGGTGCGCGCAAAGCTCGGGATATCTGCCGCTGCCGAAACGGATACCGATGTCGACATCGTCCCGTTCGAAGTCCCTGACTTCATAGGTGATGTCGAAGCGCAGCTCGATGCCCGGCTTCTGCCGGCGGAAGCCGTCCACGCGGCGCATCAGCCACTTCGTCGCGAACTGCGCGTCGAGCGTCACCTTCAGCAGCGAGGTGCCGCGCGTCATCTTGCGCGCGCGCGACACCGCCCGGTTGAGCAGGTCGAGCGCGTCGACCGAGGCCTCGAACAGAACGTTCCCCGCTTCCGTCAGCCGGATGGTGCGGCTGGTGCGCGTGAACAGCACCAGGTCGAGCTGGTCCTCGATCTCCTTGATCTGGTGGCTGACCGCCGCCGGCGTCAAGCCGAGCTCATCGGCGGCGCGGGTGAAATTGAGGTGCCTGGCCGCCGCCTCGAAGGTCCTCAGCGCGCGCGTTCCGGGCAGCAGGCGGGCCATTCGATCTCCAAATAAAACTTGACGATCAGAAAAGAACTACTCGTTTCTCGTTTGGTTTTCAATCCGGCATGATCCGGGCATCGAAACACCATCAAACCGGATTTGATGTCCGGAGAACACGGATAGAGCCATGTCTGAGATCGTTCTCAAGTCCAACACCGCCCTGAAGACCCGCTCCGGCATCACACATTGGCTGCGTGCCACGATCGATTGGCTGCGTCAGGCGCGGGTCGCCGCCCGGATGACCCACGAGTCCATCGAAGGCCTCTCCGACAGCCAGCTGCGCGACATCGGCGCCGAGCGCCGGGACGTCGCCAAGGCAATGGACCGCGAACTCCGCATGATCGGGCTGTTGGGTTCGGGTTGGCAGGATCCAAGGAAAAGGCAGTAGGGAATAGGCAGTAGGCAATAGGGGAAAGAGACACCCACTGCCCACTGCCTACTCCCTACTCCCTACCTCACCACCCTCACCACCGTCCGGTCCGACAGCAGCGGCAGCAGCCTTGCCAT
Source organism: Mesorhizobium sp. ORS 3324 (assembly GCA_000824825.2). GTDB lineage: Bacteria > Pseudomonadota > Alphaproteobacteria > Rhizobiales > Rhizobiaceae > Mesorhizobium. Next base: position 319,392 of record LM655187.1, read on the forward strand.
GGTGCGCGCCGTGACCGCCACGCAGCCTTGCGTCGGCGTGAAGCCGGGACGCGCCAGATGGAAGAAGATCGCGCTGCCGCGCCCGCGCCGGCGCGGCGCGATGTTCCAGTCGAGCACCAGGCACACATCGTAAAGCCGGTCGGCGCGCCGCATCCGCTCATGGCTGGCGCCATAAGGGATCTTCACCGGCCGGTTGTAGTTGCGGTCGTCCGGCACCTCGCACCAGCCGAGATCCGGGCCGATCGGCGCCATGGCAAGCCTCGTCCGGCGCCCGCCCGGAAACTGGTCGTTCCGGAAATAACCTGAAAGAATGCGCATTGTGGCCAGCGGCGTTGCGCCGTCGCCCTCGCGCTTGCTGGCGGAGATGCCGCTGCGGCCGAGCGCGCACGGAAACACCGTCTTGCCGGCTTGCAGGAACCCTTGCGCAGGGTTGCCAGGTCTCGCACGCACAACCAGAACATGCAGGCTTCTCGGCAAAAATGCGCCTGCCTCATTGCGCACGCGTTTTTTCTTGTATGATTGCGGCACGGAACAAATCACTGTGATCGGCTGTTGCGCCGGTGAGCTTCCGCATAAATGGGGGGAGGTCAACTGAATATTCTTTTTAAAACAACGGATTGATCCATGACATCACGCACCATTCTGATCGTTGACGACGACGACGACCTGCGAGCCACGCTCGTCGAGCAACTGGCCCTCTATGAGGAATTCGACGTTCAGCAGGAATCCACCGCGGCAAAAGGCGTCGCCGCGGCGCGCGGTGGCTTAGTCGATCTGCTGATCATGGATGTCGGCCTGCCCGACATGGATGGCCGCGAAGCGGTGAAGATCCTGCGCAAGGGCGGCTACAAGGCGCCGATCATCATGCTGACCGGCCACGACACCGATTCCGACACGATCCTGGGTCTCGAAGCCGGCGCCAACGACTACGTCACCAAGCCCTTCCGCTTTGCCGTGCTGCTTGCCCGCATCCGCGCGCAGCTGCGCCAGCACGAGCAGAGCGAGGACGCCACCTTCTCGGTCGGCCCCTACACGTTCAAGCCCAGCCAGAAGCTCTTGATCGATCCGCGCGGCGCCAAGGTGCGGCTGACCGAAAAGGAAGCCTCGATCATCAAATATCTCTATCGCGCCGACCAGAAGGTGGTAACCCGCGACGTGCTCCTGGAAGAGGTGTGGGGCTACAATTCCGGCGTCACTACCCATACGCTGGAGACCCATGTCTACCGGCTGCGCCAGAAGATCGAGCGCGATCCTTCCAATGCCGAAATTCTTGTGACAGAAAGCGGCGGCTACAAGCTGGTTCCTTAAACATTTCATGATCTAAAGAGCAATTCCAGGAAAAGTGTGGAACGGTTTTCCGTCCGGAATTGCGCCAAGAGAGACAGAGCGGTCGGGCGGGACTGCTTCGGGTACGATCCTGGTGCTGGAGGGTGATGGATCGGCTCGCTGCACGCATCGCACGATGCGTGATTGGAAGGTGGAGTGTGCGCTCCCGCAAGGACGCGGCGCTCCAAAGGAGGGACTGGACTGACCGCTCGGGGACACAGCTAGCATGGCGCTGGATGACGACATCCGCATCCTGTCCGCCGTGAAGCTTTTTCAGGGCTTCACGCAGGAACAGCTGCGCCTGCTTGCCTTTGGCGCCGAGACAACTTTTTTGCAGGCCGACCACAAGCTCTACCGCGAGGACGATGAGGCCGACTCGGCTTATATCGTGGCCAGCGGCCTGATCACGCTCTATCGCGAGCAGGGCGGCGAGCGCGTCCCGATCGGCACGGCAGGACCGGGCGCCATGCTCAGCGAGCTTGCGCTGATAGCCGACACCAACCGGCTGACCAGCGCCTCGGCTGCGGTCGATTCAGAAGTGATCCGGCTAAGCCGCAAGATGTTCCGCCGCATCCTGGAGGAATATCCGGAGCTCGCACTGGAGCTGCACGACCGCATCCTGGAAGAACTCCAGCAGATGATCGCCCGCATCGAGAAGCTGGCGCCGCGCTTCACGGACTAGAACTCAATACGGCGGCCTTGGGCGAGTCCAGGGCGAAGCGACGCGGCCCAGGCCCTAGGACGAATGCGAGAAGTCGGCTGCCTTTGAGCGACCGAAAGTCTCAGCCGTAGATCTGCTTGTGGATCTGGTAGAGCATCTCCGAGCGGTCGGCGCGCAGATCGGCGAGATCGCGGCTCGACAGGTTCTCGATTTCGGCGACGAGACGGTTGTACTGGCGGCGCTTGGCGATGTTGGTGCGAGCGCGGGAGACGAGGTTGTCGAAGATCATGACGAGGTTCCTTCTCTGCCGCATTCACGCGGCGGGTTTGTTCCTCCCTGATCGATTACGAGCATGACATAGGAATGGTGCATTGCAAAAACGAGATGTTGCAATGCACCATTGCAGCCAGCGCATAGCAGGTTAACACAGCCCTAAACGTCAGGACGTCGTGAAGGCAATCATCCGATCTTGCCTTCACGCCCTCATGCTGGCTTGATCGCGCGACATGTGAGTGCCGGGAGGAAAGCATGGCGGTCGCCAATTATTATGAAATTCTCGATCCGCGCTTCGCGCGGCTGTTCAACGACAACGCGCAGGTGGAGAAGCTGTTCACCGGATGCCGGTGGGCGGAGGGCCCGGCCTGGTTCGCGGCCGGCCGCTACGTTCTGTGGTCCGACATCCCCAACAACCGCATGCTGCGCTATGACGAGACCGACGGCAGCGTCAGCGTCTTCCGCCAGCCTTCCGGCAATTCCAACGGCAACACCGTCGACCGGCAGGGCCGGCTGGTGACCTGCGAGCATTCGGGTCGTCGCGTCAGCCGCACCGAGCATGACGGGAGGGTCATCACCATCGCCGACAAATGGCAGGGCAAGCGGCTGAATTCGCCCAACGACGTGGTGGTGAAGTCCGACGGCTCGATCTGGTTCACCGATCCGAGCTACGGCATCGACAGCGACTATGAGGGCGACAAGGCCGAAAGCGAGATCGGCGCCTGCTACGTCTATCGCGTCGATCCGGGCACCGGCGAGGTCGAGGCCGTCATCACCGACATGGTCAGGCCGAACGGGCTCGCCTTCTCGCCCGACGAAAGCCTGCTCTATGTCGCCGACACCGGCCGCACGCATGGCGCTGAGAACCCGGCGCATATACGCGTGTTCACTATCGGCGAGGGCGGCAAGAAGGTCTCTGGCGGCAAGGTGTTCGCCGACTGCACGGCCGGCCTGTTCGACGGTTTCCGGCTCGACGATGCCGGGCGCATCTGGACGAGCGCCGCCGACGGCATCCATTGCTATGACCCGGACGGCACGCTGATCGGCAAGGTGAAGGTGCCGGAGGTGGTTGCCAATTGCGTGTTCGGCGGTGTCAAACGCAATTGCCTCTACATCGCCGGCACCACCTCGCTCTACATGGTCCGGCTGATGGTGAACGGGGCGAAGACGTATTGAGCGAAACCGGGCGTCTTGTGTGGGAGCTTTTGCTTGTACGTTGGTGATGCTCAGGGCTATCGCGTGTGTCGGCGCCGCCCCTCATCCGCCTGCCGGCACCTTCTCCCCGTAAAGTGACGGGGAGAAGGGGGCTGGCCGCAGCCTCGGCGCACTTCCTCCGACGCTGCCGATTGGCGAAACCGGCGATGAGAGCGCCCCTCTCCCCGTCACTATACGGGGAGAGGATGCCGGCAGGCAGGTGAGGGGCAGCACCGCCGCTGCAGGTCTATTCTGTGCGGTGAGGAGCAAAAGCGCCCTGTATGCGCAGCAAGTTAGCGGCCTCGAATGAAGCCAGCAAAGGCCCGAACCGCGTTTCGCATCGCCAGCGAGTTTGCCGCCTCCGCCAGGATTTCCTCCGCCTCCACCGGCTTCTTGCCGAGCAGCGCGATCTCGAGCGTGGTCTCTTCGTAAAGCGCGAAGGACATGGTGCGCATGATCTCGGCGAGCGCGGCGCGGGCATAGAGCGAGCGCGGCGAGCCATGCACCAGCATCGCCGGCTTGCCGACCGCGGCATCGCGCGACACCAGCCAGTCGAGCGCGTTCTTCATGCCGCCGGGCACGCCATGGGCATATTCCGGACAGGAGACGATGATGCCGTCGGCATGGGTGACGGCGTCGATCAGGTCACTTGCCTCGCGCGGCGTTCGCTCGCCTTCGTCGTCCGGGTTGAAGATCGGCAGCCGGCCAAGTCCGCCATAGATGACGAAGCGGCAATCCGCAGGCGCATTGGCGGCGAGCGCCTCGACCAGGGCCGAATTGGTCGAGGCGGCGCGCAGGCTGCCGGAGATGGCGAGGATCTCGATCAAGAGGATGAGCCGGGTGAGTCGTTCCCGGATGCTACCACGGGGTCGTGCGGTAATCCTCGTCCAGCTCACGGTCGATCTCGCCGGCGCTCTCGGCCAGCGCCAGCTGGTCGCGGATGATCTCACCGAGCGTCGGCAGGCTCGCGCGGTCGTGCCAGGTCTCCGGCTTCCACAGTTCGGAGCGCATGAAGGCCTTGGCGCAGTGCATGTAGGCGGCCTTCACCGTCACCACGATGACGCTTTGCGGCTCCTTGCCGTCCACCGCCAGGCGCTCGCGCAGGCCGGCATCGATCGTGATGCGGGCGTCGCCGTTGACGCGCAGCGTCTCGTTCATGCCGGGAATGAGGAAGAGCAGCCCGACCGACGGGTTGCGGATGATGTTTTCCAGCGTGTCCAACCGATTGTTGCCCGGACGGTCGGGAATGGCGATGGTGCTGTTGTCGAGGATGGCGGTGAACCCGGGCCTGTCGCCCTTCGGCGTTACGTCGGCATTGCCGGCGCCGTCGGAGGAACCGATCAGCACGAAGGGGCTCTTGCCGATGAAGGAGCGGCAGTGGCCGTCGAGCGCCCTGAGTTCCTTGCGGATCGAGCCGTCGGTCGGACGGGGCGTCTTGTAGATCGTCCTCAGCTCGTCGCGCGTGTTGAGGAACTCCATTCCCGTCCCCTCTTTGCCTTGACGCATTTCCGGGCGGAAACCGCTACACACTCTTCCTGGAATTGCTCTCGTTGTTCTCTTCCTTGGCTTTCTCCTCCAGCGAATGGCGCATGATCAGCGGCATCTGGCTGAAGGTGAAGAGCAAGGTGATGGGGATCGTGCCCCAGACCTTGAAATAAAGCCAGGTCGCCTCGGAGAAATTGCGCCAGACCACCTCGTTGAGCGCGGCCAGGAACAGGAAGAAGAGCCCCCACCGGAAGGTCAGCTTGCGCCAGCCTTCGGCATCGAGCTGGAATGCCGAATCGAAGACATAGCCGAGCAGCGACCTGCCGAAGGCCAGTCCGCCGAGCAGCGCGACGCCGAACAGTGAGTTGATGATCGTCGGCTTCATGAAGGCGAAGGTCTTGTCCTGCAGGTAGAGAGCGAGCGCGCCGAACACGAAGACGACGATCGCCGAGACCAGCGGCATCAGCGGCAGGCTGCGGGTCAGCGCCCAGGAAGCGCTGAGCGACAAGGCCGTTGCGACCATGAAGAATGCGGTAGCGATCAGGATCGGTTCGCCAAGATGGGTGAGGATCGGGAACTTGCCGGCCAGCCATTCACCGCGGATCGTGGTGAAGAAGAACACCAGACCGGGCCCGAGCTCGAGCAGGAACTTCAAGCCGGGATTGAGAGGCTTGCGGCGCGGGTCGGTCGGGTCGCGTTCGAGGATGTTCATGAAAGTCCTTCTTGCGCATGATCTAGCCGAAAAGCGGGCAGATCACGCCTTGTTCAAGCCACGCCGGCAATCGCCCTGGCGAATTCGCTTGCCGAAAACGGTTCGAGGTCGTCGACCTGCTCGCCGACGCCGATGAAATAGACCGGCAATCTGTGCTTGGCGGCGATCGCCACCAGAATACCGCCGCGCGCCGTGCCGTCCAGCTTGGTCATCACCAGGCCGTTGACGCCGGCGACGTTGCGGAAGATCTCGACCTGGCTGAGCGCATTCTGGCCGGTGGTGGCGTCGACCGTCTGCAGCACGGTATGCGGCGCTTCCGGATCGAGCTTGCCCAGAACGCGCACGATCTTTTCCAGCTCCGCCATCAGCTCGGTCTTGTTCTGCAGCCGCCCAGCGGTGTCGATGATCAACACGTCGGAGCCGGCCTCTTTTGCCTTCTCGAAGGCGTCGTAGGCGAGGCCCGCGGCATCGGCGCCGAGCTTGGTGGCGACGACCGGCGACTTCGTGCGCTCGCCCCAGATCTTCAGCTGCTCGATCGCGGCGGCGCGGAAAGTGTCGCCCGCGGCGAGCATCACCGAAAGGCCGCCGTCGGTCAGCTTGGCCGCCAGCTTGCCGATGGTCGTGGTCTTGCCGGTGCCGTTGACGCCGACGACGAGGATGACATGCGGCTTATGGCTGAGATCGAGCTCGAGCGGCTTGGCGACCGGCGTCAGCACCTTTTCCACCTCCGCCGCCATCACCGAGCGGACTTCCGCATCGGAGACATCCTTGCCGTAGCGGCTGGAGGCAAGCGAATCGGTGACGCGGAGCGCCGTCTCGACGCCGAGATCGGCGCGGATCAGCACGTCCTCGAGATCCTGCAGCGTGTCCTCGTCAAGCTTGCGCTTGGTGAAGACGCCGGCGATGTTGCCGGTGAGCTCGCGCGAGGAACGGGCAAGCCCGTCCCGCATGCGCTGGAACCATGAGCGCCTCGGCGCCGGCTCCGGCGCCTTCTGCGGCTCGGCCTTCTGCTCGACCTTCTTCGCAACCGTCACCTTGCCGGCCGCCGGCGCGGGTTTTGGCGGCGCAGGGACGGTTTCAAGTTCCGGCGCTATCTCGGCGCGCACCGGCTGCTGTTCGATGGGCGCAGGCTGGCGAATCGGCGGCGGAATTTCAGCAGCAGCCTCGGGCGCCAAATCCTCGGCAGGCTGGCGCTGCCCCTC
>LM655187.1:326344-368134 GCA_000824825.2 Mesorhizobium sp. ORS 3324
CCCTCTCCCCGTGAACGACGGGGAGAGGGGGTCGCCGGCGTTGGAGCTTCCTCCTTCTCCCCGTCACTATACGCCGACAAGGTGCCGGCAGTCGGATGAGGGGCGGCGCCGGCCTCCGAGGATGGCTGCTTAGAAGATGGACCCTCCGCCGGGATTTCGGGAGGCGCCGGCGTCTCGAACGGAACCTCGCTCGGCGGCGTCGGCACTTCGACCGGTGCCGGCCTCGGCTGCCTTTCCGGCCGCGACGGCACGATATCCGGCTCGCTCGGCGCGGGCGGCGGCACTTCCTGCGGCTTCGGCTCGGGCGTTGGCTCCGGCGTGGGCTCTGCCGGCGGCACCGGCACTTCTTCCGGTGAGGGCGGTTCGGGTGTCGCCGGCGCCGGTTGCGGTTCTTCTTCCGGCTTGGGCTCGGGCAGCGGTTCCGGTTCGGAGGGAACGACGGGCTCCGGCGCCGGCGGGATGGCCGGCGCAGGCTCAGGCTTCGGCTCTTCGGGCTCTGGTTGAGTTTCCGGCTCGGCCTCTGCAGGCGGAGGAACCGGCGCGGCGTCCGCAGCAGGCGGCGACTCCGGAGCAGCCTGATCGGCTTCCGGCTTCAGCGCCTCCAGCGCGTCCCATTTGATCGGCGGCAGAGGTGCTGTCTCGTCGACGCGCTCCTCGACGACTTCTTTCCTGCCGAACGAAAATATCTTCTTGAAGAAACCAGCCATGCTTCTCGCAGTCTCAGGCGGCTTGGGCGGCAAGGGGTGCGGCGATCAGGCGGGCGCCGTCATGGCCGGTGACAACCGCCTCGACGATCTCGCCCGGCTGACCGGCGGCAATCGCAGTCAGCGTGAACCCTTCGGTGCGGCCGAGCCCGTCGCGCTCGACCAGAATCGACTGTCGCGTGCCGGCAAGGGCCGCCAGATGGCGGCGATAGGCGGCCTCGCCGGCGGCGCGCAGCCTTGCTGCGCGCTGCTTGACCAGCTCGCGGCGGAGCTGCGGCATGCGCGCGGCGGGGGTGCCCTCGCGCGGGCTGAACGGAAAGACGTGGAGATGCGTGAGGCCGCATTCCTCGACAATCTTTTCCGAATTCTCGAACATCGCCTCGGTCTCGGTCGGGAAGCCGGCGATGATATCGGCGCCGAAGACGATTGCAGGGCGCAGCTTGCGCACGTCCTCGCAGAAGCGGATCGACTGGTCGCGCAGATGGCGACGCTTCATGCGCTTCAGGATCATGTCGTCGCCCGACTGCAGCGACAGATGCAGGTGCGGCATCAGCCTGGGTTCGGTGGCGATGGCGTCGAGGAGGTCGTCGTCGGCCTCAATGGAATCGATCGAGGAGAGCCGCAAGCGCTTCACCTCGGGCACCTGGCGCAGGATCGTCTTCACCAGCTTCCCGAGCTTCGGGCTGCCGGGCAGGTCGGCGCCGAAGCTGGTCATGTCGACACCGGTCAGCACGATCTCGGCATAGCCGTTACCCGTGAGACGCTTGACCTGCTCGACCACGGCGCCCATCGGCACCGAGCGCGAATTGCCGCGGCCGTAAGGGATGATGCAGAAGGTGCAGCGGTGGTCGCAGCCGTTCTGCACCTGCACGAAGGCGCGTGCCCGGCCCTCGATGGCGTCGACCATGTGGCTTGCGGTCTCGCGCACCGAGAAGATGTCGTTGACGCGCGCCTTCTCGGTATCGTTGACGCCGAAATCGGGCAGCGCGCGGTAGGAGTTCGCCTTGAGCTTCTCCTCATTGCCGAGCACTAGGTCGACCTCGTCCATGGCGGCAAAGTTCTGCGGCTCGGTCTGCGCGGCGCAGCCGGTGACGATGATGCGCGCCTCGGGGTTCTCGCGGCGCGCCTTGCGGATCGCCTGCTTGGCCTGGCGCACCGCTTCCGCCGTGACGGCGCAGGTATTGAAGATGACCGCGCCGCCGTCGAGCGCGCCGAGGCCGGCGCTTTCGGCCTCGCGGCGCATCACCTCGGATTCATAGGTGTTCAGCCGGCAGCCGAACGTGACGACGTCAATGCCCGTGGCGTTCGGCCCTTCGGGCGCCGGACCTTTGGCGAGAGCGGACATCAGGCGGCGCTTTCAGTGTCGCGGGCCCAGGCGCCGGTCGAAGGGTCGAAGCTGCCGGAAAATTCCCATTCGGCAGCGCCGGTCAGGATGACGTGGTCGTCGTCGCGCCAGAGCACATTGAGCTCGCCGCCGCCCGGCGTGATCAGCGAGACGCTGCGGCCGGTGCGCTTGGTGCGCGCAGCCGCCACTGCGGCGGCGCAGGCCGCCGAGCCGCAGGCCTTGGTGAGACCGGCGCCGCGCTCCCAGGTGCGGATGACCATGGTTTGCGGCGAGGTCACCTGGGCAATGGTGATGTTGGCGCGCTCGGGGAAGATCGGATGGTTCTCGAGCAGCGGACCGAAGCGCTCGAGCTCATAGGACCAGACGTCGCGGTCGACCCAGAAGATGGCGTGCGGGTTGCCCATCGAGACAACCGAAGGCGAATGCAGTACGGGCGCGTCGATCGGGCCGATCTGCAGCTCGATCATGCGCGTGTCGCGGAACTCCTCGGCGAGTGGGATCTCCTGCCAGCCAAAGCGCGGCTTGCCCATGTCGACCGAGATCGAGCCGTCGGCGTGCTCCTGAGCATTGAGGATGCCGGCGCGGGTCTCGAAGGTGAAGGTCTTGAGGCCAGTCTCGGCGGCTAAAGCCTGCACGACGCAGCGCATGCCGTTGCCGCAGGCCTGCGCACCGGTGCCGTCGGAATTCAGGATGTCGATGTAATAAGCGGTACCGGCCGTCCGCGCGTCATGGATCGCCATGATCTGGTCGAACTTCGTCGCGGCGTCGGCATTGAGCGCGATCGCCGCGGACGCCGTCACCTTGTCGGCGCGGCCGCGCATGTCGGCAACGATGATCTCGTTGCCGATGCCGTTCATCTTGGCGAAGGGGGCAGTGCCTGCCATCTTTCCCGTCATTTCCCTGTCCGTTTGGCGCTATATGGCGGAAACGGCCAGCAATTACCAGTCCGGGGCGAGGCTCGGGCCGGCAAATACCGGGCCTGGCGACGGCGGAGACGCCGCGCCTGGCGACGGCTAAGACGCCGCGCCTAAGTCACGACGAAGACGCCGAGCACGATCAGCAGGAAAATGATGAGAACGATGCCGATCAGGATGCGTGCGGCCAGCGCTGCGGCGCCGGCAAGCGCCGGCATGCCGAGCAGGCTCGCTGCCGCGGCGACAATCAGAAGAATGATGATCCATCTGATCATGGGCTGGCTCCCTGCCGAATTGCGTGAAGGAGCAACGCGCGTTGGCGTCTCGGGTTCCGCTATCTGGCGAGCTAACCCGGCGGCAGATCCCACACCTCGCCTGGACGCATGGCGCGAAAACGCTCCCGCGGAATGCCTTCGGCCGCCAATGCCTCGACCAGTCTTTGCGCTGGCTCTTCGATCGGCTCGTCGGTGAGCTGGAAGGTGCCCCAGTGGCAGCCGGCGGCATGGGCGGCGTTGCACAACCTCATGCCGTGGACGGCTTCCTCCGGGTTCTGGTGCTGCGGCGCCATGAACCAGCGCGGCTCGTAGGCGCCGATCGGCAGGATGGCAAGCCGAAAGGCGCCATGTTTTTCGGCCATCAGCCGGTAGTTGGCGCCGCCATGAAAGCCGGTGTCGCCGGCGAAGTAGACCTTGCCGCCAGCCGTCTCGATCACGAAGCCCGCCCACAGCGCCATGCGGCGGTCGCGCCCGCCGCGCGCCGACCAGTGGTGCGCCGGCTCGATGTGAATGACGGCGCGGTCGCCGACCTCGACGCGGTCGCCCCAGTCATGGGCGGCCAGCCTCATCCCGGGCACGGCATTGCCGATGATGGTGTCGTTGCCGAGCGGCGTGACCACCAGCGGGCCGTGGCTTTGCTTCAGCCGTCGCAGCGTCGCAAGGTCGAGATGGTCGTAATGGTTGTGGCTGACCAGCACGAGGTCGATCGGCGGCAGGTCGGAAAAGGCGATGCCCGGCGCATTGATCCGTTTCGGACCGGCGAAGGCGAAAGGCGAGGCGCGTTCCGACCAGACCGGATCGGTCAGGATGTTCAGCCCGGCGGTCTGGATGAGCAGCGAGGCATGACCGACCATGGTGAGCCGCAGCGCGGCGCCCTCGATCTTCTCGTCTGGCTTTGCTTGGCGGTAAGGGCTCGGAAAGGCCGCCGGCCATTTCGAGCGCCCGCCGCTCAATTGCCATCTGAGGAGATCGGCGAGGCGGCCGGGCGGCTTGCCGCCGGGATTGAAGAACAAGCCGCCGTCGAAATGGTCGCTGGCCGGGCCCCTGTAGTAGCGGTTGGCTGCTCTCTTTCCGCCGGCCATCGTTTCTCCCGTGTGCTCCAAGCCTGTTCCTGAAATAGGGACGGGGCTGCCTGGCGCAAAGCAATTTGCTGGCGAATGCCAAGGGCCCGAACCCGGCTTCGTCTAGAATAGCGATGTGGAGGGGACAGCGCCGTGGCGATGAAGCGAACGAGGACGCCGTGGATGCGGGCCGAGGATTTCGGCCGCTCGCTGCCGCATGGGCTGGGCGTCAACCTGCTGGTCACCGACATGGCGGCGATGGAGGCCTTCTGCCGCGACGTGCTCGACGCGGAGATCATCTATGCCGACGAGGATTTCGCGGCGATCGAGCTGCTGGGCTCGATCTTCATGCTGCATGCCGACCATAGCTATCTCGACAATCCGATGATCGGCGTGATTACCGGCGCCGAAACGCGCGGCGCCGGCATCGAATTGCGCCTCTACGGCGCCGATCCGGATGCGGTGGAGAAAAGGGCCGCAGCACTCGGCCACATCGTGCTGGCCGGCTCGATCGACAAGCCTCATGGCCTGCGCGAGTGCTATATCGTCGGCCCGGACGGCTATGTCTTCGTGCCCTGCGCACGGCTGCAAGCCTGAGATTTCAACAGTTTACGGTCCAACCTCTCGACCTGGCCCGGGCTAGACGCGCGACGCGATAAATTTGCAACACCGGCACCAAAAACCCTATTTTAACCATATCGGGTTGAAATTCTGCCACCATCGCCCTTTTGATGGCGGGGACATTGCGCGGACGGCTCCCCCCGGCCGGGTCCGACGGAGGTTTGAATGATTTTTTCGAAGACAGGCCCATTTTCGAAGACCGGCCTGGTGGCCGTATCGCTTGCCGCGCTCGTTGCGGGCGGGTGCTCGACCTCGCGCTTCTCGTCGATGGACGACCAGCAGCCGGCGCCGCTCACGCCGGCGCCTTCCGGCACGGTGACGCAGAATCAGCTGCCGCCGCCGGCCGCGCCCGGCACCACCGACCCGTCGCAGTTTCCGACCGCGCCGAAGAACACGCAGATGGCCGCGCTGCCGCCGGACGGCTCGGCGCCCGCCGGCGCTGCGGATCTCACCGCGGCCAGCGTCGCCGGCGTCTGGAACGTCAATGTCGGCGGCCAGGGCTGCAAGGTGGCGACGCCGCAGACCAAGTTCGGCGCCGGTTATCGTGCCGGGCCGCTGCATTGCCCACCCCCCATCGACGGCATCAAGTCTTGGAATGTCACCGGCAAGCAGCTGACGCTCTATGACCAAAATGGCGGCACGCTGGCCCGGCTCTATTCCTCGGGCGGCGAAAAGTTCGACGGCCAGACTTCCAACGGCCAGCCTATCTCGCTTACAAGGTAAGGTGGGACTACTCCCGGCAGAGGTCGGCGTTGACAGAAGCGCTGAAGCCGCTCCAGGTGTTTGATTTTACACAAGTTCCGGGCGAAAAGCCGCCGGAATTGCTCAAGAACGACGTGACCTATGCATCTGCGTGACGGCCTCCAGACCCATGTGACCGTCAGGCAGCGCTATGACCATTGGGTCGAGACTGGCGCGGTCGGACGCGACCCGGCGCAGGAGCGTGTCGTCGCTGCGCTCGACCGGCTGACCGACGAGATCTCCGCAAAAAGGCTGGCGCAGAAATCGAGCGCGTTGGGCTGGCTGTTCGCGCGCAAGCGGCAGCCGCGCGAGCCGGTCAAGGGCCTCTACATCCATGGCAGCGTCGGGCGCGGCAAGACCATGCTGATGGACATGTTCTTCGAGCTCCTGCCGGTCAGGCGCAAGCGCCGCGTCCATTTCAATGACTTCATGGCCGATGTGCAGGACCGCATCCAGAAGCACCGGACGGCGCGCAAGAACGGTGACGTCAAGGAAGACGATCCAATTCCGCCGGTGGCGCGGGCGCTGGCCGACGAAGCCTGGGTGCTGTGCTTCGACGAGTTTTCGGTCACCGACATCGCCGACGCGATGATTTTGTCGCGGCTGTTCTCGGCCCTGTTCTCCAATGGCGTGGTGCTGGTCGCCACCTCGAACGTTGCGCCCGAGAACCTCTATCGGGACGGTCTCAACCGGCAGCTCTTCCTGCCCTTCATCGGCCTGCTCGAACGCAATGCCGAGGTGCTGACGCTGGACGCTGAAAAGGACTATCGCCAGGAAAAGCTCAACCGCCTGCCGGTCTATGTTACGCCGGCCGACGCGGCGGCCGATCGCGCGCTCGACGACGCCTGGAAGGCGGTGACGCAAGGCAGGCCGACGGCAGAGGCGACGATCGCGCTCAAAGGGCGCCAGATCGTCGTGCCGCGCGCCGCCGGCGACGCCGCGCGCTTTTCCTTTGCCGAGCTTTGTGAAAAGCCGCTCGGCGCGCGCGACTATCTGGCGATCGCCGACCGCTTCTCGATCATCTTCATCGACCATGTGCCGGTGCTCGGCGAAGGCAAGCGCAACGAGGCCAAGCGCTTCATTCTGCTGATCGACACGCTCTACGATCATCACATGCGGCTGGTGATGAGCGCTGCGGCGCCGCCCGAGGGCCTCTACACCGCCAAGCGCGGCAACGAGGTGTTCGAGTTCGAGCGCACCGCCTCGCGGCTGATCGAGATGCAGAGCCACGACTGGCTGGAAGGCTGGGCCGAACGGCGGCAGGTAGGCGCCGCCATCGCGGAGGCGAGGCAGGCATGAGAGTAGAAGGGCCTAAAGCTGTCTGACCTTCGTCGTTCTAAGGCGGAGCGACGCAACGCTCTGCGCCTTCCTGGCACGGGCCTCTCCGACCGCTCGTTGACTGGCGAATCGCTTCAGGCGACGGTTCGATCCCCCTTGTTGTCCTAGATTTGCGGGGCGGATTTTGGGGGTGTATCTTCATCCAAGCAAACACATTCGCCCAAGGCTGACGTCTTGACAGGACGGCACGAGGCGGCTCGGATCGGCGCTGTAGCGGTAATTCGGAGCGGTCGTCGTCCAAGAAGGGGTCGTTATGACTGTAACGCTGTGGATGGCCGTCTCGTTAAACGGGATGTCGGCTCGCGAGGATCAATCGGAAGACTTCCTGTCGAAGACTGATTGGGAGATGTTTCTCGAGCTCGTTCGCGCCTGTGAGGGCGTCATTTGGGGCCGCGTAACCCACCAACTCTTCGAACAATCCGTACGCAGCCATTTTGCGGAGCTGCCAATCATCGTCGTGACGCAGAATAGCACGCTGTCCACCAAGCCGGGTTCGATCCGGGCGTCGTCGCCGCAGGAAGCTGTTGCACTTCTCACGCGGCCCGGGTCGAACAGAATTCTGCTCGCTGGTGGCTCGCAGCTCAACGCCGCGTTCGCGCGGGAGGGGCTGATCGACGAGGTGATCTTGGCAATCGAGCCTGTTGTGGTTGCGAAAGGGATTCCTATGGTGGCGCCGAACGCACCCGATCTTCGGTTGAGTCTCGTGGGAGTAGAAGACAGTCGTAGCCCAACGCTGCGCCTGCACTACCGTGTCTTGAAGAGCTGACTCGACACCGTCTGTTGCATCTTGCCGGGCATGAATGCTGCTGGCGTTAACTAACACGGACTTCCCGAGCTCGTTTGCTGCAGGTCCGAGAAGGGCCAAGGCACAAAGTCGCTGCACTCCATGACGAAGTCCTCCGCCTTCCCGTGCGGCTCCTTCCGCGTTTCATAAAGCGCGCGCGCCGGTACGTTGTCGGGCTCGGTGCCGACCCAGGCCTCCTCGCAACCATGCTCGCGCCCGATCTCGAACATAGCGTCGAGCATTTTTTTCGCGATACCCTGCCGCTGGAAGGGCGGCGCCACGCCGACCTCGTCGATATAGAGTTCGCTCACCTTGTCGGGATGGCGATGGATGACGGCGGCGCACTGAGCGACCACGATTTCGTCAACTATCGCAACGATCATGAAATGGCCGGGCGCGCTGAGATAGGTGGCGAGACGATCTGGCCGCACCGGCTCGTCGAACACTCCGTCGGCCATCTGCATCACAAGGGCGTCATCGCCGGGATGGAGCCTTCTGATTTCGACGTTCATTGTGTAAATTCTCCCCAGTCGGCTCACCAATTTTGACGTTTACGTAATTCCCAAACGATCTAACCGATTGAAAACACTGGGCTCAAAATAATCGTTTGAATTTCTTCCGCGCCGGAGCTATTGGGTGCGGCGAAATCTCGCGGGTTCTCGCAGCACTCCAGCCTCCTCGACGCCGTCATCAAGTCTGCAAAGGTTTGAGGCACGGATACAGACAAAGGGAAACCATCCTGACATGGCACGCAACAAGATAGCGCTCATCGGCTCGGGCATGATCGGCGGCACGCTCGCTCACATGATCGGCCTCAAGGATCTCGGCGACGTGGTGCTGTTCGATATCGCCGAGGGCATCCCGCAGGGCAAGGGTCTCGACATCGCCCAGTCCTCGCCGGTCGACGGCTTTGACGCCAGGCTGACCGGCGTCAACGACTATGCCGGCATCGAGGGCGCGGATGTGTGCATCGTCACCGCCGGCGTGCCGCGCAAGCCGGGCATGAGCCGCGACGACCTCCTCGGCATCAACCTCAAGGTCATGGAACAGGTCGGCGCAGGCCTGAAGAAATACGCGCCGAAGGCCTTCGTCGTCTGCATCACCAACCCGCTCGACGCCATGGTCTGGGCGCTGCAGAAGTTCTCCGGCCTGCCGACCAGCCATGTCGTCGGCATGGCCGGCGTGCTCGACAGCGCTCGCTTCCGCTACTTCCTGGCCGAAGAGTTCAAGGTCTCGGTCGAGGACGTCACCGCCTTCGTGCTCGGCGGCCACGGCGATTCGATGGTGCCGATGATCCGCTATTCGACGGTGTCCGGCATCCCGCTGCCCGACCTCGTCAAGATGGGCTGGACCTCGAAGGAGAAGCTCGACCAGATCGTGCAGCGTACGCGTGACGGCGGCGCCGAGATCGTCGGCCTGCTGAAGACCGGCTCGGCCTATTACGCGCCGGCGGCCTCGGCCATCGCCATGGCCGAATCCTACCTCAAGGACAAGAAGCGGGTGCTGCCTTGCGCCGCGCACCTGTCGGGCCAATATGGCGTCAAGAACACCTATGTCGGCGTGCCGGTGGTGATCGGCGCCGGCGGCGTCGAGCGCGTCATCGAGATCGACCTTTCCAAGGCCGAGCAGAAGATGTTCGACAACTCGGTGGCGGCCGTGCAGGGCCTGACCGAGGCCTGCGTCAAGATCGCCCCGCAACTCGCCGGCAAGTAATCGCCCCTCCCCGGAGACCAAGCGCATGAACATTCATGAGTATCAGGCCAAGGCGTTGCTGAAGACCTTCGGCGCTCCGGTCGCCGAAGGCGCGCCGGTGTTCAACGCCGGCGAAGCTGAAGCCGCCGCCAAGGCGCTGCCCGGCCCGCTTTATGTGGTGAAGAGCCAGATCCATGCCGGCGGCCGCGGCAAGGGCAAGTTCAAGGAGCTCGGCCCCGACGCCAAGGGCGGCGTGCGGCTGGCGAAGTCGCCGGCCGAGGTCGCCGCCAACGCCAAGGAGATGCTCGGCCACACCCTGGTCACCAAGCAGACCGGCCCGGCCGGCAAGCAGGTCAACCGCCTCTATATCGAGGACGGCGCCGACATCGAGCGCGAGCTCTATCTGTCGATCCTGGTCGACCGCTCGGTCGGCCGCATCGCCTTCGTCGTCTCGACCGAGGGCGGCATGGACATCGAGGCGGTCGCGCATGACACGCCGGAGAAGATCCTGACCGTCGCCATCGACCCGGACAAGGGCGTGACGGCTGACGACGTGAAGAAGCTCAACGCCGCGCTGAAGCTCGACGGCGATGCAGCCGAGGACGGCGCCGCGCTGTTCCCGGCGCTCTACAAGGCCTTCGCCGAGAAGGACATGAGCCTGCTCGAGGTCAACCCGCTGATCGTCATGAAGGACGGCCACCTGCGCGTGCTCGACGCAAAGGTGTCGTTCGACAACAACGCCCTCTTCCGTCATCCGGACGTGATGGAGCTGCGCGACACCACCGAGGAGGACGAGAAGGAGATCGAGGCGTCGAAATACGACCTCGCCTATGTCGCGCTCGACGGCAATATCGGCTGCATGGTCAACGGCGCAGGGCTGGCCATGGCGACGATGGACATCATCAAGCTCTACGGCGCCGAGCCGGCCAACTTCCTCGACGTCGGCGGCGGCGCATCGAAGGAGAAGGTGACGGCGGCGTTCAAGATCATCACCAAGGACCCGGCAGTCGAAGGCATCCTGATCAACATCTTCGGCGGCATCATGAAGTGCGACGTCATCGCCGAGGGCGTGATCGCGGCGGTCAAGGAAGTCGGCTTGAAGGTGCCGCTGGTCGTGCGTCTGGAAGGCACCAATGCCGAGCTCGGCAAGAAGATCATCAACGACAGCGGCCTCAACGTCGTCTCCGCCGACGACCTCGACGACGCGGCGAAGAAGATCGTTAAGGCGGTGAAGGGCTGAGCGGATGCCTCCGCGCAAGATAAACCTGGTCGAGGCGGCGGACCGGATGATCACCAAGGTCTTCGATCCGCACATCGCCGGCGATGTCAATGACAGCCACGCCAAGGTCGCCAAGTTCGGCGAGGTCTTCGACTGGCATGCGCATGACCATGAGGACGAAGCCTTCCTCGTGCTGCGCGGCCGGATCGCCATCGATTTCCGCGACGGGCCGGTCGAGCTCGGCGAGGGCGACTTCATCGTCGTGCCGCGCGGCGTCGAGCATCGCCCGCGCTCGCTGACCAAGGAACCGGTGGTGCTGATGTTCGAGCCGGCAACGACGCTGAACACCGGCAATGCCAAGAGCGACCTCACCGTCACCGACCTCAAGCGGCTCTGACCCATGAACGCGGCGCCCACCTTCACGCTATCGGCCGAGCACCGGCGCCTGCAGGCGCTGGTCGGCGCGTGGCGTGGCGAGGAAGAGGTATCGGCCACGCAATGGACCGGCGCAGGCACCGCGACCGCGGAAGTGGTGGCCGAGGCCGAATTCGGCGGGCTGTTCGTCGTGCAGCGCTACCGCCAGAGTCGCGACGGGAAGGTGTCGTTCGCCGCGCATAATGTCTTCGGCTTCGACCAGCCGGGCGGCGTCTTCACCATGCACCAGTTCGACTCGATGGGATTCGTGCCGGCCTCGCCCGCGACCGGCACACGGGACGGCAATAGTCTTTCGCTGCTGCGCTCCTCGCCGCGCGGCGCAGCGCGGGTGACTTATGATTTCGACGGCGCCGACGCCTACCACATGCAATTGCAGTTCAAGCCCGCCGGCAGCGATGCCTGGCAAGACATGGTGAGCGGCCTCTACCGGCGCGTTTCGCCTTCCTCGATCAACGGTTTTTAGAAAAGGGCCGCGATGTCCATTCTCGTCGACAAGAACACCAAGGTGCTGGTCCAAGGTCTGACCGGCAAGACCGGCACCTTCCACACCGAGCAGGCGGTGGCCTATCACGGCACCAAGATGGTTGGCGGTATCCATCCGAAGAAGGGCGGCGAGACCTGGACCGGCGCCAAGGGCGAGACGCTGCCAATCTTCGCCACCGTCGCCGAAGGCAAGGAAAAGACCGGCGCCAACGCCTCCGTCATCTACGTGCCGCCGGCAGGTGCGGGCGAAGCCATCATCGAGGCGATCGAGGCCGAGATCCCGCTGATCGTCTGCATCACCGAGGGCATCCCGGTGATGGATATGGTCAAGGTCAAGGCGCGGCTCGACCGTTCCTCCTCGCGGCTGATCGGCCCGAACTGCCCGGGCGTGCTGACCCCCGACGAATGCAAGATCGGCATCATGCCCGGCAACATCTTCCGCAAGGGCTCGGTCGGCGTTGTTTCCCGCTCGGGAACACTTACCTATGAGGCGGTCTTCCAGACCAGCAATGTCGGCCTCGGCCAGACCACCGCTGTCGGCATCGGCGGCGACCCGGTCAAGGGCACGGAGTTCATCGACGTGCTCGAGATGTTCCTTGCCGATGACGAGACCAAGTCGATCATCATGATCGGCGAGATCGGCGGCTCGGCCGAGGAAGATGCCGCGCAGTTCCTGAAGGACGAGGCCAAGCGCGGCCGCAAGAAACCGATGGCGGGCTTCATCGCCGGGCGCACGGCGCCGGCCGGCCGCACCATGGGTCATGCGGGCGCGGTGATCTCCGGCGGCAAGGGCGGCGCGGAAGACAAGATCGCGGCGATGGAATCGGCCGGCATCAAGGTTTCGCCGTCGCCGGCAAGGCTCGGCACGACGCTGGTCGAGGCGATTAAAGGTTAAGGGACTAGGGGAGTAAGGGAATAGGGGAGTAGGGAAGGACCGGCGGCAAGAAATGCCCTACTCCCCTACTGCCTTACTCCCCTACTCCCTTCCACACTAAGGAGACGGAGCCAGGCTCCGCAGACGAAAATGGCAAGACAAGATCAGGCCAACGACCAATTCTCTCTCACCTCGTTCCTCTATGGCGGCAATGCCGATTATATCGACGCGCTCTATGCTGCCTATGAGGACGATCCGGCCTCCGTCGATCCGGAGTGGCGGAATTTCTTCGCGGGGCTGAAGGACGACGCCGGCGATGTCCGCAAGAACGCCACCGGCGCCTCCTGGGCAAAGCCTTCCTGGCCGCTGCAGGCCAATGGCGAGCTGGTCTCGGCGCTCGACGGCAATTGGGGCCTGGTCGAAAAGCACATCGAAAAAAAGGTCAAGGAGAAGGCGGTCGTCAATGGCGCCGTCCTTTCCGACGGCGACGTGCATCAGGCGACGCGCGATTCCGTGCGCGCCATCATGATGATCCGCGCCTTCCGCATGCGCGGCCACCTGCACGCCAAGCTCGATCCGCTGGGCATCGCCAATCCGCTCGAGGACTATAACGAGCTGTCGCCGGAGAACTACGGCTTCACCGAAGCCGATTACGACCGGCCGATCTTCCTCGACAATGTGCTGGGGCTCGAATTTGGCACCATCCGGCAGATGCTGGATATCCTCACCCGCACCTATTGCTCGACGCTCGGCGTCGAGTTCATGCACATCTCCGACCCCGAGGAGAAGGCCTGGATCCAGGCGCGCATCGAAGGCGCCGACAAGGAGATCACCTTCACCGCCACCGGCAAGAAGGCGATCCTGTCGAAGCTGATCGAGGCCGAGGGCTTCGAGCAGTATATCGACGTCAAGTACAAGGGCACCAAGCGCTTCGGCCTTGACGGCGGCGAGTCGCTGATCCCGGCGCTGGAGCAGATCATCAAGCGCGGCGGCCAGCTCGGCCTGAAGGAGGTCGTGCTCGGCATGGCCCACCGCGGCCGCCTCAACGTGCTTTCCCAGGTGATGGCCAAGCCGCACCGCGCCATCTTCCACGAGTTCAAGGGCGGATCGGCCGCGCCGGACGATGTCGAGGGCTCGGGCGACGTGAAGTACCATCTCGGCGCCTCGTCGGACCGCGAATTCGACGGCAACAAGGTGCACCTGTCGCTGACCGCCAACCCCTCGCATCTGGAGATCGTCGACCCCGTCGTGATGGGCAAGGCGCGCGCCAAGCAGGACCAGCTCGTCGGCCGCGAGCGCGGCGAGATCGTGCCTCTGTCGGAACGCGCCAAGGTGATGCCACTGCTGCTGCACGGCGATGCGGCCTTTGCCGGCCAGGGCGTGATCGCCGAGATGTTCGGGCTCTCCGGCCTGCGCGGCCATCGCGTCGCCGGCACGCTGCATTTCATCATCAACAACCAGATCGGCTTCACCACCAACCCGCGCTTCTCGC
Source organism: Mesorhizobium sp. ORS 3324 (assembly GCA_000824825.2). GTDB lineage: Bacteria > Pseudomonadota > Alphaproteobacteria > Rhizobiales > Rhizobiaceae > Mesorhizobium. The sequence continues at coordinate 340,323 of LM655187.1, forward strand.
GCTCTTCGCCCTATCCGTCGGACGTGGCCAAGATGATCGAGGCGCCGATCTTCCACGTCAACGGCGACGATCCGGAGGCGGTGGTGCACGCCGCCAAGGTTGCGACCGAATTCCGCATGAAGTTCCACAAGCCCGTGGTGGTGGACATGTTCTGCTACCGCCGCTTCGGCCACAATGAGGGCGACGAGCCGTCCTTCACCCAGCCGATCATGTACCGCAACATCCGCAGCCATAAGACGACGGTGCAAATCTATGCCGACCGGCTGATCGCCGAAGGCCACGTCACCCAGGCCGAGGTCGATAAGATGCGGGCGGACTGGCGCGCGCATCTCGAGGCCGAATTTGAGGTCGGCCAGTCCTACAAGCCGAACAAGGCAGACTGGCTGGACGGCGCCTGGTCGGGCCTGCGCACCGCCGACAACCAGGACGAACAGCGGCGCGGCAAGACCGCCGTGCCGGTGCGCACGCTGAAGGAGATCGGCAAGAAGCTGACCGAGGTGCCGAAGGATTTCGAGGCGCACAAGACGATCCTGCGCTTCCTCGAGAACCGCCGCCAGGCGATCGAATCCGGCGAAGGCATCGACTGGTCGACGGCCGAGGCGCTTGCCTTCGGTGCGATCCTGCTCGACGGCAATCCGATCCGGCTCTCCGGCCAGGATTCCGAGCGCGGCACCTTCTCGCAGCGCCACTCCGTGCTCTACGACCAGCGGGACGAGACCCGCTACATCCCGCTCAACAACCTGTCGGCGGCGCAGGCCGGCTACGAGGTCATCAACTCGATGCTCTCGGAAGAGGCGGTGCTGGGCTTCGAATATGGCTACAGCCTCGCCGAGCCCAAGGCGCTGACGCTCTGGGAAGCGCAGTTCGGCGACTTCGCCAACGGCGCCCAGGTGGTGTTCGACCAGTTCATCTCGTCCGGCGAGCGCAAGTGGCTGAGAATGTCGGGCCTCGTTTGCCTGCTGCCGCACGGCTATGAGGGCCAGGGACCGGAGCACTCGTCGGCGCGCCTCGAGCGCTTCCTGCAGCTCTGCGCCGAGGACAACATGCAGGTGGCCAACGTCACCACGCCGGCCAACTACTTCCACATACTGCGCCGGCAGTTGAAGCGCGATTTCCGCAAGCCGCTGATCCTGATGACGCCGAAGTCGCTGCTGCGCCACAAGCGGGCGGTGTCGACGCTGTCGGAAATGGCGGGCGAAAGCTCGTTCCATCGGCTGCTGTGGGACGATGCGCAGCTCCTGGCCGACCAGCCGATCAAGCTGGTCAAGGATTCCAAGATCCGCCGCGTCGTGCTCTGCTCGGGCAAGGTCTATTACGACCTCTACGAGGAGCGCGAGAAGCGCGGCATCAACGACATCTACCTGCTGCGCGTCGAACAGCTCTACCCGTTCCCCGCCAAGGCGCTGATCACCGAGCTGTCGCGCTTCCGCAACGCCGAGATGGTGTGGTGCCAGGAGGAGCCCAAGAACATGGGCGCCTGGTCGTTCATCGACCCTTATCTCGAATGGGTGCTGGCGCATATCGACGCCAAGCATCAGCGGGTGCGCTACACCGGCCGGCCGGCTTCGGCCTCGCCGGCGACCGGGTTGATGTCGAAGCATCTCAGTCAGCTCGCTGCCTTGCTCGACGACGCGCTGGGTGAGTAGGCAGACCGGACGAAACAGACCTCAAGAAGAAACAAACGGACAGGCACAATGGCTACCGAAATCCGCGTCCCCACACTCGGCGAATCCGTCACCGAGGCGACCGTCGGCAAGTGGTTCAAGAAGGTCGGCGATGCGATCGCCGCCGACGAGCCGCTGGTCGAGCTCGAAACCGACAAGGTGACGGTGGAAGTGCCTGCCGCAAGCGCCGGAACGCTCTCCGAGATCACCGTCAAGGAAGGCGAGACGGTCAATGTCGGCGCGCTGCTCGGCTCGATTGCCGCCGGCGGCCAAGCGGCCGCGCCGGCGACCAAGCCGCAGGCGGTGGCGCAGGCATCCAGCCCGGACGCGGCCTCCACGGTCAAGCAGGCCTCGGCCGAGACCGCCAAGATCGCCGGCGACAACGGCCCGATCGAGCCGCGCACCATGCCGCCGGCTCCCGCCGCGGCCAAGCTGATCGCGGAGCACAATCTTTCGGTCGAGCAACTCGCAGGCTCCGGCAAGCGCGGTCAGGTGCTGAAGGGCGACGTGCTCGACGCCATCGCCAAGGGCGCGCCCTCGCAACCGGTCGAGGCGCCGAAGGCAGCGCCTGCGCCGGTCGCTGCCCGCGCCCCGTCCGCGCCGGATGATGCCTCGCGCGAAGAGCGCGTGCGCATGACCAAGCTCAGGCAGACGATCGCCCGCCGCCTCAAGGAGGCGCAGTCGACCGCAGCCATGCTCACCACCTTCAACGAGGTGGATATGAGCGCGGTGATGGCGCTGCGGGCCAAGTACAAGGACGTGTTCGAGAAGAAGCATGGCGTGAAGCTCGGCTTCATGGGCTTCTTCACCAAGGCGGTCACGCATGCGCTGAAGGAGATCCCGGCGGTCAATGCCGAGATCGACGGCACCGACATCATCTACAAGAACTTCGCCCATGTCGGCGTCGCCGTCGGCACGGACAAGGGTCTGGTGGTGCCGGTGGTGCGCGACGCCGACCAGATGTCCATCGCCGAGATCGAGAAGGAGATCGGTAGGCTCGGCCTTGCCGCGCGCGACGGCAAGCTTTCGGTCGCCGACATGCAGGGCGGCACCTTCACCATCTCCAATGGCGGCGTCTATGGCTCGCTGATGTCGACGCCGATCCTCAACGCGCCGCAGTCCGGCATCCTCGGCATGCACAAGATCCAGGAGAGGCCGATGGTGGTCGGCGGCCAGATCGTCATCCGCCCGATGATGTATCTGGCACTGAGCTACGACCACCGCATCGTCGACGGCAAGGAAGCGGTGACCTTCCTGGTGCGCGTCAAGGAAAGCCTCGAGGATCCCGAGCGGCTGGTGCTCGATCTGTAAGGTGGTATATGGCGGCTCACGGCCGAGGCAGCGAATGAAAGCCTGTTGGCTCGGCATCGCGAGGCCGGTCGTGCTTGCGGCCGGCGCGGCTCTCATAGCTGCCGATGCCCATGCCGCCTGCCCGATCCAGCTTGCCGTCTATGGCGAGGCGCAGAGCGGCGCCGAGATCGACTTCACCCCGGCCGGCACCTCGGCGACGATCACCAACACGTTCCGCATGATCCTCGACAACAAGACCGTGCTCGACGGCATCGCCATGTGGACCGAAGGCTCCGCTGGGCGCCCGCACGGCTCGCTGATGTACAGATGCCCGACCGGCGACGTCACCGGCGAGGAACTTGCCGCCTGCACGATGTGGGAAGGCGTCATCTACAGCGCCGATGACAAGGGCGGCATCGGCCTGCTGCCGGCCGAAGGCGCCGATGCGCCCAAGACACTGATCTTTCCCGATCTCGGGCCGTCCCTCGAAATGTCGGCCGCATACGGTCCCGCCGGCTTCTCCAAAGTGCCGTGGGACGTCTTTGCCCTGAAAGGCTGCCAGGAATGAGCGTGCAGGAATGAGCGTGCATAAGAAGACGATGCTGGTCACCGGCGGCAGCCGCGGCATCGGCGCCGCCATTTGCCGGCAGGCAAGCCAAGCCGGCTATCGCGTTGCGGTCAACTATGTTTCCAACCAGGCTGCTGCCGACGCGCTGGTCGCCGAGCTTGAAGTCGCCGGCGGCGAGGCCTTCGCGATCAAGGGCGATGTCGGCAGTGAGGCCGATGTCATGGCGATGTTCGAGGCGGTGGACCGGGTTTTTGGCCGGCTCGACGCCTTCGTCAACAATGCCGGCATCGTCGACGTCAAGGCGCGCGTCGACGAGATGAGCGCGGCGCGGGTCGAGCGCATGATGCGCATCAACGTCGTCGGCTCCTTCCTCTGCGCCCGCGAGGCTGTGAAGCGCATGTCGACCCGGCATGGCGGCAAGGGCGGCGCCATCGTCAATCTCTCCTCGGCCGCGGCCAGGCTGGGCTCGCCCGGCGAATATGTCGACTACGCCGCCTCCAAGGGCGCGATCGACACCATGACCATCGGGCTGGCGCGCGAGGTGGTGCTGGAAGGCATCCGCGTCAACGCGGTCAGTCCCGGCATCACCGAGACCGAGATCCATGCCTCCGGCGGGCAGCCGGATCGCGTGGCGCGGATGCAGGACACGCTGCCGATGAAAAGGGCGGGCACGGCCGATGAGGTCGCAAACGCGGTTCTCTATCTTCTGTCGGACGCGGCCTCCTATATAACGGGCGCGATCCTCAATGTAAGCGGCGGCCGCTAGAGCAATTCCAAGGAAAAGTGCCCAGCGGTTTCCCGTTTCGGAATTGCGTACGAAGAAAAGAACTGGAGCGGTTCGATCCCGAACCGCTCCAAAGCCGGATAAGAAGGACAGTCTCATGGCTTATGACGTCGTAATCATCGGATCGGGACCGGGCGGCTATGTCTGCGCCATCAAGGCTGCGCAGCTCGGCCTGAAGACGGCGGTGGTCGAGAAGAACGCCACTTTCGGCGGCACCTGCCTCAACATCGGCTGCATCCCGTCGAAGGCGCTGCTCCACGCCTCCGAGACGTTCGCCGAAGCCGGCCATACCTTCGACATGCTGGGCGTCGAGGTCGGCGCGCCGAAGCTCAATCTCAAGAAGATGCTGGCGCACAAGGACGCGACGGTGACCTCCAACGTCAACGGCGTCGCCTTCCTGTTCAAGAAGAACAAGATCGATTCCTTCCGCGGCACCGGCAAGGTGGTCGGCGCCGGCAAGGTGTCGGTCACCGGCGAGGACGGCAAGGTCGAGGAGATCGAGACCAAGAACATCGTGATTGCGACCGGCTCCGACGTCGCCGGCATTCCGGGCGTCAAGGTCGATTTCGACGAGAAGGTGGTCGTATCGTCCACGGGAGCGCTGTCGCTGGCCAAGGTGCCCGGCCATCTCGTGGTGGTCGGCGGCGGCGTCATCGGGCTGGAGCTCGGCTCGGTCTGGGCCAGGCTCGGCGCCAAGGTCACGGTGGTCGAGTACCTCGACACCATCCTCGGCGGCATGGACGGCGAGGTGGCGAAACAGTTCCAGCGGCTGCTCTCCAAGCAGGGTTTCGAGTTCAAGCTGGGCGCCAAGGTCACCGGCGTCGCCAAGTCGAAGAAGGGCGCCAGCATCACGTTCGAGCCGGTCAAGGGCGGTGCTGCGGAAACGATCGAGGCGGATGTGGTGCTGGTCGCCACCGGGCGGCGCCCCTATGCCGACAGCCTGGGGCTGAAGGAAGCTGGCGTGGAGGTCGACGAGCGCGGCCGGGTCAAGACCGACGGGCATTTGAGGACCAACGTGCCCGGCATCTACGCCATCGGCGACGTCATTGCCGGGCCGATGCTGGCGCACAAGGCCGAGGACGAGGGCGTGGCGGTGGCCGAGACGATCGCCGGACAGGCCGGCCACGTGAACTATGATGTCATCCCGAGCGTCGTCTACACCAGCCCGGAAATCGCCTCCGTCGGCAAGACCGAGGAGGAGCTGAAGAAGGCCGGCATCGACTACAAGACGGGAAAATTCCCGTTCAGCGCCAATGGCCGCGCGCGCGCCATGCTGCACACGGACGGCTTCGTTAAGATCCTGGCCGACAAGCGGACCGACCGCGTGCTCGGCGTCCATATCGTCGGCTTCGGCGCCGGCGAGATGATCCACGAGGCGGCGGTGCTGATGGAATTCGGCGGCTCCTCCGAAGACCTCGCCCGCACCTGCCATGCGCATCCGACGATGTCGGAAGCGGTCAAGGAAGCGGCGCTGGCCACGTTCTTCAAGTCTATTCATATTTAGGCGATAAGGCCGAACGCCCATTGCCTCGTCATCCTCGGGCGAAGCAAGGAGCGAAGCGACGCGCGCAGACCCGAGGGATGACGAAGGCGCAGCGTTCCAAACCAAACGGCCCGCTTGAGCGGGCCGTTCATCGTTAGGCTCAGCTGATTACTGCGCCGGAGCCGGGGATGGCGATGGTGCCGGAGCTGGCGCAGGTGCTGGAGCCGGGGCAGGGGCTGGCTTCGCAGGCGCCGGAGTTGCCGGTGCTGGCGCCGGGGCTGGCGTGGTGGCGGCCGGCGGCTCGGCGGGCGCAGGGGCCTTTTCGCCGCCGGTTCTGCCAAAAACATAATACGCAACAATGGCCAGGATAATGACAACAAGGGCGATCAGCCACCCGCTGCCGCCGCCGCCCGACGAGGGAGGCGTGCTCGGAGGGGTGAAGGGGTCGTTAGGATTCGCCATGAAACGTGTCCTCCTTGGAATGAAAAGCTTCAATCAACAGCCATCAACGCGCAACCCTGAATTGGGTTTCACGCGGGCGGGCGGAAAGCGCTGAAAAACCGGCATTTTCCGCTCCCCAGCCGCCAGACGACTCAGTTGACGGCGGTAACAATATACCCTGCCTTGCGGAAATCCTCGACCAGTCCGTCCGGGCCGGGCAGATGCAGGGCGCCGACCGCCATGAAGGCATTGCCCCTGGCCAGGATCGGCTGGGCATGCTCCACCATGACCTTGTTGCGGCTGGTGATCATGGTCTGTTCGAAGGCGGCATAGCCGGCCTTGTCGTCTTCGCCATCGGGCAGCACGGCGCGGAACAGCGGCCAGAACATGCCGACCTCGCCGCGCTGGTAGAGCACGATCATCGTCTCGTTGACGTCGTTCACCCTGTCGCCGAGCTTCAAGGTCTCCACCAGCCCCTTCATGTGGTAGGCGAGCGGCAGCGAAGCCATGGCGCGCAACTGGTCGGCGGCGGTTTCCAGCCCCTCGACGTCCTTTCCGGACGCCTTGGCTTCGGAGGCGAGCTTGACATCCAGCACCGGCGCGCCGGCGGCCTGGCGCGCCACCTCGCAGGCCGGCAGCGCCACCATGGCCGACAGGATCCACGGCTTCATCTTGGCGACGGTGAGGGGCGGAATGCCGCGCGCATCAAGCCCCTTGTTCAGCACCGCCGCGTCCTCGGGCGAGAGCAGCGACGACAGCGTGGTGTTGTCGGTGAACATCATCAGGCCGGGCTCGGCGGCCATGGCCGCCATCATCTTGGCCTTGTCGAGCGCGTCGGTGGTTTCGATGATGATGGTGTCGGCGCCGTCATAGGCTTTGCGGGCCGCGGCCGGCAGCGTGGTGACGCGCGTGTCGGTGATGTGCATGGTGCCGAAGAGGTATGACGGCTTTTCGCCGGGTTTCTCCAGCTTCCACAGCAGGCCCCTGCCGTTCGGAACGGCGGCCGCCTTGGTCTCGACCTTCTTGAACGCGGCGGGATCGCTCTTCTCGAGACCTGCCAGCAGATCGGCGCCGCCGCAGGCGAGAGCGTCGGCATGCGCCCTGCCGGCCAGGAGCAGGACGACGAGGAACGACAGGAAGAACAGCACGTTGAGCGCTGCGAGCAGCTTCAACGAGACGAGAGCCGCGCGGTCGGCGATGGCGATGACGCGTTTCATGAGGAGCTTCTTAAGCTGAAAAAGCGGCAAAACGGTTAACCGGGAAAATGAAATTGTGCAGTGAGTTTTGACGATATTCGCTTGAGCTGTCGGATGGAACATCTTGACGGTTAGCTGAAGCGCCACTCGCGTCGTCATCCTATGGCGGAGCAAGGAGCGAAGCGACGCGGCGCAGACCATTCGGAAGGCTTTGCCCAATCTCGGCTGCGTGCAGTTCCATTGAGGGTGCGGCGCGCTGTTGGCGGATTCACGCCCTTGGATGCGCCCGTTCGTAGATGTCGAGCAGCCTTGCCGTGTCGACGCCGGTGTAGACCTGCGTGGTCGACAGGCTGGCGTGGCCGAGCAGCTCCTGGATGGTGCGCAGGTCGCCGCCGCGGCCGAGCAGGTGCGTGGCGAAGGAATGGCGCAAGGCATGCGGCGTCGCGGTCTCCGGCAGGTTGAGCGCCGAGCGCAGCTTCACCATCTCGCGCTGAACGATCGCCGGGTTGAGCGGACCGCCGCGGGCGCCGCGGAACAGCAGGCCCTTGAGGTCGATATGGAAGGGACAGAGCCGCCGGTATTCGGCGACCGCCCTGAGCGCCACTGGCAGCACCGGCACCAGCCGCGTCTTGCCGCCCTTGCCGGTGATGCGCAGCACGGTGTCGGCCTCCGTGGCGAGATCGGCGCCGGTCAGGCCCAGCGCTTCCGAGATGCGCAGCCCGGAGCCGTAGAGCAGCGTCAGCACGGCGGCATTGCGGGCGGCGATCCAGGGCTCTTCCGCCAATTGGCCTTCCACGGCCACGACCTGTTTTGCATCGCTCGCCGTCAGCGGCTTGGGCAGCGATTTCGGCTGGCGCGGCGCGCGCAGGGCCGCAGCGCCCGCGGCGTTGACGAGCCCGCGCTTTTCCAGAAAGCGTAACAGCGAGCGGATGCCGGCCAGGCCGCGGCCGAGCGTGCGGGCGCCGGCGCCGGCGTTGCGACGCGCGGCAAGGAAGGCGCGCAGATCGGCCGGCCGCAGGTCGGCTATCTCGGCAATGCCAGGCGGGCCGCCGCAATGTCCGGTCAGGAAATGCAGGAACTGGCGCGTGTCGCGCTCATAGGCCTCGACCGTTTCCGGCGACAGCCGGCGCTCGCGCGCCAGCATTTTCAGCCAGGTCTCGCGCGCCGCCTGGAGGTCGGCCTTTGCCGGGATGAGGAATTCCTGCATGTCGGCATTCTCTGCCCGGCAGGTTAGGAAGCGGTGAAGAGCGCGTCATTGAAATGGCGCCCGGGGAGGGTTAGAGCAGGGCAGAGGAAACGCTACCGATGTCGAAGCTCGAGAACCCCGTCCAGATGGCCGTGATCGGCGCCGCGCACGGCATCAAGGGCGAATTGCGTGTGAAGACCTTCACCGGCGATCCGCTGGCGCTCGCCGATTACGGGCCGCTCTATGCCAAGGATGGCCGCGCCTTCCAGATCCTCGACATCAGGCCGGCCGGCACGGTGGTCGTCGTACGCTTCAAGGGCATCAACGACCGCAACGCCGCCGAGGCGCTTGCCGGCACGGAACTGTTCGTCGATCGTTCGATGCTGCCGGATGACGGCGAGGAGGACGAGTTTTACCACGCCGACCTCATCGGGCTGGAGGTCAGGGACGACACCGGCGCCATCGGCAGGATCGTCGCCGTGCATAATTTCGGCGGCGGCGACATACTCGACGTCACGCTCGCCGGCCGCAAGGGCGTGCTGATCCCGTTCACCCAGGCCGCGGTGCCGCATGTGTCGATCGCCGACGGCTTTGTCCAGGTCGATCCGCTGGCGGCGGGGCTGGTAGACGACGAGGAGGGCGACGCGCCGGGCCGTTCCGGCTTCGACCCGAAGGGGCGGCCGCGCGGACCGAAGGACGCCGGGGGCAACCGGTGAGCTTTGCCGCCTCGGTGCTGACGCTTTATCCCGAAATGTTTCCGGGCGCGCTCGGCCTGTCGCTCGCCGGCCGGGCGCTGGAAGCCGGCACATGGTCGCTTGAGGCGATCCAGATCCGCGATTTCGCCACCGACCGGCATCGCACCGTTGACGACACGCCGGCCGGCGGCGGCGCCGGCATGGTGATGCGCGCCGATGTGCTGGCCAAGGCCATCGACCACGCCTCGCCGCCGGGCGATCCGCGCCCGCGCCTGCTGATGAGCCCGCGCGGCCGGCCGCTGACGCAAGCCCACGTGCGCGACCTCGCCGCCGGGCCGGGCGTCGTCATCCTTTGCGGCCGTTTCGAGGGCGTCGACCAGCGGCTGATCGAGGCGCGCGGCCTGGAGGAGGTCTCGATCGGCGATTTCATCCTGTCGGGCGGCGAGCCGGCCGCACTCGTGCTGCTCGACGCTGTGGTGCGGCTCCTGCCAGGCGTCATGGGCAATGCCGTTTCGGGCGAGGAAGAGAGTTTCGAGAATGGCCTGCTCGAGCATCCGCACTACACACGGCCGCAGGAGTTCGAAGGCAGGCCCATCCCCGAAGTGCTGACCTCCGGCAATCACAAGAGGATCGCCGAGTGGCGGCGCGCCGAGGCGGAGAAGCTGACCAGGGAGCGGCGGCCGGACCTGCTCGCGACTCACCCCTTGGTGAAATAGTAAAAGGCCAGAAGCAGTCCGACGGCGACCACGAAGCCGCGCACTGCGGCCTGCGGCACACGCTTGGCCACCCACACGCCGGCATAGCCGCCGAGCGCGACACCCGGGATCATGACGATCGCCTGCGGCCAGGCGACGACGCCGCCGGAAACGAAGACCAGGATGGCGACAGCCGCGATCACGATGGACAGCATGTTCTTCAATGCGTTGAGCCGGTGATAGTCGCCGGCCTGCGTGAGGCCGAGGGTGGCCAGCATCATGACGCCCATGCCGGCGCCGAAGAAGCCGCCATAGACGGCGGTCGCGAACTGAGCCAGCGAACCGGCAAGCGAGCCGACCGAGGCCTGGTGTTCCGGCCCGGCCGCCGGCTTCAGCCACGGCCCGGCGGCAAACAAGGCGGTGGCGGCAATCAGCAGCCATGGCACCAGCGCCCGGAACGACGGATTGGTGAGCGCCAGCAGGATGAGCGAGCCGGCCAGCGCGCCGAGGGCCGAGATCAGGCAAAGCAGCACGGCGCCGCGCCAGAAATGCCGGATATCGGTCCAATAGGCGAGCGTCGAGGTGATGTAGCCCGGCAGCTGCGTCACCGAGGAAGTGGCGTTGGCGGCGATCGGCGGCAGGCCGACCAGCGTCATAGCGCCGAAGGTGAGAAAGGTGCCGCCGCCGGCCACCGCGTTGGCGGCGCCTGAAACAAAGCCTGCAACGAAGAGCAGGATCGCGTCGAAAACTGACATTGGGGAATGTTGCCGCCGGAGAGGATTTACGCTTTGCCCGGCTTTAGAAAGCCGGCGCATCCTGTGCAAGCCCCGCATTGGAAGATCGCGGCGATGCCGGCCTTCCAAAAATACGCCTTTAAAGCGCGTCGCGCTGAAACGGATTCAGCTGACACGCTTTAAGTCCCTGTGTTGATGCATGTCGTTGTCCCGGAAGCGTGAACACTTCTGGGCGACATGCATTAGGGCGTGACAAAGCGCCGAAATAGCTGTATGTGGCCGCCCGAACCGGAAGAACGGTCTTCTGGACCCGTCAACAAATGGCGGTGTAGCCGTCCCTGTCCGATGCTTGACGCAAAGGGCATAGCCGAGCGGTCGTTGGAACTGCAAGGCGAGTCGAGGACGCTCTGACTGTCGGAAGAACAAGAAGTGGATATTTGAGATGGACCTCATCCGTCAGCTCGAGGCCGAGCAGGCCGCCAAGATCGAAGCCAAGCGCAAGCTGCCCGAATTCCAGCCGGGCGACACCGTGCGCGTCCAGGTGCGCGTCACCGAAGGCAGCCGCACCCGCGTCCAGGCCTATGAGGGCGTCGTCATCGCCCGCTCCGGCTCCGGCTTCCAGGAGAATTTCACGGTCCGCAAGATTTCCTACGGCGAAGGCGTCGAGCGCGTTTTCCCCGTCTACTCGCCGATGGTCGAGGGCGTCGAGATCGTGCGCCGCGGCAAGGTGCGCCGCGCCAAGCTCTATTACCTGCGCGACCGTCGCGGCAAGTCGGCCCGCATTTCGGAAAACACCGGCGTGCGCGCCCGCAAGCTTAACGATGAGGAACGTGATGCGCTGAACGCCGAGCGCGCCCGCATCGAGGCCGAGAAGGTCGCCGCCGCCGAGGCGCTGGCCGCAGAGAAGGCCGCGCAGGACGCCGCCGAGAAGAAGGCCGCCGAGTCCGCTTCGGCCGAGTAAGGCTTTTCAATAACGCGTTTCTCAATAACGCGTTTCGGAAAGGCGGCTTCGGCCGCCTTTCATTTGGCGGGACCTGCCCCCGCCATCTCTGAGGCGAGCCCGAGGGCGGTACTTATAGCGCCTCATTCCTTCCCACCCCCCTCTGTCCTGCCGGACATCTCCCCCGCAAGGGGGAGATCGGACGTCATTGCGGCTTTCGCAATTGTCGACATCGAGGGGAAGGCGCGGCGCCCAAGCTGCCATCTCCCCCCTTGCGGGGGAGATGGCGGGCAGGCCAGAGGGGGGTGCTGTCCCGCCAGCGGTTCCGATTTCTGCCCCAAAGGATTCCAGCGCCGGCGCCCTTGACACCCAGTTATCTTGTGTACTAACTAATCGTGCACAAGATAAATGGAGAAAAGAGATGTCAGCACTCTACACCACCCAGGCTCGCGTCGTTGGTGGCCGCGCCGGTCATGCCGAGACCAGCGACGGTCTTCTGAAGGTCGATCTGGCGATGCCGAAGGAGCTCGGCGGGCAGGGTGGCGCCACAAATCCCGAGCAGCTTTTCGCCGCCGGCTATGCGGCCTGCTTCGAAAGCGCGATCCGCTTCGTCGCGCGCAAGAAGAAGCTGCCGCTCGAGGGTGCGGCGGTGACCGCGACCGTCAGCCTCCATCCGACCGACCAGGGCGGCTTCCGGCTCGGCGTCGCGCTGGCGGCCGAGACGAAAGGCCTTGATCAGGCGGCCGCGGAGGCGCTTGTATCGGAAGCGCACCAGGTCTGCCCCTATTCCAACGCCATCCGGGGGAATATCGACGTTGCGCTTTCCACGGTGGCGCTTGCGGCAAAGGCGGCATGACGACGAAGATCGAAACCAGACCAGGCGACGTCCCGGCGGATAGTGCCGGGACGATCGCCGTTCCGCGTCTCGACCAGCAGCTCTGCTTCGCGCTCTATTCGGCAAGCGGGCTGATGACGAGGCTCTACCGGCCGCTGCTCGACCCGCTCGGCCTCACCTATCCGCAATATCTGGCGATGCTGGCGCTGTGGCAGCGCGCGCCCATGACCGTCGGCGAGCTTGGCGAGGCGCTGGGGCTGGATTCGGCGACGCTGACGCCGCTGGTCAAGCGGATGGAAGCGGGCGGCCTGGTCACCCGCCGCCGCGACAGTGCCGACGAGCGCCGGGTTCTGGTCGAGCCGACGGCCAAGGGTGAGACGCTGCGCGCGAGCATGAAGGACGTCCAGGCGGCGCTTGCCTGCAGCATGCCGTTGGAACGCGTCGAGCTCAAAGCCCTGCACGGCACGCTGACCCGCCTGGTCGCCGGGCTACGCGAGGCCACTGCCGATCAGGATTGATCGCGCAAGGACCGTTCTCGAAATCAATTCCCCGAAGCATTGAATTCCAGGCCGACGCTTAACGTCGCAGCGGACCGGCTTGCAAGGCGCTTGCGGAAAGCTAAAGTCGGCGCCTGATTTGTTCTGGCGCGCGGGGATCGTGCGGCCAATCACGTTCGGGGAGTTTTTCATGACCAAGTCGAAACTGCTGCTGGCCGGTCTGCTGGCCTGCCTTCTCGCGCCTGTCGCTGCGCTCGCCGATACGCTACCTGATCTCGGCGGCAAGAAGGTCGTGGTGGTGACGGAGAACGCCTACCCGCCGCTGCAGTTCATCGACAAGAAGACCGGCAAGCAGATCGGCTGGGAATATGACGCGATGGACGAAATAGCCAAGCGGCTCAACTTCAAGGTCGAGTACCAGAATACCTCTTGGGACGCGATGATCCAGGCGGTTTCCGACAACCAGTACAACATCGGCATGACCGGCATCACCATCAAGGAAGAGCGCAAGGCCAAGGTCGACTTCTCCGATCCTTATATGCGCTCGGAACAGTTCATGCTGGTGCGCGGCGACGAGAGCCGCTTCACCGACGCCAAGAGCTTTGCCGCCTTCAAGGACGGGCTGATCGGCGCGCAGGCCGGCACCACGCCCTTCTACACCGCCGTCTACAGCGTGCTCGACGGCAACGAGCAGAACCCGCGGATAAAACTGTTCGAGACCTTCGGCGCCAGCGTACAGGCGCTGAAGTCCGGCGACGTCGATGTGGTGCTCACCGACGGCACCGCCGGCAAGGGCTATGTCGACGCCTCCGAGGGCAAGCTCAAGCTGATCGGCGGGCCGCTCGGCAGCGAGGATTTCGGCTTCATCTTCCCCAAGGGCTCGGACCTGGTGAAGCCGGTCAACGCCGCGATCGCCGCGCTGAAAGCCGACGGCACGCTCGATGCGCTGAACAAGAAGTGGTTCCTTGATTACAAGATGGGGCAGTAGGCCCATCTTGGTGCGGGCGGTGCGCAACGGCGACGGGCGGAAAGTCGCGAAAGCCTCATTCCTTCCCACCCCTCTCTGTCCTGCCGGACATCTCCCCCGCAAGGGGGGAGATTGGCAGTTTCACCGACAGCGCCTTTCCTCCAGCATCGGAGATTGGCGAAAGCCAAGGCGACATCTGATCTCCCCCCTTGCGGGAGAGATGCCCGGCAGGGCAGAGGGGGGTGGGACGGAACGCGGCATTGACAATTATGCCGTCGACGCCTGATGCCCGTCGCAACCTCCACCGCCAAATCCGAGTTCCCCTGGTGGCTGGCCGCTGCGGCCATCCTTGCGCTTGTCGCGGCGCTGGCCATTGCCGCCAGCGACCTCTATGCCGAGGTTTTCGCCACCGTCGCCAAGGGCATCGGCATCACCGTCTTCGTCACCGTGGTCGCCTTCGCCTTGGCCTCGGTGCTTGGGCTCGGCATCGCGCTGATGGCATTGTCCGGCTCGCAATGGCTTCGGCAGATTGCGCGCTTCTATGTCGAGATCATCCGCGGCGTGCCGATCCTGGTGCTCCTGTTCTGGATCGCCTTCGCCGGCGCGCCGGCTTTCGTCGCGGCCTGGAACGCGCTGACGGCGCCGCTGCAGAGCGCCGGCTGGTTGGGCGAACTGCTGGTGCGCGACGTCTCGCTTTTATGGCGCGCCACCATGGCGCTGACCATCGGCTATTCGGCCTTCATCTCCGAAGTGTTCCGGGCCGGCATCCAGTCGGTCGAGAAGGGCCAGATCGAAGCCGCCAAGGCGCTCGGGTTGACGCGTGTGCAACGCTTCCGGCTGATCGTCTTCCCGCAAGCGATCCGCACCATCCTGCCGCCGCTCGGCAACGACTTCGTCGCCATGGTCAAGGACTCCTCGCTGGTCTCGGTGCTGGGCGTCGCCGACATCACGCAGATCGGCAAGGTCTATGCCGCCGGGTCCTTCCGCTTCTTCGAGACCTATTCGATCGTCGCCTATATCTATCTTATCCTGACCGTCGGCCTGTCATTGGCGCTGCGGGCGCTGGAGAAACGGCTGCGCCGGCAGCGCGAGGAATAGCCGCCACGCAAAGAGCGCGCTACGATCCTTGGGTTGGTAGATGTCCAGGAGGCTGACCCATGGATTTCGACAAGGCCAATGCGGCGCTGGACTCCGTCTATTCGGCCGAGACGCCGGAAGCGCTCGCCAAGGCCTATGCCGAATGGGCGGCGACCTATGACAGCGAGACCGCCTCGCTCGGCTATCTGCTGCCGTTCCTCATCACCGCCTGGGTGGCGCGCCATGTGCCTTCGGGCGAAGGCCCGCTGCTCGACGCCGGCTGCGGCACCGGCCTGTCGGGGCCGTCGCTCAAGGCGCTGGGTTACGGCGACATCGCCGGCCTCGATCTCTCCGACGAGATGCTGAGGATCGCCGGCAGCCGCAATGCCTATAACGAGCTGAAGAAGGCGATGCTCGGCGGCCCGCTGCCGTGGCCGGACGGCCATTTCCGCGCCTTCTTCTCGACCGGCGTCTTCACCATCGGCCATGCTCCGGCAGCCGGCCTGCATGAGTTGGTGCGCATCACGAAAAGCGGCGGCCACGCCATCTTCACCGTGCGCGACCAGGTGTTCGAGAGCGGCGGCTTCCAGGCCGTGTTCGACGAGCTCGCGCAGGCGAAGAAATGGCGGGCGGTGGAGGAAAGCCCATGGTTCCGCTGCTACGCGATCGGCGATCCGGAAGCGCTGGTGAAGACTTTTGTGTTCGAGGTGGTTTGAGCCTCAATCGCCGATGTCGGCGCTGCCCCTCACCTGCCTGCCGGCACCCTCTCCCCGTATAGTGACGGAGAGAGGGGACGCTCTCATCGGCGATTTCGCCAATTGCCTTGGAGGAAGAGAGTTGACGTTGCGGACAGCCCCTTCTCCCCGTCACTATACGGGGAGAAGGTCCCGGCAGGGAGATGAGGGGCAGCGCCAACGCCAATTGCTGAAACGCCAAAACATTGCTATCTACCCTGCCATGGAAGAGCTTTTCGGCGATCCGGCCTACAAGGGTTTCGTGCTGCAGGACAGGAAGCGCCTGCCGTCGCGATTTGCCGCGCGGGTCTGCGGCGCGCTCACCAGCCGACTTAGCTGAGGCCGACTGATCAAGTCGCTTCGCCGGTTCTAACTCCCGGCCAGCTTTTCTCATTTTCATATCGACGGATTTACGCACATGAGCGCACCGCGCACCCTCTACGACAAGATCTTCGACGACCATGTCGTCGACCGCCAGGACGACGGCACCTGCCTGCTCTATATCGACCGCCACCTCGTCCACGAGGTCACCAGCCCGCAGGCCTTCGAAGGCCTGCGCATGAGTGGCAGAAAGGTCCGGCATCCGGAAAAGACGCTGGCCGTGGTCGACCACAACGTGCCGACCTCGCCCGAGCGCAAGTTCGGCATCAAGAACGAGGAAAGCCGCATCCAGGTCGAGGCACTGGCCAAGAACGCCAAGGATTTCGGCATCGACTACTACTCCGAGAACGACGTCCGCCAGGGCATCGTCCACATCATCGGGCCGGAGCAGGGCTTCACGCTGCCTGGCATGACCATCGTCTGCGGCGACAGCCACACCTCCACGCATGGCGCCTTCGGCGCGCTGGCGCATGGCATCGGCACGTCCGAGGTCGAGCATGTGCTGGCGACGCAAACGCTGATCCAGCGCAAGGCCAAGAACATGCTGGTGCGCGTCGACGGCCAGCTTCCGGAAGGCGTCACCGCCAAGGACATCATCCTCGCCATCATCGGCGAGATCGGCACTGCCGGCGGCACGGGATACGTCATCGAATATGCCGGCGAAGCGATCCGCTCGCTGTCGATGGAAGGCCGCATGACGATCTGCAACATGTCGATCGAGGGCGGCGCCCGCGCCGGCCTGATCGCGCCGGACGAGACGACCTTCGCCTATGTCAAGGACAAGCCGCGCGCGCCGAAGGGTGCGGCCTGGGATGCTGCGATGGCTTATTGGAAGACGCTGCATTCGGACGAAGGCGCGCATTTCGACAAGGTGGTCGTGCTCGACGCGCAGAAGCTGCCGCCGATCGTCTCCTGGGGCTCCTCGCCCGAGGACGTCGTCTCGGTGCAGGGCGTGGTGCCCAATCCGCAAGAGATCGCCGACGAGAACAAGCGCACGTCGAAGCTGCGCGCGCTCGACTATATGGGGCTGACGCCGGGAACCAGGATCACCGACATTGCGCTCGACCGGGTCTTCATCGGCTCCTGCACCAACGGCCGCATCGAGGACTTGCGTGCCGCCGCCAAGGTGGTCGAGGGCAAGAAGGTCAATCCGCGCGTCAGCGCGATGATCGTGCCGGGCTCCGGCCTGGTCAAGGAACAGGCGGAGGCCGAGGGTCTCGACAAGATCTTCGTCGCCGCCGGCTTCGACTGGCGCGAGCCGGGCTGCTCGATGTGCCTTGCCATGAACGACGACCGGCTGAAGCCGCACGAGCGCTGCGCCTCGACCTCGAACCGCAATTTCGAGGGCCGCCAGGGTTTCAAGGGCCGCACCCATCTGGTCTCGCCGGCCATGGCGGCGGCGGCGGCGATCGCCGGCCATTTCGTCGACATCCGCGACTGGAAGTAAGGGCCGGCCTGGAGGGCAGGAAGGCCCGGACCGCAAAGCGGTGCGGGCCTTTCGCTTGGGAGCAGTTCAGCGCTCGCAAAACTTGGCGACTGGCTGAAACGCCCATCGCGATCGTCATCCTTGGGCGGAGCGGGAAGCGAAGCGTACCGCGTAGACCCAAGGATCCATTCCGTTACATACGAGCGGTGCAGCGGAGCAGAATTCTGCGCCGCTGCACCCTTCGATAAAGGTAACGGAATGGATCCCAGGGTCTCCGCGACGGAGCTTACGCTCCTGCTTCGCCCTGGGATGACGAGGTTGGGATGGCTTCAGCCAATCCCCAGCGTTTGCGCCGATTTCACGGAAATGAACGTGAAAACCTGTCCGCCGACAAGTCTGCAACCTTTCAGAATCCCTATGCCAGGGAACTACCTCCCCTCCCTTCGAACGATCTGGTGGAACTCCTCGCGCCGGCCGGGCTCGTCGGCGGCGACCACCAGCGCCAGCTTTCGTTCGTCGAAAATCCTGAACCACTCGTCCCATTCGACCAGCTCATAGCCGCCGGCGTTGAATGGCCGCTCCGGCCGGTCGTTGTCCTCATAGGCGTTCTGGCCGAAAACCAGGCGCAGCATGGGCTGCGTTCCGGCCTCGGGCGAGACGTCGACGACGGCGGGAAAACCGGCGCGCGCCGCCGCCCAGGAACGAATCGCTTCGTGATCGGTCAGGGTGATCGTATCGGCCATCGGCATTCTCCTGATTTTGTCTGAAAACGCCGGCCTCGGGCGGCCGTTCCGCGCTTCGGTCCCGTATCTGCACGTTGTGACTTAACTGCTTGTTTGCGCTTCCGTACTAGCATCTCCCCTAGGGTAAAGTTGGGGAAAGTCGCCGTCTTTTGGACACCGGTCTGCTCATAGCGCTGCTCAATCCGACGATCGCGCTGGCGCTCGGCGCTGCGTTCCTCGTGCTGTGGTTCCATCAGCGCCATCGTCCTTACCTGGCGGTGCTGGCCGCGAGCTACTGCCTGTCGGCGCCGGGCTTCCTGCTGCAATATTTCACGCTTCCGGTCGGCATCGTGCTGACCAAGCTGATCTCCAACCTATGCTTCACGATGGCCGCCTGCTGCCTTTCCAGCGCGATCGTCGCCCGCTACGGCCGGCGCGTGCCCTATATCGGCATCGGCATCATGACGGGCGGCGGTCTCGCCGCCTTCTCCTGGTTCATGTTCGTCCAGCCGGATCTCACCTGGCGCGTGCTTGCCATGAATTTCGGCTTCGGCGCCTTGAGCCTGCTCGTCGCCGCCGAGCTCAAGACGGTGCGTAACAACGGGCCGCCCGAAAAGATCCTGTTCGCGCTGTCGCTGCTGTCCGGGTTGAACTTCATCGCCCGCACGCTGATCGTCGTCGTCGCGCATGGGCCGTTCCCGAACTATGACGGCTTCTACACCTCGTCCTACTGGACGACGGCGCTGCTCTCGCATGCGCTTTTATCGCTCCTCACCGCGCTTTGCCTGTTCACGGCGGCGGCGCTCGACGTGATGAAGGCGCTGAAGGCCGAGACCCATACAGACCCGCTGTCCGGCCTTCTCAACCGCCGCGGCTTCGAGGAACGGGCGACACTGCTGCTCGATCAATGCGCCAAGGCAGGATTCCCCGTTGCGCTTGTGCTTGCCGATCTCGATCACTTCAAGGCGCTCAATGACCAGCACGGACACGAGGCGGGCGACAGGGTGATTGCCGATTTCGCCGCCAGGCTGCGTTTTGCCACGGGCACGCGGGGCGCTGCCGGCCGCATCGGCGGCGAGGAGTTCGCCGTGCTTCTGTCGCTCTGCGATCTGGGCGCGGCGCGCCTGTTCGCGGAGGCGATCCGCACCCACTATTCGGCTGGCTCCGTCGACGGGCTTCCGCCTGGCACCAGGGTGACCGCTAGCTTCGGCGTCGCCGCCCGCACCGGCAATGAGGGGCTGGCGCCGCTGATGCGGCGTGCCGACGAGGCGCTCTACAAGGCCAAGAGGAACGGCCGCGACAGCGTCCGCCTCTCCTATGAGCGGCCCGAAACCGCCTTCGTGCCCGAGCCGCTCAGCGTCGGCTGAGGGGGGCGGAGCGGGTTGTTGTTTCACGGAAGCCAAGGGCGCCGGCCGCGACTACCTGCGCCTGTCGCCAGGCCTCGCCGAGCAACAGGCCAAGGCGTTCAGCGGCAAGGGCTGAGGTTGGGCATCTCGCCGTCGGAAAGTCCGTACATATAAGAGCGCCCCTTCACGAAGACCGGCGGCTGGTAGCAACCCGGCGCGCCTGCATCGTCCTCGTAGGTCACGTCGGGCCGGCCGGCACCGGTGAAGTCGGAAAGCTGCTTGGCGTGCCTGCCCTCGCCGACGACGATGCGCTTGTAGCCGGCGGCGCTGTCGATGACGAGATTGCCGAAGGAATCGGCGTAGACGCGGTCGTGATGACGCAAGCCGGCTTCGGCCGGCACGGCAATTCCGGTGGCGAATGCCGCCAGGGTGACGGCCGCGAGGCGTGCCCGCACTGAATTCGAACGCATGTCGCTCTCCCTGCAAACGTCGTCCGAATCGGAAATTAACCCTTTCTTAACCTTTGTTAAGGGGCAGGCGCTCTTCGGGGCCGGAACTTAATGAACATGGTTAATTTCTGGCGGCAGGCTCGATCCATCGTCTCGCCCAGCCCAAGCCGGCTGACTCAAGCGTGAGCTTGATCTTGGCGCACCGCGTGGCTAGCGTGCCGCGCACGAAAGGGGCAGCACATGACGTTTGGCCGCGCGGTTCGGGTGTCTCTCGTTATTCCACTGCTTCTTGCAGCCACTGCCTGCGTGCCGCAGGACGGCGCACCCAAGGCGGCGAGCACCGTATCGACCGGGGTGCCGCCTGCTCCTGCCAAGCAACCTGCGGCACCAACTACGGCTCCAGCACCGGCGACCAAGATCACCACCGACCTTACCGTGCCGCGATCCGGCATGGGCATGGCCACCTACAGATGCGGCAATGGCGGCATGATCACCATCCAAAATCTCGGCACGTCGCTGCGTGTGGTTGGGACGGATGGCGGCTCCGAGGAGTTTGCGGCGTCGCCGGCCAACCAGAGCAGCCGTTACCAGGAAGCGGAGACACATGACGCAATCGTGATCGACGGACGCGAGGCGCTTGTGATGAAGAAGGGGTCGACGCCGCAGACCTGCACGAGATAGAAGCCGCAATGCCGCACTGCAGCACGCTGCGCCGGCTTCGCACCGCTCGCTAATCGATTGAAGCGGAATCTCCCGTTTTTGTCAGACTAAATGATGTTTCCAAAACGATTTTCCGGCTTTGACGCGGTGCAAAAAGAGCATTAGAAACCGGCTGTCCGAAGTCATAAATGAAAGCGGCAAACGCCGCATCCGTAACGGCTCCGGGACGCCGAACTGGGGGAGCCATGAGCAAATCACCAGCCACCCGCGCAGTTGCCAGACGTGAACGGCCGCTTTCGCCGCATCTGACGGTCTACCGGCCGCCGATCACGATGACGATGTCGATCATCCATCGCATCACCGGTGGCGCGCTCTATTTCGGCACGCTGCTGGTGGCGGCCTGGCTGATCGCCGCGTCGAGCTCGCAGGCTGCCTTCGACTGGGTCAACTGGGCCTTCGGCTCCTTGCTCGGCCGGCTGATCCTGTTCGGCTACACATGGGCGCTGATGCACCACATGCTGGGCGGCCTGCGCCATCTCGTCTGGGACACCGGGGCAGGGTTGGAGAAAGACACCGCCTCGAAGATCGCCTGGGCAACTCTCGCCGGCTCGATCGTGCTCACGCTCTTGATCTGGATTGCTGGCTATACGGCGCGGGGAGCTTTCTGATGAGCGCGAAGAACACCGACATGCGCACGCCGCTGGCCAAGGTCCGCGGCCTGGGCTCGGCCCGCGAGGGCACGCAGCATTTCTGGCGCCAGCGGCTGACCGCGGTCGCCAACATCCCACTGATCCTGTTCTTCGTCGGCTTCCTGATCGCGGTCAACGGCCACGGCTATGCCGACGTGCGGGCTTCGCTCGCCAATCCGTTCGTGGCGCTGGTGCTGTCGCTGGTGCTGATTTCCGCGCTCTACCACATGCGGCTCGGCATGCAGGTCATCATCGAGGACTATGTCCATGGCGAAGGCATGAAGCTGGCGCTGATCGCTCTCAACACATTCTTCTCGGTGGCAGTCGGCGTCGCCTCGCTCTTCGCCCTGCTCAAACTGGCATTCGGAGGCTGAAGTCTTGGCCAAGGACGCATCGACCGCCAACACGGCTTCCGCCTATACCTTTGTCGACCACAAATTCGACGTGGTAATCGTCGGCGCCGGCGGCGCCGGGCTGCGCGCCACGCTCGGCATGGCCGAGCAGGGCCTGCGCACCGCCTGCATCACAAAAGTGTTCCCGACCCGCTCGCACACGGTGGCGGCGCAGGGCGGCATCGCCGCCTCGCTCGCCAATATGGGCCCCGACAATTGGCAGTGGCATCTCTTCGACACCGTCAAGGGCTCGGACTGGCTGGGCGACATCGACGCGCAGGAATACATGGTCCGGGAGGCGCCTGCCGCCGTCTACGAGCTCGAGCATTACGGCGTGCCGTTCTCGCGCACCGAGGAAGGCAAGATCTACCAGCGGCCGTTCGGCGGCATGATGATGAATTTCGGCGAAGGCCCGCCGGTGCAGCGCACCTGCGCCGCCGCCGACCGTACCGGCCATGCCATGCTGCACACGCTCTATGGCCAGTCGCTGAGGAACAATGCGCAGTTCTTCATCGAGTATTTCGCGCTCGACCTCATCATGGAGCCGGACGGCACCTGCACCGGTGTGGTGGCGTGGAACCTCGATGACGGCACCATCCACCGCTTCTCGGCCAAGATGGTGGTACTGGCGACCGGCGGCTACGGACGCGCCTACTTCTCCGCCACCTCGGCGCATACCTGCACCGGCGACGGCGGCGGCATGGCGGCGCGTGCCGGGCTTGCGCTGCAGGACATGGAGTTCGTGCAGTTCCATCCGACCGGCATCTACGGCGCCGGCTGCCTGATCACCGAGGGCGCGCGCGGCGAGGGCGGCTATCTCGTCAATTCCGAAGGCGAGCGCTTCATGGAGCGCTATGCGCCGTCGGCCAAGGACCTCGCCTCGCGCGACGTGGTCTCGCGCTGCATGACGCTGGAGATCCGCGAAGGCCGCGGCGTCGGGCCGAAGAAGGATCACATCTTCCTGCATCTCGACCATCTCGACCCGGCCGTGCTGCATGAAAGGCTGCCGGGCATTTCGGAATCGGCAAAGATCTTCGCCGGCGTCGACCTGACCAAGGAGCCTATCCCGGTGCTGCCGACGGTGCACTACAATATGGGCGGCGTGCCGACCAATTATTGGGGCGAAGTGCTCAACCCGACGGCAAAGAGCCCGGACCGCGTATTGCCCGGGCTGATGGCGGTGGGCGAGGCTGGCTGCGCGTCCGTGCACGGCGCCAACCGGCTGGGCTCGAACTCGCTGATCGACCTCGTCGTGTTCGGCCGCGCGGCGGCGCTGCGCGCCGGTCAGGTGATCGACCGCAAGTCGGCGATCCCCTCACCCAACGCGGCTTCGGTCGAGAAGATCATGGATCGCTTCGACCGGCTGCGCCACGCCAACGGCTCGACGCCGACGGCCGTGCTTCGCGAAAAGATGCAGAAGGCGATGCAGGAGGATGCGGCTGTGTTCCGCACCCAGGAATCGCTGGACAATGGCTGCAAGCGCATCTCCGCGATCTGGGGCGAGCTCAAGGACCTGAAAGTGTTCGATCGCTCATTGATCTGGAACTCCGATCTCGTCGAGACGCTGGAGCTCGAGAATTTGATGGCCAACGCCATCACCACGGTGCATGGCGCCGCGGCGCGCAAGGAGAGCCGCGGCGCGCATGCCCGGGAAGATTTCGCCGACCGCGACGACGCCAACTGGCGCAAGCACACGCTGGCCCGCGTCAGCGAGGACGGCAAGGTGACGCTCACTTACCGGCCGGTGCACACCGAAACGCTGCTGGCCGAAAAGGACGGCGGCATCAACCCGGCCAAGATCGCGCCGAAGGCCAGGGTTTACTGACCATGGCATTGGCGGCCGCGGGATATTCCGGCACGCCCCTTCCGGCCAAGCTCGGCCTGAAGGACGGCATGGTCGCCGCCTTCATCGCGCTGCCGCCGGAGCTCGATGAGCTTGCGGATGCCGTGTCCTTTGCCGGGGTCGACCGGCTTCCTGGATGGTCGGCGATCTCGGGCAGTCAGAAATACGATGCCGTGCATGCCTTCACCCGGCAACGCGCCGAGATCGAGGATCGTCTCGGCGATATCGAGACGGCGATCAAGCGCGACGGCATGGTCTGGGTTTCCTGGCCGAAGAAGGCATCGAAGGTGCCGACCGACGTCACCGAGGACATCATCCGCGCCGAGGCGCTCAAACGCGACCTCGTCGACGTCAAGGTCGCCGCCGTGAACGAAATCTGGTCCGGGCTGAAGCTCGTCATCCGAAAGGACCGCAGGTAATGGTCGAACTTACGCTTCCCAAGAATTCGAAAATCCAGCAGGGCAAGACTTGGCCGAAGCCGGAGGGCGCGACGAATCTGCGTGAGTACCGCATCTACCGCTGGTCGCCGGACGACGACGAGAACCCGCGCATGGACACCTATTTCGTCGACATGGACGATTGCGGGCCGATGGTTCTCGACGCTCTGCTCTGGATCAAGAACAAGATCGACCCGACGCTGACGCTGCGCCGCTCCTGCCGTGAAGGCATCTGCGGCTCCTGCGCCATGAACATCGACGGCTCCAATACCCTTGCCTGCACCAAGGGCTGCGACGACATTTCCGGCGCGATCAAGGTCTATCCGCTGCCGCATATGCCGGTGATCAAGGACCTGGTGCCGGACCTCACCACTTTCTACGCCCAGCACGCCTCGATCGAGCCGTGGCTGAAGACGGTGTCGCCGACGCCCGCCAAGGAGTGGCTGCAGAGCCATGAGGACCGCGAGAAGCTCGACGGACTTTATGAATGCATCCTGTGCGCCTGCTGCTCGACCTCCTGCCCGAGCTACTGGTGGAACGGCGAGCGCTATCTCGGCCCGGCGACGCTGCTGCAGGCCTATCGCTGGCTGATCGATTCCCGCGACGAAGCGACCGGCGAGCGGCTCGACAATCTCGAAGACCCCTTCCGGCTCTATCGCTGCCACACCATCATGAACTGCGCGCAGACTTGTCCGAAGGGGCTGAACCCGGCCAAGGCGATCGCGGAGATCAAGAAGATGATGGTGGAGAGAAGGGTTTAGCGGCAGTTTGTTGCTGTCGCGATCCTTCACAGGACAGAGGGGGTGCTGTCCCTCCGGCCTCAAAAGGATAGCTCACATGACCGACCTCCCCGTCCTCTCCGCCATCGAAGCCCGCGTGCTCGGATGCCTGATCGAGAAGAAGGAGCTGACGCCGGACGTCTATCCGCTGACGCTGAACGGCGCGCATGCCGCGGCAAACCAGAAGACGGCGCGTGAGCCGGTGATGGCGCTTGAGCTGACTGAAGTCAGGCGGGCGCTCAGCCAACTTGAGCAGAAGGGCCTGGTGCGCCAGGCCTTCGCCTCGCGCGTCGAGCGCTACGAGCATCTGATGGCGCAGCGCTTTTCACTGACGACGCCGCAGATCGCGATCGTCGGGCTGTTGCTCCTGCGCGGCGCGCAGACGGCGCATGAGCTGCTCGCGCGCTCCGAACGCATGGCGCGCTTTGCCACGGTGGACGAGCTTCGCGACAATCTCGACCTTCTGATCGGCCGCCGGCCGCCGCTCGTGCAGCTGCTCGAACGCGCGCCCGGCCAGCGCGAGGAGCGTTATGTTCATCTGCTCAGCGGGCCGGTGGAAGTTTCGGCGGCAGCGGTGCCCTGGCAGCCGCCGGCGTCATCGGACTCCGATCTCGAAGCGCGGGTGAAGGCACTTGAGGAAGAGGTCGCGGCGCTGCGCGCGAAGATCGAGGCGCTGGGTGGCGGACACTAGGTCGCAAGCAACGCATCGTCCTCCGGCGCTGGTGCTGCCCCTCACCTGCCTGCCGGCATCCTCTCCCCGTATAGTGACGGGGAGAAGGGGCGCTATCGCCGGCGGTTTCGCCAATCGCCAGCGCTGCAACAGGGTCGCGGAGAAGTCGCGGCGCGCTCCTTCTCCCCGTCACTATACGGGGAGAAGGTCCCGGCAGGGGGATGAGGGGCGGCGCAAGCGCCTGAAATGGTGCGCTTCAAACCGATAGCGGCTTTCGCAATAGCGCTCACCCCAACCTTGCATCCAGCGAGACCTTGATGGCGCCGAGTGCCTTCGACACGGGGCATTCGGCCTTCGCCTTCTCGGCCAGTTCCTTGAATTTCGCCGCGTCGATGCCCGGCACCTTGCCGACCAAGGTGATGGCGCTGCCGGTGATGCCGGTGCCGGGCACCAGCGTGACGACCGCCCTGGCATCGAGCTCGGCGGCCGGGGTGCCGTTTTCGGCGAGGAAGTGGGAGAGCTGCATGGCGTAGCAGCCAGCGTGCGCCGCCGCGATCAGTTCTTCCGGATTGGTGCCGGATCGGCCGCTTTCATCCTCGAAGCGCATCTTGAAGGAATAGGGCGTGCCCTTCAGGACCCCGCTTTGCGTGTCGAGCGTGCCCCCGCCCTCCCTCAGATTGCCTTTCCAGACGGCGTTTGCGGTGCGGTCCATGAAGTCCTCCTTGTCGGGGTTTGCGTCGGCGGCGCCGACGTTCCCCTGAACTATAGCGCGGGTGCGCCGGAAGACCATCCATGGCGTCGGCCGGGCGCCGCCCGCGCCCGGCGGGCCAGCCAGAATTTCTGAAAAAAATGTCGTGGCAAAAATGTCGGCTTCCCGGCGGCCGGACCGTCCTGCGAGCGGCCACGGAGTTACGGCCGATGGAGGTTCAGGATGGAGAATCTGTTTTTCGCACTTTGGAGGCATCCCGGCCGAAGGGCGCAGCAACCGCAAGACCTCTGGTTGGATCCGCCGCCACTCGGCCTCGGCCGATTGGTGGCGGCGCTGGCCATCATCGGGGTAGCGGTATGCCTGCTCGACCATGCGGCGGCCGTCATAAGCAAGGCTGACAGCATCGCTGTCGCCTCCTATGGTTCATCACAGAAAGGGAACTGACCATGAAATATGTCCTGCTGGTCTATGGCGAGGAAAAAGACCTTTTCGCGCTCACTCCGGAAAGCTCGGCCAAGCTCGATGCCGACTCGCTCGCTTATGACAGGGAGCTCGACCGTCAGGGAAAGCTGATCATCGCCCAGGCTCTGCAGCCGGTGAAGCTGTCGAAATCGCTGCGCCGGCGCAAGGGAAAGCGGCTGGTCACCGACGGTCCGTTCGCCGAGACCAAGGAGCAATTGCTCGGCTTCGTCATGGTCGAGGCGGCGGATCTCGAAGAGGCGCTGGAAATCGCCGACGGCATTCCGCTGGCCGAACTCGGCACCGTCGAGGTCAGGGCAATCTACGACATACCGGGGTCATGATACCAACCTATGCCGGTTGCGCGGGTTTTAGGGGTTTCTTCATCGCTGCAACTGTCTGGCGTTGAAGCGATGCTGTACTTCTCCTATCGTTGTCGCGATTTCGGGGGAATTCGGCATGCCTTTCCTGATCGCAATACTTGGACTGCTCGGCGCGGCGGCCATCTGGTGGTATCGGCTGAAGGCGATGAACGAGGCGGCCAGCGAGGTCGCCGACGTCATCGGACGCGTGCAGGGCAATATCCGCCGCAAGAAGCTGCGCAGGCAGGCAGCGCTTTCGCCGCTGACGGCGATCGACGATCCGGTCGTGGCGGCCGCGACGCTGATCACGGCAATCGTTTCAGAGCATGGGCCGATCCTGCCGCAGCGCGAAGCCGTCATGCGCGAGGTGATTGCGGAGATCGCGCAGAGCCCGAAGAAAACTGACGAGGCGGTCGTCTATGCCAAATGGGCGGCCTCGCAGATCGACGACACGACGATCGTCATCGACAAGCTGGCGCCCTTTCTGCGCGAACGCCTCGATCCGAACGAGCGGGACGATCTGCTCAGGATGATGAACCGTGTGGCGCAGGGCGGTGAGCAGAGTGTGCGGATCGCCGACCAGCGGATGTTGCGGTTGCGGCAGAAGCTGGGGTTCGAGGTTAACTAAGCTGAAGCTGTGGAGGCCGGATCGTCTGCCTTCATGATTGGCCGAAACGCCCCTCACGTCGTCATTCTATGGCG
>LM655187.1:368234-376868 GCA_000824825.2 Mesorhizobium sp. ORS 3324
AGACCATAGAATCCATTCCGTTACCTATAAGCGTTGCAGCGATGCAGAATTCTGCTCCGCTGCACCCTACGATCAAAGTCACGGAATGGATCCTCGGGTCTTCGCGTCCGCTTCGCTCCCGCTCCGCCCGTGGATGACGACGCCGTGTTAGGCCTCGGCCAATTGCGAAGCCCTAGATCGCCTCGCCTTTCAATAACCGAGGCGTGTCGCCGGAGAGGCCCGAGGCCTGGCGGATGAAGAAGTCCTTGAGCCTGGGCATGCGCTCGACCAACCCGAGACCCACGTCGCGCACGGCGCGCAGCGGCCCGATGTCGTTGGAGAACAGCCGGTTCAGCACATCGGTGGTGATGCCCATCTGCAGAGTGTCGAAGCGACGCCATTGCTGGTAGCGCTCGAGCACGTCGAGGGCGCCGATGTCCTGGCCGAGCCGGTCGGCCTCGACCACCACTTCGGCCAATGCTGCGACATCCTTGAAGCCGAGGTTCAGGCCCTGGCCGGCGATCGGGTGGATGCCGTGGGCGGCATCGCCGGCAAGCGCGATACGGGGCGCGACAAAGGCGCGGGCCAGGGTGAGGCCAAGCGGCCAGGCGCGCGGCTTGTCGACGACGTGGATCTCGCCGAGCGTCAAGCCGAAACGCTGCTCCAGCTCATGCTCGAAGACGAATTCGTCGCCCTCGACGAGTTTCTTCGCATCTTCCGTCCGCTCGACCCAGACGATCGACGAGCGGTTGGTGCCGTCTTTGTCGGGCTTCAGTGGCAGCGTGGCGAAGGGACCGGCCGGCAGGAAATGCTCCTCGGCGCGGCCATTATGCGGGCGCTCATGCGCCACCGTGCAGACGATGCCGGACTGGCCGTATTCCCATTTCACCGTCTTGATGCCGGCCATGTCGCGCAGCTTCGAGTTGACGCCGTCAGCGGCGATCAGCAGCCGCGCCTTCAGCGCGGCACCGTCGGCCAGATGCACGGTGACGCCGGCGCTGCTTGCGTCGAAGGCGTTGACGGCCATGCCCTCTATGATGTCGATGCCGAGCTTTTCCGCGCGCCGGCGCAGCGCTCCGTTGAGAACCCGGTTGGCAACCATATGCGCGAAGGGCTCGCCGGGCGCCACCTCGCCCTCGAAGGTGAGGAAAACCGGGCGCATCGGATCGGCGGCGCGCGAATCGGTGATGATCATCTCGGTGATCGCCTGCGCCTCCGGCGCGATCCCTTCCCAGGCGCCGAGCTGCTCCAGCATGCGGCAGGCCGCGGCGGCGATGGCCGAGGCGCGGCCGTCCTTCCGCCAGACGCCGGCGGGCGCCGCGTCGACAATGGCGATACCAAGACTCGGGCGCGCCTGCTTCAGCGACACGGCGGTGGTCAAGCCGACATAGCCGGCGCCCGCCACCAGCACGTCCAGCGAAGCCTCGCCAGTTCCATCCGCCTTGACCATGGCACTTTCCTTTCGCGGCTTGCGGCCCCGCGCCGGCCGTAGCGGCTTGACTGCCTGCCTGTCCTGTCCGAAACCCGCCATGGCACATCTTCAAAGGACATGGAACATGACGGCAGCCATGGACGAGCTTCTCGGCATTCTCGACCTCGAGCAGCTCGAACACAACCTGTATCGTGGTCGCAGTCCCAAGCTCGACTGGCAGCGCGTGTTCGGCGGCCAGACCATCGCCCAGGCGCTGGTCGCCGCCCAGCGCACGGTCGAGCCCGAGCGCCATGTGCATTCGCTGCATGGCTATTTCATGCGGCCCGGCGACACCAAGGTGCCGATCGTCTACGAGGTCGACCGCATCCGCGACGGCGGCTCCTTCACCACGCGCCGTGTTGTAGCGATCCAGCATGGCCAGGCGATCTTTTCGCTGGAAGCCTCGTTCCAGCAGGACGAGGTGGGGCTGGAGCATCAGCTGCCGATGCCGCGCGACGTGCCGGCGCCCGACACGCTGCTTTCGCAGCGCGAGCTGCTCGGCAAGTTCGGCGAGGCCGTGCCGGAAGGCATCCGGCGCTATTGGGAGCGCGACCGACCGATCGAGATGAAGCCGGTGATGCTGAAGCACTATACCAGCCGCGAGAAGCTGGAGCCGGAGCAGAACATCTGGATCCGCACCACCAGTCCGGTGCCGGAAGACCGCGCCACGCAAGCCGCCGTGCTCGCCTATCTCTCCGACATGACGCTGCTCGACACCTCGACTTTCGCGCACGGCCGCGCCATCTTCGACCGCGACATTCAGGCGGCCAGCCTCGACCATGCGATGTGGTTCCACCGCAGCCATTCGCTGGACGACTGGATCCTCTACACCCAAGACAGTCCCTCGACGCAAGGCTCGCGCGGTTTCACCCGCGGCTCGCTGTTCGCGCGCGACGGAACCCTGATCGCCTCGGTCGCCCAGGAAGGCCTCATCCGGCTGAAACGATGAGTCGGCTTCAGCCAACGCCTAGAAAACGGGCATTTTTGAAATTTGGCCTATTTCTTAATCAGGTGTCCTAGCGCCGTTGCGCACGTTTAGTGTGCACTGGCCGTCTATTCCCCTTGTTTACAACAGGTTAACGCCCTGCCTCGGCAATTGGCACGGAGCTTGAATCCTGTCGTGCACTCTCCGGCTCTCATGGAGGATCGGCGAAGTCGTGCAAACGCGGGCGACCGCAACAGCAAGGGGTGAAACCTTATGAAAATCGTGATGGCAATCATCAAGCCGTTCAAGCTCGACGAGGTGCGCGAAGCGCTCACCGCCGTCGGCATCCAGGGCCTGACCGTCACCGAAGTCAAAGGCTACGGGCGTCAGAAGGGACATACGGAAATCTATCGCGGCGCGGAATACGCGGTGAGCTTCCTGCCCAAGATCAAGATCGAAGTCGCCGTCGGCGCCGACATGGTCGACAAGGCCGTCGAGGCCATCACCTCGGCCGCCAAAACGGGCCAGATCGGCGACGGCAAGATCTTCGTCTTTGGCATCGACCAGGCGGTGCGCATCCGTACCGGCGAAACAGACACCGACGCGCTCTAAGCGGCGACCAGCTATTCCAACGGAGAGTTTCTATGAATATACCATCCACCTTGAAGACGACGGGACGAGCGGCCGCCTCGCTCGCTCTCGTAGCGCTGAGCACGGCTGCTGCCTTCGCGCAGGAAGCAGCTCCCGCCGCCGCGCCGGCTGCGCCCGCCGCCCCCACTCCAGTCCTCGATACCGGCAACACCGCCTGGATGCTGACCTCGACGGCGCTGGTGCTGATGATGACCATTCCCGGCCTGGCGCTGTTCTACGGCGGCATGGTGCGCAAGAAGAACGTGCTCGCCACCATCATGCAGAGCTTCGCCATCACCTGCCTGGTGACGGTACTGTGGTTCATGTTCGGCTATTCGCTCGCCTTCTCCGACGGCGGCGGCATGAACGCCTATCTCGGCGGCTTCTCGAAATTCTTCCATCACGGCATCACCACCGCGACGCTGTGGCTGCCGGGCGTGTCGAACATCCCTGAATTCGTCTTCTCGATGTTCCAGATGACCTTCGCCATCATCACCCCGGCGCTGATCGCCGGCGCCTTCGCCGAACGCATGAAGTTCTCGGCGCTGCTGCTCTTCATGGGCCTGTGGCTGGTCTTCGTCTATGCGCCGATCGCGCATTGGGTGTGGGGCGGCGGCTTCCTCGGCTCGGCCGGCGTGCTCGACTTCGCCGGCGGCACGGTCGTCCACATCAATGCAGGTGTCGCGGGTCTCGTCTGCGCGCTCGTCCTCGGCAAGCGCGAGGGTTATGGCACCGTCAACATGGCGCCGCACAACCTCGTCTATTCAGTGATCGGCGCCTCGCTGCTGTGGGTCGGCTGGTTCGGCTTCAATGCCGGCTCGGAGCTCGCCGCCGACGGCCTCGCGGGTGCGGCGATGATGAACACGCAAGTCGCCACCGCCGCCGCGGCGCTGGCCTGGATGTTCGCCGAATGGATCGTCGCCAAGAAGCCCTCGGTGCTCGGCATCATCTCCGGCGCCGTCGCCGGCCTGGTCGCGGTGACGCCGGCTTCCGGCTTCGTCAACCCGACCGGCGCCTTCATCGTCGGCATCATCGCCGGCGTCGTCTGCTACCTGTCCGCAGTCAAGCTCAAGCATGCGCTCGGCTATGACGACTCGCTCGATGCCTTCGGCGTGCATGGTATCGGCGGTATGGTCGGCGCCCTGCTCACCGGCGCGCTCGCCGATCCGGCGATCAACGCGCTCGGCAAGGATGCTTCGGTCGGCAAGCAGGTCTACGGTATCGTCTTCACCATCCTGTGGACGGCGATCGCCACCTTCGTGATCCTCTACATCGTCAAGGCGCTGGTCGGCCTGCGTCCGAGCGGCCAGGAAGAGGTCGAAGGCCTCGACGTCACCCAGCACGGCGAAGTTGTGCCGTAAGACTGGCTTTTGCCACGGGCCGGCGGACTTCCTCGCCGGCCCGGATTCGCCGCCGAGCGGTGTTTTTCGGATCTCCTCCCAAGATCCCGTCGTGACGCTCTCGAAAGGGGCTCACGCCTTGAGGCCCGGAAACATTTCCGGGCCTCCTTTTTTCGATTATGACCACGCGGCGTTCGATCATCACATTCACTTGATCGCGCATGTGTGAAACGTCGGCCCTTCCGGTCCCGTACTGGGATTGCGACCGCCATCGTGGCGCTCGCCAAATATCAGGGAAGGAACCGACCAATGAACTTCA
Source organism: Mesorhizobium sp. ORS 3324 (assembly GCA_000824825.2). Lineage (GTDB taxonomy): Bacteria > Pseudomonadota > Alphaproteobacteria > Rhizobiales > Rhizobiaceae > Mesorhizobium. Next base: position 372,899 of record LM655187.1, read on the forward strand.
AGAATATCTTCCTGGGAGCGATGGCTCTGTCGATGGTCAGCGGCGTTGCACTTGCTGGCGCTCTCGACGAGCCTGACAACATGGCGCCGTTCTTCACCGATTCCAGCATGAAGACCATGAAGTCCGAGGCCGATTTCAAGGCGGCTTGGACTGCGACGGCCAAGGACAAGCAGGACATGATGATGAAGGAATGCCAGGATGCGGCGATGAGCAAGCCCCACGCCGAGTTCTGCGCCAACCTGATGATGTACGCCGGTCACAAGTGATTTGCGCAAGGTCGGGTCCGGATGGGTCCGATCGTTTCGTCGTTGCCAATGAGAGATGGCGGGCTCGACGGCCCGCCATTTCCTTTTACCCGAGGAGCATCTCGGTAAAAGGCCATGGTTAATGCGGCCTTAACCTTCCCCCCGATAGTCTGGCGTTCGAATCTGCCGGCATGCGTCATGCATCCGGCCGGGCAACGTCTTACGGGGAAGAGGCATGCGTTCAGGCGCTTCAGCACCGCTCGCGCTGACCGATACAGGGCACGGCATCCATGCTTTCGCCAGGCGCCAGGTCGGGCGGCTGGTCGGCGCCGGCCTGTTCGTCTTCACGGCTTTCGGCGTCGCCAGCCTCGCCACCTGGAACGTCGCCGATCCGAGCTTCTCGCACGCCACCAACAACATCGTCACCAACGCCATGGGCTATGCGGGCTCGGTGTTTTCCGACCTCGCCATGCAGTTCTTCGGCCTTGCCGCCGTCGCCGGCCTGGTGCCGGCGGTGATCTGGGGCTTCCTGCTCTTTTCCGCGCGCGGCGTCGACAGATTGCCCAGGCGCGGACTGGCCTGGTTCGGCTTTGCGCTGCTCGCGGCGGCGATGGCCGGCTGTGTCACGCCGCCAAACACCTGGCCACTGCCGACCGGCCTTGGCGGCGTCTTCGGCGACATGGTGCTGAAAATCCCCGGTATCGCCGTGGGCGGCTACCCGAAGGGCCTTTTCGCCGGCATCATTGCCGTTGTCCTTGCCGCGCCCGCCTTGTGGCTGTTCGCTTACGGCTCGGCGCTGATTTCGCGCAAGAACGGCTTTGCCGTCATGGAGCGCGCCGCCGAGCCCGATCCGCGTGAGCAGGACAACCTGCTGTTCGAGGAGGATGAGGACGAAGGCGATGAGGGCATACTGGCCCTCGGCGCCATCACCCATTGGTGGCTATCGTTCCGCGCCTTCCTGCATCGCCGCGCCGCGCGCCGCAGGCAGGAGCGCGACGAGTTCGAGCCTCAGATGGAGCCGCGGGCCAGCGCCTGGCGGCGCGCCGCCGAGCGCGTCGAATCGGCAGAGTTCGCCGAGCAGCGGATGAGTCCCGGCGGCCGCGCCCGCGTCGAGCCGGAATTCTTCGCCGCCATGGTCAACGACCGCAGCGCTTCGGTCGATCCGGTCGATGACGACGATTTCGACGAGGAAGATGTCGATCTCGACGACGAGGAACCTGTCCAGCGCCGCGCCACCGTGCGCAATTTCCGTTCCGACGCGGCGACCCGCGTCGAGGCGCCTCCGCCGCGCCCGGTGCAGGGCGCGCGCGTCCAGCGCGAAGCGCAGACCTCGCTGATCGGCTCCGGCAAGTTCGAGATGCCGTCGCTGCATTTCCTGTCCGAGCCGAAGAATGTCGCGCGCGATCCGAGCCTGTCGAAGGACGCGCTGGAGCAGAATGCGCGGCTGCTGGAAGGCGTGCTGGAGGATTTTGGCGTCAAGGGCGAGATCATCCATGTCCGTCCCGGCCCCGTCGTCACGCTCTATGAGCTCGAACCCGCGCCCGGCATCAAATCCTCGCGCGTCATCGGCCTTTCCGACGACATCGCCCGCTCGATGAGCGCGATCGCCTGCCGTGTCGCCGTCGTGCCCGGCCGCAACGCCATCGGCATCGAGCTGCCGAACGCCAAGCGCGAGACTGTCTACCTGCGCGAGATCATGGCGAGCCGCGATTTCGAGACGACCAAGGCGAAGCTCGCGCTGGCGCTCGGCAAGACCATCAACGGCGAGGCCGTCATCGTCGACATCGCCAAGATGCCGCACGTGCTGGTCGCGGGCACCACCGGTTCGGGCAAATCGGTCGCCATCAACACCATGATCCTGTCGCTGCTCTACCGGCTCACCCCACAGGAATGCCGGCTGATCATGATCGACCCGAAGATGCTCGAGCTCTCCGTCTATGACGGCATTCCGCACCTGCTGACCCCCGTCGTCACCGACCCGAAGAAGGCGGTGGTGGCGTTGAAATGGACGGTGCGCGAGATGGAGGACCGCTACCGCAAGATGTCCAAGGTCGGCGTGCGCAACATCGACGGTTTCAACGCACGCGTCAGCCAAGCCGAGAAGAAGGGCGAGAAGATCTCGCGCACCGTGCAGACCGGTTTCGACCGTCAGACCGGCGAGGCGATCTACGAGACGGAGGATCTCGACCTCGAGCCGATGCCCTATATCGTCGTCATCATCGACGAGATGGCCGACCTGATGATGGTGGCCGGCAAGGACATCGAGGGCGCGGTGCAGCGCCTGGCGCAGATGGCGCGCGCCGCCGGCATCCATGTCATCATGGCGACGCAGCGCCCGTCGGTCGACGTCATCACCGGTACCATCAAGGCCAACTTCCCGACCCGCATCTCCTTTCAGGTGACGTCGAAGATCGACAGCCGCACGATCCTCGGCGAGCAGGGCGCCGAGCAGCTGCTCGGCATGGGCGACATGCTCTACATGGCCGGCGGCGGCCGCATCCAGCGCGTCCACGGCCCCTTCGTCTCGGACGACGAGGTCGAGCGCATCGTCGGCCATCTCAAGCTGCAGGGCGTGCCGGAATATCTCGACGCCATCACCGAGGATGGCGAGGATGACGATGAGGACGGCGCCTCTGGCAGGGGCGGCTCCGGCGGCGGTGGCGGAGGCAATTTCGAGGATTCCGACGACCCTTACGACCAGGCGGTGGCGGTGGTGCTGCGCGACGGCAAGGCCTCGACCAGCTACATCCAGCGCCGGCTCGGCATCGGCTACAACCGCGCCGCCTCGATCATCGAGAAGATGGAAAAGGAAGGCATCGTCGGCCCGGCCAACCATGCCGGCAAACGCGAGATATTGGTGCCGACGGAAGAGGACAAATTCTAGGCCGGGTCGACGGCCGGCAACTTTGCACCTTCCGGCGCGTTCGTGCGACGAAGCCGCGCGACCCGCCAAACTTAGGCCCAACTGGGGGTCCAGAGACTGCGACGACACGAAATCACAGGAAGTGACCGGCATGAAGACCTTCGCCCAATCAGAATTCGCTCCGACCCGCCGGCAGGTGCTCGGCCTTGGCCTGGTGCTCGCAGGTGCAGCCGCTCTCAACGTCGTGCCGGGCTTCCAGCTTCTGGCCAGCGCGCAGGCCGCGGTTCCGCCGGCGGCGCAGAAGATCGCCGACCACTTCTCCGCGGTCAAATCGATGAGCGGCGAGTTCGTGCAGTTCGGGCCGAAGGGCGAGCAAACCGGCGGCAAGTTCTTCCTCGAGCGGCCGGGCAAGATTCGCTTCAACTATGACGGATCGTCGAATTTCCGGGTAATCTCCGACGGCCAATCGGTGGTGATCCTCAACAAGAAGCTAAACACTTCCGACCTCTATCCGCTGTCGAAGACACCGCTCAAATTGCTGCTCGACGACAGGATCGACCTCTCCGGCGGGCGTGTAAAGGCCGTCAAGGAAGAAGACGACCTGACGACGATCCAGCTTTCCGACAAGTCGGTGTTCGGCAATGCCCGGATCACCATGATGTTCGATCCGAAGAGCTACGAGCTGCGGCAATGGACGATCACCGACGCCCAGGGCAAGGACACGACGGTGATGATCTTCAACGTCAAGGAAGGCGTCTCCATCCCGCCCGATACCTTTGCCATCGACTATACGGCAAACCGTGAGCTGAACACGAAGACGCGGTAAACTAAGGTATTGTGAACGCTCCCGGCGTTGGCGCTG
>LM655187.1:376968-392958 GCA_000824825.2 Mesorhizobium sp. ORS 3324
TGAGGGGCGGCGCCGACCTCGGCGATTGTGGCATGGCTTGTCTTTCCGGCGCGCGGCTGGCAGTAGTTCGGCGACCTACGCCGTCCCCGGACCTGCCTGAATGCCTTTCACCATCGCCACCTGGAACATCAATTCGGTTCGCTTGCGCATGCCGATCGTCGAGCGGCTCTTGCAGGAGCATGCGCCGGACGTGCTCTGCCTGCAGGAAACCAAGGTTCCGGACGAGCTCTTTCCCGAAAAGGCCTTCCGCAAGGCGGGCTACGAGCACATCCTGTTCCACGGCCAGAAGGGCTATCACGGCGTCGCCACCGTGGCGCGCCGCCCGATCGAGTTGGTCGAGAAGCGGCGCTTTTGCGAGATAGACGACAGCCGGCATCTGTCGGTCAGGGTCCAGGCCGGCGGCAGGTCGATCCTGCTGCACAACTTCTACGTTCCGGCCGGCGGCGACGAGCCGGACCCGGAGATCAACCCGAAATTCCGCCACAAGCTCGATTTCGTCTATGAGATGAACGGCGTGCCGGCGAGCAAGGACGATGCCTCGATCCTGGTCGGCGACCTCAACATCGCGCCGCAGGAGCACGACGTCTGGTCGCACAAGCAGTTGCTCAACGTCGTCAGCCACACGCCGGTCGAGACGGACAGCTTCGAGGCGATGCGGCAGGCCGGCGGCTGGGTCGACCTGATGCGGCTCAAAGTTCCGGCCGCGCAGAAGCTCTACACCTGGTGGAGCTACCGCGCGAAGGATTGGGAAGCATCGGACCGCGGCCGGCGGCTCGACCATGTCTGGTCGTCGGCCAATCTGGTGCCGAGCTTTGCCGGCTACGAGATCCTGAAGGCAGCGCGAGGCTGGGAGAAGCCGTCGGACCATGTGCCCGTGATAGCGCGGTTCGATCTGGAGTAGGTTTTCGCGTCGGCGGTGGGGCCGGCCTCTCCGTTCGTCAGCCCGGTGCGTAGAGCGCCTTCTCGATCTGCGGCAACAACAGATCCCTGGCCGATTCCGGCGTCAGCGGCCCGACATGCTTGTAGGCTATTTTGCCGTCCTTGCCGACGACGAAGGTCTCCGGCACGCCGTAGACGCCCCAGTCGATCGCCACGCGGCCGGCCGGATCGACGCCGATCGCCTGGTAGGGATTGCCGAGATCGCCGAGGAAGCGGCGGGCGTTTTCCGGCTCGTCCTTGTAGTTCAGCGCGGCAAGGGTGAAGCGCTTGTCCTGCGACAGCGCCAAGAGCACCGGATGCTCTTCCCGGCACGGCGCGCACCATGACGCGAAGACGTTGACCAGCGTCACCTTGCCGGCGAAGGCCTTTGAATCGAGTCCCGGCAGGTTCGTGCCCTCCAGGGGCGGCAGGTTCGTCTGCGGCGCCGGCAGGCCGATCAGGGCCGAGGGGACTTCCGACACGTCGCGACCGGACAGGAGCTGCGACAGGAACAGCCCCGCCAGGCCCAAAAAGACCAGCAGCGGCAAAAGCACGAACAGGCGGCGGCGGGGTGCCGGCGTTTGCGTTTCGCTGCTCACGGCTTCGTCGTCCCGGCCTTGTCGGAGCGGCGCCGCACACCGGCCGCTTCCAGCTTCGCGAGCTCGCGCTTGCGCGCACGCTGGTCAAGCAGGATCCAGCCGATCAGCCCCGCAAGCACGATCGCCGTGACGGCATAGGCGGCGGTGACATAGAGGGCATGCGCGCTCATATCAGCCGCTCCGCGCGCGTGCATTCCGCGCCTGCCATGCCAATCCGTTCGATCATGCCTTCCCTTATCCCTGCGTCGCAGGCTGCGCAATCAGGCGCGGCGCCGCAGGTTGAGAACGACTTTCCAGCCTCAATCCGTCCCGTGGCGCAACGCCAGCGCCGCCGCCAGTGGGCCAATCACCGCAAGAAACAGCGTCAGCGCGGCAAGAATGAGGAACGGTTGCACGAACGGTGCCGGATCGGCCACTGCGCCGTAGCTGGCCGAGACGCCGAAGATCAGCACCGGAATGGTGAGCGGCAGCACCAGCACCGAGATCAGCAGCCCGCCGCGCGGCAGCGCCACCGCCACGGCGGCACCGGCTGCCCCGATGAAGGTGATGGCCGGCGTGCCGATGAGAAGCGTGAGCACCGTGGCCCCGATGCCCAACGGCTCCATGTTCATGAACAGGCCGAGGAGCGGTGCCGCGACCACCAGCGGCAGCACGCTGCCCGTCCAGTGCGCCAGGCACTTGGTCAGCACCGTCAGCGCCAGCGTCTGGCGGTCGCTGTTGAGCACCAGCAGGTCGAGCGAGCCGTCCTCGCGGTCGGCCTGGAACAGCCGGTCGAGCCCGAGCAGGCAGGCGAGCAGGGCGGCGATCCACAGGATCGCCGGCCCGATGCGGGACAAAAGGTTGAGGTCGGGCCCGACGCCGAACGGAATGGTGGCGATGACGGCGAGGAAGAAGATGACGCCGATCAGCGCTCCGCCGCCGGCGCGGATGGAAAGGCGGATGTCGCGCAGGAAGAGGGCTAGCATCCGCTAAGCGCCTTTATGGCTTGATAGCCCTCTTCACGAACGTCGCGTTCCGTCCCACCCCCCTCTGGCCTGCCGGCCACCTCCCCCGCAAGGGGGGAGATCAGATGTCGCGGCTGCTTTCGCCACTCGCCAAGGTCGAAAGGGAGATGCCGTCGACCGAACTGCCAATCTCCCCCCTTGAGGGGGAGATGGCCAGCAGGCCAGAGGGGGGTATCGTAGAGCGCCGTCGTCAAGAGACTATCCCCATCCTCAGCGCTTTAGCGCCCTCCAGCCCCAGCGGCAGGTGCGTCGCCGCAACCACGATCCCCCCATCCTCCAGATGCCCCTTCATCAACCCCGCAAACCTCTCCTCGGACGCCTTGTCCAGCCCTGCCGTCGGCTCATCGAGCAGCCAGACCGGCCGACGGCTGACCAAAAGCTTGGCAATCGAGGCGCGACGCCTTTGCCCGGTCGACAGATAACCGAAGGGCAAGTGTCCGAGCCCTCCCAGCCCGACGGTCTCCAGCGCCTCTTCCACGTTCAGCCCCGGCTCGCCCTGGAAAGCGCGCCAGAAGCCCAGGTTCTCCTCGACGCTGAGCGCCGTCTTCATCGCATTGAGATGGCCGAGATAATGTGCGGCCGCGGCGACCGATGAAAAATCCTCGCCGCCGCCTTCGACACGCACCCGGCCCTCGGCCGCCGGCAGCAGGCCGGCGAGGACTCTCAGAAGCGTCGACTTTCCGGCGCCGTTCGGCCCGGTGACGATCAGCGCCTCGCCTTGTTCGAGCGCGAAACCGATGCCGGAAAAGACCGTCTCGCCGCCGCGCTCGCCGCCCAGATTTTCGGCGATCAGCCGCATTCTTGCCCGTCCCGAAAGCACCGTTTTGCGGCCGCCGCCGCATCGCACAAATTTGCCTTTCGACTGTCTAGAACTATTCAAGGAAATTCTCTATATGCGGTTCATCCGTGCCAGCGGTCGGCGCGGGAACCGAATTAGCGCCGAACCAGCGCACGCGCCGCCTTGAACGGCTCGGGTTGCTCGGGAGCGGACAGCGGAAATGGCCGTACCCGCACCTTTGCGCGTGATTGCATGCCAACGGCGTCCGTTCCCTTTCAGGCTGAACAGACAAGGACGGATCGCCGTGACAAAATCGCTCGACAGCTTCAATTGCCGCCGCACCCTGACCGTGGGTGGCGCGGACTATGTCTATTTCGACCTCGCCGAGGCCGAGAAGAACGGCCTCGCCGGCATCGCCAAACTGCCCTATTCGATGAAGGTGCTGCTGGAAAACCTGCTGCGTAATGAAGACGGCCGCTCCGTCACCAAGCAGAGCATCCAGGCGGTCGCCGCATGGCTGAATGACAAGGGCACCGCCGGCGTCGAGATCGCCTACCGCCCGGCCCGCGTGCTGATGCAGGACTTCACCGGCGTTCCGGCCGTGGTCGATCTGGCTGCCATGCGCGACGGCATCAAGGCGCTTGGCGGCGATCCGGAAAAGATCAATCCGCTGGTGCCGGTCGACCTCGTCATCGACCACTCCGTCATCGTCGACGAGTTCGGCACGCCGATGGCCTTCGCCCGCAACGTCGAGCTCGAATATGAGCGCAACGAGGAGCGCTACAAGTTCCTGAAATGGGGCCAGCAGGCCTTCCGCAACTTCCGCGTCGTGCCGCCCGGCACCGGCATCTGCCACCAGGTCAATCTCGAATATCTGGGACAGGTAGTGTGGACCAACAGCGAGGACGGCGAGACCACCGCCTATCCCGACACCTGCGTCGGCACCGATTCGCACACCACCATGATCAACGGCCTCGGCGTGCTCGGCTGGGGCGTCGGCGGCATCGAGGCCGAGGCCGCGATGCTCGGCCAGCCGGTTTCCATGCTTCTGCCCGAGGTCATCGGCTTCCGCCTCACCGGCAAGCTGAAGGAGGGCGTCACCGCCACCGACCTGGTGCTTACCGTCACCCAGATGCTGCGCAAGAAGGGCGTCGTCGGCAAGTTCGTCGAGTTCTTCGGCCCCGGCCTCTCCAACATGACGCTGGCCGACCGCGCCACCATCGGCAACATGGCGCCCGAATATGGCGCCACCTGCGGCTTCTTCCCCGTCGACAGCGAGACCATCCGCTATCTGACGATGTCCGGCCGCGAGGAGAGCCGCATCGCGCTGGTCGAGGCTTATTCGAAGGCGCAGGGCATGTGGCGCGACGCCGGCTCGGCCGATCCGGTCTTCACCGACCTGCTTGAGCTCGACCTCGGCGACGTCGTGCCCTCGATGGCCGGCCCGAAGCGCCCCGAGGGCCGCGTCGCCCTGGAGGACATTCCCGCCGGCTTCGCCAAGGCGATGGAGACCGAGTACAAGAAGGCCGCCGAGATCTCCAAGCGCTACGCCGTCGAGGGCGCCTCCTACGACCTTGGCCACGGCGATGTCGTCATCGCCGCCATCACCTCCTGCACCAACACCTCGAACCCGAGCGTGCTCATCGGCGCCGGCTTGCTTGCTCGCAACGCCAACCGGCGCGGCCTGAAGCAGAAGCCCTGGGTGAAAACCTCGCTCGCCCCCGGCAGCCAGGTCGTGGCCGAATATCTGGAGAAGTCGGGCCTGCAGAAGGAGCTCGACCAGATCGGCTTCAACCTGGTCGGCTTCGGCTGCACCACCTGCATCGGCAATTCCGGCCCGCTGCCGGGCCCGATCTCCAAGACCATCAACGATAAAGGTTTGATTGCTGCCGCGGTCTTGTCCGGCAACCGCAACTTCGAAGGCCGCGTCTCTCCGGATGTGCAGGCCAACTACCTCGCCTCGCCGCCGCTGGTGGTCGCGCATGCGCTGGCCGGCACCGTCACCAAGGACCTCACCACCGAGCCGCTCGGCGAGGGCAGCGACGGCAAACCGGTCTATCTCAAGGACATCTGGCCGACCGCGGCCGAGATCCAGGAGTTCATCGAGAAGAACGTCACGCGCGAGCTGTTCGCCCGCAAATATGCCGACGTCTTCAAGGGCGACGCATACTGGCAGAAGGTCAAGGCGCCGGCAGGCCAGACCTATGCCTGGGACGATCATTCGACCTATGTGCAGAACCCGCCCTATTTCGCCGGCATGGCACGCAGCTTCGGCAAGATCGGCGACATCAAGGGCGCGCGTGTGCTCGGCCTCTTCGGCGACAAGATCACCACCGACCACATTTCGCCGGCGGGCTCGATCAAGGCCGCTTCGCCGGCGGGCAAGTACCTTACCGAGCACGGCGTCGGCGTCGCCGACTTCAACCAGTACGGCACGCGGCGCGGCAACCATGAGGTGATGATGCGCGGCACCTTCGCCAACATCCGCATCCGCAACCACATGCTGGGGGAGAATGGCCGCGAGGGCGGCTACACGATCCACTATCCCTCGAAGGAGGAGATGTCGATCTACGACGCAGCGATGGAGTACAAGAAGGAAGGCGTGCCGCTGGTCATCTTCGCCGGTGTCGAATACGGCAACGGCTCCTCGCGCGACTGGGCGGCCAAAGGGACGAATCTCCTCGGTGTCCGCGCTGTCATCGCCCAGTCCTTCGAGCGCATCCACCGCTCGAACCTGGTCGGCATGGGCGTCATCCCCTTCGTCTTCGAGGAGGGCACCTCATGGGCCTCGCTCAATTTGAAGGGCGACGAATTGGTCGAGATCGACGGGCTGGACACAATCAAGCCGCGCCAGAAGATGGTGGCCAAGGTCACCTACGGCGATGGCACGGTCAAGAACGTGCCGATCGTCTGCCGCATCGATACGCTGGACGAGCTCGACTACTTCAAGAACGGCGGCATCCTGCAATACGTGCTGCGCGATCTCGCTGCGTAGCAGCGAGGCAGTAGGCAGTAGGGCTTAGGCAGTAGGGAAAGACCCCCTACTGCCTACTGCCTACTGCCTACTGCCTAATCAAACCGCCGCCTACCAAGCATTAGCCGGCCGACCTGAAAGTCCTGACCCGACCCGCTCGCAATAGAGATCGTCCGGCATCAGCAATCTTTACCACATGGCGATGATGCGGCTCCGAAATCGAACCGCGTCGAAAAATGCAGCGGCGTTCCTGGTGGCGCCTTATCTGCGGTTGCGGCGACAAAATTTCACCGCAACGTGACTTCCCGTTGACTGCCGGTTCTGCCACATATTTTAGCAATCAGAACAAGGCCGGCGTCACCGGCGGGAATCGGAACAGTCATGGCATCTCGAGGACCATTGCGGCTTGCGGCAGTAGCGCTGGCCGTTTCAACGTTTGCCGGTGCCGCGCTGGCAAGCGAGCCCGAGAAACCCCAAGCCGATAAGACTCAAGCCGAAAAACCCTTGGGCGTGGTCGAGCTTTTCACCAGCCAGGGCTGCAGCTCCTGCCCACCGGCGGACGAGTTGTTCGCCGAGCTTGCCGCCAAGGAAAACATCGTCGCGCTCGCCTACCACGTGAACTACTGGGACTATCTGGGCTGGCAGGACACGCTGAGCACCAAGGAAAACACCGACCGGCAGTACGACTATATGCGCGCCTTCGGCAGCCGCTCGGTCTACACCCCGCAGGCCGTCATCAACGGCCGCAGCCACGTCAACGGCGCCAGCCGCACGGATGTCGACGGCGCGCTGGCCCGGATGGACAGGATCGGCGAAGGCATGCGGGTCGGCATCAAGGTGAGCCGCACCAGCGACCGCGTCATGATCGATGCCGGCGACGCCGGCAATGGCCCAGCCGATGCTCATGTGGTGATCGTCTATTTCGATCCGCCGCACATCGTGAAGATCGGCCAGGGCGAGAACAGTGGCCGCAGCCTGACTTATTGGAATGCCGTCTCCGACATCCAGACCGCCGGCATGTGGCACGGCAAGGCCCAGCGCTACGAATTGCCGATGACCGAGATCGCCAAGAAGGGCGGCTGCGCGGTGCTGCTGCAGTCCGTCGGCAAGGACGGCATGCCCGGTCCCATCCTCGGCGCTGCCTTCATCCGCAAGCCATGACAGCTGACCAAGCCGGTGCCGCCGTCTTATAAGCAGCTACACCTTCGCTTCGCGCATATATCGGAAACTTCGCGCTGCCCCTCATCCGCCTACCGGCACCTTCTCCCCGTAAAGTGAAGGGGAGAAGGGAGATGGCCGCAACGCTGACGCCTATCCTGTAACGCCCGCGATTGGCGAAACCATCGATGATGGCGTCTTTCTCCCCGTCACTATACGGGGAGAAATGCCCGGCAGGGCAATGAGGGGCAGCGCTTACTACGATATTTGCCGCGCCCGCTATGACATCGAACGACCCGTCTGAGCGAGCCACCGCACCTATCAAGCATCACCCAGTCATTAAAAAACCGGCGTCAGCTTGCTTCTGACGCCGGTCATTCAGGTTTTGGGATCGTCGCACCTGATTTTTCCAAGGAAAAACCGAGGTTGGTTCGATCCGACGCTGACCCGTGGGCGGGGGGCTTGGGGTTTACGAGCCGGTGCCGGACCGAACCGTCTCAGGCAACGCGGGTAAACTCGTCGGACATTGGGGCATGAGCGCGGATAATTTGTGGCAACAATGTGGCCGAGCATCACCAATGACAACACACGTTTTGCAAACGTGACTGGACCTTTCGGAAAACGCCGCACGGCCGGCTTGCTTAGCCGGCCCTTGCAATTCGGCCGCGAAAGCGCGAACCTTATCGCGTGCAGATTCAATCGAAGGATCGAGGCATGACCGATCACAGCAGCGGGATGGAGGATGGGGAAGCATCCGGAATATTGATCCCGCTGCACGAGGCGCGCAGCGCACGCCTCGATCAGCCGGTTCGCTTCGATCGGCGCGAACTCGACCAGATCCTGAGGCTTTACGGACGCATGGTGGCGGCCAACGAATGGCGTGACTATGCGATCGACCATCTATCTGATCGCGCTGTCTTTTCTGTCTTCCGCCGCGCCAGCGAAGTGCCGCTGTTCCAGATCGTCAAGGACCCAAAATTGGCGCGCCGGCAAGGCGCCTTCGCCGTCATTGCCGCCGGCGGACGCATCCTGAAGCGCGGCCAGGAGCTCGGGCGCGTGCTCGGCGTGTTCGATTCCAAGCTGAGGCTGGTCGAGGCGTGAGGCGGAATGGGAACTGAGGAATTGGAGAACTGAAGAACTGAGGAACTGAGGAAGGTGGCGGCTACCAGGCAATGAGCGCCCTTCTAATTCTCCAATTCTCCAATTCTCCAATTCTCCAATTCTCCAGTTCCTCAGTTCTTCAATTCCTCAGTTCCCCTTCCCCGCGAAACCTCCGCTCGGGCAGCGACTCCGGATCGGGCGGCAGCTCATCGCCGCCGTTGAGCGCCAGCTGCATGAACACCGTGTCCAGCCAGCGGCCGTGCTTGTAGCCTGACCCTTGCAGGCGCCCGGAATGCCGGAAGCCGAGCTTCTCGTGCAGCTTGACCGACGCGCTGTCCGCGTGCCCGTCGCCGATCACCGCGATGATCTGGCGAAAGCCCGCGGCGCGCGCCGCCTCGATCAGCGCCTGCATCAGCAGGTGGCCGACGCCCTGACCCTTGGCCTCGGGCGCGACATAGACCGAATCCTCGACGACGAAACGGTAGGCGGGGCGCGGCCGGAACGGCCCAGCATAAGCATAGCCGAGCACCGCGCCACCCTTTTCCGCCACGAGATAGGGAAAGCCGCCTGCCGCCAAGGTGTCGAATCGATTGCCCATTTCGGCGCGACTGGGCGGCTCCAGCTCGTAGCTCGCCGTGCCGTGCATGACCGCGTCGGCATAGATGTCGGTGATTCGGTCGAGGTCGGCCGCCGTGGCCGCTCTGATTGTGATATTGCTCATAATTTATGCAGTTCGTTCGTCTGCCTCGATAACAGCAGAGGAGCGCTGAAAAGGAAAGGGCGGCCGTTGGGCCGCCCTTTCCGAAGCCTATGGTCCAGCCGGACCGGGCTGCGCGCCTTAGCGGCGGTCGCCCATGAACTGCAGCAGGAACATGAACAGGTTGATGAAGTCGAGATAGAGCTGCAGCGCGCCCATGATTGCCTTGCGGCCGGCAACGTCCGCAACGTCACCCTCGAAATACATCTCCTTGATCCGCTGCGTGTCGTAGGCGGTGAGGCCCGCGAACACCAGCACACCGATCGCCGAGATGGCGAAGGCGAGCGCCGACGACTGCAGGAAGATGTTGATCAGCATCGCGATCAGCAGGCCGACCACGCCCATGATCAGGAATGAGCCGAAGGCCGTCAGGTCGCGCCTGGTCGTGTAGCCGTAAAGCGACAGACCGCCGAAGGCCGCGGCCGTGGCAAAGAACGTCTGGGTGATGCTGGTGCCGGTGTAGACGAGGAATATCGTCGACAGCGACAGGCCGACAAGGCCGGCATAGACCCAGAACGTGGTCTGCGCCGCCGCCACGCTCATCGACTGAATCCTGAACGACAGGAACATCACGGCAGCCAGCGGCGCCAGGATGACGACCCAGCGGAAGGCGCTTGCATAGATGAGCTGGCCGAAGGCGGTCAGCTGGCCATCGCCGGTGACGGCGAGCTGGAACGCACCCCAAGCGGCGAGGCCGGTGATGAGCAGGCCAAGCCCCATCAGGTTGTAAACCTTGATCATATAGGCCCGCAGGCCCTGATCGATATCGACGCGCGCGCCGGGGGCGGCGGACGTCTGGTAGTTGCGAATGGGATCAGCCATTGGAAATCCTCTGTTGCTTCTGCCCCGTCCGGTGACAGGCCACTTTGGCCAGGCGCCGCTGGCGGGGGCTCCAGCATGCCTGCGCAGAAATATGATGGTTCTTGACGTCAAGGACAAGACGATAACGGGGCGTAACGCTTCGTGAGAGGGCAAAAGGCCGGTTTTCAGCCGTTTCCGCCGGAATCCTTACCAAGATTTAACGAGGTCGAGCCTGCTCCGGCGCTCGCCGGGGGTCAGAGGTTGCGCAGCACCGGCGCCGCCTTGTGGCCGAGCACCCGCCAGGTGCCGGCGAGGCCGATGCCGACGGTGACCGCCAGCGAGACGAGGATCGTCGTCACCGCCACTTCCGGCATGAAATGCGACGGCAGCGTCATGATATGCGCGACGACGAACCATGCTGCGACGCCGCCCGCGGCAAGTGCGAACAGCGCGGTCGCAAGGCCGATCAGCACATATTCCAGCGAGAAGGCGGTGATCAGCGTCCTCCTCGTCGCCCCGAGCGTCTTCAGCACCACCGCATCGTGGATGCGCGCCCGGTTGCCGGCGGCCAAAGCACCCGAGAGCACCAGCACCGAGGCGATCAGCGCCACGCCCGCGGCGGCGCGGATCGCCGTGCCCAGTTGCGCGACCAGCCGGTTGACGATGTCGAGCGCGTCCTTGACGCGGACCGTCGTCACCGCCGGAAAGGCGCGGGTGACGGCGTTGAGCAGCCGCGCATCGTCGGCCGTGGTGGCTTTTCTGTCGGTCAGCGTCGCCAGCCAGCCATGCGGCGCGCCGGCAAAGCTGTTGGGCGAGAACACCATGACGAAATTGATGCCCATCGTTTCCCACTCGACCTGGCGGAAATTGGCGATCCTCGCCGTCACGTTGCGGCCGAGCACGTTGACGGTGACGGTGTCGCCGAGCTTCAGCCCGATCGCCTTGCCTTCCTCGGCCGAGAACGACACCAGCGGCTCGCCGGAATAATTGTCCGGCCACCAAGCGCCCTCGGTCAGCGTAGCGTTCTCCGGCTGCTTCGCGTCATAGGTCAGGCCGCGGTCGCCGCGCAGCACCCAGGCCCCGTCGGCGGGGATTTTCACCTTGTCGACGTCGACGCCGTTGAGCGCCATGATGCGGCCGCGCAGCATCGGCACCTTGACCAGCGTCCCTTGCGGCGCCTCCTTGCCGATCAGGTTGGCAAAGGCATCGACATCGCTACTCTGGATGTCGACGAAGAAGAAGTTCGGCGCCCGCTCCGGCAGGCTGCCGGCGATCTGGCGCCGCAGATTGCCGTCGATAAGCGCCAGCGTCGCCAGCAGCGTCAGGCCGAGCCCAAGCGACAACACCACCGAAGGCGTCAATGCGCCTGGACGGTGGATGTTGCCGAGCGCGAGTCGCAGCGAGACCGAGCGCATGCGCGGGCTGCGCCGGGCGGCCCATTGCACCAGCGCCGCCACAAGCCGCAGCACCAGAAAGGCAAAGACCGTGGCGCCGACGAAGATCGAGGCGATGCGGCGGTCGTCGGCGGAAAGGATGGCGAGCGCCGCCAGCGCCAGCACGATCGCCAAGGCCGCGACCGTATAAGGCAGGCGCGGCAGGCCGCGGCTCTCGAAGCCCATCTCGCGGAACAGCGCCGTCGCCGGCACGTCGCGGGCGCGGCCGAGCGGCAGCAGCGCGAAAGCCAGCGTCACCAGGAGGCCGAACAGCGCCGCCATCGCAAGCGCGCTCGCGTAGAAGCCGCCTTCCGCCGGCACCGGAATGATCGATTGCAAAAGCGCGCTCGCCGCGAAGGGCATCGCGGCGCCCAGGATCAGGCCGAGCACGATGCCGAGGCCGGCGATCAAGAGGATCTGCACGAGATAAACCGTGAAGACGAAGCCGCCGGAAGCGCCGAGGCTCTTGAAGGTGGCGATGACGCCGCGCTTGCCGTCGAGATAGGCGCGCACCGCGTTCGCCACGCCGACGCCGCCGACCACCAGCGCCGTCAGCCCGACCAGCGTCAGGAATTGCGAAAAGCGCTCTATGTTGGAAGACAGGGCCGGTGCCGCATTGTTGCGCGTGCGGATCGACCAGCCGGCCTGCGGAAAGTCCTTCGCGGCTTGAGCCTGGATCCGCTTGATTCGCGCTTCGCCTGTGCCCTCGGGCAGGCGGACCTTGTAGGCGTTCTCGACCAGGCTTCCGGGCTGGACGAGGCCGGACGCGGCAAGCCCTTCGCCGGAAATCAGCAGCCGCGGCGCGAAGCCGAAGCCGTCGGATATCGCGTCGGGTTCGTTGATCAATCGGGCCCTCAGCTCGAAAATGGCGCTGCCGAGCTTCAGCCGACTGCCGAGGTGAAGATTGAGCCGGTCGAAAAAAAGGTCGGGCGCAGCGGCGCCGAAAACGCCGGATCGCTCGCCGAACAACTCTTTTCTCGGCAGCGGCGGATCGGTATCCAGCACGCCATAGAGCGGATAGGCGTCGTCGACCGCCTTGACCTCGACCAGCGCCTGGTCTGAGCCATCCTCGAGGCGGGCCATCGAGCGCATGCCGGCATTCAGCGAGACCGTGCCGAGGCTCTTGATGAAGCCGAGCTCGGCATCCGAAGCGCTGCGCTGGTTGATCTGGAAGCGCAGGTCGCCGCCGAGCAGCGTCTGGCCCTGGTTGGCGACGCCGGCGGTGATCGCCTGCGCTACCGAGTTGACCCCGCCGATGGCCGCGACGCCGAGGGCGATGCAGGCGAGGAAGATCATGAAGCCGGACAAGCCGCCGCGCATCTCGCGCAGCGAGAAGCGGATGGCGAGCTTCAGCGTCCTCATCATCAGGCTGGAACCTTGACCGGCTTCGGCGCGTCCTCGATGAGTCCCGAGCGCATCGCCACCTGGCGCGAGCAGCGGGCGGCAAGCGCCGGATCATGCGTGACCAGCACCAGCGTCATGCCGCGCTCGGCAGCCTCGGCGAAGATGAGGTCGGCGATCTGCTTTCCCGTCGCCTGGTCGAGATTGCCCGTCGGCTCGTCGGCGATGAGGATGCGCGGCGAAGGCGCCAGCGCCCGGGCGATCGCCACGCGCTGCTGCTCGCCTCCGGACAGCTCTCCGGGATAGTGCGTCACACGGTCGCTCAGGCCGACCGCCGCGAGCTCCCGCGCCGCCACGCCGAACGGATCGGCATGACCGGCGAGCTCCAGCGGCACCGCGACGTTTTCGAGCGCCGTCATGTTGGGAATGAGGTGGAAGGATTGGAAGACGATGCCGATGTTTCGTCCCCGAAACGAAGCAATCTGATCCTCGCTTTTGCCGTTCAGCAATTCGCCGGCGATGCGCACCGTGCCCGAATCGACCCTTTCCAGTCCGGCCAGGACCATCAGCAAGGTGGACTTGCCGGATCCGGACGGGCCGACGATGCCGGTGGCTTCGCCGCCGGCCACATCGAGGCTGACGCCTTTCAGCACATGGACGGAGGAGGCGCCCTCGCCGAGCGTCAGCGAGACATCCCTCAATGCGATGACGGCTTCTGTCACAATGAAAGCGTCCTATATGGTTGAAAAGGGAGACGACTCCCCCAGCGAATGTTTCGGTCATATGGGGCTCGCCGCATGGCTTTCAAACACTCACTCGCCGCAGCCCTCCTCCTTTTCCTTACGGTTTGCGGCGCCGTTTCATCGGCGCGGGCCCAGACCTTCAGCATCGTCGGCTTCGGCGACAGCTTGATGGCGGGTTTCAGCCTCGCGCCCGGCCAGGGTTTCACCGACAGGCTGCAGGCGGCGCTGAAAGCAAAAGGCCTTGACGTCACCGTCGCCAATGCCGGCGTCTCCGGCGACACCACCAGCGGCGGGCTGGCGCGGCTCGATTGGTCGGTGCCGGACGGCACCAGGCTCGTCATCCTCGAACTTGGCGCCAACGACATGCTGCGCGGCGTCTCGCCCGGCATCGCCGAAAAGAACCTCGACACGATGCTGGCGAAGCTCAAGCAGCGTGGCATCCCGGTGCTGCTGGCCGGCATGCGCGCCGCGCCCAATCTCGGCGCCGACTACCAGAACACCTTCGATGCGATCTATCCGAGGCTCGCCGCCAAATACGATGCTCCGCTTTATCCATTCTTTCTCGACGGCGTCGCCGGCCACCCCGACCTGCAGTTGGAGGACGGCCTGCATCCCAATCCCAAGGGCGTCGACGTGATGGTCGAGCGCATTCTGCCGACCGTGAGGAAGGCCGTTGCCGCAAATGGCGGTCCCTCGTGAGGCCGGCGGGCAACGGTTTCCGTTGGGGAAAGCTTGTGGACAACAAACCGCTTGCCCCGCATGGCTATCGATGATTCGCTAGGGGTGAGAGTTTCGATTCGAGGACAGGAGGCTTCACATGCCACGTCTTTTCACCGCCCTCGAAATTCCGCGTGAAGCCGCTCTTTCGCTGTCCCTGCTCCGGGGCGGCCTTCCCGGAGCTCGCTGGATCGACGTCGAAAATTACCATCTGACGCTGCGCTTCATCGGCGATGTCGAAGGCCATGTCGCCGACGAGATCGCCGGCGCGCTCGACCGCGTGCATCGCCCCTCCTTTCCCCTGACGCTCTCCGGCGTCGGCGCCTTCGGCGGCAAGAAGCCGCATGCGGTGTGGGCAGGGGTTTCCGCCTCGCCGGACCTCGTGGCGCTGCAGAGCGAGCTCGACCGCATCTGCCAGCGGCTCGGCCTGCCCGCCGATCCGCGCAAGTTCATGCCGCATGTGACGCTCGCGCGCCTGCGCAATTCGAGCCCGGCGGACGTCGCGCAATATCTTTCGGCGCGCGGCAATTTTTCCGCGCCTCCCTTCCGCGTCGGCCGCTTCGTCCTGATGTCGTCGCGCGATTCGGTAGGCGGCGGCCCTTACATCGTCGAGGAAGCATGGCCGTTGACCGGCGCCGACGCGCGCGCCTCCAGCCGCTTCGCCAGCGCCTCCGACGCCTCGCGGATCATGCGGTAGACCGCAGCGAAGGCTTGCTGATCCTCGTAATAGGGATCCGGCACGTCACGGGCGGCTCCGGTCGCAAATTCGAGATAGAGATGGATGCGGTCGCGCGCGGCCTGCGGCGCCACCGCCTTGAGGTCGCGCACATTCGACCGGTCCATCCCAAGGATCAGGTCGAAGCGCGAAAAATCCTCCGGCGCTATTCTGCGTGCCCGTTGCCCGGAAATGTCGATGCCGTGGCTTGTGGCGACCGCGATCGAGCGCGGATCGGGAGCGGAGCCGACCTCCCAGCCGCTGGTCGCGGCCGAATCGAGCACGATGCCCCGGTCCTGCGCTCGCTCTGCCATGACGGCGCGGAGGACACCTTCTGCCAGCGGCGAGCGGCAGATGTTGCCGAGGCAGACGAACAGAATGGATTTTATAGGCTTTGCGCTCATCGATCCGGCGCTATGGTTGTTTCAATTTCGAATAGCACAGGAACCCGTCATGACCAGAGAGAAACTCAGCAAGGAAGCGATCGCCACCGCGCTTAGCGAGCTCGAAGGCTGGTCGCTGGCCGCCGACGGCGCATCGATCAAGCGCAGCTTCGGCTTCAAGAACTTCTCCGAAGCCTTTGCCTTCATGACCCGTGTGGCGCTGGCCGCCGAGAAGATGGACCACCACCCCGACTGGTCGAATGTCTACAAGACCGTCGACGTGACACTGAACACGCACGACGCCGGCGGGATCACGGCGCTCGACATCGAGCTGGCCAAGCGGATGAATCGGTATTTCGGGTAGGGTTGTGCGACAGATGCACCGCGGCAGGGAAGCGACACCTGTCGGGACGGGATGAATAACAAAAAACTGTAACGCCGCGTTCCTTCACACCCCCCTCTGGCCTGCCGGCCATCTCGCCCGCGGGGGAGATCGGACGTCGCCGCGGCTTTCGCCAATCGCCGACGTCGCAGGATTGAACGGGGCGCCAAAGCTGCCGATCTCCCC
>LM655187.1:393058-403895 GCA_000824825.2 Mesorhizobium sp. ORS 3324
GGGGGGTGCTGTCCCGCCAGCACTTCGGATTTCTGAACCAAATGCTCCGTTCTAAAAGTCGCGAACTCTTGCAGCAGCCCCCCGCTTCCCCCACATCTCCCACTGCGTGCCGGCACGCAAGGTCGCGCGGCCAAGGAGACTTTGATGGCGCAGGGTTTTGATTTCTTCGGCTTCGGCGACAAGCTCGCCGGCGAAAGCGAGGTGCGCGAGAAATTCTGGCGCACCGCCAAGAAGGCTGCCCGGCAGATCCCGTTCATGGACGAGGTGGTCGCCGCCTATTATTGCGCGCTGGACAAGGAGACGCCGCTGCGCGCCAAGGGCATCCTGCTGGGCGCGCTTGGCTATTTCGTGCTGCCGGTGGACTTCATCCCCGACTTCGTCGTCGGCCTCGGCTTCACCGACGACCTCGCCGTGCTGACTGCCGCGATCACCGCCGTCAGCGCCCATATCACGCCCGCGCATCGGCAGGCCGCCAGGGACGCCCTGGCCGACAAGGGCTGACACTGCGGCGGCGACCGGCTTCGGGCCATTGCAACGAAACCGCGAAACGGCCCGAGCGAAAAGACAAACTCTTGCCGTTTTCGTGGCCTCCAAGTTCGCCCCGGGACATCGCGATTGCCGTGTTGGAGCGGCGGCGCGAATGGTGGCGGTTTCCGGGGTGAGGTTCCTTTTCTTGAGGAAAATTCACCGTTTGGTAACCCTGATTAAATCAAAATGAAGCGACGGCAGGACGCCAGGCGGCCCGCCCCCGCACCAGTTGGAATACGGGAAGAACCATGCGCGGATTGATTGCTACAGTTTCCAGCCTGGTCCTGGCGGCCGCCTTCGCAGCGCCGGCGCTGGCGCAGCAGGCGACCAAGATCGGCCAGCACAATGCCTGGGGCACCTACAGCTACCAGTCGGCGGGCGGTAAGGTCTGCTACGTGTTGACGGTCCCGACCGACAAGCAGCCGCCGTCGCTCGATCACGGCGATATGTTCTTCTTCGTCAGCCAGCGGCCCGGGCAGCAGGTCTCCTACGAGCCGCAGTTCATCGCCGGCTACAACTTCCAGGAAGGCTCCAAGGCCACCGTCACCATCGACAAGAAGACCTTCTCGATGTTCACCCGCGGCAAGTCGGCCTGGGTCGAGAACGCTGCCGAAGAGCCGGTGCTGATCGCCGCCATGAAGACCGGCACCGACATGAAGGTGCAGGCCAAGTCCGGCCGCGGCAACCCGACCTCTTACGTCTTCTCGCTGAAGGGCATCTCGGCCGCGCTGGCCTCGATCGCCAAGTGTAAGTAGGCTGAGCCCTTGGCGGCGGACAGCAACATCGACCGCATAATCATGCAAATGGTGATGGACCGGTGGCAGAAGACGGCCATGGTCCTCGCGAAGACCGAAGATGCGCTTCGCAAGACGGGCGAGATGGTTTCCTGGGACGACATCGCAGAGCGACTGGAAGCTCTCGATGCGCGAGGCGACATTGAAAGCCAGGGCGATCTGACCCTCTGGCGCAACAGCGAGGTCCGCCTCCCGCAAGCGAAGTCCGGGCAGTAGGCGCGGCCCTTCCCTTCTCCCCTAGGGGAGAAGGGAAGCCCGGCCCCATGACTCCGGCCGCAACCTGTGCTATGCGCCGCGCTTCATTTCGGGCACGATGCTGTAATCGGCCGTAAACCGCTTATATTGGCGCAACCATGACCCTTTCATTCGACCTGACCGCCGAGGGCGCCCGCAACGCTTTGCGCGCCCGTGCCACGCCGGCCGAAAAACCGTCGCTGATCGGCCTGACCCGGACCGAGCTCGGCGCCGCTCTCGTCGCGGCCGGCATCGTGCCTGAGCGGCAGGCGAAGATGCGCGCGCAGCAGCTCTGGCACTGGATGTATGTGCGCGGCGTCTCCGACTTCGCGCATATGTTCAACATATCCAAGGATTTGCGCGCCGCGCTCGGCGAGCATTTCACCGTCGCGCGGCCGGAGATCGTCGAGGAGCAGATCTCCTCCGACGGCACGCGCAAATGGCTGTTCCGCTTCCCGCCGCGCGGCGCCGGCCGGCCGGTCGAGATCGAGACCGTCTACATCCCAGAGGAAGGCCGCGGCACGCTCTGCATCTCCTCGCAGGTCGGCTGCACGCTGACCTGCTCCTTCTGCCACACCGGCACGCAGAAGCTGGTGCGCAACCTGACCACGGAGGAGATCCTGGCGCAGCTGCTCACCGCGCGCGACCGTCTCGGCGATTTCCCCGACCGCGACACGCCGGACGGCGCCATCGTGCCGGCCGAGGGCAGAAAAGTCTCCAACATCGTCATGATGGGCATGGGCGAGCCGCTCTACAATTTCGAGGCGGTGAAGAAGGCGCTGCTGATCGCCTCCGACGGCGACGGGCTTTCCTTGTCGAAGCGCCGCATCACCCTCTCGACCTCCGGCGTGGTGCCGGAGATTGCCCGCACCGGCGAGGAGATCGGCGTCATGCTGGCGATCTCGCTGCACGCGACCAATGACGATCTGCGCGACCTTTTGGTGCCGATCAACAAGAAGTATCCGCTGAAGGAGCTGATCGCTGCCTGCCGCGCCTATCCGGGCCTCTCCAACGCCCGCCGCATCACCTTCGAATATGTGATGCTGAAGGACGTCAACGATTCCCTCGACGACGCCAAGGCGCTGGTGAAGCTGCTCAAGGGCATTCCGGCCAAGATCAACCTGATCCCGTTCAACCCCTGGCCCGGCACCAACTACCAGTGCTCGGACTGGGAGACGATCGAGAAGTTCGCCGACTATATCAACAACGCCGGCTACGCCTCGCCGATCCGCACCCCGCGCGGCCGCGATATCCTCGCCGCCTGCGGCCAGCTGAAGTCGGAATCGGAGCGGATGCGGAAAGTGGATCGCCTGGCGCTGGAAGCGATGATGATCGCGGGGCACGGCGAGGCGTGAGGCGTATCATCGCCTATCTGATCCGCCTCGTCGTCATCCTGATCGGCTATGTCGTCGGCTCGCTGGCGGCGAGCGCCTTCCTCAACGTGCTTTTCCTCGGCCATTTCGGCTATGCGCCGGAACCCGGGCAGCCGACGATAGCGCCCGCGCTTTATTTCTCGGTGCCCTTCGTGGCGCTGTTCGTCGCCTATTTCGCCTTCATGCCGTCGGCCGTCGTCATCCTGATCGCCGAAGTGCTCGGCCGCCGCGACTGGCTGTTCTATGCGCTGGGTGGCGCCGTCGTCGCCGTCGTCTTCCTCGGCTTCGCGCATAATGTCAGCGATGGCGATTTCGACATCACCGGCACCAATGCGCGGCTGGCGATCGTCGGCAGCGGCATGGTCGGCGGTATTTTCTACTGGCTGTGGGCCGGCCGCTGGGCCGGCAGCTGGCGTCGCGAGCCGCTGCTCGACACTGAATCCTGATCTCTGTTAGCTGCGGTTTACCTCGCCTGCGCCGTCAGGATCTTGAGCGCGAAGGCCGAGAACACGCCGCCGAAGCAATAATCCACCACCCGCGTCACGCGCGGGCTCGCCTTCATCGCCGCCGCGAATTTCTCCGCCGCCAGCACCATCGGCGCCGTCACCGGGATCGACAGCACGATGAACATCATGCCGAGGAAGAACAGCTTTCCGGGCGCGTTCGGATCATGCGCGGAAACGAATTGCGGCAGGAAGGTCATGAAGAACAGGATGATCTTCGGGTTGAGCAAATTGACGCCGAGCCCGGCCGCCCAGCTGCGGAACAGCGAGATCCGCGGTCCCGTCTTCTTCTCCGGCGAGAAGGCCGAGCCTTTCGTCACCGCCTGCCAGGCCAGGAACACCAGATAGCCGGCGCCGAAAATCTTCAGCGCGAAGAACGCCATCGGCGAGGCCACGATCAGCGCCGAGACGCCGACCACGACCAGCGTGGTATGGATCAGCGTACCGCAGAGCGCCCCCGCCATCGAGGCGAAGCCTGTGGCGCGGCCCTGGCTCAGCGTGCGCGACACGAACAGCGTCATATCCGGTCCCGGCGTGATCGCCAGAATGACGGTTGCGATGGCGAACTGGATCAGCGTCGTGGTGTCGGGAATGAAGGACATGGGAGCCTCTGCAGGAAGACCGGTTTCTATAACGCAGCTGCCTTGCCGATGCCAGCGACTGGCCGGTGCTGCCACTGGTCCAGCAGAGCAAAGGGCAGGCGATCCGGCGCAACCTCTCCAGGCAATCGCTGACGTCGGCGCCGCCCTCATTGCCCTGCCGGGCCTTTCTCCCCGTATAGTGACGGAGAGAAAGGGCTGGCCGCAGCGCCGGCTTCCTTCCCGCAATGCTGGGGATTGGCGAAATCATCGGCTACAGCGCCCCTCTCCCGTCACTTGACGGGGAGAGGATGCCGGCAGGCAGGTGAGGGGCGGCGCCAGCATCGGAAAGGAATACTAATCCTGAGGCATTGCCTTCGTCTCTTGCATCGCCCGGAAACGGCGTGATACTCGCCCGCGAACCTCTTTACCCGCGGAACCGCCAACAATGTCCAAGACCAAGAATGTCAAGAAAGTCGTGCTCGCCTATTCCGGCGGCCTCGACACCTCCATCATCCTGAAATGGCTGCAGACCGAGCTCGGCGCCGAGGTCGTCACCTTCACCGCCGATCTCGGCCAGGGCGGCGAGCTGGAGCCGGCGCGCCGCAAGGCCGAGATGATGGGCATCAAGGACATCCGCATCGTCGATGTGCGCGAGGAGTTCGTTGCCGACTTCGTCTTTCCGATGTTCCGCGCCAACGCCGTCTACGAAGGCACCTACCTGCTCGGCACCTCGATCGCCCGGCCGCTGATCTCCAAGCATCTGGTCGAGATCGCCAGGGAGACCGGCGCCGACGCCATTGCGCACGGCGCCACCGGCAAGGGCAACGACCAGGTCCGCTTCGAGCTGTCGGCCTATGCGCTCAACCCCGACATCAAGGTCATCGCGCCTTGGCGCGACTGGTCGTTCAAGTCGCGCACCGATCTTTTGAACTTCGCCGAGCAGCACCAGATCCCGGTGCCGAAGGACAAGCGCGGCGAAGCGCCCTTCTCGGTCGACGCCAACCTCCTGCACTCCTCCTCCGAGGGCAAGGTGCTGGAGGATCCGTGGAGCGAGCCGCCGGAATTCGTCCACCAGCGCACCGTCTCGCCGATGGACGCGCCCGATGTCGTCACCGAGATCGAGATCGAGTTTCTGAAGGGCGATCCGGTCGCGCTCAACGGCAAGAAGCTCTCGCCGGCCACCATGCTGGCCGCCCTCAACGACCTCGGCCGCGACAACGGCATCGGCCGCCTCGACCTGGTCGAGAACCGCTTCGTCGGCATGAAGTCGCGCGGCGTCTACGAGACCCCCGGCGGCACCATCCTGATCGCCGCCCACCGCGCGATCGAATCGATCACGCTCGACCGCGGCGCCGCGCATCTCAAGGACGAGTTCATGCCGCGCTATGCCGAGCTCATCTACAACGGCTTCTGGTTCTCGCCCGAGCGCGTGATGCTGCAGGCGATGATCGACAAGAGCCAGGAAGACGTCGAAGGCACGGTGCGGCTGAAGCTCTACAAGGGCAATGTCATCGTCACCGGCCGCAAGTCGAAGAAGACGCTCTATTCGGACGCTCTCGTCACCTTCGAGGACGACCGCGGCGCCTACGACCAGAAAGACGCCGAGGGCTTCATCCGCCTCAACGGACTGAGGCTGCGGACGCTTGCGGCAAGGAACCGCAAGGGATGATCTATGAAAGATGGCCGTGAAGAACCCGGCGCCTGCGCTGGATTCTTATTCGGCATTTCTAATATAGCCGAAGTTACTTGCCGGGAAGGAATGCTGTTGACCTTTCGGCGACTTCATCTAGGCTCCCTCGCGGGATCGTGGGGGCTTAACTTTGAAAAACGGTATTTCTCTACTGCTTGCGGCGGTCATCGCTGCCATGGCGTACCAGCCCTCGCAGGCGGCCGCGAAGCGCGATCCGAAGCCGAATTTGGACAAATGCGTCGCAGCCGTCCAAGCATGGAACATCACGTTAAAGCACGATACCGCCTCCTTCATGGGTGTATCGCTGGAACGCATGCCGGCCCTGTTCTGCCAGCGCCTTGCCGAAGGGATACGCAGCGGGCGCATCAGCTACTCCGACATAAACAGGCTGCAGCTCGACCAACCGACCGAAATCTGGTTGGTCATCAAGGGCAAGTCAAAGGCGGCTGCTGCGGCCACGCCGGCGCCGCGGAACTCTAAATTCCGTACCTGCACAAATGTTATCACCGGCTCCTTCGAGGTTTCCGCTTCCGAGAAATGCCCCTTAGGCGGCAGCTACTCGCAAGCGGCCGGAGTCCCGACAGCGATCGAGGGCAGGCCAAAGGCGGCTCCTTCAACGCCGAGCAACTCCAAGTTCCGTACCTGCAACGGCACTACCGGTACCTTCCAGATTCCCGTTTCCCGGAAATGTCCATTGAGCGGCTACGCGAATGATTGAGAGTTAGGCGATGAGATCGGACCTGGTCGTTCCAGGTGGCTGGGTTTCGACCCTTGCTTCGTAACAAAAAGCCCGGCGCTGGCCGGGCTTTTCGTTGGAATGCAGATATTCGATCAGTCGCTGTCAATCGATTCGGCGATACGGGCAATCGCCTGCTGGTAGACGCTTGCCGAATTCCAGCCGGCGATGGCGCCCATATTCGCCTCGTAGCTGGCGCCGGCCTGCCAGCCATGGCCCTTGAGGAAGTTGGCGGTGGAGGCCAGCGCCGTGTTCCTGTCGCGCAGATTGCCGCTGCCCACGCCATATTTCAGGACATTTCCGGGCAGGAACTGCGTGTGGCCGATCTCGCCATGCATGGCGCCGACCGACGAGGCGCTCAGCGCGCCGCGATCGACCAGCTTCAGCGCTGCGATGGCATGCGGCGTGAAATAGTCCGGGCGGCGGCAGTCATAGGCCAGCGTCACGATGGCTGAGACCGTGTTCTGGTTGCCCATGGAGGCGCCGAAGCCGGTCTCCATGCCCCAGATGGCGAGCAGCACGCCTGGCGGCACGCCGTAGGTCCGCTCGATGTTGGCGAACATCGCCGCGTTCGACTTCTTCAGCGCGCGGCCCCTGGAGATGATCGCGGACGCGCCGCGGCGCTTCATGAATTCTTCCACCGAGCCGCTGAAAGCCTTGTGGATGGCGCGGTCGGCGGCGATCGTCCTTGTTGCGTAGGTCGCGCCGGCCAGCGCCGACAGACCCCTCTGGCCTACGCCCTCGGCCTGCGCTTCCGCGGCAAACTGCTGCTTCCAGGCGTCGAAGCCGGCGCCGTTCTTGCCGCAGCTGCCTCCTGCCTGCGCGGCTGTCGCCAGCCCGAGCACCGCCGCCGCGGCGGCCACAAAAATCCTTCCCTTGGCAAGAAATGCCATGTTGCTCTCCTGATTGCCTGAATCACGTCCCGGTTGCGAACTTGCCAGTGAAACGCCTGGTTGTCACCGCCCTCACGGTGGGATACGCAGCGCCCGATGCTGGCGAATGCCGGGCAATTTGCGCATGATCAAGCATTTATTATGGCAGGCTTGCTCGATGGAAGACGTCGGGCGCAAGTTTGCGCTTCCTCACGCCCTTCGACCGGTTTGCCGAAAGAAGGTGGAACAATTCGTGAGCAGCGAAAAGCGCTTCAGCCGGAACGCATAATGTCTGGTTTCGTTTTCGAGCCCGAGGGAGCGTTGAAAACGGAGAAAAACCATGAAGAGCGTATTGTTTCCGGCGCTTGCCGGTGCGCTGCTCGCCATGACGGGTGCAGCCCTTGCCGATACGCCCGTCTCGGCGGTGACGGACCTCAACGTCCGCGCCGGCCCTGGCCCGCAATATCCGGTCATCGGCGTGCTGGCGGCCGGCCAGTCGGCCACGCTCAGAGGCTGCATCGAAAACAGCAAATGGTGCACCATCGCCGAGGCCGGCGGCAATGGCTGGGTCTATTCCGACTATGTGACCGGTGATTTCGGCGGCAGCCGGGTCGTCGTGACGCGCCGGCCGGCCGATGCCGGCATTGCCGTCGTGTCGCCGCCCGCCGATGATGTCTACACGGACGACTATACCGGCGCCATTGTGGCGGGCGAACCGGTCGAGCCGATCGTCAGGCCGCCGGCCGAGGTCGGCACCTATGTCGCCACGCACCGCGTCGAACCGGTCTATCTCCAGGGCGAAGTCGTGACGGGTGCTACCCTGCCCGACACGGTCGAGCTGAGCGAGATCCCGGACTACAATTATCGCTACGTCTATGTGAACAACCAGCCGGCGCTGGTCGATCCGGGCACGCGCCGCATCGTCTATGTGATGCGCTGATCGGGCTTGATTGCCGAAGAGCGGCCGCCGGCGATGGCGGCCGCTTCTGACTGCGTGCTGTGTGGCTCAGGCGGCTTGCATCCGTTCAATGCCACGCCGCATACGTTTGGGATTGGCCGATGCTTCCGAACTTCGTCATCCACGGGCGGAGCGGAAGCGAAGCGGACGCGTAGACCCGAGGATCCATGCCGTGACCCCGGCCGAAGAAAGCAGCGGAGCAGAATCTGCACCGCAGGCATTGCTCTGACGTGACGGCACGGATCCTATGGTCTGCGCAGCGTCGCTTCGCTCCTTGCTCCGCCATAGGATGACGATCGCGACAGGCGTTCGGGCTGGTCCTTCGACCGTGGAGTCTGCGCCATATTGTTCCGAGGTACAGCTCCAATGTTCTTTACACTCGTAGCGATCCAATCCAACCTTGAGGTCTAACAACAGACGGATTGCACTGAAAACGCCGATCTCCTATTTCATGCGACCCTTAAGTATTCGGCAGGGGACACGCGTGACCATCGACGATGCCGCCTTCGGGCGCTACCGGCGTTCGCCGAACGAGAAGACCACCTTGCTCCGCCTCCTGCTGGGAACGGTGATCGTCGTTGCCTTCTGGATGGCTATGACAGCCGTGGTGCTCTTTGCCGGCACCTATGCCTACATCGTCTGGCGTCTTCCCGGCCCCTCGACCGGGCAGTACATGCAGGATTTCCTGGCTTCGCCCATCGGCATCCTCACCGCGCTGACATCCTTTACCGGCATCTGGATCGGTCTTTGGGCGACGATGCGCTTCGTCCATCGCGAGCCGCTCGCGGCGCTGATCGGCGCAGACCGCCGCATCTCGCGCGGCGGTTTCCTCAAGGGCTTGGTCGCGGTGCTGATCACCTCGCTGATCTCGGAGGTCCTGCTCTATGGCCTGCAGCCGGAGATCGCGCGCGGACCGATCACGTTGACGTCCTGGCTGCTCTTCCTTGCCCCGATCGCGCTGCTCGCTTTGCTGCAGACATCCTCGGAGGAGGCCCTGTTCCGCGGCTATCTGCTGCGCGGCCTCGCCAGCCGGTTCGGCAGCCCGCTGATCTGGGGCGGGCTGCCCGGGCTGTTGTTCACCGCGCTGCATTGGAGCCCGGCCTCGACGCTTGCCATCAATGCCTGCGTGCTGGTCTCGATCGCCGCCTTCGCGCTGCTTCTGACGCTGCTGGTCTATGTCACCGGCAACCTGGGCGCCTCTTTCGGCGCCCATCTTGGCAACAACCTGACCGGCTTCCTGCTGATCTCGCACCAGGAGAGCTACAATGCCTTCGCCTTGTTCAACGCCAGGCCGCTCGAAGGCCCGGGCTGGACGAATTGGGACGCTGTGCTGATCGCCGCGATAGGCATCGCCAGCACGCTCTTGACGATGCTCCTGCTGTTGCATCCACGCTCGCCGTTGAAAGTTGGGGCGGACCGACCTTAGCCCCAAAGACCGCAAGCCGGTTCTTGGATAAGATTATGCTTATCTAATGCATGTCGCCCAAAAATGCGCAGCGGTTTTGGGAGAACGACATGTGTCAAAACAAAGACTTAAAGCGCGTCGCTTGAATCCGTTTCAGCGCGACGCGCTTCAAGGCGGGCAGGCTCATCTGATGCGCATTACGCTGGTGGCGGAACGCGCCATTCCCTGCAGAGGCTATGGCGGCACCGAGCGGCAGGTCGACTGGCTGGCCAAAGAGCTTTCATGCCTCGGCCATCGGGTCGTCCTGATCGCCGGCCGCGGCTCCAGCCATCCGCTTTGCGAGGTGCGCCAAGCGTCTTCGGCCGCCGAGTGCCGCGCCGCGATCCCGGCCGACACCGACATCGTGCATTTCAATGGCCGGTACTTCGAGACGTCGCGCCCGGCACTCTACACACTGCACGGCTTTGCCCCTGGATCTCCGAGACGGGAGCAGAACTGGAGCTTCGTCAGCGCCAGCCACGCGCGCAACCACGGACGGCAAACCTTCGTCTATAACGGCTTTCCGGTCGATGCCTATCGCCTCGCCGCCGCCAAGACGAGCCGGCTGCTGTTTCTGGCCGGCATCGCGCGTGCCGGCAAGAACCTCAACCGGGCCGTCGATCTCGCCAGGGCCTTCGATTTTGAGCTCGACATCGCCGGCGGCTCGCGCTGGCAGCTTCTGCAGCGCACGAAGGTTCGCCGCCAGGGCGTCTTCTTCAAGAGTCTGAGCCGCCGCTTCCGCTACCACGGCACCGTCGATGGCGATGAGAAGCTGCGCCTCTTGGGCGAGGCCAGGGCCTTCCTCAACCCGATCGCCTGGGAAGAGCCGTTCGGCATGGCGCCGGTCGAGGCGATGCTGTGCGGCACGCCGGTGCTGACGACGCCGCGCGGCGCGCTGCCGGAAATCGTCGACGATGCCACCGGACGCCTCTTCGACACCGATGCCGAGTTTGGGCAGGCCCTGGAGGCGGTCGCCGGCTTGTCGCCGCAGCGGTGTCGCGAGTCCGCCGCCGACCGGTTTCCGATCGCCAGGACGGCGCAAGGCTATCTCGAGCTTTACCGGCGCATTCTGGACGGCGAGAAGCTGGCTTGAGCCGGGCGGGCTCCTCCTTCTCCCCTTGTGG
>LM655187.1:403995-422228 GCA_000824825.2 Mesorhizobium sp. ORS 3324
CGGATGAGGGGTGTTCCAGCGGAATGAGACGCTGGCGTTCCCTGGAACACCCCTCATCCGACCAAGCTTCGCTCGGCCACCTTCTCCCACAAGGGGAGAAGGGGTAGCGCGCCCGGCCTCACACTTGACTCTTCGGCCGATTTCCTGTCTAGACGCGCACGAATTCCGCGACGAGTACACTTTCGCGAAAGCCGACCAGGACGCCGAGGCCTCTTTGAGGCGAGTGCTGTAAACCGATCCTGGAGGCCAACACCCGGCAGCGCGATGCGCCCCCGGGTGCTTTTTGGCTTTGCGCTTTTGCTTGGCGACCCGGCGCGAACGCACTACCTCTCGGGCATCATCCGGGTGCCAGAGAAAAGGAAGAAGAATGTTTGAATCCCTTCAGGAGCGCCTTGGCTCCATCCTGAACGGCCTGACCGGCCGCGGCGCGTTGTCCGAGGCGGATGTCTCGGCGGCGCTGCGCGAGGTGCGCCGTGCGCTGCTTGAGGCAGACGTGGCGCTGGAGGTGGTGCGTTCCTTCACCGACAAGGTGCGCGAGAAGGCGGTCGGCGCCGCGGTGCTGAAGTCGATCAAGCCCGGACAGATGGTCGTCAAGATCGTCCATGACGAGCTGGTCGACATGCTTGGCGCCGAAGGCGTCGCCGTCGACCTCAACGCGCCGGCGCCCGTCGTCGTCATGATGGTCGGCCTGCAGGGCTCCGGCAAGACGACGACCTCGGCCAAGATCGCCAAACGCCTGACCGAGCGCCAGAACAAGAAGGTCCTGATGGCCTCGCTCGACACGCGGCGTCCCGCTGCGCAGGAGCAGCTGCGCCAGCTCGGCGAGCAGACCAAGGTCGCAACGCTGCCGATCATCGCCGGTCAGAGCCCGGTCGACATCGCGCGCCGCGCCGTACAGGCGGCGAAGCTCGGCGGCCATGACGTGGTCATCCTCGACA
The DNA here is from genome assembly GCA_000824825.2 of Mesorhizobium sp. ORS 3324. Classification (GTDB taxonomy): domain Bacteria; phylum Pseudomonadota; class Alphaproteobacteria; order Rhizobiales; family Rhizobiaceae; genus Mesorhizobium. The sequence goes on from LM655187.1 coordinate 404,934, forward strand.
CCGCCGGCCGCACCCATATCGACGAGCCGCTGATGGTCGAGATGGCCGACATCAAGAAGGTGTCGTCGCCGCACGAGATCCTGCTGGTTGCCGACTCGCTCACCGGCCAGGACGCCGTGAACCTTGCCAAGAGCTTCGACGAGCGCGTCGGTATCACCGGCCTGGTGCTCACCCGCATGGATGGCGACGGCCGCGGCGGCGCGGCCCTTTCCATGCGCGCCGTCACCGGCAAGCCGATCAAGCTGATCGGCACCGGCGAGAAGATGGACGGGCTGGAGGAATTCCATCCCAAGCGCATCGCCGACCGCATCCTCGGCATGGGCGACATCGTCTCGCTGGTCGAGAAGGCCGCCGAGACCATCGACGCCGAGCAGGCGGCGGCGATGGCCAAGAAGATGCAGTCGGGCAAGTTCGACCTGAACGACCTTGCCCAGCAGCTTCAGCAGATGTCGAAGATGGGCGGCATGGGCGGCATCATGGGCATGATGCCCGGCATGGGCAAGATGAAGGACCAGCTTGCCGCGGCCGGCTTCGACGACAGGATGTTCCGCCGCCAGCTCGCCATCATCTCCTCGATGACCAAGGAGGAGCGGTCGAACCCCGACATCCTCAAGCACTCGCGCAAGAAGCGCATCGCCGCCGGCTCCGGCACCGACGCGGCCGAGATCAACAAGCTGCTCAAGATGCACCGCGGCATGGCCGATATGATGAAGGCGATGGGCGGCAAGGGCAAAGGCGGTGGCCTTATGCGCGGCATGATGGGCGGCCTTGCCTCCAAGATGGGCCTTGGCGGCATGATGCCCGGCGGTATGGGCGGCATGCCGGACCTCTCCAAGATGGATCCGAAGCAGCTTGGGGCCTTGCAGAAGCAGGCCCAGGCTGCCGGTCTTGGCAAAGGCCTGCCGGGCGGTTTGCCCGGCGGCGGTCTGCCGGGCCTGCCAGGCGGCATGAAGTTGCCGGGCCTTCCGGGCCTCGGCGGCGGCGGGCTGCCGGGCCTTGGCAAGAAGAAGTGAGGGGGCGATGAACGAGGACAAGGACATGGCCGAGGCACGCGCCGTTCTGGCGGGCTACCGCGCTTCGATCGATAACATCGACGCCGCCCTCATCCATATGCTGGCCGAGCGCTTCCGCTGCACCAAGGCGGTCGGCGTGCTGAAAGCCGAGCATGGCCTGCCGCCCGCCGATCCGGCGCGCGAGCAGCAGCAGATCGCCCGCCTTCGCCAGCTGGCGAAGGATGCGCATCTCGATCCGGATTTCGCGGAGAAATTCCTGAACTTCGTCATCCGCGAAGTGATCCGTCATCACGAACAGATCGCCGCCAACAACGGCGTGACGAAAGCCGGCTGAGAACCAGCCTCAACCGATCAACGAACTCAGAGCTTTTAGGAGATAGACAATGGCACTGAAGATCAGACTGGCCCGTGCGGGCTCGAAGAAGCGTCCCTACTACCACGTCGTCGTCGCCGACGCCCGTTCGCCGCGCGACGGCCGTTTCATCGAGGCGCTCGGCTCGTGGAACCCGCTGCTGCCGAAGGACGGCGAACGCGTGAAGGTCGATGCCGATCGCGTCAAGCATTGGCTCTCGCACGGCGCCCAGCCGACCGATCGCGTTCTGCGTTTCCTCGACGAGGCCGGCATCGCCAAGCGTTCGGCCCGCTCGAACCCGCAGAAGGCTCTGCCCGGCAAGAAGGCGCAGGAGCGCGCCGCCCTGTTGAAGAAGGCGCAGGAAGACGCCGCCGCTGCCGTTGCCGTGGCAACCGCCGCGCCGGCCGAGGAAGCCGCTACCGCCGAGTAATCCCGGCTTCCGTTTTAGCTGGCAAAAAGAACGGCGGGCCTTTGCCCGCCGTTCTTTTTTGGACCCGGCTTGTCGAGGCTCAATAGCCTGCCGGGCAGCGTGCGATATAGACGCGGCCGTAACGGTCGCGATAGCGGCATTGACCGCTTTCGCTGGCATGACCGATCAGTGCGCCGGCTATGGCGCCTACAGCGCCGCCGACGACGGCCCCCTGGGTCGGATTGTTGGCAACGGCGGCACCAACGGCCGCGCCTCCTAAGCCACCAATCGCCGCCCCTTTTTCCGTTTGCGAGCATGCGGTCAGCGCCGCCACCACGGCCGCCAGGACCATCATCTTTGTCATTGTCACTCCTCCCGAAAGGGAAACGCCTCCACACGCCTGGGTCGATAACGCACGAAAGCGTGAATTGATCCCGCCCGAAGATGTGCCGCGGTTTTGCGCAATGACGGGCCGAAGCGCTCGGTTGATCCCTTCCAGGAGATCGCCTTATTTCTCTTTTTTCTCTGCGGCGCGCTTCAGATTGTCGAGCCCGGCCTCGAAGTCCTTGCCGATCAGCGCGTCGAAATTCATGAACAGGCCCATCAGCTTGGCGATGAAGGGCCGGGCGCCGCGCATCGCCCAGGTGACCGTGGTGCCGTCGCCCGACGGCGCCAAAGTGAAGTCGACCGTGTTGTTGGCCCGGAACGGCTTTTCGAAGTCGAGCTTCAGCGAGACCAGCGACGACGGCACCGAGTTGACGATCTCCATACGGCCTTTTCCTGCCTTGCTGTTGCCCTCCCAGGCATAGGCCGCGCCCTTGCCGCTTTCGGCACCGGAAAGCGTGCGTTTCATGGCCGGATCGAGCTTTTCGAAGGGCGACCAGCTCGGCCAGTGCTTGAAGTCGTCGATCAGCGGAAAGATCGCCTCGGCCGGCGCCTTGATGCTGGCGGAACGGCTGACGACGAAATCGTTCGGCCGTGTCGCGGCGAAGATGAGCACGGCGGCGATGATGACGACGAGGACGATGAGAATGGTGGCAAGCATCTTTCCCTCCCAACTACCGGCTGAACGGGATCAGCGCGCGCACTCTGGCGTCGCGCAGATAAAGCCCGCCCCACAGGATAACACCGAGATAGACGCCGAAAAGCGTGTGCGAGAACAGCGGGTTGCCGATGCGCACATGCGTGGAAATGGCGCCGCCCATATAGGCGGTGAGCAGGATGGCGCCGAGCACGGAGGTCCGCGGCAAGGCATAGAGCGCGGTCGAGGCCAGCCCGATGATGCCGAGCAGGCGCGCGATGTTCGGATCGGCCGGCCAGCCGAGCCCTGCCATCGTCTCGGTGACGATCGCGAGCGGCGGCAGCTTGATGACGCCGTCGAAGATCATGAACAGGATGACGACGGCGCTGAGCGCGCGCCCGGTCCACAAGGCGCCTTTCGAGATCGGCGCGGCTTCCGAAATGCTCATGGATGTTCCCTCCATCGGTTCGAGCCTGGCTGCTTGCCGGCTTTGAGCCAAGGACGGGGGATCGCGCGGCGATCCGACAGGCCCGATGCGCTTTTTTCAAGCGCGTGGTTGAATGAGAATGCATGGACCGGAAGGAGACAAAATGACCGGCGAGACCGATTTGCAAAAACTGCTGGCTTCGATGGAGCCGCAACTGCTGCCCGACGTCCATGTCTTCGCCACGCTGGCGCCGGGCGCAGCCGTGCCGGACGGACTCGATCCGGTCATGAGCTTTCGCGAGCGGGAAGGCCTGACACTGATCGTGACGGAGGACGAGGCGAAAGCCGCCGAGCTTGTCGGAACGTTCCGCTGCCGGATGATCACGCTCGACGTCCATTCCTCGCTGGAGGCTGTCGGCTTCCTCGCCGCCATCACGGCGCGGCTGGCCGCGGCCGGCATGGGCGTCAATCCGGTCTCGGCCTTCTACCACGACCACCTGTTCGTGCCAGCGGAGCGGGCGGAGGAGGCGATGAAGCTATTGCAGAAATTGGCGCAAGCCTTCCCTTCTCCCCTTGTGGGAGAAGGTGTCGCCGAAGGCGACGGATGAGGGGTGTTCCAGGGAACGCCAACGTCTCACTCCGCTGGAACACCCCTCATCCGTCTCGGCGCTGCGCGCCGATCCACCTTCTCCCACAAGGGGAGAAGGGAAGGCTTGCGCCCCGGCCGAAGGCCGAGCCCGCGACTGCGGGCCGCCGGTCGTCCGGCGCCCGCGCGGAGGGCCCGCCGCGGCAGCGGCGGAACAGCCCGTGAGCGAAAACAAAAGAGCCGTCAGGCCGCCTTCTTCTTCGGCTGGATCAGGCCGCGCTCGACCAGCAGCTCGGCGATCTGGATGGCGTTCAGCGCGGCGCCCTTGCGCAGATTGTCGGAGACGATCCACATCGACAGGCCGTTGTCGATGGTCGAGTCCTCGCGGATGCGCGAGATGAAGGTGGCATCCTCGCCGGCCGATTCGAGCGGCGTGATGTAGCCGCCGTTCTCGCGCTTATCGAGCACCTGGCAGCCCGGCGCCTCGCGCAGGATCTCGCGCGCCTCGTCGGCCGTGATCGGCTTCTCGAACTCGATGTTGACGGCTTCCGAATGGCCGATGAACACCGGCACGCGCACGCAGGTCGCCGTCAGCTTGATCTTGGGATCGAGCATCTTCTTGGTCTCAGCCACCATCTTCCACTCTTCCTTGGTCGAGCCGTCGTCGAGGAAGACGTCGATATGCGGAATGACGTTGAAGGCGATGCGCTTGGTGAACTTCTTGACGTCGACCTGGTCGGCGACGAAGACCGCGCGGGTCTGGGTAAAGAGTTCGTCCATGCCTTCCTTGCCGGCACCGGAGACCGACTGGTAGGTGGCGACGACGATGCGCTTGATGGTTGCTGCGTCATGCAGCGGCTTCATCGCCACCACGAGCTGCGCCGTCGAGCAGTTCGGATTGGCGATGATATTCTTGCGCGAAAACAGCTCGACCGCGTCCGGGTTCACTTCCGGCACGATCAGCGGCACGTCCGGGTCGTAGCGGAAGGCCGAGGAATTGTCGATGACGACGCAGCCCTGCTTGCCGATCTTCGGCGACCATTCCTTCGAGACATTGCCGCCGGCCGACATGACGCAGATGTCGGTGTCGGAAAAATCGTAGGTGTCGAGCGCCTTGACCTTCAGCGTGCGGTCGCCGAAGGATACTTCCGTGCCCTGGCTGCGCCGCGAGGCCAGTGCCACCACCTCGCTCGCCGGGAAGCCGCGCTCGTCCAGAATGTTGAGCATTTCGCGGCCCACATTGCCCGTGGCGCCGACTACCGCAACCTTGAAACTCATCGAAATCTCCTGTCCCTCTCCGCTTTGGTTGTTGGAGAAAACCCGCCGGCCTCATGCGGGTTCCGTCCCCCGGGCCGAACCCGGGAGAGGGTGGTTAGGCCAAGGGAATCACACCGTTTTGGTGGTGGTTTTGGCCATAGTTTTGTGGGAACGGACGGACGCGCCGAAGCGCCCGGCCCGATGTGCTGCATCGTGGCTGGGGGCATCGAATGCAAGAAGAGCCATCAGAAGGCCGCGCATCGAAGACGATCCCGTTCGCAGCCGGCTTTTACGCGCTTTGTGTGAAGAGTCAATCGGCGCAGGCGCGGACTGGCGCAGGCGCGGACGCCGCCCCGTTCCCGGGCGTTGGCGCCGCCCCTCATCCCGCCTGCCGGCACCTTCTCCCCGTATAGTGACGGGGAGAAGGGGACTGGCCGCCGCCTTGGCACCTTTCTTGCGACGCTTGAGATTGGCGAAAGCGGCGACGAGAGCGCTCCTCTCCCCGTCACTATACTGTCACTATACGGGGAGACGGATGCCGGTAGGCAGGTGAGGGGCAGCGCCTACATCGACAATCGGCCATACAGCAGAAATGGAAGATCCCGTTCGGTTTTCAGCACCCCTTGCGGATCGCCGCAACTTTGCCCAGTCTGGGAACCGGTGGCGCTTGGGGGATGCAATGCGCGGCGAAGTTCTTCACTACGACGAGCAGCAGGGCTTCGGCTTCATCGCCGGCGCCGACGGCCAGCGCTACGGCTTCGCGCGCGAGGATCTGCGCCGCGAGATGGCGCCGGCGCGGGGCGCCGAGGTCGATTTCCAGCCGAACGGCGACAGGGCGAGCAACATTTTTTCCACGCGCGCCCGCATGACCGGATCGGCGGAGAACGCCGCTCCTGCCGCTGCCGCCCCGCCCTTGCCGGACAGCGCGCCTGTGCCGCCGGCGCAGTTCGGCCGCGGCGTCGAGATCGCACCGTCGCAATCCACCAGCCTCTGGAGCTATTTCCAGCGCGGCCTGACGGCGAATTACGTCAACTTCTCCGGCCGCGCCCGGCGCAAGGAGTTCTGGGGCTTTTGCCTGTTCTGGGCGATCGGCCTCGCCGTCGTCATCGGCGTCGGCGTCTCCGTGGATCTGTCGCGGGACGATTTCGAGGGCGGCGGCGACGTGCCGATCGTCATGCTCGGCCTCTTTGCTCTTTACGTCCTGGCGACATTCCTGCCCTGGGTCGCGCTCATCGTGCGCCGCCTGCACGATCTCGGGCTGACCGGCTGGCTCGCCATCCTATGCTTCCTGCCCTATGTCGGCGGACTGGCCACCCTGGTCTTCGCGCTGATCCCCTCACAATTCGGCGACAACAAGTGGGGACCGATGCCGGCCGGCGTCAGGGTCTAGCGGCGGCCGTCCTCAGCGCTCCGCCGGACAGCCTGAGGAACGCCTTCTGGCCGTGGCGCTCGGCGCCGAGCCTGTCGTAGAAGCGCAGCGCGCCTTCATTCCAGTCTTCTGTCGTGAGGTCGATGCGGCCGATGCCCTTGGCCAGGCAATGGCCGGCGAGAAAGCCGATCAGCGCGCGGCCGACGCCCTTGTTGCGGGCGCTGTCGCGCACGAACAGGTCCTTCAGGAACATCAGCCGCTCGAGGTCGATGCCGGGATGCGCGATGGCGACGGACGCCAGGCCGGCCACCTCGCCGCCCGCGAAGGCCAGCGCGAAATGCGGATAGGCCGGGCTTTCGTCGCCGAGCCACTGCCTTGCCGTGGCCGCCGCCCGGCCATGATCGAGCGGCGCCTGTCGATAATGCGCCGCCATCTCGCAAAGCATAATGGCGAGCGCCTCGGCGTCCTCGGTCGTCGCCCAGCGGACGTCGACCGCCATGTGGTCAGCCCAGGAACTTGGCGATGATGGCGTCGCCCATCTCCGTGGTGCCGACTTCCTTCATGCCTTCGGACATGATGTCCTTGGTGCGCAGGCCGTCGTCGAGCACGGCGGCGATTGCCGCTTCGAGCTTGTCGGCTTCCGCCACCATGCCGAAGGAATAGCGCAGGCACATGGCGAAGGAGGCGATCATGGCGATCGGGTTGGCGATGCCCTTGCCGGCGATGTCGGGCGCCGAGCCGTGCACCGGCTCGTAGAGCGCCTTGCGCTTCTTGGTCTTGGCATCCGGCGCGCCGAGCGAGGCCGAGGGCAGCATGCCGATCGAGCCGGTGAGCATGGCGGCGATGTCGGAGAGCATGTCGCCGAACAGATTGTCGGTGACGATGACGTCGAACTGCTTCGGCCACCGCACCAGCTGCATGCCGCCGGCGTCGGCCAGCATGTGGTCGAGCTTCACGTCGATGTATTTGGCCTTGTGCGTCTGGGTGACCACCTCGTTCCACAGCACGCCCGACTTCATGACGTTGCGCTTTTCCATCGAGGTGACGTGGTTCTTGCGCGTGCGCGCCAGCTCGAAGGCGACCCCCGAGATGCGCTCGATCTCGAACGTGTCGTAGACCTGCGTGTCGATGCCGCGCTTCTGGCCGTTGCCGAGATCGATGATCTGCTTCGGCTCGCCGAAATAGACGCCGCCGGTAAGCTCGCGCACGATCAGGATGTCGAGGCCCTCGACCACCTCCTGCTTGAGCGACGAGGACGCGGCTAGAGCCGGATAGCAGATAGCCGGTCTGAGATTGGCGAACAGCTCCATGTCCTTGCGCAGGCGCAACAGGCCGGCCTCGGGGCGCACCTCGTAAGGCACCTTGTCCCATTTCGGCCCGCCGACGGCGCCGAACAGCACCGCATCCGCGGCAACAGCCTTTTCCATGTCGGCGTCGGAGATCGCCGCGCCATGCGCGTCGTAGGCGCAACCGCCGACCAGCCCCTCATCGGTGGCAAAGCCGCTGCCGAGCTTCGCGTTCATGGCCGCAATCAGCTTCTTCACCTCGGCCATGGCCTCGGGGCCAATGCCGTCGCCGGCGAGCAGGAAGAGATTTTTCGAAGCCATGGAGAACCGTCCGGAGAGAGAGAATTGAACCGCGGTCTTGCTAAACGGCTAGCGGGCCGGGCGCAAGGGGACCTCTCAAGGCTCGGGTTCCTCGCCCCGCCAGAGGCGGGGGAGAGGTGTCCGCGAAGCGGACGGAGAGGGGGCCTTCGTAGGGCGCTCCCCCTCTCCGTCTCGGCTTCGCCAAGCTGGAATAGCGTCGCGATCCTCAGAACAGGTCGCGAGAAGCCCTCACCGATGCGACAAGACATTCACCAAGCGCCCGAACGGGTCGCGCACATAGAATCGCCGGACGCCCCAGGGCTCGTCGGCCGGGCCGTATTCGATGGCGAAGCCTGCCTTGCGCATACGCTCGAGCACGTCATCGACATCGTCGACCTCGATCGAGAGGTCCGGCACCGGCGTGCCCGAGCCGCCTTCGGCCATGAAGCTGACCTGGACAGTCATTGTCTCCTGCGAGCCGTAGGTGGCGATCCAGCCTAGATCCATAAGCAGATTGAGGCCAAGGACATCCTGATAGAAGTGCTTTGCCGCGGCGATGTCGGGCGTCTCGATGTTGGCGACGACGCGCCTGACCTTCACCATGGGTCGCTCCTTGCCTTATGCGTGTCCGGGAGCCCTCCGCATTTTTGCGGCCGACGGGCATCAGGCCGTGCGCTTGAGCGCAGTCACCTCGATCTCGATCTTCATCTCCGGCTTGTTGAGCTGGCAGACGATCATCGTCGCCGCCGGGCGAATGTCGCCGAACGCCTCGCCGAGGATCGGGAAGACCACGTCAACATAGGCCTGGTCGGTGATGTAGTAATGCGCCCGCACCACATCGGCCATGTCGAAGCCGCCGTCGCGTAATGCCTTGGCGATGGTTGCGAGGCAATTGCGCGTCTGCTCTTCGACCGTCTGAGGCATCGTCATCGAGGCATAGTCGTAGCCGGTCGTTCCTGAGACGAAACACCAGTCGCCCTGCACCACCGCGCGCGAATAGCCGGCGGTTTTCTCGAAGGGGGAGCCGGTGGAGATGAGTTTTCGCATGAGGGCCTCGCGGTGGGTTTGTCGGCCTGTCTCTAGCAAAAGAAGCACAGCTGGTCGTGGGCCAAGCAACGCGGAGCATTGTCACGACGGCAAGCGCCAGCTTCGGAGATTAGCGGCAGCCGTCCTTCCGGTCGTCATTCCAGGGCGGAGCGAGGAGCGAAGCGACGCGGCGCAGACGCTGGAATCCATGCCGTTACGTCGAGGCGGCGCGGCGTTTCAGGATTCTGCACCGTTTGCATCCTACGGCAGCGGTCACGGAATGGATCCTCGGGTCTGCGCGCCGCCGCTGCGCGTCGCTCCGCCCGTGGATGACGAAGTCGCGCGGCAGCAGAGCCGTGCTCTAATTCCCCGACCCCTGCGCGTCGTCATATGCCTTCTTGATATCCGCCGGCCAGCTCTTCAAGTCGGGCCAGGCTTGCGGCTCGCCATTGTCGCCGCGGCGGGCGAAATAGACCTGATGCTTGGCCGGATCGACCGCCATGAAGCCGTCATTGCCGCCGCAGTCATGCGGCACGCAGCCGGTGGCGTAGAAGGCGCCGGACGCCGTCTTTTCAGTGCCGCCGCCAACCAGCAGGCTGGTCGCCATGTCGGGCATGTCCTTGCCGAGCAGCGCTTCGGCGGCCTTGTAGACGGCCTCGTTGTGGAAGGCATCGATGACGTTGTCGTATTTCGACGGGTCGACATCCTTCCAGTCGGTGCCCGGTTCCGGAGTGTAGGTGAGATTGCCGGACGTGGTCAGGCCGCCGGTCGGCGACCATTGCAGCGCCGGCCTCGATTCGCCGGGCAGAAGATAGGGCACATAATAGATGGCGCTGTCGGAGACTGCCGCGGGCGGCGCGCCGCATTGGTCCTGCTCGACGGTGGTGGTCTGGATCTCGCCGCCTTCCGGCTTCCAGGCGATCACGCTGGCCGGGCCGCACTGATTGCCGCCGTCGCCGACATCGAACAGCGCGACCTTGACGCCGCCGACCTCGACGATCTTCTCGAAGAAGACGTCGTAATTGCTGGCAAGCTGCTTGCCATCATAGGCAAGCACCTTCTCGCCATACTGTTCCTGCTGGGTGATGGTGAACTGGCCGCCCTCGAAGGCGATCGGACCCTGCTTTTCCTCCTCGGATGCAGCCTGGTCGTCGCTGCCAGAGCCTTGGTCGGTCGCGCCCTGATCGGCGGCCGGCTGGTCGGATGCCGCGAGCTGTGTGGCCGGCGCGCTGGTCTGCGCATGGGCGCCGGCGATCGCCAGAAGTATTGCCGCCGAAGCGTAGGCACCGGCCAGAAGCGAGCGTGTCATGACTGTCCCTCCCCTTCAGCCGCCACGAACCCGGCCTGGAATGGCCGAGCCTGGAGCGGTTCGCTGAACCACTCCAGCTATCTGTTTTGAGCAATTCCGGACGGTAATACGCTTCACACTTTTCCTGGAATGGCTCTATCGACCGTGCCGATCAGGCCCAGGGGCGCAGCTCGGCGTTCTTCTTCTCGAAGGATGCGATGGCGCCGGCCTTCTCCATGGTGAGCCCGATGTCGTCGAGGCCGTCCAAGAGGCAGTGGCGCTTGAAATCGTCGAGGTCGAACTTGACCACGCCGCCGTCCGGGCCGCGGATTTCCTTGGCCTCGAGATCGACCGACAGCGTCGCGTTCGAGCCGCGCGAGGCGTCGTCCATCAGCTTGTCCAGGTCTTCCGGGCTGACGGTGATCGGCAGGATGCCGTTCTTGAAGCAGTTGTTGTAGAAAATGTCGGCGAACGAGGTCGAGATCACGCAGCGAATGCCGAAATCGAGCAGCGCCCAGGGCGCATGCTCGCGGCTCGAGCCGCAGCCGAAATTGTCGCCGGCGACCAGGATCTGCGCCTTGCGATAGGCCGGCTTGTTGAGCACGAAATCCGGGTTCTCCGAGCCGTCTTCCTTATAGCGCATTTCGGCGAACAGGCCGGTGCCGAGCCCGGTGCGCTTGATCGTCTTCAGATAATCCTTCGGGATGATCATGTCGGTGTCGATATTGACGATCGGCATGGGCGCGGCGACGCCGGTGAGCTTGGTGAATTTGTCCATGGTCCTTGCCCGTCTCGGTTCTGCGAGAATTGCTGGCGCACGCTTTACACAAAGCGGCTGGCAAATGAAAGGCAACTGTTGGCAGTTGAGTTTGGGCCATCGCACACAAGGTCGGCATCGCCTGCTTTTAAAACGTCGGTCGATCGGGCACCTTGGCGGCATGGCACCGACTTCCAAGATCCTCTACGCAAGCGAGCCCTCGCTCGACGTTGCTGAATTCCGCCGCGTGCTGGTGGAATCCGGCCTCGGCGAAACGCGCCCGATCGATGACGAGGCGCGCCTGAAGGCGATGCTCGGCAATGCCAATCTGGTGCTGACCGCGCGTCTCGATGTCGAAGGCAAGCCGCTTGTCGGTGTTGCGCGCGGCGTCACCGACTTCTCCTGGGTCTGCTACATTTCCGAGCTAGCGGTGTCCGCCTCGGCGCAAGGGCTCGGCATCGGCAAGGGCCTGATGGACGAGGCGCGTCGCCAGCTCGGCCCTGCGGTCGGCATCAGCCTGATCTCGTTGCCCGACGCCGTCGGTTTTTACGAGCGCATCGGCATGAAGCGCATGGCCGACGCTTTCTGGTTCTCCCGCAAGTACTGACGCCATTCACCGGCAAGTGATCGTTCGACTTGGCGTCGCGCTTGACATGCAACCAAATGGTTGCATATTAAAGCCATGAGCATGGATGCCGTCTTTCGCGCTTTGGCCGACCCGACCCGCCGGCAATTGCTGGACAGCCTCTATGCCAGGAACGGGCAGACGCTGAACGCGCTCTGCGAACGGGTGGACATGACGCGCCAGGCGGTGACCAAGCACCTGGCGATCCTGGAAGAGGCGAACCTCGTCACCACCGTCCGCAACGGGCGCGAGAAGGAGCACTACCTCAACCCGGTTCCGATCAACGAGATCGCCGAGCGCTGGATCGGCAAGTTCGAGCGGGGGCGACTGGCCGCCCTCAGCGACCTGAAGAAGCGGCTTGAAAGGGAAGAGCCATGAGCGACAACACCTTCGTCTATGTCACCTATATCCGCACCACGCCCGAGAAACTCTGGACGGCGCTGACCGACCCGGAATTCAACCGGCAATTCTTCCTCTGCTCCTATCAGGACAGCGACTGGAAGGTCGGCTCGAGCTGGAAGCTGATCTTCCCCGACGGCCGCGTCGCCGACTCGGGCGAGATCCTGGAAATCGACCCGCCGAAGCGCCTGGTCATCAAATGGCGCAACGAATGGCTGCCGGAGGTGAAGGAGGACGGCTACACGCGCTGCACCTTCACCATCGAGCAGGACGGCGACCTGATTAAGCTCGCCGTCACCCATGAGGCCGATGGACCGCACAGGCTGATCCCGAACGTCGCCAAGGGCTGGCCGTTGGTGCTGGCGAGCCTGAAGAGCCTGCTCGAGACCGGCAAGGGTTTCGAGCGCCCGCCGTCAAAGTCCTGAAACCTCGTTTCGATACCGAAACCGTTTTCCAGGAGGTCGTTATGATGCTCCGGCATTCCTGGCCGCAGGCCATGGCGAATGGCGAGACGGCCATGGCTTCGGCCGAGATCCCTGCCGCTCCCGAGCGGGTCCTTGCCGCGCTCGTCACGGATCAGGCCGAGCGCTGGTGGGGCTCCGCCGACACCTACCGCGTGACCGGCTGGACCGCCGATCTTCGCGTCGGCGGCCGCTGGAACGTCATCGTGAGAACGGCCGACGGCAGGCGCCTGCCCGCCGGCGGCGCCTTTCTCGAAATCGAGATGCCGCGCCGGATCGTCCAGACCCGGCGCTACGACTGGGACCACCCGACGCTCGGCCGCAAGGAAACCACGGTCGCCTATCTGCTGGAGCCGACCGCGGCGGGAACGCGGCTCACCGTCTGCCACGGCGGCTTCGCCGGCTTGGCGGACGCCGCGGCCGAGCATGCCGAGGGCTGGACGCGGGTGCTCGGGTGGCTGCAGGCTTATGCAGGAAGATTGGCAGCAGCTTAGTCTATAAAGAATATTGCGGAGATGTCGGAGGGACAGCACCCCCCTCTGGCCTGCCGGCCATCTCCCGCGCAAGGGGGGAGATTGCGCGCTCGACGGGTTTCGCCAATCTCGAACGTGGTAGGAGAGGCTCGGCGCCGAAGCTGCTGATCTCCCCCCTTGCGGGGGAGATGGCCGGCAGGCCAGAGGGGGGTGGGCGGGAACTCGACAGAACGCGATGTCCGCCTGCCACCCTCAAATTACATTCAGCTCCCGGAACGCCCTTCCCTCGGCGACCCTCTCATACCCAAATGCCGTGCAGTCGATCGTCCGGTAACCGCCATGCACGATGAGCTCGGCGAGCGCCTTGCCGACCGCCGGCGCCTGCTGCAGGCCGTGGCCGGAGAAGCCGTTGGCGAAGAGAAAGTTCTCGACCTCCGGATGCGGCCCGATCACCGCGTTCTGGTCGAGCGTGTTGTAGTCGTAGTGCCCGACCCAGGCGCGGGTCGGCTTGATCGCCTCGAAAGCCGGGATGCGGATGGCAAGCACCGGCCAGATCACCTCCTCGAACAGCGGCCAGTCGACCTCGAAATCCTTGGGATCGGGCGCGTGGTCGCCGTCTTCCGGCTCGGCGCCGCCGGTGAGGTAGACCGAGCCTTCCGGCCGCACATAGATGCCGGAGGGATCGACCAGCAGCGGCATGTCGGCATATTTCTCCCGCGCCTCGAAGACGAAGACGTTGCGCTTGCGCGGCTCGACCGGCAGCGCGAGCCCGGCAAGAGCCGCAACCTTGCCGGCGTTCGGGCCGGCGGCGTTGAGGATGATGCCGGCTTCGAGCGTCTCGCCACTGTCGAGGGATACGCCGGTGACGCGGTTGCCCTCGCGCGTAATGCCTGCGACCGAGGCGGTGATGAAATCGATCTTTTTGTCGCGCAGCGCCTTGCGGAACAGCATCAGCAGCGCATGCGCGTCGAACCAGCCCTCGCCGCTCCGGCCATAGGCGCCTGCGGAAATGCCTTCGGCCGACAGCCACGGGAAGCGGCGCGTCAGCTGCCCGGCGTCCTCGAGAACGATGTCGGCGCCCTCGGCGATCTGCGCCTCGTGGTTGGCCTTGAGGATCGGCAGCCCGGCCTCGCCGGCAAGGATGAGATAGCCGCCCTCGCGGAAGCCGATATCGGCGTCGGCCCCGAAAACCTCCTTCAGTCGCCGGAACAGCTTCAGCGTGAACTGCGATAGGCGGATGTTTTCAGGGATCGAAAATTGCTGGCGGATCGAGGCCAGGGACAAAGTCGTTGCCGCATTGGAGAACTGCGGATCGCGCTCGATCAGCGCGATGGAGCCGGTAAAGCCCTCTTCGCGCAGATAATAGGCGACCGAGGACCCGACGATGGCCCCGCCGATGATGACGATGTCGTAGTGCACTCTTTCGGCTCTCCAGCTCAGAGCATGATCCCGAACCGAAGGTCCGCGTCCGCGAAAAGTGGGTACCGGTTTTCGGATAAGATCATGCTCAAACTCACACTCCCGGCAGAATGATCTCGAAGCGTGTGCCGCGCTCGCTGTCAACCAGCCTGATCGTGCCATCATGCGCTTTCAGGAGGGCCAGCACGATGCCCAGTCCCATGCCCGTGCCGCCGCTCTCGCGCCGCGTGGTGAAGAAGGGCTCAAACACTTTGGCGCGGTTGCTCGGCGAAATGCCGTCGCCATCGTCGCCGACAAAGACCGCCACTCTGTCGCCCGCGCGGGCCGCACTGATCGCGACCTGCTTCGCGCCGTGCCTTGCCGAATTGTCGATGAGATTGGCAAGCACGATCGCGAGATTCTCGCCCGAGATGCCGAGGCCGATGTCGCCGCCCGCCTCGACGCGCGCCTCCAGCCTGGTGTCGACCGGCAGCAGCGCCAGCGCGGCAGTGAGCGTCGCGCTTTCGCCGCTCGGCGCCAGGTTTTCCGCGCGCGCCAGCTCGAGCAACCGGCGTACCAGCAGATTGAGCCGCCCGGCATCGGTGACGATGTTGTTGGAGAAGCGCCGCCGCTCGGCCTCATCCATCGTCCGGCCGGAATCCCTCAAAAGCTCCGCCGCGCCCTGGATCGCCGTCAGCGGCGATTTCAATTCATGCGAGACATGGGTGGCGAAGGTCTGGATGCTGTCGGAACGCGCCTGCAGCTTTTGCGCCATGTCGAGGAAGGCGGCCGACAGCGCCGCCATCTCGCGCGTGCCGTGATGGTCGAGCGGCCGCATCGCCTCGCGGTCGCCGGCGGCGATGCGTTTCGTCCGCTCGATCAGCGCGTAGATCGGCCGGCTGACGGTGCGGATGAACACCAGCGCGATCAGCAGCGTGCCGCCGACGATGGTGATCGCCGCCAATGTCACCTTGCCGCGCTCGCCGTAGAGATGTTTCACGATGTTGTTCGGCGTCCGTGAGAGATAGACCACGCCGGCGACCCGGCCGGCGACCTCGACCGGCAGGGCGACGAAGACGCGCACCTTGGTGCCGCGGCTCACCGAGTAGAGCGGCGGTGTCGGCTGGTTGGGGATCCTCAATCTCAGCTCGCTGGCATAGACGCCGGAAAGCGCTTTCCGCACCTCCTCGACCTGCCCGAGCGACAAGCCCACCTCATCGCCGCCCGCAATCACCACGCCATGCGGATCGAGCAGGCGGAAGCCGGCAAGCGTTGTCTTCTGCGTCTCGTCGAGAATGCCGTCGAGCCGCGCGCCGATCGTCGCGAAGGCCGGATCGGTAGTCGCGGGAAGGGCCGCCGGCCGCGTCGGCATGACATAGTCGGACGCAAGGTCGAGACTGGGTTCGATCGGCTGATAAGGATAGTCGGCGCTGTCGTGCACCGCAGCTATTGGTGCGCCGAGCTTTTCCGGCGGAATGCCCGCAGCGCGCACCTCATCGGCATAGACGGCGGCGACAACGGCGCCCTGCGCGATGAGCTCGCCCTCTGTTTGACGGATCAGCTGGTTCTCATAGAGCCGGAAGAAGAACAGCCCGACCAGCGGCAGCGCCATCACCACGATCAGGATGGCGACGACGACGGTGGCGAGCCGCGGCCGCCATCTCTCCTTGCTCAGCCACCGCATCGGCCAAGCCGGAAGCCGACGCCATGCACGGTCTCGATCGCGTCGACGCAGCCGACGGCGGCCAGCTTGGCGCGGATGTTGCGGATATGGCTGTCGACAGTGCGGTCGGAGACATGGATGTTCGATTGATAGGCGTTGGCCATCACCGCGTCGCGGCCGAGCACATGCTGCGGGCGGGCAAGGAAGCCCTTGACGATGGCGAACTCGATGGCCGTCAGCACCAGCGGCTTGCCGTCGAAGCTCGCCGCATGGCTAGCCGGAACGAGCGCGAGCTTGTTATGCGCGAGCTGCTGGTCGTCCGCCTTTTCAACCGCCACAGGGCGGGCGCGGCGCAGGATGACGTTGACGCGCGCGACCAGCTCGCGCGGGCTGAACGGCTTCGTCACATAGTCGTCGCCGCCCATCTCCAGGCCCAGGATACGGTCGATTTCTTCGTCTCGCGCGGACAGGAACAGCACCGGCACGTCGGAGCGCTGGCGCAGCCGCCGGCAGACCTCCAGCCCGTCCATCTCCGGCATGCCGATGTCGAGCACGATAAGGTCGGGCGCGCGGCGCTCGACCGCCTCGAGCGCGGCGGCGCCGTCGGCGACGGCAGCCGTCTTCATGCCGGCCTTTTCCAGCGCGAAGCAGATGATCTCGCGGATATGCGGATCGTCGTCGGCAACGAGGATGTTGTGCGGCATCGATCAATGGCCCGGCGGATAGGTTTGGGTGACGGCAGGATTAGCAAGCGCGCGGCGCTTGTCGAGAGTGCTGCGCCATCGCCAGTCGCGAATATTCCAGGCGCACCGGTTTTCCCGGACGGCGCGCGCCCGTCATGGCCCGGCTTTCCTGGCCTTCCGAACGATGCGCCGCGACCTCGGCACGAAGGGGAGCACGGTCGCCGAGGCGCGCATCCTCTGCGGCTCGGCGAGCCACCAGCCGTCGTAACGCAGCCGGTAGGGCAGGGACCAGCGGGGTTTTGCATGTGTTCGCATACCGGCCTGTATGGCCGGCCGGAGCGGAAAGCTCGGGGCGGATCGGAGGAGGTTTTCCGCAAGGATGTGCAGATTTTGTGCAGAGGCAAATAGCGTCAGGCTGGCGCAGCCCCTCACCCTTACCCTCTCCCCGTGAAGAACGGGGAGAGCGGGTCGCCGGCGTTGCGGTCAGCCACCTTCTCCCCGTC
>LM655187.1:422328-450165 GCA_000824825.2 Mesorhizobium sp. ORS 3324
CAGGCGGATGAGGGGCGGCGCAGACAGCGGCAATTGGCCCTTCCGCGCCTTGCCTCGCCCGCCGCCAGCCGGCATAGATCGGCCATGGCTCAAGAACCCTACCGCCCGCGCCGATCCGTGCTCTATATGCCCGCCTCCAACGAGCGGGCGCTCGCCAAGATCGCCTCGCTCGCATGCGATGCTGTCATCATCGACCTCGAGGACGGCGTCGCGCCCGCCGACAAGGTTTCCGCGCGCGACAGGCTTGCAGGCATCCTGGGCACGCGGGCTGAACGGCGCTGCGAAATGATTGTTCGCGTCAATCCGCTCGCCAGCGAATGGGGCGTCGACGACCTTCTGGCCGTCGCCAAGGCCGGGCCGGACGGTATTCTCCTGCCCAAGGTCACCACGCCGCGCGACATCCTCGAAGCCGGCGACCTGCTCGACGACAATTCAGCGCCGGACAGTGTGACGCTCTGGGCGATGATCGAGACACCCAAGGCCCTGCTCAATAGCGGCGCCATCGCCGAGCTCGGCCGCGATCCGGCTTCCAGGCTCGCTTGTTTCGTTGCCGGAACGAACGATCTGGTGAAGGCAACCGGGATTTTGGCAACGCCCGACCGGCGCTATCTCATGCCTTGGCTGTTGCAGCTGGTGCTTGCCGCGCGCGCCGGCGGCCTCGACGTCATCGACGGCGTCGCCAATGATTTTCGCGACCTGGAGGCCTTCGCCCGCGAATGCGCCGAGGCGGCCGCCATGGGCTTCGACGGCAAGTCGCTGATCCACCCCGCGCAGATCGAGGCGGCGAACCGCGCCTTCGCGCCGTCGCCCGAGGCGCTGGCCGGAGCGCGCGCGATCAGGGACGCGTTCGCGCGGCCCGAGAATGCCGGCAAGGGCGTCATCGCGCTGGACGGCCGCATGGTCGAGCGGCTGCATCTGGCCGAAGCCGAGAAACTTCTGGCGAAGGCCGCGATCATCAGCGCATGATGCACGGATGCATGTCGTCCAAAAGTGTGCAGTGGTTTTGGGAAAGCGACATGCATGACAGACATTGGTCACGACAGGGTCGAAAAAATGAAACTTTACCGCTTTCTGTCCGGTCCGGACGACGCCACCTTCTGCCACAAGGTGACGGTGGCCCTGAACAAGGGCTGGCACCTCTTCGGCTCGCCGACCTATGCCTATGACAAGACGACCAAATCGATGCGCTGCGGCCAGGCCGTGGTGAAGGATGTCGAGGGCCAGGAATACGGACCCGATACCAAGCTCAGCGATTGGTAGGCGCCGTAGCTGCGCAACGCTGGCGGGACAGTACCCCCTCTGCCCTGCCGGGCATCTCCCCCTCAAGGGGGGAGATTGGCAGCTTCGTCGGCTGCACTCTTCCTGCAACGTAGGCGATTGGCGAAACCGGCGGTGACATCCGATCTCCCCCCTTGAGGGGGAGATGCCCGGCAGGGCAGAGGGGGGTGGCTTGGCACCACCTAACGATGCAACACTTACCCCGCCGCCGCCTGCTCGGCGGCTTCCTCGATCCGCTCCATGTCGTCGTCCGACAGGCCGAAATGGTGGCCGATCTCGTGGATCAGCACGTGGGTGACGATGTCGCCCAGCGTCTCCTCATTCTCGGCCCAGTAGTCGAGGATGGCGCGGCGGTAGAGCGTGATGCGGTTCGGCCCCTCGCCGGTCTGCGGGTTCCAGCGCTCGGCGATGCCGCGTCCCTCGAACAGGCCGAGCAGGTCGAAGGGCGTCTCCAGCGACAGGTCGTCCATGATCTCGTCGGTCGGGAAGTCGGCGATCTGGATGACGATCTCGCCGGTGAGCTGGCGGAACTCTTCCGGCAGATGGGCATAGGCCTCCAGCGCCAGAAGCTCCATCTCCTCCATCGACGGCGAGAGCTGGTCGTGCCAGGTGCGGGTCTTGTAGATGCGGGCCATGAGATTTCCTTTGACCCCGGCATATAGGCTTTCGCGTCGATAGAGGCAAATGAGCCGGCTCGCGGGCTTCCCTGAGGGTAAAGAGCAAAGGAATAAATTCCTTGTGACTCCGCTTGACTCTTCCGGAGCCCTCTGGAATCTATAAGAACATAACAGGAACAACTGCTGCCGGAAGTGAACGTCATGGCGATGAGCGCCGTGGCGCGGGACACTGTTTTTGCCCTGCGCCGCCAGATCGCGAAGATCGAGGGAACGCTGCCCGAGCGCCTGGAAGTGCCGGCGCCCGGCGCGTCCGCCGATACCGCCGGCTCGGATATCACCATCGTCCGGCGCGGCCTCGCCGTGGCGCCGCAGGATGCCTTCCTGCGCACCGGCATCGAACGCCTCGACGCCGCGCTCGGCGGCGGCCTGCCGAAGGCGGCGCTCAGCGAAATCCATGGGCTTGAGACCCGCGATGCAGGCGCCGTCGCCGGCTTTGCGCTCTCGCTCACCAGCCTGATCCTCAAGGAGAAGCAGGGCCTGCCGGTCCTGTGGATCGGCACCGCGGAAATCTTCCGCGAGGCCGGCTTTCCCTATGCCAGCGGGCTCCACGCCCTTTTTGGCATCGAGCCGGAGCAATTGTTGTTTTCCGAAGCCCCAAAACTGCCCGACGCGCTGTGGATCGCCGAGGAGGCCGCCCGCATGACGGCCTTCGCCGCCGTCATGCTCGAGATCCGCGGCAGCCCGCAGCGGCTCGACCTTACCGCGACGCGGCGACTGCACGCCCGCGCCCAGAGCGCCGGCCGGCCGGTTCTGCTGCTGCGCCAGGCGGGCGAGGCCGAGCCTACCGCGGCGCCCGTGCGCCTCATCGTTTCGGCCGCGCCCGCGGCGAGCCGCGAGACGGTCGCCGGCCCGCTTGCCGGCTCGATCGGCCGCCCCGCCTTCACCGTCGATATCGGCAAGAGCCGCACGGCCCTGCCTGGACAATTCACCCTGGAGTGGAACCCCGATGAGCACGCTTTTGCCGAAAGAGCAGAGAATCCTGTCGCTGTGGTTTCCGCATCTGCCCGCGGAACGGATCCTACGCCAGCGTCTGGGGCGGTCCTGGCGTTCCCGGCCGTCGCATCACCTGCCCCTGGTGATAAGCCATCGCGACAACAACGCCCAGCGCATCGCAGCCCTCGACGAACGGGCTGAGGCGCTCAAGCTGAAGCGCGGCATGGGCATTGCCGATGCGCGCGCCATGCATCCCGCGATCGACGTGGTGGAGGCCGACGCGGAAGCCGACCGCCGCCTGCTCGAAGGCCTCGCCGACTGGTGCGACCGCTACACGCCGCTGGTGGCGATCGACGGCGACGACGGGCTGTTCCTCGACGTCACCGGCTGCACGCATCTCTTCGGCGGCGAGCGCGCCATGCAGGACGAGATCCTCACCCGCTTCTTCGAGCAAGGCTTCGATGTCCGCGCCGGGCTGGCCTGCACGCCGGGCGCCGCCTGGGCGGCGGCGCGCTTCCATGGCGACCGCATCGTCGCCGGCGGCGAGGAGGAGGCGCTGCTTTCGCCTCTGCCGCTTTCGGCTTTGCGCATCGCGCCGGAGACCCGCACCAGCCTGGAAAGCGTCGGCCTGCGCACGGTAGGCGCGGTGATGGCCGCACCGCGCGCCCCGCTCGCCCGCCGCTTCGGCGCCGCCTTGCTTGTGCGCCTCGACCAGGCGCTCGGCCGGCTCGACGAAGCGGTGTCGCCGCGCCTTCCCGTCGCGCCGCTCTCGGTCGAGCGCCATCTTGCCGAGCCGGTCGTGCTGACCGACGACATCGAGCGGCTGGTGAGCCGGCTTGCCGTGGCCTTGAAGAGCGATCTCGAGCGCCGTAGCGAGGGCGCGCGGACCCTCGCCCTTCTCCTCTTCCGCGTCGACGGCGCCGTCAGCCGCATCGCCGTCGGCACCTCGCGTCCGATGCGCGAACCGCAGCTGATCCGGAAACTGTTCCACGAACGGCTGGCCGCGCTGGAACAAAACATCGACGCCGGCTTCGGCTTCGACCTCGTGCGGCTTTCCGTGCTTTCGGTTGCCGCCTTCGACATGCTGCAGGGCGACCTTGCCGGCGAGGTCGCCGACGATGACGCCGACATCGCTTTATTCGCCGACCGCATCCGCGCCCGCCTCAGCGACGCCGCCGTGCTGAAGCCGGTCGTCGTCGAAAGCCATCTGCCGGAGCGCGCCGTCGCGGTGGTTCCCTTCGCGGAAGCGCCGCAAAGGCGCATGCCGGCGACCGACCGCGCCACACCGCCGATGACCATCTACCCGCCGGAGCGGCCGGTGCGGCTGTTCCGCTCGCCCGAGCCGATCGAGGTGCCGGCGACCGAAATCCCCGAGGGACCGCCGATGAACTTCCGCTGGCGCCGCGCGCTTTACCGCGTCGCTCGCGCCGAAGGGCCGGAACGCATCGCCGCGGAATGGTGGCGACCCGGCGAGGAAGGGGCGCCGACCCGCGACTATTACCGCATCGAGGACAGCGAAGGGCGCCGCTACTGGCTCTACCGCCAGGGCCTCTACAGCGCCTCGCAAGCCGCGCCGCGCTGGTTCATGCATGGGGTCTTCGCATGAACGCGCTGACCGCCATCCCCTATGCCGAGTTCGGCATCCAGTCGAATTTTTCCTTCCTGCGCGGCGCCTCCAAGCCCGAGGAGCTGGTGGTCACGGCGAAATTCTACGGCTTTTCCTCGATCGGGCTCGCCGACAGGAACAGCGTGGCCGGTGTCGTGCACGCCTGGCAGCAGGCCAAGGTGGAGAAACTTGCCTATCATCCCGGCTGCCGTCTGGTTTTCCGCGACGGCACGCCGGACATTCTCGCCTATCCCCGCGACCGGAAGGGCTGGGGGCATCTCTGCCGCATGCTGACCCAGGCCAATCTGCGCGACGAGAACGAGAAGGGCGCGACGCTGCTGGAACTCAGCGACCTTCTCGAATGGGGCGATCTGATGTCGCTGGCGGTCCTGCCCAATCTGTCGGCGGGCGCCGAAGACATTCTCTCATTCATTAGCCGGCTCAAGGATCGCTTTGGCGCCGCGCTCCGGCTGGCCGTCGCGCCGGATTACGGCGGCAATGACCGCTTCCGCATCGAGCAGGCGGCGGCGATGGCCGAACATGCGCGCGTGCCGCTGATGGCGACCAACGACGTGCTCTATCATGCCGCCGATCGCCGGCCGCTGCAGGATGTGCTCACCGCGATCCGCCTCAACACGCCTGTCTCCGAGGTCGGGCTGGAGCTGACGGCCAATGCCGAGCGCCACCTGAAGCCGCCGCTGGAAATGGCGCGCCTGTTCCGCCGGCACCCTGAGGCGCTGGCCGAGACGCTGCGCTTTGCCGATGAATTGACCTTCTCGCTCAGCGACCTCGAATACAATTATCCGGACGAGCCGACCGAATCCGGCCTCGGGCCGCAGGCCGAGCTCGAACGCCTGGCGCGGGAAGGGGCCGCAAGACGCTATCCGGCCGGTGTTCCCGCCCATGTCATTAAACGTATCGAAGACGAGCTCGCGCTGATCGAGCGCCTGAACTATGCGCGCTATTTCCTGACCGTCTACGACATCGTGAAATTCGCCCGCAGCCAGAACATCCTTTGCCAGGGCCGCGGCTCGGCCGCCAATTCGATCGTCTGCTTCTGCATCGGCATCACCGAAGTCGGCCCCGAGCGCATCGACACGCTGTTCGAGCGCTTCATCTCCGAGAAGCGCAACGAGCCGCCGGACATCGACGTCGACTTCGAGCATGAGCGGCGCGACGAGGTCATCGCCTATATCTACGACAAATACAGCGCCAAGCGCACCGCGCTTGCCGCCGCCGTCATCAGCTATCGCGGCCGCTCGGCCTTGCGCGAGGTGGCCAAGGCCATGGGCCTCTCCGAGGATGTCAGGAGCGCTTTGTCGAGCACCATCTGGGGCTGGTCGACCTCCGAGCTCGGCGACAGGGAAGCCAATGCCGGCGGCCTCGACCGCGCCGACCCGCTGGCGCGGCAGGTGCTGGAACGGGCCAATGAGATCATGGGCTTTCCCCGTCACCTCTCCCAGCATGTCGGCGGCTTCGTCATAACCCGCGACCGGCTCGACGAGGTCGTGCCCATCGTCAAGACGGCGATGGACGAGCGCAAGATGGTCGAGTGGGACAAGGACGACCTCGACGCGGTGAAGATCCTCAAGGTGGACGTGCTGGCGCTCGGCATGCTGACCTGCCTGAAGCGCGCCCTGACCCTGCTCGAGCGTCATTACGATGTGCGGGACGCCTATGACCGCCCGCTGGGATTGGCGACGATCCCCGAAAAGGACGACAGGGTCTACGACATGATCTGCCGGGCCGATACGCTCGGCGTCTTCCAGATCGAGTCGCGCGCCCAGATGTCGATGCTGCCGCGTCTTCGGCCGCGCACCTTCTACGATCTCGTCATCGAGGTGGCGATCGTGCGGCCCGGCCCGATCCAGGGCGACATGGTGCATCCCTATCTGCGCCGCCGGCAGGGCAAGGAGAAACCTGAATATCCGAAGCCGGAGCTGAAGGAGATTCTCGGCAAGACGCTGGGCGTACCGCTGTTCCAGGAACAGGCGATGAAGATCGCCATCGTCGCCGGCGGCTTCCAGCCGGGCGAGGCCGACGAGTTGCGCCGCGCCATGGCTACCTTCAAGCGCACCGGCACGATCGGCAACTACCGCCAGCGGATGATCGACGGCATGGTCGGCAAGGGCTACGAGAAGGAATTCGCCGAGCGCTGCTTCAAGCAGATCGAAGGCTTTGGCGAATATGGCTTTCCGGAAAGCCATGCCGCCTCCTTCGCGCTGCTGGTCTATGCCTCCTGCTGGTTCAAGACCTTCTATCCCGATGTCTTCTGCGCTGCGATCCTGAATTCGCAGCCGATGGGATTCTACCAGCCGGCCCAGCTCGTGCGCGACGCGCGCGACCACGGCGTCGAGGTGCGCGCGGTCGACATCAACCATTCCGTCTGGGACTGCACGCTGGAGACGTCCGGTTTCGATGCCTCCCGCATCCTCGAACGCCATGCCTCGATGCGCGGCGTCATCGAGACGGCTCATGCCGTGCGGCTCGGCTTCCGTCAGATCAAGGGGCTTTCCGAGGAACGGCTGAATGCCGCCGTCGCCCGGCGCGGCGACGGCTATCGATCGGTCAGGGATTTATGGCTGCGCTCCGGCCTCGATGTCGGTGAGATCGAGAGGCTGGCCGAGGCCGACGCCTTCCGCTCGCTCGGCCTCGACCGCCGTGCCGCGCTTTGGGAAGTGCGCGCGCTGGACGGCAGGAGCGCCGCGGAAAAACTGCCGCTGTTCGACCAGCCGACGCTTCGCTTGCGCGACCTGGAGCCGGAAACGAAGCTGCCGAAAATGCCGCTCGGCGAGCATGTCGTCCATGATTACCGCTCGCTCGGCCTGTCGCTGAAGGAACACCCCGTCGCCTTCCTGCGCGAGCGGCTTGATCGCGCCGGCATCACCCCCAATGCTCTCCTGCCGTCGGTGCGCGACGGCCGCCGCGTCTCCGTCGCCGGCCTGGTGCTGGTGCGCCAGCGTCCCGGCAAGGGCAATGCGATCTTCATCACCCTCGAGGATGAAAAGGCGATCGCCAACGTCATCATCTGGCCGCGCGTCTTCGACCGCTTCCGCTCGGTGGTGATGGGCGCGCGCTTCATCCGCGTCACCGGCAAGCTGCAGCAGGAATCGGACGTGATCCACATCGTCGCCGACAGGATCGAGGATTTGACGTCCTGGCTGGGCGTGCTGCTGCAGGAGACGCCCACCACCGGGCATCAGCCGGTTGGCGATGCGAACCGGCCTGCTCCGACGAGCCGCGGCCTGCCGGTCCGCCGGGACAGCGCCGCGCTGTCGGATACCGCACAGCAGGTCATGCCGAGGGGACGGAATTTTCAGTGAGGCAGAGCGGTCTTCGGCCTCGAAAGTACTGTGAAGCCGCGTTCCTTCACACCCCCCTCTGTCCTGCCGGACATCTCCCCCGCAAGGGGGGAGATCAGATGTTGCGCGGCTTTCGCCAATTGTCGACATCGAAAGAAGGGCGGGGCGCCCAAGCTGCCAATCTCCCCCCTTGCGGGGGAGATGCCCGGCAGGGCAGAGGGGGGTGCGGTCCCGCCAGCGTTTTCGGATTGCTCGCTTCAGCGGCGTTGTGTAATCGCGGAGGCCTTCACGACGGGCCGCCAAGCCGTGGCTGTTGCGGCAGCACGTCATCGGGCGAGATCGTGCGCGCTTCCGAAGGCAGCATGATCGGGATGCCGTCGCGCACCGGATAGGCGAGCTTCGCCACCCGCGAGATCAGCTCGCTGCGTTCCGGATCCCAGGTCAGCGGCCCCTTGGTCAGCGGGCAGGCGAGCAGTTCCAGCAGTTTTGGGTCGACCGTGGCTTTCCGCCCGTCACGTCCGTCCGTCAAGCATTGTCCTCCTGCAGCCTCGGACGCACCTTACTGCAGGCTCGAGCCAAAATCCTCATCCTCGCGCGCCAGCGTTATTTCGGTGATGGCGATAAGCGTCTCGGCGCGCGTCTTCAGGTCCGCCGCCTCGAGCAGCGCCTGCTTCTCGGCCGGCCCGTAGGGCGCCATCATCGACAGCGCATTGACCAGCATGGCGTTCTCTGCGCGGCTGACGCTCTCCCAGTCGGCCTCGAGGTCGTTGGCCTGCAGATAGGCGCGGAACGCCTTGAGCAGCGCCGGGCGGTCGACATCGGCTGCCGCCTGGTCCTCCTCGAGATCGGCGAGGAACGGCGCGATCCGGCATTGGCGGAACGGCGTCTTCACCGCCAGCTCCTGCGTGACGCGGAAGCGGCAGACCCCCTGCAGCGAGATCAGGTAGCGCCCGTCGCCGGTCTCGGCGAGCGAGATGATGCGCCCCGCGCAGCCGACGCTGCACAGCTCCGGCTCGCCGTCGTCGCGCAGCGCGCCGTCCAGGCTGGGCTGGATCATGCCGATCAGTCGCGGCCCCGCCATCGCCTGGTCGATCATCTGCAGATAGCGTGGCTCGAAGATGTTGAGCGGCATGCGGCCGCCCGGCAGCAGCAGCGCGCCGGCGAGCGGAAACACCGGGATCGTCGACGGCAGATCCCTCGCGAGCCGATAGCGGGCGTTTCCGACCTGCACTTCAACCCTCCAGAAGCATCGCCGGCCAGCCTGTCAAACCTCAAATCTCCTCTGGCGCGGCCCGGCTCATCCAAGTCGTCTCATCGGCAGGCCGCTCCGGCCAACGCCCTATCTGGCGCAGTTGCCGCGTCGCGCAAGCCCCCACCGGCAACAGAGCCGGCAAACGGAGCCGGCAAATCGCTCAGGAGAACAACAGCGACGACAGCTTGCGCCGTGCCGCAAGCGTCGCCTCGTCGGTCATCCCCCATGCCTCGAAGAACTTCAAGAGCTGCGCCCGTGCGCCGTCGTCGTTCCACGTCCGGTCGGCCTTGACGATCGCCAGTAGATTGTCGGCGGCCTGCATCCGCTCGCCGCGCGCATTCTGCAGCATCGCCAGGTCGAAACGCGCCTGATGATCGTTCGGATTGGCGGCGAGCCGGCGCTCGAGCTCGGCCGGATCGCCGAGCGCGGCGGCCTGCGCGGCGAGCGCCATCTTGGCGCGCAGAGCGGCAAGCGGCGGCGCGTCCTTCTTGTCCTCCGGCGCCTTGGCAAGCACCGCCTCGGCGCCTTGGCTGTCGCCGGCGTCGAACAGGATCTCGCCGAGCCGGGCGATCGCCTCGATGGTTTCGGGCGCCTGCTGGAGGATCGCGTCGTAGATGTCGGCCGCGGTCTGGACGTCGCCGGCCTCACGCGCCTCGCGGGCCGCGGCCAGCGCGTCGGTGATCTGCGGCGCGCCGCCGCCCTTGCCGCCGATCTTCTGGATGAACTGCGTGATCTGGCTTTCGGGGATGGCGCCCATGAATCCGTCGACCGGCTGGCCGTCCTTGAAGGCGATGACGGCGGGAATAGACTGGATGCCGAGCTGCCCGGCGACCGAGGGATGGTCGTCGATGTTCATCTTGACCAGTTTGACCTTGCCGCCGGCGGCCTTCACCGCCTTCTCGAGCTGCGGCGTCAGCTGCTTGCAGGGGCCGCACCAGGGCGCCCAGAAGTCGACCAGCACCGGCTGGCGGCGCGATTCCTGGATGACGTCGGCCGCGAATGTCGCGGTCGTGGTGTCCTTGATCAGGTCGGCGGCGGCCGGTGCTTCGCCGAGCGACACCTTGGCGCGATCGGCCCCGCCATACTGGACGGATTGGGCGTACTGGCCGGAATTGCCGCCAAACGAGCCGCTGAACGGATTGTTGTCACTCATGTCGTCGCCCTTTCGGTCGCGCCGCCGCCGGCATCGGAGCGCGGCGCGTCATTGTCGGATTTCGGTTCGCCATCCATGTGGCGATCAGCCCCTGACTTTCAAGATAACGCGACTTTCAAGATAACAGGATCGTGGCCGGTTGCCTTGACGAATTTGACGAGATCGGCGGCGGCGATGGTCGTCGTCGCCTCGTTGGTCAGCGGATGGCCGTTGATGACCTCGTGGCTCATCAACTCCTGGTCGAGAATCACCCTCACCTGGCCGCCCGTGTCGTTGATCAGGCCAAAGACCGTGACCGCGCCCGGGATGACGCCGAGCAATTCCATCAGCATTTCCGGCTTGCCGAAAGAGACGCGGCTGGCGGCGCCGATCAGATGATGGATCTGCTTGAGGTCGACCACCGCCTCCTCGCCGACGGTGACCAGGAAATAATTGTCCTTCTTGTCCTTGAGGAAGAGGTTCTTGGTATGCCCGCCCGGGATCTCGCCGCGCAGCGCCTGCGAATCGGCGACCGTGAACAAGGGCGGATGGCGCACCGTCGAGACGGAGATGCCGAGATCGGCAAGAAAGGCATAGAGCTCGGCTTCGGTCTTGGGCATCGGTCCTCACATCATGCGGAAAGCTTATGCCGTTTACGGCCAACGACGCCCTCGGGGCAAGATCGCTGCCGGAGCCGACGACAAATCCGCGCGCCCGCGACGATCCGACACGCGCCTGTGGGGTGCGGCCAAAAAGACCGTCATTTCCCTGTTGCAATCGCCGCGCTCTTCGGCCATATAGGCGCGGCTTGCGGCCCAAGGCCGCGCGAGCGGGTGTAGCTCAGGGGTAGAGCACAACCTTGCCAAGGTTGGGGTCGGGCGTTCGAATCGCCTCACCCGCTCCAGTTTCCCTTCCAGGGATCAAGCAAACGAAAAGCCGCGGTTTTCCGCGGCTTTTTCGCGTTTTGGGGCCGGCTGAAAGCTGCTTTCACGGAACCTAGCCCAGCCTAGCCCGCGTCGTCCTCGGCGTCGCCAGCAGCAGGCTCGTCTCGCTGCCGGTTATGCCGGGGATCAGCCTTATCCGCCGCAGCACGGCGTCGAAATCGGTGAGCGAGGCGGTGCCGAGCTCGACCACAAGGTCCCAGCGGCCATTGGTGGTGTGGATGGTCGACACCTCGGGCAGGCCGCCGAGCGCCCGGATCACGCGGTCGGCGGCATGGCCCTCGATCTCAATCATCATGACGCCGCGTATCTTCTGGTCGACCGCGTCGGCGCGCAGCACCACCGTGTAGCCGATGATCTCGCCGGATTTTTCCAGCCGTTCCATGCGCGCCCTGACCGTCGCGCGCGAGACGCCGAGATCGAGCGCGAGATCGGAGACGCTGCGCCGCGCATCGTGCCTCAGAAGCGTCACCAGCCTTTCGTCGAGCGCATCCATGATCATTCCATTTCGGTCAACTTCTTTGTCCAATATGATAGGCTGAACTTCTCGAAATGCCAATTTTGCCTGTTCAAACCGCCAGGCGGCGGTGGTTCACTTGCGCGATCAATCGCAAAGGCGAAGAAGAATCATGCGCTGCAGGATCGTTGGCGCGCCGGTGCAGGACGGCGCGGGCAGGATGGGATGCGAGATGGGGCCGAGCGCGCTGCGCACCGCGGGGCTCGTCTCGGTGCTGTCGGAGCTCGGCCACGAGGTCGAGGACTGGGGCGCGGTTGAGAAGGCCGAGGCGCGCGCGGTCGTCCATGGCAATCTGGCGCTGAAGGCGCTGCCCGAGATTTCGGCGTGGACGGCGGCGATTTCCGAGACCGCCTACGCGGCTTCGAAGGATGCCATGCCGATCTTCCTCGGCGGCGACCACTCGATCTCCGCTGGCACGGTCTCCGGGGTGGCGCGCCGCGCCGCCGAACGCGGCCGGCCGCTCTTCGTGCTGTGGCTCGACGCGCATCCGGATTTCCACACGCTCGACACCACCACCAGCGGCAACCTGCATGGCGTGCCGCTCGCCTATGCGAGCGGCCGGCCTGGCTTCAACGGCTATTTCCCGGACCTGCCCGCCGCGGTCGACCCCGCCCGCGTCTGCACCATGGGTCTGCGCAGCGTCGATCCGGCCGAGCGCCGCGCGCTGAAGGAGGCGGGCGTGACCGTGCACGACATGCGCGCCATCGACGAGCACGGCATCGCGCCGCTGCTGCGAGCCTTCCTCGCGCGCGTCGAGGAGGCAAACGGACTGCTGCATGTCAGCCTCGACGTCGACTTCCTCGACCCGTCGATCGCGCCGGCCGTCGGCACCACCGTGCCCGGCGGCGCCACCTTCCGCGAGGCGCATCTGGTGATGGAGATGCTGTCCGACAGCGGACTGGTCTCGAGCCTGGACCTGGTCGAGCTGAACCCGTTCCTCGACGAGCGCGGCCGCACTGCCACCCTGATGGTCGATCTCACCGCCAGCCTGATGGGCCGCCGCATCATGGACCGCCCGACCCGCAGCCATTCCGGAAGCCTCTGACCATGACCCAGCCTTCCCGCCTCGCCATCGTCCCTTTCGTCAGCGTCGACCGCATGATGAAGCTGGTGCTCGCCATCGGCGTCGAGCGCTTCCTCACCGAGCTCGCCGCCTATATCGAGGAGGATTTCCGCCGCTGGGAGCTGTTCGACAAGACGCCGCGCGTCGCCTCGCACAGCCATGACGGCGTCATCGAGCTGATGCCGACCAGCGACGGCCGCCTCTACGGCTTCAAATATGTCAACGGCCATCCGAAGAACATGCGCGAGGGCCGCCAGACCGTCACCGCCTTCGGCGTGCTCGCCGATGTTGGCTCCGGCTACCCGATGCTGCTCACCGAAATGACGATTCTGACGGCGCTGCGCACCGCTGCCACCTCCGCACTCGCGGCCAAATATCTGGCGCCCAAGGGCTCGCGTGCCATGGCCATCATCGGCAACGGCGCCCAGTCCGAGTTCCAGGCCATCGCCTTCAAGGCATTGCTCGGCATCGACCGGCTGCGGCTCTACGACATCGACCGTTCGGCCTCGGAAAAATGCGCCCGCAACCTCGCCGGCAAGGGGTTCGACATCACCATCTGTTCGACCGGACAGGATGCGGTTGAAGGCGTCGACATCATCACCACGGTGACCGCCGACAAGCAGTACGCCACCATCCTCACCGACAACATGGTGGGCTCCGGCGTCCACATCAACGCGGTCGGCGGCGACTGCCCGGGCAAGACCGAGCTGCATCGCGACATCCTGCTGCGCTCCGACATCTTCGTCGAGTTCCCGCCGCAGACGCGCATCGAGGGCGAGATCCAGCAGCTCGATGCCGACCATCCGGTGACGGAGCTGTGGCAGGTGATGACCGGCCAGGCCGAGGGCCGCAAGTCGGCCAAGCAGATCACGCTGTTCGACTCCGTCGGCTTCGCCACGGAGGATTTTTCCGCGCTCCGCTATGTCCGCGACCAGCTCAAGGCCACAGGCCTCTATGAGGAGCTCGACCTGCTCGCCGACCCCGACGAGCCGCGCGACCTGTTCGGCATGCTGCTGAGGGCAGCCTTGCAGCCGGCGGCGTGAGAGAGCGTCGTAAGGATTGACGCAGGACTATCGCAGTTCCGAAGACTTCGCTTTGCTTGCCAGGTCCGCGCCGCCCCTCATTGCCCTGCCGGGCATTTCTCCCCGTACAGTGACGGGGAGAAAGACGCTGCCATCGGTGATTTCGCCAATCACCGACGCTGCAGGGCGAGCGCCGAGGTGGCGGACATCTCCCTTCTCCCCGTCACTATACGGGGAGAAGGTGCCGGCAGGCGGATGAGGGGCGGCCCCAGCGTTGGCCATTGACAACACGAGTCAACCGAACTCAATCGCCTTTGGTCGCCCTACCGCCTTACCCGCGCGCAGCTTTCCCTCTCCACCAGCACCGGCGCCAGCACTTCGCGGCGCGACGCCGCCGCTGGATCGCCCAGCCTCTCGAGCAGCAGGCTCACCGCCCGCGTTCCGATCTTTTCCACCGGCTGCGCGATCGTCGTCAGCGGCGGCCATGTGGTGACCGCATAGGGGATGTCGTCGAAGCCGATCAGGGACATGTCGTCGGGGACCCGCAGTCCGCGCGAGCGCAGCGCGGTGATCGCGCCCATGGCCATCAGGTCGTTGCAGGCGAACACCGCCGTGATGTCCGGCGCCTGCGCCATCAGCCGCTCCATCGCCAGGCGGCCGCCGGCGAAATGATAGTCGGAATCGACCACCGCCGAAGCAGGCAGGTCGAGCCCTGCCTCCTCGAGCGCCCGGGTAAAGCCGCGCAGGCGGGCGGGGCTGGAGCTCGAATCGCGCGGGCCGCCGATGACGCCGATCCGCTTGTGGCCGAGCCCAACAAGATGGCGGCCGGCGAGGTAGCCGCCGTGGTCGTGGTCGACGAGCACCGAATCGACATTGACGGAATGGATCTCGCGGTCGAGCAGCACCGCCGGCACCGCGGCGGAAAGGCGAGCGAACACCCGCGCATGGTCGGACGAGCCCGCAAAGATCAGCCCGTCGATCTGCTTTGCCAGCAAGACCGACAGATAGCGCTCTTCCTTCTCGGCGCTGCCGTCCGAGTTGCACAGGATCACCGTGTAGCCGGCGACGAAGCCCGCATCCTCGATCTGGCGCGCGACGCCGGCGAAGAACGGGTTGGAATTGTCTGGGAGCAGCAGGCCGATGGTCTTGGTCTCGCCGCGCCTCAGGCTGCGCGCCAGCGAGTTCGGGCTGTAGCGCAGCGCGGCGATCGCCGCGCGCACGCGCTCGGCCGTCTCCGGCTCGACATGGCGCGTGCGGTTCATCACATGCGAGACCGTTGCGACGGACACCCCCGCATAGCGCGCGACATCGGCAATCGTCGTCATGGTTCCCTCTGATCCCTTAGCGGATCCTCCGCAACAGCCTCTCCCGATATGCGTCTAGGATGACGGCGAGCACGATGACAAGGCCAATCACGATGGGTTTGAAATTGTCGCCGACGCCGAGCAGCTGCAGCCCGGTGCTCAAGACCTGCAGGATGCAGGCGCCGACCAGCGTGCCGATGATCGAGCCCTTGCCGCCGCTGAGGCTGGTGCCGCCGATGATGACGGCGGCGATCGCGTTGAGCTCGTAGCCGACGCCGGCGATCGGGCTGCCGATGTTGAGGCGCAGAAGATACACCATGGCGGCGATGCCGGCGGTCAGGCCGCTGATGGTGAAGGCGGCGACCTTGTAGAAATCCGGGTTGTGGCCGGAGAGCCGCACCGCCTCGTCATTGGTGCCGACCGCAAAGATCATGCGGCCGAAGACGGTGAAGCGCAGCACGAACCAGCCGGCCGCGATCACCAGCACCGCGACCAGGAAGATCGACGGCAGGAAGCCGCCGACGATCAGATTGCCGAAATCGACGAAGCTTTGCGGCAGGCCGGTGATGGTCGAATTGTCGCTGACCACGCGGGCCGCACCCGCGGCCATGTTGAGCATGCCGAGGGTGACGATGAAGGAGGGGATCTTCCAGCGCGTCGAGATCCAGCCGTTGAGCAGGCCGCAGGCGGCACCCGTCGCCATGCAGGCGAGCAGCGCCAGCGTGATCGCGACGGCCGGCGACAGGCTCTCGTCGATCATGATGGTCGCCCCCACCACGGTGCAGAGCGCCAGCACCGAGCCGACTGAAAGGTCGATGCCGCCGGTGAGGATGACGAAGGTCATGCCGGCGGCCAGCACCGTGTTGATGGCGATCTGCACGAAGATCTTCAGCGCATTGCCGGGCGTCGCGAAATAGGGCGCGCTGAGCGAGAAGAACAGCGTGATCAGCACCAGCGCGAGCAGCACGCCGGCGTCGCGGATCAGGAAGCGCAGGAACTTCGCCCGGCCGGGGGAAACAGGCGCCGATACCAAGGGTTCGGTCGTCTCGGTCATGGCCGCACATACTCCTGATAGGCGAGCGACAGGATGCGCTCCTGGTCGAATTCGGCTCGCGGCACCTCGCCGACGATCTTGTTCTTGGAAAAGACGATGATGCGGTGGCACATGCCCATCAGCTCGGGCAGGTCGGACGACACCATGATGATGCCCTTCTCAGCCGCCGCCAGCATCCACAGCAGCTGGTAGATCTCGCGCCGCGCGCCGATATCGACGCCGCGCGTCGGCTCGTCGAGGATCAGCGTCGAGGTGCCGCGGAACAGCCATTTCGCCAGCACCACCTTCTGCTGGTTGCCGCCGGAGAGATTGCGCACCGCCTGCTCGATCGAACTCGCCTTGACGCGCAGCTGGCCGATGAGGTCCTTGGCGGCCGCGGCCTCTGCGCGGCGGTTGACCAGCCCGTGGCGCGAGACCTTGCCGAGATCGGTGATGGTGATGTTCTTGTCGACGGCCAGATCGAGGAGCAGGCCCTGGCCCTTGCGGTCCTCGGTGAGCAGGCTGAGCCCATGCCGCACGGCATCCTTGGGCGCGGTGATCGCCACCGGCCTGCCGTCGATCTCGACGACGCCGTCGAGTTTTGCGTCGGCGCCGAACAGCGCCCGCATGGCCTCTGTGCGCCCGCTGCCGACCAGGCCGGCGACGCCCAGGATCTCGCCATGCCTGACCGCGAAGGAGATTTCCGGCGTCGCTGCGCTGCGCTTCAGATTGGTCACGCTGAGCGCGACCTTGCCCGGCACGAGCGAGGCATCGAAACCGAATTCGTCGGCGATGTCGCGGCCGATCATCATGCGCACGATATCCGGCACGGACAGGCCGTGGAGGTCGCGGGTCGCGACCAGCCTGCCGTTGCGCAGCACGGTGACCCGGTCGCCGATCTCGAACACCTCGTGCAGCCGGTGCGAGATGTAGATGATGGTGACGCCCCTGGCCTTGAGCCGCTTGATGATGGAAAAGAGCCGCTCGATCTCCGGCGGCGTCAGCGTCGCCGTCGGCTCGTCGAGCACGAGAAGCCTGCTGTCGTAGCTCAGCGCCTTGGCGATCTCGACCAGCTGCATCTGGGCGACGCCGAGCGCCTCGACGCGCGTCCTCGGATCGACATCGAGCCCGACCTCCTCGAGCAGCGCCACCGCGCGCCGGTTGAGCGCCTTGCGGTCGACGATGCCGAAGCGGCGGCGCGGCAGGCTTTCCAGCATCAGATTCTCGGCGATGCTGAGATAGGGCAAAAGGTTCAGTTCCTGATGCACGACGCGGATGCCGCTCTGCTGCGCATCATGCGGCGTCTTCGGCTGATAGGGCTGGCCGCTGAAAGCGATCGTTCCGCTGTCCGGCTGATAGATGCCGGCCAAGAGCTTGATCAGCGTCGACTTTCCCGCGCCGTTCTCGCCCAGGATGATATGGGTTTCGCCGCGCGTGATCGACAGCGACACGTCGCTCAGCGCGACGGCGCCGGGAAAGATCTTTCCGACCCCTTCAAGGGAAAGTATCGCCTCGTCCATCCAACAATCCTGAATAGCGCCCTTCTACCGCATTGGCGGTAAGAACGCGCGGTCATCGCCGCCGACAGTTTGCCGGCGGCGATGATGAGACAAGCGAAGGGATGGCGCCAGAGGGAGTGCCGGCGCCCTTGCTCGCCTCAAGCCGTGATCAGCTTGACGTCCGTCTTGACCCAGCCGGAGAATTTCTCGCCGGCAAGCTCGCGAAGGCCGTAATCGATGCCCATCGCCGCCATCTGCGCGCCATACTGCTCGACGGTGGCGAGCATCTTGCCGCTCTTCAACAGCGGGCCGACGGCCGGGATGTTGTCGAAGCCGACGACCTTGATCTGGCCCGACTTGCCGGCCGCGTCGATCGCCTTGACGACGCCGAGCGCCATCGAATCGTTGGCCGCCATCACGCCCTGGATGTCCGGATGCTGGGTCAGGAAGTTGGTCATCAGCGTGTTGGCTTCCTCGGTCTCCCAATGCGCCGTCTTGGAGTCGAGCAGCTTCAGCTTGTACTCCTTCACCGAGTCGTCGAAGCCGAGCTTGCGCTGCTTGGCGTTGTCGGCCTCCGGATTGCCCTCGAGGATGACCACCTTGCCGCCCTTGCCCAGCGCCTTGCCGAGCGCGTCGCCGGCTAGCTTGGCGCCGGCGCGGTTGTCCGGGCCGAAGAAGGCGAGGTCGATGCCGGCCTTCTTCTTGGCTTTCTCGTCGAGCGCGACGTCGATGTTGATGACCTTGATGCCGGCCTTCAGCGCCTTGGCGATCGGCGTGACCATGGCCTTCGAATCGGCCGGCGCCACGACGATGATGTTGTAGTTCTGCGTGATGAAGTTCTCGATCGCGTCGACCTGCGCGGCGAAGTCGCGCTCGTCCTTCATGCCGACGGCGGCGAAATCGAACTTGTCCTTGTTCTTGGCCGCATACGCCTCCGCGCCGGCCTGCATCTGTTTGAAGAACTCGTTGGCCAAGGACTTCATGACCAGACCGACCTTCGGCTTGTCGGCGGCGAAGGCCGG
Organism: Mesorhizobium sp. ORS 3324; assembly: GCA_000824825.2. GTDB lineage: Bacteria > Pseudomonadota > Alphaproteobacteria > Rhizobiales > Rhizobiaceae > Mesorhizobium. The sequence continues at coordinate 440,910 of LM655187.1, forward strand.
ACCGAACGGCAGCGCCAGCGCGCCGGCCGCGAGCGCGCTCGTCTTGAGGAACCGCCGACGCGAGAGCGAGCCCAGATCGAGCCCGCTTGTAGTTGAAACCTTGCTCATGTTCTCCTCCACTTGATTGAGCGTAATCGGTTACGTAACCGATTACGCGGCAGACTAGAGTGCTATTTTATCAGCTGTCAATATCGAGGGTAAGGCTGACTGGAGGGAGCCGGCGCTGACGCTGCCGATCTCCCCCCTTGCGGGGGAGATGTCCGGCGGGGGTGCGAAGGAACGCCGACCTTTCCGGCAAGCGGGAGCGACCCAGCACTTGCAAAGGTATTTAGCTCGATGGGCTAAGACGTTGGCGGGACAGCACCCCCTCTGGCCTGCCGGCCATCTCCCCCGCAAGTGGGGAGATTAAGCGCGTCGCCGCTTTCGCCAAATCACCGCCACCCCAGCGCCGGCGCGACGTGTTTCAGGATCGCTTCGATGACATGGGCGTTGTAGTCGACGCCGAGCTGGTTGGGCACGGTGAGCAGCAGCGTGTCGGCCTCGGCGATCGCCTGATCCTCCTTCAGCTGCTCGATCAGCACGTCGGGCTCGGCGGCATAGGTACGGCCGAACACGGCGCGCTTTTCCGGCTCGATATAGCCGAAATGATCCTCGCCCTCACTGCCGCCGAAATAGGCGTGGTCCATGTCGTTGACCAAGGCGAAGATGCTGCGGCTCACCGACACGCGTGGCTGGCGGCTGTGGCCTGCGGCAATCCAGGCGGCGCGGTAGGCTCTTATTTGCTCGGCCTGCTGGATGTGCAGCGGCTCGCCGCTCTCGTCGAACTTCAGCGTCGAGCTCTGCAGGTTCATGCCGAGCCTGGCCGCCCATTCGGCGGTGGCGTTGGTGGCTGCGCCCCACCAGATGCGCTCGCGCAGGCCCTCCGAGAACGGCTCCAGCCTGAGCAGCCCGGGCGGGTTGGGAAACATCGGCCGCGGGTTTGGCTGCGCGAAACCTTCGCCGCGCAGCACGTCGAGGAAGATCTCGGCGTGGCGGCGCGCCATGTCGGCATCGGTCTTGCCCTCCTCCGGCACATAGCCGAAATAGCGCCAGCCGTCGATCACCTGCTCCGGCGAGCCGCGGCTGATGCCGAGCTGCAGCCGGCCACCGGCGATGAGGTCGGCCGCGCCGGCATCCTCGGCCATGTAGAGCGGGTTCTCGTAACGCATGTCGATGACGGCAGTGCCGAGCTCGATGCGCTTGGTCTTGGCGCCGGCCGCGGCAAGCAGCGGGAAGGGCGAGCCGAGCTGGCGGGCAAAATGGTGGACGCGGAAATAGGCGCCGTCGGCGCCGAGCTCCTCGGCCGCGACGGCAAGGTCGATCGACTGCAGCAGCGCGTCGGCGCCCGAGCGCGTGCCCGATTGCGGTGAGGGCGACCAGTGCCCGAACGAAAGAAACCCGATCTTCTTCATGCGCTCCGTTCCATCGGGACCCGTCAGTCGGTGCGGATCCAGACGCCCTTGGTGTTGAGATATTCGTCGAGATGCTCGGCCCCGCCCTCGCGGCCGTAGCCGCTCATCTTGTAGCCGCCGAAGGGCACGGCCGGGTCGATCGCGTGATAGGTGTTGACCCAGACCGAGCCGGCGCGCAGACGGTTGGCGAGCTGATGCGCCTTTCCGACATCCTTCGTGAACACGCCGGCGCCGAGGCCGTAGGGCGTGTCGTTGGCGCGCCGCACCGCCTCGTCCAGCGTGTCGAAGGGCAGCGCCGAGATGATCGGTCCAAAAATTTCCTCGCGCGCGATGCGCATGCCGTCGGTGACGCCGGAAAACACGCCCGGCGTCATGAAATTGCCGGCGGCCAAAGCGCCTTCGGTGATCGGCGTGCCGCCCGTTACCAGCCGCGCGCCCTCGCGCGCGCCGTCCGCGATGAAGCCGCTGACGCGCTCGAGCTGTTTTGGCGAGATCAGCGGCCCGATCTCGGTCTTGGGATCGGCGCCGTCGCCGATCCTGAGCTCGGCCGCGAAGGCAGCGACCCGCTCGACGAACTCCTCATAGATCGGCCGCTCGACGAAGAGCCGCGAGCCGGCGATGCAGATCTGGCCGGAATTGGCGAAGACCGACATCGCCGCCACCGGCACGGCGCGCTCGATGTCGGCGTCGGCGAGGACAATCACCGGCGACTTGCCGCCGAGCTCCAGCGAAACCCGCTTCATGTTGGCGGCCGAGGCGCGCAGGATGGCCTGGCCGGTGGCGGTCGAGCCGGTGAAGACCACCTTGTCGACGTCCATATGCGCCGCGAGCGGCGCGCCGGCCTCCGCGCCCGTGCCGGTCACGACATTGACGACGCCGGGCGGCACGCCGGCTTCCAGCATCAGGTCGGCGATGAGCAGCGGCGTCAGCGGCGCTTCCTCCGAAGGCTTCAGGACGACGGTGCAGCCGGTGGCCAGAGCCGGACCGATCTTCCAGATCGAGGCGGCGGTCGGCGCATTCCACGGAATGATCGCACCGACCACGCCGACCGGCTCCTTGCGCGTGTAGGAGACGATCTCGCCCGGCAGCGAATTGCCGATGGTGTGGCCATGGATCGACGTCGCCATGCCGGCATAGAAGCGCAGCATGCCGAGCACGCGATTGCGGTTGGCCAGGGTGCGGGTGATCGGCATGCCCATGTCGGTGGTGTCGCAGAGCGCCAGCTCCTCCCAATGCCGCTCCATCACATCGGCGATCTTGAGAAGCAGCAGCTGGCGTTCATACGGCTTGAAGCGACTCCACGGCCCTTCGAAGGCGCGCCGCGCAGCAGTGACCGCCAGGTCGATGTCCCTGGAATCCGACAGCGGCACGGTGCCGATCACCGCACCGGTGGCGGGATTGCGCGTCTCGAAGGTCCGGCCGCTTACCGAATCGCGCCATTCGCCGCCGATCAGCATCTGGCGGTGCCGGCCGTCGATGGGTGTGCGCAGGGAAAGGTCTCTCACCGGTATCGTCACCTCGAGCCAGATCCTCCGATGAACCGTGGCGTTATGGCACCGGCCTGCATATGGGTGCAAGTTCGGGCCCGAGTTCAGGCCACGGCCGGATGGACGGCGGGGCAGCCGCTTATCCAATCCGCCATAGTTTGGGCTTCATCGCCGATTGAACAAGGCCCAGGCGCCCCGATATCTGATGACTGGCGGCGAAATGGCTGGAGGCCGGCGCACCCTCCATGCGGAGGCCGGACCTGAACCCGCTCCAGTCAAGCCTGGATGGCGCCGCTTTCCTTGCAGATCGTGCTTTTGACGAACAGCTCGGCGTGCTCACCCCACTCGACCGCGGTGACGTTGTTCTCGCGCACCGAACGCCTGAAAGCTTCTCGCAGGGCGTCGAGCTCAAAGACCGACATCGGTCCGGCTATTTTGTGTTTCGATGTGCAGACGTCCATCGCGCTGCCGGCAGATCAAGGTTGGACTTGGTCTCTATGCTCCGTCGGCTCGGGCATCAAGGCGTTGCCGCCGACCTATTTTGGGTGCAAATCGGCCGGGTTTTGCAGATTGCGCTAATATACAATTGCAATCAGTAGATTGTGAACAATGTCGGCAGCATGCCGATCACACGAAAATGCTCGACCGTCTCGATGAGCGGAAAGAGCCCCAGGAAATAGAGCCCATCCCGGAACGTGCTTCTCAGCGCGCTGGTGGAAAAGACCCAATGGTCCTCGTCGCGGTAAAGCAGCGGGTTCGGCCAGAAACGCGGCGTCCGCTGGGCATAGGCCGTATAGGCGGCGCCGAACTTGGCGGACAGGAACTCCGCCTCCCGGCTGGCGGTGAACCGGAAGACGAGGAAGCTCGCAAGACCCAGCATCGCGGCCGCCAGCACCGATCCGAACATCAGCCCGATTCCGACCGCGCCGACCGTCGAGAAGAAATAGAGCGGATTGCGGGTCATCGAGAACGGACCCGAGACGACCAGCTCGTCATTCTTCCTGCCGCCGACATAGAGGATGCTCCACAGCCGGCCGAGGAAGCAGGTGAGCACGAGGCCGAAGCCGACCATTTCCATCAGCTCGTGCCCGTTCGAGCCCTCGCTGAGAAACGGCTTGGAAAACAACAGCAGGGCGATTGCGAGCACGGCCGCGACCTGGACGACGATCAGGCGCTTGTGCTGGTCGAACGCTTTGGGTGCCGGCTTGAGCGATGTGTAGGCCATTCGGGTTCAGCCACTCCTGCTCCAGGCGGAGACGTTACGCTCCACTAGCCTTTCTCCGGTCGGATGGCGAGGGCAAGGGAGCATTTTCGGCCATTCTTACAAATTTGTAAGGTCGCGGACAGGCTGGGGTGAGTTCATCTCCCTACCGTGACGTTACCATCACGGCGAAGTTCGACGCGGCTCGGTCGAGCGCCGCCGAGGACCGGTCCAAAGCCAGGAAGCTGCACCATGAACGAGTTTGCCCTTGGCGGAAACCTGGGACAACATAACGCGATGCGACTCTTGCTGGTTGAAGACGATCCAAGGACCGCCGACTACGTCGTCAGGGGACTGACGGAGGCCGGCCATGTCTGCGATCTCCTGCGCAATGGCCAGGACGCGCTCTTTGCCGCTACCCGCAATGCCTACGACGTCATCATTGCCGACCGCATGGTCCCCGGCCTCGACGGCCTGTCGATGATCAAGGCCGCGCGGGCGGCGGGCATCAAGACGCCCGCCATATTCCTGACCTCGATCGGCGGTGTCGACGACCGGGTCGAAGGGCTGGAGGCCGGCGGCGACGATTATCTCGTCAAGCCCTTCGCCTTTTCCGAGCTGCTTGCCCGCGTCAACGCGCTCGGCCGCCGGCCGGCGGCGCAGGAACAGAAGACCAGCCTGCGCGTCGCCGACCTCGAAATGGACCTGATCATGCGGCGCGTGACCCGGCAGGGCCAGGCGATCGATCTGCAGCCGCGGGAGTTCAGCCTGCTCGAGGTGCTGATGCGCGGCGAGGGCCGCGTGATCACCCGCACCATGCTTTTGGAGCGCGTCTGGGACTTCCATTTCGATCCCAAGACCAGCGTCGTCGAGACCCATATCAGCCGACTCAGGGCCAAGGTCGACAGGCCGTTCGACGTGCCGCTAATCCACACCGTGCGCAACACCGGCTACAGCCTGCATGCGCCGGGTTGATGATCCATGTTCTGTCGCATCTCGCACGTCCGACTGGCTGTCCGTATATAAGCGACATGTCGATGCTGGACCCTGCAAAGCGATGGGCGCGCACCATCAAGCGTGACACGGTGGCGTTGTGGCTCGCCGCGCGCGATCCTCGCGTCCCCTGGTATGCGAAGGCCACGGCCGGAGCGGTCGCGGCCTATGCCCTCAGTCCCATCGATCTCATTCCGGATTTCATCCCGGTCATCGGCTATCTGGATGACCTTTTGATCGTCCCGCTCGGCATCATGCTGGCGGTCAGGCTGGTGCCGGCAGGCCTCATGCAGGAGTTCCGCGACGAGGCCGCGCGCCGCGCCAGGCCGGTCAGCAAGGCCGGCCTGATCTTCATGATCGCGATCTGGATAGTGGCGGCACTGGCGCTGCTGTGGCCGTTCTGGCCGAAGCCGGCCTAAAGCGATGAAAGACTCGCGCCCCAGCCTGCTGCGCAGCACGCCGTTCCGGCTGGCGCTGACCTTTGCCTTTTTGTTCGTGCTCGCTTTCATCCTGTCCGGCGCGATCGTCTACCAGCTGATGAGCGCCGACCTGGCCAAACGGCTCGATGAATCGATCAAGGAAACCTATTCGGTCGTCGCCCTGACCTATTCGGAGAACGACGAGGAAGACCTGATTACCACGGTCAACAACAATGCCAACCTCAGCCCGAACAAGGATCAGCTTTTCTCGCTGACCGATCCCGACGGCAACCGCCTGGCCGGAAACTTCACCGCGTCCGTCCTGCCCGACGGTTTTTCGATGTTCGCCGCCAGATTGCCGGGCGTGCCGCCAGACACGATGTATCGCGCCTATACGGGCGAGGTCGGCGGCAATAATCTGACGGTCGCCTTCTCGCTCGCCGAGACCGACGAGCTGAAGACCATCGTGCTGATGAGCTTCGGCTGGGGCACGCTGTTCATCACGGGTCTCGCGATCGCCGGCGGCGCCGTGCTTGCCTCGCGTGTCCAGCGGCGCCTCGACGGCATTGCCGCCACCATGATCGACGTTTCGCACGGACGGCTCGACGCGCGCATCCCGCTGATCGGCAATGGCGACGACATTGACGCCGTCTCCGCCCGGGTGAACGCCGCGCTCGACCGGCTTTCGGCGCTGGTCGACGGCATGCGGGAGGTCAGCGCCAATATCGCGCATGACCTGAAGACGCCGCTCAACCGCCTGCAGATGATCCTGGAGCAAGCCGCCGACAAGGCTGGCTCGGACGAGGGTGTTTCCACCGAGCTCACGGATGCCCGCGCCGAAAGCCTGCAGATCAACGAGACCTTCGACGCGCTGCTGCGCATCGCCCAGATCGAGGCCGGCGCGCGCAAGGCCCGCTTCGTCGATCTCGACGTCGGCGGCGTGGTCGACACCATCGGCGAGGTCTATGCCGATGTCGCCGAGGACGACGGGAAGTCTTTGGCGACAACGCTCGTTCCGGATACGAAATGGTATATCCACGGCGATCGCGACCTGCTGATGCAGATGCTCGCCAATCTGGTCGAGAACGCGCTCAGGCATTGCCCGCCGGGCACGGCGATCGAGTTGTCGGTGACCAGGCGGGACGACCGCATCCTCGTCCATGTCCGCGACAATGGCCCCGGCATTCCGGCCGAGGAACGCGAAAAGGTCTTCCAGCGGCTTTACCGGCTGGATTCCAGCCGCACCACGCCGGGCAGCGGCCTGGGCCTCAGCCTCGTCAAGGCTGTGGCCGACCTGCATGGCGCCACCATCACGCTGGAGGACAACAATCCGGGGCTCGCCGTGATCGTCGGCTTCCCGGCGGTGCGGTCGCCCTCGGCCTGACCGACATACCCAGTGCCTACCTTACACCGGCCCTGCGGAAGTCGGAGGGCGACATGCCGGCAAGCTTGCGGAACGACTTGTTGAAGGCGCTGAGCGAGCCGAAGCCCGAGTCCATCGCCACCTTCAGCACATTGGCGCCCTCATGCATCAAAAGCGCCTGCGCATAGCTCAGCCGCAGGAGATTGACATATTCGTTGAGCGTCATGCCGGTCGATTTCTTGAACAGGCTCATGGCGTATTTCGGATGGATGTCGGCGGCCGCCGCGATGTTCACACAGTCGATGTCGTAGAGGAAATTCTCGGCGATGAAATCGCACATGCGCCCGACATTGCGCGAGGATTGCTGGTCGAAGGGGCTGCCTGCTCCTTGCCCTGCCGCCGTTTCCGGCACCAGCCGGTACGGCTCGAAGCGCACCCGCTCGAGCCTCAACAGCAGCTCGTTGACGGCATGCTCGGCCTTTGCCGCGTCGCCCGCGCGCGCATAGTCGTTCCAGCGTTTGAAATTGTCGTTGTCGGACTGGTCGGTGGCATTCGTCACCAGGGTCGCGCCGGTCATCAGCCGGTGCCTGACATCGGCCGGCAGGTGCAGCCTGAAGAAATGCACCAGCGGCAGATGTGCACCGGCATAGACCGCGTCGTCCGTCAGGTCGTCCATCTGGTGCGGCAGCCCGCCCCAGAACAGGCACATCTCACCGGCCGAAAGCGCGATTTCATGCTCGGCCATACGGTAATGCACGCTGCCCTGCACGATGAAGTTCACCTCCACCTGGGCGTGCCAATGCGGCTTCAGCATCACCAGCGGGTGGTTGTGGAACATCTGCAACGCCAGCGGCAGGCCTTCGACGCTGCTCGCGCCAGGCTGGTAGAACGGACGCTCCGGCATCTTACTTTCCGCCAATTTCTTTTTCCCTTTGACGGGGACAAGCCTTCCGCGCCGCATAATCTAGCCATGCTCACGCTGAGAGAGCAAATGAAATGGGAGGATTTCAATGCGCACCACACTGACCTGCGCGGCGCTCGCGCTTGCCATCGGCTCCGGCCCCGCCATGGCGCAATCCGGCGAAATCACGATCTGGAGCTGGAACATCGCCGCTTCGTCGCTGAAGGCTACCGTCGAGGGCTTCAACAAGAAGTACCCCGACATCAAGGTCACGGTTCAGGACCTCGGCAACCAGCCGACCTATGACAAGTCGATCGCCGGCTGCGCCGCCGGCGGCGTCGGCCTGCCGGACATCGTCTCGATCGAGAATGGCGAGGCCGAGAACTACTGGAGCCAGTTCCCAGACTGCTTCGTGGACCTGCACACGCTGGGCTACACGGCGGAAGACCAGAAGAAATTCCCCGACTTCAAGCGCACCGAGCTCGAGGTCGGCGACAAGGCCTACGCCATGCCCTGGGATTCCGGCCCGGTCGCTGTCTTCTACCGCCGCGACTTCTACGAGAAGGCCGGCGTCGATCCCGCCTCGATCAAGACCTGGGACGACTTCATCGCCGCCGGCAAGAAGATCCAGGCCGCCAATCCCGGCGTGTCGATGACCAACGCCGACTTCAACGGCGACACCGAATTCTTCCGCATGATCTCGAACGAGCAGGGCTGCGCCTATTTCGCCGAGGACGGCAAGTCGATCACGGTCAACCAGCCGAAATGCGTCGACGCCATGACCAAGGTGAAGGAGATGAAGGACGCCGGCATCGTCACCTCGGCCGACTGGTCGACCAAGATCACCAACAACACGGCCGGCACCGTCGCCACCCAGGTCTATGGCGGCTGGTATGAAGGCACGATCCGCACCGAATCGCCCAAGGAAGCCGGCAAATGGGGCGTCTATCTGATGCCGAGCCTCACCGCCGACGGCCCGCGCGCCGCCAATCTCGGCGGCTCCTCGCTGGCCATCACCTCGGCCTCGAAGAACAAGGAAGCCGCCTACGCCTACCTGAAATACACGTTGGAGACGAATGACGGCCAGATCACCATGCTGAAGGATTTCGGCCTGGTGCCCTCGCTGATCTCGGCGCTCGACGATCCTTACGTCGCGAAGGGCCTCGACTACTGGGGCGGCCAGGCGGTCTGGAAGGACATCCTCGCCACGCTGCCGAAGGTGGCGCCGAGCCGCGGCACGCAGTTCCAGAGCGACGCCGAGATCATCCTGCGCGCCGTGCAGACCAAATATCTCGGCGGCGGCTATCCGGACGCCAAGGCCGCGCTGGACGACGCCGCCAACCAGATCGCCTCGGCGACGGGCCTGCCGATCAAGTGAGGAGTGGCAACCGATGCAGAGGCGAGGACGGTCACCGGAACGTCGGCGCTGCCCCTCACCTGC
>LM655187.1:450265-450355 GCA_000824825.2 Mesorhizobium sp. ORS 3324
GAGGGGCGCTCTCATCGATGATTTCGCCAATCGCCAGCGCTGCGGGGAGGGAGCCAGCGTCGCGACCAGTCCCCTTCTCCCCGTCACTAT
>LM655187.1:450455-455521 GCA_000824825.2 Mesorhizobium sp. ORS 3324
GATGAGGGGCGGCGCCGCCATCGACAGTTAACGCTGCCGACGGAACAACGCAGCACCCAGGCCAAACCTGAGAACGCAGAAAGGAGGAGGAAACGATGCGCTACCGCAACGCCACCGCGTATCGCTTCCTCACGCCCTATCTCCTGATTTTTGCGATCTTCTGGATCTGGCCGATCATCAGCTCATTCCTGATCTCCTTCCAAGCGACCCGCACCCTGCCGTGGCGCTTTGCGCCGGCCTTCAACTGGGGCCGCCTGATCGGCGACCCCGCCTTCTTCAACGCGCTGAAGAACACGCTGCTGATCCTGGTCATCCAGGTGCCGGTGATGATCTCGCTGGCAGTCGTCATGGCGGTGCTTCTGAATTCGCCGCTGCTCAAGGCGCGCGGCCTTTACCGCTTCGCTTTCTTCGCCCCGGTCGTGGTCGGCGAGGTCGCCTATTCGGCGGTGTTCCGGCTGATGTTCAGCCTCGATTTCGGCATCATCAACAAGCTCTTGAACAGCGTCGGACTGGAAAAGATCGACTGGTTCTCGAACGTCACGCCGGCCATGGCGCTGATCATGATCGCGGTGACCTGGCGCTGGGCCGGCTACAACGCCATCATCATCCTCGCCGGGCTGCAGTCGATCCCGGAAGACGTCTACGAGGCGGCGACGCTCGACCGCGTCAGCAAGGTGAAGCAGTTCTTCCACATCACGTTACCGCTGCTGAAGCCGGTCATCGTCTTCTGCGCCGTGCTGTCGATCATCGGCACCATGCAGCTCTTCACCGAGCCGTTCCTGATCACCGAGCGCGGCGGGCCGGGCGGCGGCACCGAGACACTGGGCCTGCTGCTCTACCGCCAGGGCTTCCGCTCGCTCAATTTCGGCTATGCCTCGGCGATCGCCTACACCATGGCGGGGCTGGCCATCGCCATCACGCTGGTGCAGCTCTGGCTGATGAGGGAGCCGAAATGACCTCGCGCTCTCAAAGACGGCTTGGACGCAGCATTTTGCTGCATCTTTTCCTGACGCCGCTGGCGCTGGTCTGGCTGTTCCCGCTGTGGATGATGGTGGTGTTTTCCACCATGCCCGACAACGGCATCTTCAGCCCCGGCATCGAGCTTCTGCCGCATGACGGCTTCCTCGACAATTTCAACAATCTGCAGCGCGACACCAATTTCGTCGGCGCCATCGGCATCTCGGTCTCGGTGGCCGTGACCTACACCTTCCTGTCGGTGCTGCTCACCTCGATGGCCGGCTGGGCGCTGGCGCGCTACGAGTTCCTCGGCAAGGGGCTGGTGGTGGCGATCATCTTCGGCACCATCACGCTTCCCTATGCGGTGGTGCTGATCCCGCAATTCATCATGGTGGCGCGCGACTTCCAGCTCGCCAACACCTGGATCGCGCTGATCGTGCCGCCGCTGTTCAATTCGCTCGGCGTGCTCTTCATGCGCCAGGCCTTCTCGATGATGCCGGCCGAGCTGTTCGACGCGGCACGTGTGGAAGGCGTGAAGGAATGGCGCATCTTCCTCTTCGTCGCGCTGCCGCTGGCGCGGCCTATGCTGGCCGCACTTGCCATCATCCTCTTCCTCGCCTCGTGGAACAATTATCTCTGGCCGCTTTTGATCAACAGCCAGCCCGGCGCGATGACGGCGCCGGTGGCGCTGGGCACGCTGATCGGCCTCACCAAGGTTTCCTGGGGCGGCATCATGGCCGGCGCCGTCATGCTGACCGTGCCGATGCTCATCGTCTTCGTGCTGTTGCAGCGCCATTTCATCGCCGGCATCGCCGCCGGCGCGGTCAAATAGGGTAGGAGCGGAATGGCTGCAGTCACCCTCACCAATGTCGTCAAACGCTTCGGCACCTTCGAGGTCGTCCATGGCGCCAACATCGCCATCGCCGACGGTGAGTTCGTCGTCTTCGTCGGCCCGTCCGGCTGCGGCAAGTCCACGCTTTTGCGCATGATCGCCGGGCTGGAGGACATCAGCGGCGGCGAGATCGCCATCGGCGGCAAGCTGGTGAACGATGTCGAGGCGGCCGATCGCGGCATCGCTATGGTGTTCCAGTCCTACGCGCTCTACCCGCACATGACGGTGGAGCAGAACCTCAGCTTCGGGCTGCGGATGAACGGCAACCCGAAGGCCGATACCGACCGGCGGGTGAAGCGCGCCGCCGGGATCCTGTGTATCGAGGAGCTGATGCAGCGGCGGCCGAAGCAATTGTCCGGCGGCCAGCGCCAGCGCGTCGCCATCGGCCGCGCCATCGTGCGCGAGCCGCAGGTGTTCCTGTTCGACGAGCCGCTGAGCAACCTGGACGCCGAGCTGAGGGTCCAGATGCGGGTCGAGATCTCCCGCCTGCACAAGGAGCTCGGCGTCACTATGATCTATGTGACGCACGACCAGACGGAAGCCATGACGCTTGCCGACCGCATCGTGGTGCTTAAAGCTGGCAATGTCGAGCAGATCGGGGCGCCGCTCGACCTTTATGACGATCCGGCCAACCGTTTCGTCGCCGGCTTCATCGGCTCGCCGAAGATGAATTTCCTCAAGGCGAATGTGGTCGAGCAGGACCAGAGATCCGTGACCGTAGAGCTCGCCAATCATGGCGGCGCCAAGCTGAAGAAGCCGCTCTGCGAAGCTTTGCCGGCTGTCGGCACCGAGGTCGTGCTGGGTGTCCGGCCGGAGCATTTCTTCGAGGTCGGCGAGGGCGACTGCGACATCCCGGTCAAGGCCGACGTCGCCGAGCATCTGGGCTCGGTGAGCTATGTCTACGCCAATGCCGGAGCCGAGGAGCTGGTCGTCGAGCGCGAGGCGGCGCGGCAGCGCGCCAGCGGCGACCATTTCACCGTCTCGATCAAGGCGGAACGCTCGCTGCTCTTCGACAAGACAGGCGCGAGGATTCGCTGACCCGTTTTTCTTTGCCGGCATGCCAGGCATGGCGGCGACCCATGGAGAATTCGACATGACATCTCAAAAAATTCGCTGGGGCATCCTCGGACCTGGCAGCATCGCAAAATCCTTTGCCGGCGGCGTGGCGCAATCGCGCACCGGCGCGCTGGTTGCGCTCGGCGCCCGCAACCCTGGCAAGCCGGGCCTTGCCGAAACCTTCCCGGGCGCGCGTATCCTCGACGGCTACGACGCGCTGCTTGCCGACAAGCAAGTCGATGCCGTCTACATTTCGATCCCGCATCCTGGCCATGCCGAATGGGCGATCAAGGCCGCCGAAGCCGGCAAGCATGTGTTGTGCGAGAAGCCGCTGGCGCTGACCGCCTTCGAGGCCGATGCGATGATGCATGCGGCGCGCAAGGCCGGCACCTTTCTCGGCGAAGCCTTCATGTACCGGCTGCACCCGCAGACGCTCAAGCTGGTCGAGCTGATCCGCTCCGGCGTCATCGGCGAGGTGCGCATGATCAAGTCGAGCTTCGGCTTCGCCATGCCGGGCTTCATGCCCGAGCATAGGCTTTATGCCAACGAGCTTGCCGGCGGCGGCATCCTCGACGTCGGCGGCTATCCCGTGTCGATGGCGCGGCTGATTGCAGGTGCGGCAGCGGGACAGCCCTTCCTCGAGCCGGACAAGGTGGTGGGCGCGGCCCATCTCGGCCAGTCCGGCGTCGACGAGTGGGCCTCTGCGCTGCTCAGCTTCGCCAACGGCATCGTCGCCGAGGTCTCCTGCAGCATTTCGCTCAACCAGGACAATGTGCTGCGCATCTTCGGCACCAAGGGTCATATCGAGGTGCCCGATTTCTGGTTCGCCGGTGGCAACCGCGATGTCGGACCGGGCCGGATCGACGTGGTCCGGTCCGGGGCCGAGCGCGAGACGATAAGCCTCGACGAAACGCGCCACCTTTATTCCTTCGAGGTCGATGCCGCGGGCGAGGCGATCCTGGCCGGCCGGCAGGAGTTCGCCTGGCCGGGCATGGGCTGGGCCGACAGCCTCGGCACCTTGCGCGTGCTCGACAAATGGCGCGCCGCAGTCGGGCTGGAATATGAGATCGAGAAGCCGGCTAAGCGCATCAACACCATCTCCGGCCGGCCGCTCAGCACCGGCGGCACGGCCATCGGCAAGCGCACCATTCCGGGCCTGCCGCGCCAGGCCTCGCGGCTGGCGCTCGGCTTCGAGGATTTCCGCACCTTCTCCTCCGGCACGATCCTGCTGGACGCGTTCTTCGAGGCCGGCGGCAACCTGTTCGACACCGGCTTCGTCTATGGCGCCGGCTACACCGAGACGCTGCTCGGCCAATGGCTCAGGAATCGCGGCGTGCGCGAGCAGTCGGTCATCATCGCCAAGGGGGCGCATTCGCCGCTCTGCTATCCCGATGTGATCGGCAAGCAGCTCGCCCAGTCGCTCGACCGGCTGCAGACCGATCATGTGGACATCTATTTCATGCACCGCGACAATCCGGACGTGCCGGTCGGCGAGTTCGTCGATGCCATGGACCGGGAGGCCAGGGCCGGACGCATTCGCGGCCTGTTCGGCGGCTCCAACTGGACGATGGAGCGCATGGATGCGGCCATTGCCTATGCCGAGAAGAACGGCAAGCAGAAGCCCGGCGCGCTCTCCAACAACTTCTCGCTGGCCGAGATGCTGGAGCCGATCTGGGCCGGCTGCATCACCTCCTCGACCGATGCCTGGAAAGCCTGGCTGACGGCGCGACAGATGCCGAACTTCGCCTGGTCGAGCCAGGGCCGCGGCTTCTTCACCGACCGCGCCGGACGCGACCGGACCGACAATGAGGAGCTGGTGCGGGTCTGGTATTCGGAAAAGAACTTCGGCCGCCGCGACCGCGCCATCGAGCTCGCCCGCAAGCTCGGCAAGAGCCCGATCCACGTCGCGCTGGCTTACGTGTTGGCGCAGCCCTTCCCGTCCGTGCCGCTCATCGGCCCGCGCACGCTGGACGAACTGGAGGACAGCTTGAAGGCGCTGGACATCGCGCTGTCGCCGGAGGATCTGGCGTGGCTGGATGAGGGGCCGGAGAGAAGGAGGGCGTAGGTCCTAGCGTGTGAAAAGAGGAAACGCCGGCGCTCTACGATACCCCCCTCTGCCCTGCCGGGCATCTCCCCCTCAAGGGCATACGCGCTAAGATAG
>LM655188.1:0-60823 GCA_000824825.2 Mesorhizobium sp. ORS 3324
GGCAGGCCAGAGGGGGGTGTGAAGGATCACGGCCTTGGCGATCTTTTACGCCGCATGCCCTTTCCCGGCCACGACAGCCAAGCCATCGACAGGCTCGCTGCGATCCTGGCGGATGACGGCTTGATCGAGCGACAGGATGGAAAGCCCGCCGGCGGCGAGGACGCGCCGCACATAGCCTTCCGAATGCGCGTAGCGCCGCGTCGGCAGCAAGGCGAAGTCATCACTGCCGGCAAGGGTCTCGACCGAGAACGCGAACAAGCCGTCATCGGCCAGCGCCTCGGCAACCGCCCCGACGAGGCGTTCGAGCGCACCGACATAGATGAACACGTCGGCGGCGACCACGAGGTCGGCTTTCGCGCCGGGTTGAGAGAAACGCTGGAGGTCGGCCTTGGAAAGTCGGTCATAGATGCCCTTGGCGCGCGCCTTGCGCAACATGCCGGCCGAGATATCATAGCCCTCGAGCCGGTCGACAAACGGGCGCAGCCTTTCGCCCATCAGGCCGGTGCCGCAGCCAAGGTCGAGAGCCAACCGAAAACGGCCGGGCGTTGCCATACGGATGGCCCGGTCGAGAACGTCCGGCATCCGGTAGCCGAGTTTCCCGACCAGCGATTCCTCGAAACCATCGGCATAATGATCGAACAGGGTTTCGAGGAAAGCGCTGGGCGGAGCCGCTGCCGCCGGCGCGTGGCCGATCAGTTGCAGCTTGAGC
This sequence comes from Mesorhizobium sp. ORS 3324, assembly GCA_000824825.2. Classification (GTDB taxonomy): domain Bacteria; phylum Pseudomonadota; class Alphaproteobacteria; order Rhizobiales; family Rhizobiaceae; genus Mesorhizobium. The sequence continues at coordinate 710 of LM655188.1, forward strand.
GCCGCGCCCAGCCGGTCCGACGGATCCAGCTTCAGCGCTATCGTCCAGGCATGAACGGCCTGGTCGAGAAGACCTGCGGCCTCCTGCATTTCGCCAAGACGGAACCAGCCTGCCGCCCATTGCGGCGCAAGCTCCAGCGCACCGAGCAAAAGCTCCGCCGCCTGCGCCGGCTCGCCTGAGGCAAGCAGCATCTCGGCGAAGTCGGCGCGGCGGTCGGCGTTCGAGTCACCGGACGAGGCCTGAAGCGGTTTCATGATCGAAGGATCCCACCGGCTTACGAGCCGGTGGCCGGCTGTAGGACGAGTCAGCAGTCTCTTGCAACAGGCTTCCCGCGCCGAATTTTGCCATTATCTTCAAGCCATGCGCGCCAGCGACCTGCTCAAGCCACGACCGGAAGGGCTCTACTGCCCGCCTGGCGATTTCTTCATCGACCCGGTACGGCCGGTGAACCGGGCGCTGATCACGCATGGCCATTCCGACCATGCCCGCTCGGGCCACCGCTCGGTGCTCGCGACGCGTCAGACGCTCGACATCATGGGGCTGCGTTACGGCGAGGATTTTGCCGGCACGACGCAAGCAGCAGTGCTTGGCGAGACGATCGAAATCAACGGTGTCTCCGTCAGCTTCCATCCGGCCGGCCATGTGCTGGGCTCAGCGCAGATCTGCGTCGAGCACCAGGGCATGCGGATCGTTGCCTCAGGCGACTATAAGCGGCAGCAGGACGCGACATGCCTGCCGTTCGAGCCGGTCCCGTGCGATGTCTTCATCACCGAGGCGACCTTCGGCCTGCCGGTGTTCCGGCATCCGCCGGACAGCGAGGAGATTGCGCGCCTGCTGAAATCGGCAGGGCAATTTCCGGAACGCTCGCATCTGATCGGCGCCTATGCGCTCGGCAAAGCGCAGCGCGTGATGCGGCTTCTTCGCGATGCCGGCTACGACCGGCCGGTCTATATCCACGGCGCGCTCGCCAAGCTCTCCGAATACTATCAGAGCCAGGGCATCGATCTCGGCAGATTGGAACCCGCGACGATCGAGGGCGGCGGAAAGGCCGATTTCACCGGCGCCATCGTCGTCGGGCCGCCGGCTGCTTTCGCCGACCGCTGGGCACGGCGCTTCCCCGACCCGATCGCCTGCTTCGCCTCCGGCTGGATGCGCATCCGCCAGCGCGCCAAGCAAGGCGGCGTCGAGCTGCCGCTGATCATCTCCGACCATGCCGACTGGGATGAGCTCATCGCCACGATCAAGGAGACGGGCGCGGAAGAAATCTGGGTGACGCATGGCCGCGAGGAGGCACTGGTGCGCTGGTGCGAGCTGGAGGGCATCGCGGCGCGGCCGCTGCACCTTGTGGGTTATGAGGATGAGGGCGATTGATGGCGTTTTTTGATCCGCTAATCGCCAGCGCAGCGGTCCTTCCCACCCCCCTCTGGCCTGCCGGGCGCCGGCGTTCGCTATTGGCATGGTCCGCAACGTCATGAACCGCTTTGCCGAGCTCCTCGACCGACTGGTGCTGACGCCGTCGCGCAACGGCAAGCTGACGCTGCTCACCGATTACTTCCGCAGCGTCGAGGACCCGGACCGCGGGCTGGCGCTGGCGGCGATCACCGGGGATATGTCGATCGCGGCGGTGAAGCCGGCGATGCTGCGCGCGCTGGTGGTCGAGCGCATGGACCCCGTTCTGTTCGGCTATTCCTACGACTATGTCGGTGACCTTGCAGAGACGGTGTCGCTGGTCTGGCCGCAGCCTGCCGGCCACATCCCGAACCACGCGCCGACTCTTGCCGAGGTGGTGGGCAAGCTGCAGGCGGCTAGCCGCTCCGACGGGCCGCAGGTGCTCGCGAAGCTGCTCGACAGTGCCAGCATCTCGGCGCGCTTCGCCATCATCAAGCTGGTGACCGGCGGCTTGCGCATCGGCGTTTCGGCGCGGCTCGCCAAGCAGGCGCTGGCCGATCTCGGTCAGGTCGACATCGCCGAGATCGAGGAGCTCTGGCACGGGCTGACGCCGCCCTACGCCGAGCTCTTCGCGTGGCTGGAAGGGCGCGCGGAAAAGCCGAAGAGTGCTGCGCTCGCATTGTTCCGGCCGGTGATGCTTTCCAACGCCGTCGACGACGGCGATCTGGAAAAGCTCGATCCGGCCGACTATGCGGCGGAGTGGAAATGGGACGGCATCCGCGTGCAGGCGGTGTGCGAAGGCGGAATCCGCCGGCTCTATTCGCGCACCGGCGACGATGTCTCCGGCGCCTTCCCGGACCTTGCGGCGGCGATGGATTTCGAGGCCACGCTCGACGGCGAGCTGCTGGTCGGCGACCCACGGGAGGCGACAGGGACGTTCTCGGACCTGCAGCAGCGGCTGAACCGCAAGAGCGTGTCGCAGAAGGTCCAGCAGCAATATCCGGCCTTCATGCGCTGCTACGATGCGCTGCAGATCGCCGGCGAGGATCTGCGCGGCCTTCCCTTCGCCCAGCGCCGAAGCCGGCTCGAGACCTTCGTCGGGGCGCTCGACCCCGGCCGCTTCGACTTGTCGCCGCTCGTCGAATTCCCGGATTGGGAGGCGCTGGAGCGGCTGCGCCAGGCGCCGCCGCATCCGATCATCGAAGGGGTGATGCTGAAGCGCTGGGATTCGCCTTATCTCGCCGGCCGGCCGAAAGGTCCCTGGTTCAAGTGGAAACGCGATCCGCACACGGTCGACGCGGTGCTGATGTATGCGCAGCGCGGCCATGGCAAGCGCTCGAGCTTCTATTCCGACTACACGTTCGGCGTCTGGTCCGGGCCGGAAGGCGCGGAAGAGCTCGTGCCGGTCGGCAAGGCCTATTTCGGCTTCACCGACGAGGAATTGCGGCAGATCGACAAATATGTCCGCGACAACACGATCGAGCGCTTCGGGCCGGTGCGCTCGGTGCGCGCCGACCGCAACAACGGCCTGGTGCTCGAAGTCGCCTTCGAAGGCCTCAACCGCTCGACCCGGCACAAATCGGGCGTCGCGATGCGCTTTCCCCGCGTCTCGCGGCTGCGCTGGGACAAGCCGGCCGCCGAAGCCGACCGCATCGAAACGCTGCAGGCGCTGCTGGACCGCTAACTCTATTCCGCGATCGAAACGCGGATTTCGTAGATGTCGACCGACTTGCCCTGCTTGTCGAAGTCGGAATTGATGGCGATGGTGCCGGCGGCGCCCGGGCGCTTGTTCGGGAACTGCACGTCGAACAGATATTCGTTGCGCTCATGGTCGACGGCATAGCGCTTGCGACCGCAATCGCCGAGTTCGGCGAAATTGCAGTCGACCGAGATCTGCGTCTCCTTGCCCTCTTCCGAGCGGGCGATGACGTCGAACATGGCGTGCTTGCCGGCAAGCTTTTCCAGCACGCCCTGCCCGACGTCGAAGGCAATCGCCGAGCCCGACGCGCCGGAGCGGATGCGCAGGAACTGGCCGGTGTCGTCCTTCATTACGTCGGCGCCGGCGTCGGACGGCGTGCTGACATGGGTCGGATCGCTGGGCGAGAAGACGTTGATCCAGTTCTTCGACTGGTCCGCCTCGCCCGGCTTTTGCGGCGAGCCTGTGTCGGCCTGCGAGGAGTCCTCCCCTTCCAGCGTCGGAGGCGGTTCGGGCGGACCAGTATCGAGTTGGGCCGCCGTCTTGAAGACGCCGGTCTGCTTGGCGAAGTAAAGGCCGATGCCGGCGGCCGCAAGAAGCGTCGCCACCACGAAGATTGCCGTCAGCGGCAGGCGGCGTCCCCTGATCCGTCGCTCGTCGCGATCCGGCGTCACCTCGGCACCGTTGCCGACGGGTGCCCCCGGCGAATCGTCAAGGCTTGGCGCGGTGGGCAGCGCCGTCTCGTCGGGCATGATGTCGGGCACGACGGGCAGCACGCGCGAGCGCGGCGCATCCGAGGCGTCGGGCTGCACCGGACCGTCGACGCTGATCGATGGCGACGGCGGGGCTGGGGCCTGCCGTGGTGCATCCACCGACGGCGCGAACGATCGGGTCGGCGTGTCGATCGCGGGAGCCGGCGCAGGGTTGTCGGCGGACGCAGCGCTCTCCTGCGGGAGCGTGACGTCCGGAACGGCCGGCAGGAATTCGGATTCGATCTCGGCGATCTTGGCCTGCACCGCCTTGCGGCGATTGATGGCGGCCTCCACCGTCACATTCGGATTGGCCTGCAGGACACGATCCAGCGCGGCAAAGGCCGAGCGATAGACCTTCTCGCGAAACGCCCGGTCCTCGGCATTGCCTTTCTCGAAGGCGTTGCGGATCGCTTTTTCGATGGCGTCCAAGCGAGCTCCCTCTGCGCGCGTTCGCTCACACTTGCTTGACCGTTAGCCGCAGACGACCAACCAATCAACGGGCGGGCGGCTGGCTAGAGCGGGTTCACCGTTTCACGAAACGCAGAACCGCTCTATCTCTCTTTGCTCTGACGCAATTCCGGACGGAAAACCGTTTCACACTTTTCCTGGAATTGCTCAAGCCGACGCATCCCAAAGCCCATTTCGTCGTTTTTTGCTGAAGAATCAACATTTTTGTCACCGCCGCCGGATCGGCCTGGGCGGCGACATGCCAGCCGCCACCTCGCCAGCGAGCTTGCAGCCGCAGCCGTCGACCGCCGCCGTGCGGCAGCCGCCGAACGGAATTGCCGTACATCGCCGCCGGATTTCGCCGCCAGCCATCTTGAATTAGCTTTCGGTTGAGTCTATCAACCGGCGCATCTTGGAAGCCAGTCGCTTCCCGGGCCGCTTTAGCTCAGTTGGTAGAGCACGTCATTCGTAATGATGGGGTCGCGTGTTCGAGTCACGCAAGCGGCACCAAATTTCTCCTGTTATTTCAGCGCATTATCTTTTCGTTGAACCCCTCACACCGCAATCAGGTTGCGGCGGGAGGGCATCCCCAAGCAGCCTTTGGGGGCGACAGGCGGGCGCCAAGCCAGCCTCACAGCAGCCACAATAGAAAAAGGCCGTCCCAGGCAAATGCGGATGGAGCGGCCTTTTCACAACACGGGGTAATCTCAATAAGTTGTTTTTGGCGCGGTCGTCGTTGGAGCCGCTGTCTTGGAAGCTGAAGCCTTCGCGGCGCGTTTCTTGTGCTTCACCGGGCACTTGTGCGTCTTGGTCGGCTTGCAGGTCTTCTTCTTGGCAGCAGTCTTCTTCGGAGCAGCCTTCGCCGGAGCAGTGGTGGTCGTCGAGGCAGCCGGAGCGGTGGTGCTCGTGGCGGCGGCGTTGCCGAGAACCGGCATCGAGAAAGCCAGCGCGACCGCTAGGCTGAGAACGGATAGGAGGGACTTTTTCATGGCTTTTTCTCCTTGCTGTGCAGGTCGCTTTTGGGTGTCACTGCATCGGGATCGATCGGCGTCACGCCAAGCAGCTTCAAAGCATTTGCGAGCATTCGCATTCCCTGTGCCTGCTTCTTGTTGGCGCAGAAGCGGTTTCCCTTTCTTTGCAGTGCTTTCGCCGCAGTGACCTGCGTTGCTGCGGCATGAGTTTTGAGGGCTTCGTCAACCTGGCGGCTGAGATTGGCGCAGCGCTCCGTCCGGGTCAGTGGCGTGCCCTCTGCGTTAGGGGCTCCCGCCACGGCCGCGATGAGCGACATGCAGAGCAACGCACCCGTCGATCTGATCGAGAATCTTTGCATCGCTTGTCGCCAATCCGAACAAGTGCTGCAGTGCTGCAGCCGATGAATGACCCTCTCCAGTCGACTCTACGCTTGAATGATTTCTGGAGTTTTTCTGGTGTGTTTCTGAATTGTGTCTGAGGCCGCACGGAGAGCCCGCACAGCGCGTTGCGTGACCCATCGGCGAGCGCAAGCCGGCGAAAACAATATGAGGTGCGCCAAGGGGTTGAAGCTCGCCCGATCGGCCGCGGGGCGGAGTACAGCGGCTCTCAGGCCGGCTGTCTGTTCCCGTCAGTTCGCCCATCGTATGATGCGGCTATGTCCGTCAGCCAATCGACCAAGCTCTGCGTAAAGCTGCGTGGCGCAAGGATGTCGCAGGCGTCGGCTCCAGTACGCAACAATAGCACCGGCACATGATGGAAACCGGTCTGCAATGCGCTCCCCGGCCTCGCTTGCGGCGACTCCCAGTCGATCGCCACGCAAGCCTTGAGAATGTCGAAAGTGCGAGGCCCGCTGAGCCTCAGCCGCATCCGGCCTTCGCCGAGCGACACCGAACAGCCGAGCGCGGGATCGATCGACAAGCGCGGCTGCGATTCATCCTCACCAATCAGCCAGAACCGGCGCGGCGCGATGCGAACCGCGAGCCATGCACCGACGGGCACCGCCTCGCCGAAAGCCGCCGGCAGCGCGGCATCCAGCTGGCGCGATAGCTCGGCTTCGAATGCCGCTTGCGTTTCGGGCCAAGCCTCGACCTGGAGGATCGTGCAAGCCCCGACGGATATGGTTTCAGCCATGGAGTCGCTCTCCCTCCGGGTCGAGAAAGACCGGCGAGACGACATGAGCGCGGACGGCCTCGTTCTTCATCCTATGAACCGCCACCACTTCTTCCCCCATGGCCACGTCGCCGGCGAGCAGCGCAAGGCCGACATAGGCGCCGAGCGTCGGGCTATAGGTCACCGAGGTGATGCGGCCGCGTCCGTGCCCCTGCCGGGTTTGGCCCTGCTTGAAAAGGATGGCACCGCCGCTCAGGCGCTTTCCCGCCTCCAGGCATTTCAGCCCGACCAGGCGCTGCCGGTTCGGCTCGCCAAGAGCAGGACGGCGCCGAAGCACGTCGCCGACGAAACCGGAGCGCTTTCCGACCATGCGGCCAAGGCCGAGATCGTCGAGGGTGGTCCGGCCGTCTATCTCGGGGCCGGCGACATGGCCCTTCTCGACACGCAGCGCGCCCAGCGCCTCGACCCCGTAGGGCCTGAGCCCGAACGGCTCTCCCACCTCGACCAGCCGGCCCCAGGCGGCTTCGCCCGCGCTCGCGCCGACATAGACTTCGTAGGCCCGCTCGCCGGAATAGCTCAACCGGATGATCCGCAGCGCGCGGCCGTCGAATTCCCCTTCGATGACGCCCATATGCGGCAAAGCCTCGTTGGAGAGGTCGAGCGCAGGAAAGGCGGCGGCGAGAACCTGCCTGCTTCTCGGTCCGGCGACCGACATCGCCGCCCATTCGTCGGTCACCGAGGAGACGGCGACGCGCAGGTCCCGCCAGGCCGTGTCGAGCAGGAATTCCAGCCGCGACGTCACGTCGGCCGCCTTGGCGGTTGATGTTGTCATGAAGAAGCGCTGCTCGCCAAGCCTCGTCGTGGTGCCGTCGTCGAAGACGATGCCGTCGTCGCGCAGCATGACGCCGTAGCGGGCGCGGCCGACCGGCAGCTTGGCGAAGCCGTTCGCATAGACCCGGTCGAGCAGCGTGGCGGCATCGGGACCCTGAACATCGATCTTGCCGAGGGTCGAGATGTCCATCAGCCCGGCGGCCTCGCGAACGAACCGCATCTCCGCGACATAGGCCTCGTTCACGTCGCGGCCGGCGCCGCGGTAGAAATAGGGCCGCATCCACAGACCGACCTCCAGCATGTCGGCGCCATTGGCGATGTGCCAGTCATGCATCGGCGTGCGGCGGATCGGCTTGAAATGACGGCCGATGGCGCGCCCGGCGAGCGCACCGATCGCGACCGGCGTATAGGGCGGCCTGAAGGTGGTCGTGCCCGTCTCGGGAATGGTTGCGCCGCGCAAGGCCGCCATGGCCGAGAGCGCCGGGAAATTGCTGGTCTTGCCCTGGTCGGTCCCCATGCCGAGCGTGGTGTAGCGCTTCAGGTGCTCCACCGATTCGTAGCCCTCGCGATGGGCGAGCGCGATGTCGCCGGCGGTGACATCCATCTGGATGTCGACGAAGGCCTTGCCGCGCGCCGCCGGGATATTGCGGAACGCAGCCGCGGGCAGTTTCGCGGATTGAAGCTCGAGAGCGGCCGGCACGGGCTTCGTCTTTCCGCAATAAGAAGCCGCCCCTATGCCGGCGCGATGGCCGGTTTCGATCGCTTCCGCCGTGGTGAAGCCGCCGACCACGGACCCTGCGCCGAACTGGCCGGCTGCGAAGGGGCCGGGGACAAAGCCGTCGATATCCTCGCGATAGACCGGCTTGACGCCGAGCTGCGAGGTGAGATGCACCGTCGGCGACCAGCCGCCGGAAACGCAGACCAGATCGCAGTCGACCTCGGTCTCCCCGCCTGCGCCCGCAAGCCTGGCCGCCATCACCGCGCGGCCGCCGCGCAGGTCAGCGATGTGCGTGCCGGCATGAACGGCGATGCCGAGGCGCGAGGCTTCCGCCTGCAGGGCAGGCGCAAGGGTCGCGCGCAGATCCGCAAGCGTAACCTGCGCTCCTGCCGCGGCGAGATCGAAGGCCGTGCGCCAGGCGCCGTCATTCGTCGTGGCGACCACGGCCTTTCTTCCGGGCAACACGGCGAAGCGGTTGACATAGGTCCTGACCGCCGAGGCAAGCATCACGCCCGGCCGGTCGTTGTTGGAAAACACCAGCGGCCGCTCGATGGCGCCGCCGGCAAAGACGATCGCGCCGGCGCGCAGGATCGTGAACGCCTGGCGGGCCTGGCCGACGGCCTGCGCATCGTCCCGCCGCTCGACGAGACCAAGCACATTGCCGTCGTAGAGGCCGACGGCGGTCGTCCGCGCCATCAGGCTGACGTCCCCGAAACCCTCGAGTTCGGCTTCCACTGCCTGCAGCCAGGCGGCGGCCTCCGACCCGGGCCGCTCGGACAGGATCTGGCCGCCGAATTCAAAATCCTGCTCGATCAGCGCCACCCTCGCCCCGGCGTTTGCCGCGGCGCGCGCGGCGGACAGGCCCGCCGGCCCGCCACCGACAATGGCGACGTCGGCGAAGGCATGGCGAACCTCGTATCGATCGGGATCCGGCTCGATGGCGGCCTTGCCGAGCCCCGCCGCCTTGCGGATGAAATGCTCGTAGAACATCCAGGCGCGGCGGGTCGGACCCATGAAGGTCTTGTAGTAGAAGCCGGCGGACAGGAACGGCGCGAACAGGCTGTTGAGGCTTTGCACGTCGAAGGCGAGCGAAGGCCACCGGTTCTGACTCTCAGCGCCCATGCCGTCGGCGAGCTCCAGCATCGTCGCCGGCAGGTTCGGCTCGCGCCGCCCGCCGGTGCCGAGCGTCACCAGCGCGTTGGGCTCCTCGGCGCCGGCCGAGAAGATGCCGCGCGGCCGGTGGTACTTGAAGCTGCGGCCGACCAGCGACACGCCGTTGGCGAGCAGCGCCGAAGCGAGCGTGTCGCCCTGGAAACCGGTCAGCTTGCTGCCGTCGAAGCTGAATTCGAGCGGCCGGCCGCGATCGATGCGGCCGCCCTCGGCCAGCCGTTTGGAGTTGGAACTCATCGAGATGGTTTCCTGGCAGGCGATTTGTTCGTCGGCGGTTGCTTGGTAGGCGGTTTTCGGGCGAGAGCGACCGAGGCGATCGCATGGTTGCGGGTGTCGCGCTCCACGATCAGCCACTGCCGGCAGCCGAGAACGTGCTGCCAATGTTCCCGGTGCGCTCCAGCCGGGTTCTTGCGGACGAAGACATAGCGGTACCAGGCCTCGAAATCCGAATCGTCATGCGCGGGACGGGTGACCGAGGCGTCGCCGCCATAACGGAACTCGTCATGGTCGCGTGGACCGCAGCAGGGACAGTCGATGCGCAGCATGTCTCGGCTCCCCTATTGCAGCCAGGCGAACGGGCCGACGCCGGCCTCGTCGAGCGTGCGACCCGTACGGAAGCGGTCGAGGCTGTAGGCGGCATTGAGCGGATGCGGCTTGCCGGTCGCGATCGTGTGCGCGAAACACCAGCCGGAAGCCGGCGTCGCCTTGAAGCCGCCGTAGCACCAGCCGCCGTTGAGGTAGAGCCCGTCGATCGGCGTCGGGCAGATGATCGGGCTGGCGTCGGGCGTCATGTCCATCACGCCGCCCCAGTGGCGCAGCAGCCTGACCCGCGAGATGCAGGGCATCAGCGCGATCGCCGCTTCGGCGACCTCGCGCACGACGCCGAGATTGCCGCGCTGGGCGTAGGAATTGTAGCCGTCGAGATTGCCGCCGAAGACCAGGCCGCCCTTGTCGGACTGGCTGACGTAGAAATGGTCGGCACCGTAGGCGACGACGTGGTCGACCATCGGCTTGAGCGGCTCCGTCACGAAGGCCTGCAGCACGTGGCTTTCGATCGGCAGCTCGAGACCGGCCTTGTGGCCGAGAACCGAGGTATGCCCGGCAACAGCGAGGCCGACTTTGCCGGCGGCGATCGGGCCCTTGGCCGTCTCGATGCCGACGATCCTTTCGCCCTCGCGCAGGAAGCCCGTCACCTCGCAATTCTGGATGATATCGACGCCGTGGCCGTCGGCGGCGCGGGCATAACCCCAGGCGACGGCGTCGTGGCGGGCAGTGCCGGCGCGGCGCTGCATGATCGCGCCATGGATCGGGAAGCGCGCCGTGTCGGAATAGTCCAGATAGGGCACCAGGCGCCGCACGTCGTCGCGGCTCAGGATCTCGGCGTCGATGCCGTTCAGCCGCATGACGTTGGCGCGGTAGCCGAAGAAGTCGAGCTGGTCGGCCGAATGGGCGGTGACGATCTGGCCGCGCTGCGAGAACATGACGTTGAAGTTCAGCGCGTGCGTCAGGCCTTCCCACAGCTTCATCGAGAATTCATAGAACTGGGTATTGCCGTCGAGCAGGTAGTTGGAGCGGATGACGGTGGTGTTGCGGCCGACATTGCCGCCGCCGACATAGCCCTTCTCGATCACCGCGACGTTGCGGATGCCGTGGTTCTCGGCGAGGTAGAAGGCCGTCGCCAGCCCGTGGCCGCCGCCGCCGACGATGACGACGTCATAGGAGCGTTTCGGCTCCGGCGCGCGCCAGGCGCGCTGCCAGTGCCTGTGGCCGGCAAGCCCGTTGGCGAGAAGGGAGAGGGCCGAATAGCGGCGCATCGGAGGCTTCTTGGGTTCTATTTGACGAAGAGGCGACGCGGGAAATCGCAGAAGGCTTCGACCCCGGTCTCGGTGATGCGGATCGATTCCGAGATGGCGATGCCCCAGTCGTCCAGCCACAGACCCGGCATGAAGTGGATCGTCATGTTCGGCTGCAGCACCGTCTCGTCGATGGAGCGCAGCGAGATGGTCCGCTCGCCCCAGTCCGGCGGGTAGCCGAGGCCGATGGAATAGCCGCAGCGCGAATCCTTGAAGAAGCCGTGCCGCTCGATGGCCTTCGTCCAAGCGGCATGCACGTCGCGCGAACCGGCGCCGGGCTTTGCCACGCCAAGCGCCGCCTCGAGCCCCTCGACGACCACGTCTGCGGCCTTGCGCATCTTTTCCGGCGGTTCGCCTAGATAGACCGTGCGCGTCAGCGGCACATGATAGTGGTGCCTGACCCCGGCGATCTCGACCGTCGTCCCGGCCGGCGCGGCGAACGGGGCATCGCGCCAGGTCAGATGCGGGCAGGAGGTGCCGACGCCGGTCGGCATCAGCGGCGCGATCGCCGCGTAGTCGCCGCCAAAGGCCTCGGTTCCGTGTGTGGCCGTCGCGAGGATTTCGGCAGCGGCGTCGCATTGGCGAACGCCGGCGCCGATCACCTCGATCGCCCGCGCCATCGTCTTTTCGGCGATGCGCGCCGCCTGCTGCATCAGCCCGATCTCGGCGTCCGACTTCACCGCGCGAACCCAGTTGACCAGCGTGCCGGCATCGACGAAGCGGGCGTTCGGCAGTTCCGCCTTCAGGACATCGAGCGACTTCGCCGTGAAATAGTAGGAATCGGCTTCGACGCCGATCCTCGCGCGCTCGAGGCCGCGCTCGCTGATCACGCGCGCAACCGCCTGCAGCGGGTGCTTCGCCTCGGACTGCACATGGTCGTCGGAATAGCCGACGATGTTCTCGTCCGGCAGGATCGTGGTGAGCCGCGCGCCGTTGACGTCCTGGCCGCGCCCGATCCAGACCGGAAGCGCTGCGTCCTGCGCGACCAGGACACCCTGGTGGACATAGAAGGACCAGCCGTCATAGCCAGTGAGGTAGTTGAGGTTGGCGGGCTCCGACACATAGAGCGCGTCGAGCCCGGCGCGCGCCATGCGCTCTTTGGTCTTCGCCAGCCTGGCGGCGAATTCCTCCTTATTGAACGGCGTATTGTTGCTGCCGAACTGCATCGCCAGTTTCCTCAGCGCACGGTCACGCCCGAGGGCGTCCTAGTCAGCACCTCCGCGCCGGAGGGGCCCAGAAGGACCGCGTTGGACATGAAGAAATCGCCGCGGCCTGTGCCCATCAGCCAGGAGAGCACGTGGAAGCTCATGCCGGTCTTGAGAACGATGTCGCTGTCGCGGCGCAGCCCCGTCACCTTGTTGCCGCCGGTCCAGCTCGGCGGCACGCCGATGCCGACCACATAGCCGCAATGATGCCGCCGGTAATGCGAGAGGCCGGCGCGGTCGACCACGCCCTGCCAGGCCGCATAGATATCGCGGAACAGGACGCCCTCGCGCATCGCGCCGACGACCGCCGCAAAGGCATCGGCCGTGAGCGCGGCCATCTCGTACGTCTCCTTCGCGGCGTGGCCGACATGGATAAGACGGCCAAGAGGCGCGTGGTAGCGGGCGACGCAGCCGGTCAGCTCGAGGAAGACCGCATCGCCGGCACCAAACCGGTCGCTCGTCCAGGTCGTATGCTCCTCGCCGAGCCGCCGGGTGGAGCGGATGAACGGCCCGAAGCCGGGAAACGTGCCGCCCGCCTCGATCATGGCGCGCTCGGCTTCCGCCGCGACATGGCGCTCGCTCGCCCCTTCCGCGATCGCTTCGATCGCCGCGCGCGCGCCGGCGTCGGACACCTTGGCGGTCGCCCGCATCAGCGCCTGCTCGGCCGGGCTCTTGACCATGCGGATGTCGTCGATGATGCCCGAGGCGTCGACCCAGCGCGCGGCGCTCAGGCGCTCTTTCAGCGCCTCGGCGAGCCCGTGCGGCAGGCCGGACGACCATGACTCGATGCCGACGGAGCCAAGCCTGCCGGGAAGCACGCGCCCCAAAAGGTCGGCGACCGTCTCGCCGTCATGGTGCCCCTCGAAACGTGCGTTCCTGACCTGATTGGCAATGGTCACCTTTTCCATCGCGCGCGTCAGCAGGATCATTTCGCCGTCGGCCGGAACGGCCAGAATATGCGGCGCAAAGTAGCCCCAGTGATCGAGACCGGTCAGGTAGAAGATGTTCTCGGGCGCGGAGACGAGAAGCGTGTCGATGCCGCGCCCGGCCATGGCATTCCGGACGGCATCGCGGCGCCGGTCGAATTCCTCGCTCTCGAAATAGGGCGCGACAGCCTCGCCGCTGCTCTTGTCCAGCACATTTCCCCCTCCGGAGCCGACGCCCCGCAGTTTCATTTTGCTCGCCCTCGGATGAGGCGTGTTGTGTACAACTATCGTCAATATCGGCCTCCGATTTCGATCATGTCAAGGATTTTTCGTTTTTAGAGGGGCATTGATGTGCACATCTATTGAAACGCCGCGAAAAATCTGCAACCATGCCGTTCAAGCTGCCGAGGGCCGAAAAAGGGACGGATCAGGCGGCGGTTTCGCAAAAATGGGAGCAAGACGATGACGATCAGAATTTCGCGCCGCACCGCGCTTGGACTTGGCGCGGGGCTTGTGATGTTGTCCGGCACTGGAGTCGCGCTGGCCGCGACGACGCTGGAGCGCGCCAAGAAGAACGGCTATATCCGGGTCGGCTTCGCCAACGAGGCGCCGTTCGGATACGCCACCCCCGACGGCAAGCTGACCGGCGAGGCGCCGGAAGTCGCCAAGGCGGTGCTGGGCAAGCTCGGCATCAAGCAGGTCGATGGCGTGCTGACCGAGTTCGGCTCGCTCATCCCGGGTCTCAAGGCCGGTCGCTTCGACATCATCGCCGCCGGCATGTTCATCAATCCCAAGCGCTGCGCCGAGATCAACTTCTCCGAACCGTCCTACGGCATAGGCGCGGCGATGCTTGTGCAGAAGGGCAATCCGAAGAAGGTTAAGGACTTTTCGACCTTCAAGGACAACGCCGACCTCAAGCTCGCGGTCATGGCGGGAGCCGTCGAAGGAGGGGAAGCCAAGGATGCCGGCGTCTCCCAGGCCCAGCTCGTGGTGCTGCCTGACCAGTCAAGCCTGGTTGCCGCGGTCCAGTCGGGCCGCGCCGACGCCGCTGCGCTGACGGCGCTGTCGATCGCCGAGATGGCCAAGAAGGCTGAAGGCGTCGAATCCACCAAGCCCTTCGGCGAAGTGAACGGAAAGTCGGTGAAAGGTCATGGCGGCTTCGGATTCCGCAAGGAAGATACCGACCTGCTGAAGGCCTTCAACGCCGAGCTGAAGAAGTTCATCGGCTCGCCCGAGCATATCGCCCTGGTCGAGCCGTTCGGCTTCGGCAAGGATTATCTGCCGAACAAGACGACCGCCGAGCTCTGCGCCGGCAAGTAAAAGTCCCAACTCCGGGCGGCGCTCCGGCGCCGCCTTTTTCTTCGGAGAGGCAGATGGGCATCCGGACGCTTGTTGGCATGCTGGTTGTCGCATTGGCGGTGATCGGCCTGCTCGCGACGCAGACTTCCTACAGCCTGTTCCTGCCGGGACTGCTGGAGGGAGCGCTGCTGACCATCGAGATCGCGCTGCTGGGCAGCGTGCTCGCCGTGATCATGGGTGTGTTGGCAGCGCTTGCCCGGCTCTACGGACCGGCGCCGCTGCGCTGGGTGGCGACGGTCTATGTCGAGATCTTTCGCGGCACTTCCGCGCTGGTGCAGCTGTTCTGGCTGTTTTTCGTGCTGCCGCAATTCGGCATATTGATGGATGCCTTCACGGTGGCCGTGCTGGCGCTGGGCCTGAATGTCGGGGCCTACGGATCGGAGGTGGTGCGCGGAGCGATCCTCGCGGTGGCGCCTGGCCAATGGGAGGCGTCGATCGCGCTCAACATGAGCCGTGCCCAGATGCTGCGCAGGATCATCTTGCCGCAGGCTTTCATCGCCATGATCCCGCCCTGGGGCAACCTGTTCATCGAGCTGCTGAAGTCGACGGCGCTGGTGTCGCTCATCACGCTCACGGATCTTGCCTTCAAGGCGCAGCAAATGAACCAGAGCACGCTGAAAACCGTTCCCATCTTCACGCTGGTGCTTTTGATCTATCTCGCCATGTCCCTGGTTATCACGATCGGCATGAGGTTCCTCGAGCAGCGGGCATCCGCGGGGCTCTCACGGGGAAGGGCCGCCTGATGTGGGATTGGTCCTTCACGCTCGAAATCCTGCCGACGCTGGCGAGCGCGGCGATCATCACCGTCGAGGCGACGCTGATCGGTTTCGTGATAGCGGCCTTGCTCGGCCTGGTGCTCGCCCTGGTGCGCATCGCCATACCGTGGACCGCCTGGCCGATCTCGGTACTGGTCGAGCTGATCCGCTCGACGCCGCTGCTCATCCAGATCTTCTTCCTCTATTTCGTCTTTCCGAAATTCGGGATCGTGCTGGACGCCTTCACCGCCGGCGTGATCGCGATCGGGCTTCATTACGCGGCCTACTGCTCCGAAGTGTATCGCGCCGGATTCGACAACATTCCGCGCGGGCAATGGGAGGCGTCGATCGCGCTCAACCTGCCGCAATGGGCGACCTTCAGGGACATCATCATCCCGCAAGTCATTCCGCCGATCGTTCCGGCGCTCGGCAACTATCTGGTGGCGCTGTTCAAGGAGACGCCGCTGCTCTCGGCCATTGCCGTTCTCGAACTGATGCAGACGGCCAAGATCATCGGCTCCGACACCTTCCGCTACACCGAGCCGATGACGCTGGTCGGGCTGTTCTTCCTGGTGATGAGCCTGGTGTCGGCCGCGATCATCCGTGTTCTCGAACGCCTGCTCAACCGGAGGACCTCACGATGACAGAGAAGCCCATGGTGCGCTTCGACAATGTGTCGAAACGTTATGGCGCCTTGACGGTTCTCGACGGGCTCAGCCTCGACATCGCGCGCGGCGAGAAGGTTTCGATCATCGGACCTTCCGGCTCCGGCAAGACGACCGTGCTGCGCATGCTGATGACGCTCGAGACGATCAATGACGGCGTCATCTGGGTCGAAGGCGAACCGCTCACGCATATGGAGAAAGGCGGCAAGCTGGTTCCGGCCAATCTTGCCCATATCAGGCGGGTGCGGGCCAAGATCGGCATGGTCTTCCAGTCGTTCAACCTTTTCCCGCATATGACTGCATTGCAGAACTGTATCGAGGCGCCGATAACGGTCCTCGGCATGAAGCGGAAAGATGCGGAGGAGCGCGCGGCGGAGCTGCTCAATATGGTCGGCCTGTCGGAGAAGAAGGACCACTATCCCTCGCAGCTCTCCGGTGGCCAGCAGCAGCGCGTCGCGATTGCCCGCGCCTGCGCCATGCGGCCGAAGATCATGCTGTTCGACGAGGTGACCTCGGCGCTCGACCCCGAGCTTGTCGGCGAAGTGCTGCAGGTGATAAGGCAGCTCGGGCGGGAGCATGACCTCACTATGCTGATGGTCACCCATCAGATGGGTTTCGCGAAGGAATTCTCCGACCGGGTCTGCTTCTTCTATCAGGGCAAGATCTGCGAGCAGGGACCTCCAGGCGAGCTGTTCGGCGCGCCGAAGAACGAACGGACGCGGCAATTCCTGCGCGCGGTACTGGAGGCTGGATGAGCCGCAACGACGATGCGGTGATAGAGCAGGCCACGACCGGTCAAACGCGACCGCCTTCGGCAAGGGAGCGGTCGGAACGCATCTACAGGATCCTGCGCGATCGTATCTGCCTGCTGGACTATCCCCCCGGAAGCCATCTCTCCGAAGAGGAGCTCGCCCAGGAGTTCGAAGTCAGCCGGACTCCGGTGCGGCGCGTGCTGGCGCGGCTGGAATCGGAAGGCCTCGTCCAGTCCGTCCACGGCGTGGGCACGATCGTCACCGACGTGGACATCGAGGAACTGGAGCAGGTCTACCATCTGCGCATGGAACTGGCGGAGCTGATCGGCAAGCTATCGCCGATCCCCCGCACCGCCGCCGATCTCGACCGCATACGCGCGCTGATGGAGCGCTGCGACGCCCATATCCGCAGTCCCGATCAGCGCGCATTCCTGCGGCTCAACATGGATTTCTTCTACGAGCTCAGCGCGATGACCGGAAACCAGCCCCTGCGCGACATCAGCGAGCGGCTCTACATCCAGGTTGCACGGGTCGTCCTGAAGATGATGCCGCAGCTCGGACTGGTCGAGGAGTTCACCGCGTTCCGCCGGGAAATCGAGGAGGTGCTCGCGGCGGCCGAGATCGGCGACTGGGCTTCGATCGGGCACATCAGGCGGGCACATATCTCGATGAGCTTCCGGCGCATGATGCTGCACCGGAATGATGACAAGGAAGGTTTGCGCGTTCCGAAAGCCTGATCGCGTTTCGACGATGCATGCGCCGGCCCGCAAGCAGCACCAGTTTTCCGTGCATGTTCCAGCCCTGCACCACCCTGCCGGTGCGTCTCGACCATTGTTGAGCGCGTGGTTTGGTGGGAAACTTGTGGCTTCAGCATGGGAGGTCAAAATGCCCAATAGTTTCAAGACCGGTGACGTCGTCAGGCTGAAATCCGGAGGCCCGGAGATGACCGTGAGCGACGGGGCGGCGTCGGGCACTTATCTGTGCCACTGGTTCAACCGCGAGGGCGACGTCTGGACTCCGCAGCATGCCGGCTTCAAGTCGGATCAGCTGGTGGTGGTGGACGAGCCGAAATAGTCTCCATGCCTCCGAGAGGCTGCTTTCCGGTGCCTGCCGACCTGGTATCGGCGGAACGAGCGACGGATTTGCTCTGCCAACGCGTTTAACGGCTGAAGCGCGGCCGCCAATGGCCGCGCGCAACCGGAGACGAAAGCATGATCCGCCGTTCGATATTTGTCGTTGTCCTTGGCCTGCAGGGCGCCGCGGCGGCCGCCCAGACAACGACGCCAGCCCCTGCCCCCGCACCAGCGCAACCAGCCCCGACTGCCTCAACGCCCGCCACCGCCAAGCCGGGCATCACGCTGGAGAAATTCGAGGCGCGGCGGGAGAAGACCTTCATGGCCGCCGACACAGACGGCGACGGCAAGGTCAGCCTCGCCGAATGGACGGCATTCCAGGCACAGCGCAAGGCCAAGGGCGATCCCGCCAAATCCTTCGCGCGCATGGATGCCAACAAGGACGGATTCGTCGACAAGTCCGAGCTCGACGCGTTCCTCGCCAAGCGCTTCGCCAGGCTCGACAAGAACAGCGACGGCGTGCTCAGCGCCGACGAAAGGTCGGGCCACAAAACCGCTCCCAATCAGGAGCAATGACCGAGAGGTTATGCAGCACGATGATCATCGGGAGCGCCCCGGCTGATGGGCGCCGATCCGGACGAGGAACTGGTACGGCGCATCGGCGCCGGCGACGCAGCCGCCGTGCAGGCGATGGTGGCGCGCAAGCTGCCGCGCGTGCTTTCGCTCGCCACCCGCATGCTGGGCGACGCGGCCGAGGCCGAGGACGTGGCGCAAGAGACCTTCGTGCGCATCTGGCGTCATGCCTCCGGCTGGCGCCAGGGCCGCGCGCGCTTCGACACCTGGATCCACCGCGTGGCGCTCAACCTCTGCTACGACCGGCTGCGGCGCCGCCGCGAATGGACCACGGACGAACTGCCGGAGGTGGCCGATGAGGCACCGCTTCCCGACGCCGTTGGCGGAGACGACGGCCGGCGCGTCCAGCAGGCTTTGCAGCGGATCGCGCCGCGCCAGCGCGAGGCGATCGTGCTGGTCTATTATCAGGAGATGTCCAACATCGAGGCCGCCGGCGCCATGCAGGTCAGCGTCGATGCGCTGGAAAGTCTGCTCGCGCGGGGTCGTCGCGCGCTGCAGGCTATGCTTGCCGGAGATAATGGCGATGGCTGAGACGGCGAAGGCAGCTTTGTGCATGAAGGCGCGGGGGGCCGCGTCGCGACGACGGAAGGGGGAAAGAGATGGCTGAGAACCGCAAAGGGACCGACGAGCCGATGGATGCCCGGCGCTTCGCCGCACTGGCGGATGCCTATGGCAGCGCCTTGCATCGGTGGCCGCAGGCAGAACAGGCTGCCGCGACGCTTTTTGCCGAAAGCGACGAGGGCCGCGCCATCCTCAGGCGCGCTGGCAGGCTCGACGCCATCCTCGACCGTCACCACGTCGAAGCCCCGAGCCGGACGCTGCATAGCGAGATCGTCGCCAACGCCGCGACACAGCTCAGGCAGGGACGGCATCGCCGGTTCTGGTGGCTGGGCTTCGGGCTTGCCGGGGTCGGCCTCGCCGGCGCGGTGGCCGGGCTGGCGCTGGTCACCGTCGTCACCCCCGACTCCGCGTCCGAGCATTATGTGATGGACGCCAACGCAACGTCGTTCGGCGATGCCGGTCCCG
This sequence comes from Mesorhizobium sp. ORS 3324, assembly GCA_000824825.2. GTDB lineage: Bacteria > Pseudomonadota > Alphaproteobacteria > Rhizobiales > Rhizobiaceae > Mesorhizobium. The sequence continues at coordinate 20,042 of LM655188.1, forward strand.
AAGCCGACACGGAGGACCTATGAGCGCTCGTCTTTTCGCGGCATCGCTGGTGCTGAACGTCTTTCTGATCGGTGCCGTTGCCGGTGGCGCCGGCTGGCTGATCGGCCGCTCCGGCGTGGGCTATTCGCTGGAATCGGCGGGCTGGCAGCTTCCCGCCAACGACCGCAAGGCATTCCGCCAGGCGCTGCGCGACGTTCGTCGCGAGTCGAGGCAGACCATTCTCGACGGGCAGCAGGCGCGGCGCGAAGCGGCAAACCTTCTGCAGCAGCCGACGCTCGATGCGACGGCGCTCGCGGCGGCGCTCGAGCGGGCGCGCGCCGCCGACGCTACCGTCCGCACACGGCTGGAGCAGCGCATCGTCGAGTTCGCCGCATCGAGCTCGCCGGAGGACCGTAAGCTGCTGGCCGAGGCCTTGCTGCGGCATGTCGGCAGGCAGCGGCCGCCCCCGGCAAAAAATACGCCCTGAGGAGCGACGGAAACCGCTGGCTAGCTCCGTTCAACGGAAGAGGGACAAGCCTGCTGCCGCGCGAATGCGGGGGGCAGGTGGTTTCAACCTTGAGAAACTTGGGGAGTATCCCATGAACGGTCTGACGAAATATTCGCTCGCTGCCGCCCTCGCCATCGGCGGGACAGCCGCTGCAAGCGCGGCTTCCGCAATGCCGATCGCTCCGGTTGGGGCGCCGGCGCTGGCGGAACGCGCGGCCTGGGGCTGCGGTCCGGGCTGGCATCCCAATCCTTGGGGACGCTGCGTTCCCAATCGCCGCATCATCTATCCGGGCTATTACTATTGGGGCGGACCGCGCTTTTATATCGGCCCGGTCTGGCACCCGTACCACCGCTGGCATCACTGGCGCCGCTGGTAAAGCCCAGCCCAGTTCACGATACCGGCGCCGACGCCGGATCGTGAGCTTTGATCTTTCAGAACCGGCCCGGCCGATGCGACTTGCGTCGGCCCTTGCGACGGAGGCTGCGTTGCCCCTATCCGTTTCAAATACCGCTCAGCCGGATCCAGCCTTGGTCGCGCTCAACCGCTTTGGGCTGGGCGCGAGACCCGGCGACGAATTCGGCAAGATCGCCGGCGACGCGCGCGGCTATCTCAAGGCCGAACTAACGCAGCCCGACATAGCCCTGATCTCGACCGACGATCCGGCGAATGCCGGGCTGCTGGACAGCACCGCCGCTATCCAGGCGAGCATGGCGGCGAATGCCGAACGCAAGGCTGCCAGGGAGCGCCTGCCGGCAGCATCCATGGTGCCGGCGGTGACGGATGCTCCACCCGGCACCGCCGAAACGGCGGCGCCTAGGCCGGCCATGCCGCCGGTCGAGGCCGACATCTACCGCGCCGATGCGCAAGCCCGCTTCAACAAGGCGCTCGGCGCCGGCGCCGGCTTTGTCGAGCGGCTGGTCGGCTTCTGGTCGAACCATTTCTGCGTCTCCGTCGCCAAGGGCCAGCTGGTGCGGGCCTGCGCCGGCGCTTTCGAGCGCGAGGCCATCCGCCCCTTCGTGCTCGGCCGCTTCGCCGACATGCTGCTGGCGGTCGAGCATCACCCGGCGATGCTGTTCTATCTCGACAACCAGCAGTCGATCGGGCCGGATTCCCGCGCCGGCAAAAGACGCGGACGCGGCCTCAACGAGAACCTCGCCCGCGAGATCCTGGAACTGCACACGCTGGGCGTCGGCAGCGGCTATGCCCAGGCCGATGTCACCAGTTTCGCCGGCATGCTGACCGGCTGGACGATGGCCGGACGGAAGGGGAGATTGGGCGAACCCGGCTCTTTCGTCTTCAACGCCAACGCCCACCAACCCGGCGAGGCGATGCTGCTCGGCAAGACCTATGCCGCCGGCGGCATGGGTCAGGCCGAGGCCGCGCTCAACGACATTGCGAGCCATGCGGCGACCGCGCGGCACATCGCCACCAAGCTCGCCCGCCATTTCATAGCGGACGATCCGCCGCCGGCGGCGGTCGACCGCCTTGCCGAGGCTTTCGCCAAGACGGACGGCGATCTCCGCGCGCTGGCGCTTGCCCTGATCGACATGCCAGAGGCCTGGTCGACGCCGCTCTCCAAGCTGCGCTCGCCCTTCGACTATGTCGTTGCGGTCCGGCGGGCGATCGGCCCATCCGCCGGCAACGAGCCGCAACGGACGCTTCGCTGGCTAAGGGCGCTGGGCGAGCCGCTCTGGCAACCGCCGGGGCCGAACGGCTTTTCCGACCGGACCGAAAATTGGGCTTCGGCCGAGGGCCTGAAGACGCGGCTCGACATCGCCTGGCAGGCGGCGCGACAGGCGAGCGACATCGGCAATCCCAACGATATGCTTGCCACCCTGGTCGGCGCTTCGGCCTCGGCCGAGACGCGAGAAGCGATCGCACGGGCCGAGTCTAAAGAGCAGGGTCTGGCGCTGCTGCTGATGGCGCCGGAATTCCAGCGCAGATAGTCCCACCATCGACGAGCGGAGACGCGGCATGAGCCTTCTTTGTGAAACTCCCAATCCCTCCCGCCGCGCCGTGCTGATGACCGGCGGCGCGCTGTTTGCCTGGGCCTATCTGCCGCGTTTCGCACGCGCCGCCGACAGCCACGATCCGCGCCTGATCGTCATTGTGCTGCGCGGCGCACTGGATGGCCTGTCGACGGTCGGCCCGGTTGGCGATCCCGATTATGCCGGCCTGCATGGCGACATCGCGCTTTCGCTCTCAGGCGCCAATGCGGCGCTACCGCTCGATCCCTTCTTCGCCGTCAATCCGGCGATGCCGGTGTTCGCACGCCTGTTCAGGGCGGGCCAGGCAGCCGTGGTGCACGCCGCCGCTACCGGCTACCGCGACCGCTCGCATTTCGACGGCCAGGACGTGCTGGAGAGCGGCCTTCCCGGCCCCGGCAATGCCACGACCGGATGGCTCAACCGGGCGCTCGCCAGCCTGCCCGCAGGCGACCGGGTGGCGAAGGCAGGCGGGCTCGCGATTGGGCCTTCGACGCCGCTGGTGATCCGCGGCGCCGCGCCCGTGCTCGGCTGGGCGCCGCAGGCCTTGCCGACGCCCGGCGATGCGCTGGCGGAGCGTGTGCTCGATCTCTACAACCACCGCGATCCGGTGCTGGCGGCAGCCTTGCAGAAGGGCCTCGACGCCGACCGGATGGCGATGAGCGGCGAGCTCGATGGCAAGACGATGAAACCCAAAGGCGGCCTCGACAATGCCGCCGGCATGCGGCAGTCCGCGCAAGGCGCGGCGAAGCTGATGGCGGCGGACGACGGGCCGCGCATCGCAGCGCTTGCCTTCGACGGCTGGGACACGCATGTCAACGAAGGCGGCGCCACCGGCCGGCTCGCCAACCTGCTCGGCGGCCTCGACGGCGCCTTCGCGGAATTCGAGAAGGGGCTGGGCGAGCGCTGGCAGGACACGGCGATCGTCGCCGTGACCGAGTTCGGTCGCACCGCCCGCATCAACGGCACCGTCGGCACCGACCACGGCACCGGCACGGTGGTGCTGCTTGCCGGCGGCGCGATCAAGGGCGGCCGCGTCGTCGCCGACTGGCCGGGCCTGAAGCCGGCTCAGCTTTACGAAGGCCGCGACCTGGCGCCGACCAGCGACGTGCGCGCAGTGCTGAAGGGCCTGCTCGCCGACCAGTTCGGGCTGTCGGCTGCGGTGCTTGGAGACAAGGTGTTTCCGGAGTCGGCGGCGGTGAAGCCGATGCGGGATTTGGTGGTGTGAGCCTCGACCTGCCCGTCGGTAACAGTGCGGCGTCTGCTGTCATTCGTCATCCACGGGCGGAGCAAGGAGCGAAGCGACGCGCGCAGACCCTAGAACCCGTGAAGTGAGGCGTCGCCGCGGTGCAGAATTCTGCTCCGCTGCATCCCTCGGCTGAAGTCACGGAATGGATTCTCGGGTTTCCGCGTCCGCTTCGCTCCTTGCTCCGCCCGTGGATGACGAAGCTGAAAGGCTTCGGCCAATCACGAACCTTTCCGCGAAGCTCAACAAAATGAGCTCAACAAGAGAACGCCCGCGCCGTTTCCGGGGGCGGGCGTCGCTAGCGATCCGCCGGCGATCACCAGCTCCAATGGCCGGGGTGCCAGCGATGATGGGCGCCCCAGTAGCCCGGGTGCCAATGGCGCACAGGCCGGATGACCATGCGGCCATTCGGCACGCATCTGCCCCAGCGGTTCACGTGCCAGCCGGGACCGCAGCGCCAGCCGACGGTTTCGACCGGCAACGGCGCAGCGCTTGGCTTCGCCATCGGCATGGCCTGCGAGCCGGCGGCGGACAACAGCAAGGTGCCGGCCGCCAGTGCGAGCGGCAGAAAATACTTGGTGAGCATAAAGTTCGTCTCCGTGGTTCACCCCCGATCGCGGTTGAACGGGGGGCCAGCCGAATTCCGTCGGAGCAGGACTGATCACATCTTTGTCAAAGCGACCGGTCGGTGAAGCGGCTTCTGCTGTCCCCGGTCAGACGGCGCCTGCGGAGCAGTTTGATCCACGTCAACGCGAGCGGTTGCCAAGATGTGAAAATATAAAAAACAGGAGATCGAGCCGATGATGATCCGCACGCTCTCTACTTTGGAATGCACGAAACTGCTGGCAGCCAATCGGGCCGGCCATCTGGCGTGTGCGAAGGACGGGCGACCTTACGTCGTGTGCTTCAACTATGCCTATGCCGACAATCACCTCTATGCATTCTCTCTAGCGGGCAAGAAGATCGACTGGATGCGGGCCAATCCCCTGGTATGCGCCCAGGTCGACGAACACACCAACGGGCGCGGCTGGAGAAGCGTGATTGTCGACGGCCGCTATGAGGAACTGCCGGACAAAATCGGCCACCGGGTTGAACGCGAGCATGCATGGTCGGTGTTGAGCAAGCACGCGGACTGGTGGGAGCCTGGCGCGCTGAAGCCCGTCGTGCCTCCCGTGTCGGATAACCTGCCGCACGTTTTCTTCCGGATCCATGTCGAGCAGGTCTCGGGACGGGAAGCGAGTGAATAGGCGTCGACCTTCGAACGCTTATGAAGCTGGCTTGTCGCCAAGCATCGCCACGGTCTTCAGCGCCCCATCCAGCATGTCGCCCTGCCCGTCCCTCAGCGCCGCCTCGCGCAGCCGTCGGATCCAGTCGGCGGCGCCGCCTCCGAGGCTCAAGCCGCCTTCTTGGCCAACCTGGCCTTGATGCTCGCGATATCGGCGCGCGGCGTCGCGGCGAAGAGCGTCTTGGTGTAGCCGTGCTTGGGGTCCGAGAAGACCTCGTCGCGCGAGCCGTATTCGACTGCCTCGCCGAAATACATCACCATCACGTCGTCGGCAATGTAGCGCACCACCGACAGGTCGTGGCTGATGAAGACATAGGTAAGCTTGAACTCGTCCTGCAGGTCGGCAAGCAGGTTGAGCACCTGCGCCTGCACCGAAAGGTCGAGCGCGGAGACCGGTTCGTCCAGCACCAGCAAGCTCGGGTTCAGCATCAGCGCACGGGCAATGGCGATGCGCTGGCGTTGGCCGCCCGAGAACATGTGCGGGTAGCGGTTGTAGTGCTCGGGTCCAAGACCGACCTTCTTCAGCATCTTCATGGCGAGGTCGCGGCGTTCCTCGGCCGGCTTGTCGGTGTTGATGAGCAACGGTTCGCCAAGCACGTCGCCGATCTTCTGGCGCGGATTGAGCGACCCGTAAGGGTTCTGGAAGACGATCTGCACCTTGCGGCGCATCTCCTTGCTCAGTCCCCCCCTGGCGATGTCGACCTTGTTGCCGTCGATGAACAGCTCGCCCGACGTCGCCGGATCGATCAGCGTGATGATGCGGGCGAGCGTGGACTTGCCGCAGCCGGATTCGCCGACGATCGCCAGCGTCTTGCCCTTGTCGACGCTGAAGGAGACGCCCTTCACCGCATGCACGGTGCGCGCAGGGCGGAACAGGCCGCCGCCGACGTGGTAGTCGCGTTTGATGTTCTTGCCTTCGACAACCTTAGTCATGCGCCGGCTCCGGTCATGCACTAGCTCCCGAGGGCGCCGGCTCGAACAGCATGTCGGAGACGGTCGGCAGCCGGTCGCCGACGGCGTTCTCCGGCAGCGCCGACAGCAGCGCGCGCGTGTAGTTGCTCTTTGGCGATTCAAACAGCGACAGCACGTCGGCCTCTTCCATCTTTCGGCCCTTGTACTGGACGATGACGCGGTCGGCGGTCTCGGCGACCACGCCCATATTGTGGGTGATCATGATCAGGCCCATGCCGTATTTGGCCTGCAGCGAGACCAGGAGATCGAGGATCTGCTTCTGGATGGTGACGTCGAGCGCAGTCGTCGGCTCGTCGGCGATGAGCAGTTTCGGGTTGCAGGCAATGGCCATCGCGATCATGACGCGCTGGCACTGCCCGCCCGACATCTGGTGCGGGAAGGAGTTCAGCCGCTCCGCCGGCTCGGGAATGCCGACCTGCTTCAAAAGCTCGATGGCGCGCGCCCGGCGCTGCGCACGGTCCATGCCGAGATGGAAGCGCAGCACTTCCTCGATCTGGAAGCCCACGGTGAAGCAGGGATTGAGGCTGGCGATCGGCTCCTGGAAGATCATGGCAATGTCCTTGCCGATGATCTTGCGGCGCTCGGCCGGACTGATCTTGAGGAGATCGCGGCCGCCAAACGTCATGCGGTCGGCGGTGACGGTGGCCGTCCATGGCAGCAGGCCCATCACCGCCAGCATCGACACCGACTTGCCGGAGCCGGATTCGCCGACGATGGCGAGCACCTCGCGTTCGTCGACATGGAGCGAGACACCGTCGACGGCGTGGAACGGGCCGGACGCGGTCTGGAATTCGACGACGAGGTTCTGGATGTCGAGCAATGCCATCACGACCTCCTGAGCTTCGGATCGAGCGCGTCGCGCAGGCCGTCGCCGATCAGGTTGATGGCGAGCACGGTGATGAGGATGGCGAGGCCGGGGAAAGTCACCACCCACCAGGCGCGCAGGATGAACTCGCGCGCCGAGGCGAGCATGGTGCCCCATTCCGGTGTCGGCGGCTGGGCGCCAAGGCCGAGGAAGCCGAGCGCCGCCGCTTCGAGGATGGCGTTGGAGAAGGACAGCGTGCCCTGGACGATCAGTGGCGCCAGGCAGTTGGGCAGGATCGTGCGAAGCATCAGCCGCAGATGGCCGGCGCCGGCGACCTTGGCCGCCACGACATATTCGCGGCTCTTCTCGGCCATGACGGCGGCACGCACCAGGCGGGCGAAATGCGGCTGCAGCACGAGCGCGATCGCCAGCATCGCATTGAACAGGCCGGGGCCGAGGATGGTGACAAGAACCAGCGCGAGCAGCAGCGACGGGAAGGCGAGGATCAGATCCATGACACGCATGATCGCGACGTCGACCCAGCCGCGGAAATAGCCGGCGAGCAGGCCGAGCGTGATGCCGCCGGTGAGAGCCAGCGTGACGACGACGGCGCCGATCAGCAGCGAGAAGCGCGCGCCATAGAGCAGGCGCGAGAGGATGTCGCGGCCGACCGGATCGGTGCCAAGCAGATACTGGGTGCTGCCGCCGGTCTGCCAGGCCGGCGGTCTGAGGAACGCGGTCTTGTCCTGGATATCGGGCGCGTAGGGCGCAAGCAGCGGCGCGAAGAGCGCCGCCAGCACCAGGAGGATGAAGACGAGCAGGCCGATGACGGCGCCGCGGTTCACCGAGAAATAGTGCCAGAAGGTCTTGAAGCCGGTCAGCCGGTCCGGGCTGCCCGCGGCCATCGGGGCGATTTCAGTCGACTGGCTCATCACGCCGCCCTGATGCGCGGATTGATGACGGCGTAGAGTACGTCGACGATGAGGTTCACGGCCATGACGATGAGCGCGATCAAAAGCAGACCTGACTGCACGACGACATAGTCGCGCTTGAAGATGGAATCGACCATCCACTTGCCGATGCCCGGCCAGGCGAAGATGGTTTCGGTGAGGATGGCGCCGGCAAGCAGCGTGCCGACCTGCAGGCCGATGGTGGTGACGACCGGGATCAGCGCGTTGCGCAGCGCGTGCACGCTGATGACGCGGGCGGCAGACAGCCCCTTGGCGCGGGCGGTGCGGACATAGTCCTCGCCCAGCACTTCGAGCATGGCCGAGCGCGTCTGGCGCGCGATCACCGCCAGCGGAATGGTGCCGAGCACGATCGCCGGGAGGACGAGATGGCTGAGCGCCGAGCGCAGCGCATCCCACTTGCCGTAGAGGATGCTGTCGATGGTCATGAAGCCGGTGATCGGCTTCAGGAAGAACTGCAGGCCGATGCGGCCCGAAACCGGCGTCCAGCCGAGATAGCCGGAAAAGAAGATGATGAGCAGCAGGCCCCACCAGAAGATCGGCATGGAATAGCCGACGAGCGCGGTGCCCATCAGCGACTGATCGAACCAGGAGCCGCGCTTGACGGCTGCGAATATGCCGGCGGGAATGCCGATCACCATGGCGAAGATCATGGCGAAGAAGGACAGTTCCAGCGTCGCCGGGAAGAGCGTCTTGAACTCCTCGAGAACCGGGCGCTTGGATGAAATGGAAACGCCGAAATCGCCGGTGGCGACCTCGCCGACATAGCGCGCATATTGCTCCCAGATCGGCAGGTTGTAGCCGAACTGTTCCTTGAGCTCTTCGTAACGCGCCGGCGATACGCCGTGCTCGCCGGCCATGGCCAGGATCGGATCGCCGGGCAGCAGCCGGACGAAGGCGAAGGCGCAGATGGTGATGCCGACGAGCGTCGGGATCACAAGTGCGATTTTGTTGAGGAGATATCTAAGCATCGTGAAGTGGGGCGGCGCTAATTCGCGCCGCCCCGTTCGCAAATATTACTCGGACTTGTCAACGCCGTCGAAGCGATGAATGCCGAGCGGGTCCATCTTGAAGCCGCTGACATTGTTGCGGACAACCGCATAGACCTGGCTGTGCGCCAGCAGGAACGCAGGGGCCTGCTTCTGGAAGATGACCTGCGCCTGTTGGTACAGCTTGGTGCGCTCACCCTGGTCGCTGGTCTTCTTGGCCTTCTGGATCAGGTCCTCGAAGTCCTTGTCGCACCAGCTGGAGTAGTTCGAGACGCCGATGGCCGAGCAGGCGAAGAGGGTGGCGAAGAAGTTGTCCGGATCGCCATTGTCGCCGGTCCAGCCGACCTGGAAGGCGCCCGGGCGATCCTTCTTCTTGCCCTCCGCGCGATACTTGGTCCACTCGTAGTTGACGATCTCCGCCTTGACGCCGACCTTGGCCCAGTCGGCCTGGATCAGCTCGGCCGCGCGCTGGAAGTTCGGGTTGTAGGGACGAACGCGGTCGGAGGCCCAGAGCTGGATTTCCTTCAGCCCGGCATCGGCCAGCACCTTCTTGGCCGCTTCCGGATCATAGGAATCGAACTTCACGTCCTTGTTCCACGACCACATGGTCGGCGGGATCAGGTTCTGGGCCGGCGTGGCGCCGGCATCCTGGAACAGCGCCTTGATCAGCGCTTCCCGGTCGATCGCCTGGTTGAGCGCATGACGAACCTCGGGCTTGTCGAGCGGCGGGATCGTCGTGTTGTAGCTCATATAGCCGATGTTGAGGCCTGCCTGGTCGAGCAGCGTGACATCCTTGTTGGCCTTGATCGTGGCGAGGTCGGCCGGGTTCGGATAGGGTGCCACATCGCATTCGCCGGCGAGCACCTTCTGGGTGCGAGCGGTCGCGTCGGGCGTGATGGCGAAGACGAGATCGTCGATCTTCTCCTTGCCCTTGAAGTAGTCGGGGTTCGCCGCGTAGCGGATGACCGAATCCAGCTGATAGTCGACGAACTGGAAGGGGCCGGTGCCGATCGGCTTGGTCGAGAAATCGGCCATCTTGCCGGACTTCTCCAGCTGGTCGGCATATTCCTTCGAGACGATCGAGGCGAAGTCCATACCGAGATTGGCCAGCATCGGCGCGTTCGGTTCGGTCAGCGTCAGCTTGACGGTGAGGTCATCGACCTTTTCCCACTTGGCGACGTATTTCGGCATGTCCATGCCGGTATAGTAGTCCCAAGTCAGGTTCGGCAGATATTTGTCACCGTTCCACGGGTTCTGCTTGTTGAACTGACGGTCGAACGAGAAGACGACGTCATCGGCATTGAGGTCGCGGGTCGGCTTGAAATAGTCGGTGGTCTGGAACTTCACGCCCGGATGCAGGTGGAAAGTATAGACCAGGCCGTCGTCCGAGATTTCCCATTTGTCGGCGAGGCCGGGCTCGATCTCGGTGCCGCCGTGCTTGAACTCGACCAGGCGCGAATAAACAGTGCGCGAAGAAGCGTCGAAGTCGTTGCCGCCCGTCGTCGTACCCGGGTCGAAATTGGCCGGCGACGCTTCCGAGCAATAGACAAGCGTCTTCGCATTGGCCATGCCACCCAGGACGCTTGCAGCCAGCAGCGCGGCTGCAAAAGTCATTGTCTTTGTCATTGAGCACTCCCTGATGTTCTCCCAAGCCCCTCTAGCAGGCTCGCGAAGCGCGCATATAAGCACCGTTTTTCGGGCTTTGGAACACCCCGTTTGCGTACCCCACGGTAAGCAGAAAAGGAATCCGAGTTTTCCTCGAATAGCAGAAAAATTGAGCAGAATTTTCTGCTCACGATAATGTTAACGACTGCATTTTTTTATTGATGCACCGCACCTTAAAATCGAGCCGCGAAGCGACCCCGACTACGCTCCAGCTTTGGCGGACACGCGCCCCAAGAGGCGCCTGAACGAGAGATTTTGACGGCAAATCTTTCCGGCCCTGCCGCTGGGGCAAGACTTGCACGGCCGCCGACAGAGGCAATACATAGGTGATACGCTGGATTTCTTGAGCAATCCGCAATCGGCGCGGAGGACGCTACTCGTAAGGGAGCGGGCGCGGCACGCGGCAGCAAGACCGACAGGGAGGGATTTGGTGGCAAAAGCAGCAAGGACAACGCCCCCGGCGAAGGCAAAAGCCAAGGCCGCGACCGGCAATGCCGGCACGACCAAGGCTCCACCTTCAAAAAACGCTTCACCAGCAAAGAACGCTTCGCCAGCAAAGACCACTTCACCAGCAAGGACTGCGGCCAAGCCCAAGGCCGCGGCAAAACCAGTTGCCGCCAAAGCAAAGACGAACCCTCAACCCGCCACCAAGGTTGCAGCCGCAAAGACGGACAAGTCCGTGGCCGCGAAGCCTGCCGCCGGCAAGCCCGCCGCCGCAAAGGCAGCGGGCGCGGCAAGGCCATCGGTCCCACCCAAGGAATTGCCTAAGGCGATCACGGAACTCACCGCCGGGCTGCCGGAAAAGCCGTGGCTCAAAAGCTATCCGAAGAACATGCCGGCCAAGATCGGTCCGCTGCCTTACAATTCGATCGGCGACTTCCTCGTCGGCGCCTGCAAGGAGTTCGCCGGCCGGCCGGCCTTCGTGTGCATGGGCAAGTCGATTTCCTATGCCGAGCTCGAGCGGCTTTCAGCGGCGTTCGGCGCCTATCTGCAGTCGAAGGGGCTGGAGAAGGGCGCACGCGTGGCGCTGATGATGCCGAACGTGCTGCAATATCCGGTGGCGATGATGGCGGTGCTTCGCGCTGGCTTCACGGTGGTGAACATCAACCCGCTCTACACGCCGCGCGAGCTGGAGCATCAGCTCAAGGATTCCGGCGCGCAGGCCATCGTCATCCTGGAGAACTTCTCCAATACCCTGCAGGCGGTGATCGCCAGGACGCCGGTGAAGCATGTGGTGGTCGCGGCGATGGGCGACATGCTGGGCGGCCTGAAAGGAACGATCGTCAATCTCGTCGTGCGGCGGGTGAAGAAGATGGTTCCGGCATGGTCGCTGCCGGGCCATGTCAGATTCAACACCGCGCTGAAGGCGGGCTCCGCGAGCGTCTTCAAGCCGGTAGCGGTCTCCGGCGACGATATCGCCTTCCTGCAATATACGGGCGGCACGACCGGCGTCTCGAAAGGAGCGACGCTGCTGCACCGGAACGTCTTGGCCAACGTGGCTCAGAATTCGCTGTGGGTGGAGGACGCCTACACGGTCAAGCCGAAGCCTGCGCATCAAAACTTCATCTGCGCGCTGCCGCTCTACCACATCTTCGCGCTGACGGTGAACGCGCTGATGGGCATGCAGCAGGGCGCCCAGAACGTGCTCATTCCCAACCCGCGCGACATTCCGGGCTTCGTCAAGGAGCTGCAGAAATATCCGGCCCACATCTTCCCGGGCCTCAACACGCTGTTCAATGCGCTGCTCAACAATGAGGATTTCCGTAAGCTCGACTTCAAGCCGCTGATCCTGACGCTTGGCGGCGGCATGGCGGTGCAGAAGGGCGTGGCCGAGCGCTGGAAAGCGCTGACCGGCTGTCCGGTGAGCGAAGGCTACGGGCTTTCCGAAACCTCGCCGGTGGCGACCGCCAACAAGTTCAGCTCCAGCGATTTCACCGGTACGATCGGCCTGCCGCTGCCTTCTACCGAGATTGCCATCCGCGACGACGACGGCAACAACGTGCCGCTCGGCGAAGTCGGCGAGATCTGCATCCGCGGCCCGCAGGTGATGGCCGGCTACTGGAACCGGCCGGACGAGACCGCCAAGGTGATGACCAAGGACGGGTTCTTCAAGTCTGGCGATATGGGCTTCATGGACGAGCGCGGCTACACCAAAATCGTCGACCGCAAGAAGGACATGATCCTGGTCTCCGGCTTCAACGTCTATCCGAATGAGCTGGAAGAGGTCGTGGCGCAGCACCCTGGCGTGCTCGAAGTGGCGGCGATCGGCGTGCCGGACGAACACTCCGGCGAGGTGCCGAAACTGTTCGTGGTCAGGAAGGACCCGGCACTGACCGCCGAGACGCTGGCCGCCTATTGCCGCGAGAATCTGACCGGCTACAAGCGGCCGAGATATATCGAATTCCGCACCGAACTGCCGAAGACGCCGGTCGGCAAGATCCTGCGGCGCGCGCTGCGGGAATAGATTTGACGGAACACGCTGCCGGTGCAACGCGCGATCGAAGCAAAAGGCTCGATCCGGCGGACTTCATCAAGGCGAACCTGCGCCTATCGCCGGTGCCGTCGCTGCCCGAAATCGGCCTCTACAGTGCCCATCCCGGCAGCGGGCTGAGGCGGCTGCTGGAACCGGACGATGGCACTGACGACGAGGCGACCGAACCGCAACCGCCCTACTGGGCCTATGCCTGGGCAGGCGGCGCGGTGCTGGCGCGCTATGTTCTCGATAAGCCGTTGACCGTCGCCGGCCGGCGCGTGCTGGACCTCGGCGCCGGCAGTGGCCTGGTCGGCATCGCCGCGGCAAAGGCCGGGGCGAGCGAGGTGATCGCGGCGGAAATCGACCGCAACGGCATTGTCGCGCTCGCCCTCAACGCCGCGGCCAACGGCGTCGCTATCACCGCAATCGGCGATGACATCACCGGCGGTCCGCCGCCTGCCGTCGACCTGGTGCTTGCCGGCGATGTCTTCTACGGACAGGCGGTCGCGCAACGGGTCATCCCATTCCTCGACCGCTGCCTTGGCGCCGGCATCGAGGTGCTGGTCGGCGATCCGGGCCGCGCCTGGCTGCCCAGGCCGCGGCTTCGCCTGCGCGGTGAATACCAGGTGCCGGATGTCGGCGGGAACGGCGGCGGCGAGCCCAAGCCGAGCGCCGTCTTCGCCTTTGTTCGGGAAAAGGCTGGCTAGATGTGAGCGTTCACCGTTTCACAGAAACGGCGAACCGCTCTATCTCTTTGTTTTGACGCAATTCCGACGGAGAACCGTTTCACACTCTTCCTGGAATTGCTTTAGCCGGCCGGCTCGCTCACCCGCGCCGACAGGAAATCCGGCAGGTCGGCGACCGAATCCAGGATGACGTCGGCCATCGCCGACAGCGAGTCGCGCGTGCCGGTGCCGGAAAGCACGCCGATCGCCAGACCGCAACCGCCGGCGCGCGCCATTTCGAGATCATGCCGGTTGTCGCCGACCATGGCGATCTCGCCCGGCCTCAGCCCCGTCAGATCGCAGAAAGCGACAACGGTGTCGGGCGCCGGCTTTGGGTTCGCCACGGCATCATAGCCAAAGGCGGCGTCGAAGAGCTGCGCGACGCCGAGCGTGGCCAGAGTCTTTTCGGCGCCGCTGGTGGAATCGTTGGTGGCGACGCCCATGCGGTAGGATCTTTTGTGCAGCGTCCTCAGCGAATCGACGATGCCCGGCAGCGCGACCGCCATCGACGAGCCCTGCACAGAGGTGATCTCGTTGAAGCGGGAAACGGCCTGCATCTGGTCCTCATTGGACAGGCGCGGGAACCAGAGCTCCACGACATCCATGTTCGAGCCGGAAGCAAAGATCGAATCGGGCTTGAAGCGTTTGCTGACGAAATCGAAGCCCGCCGCCGCGAGCAACCGGTCGGCCTTCCAGCGGTCGCCCTCGGCGGCGTCCATCGCCATGAAATCGGCAACGCCGAGCCAGGTTGCGTTGAAATCGACAAGCGTGCCGTCCTTGTCGAACAAGATGCCTTTGATATCCGCCAAACCTATTACTCCGCGCCGCGCAACTGGTGGATATGAGCCACCAGTCCGGCAGTCGAGGCGTCGCGATTTGCGGCAGTCTCCTTGCCTTCCACGACAGGCAGCAGGCCCGTCGCCAGTTCCTTGCCGAGTTCAACGCCCCATTGGTCGAACGAGTTGATGTTGAACAGCGTGCCCTCGACGAAGACGCGGTGCTCGTAGAGCGCGATCAGCCGGCCGAGCGTGCGCGGATCGAGTTTGCGATAGAGGATGGTGAGCGAGGGGCGGTTGCCCGAAAAGACGCGGTGCGGCGCGATGCGGTCGACATCGGCGGGCTTCATGCCCTTGGCCAGCATCTGCGCGCGCGCCTCTTCCAAAGTGCGCCCCTTCATGAAGGCTTCCGACTGCGCCAGGCAATTGGCAAGCAAGAGATCGTGATGGTTCTTCAGCTCGGGCTCGTGGCTGACGGCGGCGGCAAGGAACTCCACCGGGATGAAGTCGGTGCCCTGGTGCAGAAGCTGGAAGAAAGCATGCTGGCCGTTGGTGCCGGGCTCGCCCCAGACCAGCGGGCCGGTCGGCGTGGCGACCGCGCCGCCGTCCAGCGTCACGCTCTTGCCGTTCGATTCCATGTCGAGCTGCTGCAGATAGGCCGGCAGGCGCGACAGGCGCTGGTCGTAGGGGATGACGGCGCGGGCCGGGTATCTGCAGACGACCCGGTGCCACCAGCCGATCAGGCCGAGCAGCGCCGGCAGGTTCTTTTGCAGGGGTGCTGAGCGGAAATGCTCGTCCATCTCATGCGCGCCGTCGAGGAAGGCGCGGAAGTTGCGCGGACCGATGGCGATCATCACCGGCAGGCCGATGGCGCTCCAGACCGAATAGCGGCCGCCGACCCAGTCCCAGAAGCCGAAGACGCGGTCGGAGGCGATGCCGAACTTGGCCACAAGATCCAGCGCGGTCGAGACGGCGGCGAAATGCTTGCCGATCGCCTCCTTGCCCAGCGCCTTCTCCACCCATTTACGCGCCGTCTCGGCATTGGTCATCGTCTCGACCGTGGTGAAGGTCTTGGAGGCGACGATGAACAGCGTCGTTTCGGGAGACAGGCCCTTCAGCGTGTCGTGGATATGGGCGCCGTCGACATTGGAGACGTAATGCGCGCGCGGCCCGTCATGGTAGGGCGCCAGCGCCAGCGTCACCATCGCCGGTCCGAGATCCGAGCCGCCGATGCCGATGTTGACGATGTCGGTGATCTTCTTGCCGGTGGCGCCGGCGGCCTTGCCCGAACGGATGTCAGCGGCGAAGGCGCCCATGGCGTCGAGCACGGCGATGACATCGGCCTTTGTGTCCTGGCCATCGACCACAACGCTCTTGCCGGTCAAATTGCGCAGCGCGGTATGAAGGACCGCGCGGCCTTCGGTGATGTTGATCTTCTTGCCTTCGAACATGGCGGCGCGGCGGCGTTCGAGGTCGGCGGCGCCGGCGAGCTTCTCCAGCATCGCCATCGTGTCGGCGTCAACCGCGCATTTCGACCAGTCGAGCAGAAGGTCGCCATCGGTGGCGGAGAATCTTTCGAAACGCTTGGGATCGGCTGCGAAGGCTTCGCGCATGTTGCCCTTGGCTGCCGCGCGCTGATCACGCAACGCGGCGAGTTGCTTGTCGAAGGATGACTGATCCACTGGCAGGCTCCTGGCGGGTTTTTAGACCATCTTAGCAGGCCGGATGTTTCCGGCGCGTGTCGGCGCGTCATTCTATTGAGCCGATTTCCATTTCGTTCAAGCGCGGCGATGACGCAGCGCATCACGCTTTTATGATGCGCGGTATTGGATGGCGAGGACCCGAGAATTCACCGCGACGATGCTGCGCGGTATGGGCGACGATGCTGCGCATCGCGCTTGGGGGGTGCTGCGACGATGCTGCGCATCGCGCCTTGGGGGGCCGCGACGATGCTGCGCATCGCGCTTAGATGCTGCGCATCGCGCCTATAGATCACTGGCATAAATCCCAGCGATCAGAAAAATTGATTGGCGCAACACCTTGTGCCACCCATACACTCGACTGGTCCAGCCAAGTGAAAACCGCTGGCCTTCCGAGGAAGATTTCCCATGCCACAGCGCAATGACACGGCCATATGGTCCGGCCTGTTCCGGATTTCGGCCGAATCCGGACAAACTCTCCAGGCGCAGATCCGCCAGGCGATCGTTGCCGCCATCCTCGATCGACAAATCGCCGCTTCGATGCCGCTGCCGTCCTGCCGGATTCTGGCGGAAAAACTTGGCGTTGCCCGCGGCACCGTGGTGCTTGCCTTCCAGCAGCTGGTCGACCAGGGTTTCCTGGTGGCGCGCGAGCGGCGCGGTCATTTCGTCAACCCAGAGGTGCTGGCCACCCCCGCCAAGCCGCATCAGAAGGCGCCTGATCAGCAGAACGAGATCGACTGGAAGGCGCGCCGGCAGATCGCCGCCAGCGACATGCCGCCGCCGGCCAAGCACGACAACTGGATCAAGTCCTCCTATCCGTTCGTCTACGGCCAATTCGATCCGGCGCTGTTCCCGACCGCCGAATGGCGCGAGTGCAACCGCATGGCGCTCGCGGTGCTGGAGATACGCAATTGGGCGTCCGACATGGTCGACCGCGACGATCCGCTGCTGATCGAGCAGATCCAGGCCCGGCTTTTGCCGCGCCGCGGCATCTTCGCCAATCCGGATGAGATCATCGTGACGTTGGGCGCGCAGAACGCGCTCTACATGCTCGCCTCGCTGCTGATGACCAAGGGCTCCAAGGTGGCGATGGAAGACCCCGGCTACCCGGATGCCCGCTCGATCTTCCGGCTGGCCGGCGCCGACATCCAGCCGGTTCCTGTCGACCAGTCCGGCATCGTGACCTCGGCGATCCCCAGCGATTCCGGCTTCGTCTTCGTCACGCCCAGCCACCATTGCCCGACCATGGTGCCGCTGTCGGCCGAGCGGCGGCAGGATCTTTTGGCGCGCGCCAACCGCAACAACCAGATCATCATCGAGGACGGCTATGACAGCCAGCTTCTCGACGAGGCGCCGCAGCAGGCGCTGAAGAGCCTCGACCGCTCGGGCCGCGTCATCTATGTCGGATCGATGTCGAAGACGCTGGCTCCGGGCCTGAGGCTCGGCTACATCGTCGCATCGGCCGGGCTGATCGCCGAACTTCGCGCGCTGCGCCGCTTCATGCTCAGGCACCCGCCGGCGAACAACCAGCGCGCCGTTGCGCTGTTTTTGTCGCTCGGCCATCACGAGGCGCTGGTGCGCAGGCTCTCCGCCGCCTTCGACGAGCGGCGCAAGCGTCTGGTCCATGCGATTTCCGCTTTCCTGCCAGAGTGGCGTTCGACCGACTCGGCGGGCGGCACATCGCTCTGGCTGGAGGGGCCGCGCGGCACCGATTCACGTGGCCTGGCCGAGGCGGCGGCCTCGCGCAGCGTCATCATCGAGCCCGGCGACCGCTTCTTCGACCGCAGCGAAAAGCCCTCGCGTTTCATGCGCTTGGGCATCTCCTCGATCTCGCTGCAGCATATCGAGCCCGGTATCCGGGAGCTCGCCACGGCAGCCGGACGGCGGCCCGCCGCAGCCTGATCGCGAACTGAAATTCTTGAAAGGGAGCCGGCGCGTGCCGGCTCCCTTTTGTTTGGCAGCCTGTTTGCTTTAGCATCCTGGCATATTCGACGGGATAGGCTGGCTCATAGGCTGTGCCAATGCCGGCGGCATAGTCGAGGCACAAAGGGGACGAGGCAGGCCGATGGTGGACCAACCGCCACGCATCCTGCCCCTGAAGACTAAAGGTGGAGTGCTTTCCATGTCAGTGGCTATCGAGAAGCAGGAAGCGTCGTCGGACCAGCGTTCGCGGCGGTCCGGCGGGCGCGAAGCGCGCCGCGCGATGCGGGCAGCGCCGCTCGCCGACGACATCCGTCCGGTGCGGCCGGGCCTTGAAGGCGGCAGCTACGGACCATTGAGCCAGAACGATTGCGAGCGCATCCACGAGGCGGTGCTGACGCTTCTGGAGACGGTCGGCTTCGCCAACGCCATCCCCTCCTGCATCGAGGCGCTGATCCGTGTCGGCGCGACCCATGGCGATGACGGCCGCATCCGCCTGCCGCGGGCGCTGGTGCTTGACACGATCAGACAAGCGGCACGCCACTTCACGCTTTACGGCCAGGACCCCAAGCACGACATGGTGATCCAGGGCAAGCGCGTGCATTACGGCACGGCCGGCGCTGCCGTGCATCTCGTCGACGTCGAGAAGCGCGAATATCGCGAATCGCAGCTGCAGGACATCTACGATGCCGCCCGCCTTGTCGACGGGCTCGACAACATCCATTTCTTCCAGCGCACCATGGTGCCGCGCGACATTCCCGATCCGCTCGAGATGGACTTCAACACGCTCTATGCCTGCGTGATGGGGACGTCGAAACATGTCGGCACATCGTTCACGGTGCGCGAGAACGTCAAGCCGGCGCTGGAAATGCTCTATGCAATCGCCGGCGGCGAGGAGAATTTCCGGGCCCGCCCATTCGTCTCCAACTCGAACTGCTTCGTCGTGCCGCCGATGAAGTTCGCCGAGGACGCCTGCGGCGTGCTCGAAGCCTGCGTCGAGGGCGGCATTCCGATCCTCCTGCTCTCTGCCGGCCAGGCCGGCGCCACCGCGCCTGCGGCAATCGCCGGCGCCGTCGTCCAGGCGGTGGCGGAAGTGCTGATGGGCCTTGTCTATGTCAACGCCATCAAGCCCGGCCATCCGGCGATCTTCGGCACCTGGCCGTTCGTCTCCGACCTCAGAACCGGCGCCATGTCCGGCGGCTCGGCCGAGCAGTCGGTGCTGACCGCGGCTTGCGCGCAGATGGCGCAATTCTACGACCTGCCCGGCGGCTCGGCCGCCGGCATGACGGACTCGAAGCTGCCCGACATCCAGTCCGGCTACGAGAAGGGCATCACCAATGTGATGGCGGGACTGTCCGGCCTCAACCTCGTCTACGAATCGGCCGGCATGCATGCCTCACTGCTCGGCTTCTGCCTCGAAAGCCTGATCATCGACAACGACATGCTCGGCCACTGCCTGCGCTGCGTCCGCGGCATCGAGGTGACCGACGACGCGCTGTCGGTCGACACTATCACCGATGTCTGCCTCAAGGGACCGGGCCACTATCTCGGCAACGAGCAGACGCTGAAGCTGATGCAGACCGAATATTTCTATCCCGCTGTCGGCGACCGTTTCTCGCCCAAGGAATGGAACGAGAAGGGCCGGCCGGACATCCTGCAACGGGCGATCGCCGAGAAGAAGCGCGTGCTGGCCGAGCGTTTTCCGCGGCATGTGTCGCGGCTCACCGACGACAAGCTGCGCGCCCGCTTCGGCGAGATGATCAAATTGCCGCGCAACAGGATGGGCGGCTGATCTCCCCGCTTTCTCGGCTCACTCCGCACTCAGCCCGTAGCGCTCGACGACCTCGGCATTGATCAGCTTCGCGTGCAGCGTCATCAGCACGATCTGCGCATCGAAGCTGTCGCCGGCTTCGAGCGCCGCCTCGAGGCGGCGCTCGGCTTCCAGCATCCGCTCGCTCCCATTGGCCTGCTCGAAGACCTCCGGCCCGGCGACGCAATAGCTGCAGAGCTGCGCCACCGATTGATAGGCCTGCGGCGGCGGCTGCTCCGGCCAGCGGTCATTCATCAGATTGACGATGGTGAGCTTGACGCCCTCGGGCACTAGGGCGGGGTGCAGATCGGCCTGGCGCAGGGCGTCGTCGAGCTGGCGCAGGTCGCCAGAGCGGCCGAACATGCCGAGGAAGCCGAGGGAGGAGCGCCGTTTGGTCATGATGGCCCGGAACCGGTCGAGATGACGCCTATCTGGATGTCCGGTGCGGCCGAAACAAGGGCATGAGGAAAGGGCGGCCTGCGCTTGGCAAGCCGCCCCTCGATTTTCCCCAGGCGAGGAATTCAGTGATTGTCGCGCGGCACGCCGCTGGTATGCGCGACGTCCTGGTACTTCACCGCCGGCTTCAGCACCATACCGGCCGAGAACTGGTCGACCATGCCGCGCTGGATCTCCTGCCACGGCGTCTGGTGCTTGGGATAGTGATAGCCGCCATTGCTTTCGAGCTCGGCCCGCCGCCTTGCGATCTCCTCGTCGCTGATCAGAATGTTGGCCGTGGCCTTCTTCAGATCGATGCGGACGCGGTCGCCGGTCTTGAGCAGCGCCAGGCCGCCGCCGACGGCTGCTTCCGGCGAGGCGTTGAGGATCGACGGCGAGCCGGACGTGCCGGACTGGCGGCCGTCGCCGATGCAGGGCAGCGAATGGATGCCCTTCTTGATGAGGTAGGCCGGCGGCTGCATGTTGACCACCTCGGCGCCGCCCGGATAGCCGACTGGACCGGCGCCGCGCATAAACAGGATCGTGTGCTCGTCGATGCCCTGCGCCGGATCGTCGATGCGGGCGTGGTAGTCCTCCGGGCCGTCGAAGACGATGGCCTTGCCTTCGAAGGCTTCGGGATCGTTCGGATTGGAGAGGTAGCGCTCTCGGAATTCCGTCGAGATGCCGCTGGTCTTCATGATCGCCGAATCGAACAGGTTGCCCTTGAGGTTGATGAAGCCGGCATTGGCCTTGAGCGGCTTGGCGGCGCTGCTGATCACGTCCGGGTTCTCGTTGACGATATCCCTGCAATTGTCACCCATGGTCTTGCCGTTGACGGTGATCGCATCGGGATGCGGCAGCAGGCCGCCCTTCATCAGCTCGGCCACCACCGCCGGCACGCCGCCTGCACGGTGATAGTCCTCGCCGAGATACTCGCCCGTCGGCTGCAGGTTGACGAGGAGCGGAATGTTAAGGCCGACCGCCTGCCAGTCGTCATTGTCGAGCGGCACGCCGAGATGGCGGGCAATCGCGTTGAGGTGGATCGGCGCGTTGGTCGAGCCGCCGATGGCCGAGTTGACGACGATGGCGTTCTCGAACGCCTTGCGGGTCATGATGTCGGAGGGCTTCAGGTCTTCATGCACCATCTCGACGATGCGCTTGCCCGTCTCGTAACCTATCTGGCCGCGCTCGCGATAGGGCGCGGGGATCGCTGCCGAGCCCGGCAGCTGCATGCCGAGCGCTTCCGCCAGCGAGTTCATGGTGGTGGCGGTGCCCATGGTGTTGCAATAGCCGGTCGAGGGCGCCGAGGAGGCGACGATATCCATGAACTCGTCATAGTCGATCTCGCCGGCCGACAGCCGCTGGCGCGATTCCCAGACGATGGTGCCGGAACCCGTGCGCTTGCCCTTGTGCCAGCCGTTGAGCATCGGACCGACCGAAAACGCGATCGCCGGAATATTGACCGTGGCCGCTGCCATCAGCAGCGCGGGCGTGGTCTTGTCACAGCCGATGGTGAGCACCACGCCGTCGATTGGATAGCCGTAAAGCACCTCGACCAGGCCGAGATAGGCGAGGTTGCGGTCGAGCGCCGCGGTCGGGCGCTTGCCGGTCTCCTGGATCGGGTGGCACGGGAACTCGAAGGGAATGCCACCCATCGACACGATGCCTTCGCGCACGCGCTTGGCGAGCTCGAGGTGGTGCCGGTTGCAGGGGGACAAGTCAGAACCGGTCTGCGCGATGCCGATCAGCGGCTTTCCCGACATCAGCTCGGCGCGCGTCAGTCCGTAGTTCAGGTAGCGTTCGAGATAGAGCGCCGTCATGCCCGGATTGTCGGGGTTGTCGAACCACTCCTGCGAGCGAAATTTCTTCTTTCTTGTTGGGGCGCCGGCCATCATGGTCTCCGTATTTGTATGACAAATCGATATGACAACGCGCGAGCGCAAGCAAGAGGCACGAGCGCCGCAGACCAGCACTTTGGTGCGATAGACAGATAAAGAACCGCGCGCTAGGACCAATCGGCATCAGCAATGCGGGAGGTTCCTGATGGCTTTGGTGATCGAAGGCGAGGAGCGCATCGCCGCCCCCTTGCAAAAAGTGTGGGCAGGGCTGAACGACCCGGACATCCTCAAGGATGCGATTCCCGGCTGCAAGTCTCTCGAGAAGAAATCGGACACCGAGATGGCTGCGACCGTGGTGCTGAAGATCGGGCCGATCAAGGCGACATTCAACGGCGAAGTCACCTTGAAGAATCTCAACCCGCCGCATTCCTACACCATCCAGGGCGAAGGCAAGGGCGGCATTGCCGGCTTCGCCAAGGGCGGAGCGGATGTGACGCTGACCGCCGACGGCGCGGGCACGACTGTGCTCAAATACGCCGCCAAGGCCGATGTCGGCGGCAAGATCGCCCAGCTCGGCAGCCGCCTGATCGAATCGACATCGAAGAAGCTGGCCGGGCAGTTCTTCTCGACGTTCGGCGAAAAAATGGGCGGCTGAGCCTCAGAGGAAGGATTACTCGAAGACTATCGACGGCACGGCGGCTTCCGATGCGCCGCGCTCCTCCAGGACCCTTTCCCAGACTTTCGAAGCGATGTCGCGATAGATCTTCGCTTCGGCGCCTTCCGGCTTGGCCACGACCACCGGCGAGCCGGCGTCCGAGCTTTCGCGGATGCCCATCTCGAGCGGCACCTCGCCCAGGAAGGTGACGCCGAGCCGCTCGGCCTCGCGGCGCGCGCCGCCATGGCCGAAAATATCGTAGCGCTTGCCGGTGTCGGGCGCGAGGAAATAGCTCATGTTCTCGACGATGCCGAGCACCGGCACATCGACCTTCTTGAACATGTTGAGGCCCTTGCGCGCATCGATCAGCGCGAGGTCCTGCGGGGTCGAGACGATGACGGCGCCGGCGAGCGGTACCTGCTGGGCCATGGTGAGCTGGGCGTCGCCGGTGCCGGGCGGCATGTCGACGACCAGCACGTCGAGCGGCCCCCATTCGACCTCGCGCAGCATCTGGGTCAACGCCGACATCACCATCGGACCGCGCCAGATCATCGGCGTCTCCTCGTCGACGAGGAAGCCTATCGACATCACCCTGAGGCCGTAATTCTGCATCGGCCTCAGCACCTTGCCGTCGACCGTCTGCGGCCGGCCATGGATGTTGAGCAGACGGGGCATCGACGGTCCGTAGATGTCGGCATCGAGCACGCCGACGCTGAGGCCATTGGCGGCAAGGCCGAGCGCAAGGTTGACGGCGGTGGTCGATTTGCCGACGCCGCCCTTGCCGGAGGCCACCGCAATGATCGCATCGATGCCGGGCACGCCGCGCTTGCCGTGGCTGTGCGAAGCAGGAGCCTGCGGCGCCGGACGCTGCTGCGGCGCGGGCCGCTGCGGCGCTGCCTGCGGAGCCGGGCGCGGCCGGACCGGCGCTTCCATGCCGCCGCCCTTCTTCTCCGCCGTCAGCGCGACGACGGCGTTGGCGACACCGGGGATTTCCTTGACCACGCGCTCGGCGGCGGCGCGCAGCGGCTCCATCTCCTGGGCACGGGCGGCGGGAACGGTGATCGAGAAGAACACCTTGGAATCGGCGATGAAAATTTCCGAGACCAGGCCGAGATCGACGATATTGCCGGTGAAGTCCGGTCCATTGACCGTCTTCAGGCGCTCGATGACGGTTTCCTTGCTGACGGACATGAGCTTTTTCCCTGGCGTTTGCCGGTTCAGATAATGCAGTTCCCGGGGAGAACCAAGCTTCAGAACGACATGTGCTGCGACATGCCTTCAAAAACTTGCACTCACGTGTCGGGTTTTGCGGGCGTCATTCGTCTTCCAATCACATGCATCCCGCGCAAGCTGCGGTCGCCGGAAGGCAGCTCAACCCTATTTCCTGGTATCCGGCGCGGCAGCCAAGGCAGCGGCCAACAGGGAAAGGAAACAGTCATGCTAGAAAACAGCAACGCAACGGCCAATCTCGCGGTGAAGGACCTGGAGAAGGCAAAGGCCTTCTATGCGGGAACCCTCGGCCTCCGCCAGATCGACGACATGGACGGCGAGCTGATCGTCTACAAAAGCGGTGACACGGCCATCAATGTCTATCGCTCGCAATTCGCCGGCACCAACAAGGCGACAGCCGTAACCTGGGCGGTCGGCGACCAGATCGAGCCGATCGTCAATTCGCTGCGGTCGAAGGGCGTCGCCTTCGAGCACTACGACATGCCCGGCCTGACGCTCGAGGGCGACATCCACGTCGGTCACGGCATGAAGGTCGCCTGGTTCAAGGACCCCGACGGCAACATTCTGAACGTCGTGGGCAAATAGCTCGCGGTTGGGCGGCGCCAGGCCGCATCACATGGCCAGCCTGGCGGCAGAATAGGTCAGCGCGGCGACGTCGCCGGCTATGCCCAGCGCACGGCCGAGGCGCGCCGGGCGGCGCCCACGCCGATGATGGCACCGGTTATGGTGTGGGTGGTCGAGACCGGAACGCGATCGGCGGGCGTCATGAAGGAGCGCCTGACGGCAAGCAGCACCTCCGCGGTGACGCCGTCAGACTGGTCCTCCAGATCGACGATCTTCTGGCACCAGCGGTCGATGTCCCTCCCCCTGGAGAAGCTGCTCCAGCGCCTCGGCGCCGCCGACCACCGTGCGCGAATACCGTTCGAACAGGTCGAAGAAGCGGTCCTCGCGCGGCAACAGCCTGCGAAACCAACCCAGCATCATGTCCTCCTTGCTTGCGCCTGTCTCGCATAACGCCATGCGCGGCGCGGGAAAACAGATAAGCCGGCTCAAAACGTGGATGAGGTCCTGTTGTGCATGCGTCTTGCGCAGCAAAGCGATTTCCCCGACCTTGGGCAAACCGTGGATCGGATGACATGATCGACAAACTGGAATTCTTCATCGCGCTTGCCAGGGAAGAGCATTTCGGCCGAGCGGCAGAGGTCTGCGGCGTCACCCAGCCGACGCTGTCGGCCGGCATCAAGCAGCTCGAGGGGCAGCTCGGCGTCATGCTGGTGCTGCGCGGCTCGCGCTTCCAGGGCCTGACGCCGGAAGGCAAGCAGGTGCTGGTGTGGGCGCGCCGCATCGTCGGCGACTCCAGGACCATGCGCGAGGAAATGCGGGCGGCGCGCCTCGGCCTGTCCGGCCGCATCCGCATCGCCGCCGTGCCGACGGCGCTCGCCATGGTGGCGCGGCTGACGACGCCGTTCCGCGAAAAGCATCCCGGCGTCACCTTCTCGGTGCTGTCGCGGACCTCGATCGAGGTGCTGACGCTGCTCGGCAATCTCGATATCGATGCCGGCATCACCTATCTCGACAACGAGCCTCTCGGCCGGGTTACCAGCGTGCCGCTTTATGACGAGCGCTACCAACTGATCACGGCGATCGGGAACCCCTATTCCGACCGCGACAAAGTGTCGTGGGCCGAGATCAGCCAGCTGCCGCTCTGCCTGCTGACGCCGGACATGCAGAACCGCCGCATCATCGACCAGCATCTGGCGGAAGCCGGCGTGCAGGTGCGGCCGACGCTGGAATCCAACTCGATGATCGTCCTGTTCTCGCATATCCGGACCGGCAAATGGTCGTCGATCATGCCGCTCAACCTTGCGGAAACATTCGGCTTTTCCGAACCGATCCGGGCCATTCCGATCGTCGATCCGGATGCCAGCCACACGGTCGGGCTGGTGGCGGCGCCGCGTGAGCCGCATACGCCGCTGGTGCAGGCGCTGCTGGACGAGGCGATGGCGCTGGCAGACGATTTCCGCGCCCACCGCTAAGCTAGACAATGCAGGTCGATCGTCGTTGATAGAAATTTTCTATCAAGCAACGGGAGAGCTTTATTGATTTCGGGGGTTTCCTCTGATTTCGTAAGGACTTAGCGAATTTGCGCCCTGTGCATGTCGTTGCCCCAAAACCGCTCTATATTTTGGGGTGACATACATCGGGTCGCCAACGACCAGGGAGGGCGCTGCATGCCGATGCAGCCTGCAAGTACCGAGATCGCGTCGCGCACGGCGGCGATCGTCAATGAGCTCAAGGGCCTCGAAGGTCCGCTGCTGCCGATCCTCCATGAACTCCAGGAAGAATTCGGCCACGTGCCGCAGGCAGCACTCCCCGTCATTGCCGACGGGCTGAACCTCTCCAGGGCCGAAGTCCACGGCGTCGTCACCTTCTACCATGATTTCCGCGCCCAGCCGGCCGGCCGGCATGTCTTGAAGCTCTGCCAGGCGGAAGCCTGCCAGTCGATGGGTTCGGAGGCTGTCGCTGCCAAGGTCAAGCAGTTGCTCGGCATCGATTTCCACGAGACCGCCCGCGACGGATCGGTTACACTGGAACCGGTCTATTGCCTCGGGCTTTGCGCCTGCTCGCCATCGGCAATGCTGGACGGCGAAGTGATCGGCCGGCTCGACGACGAGAAGATCGAAGAGATTGTCGCGGAGGTGCGTTCATGATCCCGCGCATCTATGTCCCCGCGGATTCCGGCGCGCTGGCGCTTGGCGCCGAAAAGGTCGCCAAAGCGATCGAGAAGGAGCTCAAGGAGCGCGGCGTCGAGGCCAAGATCGTGCGCAACGGCTCACGCGGCGCCTATTTCCTGGAGCCGATGGTCGAGGTGGCGACAGCCGAGGGCCGCGTCGCCTACGGGCCGGTGAAGCCGTCGGACGTGAAGAGCCTGTTCGACAGCGGCTTCCTCAAGGGCGGCCATCACAAGCGCTGGCTCGGCGCGCCCGACAAGATCCCCTTCCTCGCCAAGCAGACGCGGCTGACCTTCGCGCGCTGCGGCATCATCGACCCGCTGTCGCTCGACAGCTACAAATCGCATGGCGGCCTGAACGGTCTGCATAATGCGGTGGCGATGGCGCCTGCCGACATCGTCAGCCAAGTGACCGAATCCGGTCTGCGCGGCCGCGGCGGCGCCGGCTTCCCGACCGGCATCAAATGGAAGACGGTGCTGGATACCAAATCCGACCAAAAATACATCGTCTGCAACGCCGACGAGGGCGACAGCGCCACTTTTGCCGACCGCATGATCATGGAAGGCGATCCCTTCGTGCTGATCGAAGGCATGGCGATCGCCGGTATCGCCACCGGCGCCACCAAGGGCTTCGTCTATATCCGCTCGGAATATCCGCATGCGGTGGCGACGATGAACAAGGCCGTGGCGATCGCCCGCAAGGCCGGCGTGCTCGGCGCCAATGTGCTGGGCTCGCCCAACGCCTTCGACATGGAGATCCGCGTCGGCGCCGGCGCCTATGTCTGCGGCGAGGAAACCTCGCTCTTGAACAGCCTCGAAGGCAAGCGCGGCGTGGTGCGCGCCAAGCCGCCGCTGCCTGCCATCCAGGGGTTGTTCGGCCAGCCGACGGTGATCAACAACGTCATCAGCCTGGCCTCCGTGCCGATCATCATGGACAAGGGCGCGGCCTACTACAAGGATTTCGGCATGGGACGCTCGCGCGGCACCATCCCGATCCAGATCGCCGGCAACGTCAAGCATGGCGGGCTATTCGAGACGGCTTTCGGTCTGACGCTTGGCGAGATCGTCGACGAGATCGGCGGCGGCACCGCTTCGGGACGTCCGGTGAAGGCGGTGCAGGTCGGCGGCCCACTCGGCGCCTATTTCCCGCGCGCGCTGTTCGACACGCCGTTCGACTACGAAGAATTCGCCAAGCGCGATGGACTGATCGGCCATGCCGGCATCACCGTCTTCGACGACACGGCCGACATGATGAAGCAGGCGCGTTTCGCCATGGAGTTCTGCGCCATCGAAAGCTGCGGCAAGTGCACGCCCTGCCGCATCGGCTCGACGCGCGGCATGGAGGTGCTCGACAAGGTCGCCGCGGGCATCGAGGCGGAGAAGAACCTCGCTCTGGTCACCGACCTCTGCAACACGATGAAGTTCGGATCGCTCTGCGCGCTGGGCGGCTTCACGCCCTACCCGGTGATGAGCTCGATCACGCATTTCCCCGAGGATTTCAAGCCGGCGCCGACGCGCGTGGCTGCTGAATAGGAGCTGGCAGATGAATATCAAAGCCGACTTCCCAACACTCATCGAAGAGATCGATTACGGCACCCCGGAATCGAGGGCGGAGAAGCAGGTAACCCTGACCGTCGACGGCCGCAGCATCACCGTGCCGGAAGGCACCTCGATCATGCGCGCGGCGATGGAAGGCGGGGTCGAGATCCCAAAGCTCTGCGCCACCGACATGCTGGACTCCTTCGGCTCCTGCCGCGTCTGCCTGGTCGAGATCGAAGGCCGCGCCGGCACGCCGGCCTCCTGCACGACGCCGGTTGCCGAAGGCATCGTGGTGCGCACGCAGTCGGACCGGCTCGACGCCATCCGCCGCGGCGTCATGGAACTCTACGTCTCCGACCATCCGACCGGCTGGAACGAGAAGGCCGGCACCGGCGCCAGCGAATTCGACGCGGTGGCGAAGTCGGTCGGCCTGACCGAGAACCGTTACGGCGTCGAAGGCCGCAATCACGTCAAGGAAGACGGCGTCGCGCCCGGCCATGGCTCGCTGGCGGTCGACTACATCGCCCGCGACGAATCCAACCCCTATTTCACCTACGATCCGGCGCAGTGCATCGTCTGCTCGCGCTGCGTGCGCGCCTGCGAGGAGGTGCAGGGCACTTTCGCGCTCACCATCGAAGGCCGCGGCTTCGAGTCGCGCATGGTCGCCGGCATGCATGAGGATTTCATCGCTTCCGAATGCGTGTCCTGCGGCGCCTGCGTGCAGGCCTGCCCGACCGACGCATTGCGCGAGAAGACGGTGCTAGAGAAAGGCATACCGGAGCGCTCGGCGGTCACCACCTGCGCCTATTGCGGCGTCGGCTGCTCGTTCAAGGCCGAAGTGAAGGGTGACGAGGTCATCCGCATGATGCCCTACAAGGACGGTAAGGCGAACCACGGTCATTCCTGCGTGAAAGGCCGCTTCGCCTATGGCTACGCCACTCACAAGGACCGCATCCTCAAGCCGATGGTGCGCGAGAAGATCACCGATCCCTGGCACGAGGTGAGCTGGGAAGAGGCTATCGCCCACACGGCCAAGGAATTCCGCCGCATCCAGTATCAATACGGACGCGGCGCCATCGGCGGCATCACCTCCTCGCGCTGCACCAATGAGGAGACCTACCTCGTCCAGAAGCTGGTGCGGCAGGGCTTCCGCAACAACAATGTCGACACCTGCGCGCGCGTCTGCCATTCGCCGACCGGCTACGGCCTCGGCCAGACCTACGGCACCTCGGCCGGCACGCAGGATTTCGACTCGGTCGAGTTCACCGATGTCGCCATCATCATCGGCGCCAACCCTGTTTCCGCCCACCCGGTGTTCGCCTCGCGGCTGAAGAAGCGGCTGCGTCAGGGGGCCAAGCTGATCGTGATCGATCCGCGCCGCACCGAGATGGTGAAATCGGCGCATGTCGAGGCGGACTACCACCTGCCGCTGAAGCCCGGCACCAATGTCGCGATACTGACGGCGCTGGCGCATGTCATCGTCACCGAGGGACTGTTCGACGAGGCTTTCATCCGCGAGCGTTGCGACTGGGCCGAATTCCAGGACTGGGCGTCCTTCGTCGCCCTGCCGGAAAACAGCCCCGAGACGGTCGGCAAGCTCTCCGGCGTCGATCCGGAGGCCATCCGCGGCGCGGCGCGGCTCTATGCCAAGGGTGGCAACGGCGCGATCTATTACGGCCTGGGCGTCACCGAGCACAGCCAGGGCTCGACCACCGTGATGGCGATCGCCAACCTCGCCATGGCCACCGGCAATATCGGCCGTCCGGGCGTCGGCGTGAACCCGCTGCGCGGCCAGAACAATGTGCAGGGCTCCTGCGACATGGGGTCCTTCCCGCATGAGTTGCCCGGCTATCGCCACATCTCCGGCGAAGCCGTGCGCGACATCTATGAGAGCCTGTGGGGTGTGAAGCTGGACGAAGAGCCGGGCTTGCGCATCCCCAACATGCTCGACGCCGCCGTCGACGGTTCGTTCAAGGGCATCTACATCCAGGGCGAGGACATCCTGCAGTCCGACCCCGATACCAAGCACGTCGCCGCCGGCCTTGCCGCGATGGAATGCGTGGTCGTGCACGATCTCTTCCTCAACGAGACGGCGAACTACGCGCATGTCTTCCTGCCGGGCTCGACCTTCCTCGAGAAGGACGGCACCTTCACCAATGCCGAGCGCCGCATCAACATGGTGCGCGAGGTGCTGGAGCCGAAGGCGCGCTATGCCGACTGGGAGGCGACGCAGGAGCTTGCCCGCGCCATCGGGCTCGACTGGAACTACACGCATCCGTCACAGATCATGGACGAGATCGCCAAGACGACCCCGAGCTTCGCCGGCGTGTCCTTCGAGTTGCTCGACCGCGTAGGATCGGTGCAGTGGCCCTGCAACGAGAAGGCGCCGCTCGGCACCCCGATCATGCATGTCGACGGCTTCGTGCGCGGCAAGGGCAAGTTCATCCGCACCGAATATGTGGCGACGGACGAACGCACCGGACCGCGCTATCCGCTGCTGCTCACCACCGGCCGAATTCTGTCGCAGTACAATGTCGGCGCGCAGACCAGGCGCACCGAGAATGTCGCATGGCATGCCGAGGACCGGCTGGAGATCCATCCGCACGACGCCGAGAACCGCGGCATCCGCGACGGCGACTGGGTGCGGCTGGCCAGCCGTTCCGGCGAGACCACGCTGCGCGCGCTGATCACCGACCGCGTGTCGCCCGGCGTCGTCTACACGACCTTCCACCACCCGGACACGCAGGCCAACGTGATCACCACCGACTTCTCGGACTGGGCGACCAACTGTCCGGAATACAAGGTCACCGCCGTGCAGGTGGCGCCGTCCAACGGGCCGACCGAGTGGCAGAGGGAGTATACCGAGCAGGCTCGCCAGAGCCGCCGCATCGCCCCGCTGGAAGCGGCGGAATAGCCTTGGCCGCGCGCCGCAAAGCAACGAGCCAGATTTCGCGGCTGGCGCGTCGCGCCGGCGGCACCGCGGCCGCGAACCGGATGGTGCCGGAGGAGACGCCGGTGGCGTTCTCCTATGCCGGCACCACCCATGCGGTGATGATGGCGAGCCCGGCCGATTTCGAGGATTTCGCGCTCGGCTTCTCGCTGACCGAGGGCATCATCGCAGACCCGGCGGAGATCGAGGCGATCGAGGTGGAGGATCTCGGCGCCGGCATCGACATCCAGATCAAGCTGAAAGACAAGGCCAACACGCGCTTCCAGGCGCGGCGGCGCAGGCTCGCCGGGCCGGTCGGCTGCGGCCTGTGCGGAATCGAATCCATCGAGGAAGCGATGCGCTCGGTCGATGCGGTGGGTGCGTCGAAGCTGACGCTCGACGCCGAGGACGTCACCCGTTCGGTCAAGCTTCTGTCGAGGCTGCAGCCGCTGCACACGGAGACCGGCGCGGTGCATGCCGCAGGCTTCTACGTTCCCGGCAAGGGCATCGTCATGGCGCGCGAGGATGTCGGCCGCCACAACGCGCTGGACAAGCTCGCCGGCGCGCTGGCGAAAGCCGGCATCGACGGTGCGAGCGGCGCCGTCGTGGTGACCTCGCGCGTTTCGGTGGAAATGGTGCAGAAGACGGCCGCCATCGGCGCGCCGATCATCATGGCCGTCTCTGCGCCGACGGCGCTCGCCATCCGCACGGCGGAGGCCGCCGGCATGACGCTGGTGGCGCTGGTGCGCGGCGACGATTTCGATATTTTCACCCACCCTGAACGGGTGGCTTGCGGAGTTGCCAAGCATGTCGCATGACGAAGACCACATCGCCAGCACCAAGGAAAAGCTGGTGCGCATGGCCAACCAGATCGCCACCTTCTTCCATTCGAAGCCGCGCGAAGAGGGCATCGCCGGCGTCGCCGAGCACATCAACAAGTTCTGGGAACCCAGGATGCGGCGGCAGTTTTTCGAGCTGCTGGACGGCGATGCGGAGGATTTCGACGAACTGGTGATCGCAGCCTCTGCCAAGATCAAGCGTCCGCTGACGCCGGAACAGGCCGACAAGAGCCTCGGCTATGCCAAACCCGCGGAAGCTGAGGGCGCCGCTCCGCACAAATAGGAGCTGCCACGCCCCTCGGCGCCAAAGGTCTCATATTCCCGCTCTCTAAAGTTTTGCTGCCGCCGGCGGTGCGCTTCTGCTATGGTCGGCGACAGGAAATCGTCTGGCCGGGCGGGACAGTTG
Source organism: Mesorhizobium sp. ORS 3324 (assembly GCA_000824825.2). Classification (GTDB taxonomy): domain Bacteria; phylum Pseudomonadota; class Alphaproteobacteria; order Rhizobiales; family Rhizobiaceae; genus Mesorhizobium. Next base: position 52,450 of record LM655188.1, read on the forward strand.
CGTGAGGCCGATCGAGACCAGATACGCCCGTAGCGGGGATGTGCGGATCGCCTACCAGGTGGTCGGCCAAGGCTCGCTCGATCTCGTCTTCGTGCCGGGCTTCATCTCCAATCTCGACCTGCACTGGGAAGACGAAGGCTACAGCCGACTGCTGAAACGGCTTTCGGCCTTCTCGCGGCTGATCCTGTTCGACAAACGCGGCACCGGGCTATCGGACCGTGTCGATACCCGTCGCCTGCCCAGCCTGGAGACCCGCATGGACGACGTGCGCGCGGTGATGGACGCCGCCGGCAGCGGCCGCGCGGCGATCCTCGGCGCCTCGGAAGGCGCGCCGATGGCAATGCTGTTCGCCGCCACCTATCCGGAGCGGACGCGGACGCTGGTGCTCTATGGCGGCTATGCGCATTTCCACAAATGGGTGATGCCGCCGGAGCGGCTGGAAGCCTTCATCGAGACGGCGGAGACCTCCTGGGGCACCGGCGCGACCTTGCCCAATTTCGCGCCGGGCCGGGTGGACGACACGCATTTTTCCCAATGGTGGGCCCGGTTCGAGCGGCTGTCCGCCAGCCCGACCGCCGCGGCGGCACTTGCCCGTATGAATGCCGGGATCGACGTGCGCGGCATCCTCTCCACGATCAGCGCGCCGACGCTGCTCATCCACCGCCGCAACGACGCGCGCATCGACCCGGAGGCCAGCCGCTTCCTCGCCAGGAAGATCCGTGGCGCCCGGCTGGTCGAGATCCCCGGGCGCGACCATCCGATCTGGACCGGCGACGTCGACAGGGTGGCCGACCTGATCGAGGAGTTCCTGACCGGCCAGCCGGCGGTGGCCGACACAGAGCGCGTGCTTGCCGCGCTGCTGGTGACGCGCATCTACGACACGGCCAAGCTGGGCGACCGCATGTGGAGCGAGCGAAGCCAGCGTTTCCAGGAAACATGGCGGCTGCTGGTCGGGCGCCATGGCGGGCGTGTCGCCGGCATGCATGGCGAATTGATGATCTCGCGCTTCGACGGGCCGGCGCGCGCCATACGCTGCGCGGCTGCCCTGCGCGACGCCGCGCAGCAGATCGGCGTGGCGAGCGCGCAAGGGGTGCATGTCGGCGAGATCGAAATGCGCGGCCAGCCGGTCGGCCTGACGGCGCGGGTGACAATGCAGCTCGCCGTCCATGCCGGGCGCGGCGACATTCTGGCTTCGCGGCTGGTCGCCGAGCTTGCGGTAGGCTCCGGCCTGCATTTCGTCGACGCCGGCCGCATCAGCCTGGACGAGCTGGGCGAGCCGCTGCCGGTGGTCCAGGCAACGTCGGAACAGCATCTGGAGCCTGCCTGCCGCCCCAAACCAAGAGCCATGGAGCCGGCAGCGCTGACGGCGCGGGAAAGCGAGGTGGTGAGCCTGATAGCAGACGGCATGAGCAACGCGGCGATCGCCGCCGAATTGAAGCTCAGCGAGCATACGGTCAAGCGGCACGTCGCCAACATTTTGCTCAAGCTCGACCTGCCGTCGCGGGCGGCGGCGGCGGCCTTTTCGGCCAGGCATGCTGGCCCGGACGGGCCATGAGAGCCATGGCGCTTTCGAGCGAAGCGGGCTGAGCGCCGCAAGCGGTACGAATTCTTCCCATGCAGGCCGGGCGATGTCGCCGTGTCGGCACTGCGAATGGAGGATGAAATGCTGAAACTCAATCGCAAGATCGGATTGCTGGCATTTGCCGCAGGCGCAGTGCTGGCCGTCAATTCGGCGCGGGCCGAAGACGCTTCCGCCACCGCCGCATACAAGGACATCCAGGCCACGCTCGGCTCGGTGCCTGACATGTTCAAGACGCTGCCGGACGTGGCGGTGGCCGGCGCCTGGGCCGAAATCAAGGGTGTCCAGCTCAATCCGAACACCGCCCTCGACGGCAAGACCAAGGAACTGATGGGCCTGGCGGTCGCCTCGCAGATCCCCTGCCAGTATTGCATCTATTTCCACACGCTGGCGGCCAAGGCCAACGGCGCGAGCGACGAGGAGATCAAGGAGGCCGTGGCGATGGCGGCGATCGTGCGCCACTGGTCGACCATGCTCAACGGCAGCCAGGTCGACCTTGCCACCTTCAAGAAGCAAACCGACGACCTGTTCGCCGCCGTCAAGGCGAAGTCGCAGTGAAGCACGCTGCCCGGCATTTCACGCCGGGCAGCGCCCCAATCGAACGCCCGGTCAGACGGGCCATGGAGATCGAAAATGCTGACCAAGACACAAACTGTGGACGGCGCGGCGATCAAGAAGGCGATCGAAGGCCGTGACGGCAAGATGCTGTCGAGCTTCTACGCCGACGATGCGCTGGTGCGGGTGATCGACCGCAACAACCCGCCGAGCAAGCCGCGCGAAATCCGCGGCCGCGCGGCAATCAACACCTTCTGGGACGACATCTGCAGCCGGGCGATGATCCACAAGGTCGACACCACAATCGCCGAGGGCAACAACCTCGCCTTCACCCAAGCCTGCGCCTATCCGGACGGCACGAAGGTGTTCTGCGCGGCGATGCTGGAGCTGAAGAACGGCCGCATCGCACGGCAGACGGTCGTGCAGGCCTGGGACGAATAGAACTCAACCGCAAACTAGGGAGGAGAACGAAATGTTCAGCGCCAGATGGCAGATCGACGCCAAGTTCGGTCACAAGCAGAGGGTGCTCGAGATGATGCGTCAGTGGGAACGCGAGATCGGCTCCCAGGCCGGCATCGCCGATCTGGGGTTCCAGATCATGACCGGGTCGATCGGCGCGCGCGAGGCCACCGTCGAGTCGCACCACCAGGTCCAGAGCCTGGCGCAACTTGAGGAGTTCTTCGCCAAGATCGGCAAGATCGACGCGCACGCCAAATGGGGCAAGGAACTGGAGCCCTATGTAGTGTCGGGCACCAGCGTTTGGCAGATCTTCCGGATCGTCGAGTAGTGGCCTGAGCGGCCGTACCTCTCCCCTGGGGGAGAGGTCGGATTGCCCCGATTTGTCCTTCACAAATCGGTTGGCATTCCGGGTGAGGGGTGGCCTGGCGCCAAGCTGGAACACCCCTCATCCGTCTTGTCGCTTCGCGACAAGCCACCCTTGCCGGGCCCCCGATGCTTCGCAGCGTCTCGGCGTTCGCTGACCTTTCATCGTGCCGCCGGCACGATGAATTCGCTTCGCGAACCGGTTGCTCACCCCACAAGGGGAGAAGCGACCAAGGCCTACATCAGGCCCAGCTGCTTGTAGAAGCCGAGCGCGTCGTAATAGTCGCTCTGGGTCGCGATCTTGCCGTCCTTGATGGAGAACATGGAGGCACCGGTGAAGGAAAACTTCTTGCCGGTGGCGGCGGTGCCGTCGCCCCAGGCGCCGGTGTTGGTGCCGGAAAACTCCCATTCGAAGGAGACGCGGTCGCCGTCGACGAGCGGCTTGCCCTTCATCGTCCAGACCGCATCGGGAACGGCCTTGAGGAAGTTATCGATGACGCCGGTCTTGGCGGCGTCCTTACCGGCCACCGGCTTGCCGACCGAGGCGTCGTAATAGGTGACGTCGTCGGCGAAGTAGCCGGCAGCCTTGGCCGAGTCGTGCGCATTCCAGGCCGCGACATAGGCCTCGACCACCGACTGCGCGGTGTCCCCCGCGAAGGACGGCGTCACGGCGAGAAGCGTGGCGGCGATGGCTGCGAATGTCAGAAACTGGCGGCGTTGCATTGTTGTTTTCCTCCCTGGTTGAAATGCTTGCCTTCCTTACTGTTTAGCCATGCGCGACCATCACGTGCCGCACGGCGGTGTAGTCCTCCAGCGCATAGAGCGACATGTCCTTGCCGTAGCCGGACTGTTTCAGCCCGCCATGCGGCATCTCGTTGGTCAGCATGAAGTGGGTGTTGATCCAGGTGCAGCCATATTGCAGGCGGGCGGCCGTCGCCATCGCGCGCGTGACGTCCTTGGTCCACACCGAGGAGGCAAGGCCGTAGTCGCTGTCGTTCGCCCAGCTTACCGCCTCATCGACCTCCGTGAATCGGGTGACGGAGACGACCGGACCAAACACTTCGCGGCGCACGATCTCGTCTTCCTGCAGCGCGCCGGCGACGACCGTCGGCTGATAGTAGAAGCCGGTGCCCTCGCCCGGCTGGCCGCCGGTGGTGATCTCGATGTGCTTCAGTTCCGAGGCGCGCTCGACGAAGCTCGACACACGGTCGCGCTGGCGGCGCGAGATCAGCGGCCCGATCTCGTTTTCGGTGTCGTCGGGGCGGTTGTACTTGATGGTCGAGACCGCCGAGGAGAGGTCGGCGACGAGCTTGTCGTAGATCTTCTTGCCGGCATAGATGCGGCAGGCGGCGGTGCAGTCCTGGCCGGCATTGTAATAGCCGAAGGCGCGCAGGCCGTTGACTACGGCGCCGAGGTCGGCATCGTCGAAGACGATGACCGGCGCCTTGCCGCCGAGCTCGAGATGCGTGCGCTTGACCGACTTGGCAGCCGCCTGCAGCACCTTCTTGCCGGTGGCGACATCGCCGGTGATGGAGATCATGTTGACCTTGGCATGGTTGATCAGCGTGTTGCCGACGCTGTCGCCGCGGCCGAGCACGACATTGACGACGCCCTCGGGCAGGATCTCGGCGAGGATCTTCGCCAGCTTCAGCGCCGTCAGCGGCGTCTGTTCCGAAGGCTTGAAGACGGCCGTGTTGCCGCCGCCGATCGCCGGCGCCAGCTTCCAGGCCATCATCATCAGCGGATAGTTCCAAGGCGCGATGGAGGCGACGATGCCGATCGGGTCGCGCCGCACCATCGAGGTGTGGCCGGGCAGGTATTCGCCGGCGACCTGGCCGGGCATGGAGCGGACCGCGCCGGCAAAGAAGCGATAGCAGTCGACGATCGCCGGGATCTCGTCGTTGAGCACGGCATTGATCGGCTTGCCGCAGTTCAGCGCCTCGAGCGCGGCGAACTCTTTCGCCTCGGCCTCGATGCGGTCGGCGATCCTCAGGAGATAGCTGGAGCGCTGCGCCGGCGTGGTGCGCGACCAACTGACGAACGCTTGTTCGGCGGCACTGACGGCGGCATCGATCTGCGCCGGGCTTGCTTCGGCCAAGTTGAGGATGGTCGCCCCGGTTTTCGGATTGAGGATCGGCTCCTCGGTTTCGGTGCCCTTCTCGAATTTCGGGCCGATCAGCATTTGAGTGTCCATTGGGTTCTCCTTGAAGAGAAGGTGAATGGTTAGTAGTGAGTAGTGAGTAGTGTCGCAGTAAGGTGATTGGCCAATAATTGGCGAAAATCTCTTAGTGTTCGATTCCACTACTCACTACTCACTACTCACCATTCACCTGTTCTCATTTCCCACTCCCCGCTATCTGGTCGCTGTCGCGGGTCAGGTAATAGGCAAAGAGGATGGGCAGCAGCGTCACCAGCACGACCACCATGGCCACGACGTTGGTGACCGGGCGCTGGCGCGGGCGGATCAGTTCCTCCAGCATCCAGATCGGCACTGTCTGCTGCTGGCCGGCGGTGAAGGTGGTGACGATGACCTCGTCGAAGGACAGCGCGAAGGCCAGCATGCCGCCGGCAAGCAGCGCCGTGGCAAAGTTGGGTAGCACGACATACCTGAACGTCTGGAAGCCGTCGGCGCCGAGGTCCATCGAGGCCTCGATCATCGAGCCCGAGGTGCGGCGGAAGCGGGCAACCGCATTGTTGTAGACGACGACCACACAGAAGGTGGCGTGGCCGAGCACGATCGTCCAGAACGAGAACGGGATGTCGGCCAGCGCGAAGGCCGAGCGCAGCGCGATGCCGGTGATGATGCCGGGCAGCGCGATCGGCAGGATGACCAAGAGCGAGATGGTCTCGCGGCCGAAGAAGCGCGTCTGCGAGACGGCGGCGGCGCAGAGCGTGCCGAGCACCAGCGCGATCGCCGTCGATATGGCGGCGACGCGGATCGACAGCGACAGCGCCTCCCATACATCCGGCCGATTCCAGGTGACGGCGAACCATTGCGTGGTGAGCCCCGGCGGGGGCCAGACGAAACTCTTTTCCTCCGTCGTGAAGGCGTAGACGAAGATCAGAAGGATCGGCAGATGCAGGAAGAGCAGGCCGCAGGCGGCGGCGATCTTCAGGCCGAGCGGAGCGGATTGGCCGCGATCAGAGCGCATCGAAGGCCCCCATGCGCTTGGCGCCCCAGAGGTAGAAGCCCATGATGACGATGGGCACCACGGTGAAGGCGGCGGCGAGCGGGATGTTGCCGGCAGTGCCCTGCTGTGAATAGACGGCCTGGCCGATGAACAGTCGCGAGGTGCCGATGATCTGCGGGATGATGTAGTCGCCCAATGTCAGCGAGAAGGTGAAGATCGAGCCGGCGACGATGCCAGGTAGAGCCAGCGGGAAGAGCACATTGTGAAAGGTCTGGCCAGGCGAGGCGCCGAGATCGGACGAGGCCTCGACCAGATTGCCTGGCACGCGTTCGAGCGCTGCCTGCACAGGCAGTATCATGAAAGGCAGCCAGACATAGACGAAGACGATGAAGGTGCCGGTGAAGGAGACCGACAGCGAGTTGCCGCCGACGATCGGCAGCGACAGCCAGCCGTCGAGCAGCCAGAGCAGGCCGAGCTTGCCGAACAGCCAGGTGAGGATGCCTTCCTTGGCGAGGATCAGCTTCCAGGCGTAGATCTTGACCAGATAGCTCGACCACAGCGGCAGCATGACCCCGAGATAGAACAGCGCCTTCCAGCGACCGCGCGCATAGCGGGCCGCATAATAGGCGATGGGGAAAGCGATGATCGCCGAGGCGAGCGTGACGAGGGCTGCCATCGTCACCGTGCGCAGGATGATGTCGAGATTGGCGGCCTGGAACAGGTCGCCATAGGTCTTCAGCGTGAACTCGCGGTTGATGAGGCCGGAGAACTCGTCGATCGAGAAGAAGCTTTGCAGAAGCAGCGCAATGAGCGAGCCGATATAGACGATGCCCAGCCACAGAAGCGGCGGCAAGAGCATGAGGAACAGCAGAAGCCTCGGCTGACGCCAGAAGAGGTCGGACAGCACTCCGCGCAGGCCGCCGCTGCCTGGCAGGATGGCGGGCACGGACTTGGAGTTGAGCGCGGCGATGGTCATGAGGCCGCACTGTGTTGAGCGCGACAATAGGAGAGGTCGAGATCCTTCGCGCCCCCCTCTGGCCTGCCGACCATCTCCCCCTCTAGGGGGGAGATCGGCTGTCGCTTCGGGTTTCGCCAATCGCCAACGTTGGAAAATGGCAGCCGGCGGCCAAGCTGCCCATCTCCCCCTTTGAGGGGGAGATGGCCGGCAGGCCAGAGGGGGGCGCCGTGGAGCGCCTCGCCTTTGCGATTGGCCCCTGTCTCAAGTGCCATCATGCCTGTTCGTCCATCAAATGCAGGTGCTCGCGGTTGAAGGTGAGCATGACGGCCTCGCCCTCCGCCGGCAGCGCCGTTCCCGCCGGCACCACGGCATGGAGCCTCAGCCCATCGGCATCGAGCGCCAGCCTGGTGGTGGCGCCGAGATAGTTGGTGCCGACGAGGCGCGCGGCAACGCCGTCGCCGCTCGTTGCTTGCGAGACGCGGATGGATTCTGGCCGAAGGCTGCCCCAGCGATGCTGGCCGGAATAACGCTGGATGAAATCCGGCGGCAGCACGTTGGACGAGCCGACGAAATCGGCGACGAAGCGCGTCTTCGGCCGCTGGTAGATATCCTCCGGCGTGCCGACCTGCATGATCCTGCCGTCGTTGAAGACGGCGACGCGGTCGGCCATGGACAGCGCCTCGCCCTGGTCATGGGTGACGAAGATGAAGGTGATGCCGAGCACCTTCTGCAGCGACTTCAGTTCCTCCTGCATGTTCTCGCGCAGCTTGAGGTCGAGCGCGCCGAGCGGTTCGTCGAGCAGCAGCACCTTGGGCTGGTTGACCAACGCGCGGGCGAGCGCGACGCGCTGACGCTGGCCGCCGGAAAGCTGGCCGGGGCGCCGGGCGCCGTAGCCCGGCAGGCGCACCAGCGACAACGCCTCCTCCGCCGCCTTCAGCCGCTCGGGCTTGCCGACGCCCTTGACCATCAGGCCGTAGGCGACGTTGTCGAGCACGTTCAAATGCGGGAACAGCGCATAGTCCTGGAAGACGGTATTGACGTTGCGGCGATAGGGCGGGACGCCTTCGGCCCGCTCGCCGAAGATGGAGATCGATCCGGCCGTCGGCTGCTCGAAGCCGGCGATCAATCGCAGGCAGGTCGTCTTGCCGGACCCCGACGGCCCGAGCATGGCGAAGAACTCGCCGGGCGCGATCTCGAGATCGACCGCATCGACGGCGCGCACGCTGCCGAAATGGCGCGAGACTTGTTTGAAGGAAACGGCGGAGGTCATGTGCTGTCCTGAGGCTTCACGCTCTCAAATTCGGGCGTCTGCGCTGCCCCTCATCCGCC